>JBCCKH010000011.1:0-177794 GCA_039027495.1 Bacteroidota bacterium
AGCCTCCAAGGCTTTGACACCCTTTAGGGTGATGAGTTCTACATCTCCAGGACCCGCACCCACTACTGTTAATTTCCCACTACGCATGTTCCAATTCCAATTTTCTGAAGGCTTCCAAACGCATCAATACTTTTTTGGCATTAGCCAAATAACGCGTCGCGAATTCTTCAGTGGGTTTATTTTGATTTAACTGTAGTGTTAGGGCTTCAAATCCTTCCGGAAAATAAATCTTGCCCGTTTCTACATATAACCGGTCAAAATCTTTGATGATGCTCGCATGGGTGTTGGTTTTCACTTTCTCAGCAGTAAGCAAAGCTTTGGCAGAATTTACAATGGATTGGTAGGCATAATAAATACTTGCTGCCCATTTTTGTTTGGAAAGTGCTTCCTCAGCATGTTCAATTTTCTCTTGACTCTCCAAAAACAAAGTGGCTACCAAATCCACTATCACTCCGGCACACTCCCCTACGCCAATGGCTTTTTCATATTTTGTTTCATTGCCCCAGTCGATAAAGTCCTCAGGAGTAAGATTATCTGTAGCGGCAAGCGGTTTTAGGAATTCATAAAAGTAATCCTCTCCTTTGCTCGTATAATATTGGCCAAAAGAGCTGCCCTGACCATGAGCGCTAAAATCATCTAAAATCAGGCGTAGCGCTTTTGGACCACGTCTGCTTGGTATTTTAATAACCTTATCCGCAAAGCGCGCTTTGCCATTACCAAAATTTTCACCCCCTAGCAGCACTTGTAGCGCTGGGGCAACTTGCTTGTCTTTTGTGCGAACGGCCATCCCTTGAAAACCAATATGGGCCATGGTATGTTGCCCGCAGGAGTTCATGCATCCGCTGATTTTGATAACCACATCCGTATTGCTGGTATATTCTGGGTATTCTTCTTTGATGACGCGTTCGAGTTCCGCCGCGATTCCCGTACTGCTGGCAATTGCCAAATTACAGGTGTCCGTACCTGGACAAGATGTAATATCAAGGGCTCTGTTGTAACCCGGTTCAGCAAAGCCCAGTTTTTGAAGTTCTTGATAGAAAAATGGAACCAGTTCTTTTTTAACAAAAGGAATCAAAATGTTTTGACGAAGGGACAGACGTACTTCGCCGGCCGCGTAATTTTCAACCAAATGAGCAAGTGCCCGCGCCTTATCGGTATAGAAGTCCCCAAGAAGCACCTTGACACCGATAGCAACAAAACCTTCTTGTTTTTGGGGAATGACGTTTGTGGTCCGCCAAGTTTCATAAGCCGCCTCATCCGTAATGGAAACCTGCGGAATATCCGCATTAGCTATTTGGACTTGAGGATATTTTTCGAAGTCAATGGGATACGATTCGTGCGGAATAGCCTGCTGTTCAGCATCTAACAATTCCTTGAAACCATCGAGTCCCAAAGTCTTCAGCAAGAACTTCATACGCGCTTTGGACCTACTTTTGCGTTCTCCATAGCGGTCAAATACCCGAATGACGCCTTCCATTAAGGGAATGATCTTATCCGCTGGGAGAAAAGCATAGAGCTCATCCGCATGACGCGGCTGGGAGCCCAATCCACCACCCAACATAATTTTAAAGCCACGCTGTCCGTTTTGGATTTTGGCTATAAAGCCAAGGTCATGAATATAGGAAAGCCCGGTATCTGCATCCGAAGCCGAAAAGGACACTTTGAACTTCCGACCCATTTCTTGTCCAATGGGATTTCTAAGGAAATATTCAAAAACGGCATGGGCATAGGGAGAGACGTCAAAAGGTTCCTCAAGGTCTATGCCTGCCGTTTCACTTGCCGTTACGTTTCGAACGGTATTCCCGCAAGCTTCACGAAGGGTCACAGCGTCACGCTCCAATTGCGCCCATAATTCAGGGGTACGCTCCAAATCCACATAATGAATTTGGATATCTTGACGGGTAGTGATATGCAACCGACCCGTGGAGAATTCATCCGCCACATCGGAAATACGCAACAATTGTTTGGACGTTACTTTCCCATAGGGAAGTTTGATGCGTATCATTTGGACACCGGGTTGGCGTTGCCCATACACACCTCTTGCCAAACGGAGGCTGCGGAATTTTTCCTCATCTACTTCTCCACCTTTGAATTGGCGAATTTTTTTCTCCAACTCAATGATATCCTTTTCTACAACGGGATTCTCTATTTCTGTTCTAAAACTTTCCATTATCCTACTTTTCCTATCAGTTTTATAGATTTATAACAAAACGGTTTCCCGTTGTAAAATTTCGTTGTTCTTTGGTTTAGTTGATGAAACCTACGCCAGCGGTGGTATTGGATTGCGCATCAATCAAAATAAAGGCTCCATTGGACTTATTGTCTGCAAATGCGTCGTAAAACATGGGCTTACTTAACTTGATTTCTACTTCTCCAATCTCATTTAGAGCCAATTTATTTCCCGAATCCAAGGTTCCTGAGAAATCCGTGGCAATCAATCCTTTGATTTGACCCACCTTGGACAGTATCTGATTGGAGTTGTGTTGCACAATGTACTTGGTCCCAGGCACCAAGTGTTTGGCATCCATCCAACAAACAGTCGCCGTGATATCTTTCTCAATTTTGGGAAGCTCCTCGCTTTTGACGAGCATATCTCCTCTTGAAATGTTGATGTCATCTTCCAAAGTAAGGGTTACCGAAGTACCCGGTTTCGCCTGTTGAAAGGTTTTATCGAAAAAGTGGATGGCTTTGATTTTCGATTTCGTCATGGAAGGTAGAACGGTCACCTCATCTCCGACGGATAATGCTCCACCATACACTTTTCCAGCGTACCCTCTAAAATCATGAAATTCGTCTTGTTTCGGGCGAATGACGGACTGCACCGGAAAACGAAATGCGCTTTTGTCGCGAATATCACTGCTCTCCAACTGTTCCAAATGCCCTAAAATCGTATCCCCTTCATACCAAGGCATCGCCTCAGATTTTTGGACAACATTATCCCCTTGCAAAGCGCTAACAGGAATGTACTCTACCTTCTGTTCTTGATAGGTGCTGTTTGCATTCAGTAGCTCAAAATTTCTTTTGATGTCCTCGAAAACTTCTTCGGAATAACTGACCAAATCCATCTTGTTGACCGCAACAATGATGTTTTTTACCTGTAATAGATTATTGATAAAGAAATGACGGTACGTCTGCTCGACTACCCCTTTTCTGGCATCAATCAAAATAATAGCTGCTTGAGATGTGGAAGCGCCGGTCACCATATTGCGCGTATACTCCACATGACCTGGGGTATCGGCAATAATATAACTCGTGGTTGGGGTAGAGAAGTAAATATGTGCTACGTCAATGGTAATTCCTTGTTCCCGTTCGGCTACCAAACCATCTGTAGCCAGTGAAAAATCAAGGTAATCATAACCCCGTTGTTCACTACTCTTTTTAATGGCCTCTAGTTTATCTTCCGTCAAGGACTGGGTATCGTACAACAACCTTCCTATCAAGGTGCTTTTCCCATCATCAACACTTCCTGCTGTTGCTATCTTCAGTACTTTCATCTTCTTTCTTGTTGGTTATTTTAGAAATACCCTTGTTGTTTTCTTTTTTCCATGGCAGCCTCGGAACGCTTGTCATCAATCCGAGCGCCACGTTCTGATATTTTTGAAGCTCGAATTTCGGATACTACTTTATCAATCGTATCCGCCTCAGACTCCACCGCAGCCGTACAGGACATATCCCCTACGGTTCGGAAGCGAACGGTTCTTTCTTCGATAACTTCGTCTTCTGCTCGAAATACCACATCATCTTCAGCAGACCAAATCAGTCCATCCCTTAAAAACGTATTTCGCTTGTGCGCAAAATAAATGGATGGGATTTCGATTTGTTCTTGTTGGATATAACTCCAAACATCCAATTCGGTCCAGTTACTGATCGGAAAAACGCGAACATTTTGTCCCAATTCAATTTTCCCATTCAACATATCAAAAAGCTCAGGACGTTGGTTTTTTTCGTCCCACTGCCCAAAGTCATCTCTAACTGAAAAAATACGTTCTTTAGCTCTCGCTTTTTCTTCATCGCGACGAGCCCCGCCAATACAAGCATCAAATTTGAACTCTTCGATGGCATCCAAAAGGGTTGTAGTCTGCAGCGTGTTTCGGCTTGCGTATTTTCCAGTTTCCTCCACTACTTTTCCTTGATCAATGGAATCCTGGACGTTTCGAACGATTAATTCCACTCCGAGCTCTGCTACCAACTTGTCTCTGAAAGCAATAGTTTCTGGGAAGTTGTGCCCAGTATCAATATGCATTAATGGAAACGGAATCTTGGCAGGATAGAAGGCTTTTTGTGCCAATCGCACCAAGGTTATGGAGTCCTTTCCGCCTGAGAAAAGTAGAACAGGACGCTCGAATTGTGCTGCTACTTCCCTTAGGATATAAATCGCTTCACTTTCCAAAGCGCTCCCTTGCAAAATGGATTCAGCATTCAAGGTTTCAACTGATGGTATTTCTGAAATTAATGTACTCACCGTGTCTATTTTTATGCTTACATGATTAGGTATGCAACCCACATTCCCGGTTCTCCAAAACCTTCGTGGGGTCAAAGTATTTATGTTCGTTGGGTAATTCGTGTTCCTTTAGATAGGCATCCAACTTAGCATCGCTCCAGTGGTAAAATGGGCTTACTTTTAAAACCCCATCACCTCCTAAACTGAAAATGTCCAAACTATCCCGTAAAGCCGTTTGCCCTTTTCGCAAATTGGTAAACCAAACATCGGGCTGATGTTCTGCCATTGCCCTTTTAAAGGGTTCGAGCTTCACTTGCTCTGTAAACTTTTTGTGTAAAGGGTCATCTATTTGTGGAATTCCCATAAGAGCATCACGATGTGCGGCAGTCTGTTTTGGGACATACAATTTGATATTCAAGGCCAAGCTTTCAATCAAATTTTCAGCATGCTTATAGGTTTGAGGGGTATTGTATCCGGTATCACACCAAATCACTTTGATAGCTGGACTAACCTGTGTAACCGCATGAAGAATGTTCACTTCATATGGACGAAAGTTGGTGGTCACCAAGGGACTTTTCGCTTCTTTTACAGCAAAAGTCACTATCTCCTCTGGGGTTGCCTCTTTCAGCTGCAGGTTCCAACCTTCTATTTGTGTTTGAGAGAATGCCATGTCTTTTTATTTACCCCAGGAAATTGTGTTCCAAATGCGTTCATGAAAAAAATACAGCACCATTTTAGTAACCAATTCTACCAGACCGATGGAAAAAGCCAAGCTCAACGTTCCAGTAACGATCCACGAAATGATGATGGTATCCAACGTGCCTATAATCCGCCAGCTGATGGATTTTGCTATGCTACGTTGCGGTTTTTCAGAAACTTTATCCTTGGTAAAGGAGGTGGTTTCTCGTTTGTTATTAACTAAAAGTTGGTCTGCAATCATATGGATTTTTATTACCCTACTAATTTGATAGGAATTTCAAAACTACACTTATTTCCCATACGATTCGTTAAAGCGGGCACAAAAAATCAGTTTACCCTATCGTTTTTGTAGATTTTAACAGAATTTGTAAAGTTTCTTGAAAAATTGTTGCCTATCCGTTCTTAAAAATCAGGATTTAATACCTCGGTTAAGAAATAAGATCTGCCAGGGTATTGTTTCGGTATACCTTCAGGGCCCCATCCCGTACTTGGAGCATTAAGCGGTTGACGGCACAGGTGTTTTCATCGGGACAATCATCACACTTTTCGTAAAAATTCAAGCTTACACAGGGTACCATGGCTATTGGACCTTCCAAGACCCGCATTACTGCTGTCATTTGAATGTCCTCAGGTCGTTTTATAAGGTAATATCCTCCACCTTTTCCTTTCTTGGAGCCTAAAAACCCATTTCTTCTGAGGGTCAATAAAATGCTTTCCAAAAACTTTTGGGAGATATTCTCATGCTTCGCGATTTCTGAAATTTGAACCGGTTCTTTGGTATCGATAGACGCCAAATACGTAAGTGCTTTTAGCCCGTATTTTGTCTTCTTGGACAGCATCTTACGAAGATAGCGAAATTTAACAATTGTGGTCGCTATCCTAGTGCTTGCGCGATATCAGCAATGATGTCATCAACATGTTCCAGACCCACGGAAATGCGTACCATACCATCGGTTATCCCTACGGCTTCACGTTCGTCTTTGGTCAATTTGCTATGGGTAGTTGAGGCAGGATGCGTAACAATACTTCTGGAATCGCCCAGGTTTGCGGAGAGTGATAACAATTGGATACTATCAAAAAATTGTTGCCCCGCTGGAAGACCTCCTTTGACTTCAAAAGATACTACACATCCCCCTAATTTCATTTGCTTTTTGGCCAAAGCATGTTGAGGATGTGATTTTAAAAAAGGGTACTTTACCCAGTTCACATGGGGATTTGATTCCAAATATTTTGCCAAAGCCAAAGCACTCTTACAATGTCGGTCCACTCGTACTCCCAAGGTTTCCAAGCTCTTGGAAAGCACCCAGGCATTGAAGGGTGATAGTGCAGGACCGGTAATTCTCGAAAAACGATATATTTTATCAATCAAGTTTTTCCTGCCTACCGTAATGCCGGCCAACACACGGCCTTGTCCATCCATTAACTTGGTCCCAGAATGGATTACCAAATCAGCACCTAACTTTATGGGTTGCTGCAGATAGGGTGTGGCAAAACAGTTATCAATGACCAGCAAAAGCCCGTGTTTTTTAGCAATTGCACCTAAAGCTTCCAAATCCAGAATATCCACCCCGGGATTGGTGGGTGACTCCGCATAAATCATCTTGGTTTTTGGAGTGACCATGTCATCAATACTATCCAAGTTATGAATGTCAAAAAAACTGGAGTTAATTTCCCATTTTGGGAAAAATTGGGTGAACAATGTATGGGTAGAGCCGAAAATACTTCGTGCCGAAATAATATGATCTCCCGAATTCAAAAGGGCTGCGAAGGTTGAAAAAACGGCTGACATTCCAGAGGCAAAAGCAAAACCATCCTCTGCGCCTTCCATGCGACACACTTTTTCCACCAACTCCGAGCAATTTGGGTTGGAGTATCTTGAATAAATGTTACGTTCTTTTTCTTCTGCAAAAGAAGCGCGCATGTCCTCGGCATCTTCAAAAACAAAACTTGAGGTCAAATACAGGGGAGAAGAATGTTCCAAAAATTGGGAACGCTCTATCTGAGTTCGTATGGCTTCCGTTTCGAAGTTTTTGTGTTTCATTTTAAATCCAAGATTTAGTTATGCTACTTCTACCATGCAGTCACCATAATTTTGGTGGCAGCTGAGCGTAGTCGAAGCTACTGCTTACTTTCTTTATAGTGTTTGTAATGCGTTTCGTTTGCACATTCCGAAAACCTTACAAGGCTATCCAATTGCCCTTTTATCAGGGCTTCTTTTTTCTTTCTTGACCAACCTTGAACTTGTTTTTCTCTTTTAAAAGCAGCGCTTATCTCTAGATATTCTTCCAAATAAACTAACTCCACTGGCAATCTTTTTTTGGTGTGATTTGCTCCCTTACCTTCATTATGTTCAACAATTCTTTTTTCTATGTCAATCGTACTTCCAGTGTAATAACTACCATCTGAACATTTCAAAATGTACATGTAACCTCCCATTGTTTCATATGACTTCGACTTCGCTCAGTCACCAAACTTTTACTTTATTTTAAAAAACAGAGCGCTTAAATTATCATGTTTGCCTTCGTGTTCTTGACTTCGACTCCGCTGAGTCACCAAATGAAATTGATACGGTAGCTGAGCGTAGTCGAAGCTACAGTTTCTCCGCGATTCTAAGTATGTCTCCAAAAACACCACGTGCCGTAACTGCAGCACCTGCACCTGCTCCTTGAATAACCAAGGGTTTTTCACCATAGGATTCGGTAAAAATCTCGATAATCGAATCAGAACCCGTGACTTGCCCCAAGGCACTTTCTTTGGGTACTGAAACCAATTTTACTTCCAAGATGCCTTTATCTTTTTGTAGGTCTCCATGCAAATCGCCTACGTAACGCAAAACATGGTTTTCTTTTTGTTCGGATTTAATGCTGCTGAAGGGAGGATTCAAAGATTCCAACTGTGAGAGAAACACCTCCTTGGAAACGGATTGCAGCGCTTCCGGAATCAAATTCTGGATTTGAATCTCGGAAAACTCGTTTTGCAAATCCAATTCACGGGCCAAAATCAAAAGCTTTCTCCCTACATCATTCCCGGAAAGGTCCTCTCTTGGGTCCGGTTCGGTAAATCCTTTTTCCATCGCTTCGGCAACCACTTTTGAAAAGGGGACTTCATTTTCAGAAAAGGTGTTGAAAATGTAGCTCAATGAACCTGAAAACACCCCTTTGATGCGTGTAATGTTCTCACCGGACAAGTGCAATAACTGAATAGTATCTATCAACGGGAGTCCGGCACCTACATTGGTTTCGTATAGGTATCTCTTCTGATTTCGCTCTAGATTCCGTCGGGTAGCCTCATAAAAATCAAAACCCAAGGTGTTGGCAATCTTATTTGAAGAAACCAGATCAAATCCCTCCTTAATCAAAAGCTCATAATTCGTTACAAAATCTTCGCTAGCCGTATTGTCAATGGCGATTACATTCTCCAAATGATTCGCTTTTGCAAAATCCGCAACATCTTCAACCGAGTACGATACACCAGTTTTGGCAATTTTTTCATTCCAATCTGTCGTTACCCCGTCTTTATCCAGTAACAACTTTTTCGAATTGGCTACGGCAAAAATCCGAAGGTCAATACCATTACGTTCGACTATACTCGACTGGGATTTCAATATTTGGTCAATCAGCGTGCCTCCTACGGTTCCATGACCAAAAATGGCCAAATTGATACGCTTGGCAACGCCAAAAATCTGTCCGTGAATTACATTTAGGGCTTTGTGCAAATCTGCATTGCGCACCACAAGGCTCACATTTTTCCCGGATATAGTGTTGTTGAACAACAAAGGTGTCACTTGGTTTTTGGCCAAGGCATTAAAGGGTTTATGAAAGGTTCCCAAATCCAAGCCCACAATGGAAATTACAGCGACATCATGGGTCACGGTTATTTGATTGACATCCTTTGCATTATAATCGGTTTCGAATTCTTCATCCAGCAATCTTTTGCCGCGCTTTGCCTTTTTTGCATCCACTACCAATCCAATCCCCCTTTCGGAAGAACCTTGGGAAATAATCCCCACATTGATATTGTTACGCCCTAACACTCCGAAAATTCGGGCATCGATACCTACTTTTCCCAAGAGGCCGCGCCCTTCCAAATTAATAAGTGCCACATCTTCCAAAACGGATAAGGACCGAATCCCGCCTTTTTCCGTTTTAGGTCCAATCAAAGTGCCCTCGCTCTTTGCGTTAAAAGTGTTTTTGATGCGTAGTGGAATGTTCTTTTCTATAAGGGGAATAATGGTTTTCGCATGCAGAATCGTAGCGCCAAAATTGGCTAGCTCGTTGGCCTCCTCGTATGAGATAACATCAATGAGTTTTGCATCTGGAACGAAATCAGGGTTCGCCGTGAAAATTCCATCCACATGGGTATAATTCACCAACTCCTTGGCATCTAGGAAATTTGCTAAAAGTGCTGCAGAATAGTTGGTACCATTTCTACCCAAAGTTGTGGTATCTCCTGACTCATTTGAAGCAATAAAACCGGTGACAATGGGAACTACGTTCTCATCCAAATCATGAAAATAACGAATGATATTCTCCTTGGAAACGGCTTCATCCACCTCGGCATTGGTAAAACTATCATCCGTTTTTATCAGTGCCCTGGAATCTACCCATTGGGCTGTAATTCCGGATTTTTGCAATAATGAAGTAACCACTTTGGCTGAAATCAACTCGCCAAACGAGAGCAATTCATCTTTTATCTTCCCGCTATAGTCGCCGGTAAGCGAAACACCCTGAAGTAATTGCTTGATTCGCTGCACCTCTTGCTGGATACCAATACCAAAACCATTTTCTTGATAGGCGACAAACTTTTGCAACGCTTCTTCAAAAGGCTTCCCCTCTGTTGCCAGTTCCAAAAGCGATTCCAATTCGTCGGTTGCCTTGCCCCTTGCGGAGAGCACCACAACAAAACGTTCCTTGTTTGCTACCCCATCTTGGATAATTTTTAGCACCTGGTTCAATCCATCACCATTTGCCAGGGACTTTCCACCAAACTTCAACACCTTGCGATGGGTAGTTATTCCATTCTTCGAAAAAATAGGTCTCAATAACTTCTCCAACTGCTTGAATTCAATCAGAAAGGCATCATGACCATGAACGGACTGGATTTCACCATAGGTAACATTGGAATTGCTTTGTGCAAATCTTCTGTATGTTTCTTTGTTCTCTTCTGCAGTGAAAAAGAGGTCGGAGTTCACGCCAACAATATGGATTTGTGTGTCACTCTGCGCCAATTGTTCGAATCCTGTTTCACCATTTCTGGTGACATCAATGGTTTTGAGTAGCTGATTCATCAACTTATAAGCGGAGAGTTGAAAACGCTCTTGGAGTTTCTTCCCGTGATGCATCAACCAACTTTCTACATTGAAAACTTGGAGTTCTTCATTTGTACTGCGTTGAAAACGGGCCTTGAACGATTCCGGAGTACGATAACAGAGCATGGCATGCATGCGCGCATCGTGCACAGGCTCTTTCGAGTTTATCAAGATTTGCTCTTGGATTTGGCAGTTGGCAATCAACCAATCGGTGGATTTCCAATCGGATGCAACCGGAATCAGGTGTTTCGTGATTTTTGGATTCAATACCGCCATTTCCCAGGCCAATCCGCCTCCCAAAGAACCTCCGATAATGGCATGTAACAGGGGTATTTCAAGTTGTTGCAGTCCTTCCAAAAAGATTCGCGCTATATCACCCGCAACAAAATCCTTGTAATTTTCGATGATAAAACCGTCGTATCCATTCCCAGGGATATTGAAGGCCAGCACTGTGTACTTTTGGGTATCTATGCATTTATGGTCACCTATCAAATCGGACCACCAGCCGTTTTCGCCAGCGACCCCAGAATTTCCAGTTAAGGCATGGTTGACCAAAACAATTGGAGCGGAATGCAAAGGTTGCCCAAAAACCTCATAAGATAATTTGATATCCTGCGTACTTCCACTTCGAGTAGTGAAGTTTTGAATCTCTAAAAAATGGAGCATACGTTATGCGCTCAAGTGTTGAAGCCAAAGATGTTGAAGTTCCATCTTTGGCGTTGTTATTTTAAGAGTCTATGCCAAGACCGATTTGTCGACGGCAGCGAAAGCTTGTTCCAGGTCTGCCTTAAGGTCATCCAAATTTTCCAAGCCAACGGACAAACGAATCAAATCTTGGGTCACCCCTGCACTCGCCTGCTCTTCTTCAGAAAGCTGTTGGTGGGTGGTACTTGCTGGGTGGATAATCAGGGATTTGGTGTCCCCAATATTCGCCAACAAACTAAAGACTTTAGTGGCATCAGTAAGCTGCTTGGCAGCCTCAAAACCGCCTTTGACACCGAAAGTGACCAATCCGCTTTGACCGTTTGGCAAATATTGCTGAGCCAATTCATAATATTGGTTGCCCTTCAAACCGGGGTAGTTTACCCAAGCGACCTCATCCTTATCTTGAAGCCATTCCGCTAAGGCCAATGCATTTTCACTGTGCTGCTTGATACGAACTGGCAACGTCTCCAAACCCTGTATGATTTGAAAAGCGTTGGTCGGACTCAAAGCACCCCCAAAATCACGTAATCCTTCCAAAATCAGTTTAAAGGTAAAGGCCGCGGCACCCAATGCTTCGCTATAGACCAATCCATGATACCCGGCAGAAGGTTCGGTGAATTCAGGGAATTTTCCATTCGTCCAATCAAAGGTTCCAGCATCAACAATGGCTCCACCCAATGCAGTTCCGTTTCCATTGATGTATTTGGTTAAAGAGTGGATGACCAAGTTTGCTCCGTGTTCAATAGGATTCAATAAGCCTGGAGTAGCTACCGTGTTATCCACAATAAACGGCACTTTTGCTGCTTTGGCTTCTTCCGAGATACCTTTAAGGTCCAAAACATCCAATTTTGGATTCCCCAAGGATTCCACAAAGAATGCCCTTGTATTTTCTTGTACCGCTTTTCCAAAATTTGACGGGTCCGAAGCATCCACAAAGGAAGTAGTAATCCCTAAACGCGGTAAGGTCACATTCAACAAGTTATAGGTGCCCCCATACAAGCTACTGGAAGCCACAATGTGGTCGCCTGCTTTCAACAGCGTCATTAATCCTGTTGAAATAGCGGAGGTTCCAGAAGCGAAAACTACCGCGCCAATTCCTCCTTCAATGGCCGCCAATCGCTCTTGCAATATTTGATTGGTGGGGTTATTCAATCGGGTATAGATGAAACCCAGTTCTGCCAAAGAGAATAGATTCGCTGCATGGTCCGTGTCGTTAAAAACATAAGACGTCGATTGATAAATGGGTACCGCCCGGGTACCTTGGGTTGCCGTGGTGTCATGCCCAGCATGCAATGCGTTGGTTGCTAATTTGTGCTCACTCATGATTTTGTTTTTTAATTAATTGTATCGATTAAAAAAGCCAAACCGATTCTACCATTATGGTAGAAAAGCAAAATCAAAAAGTTATAAGAAAGTAAAATCGAAAAATCGATAATCGTTATCTATTTCGCCAAGACGAATAGAATTTAGCACCTTCTTGACAGACAAGGGTTGCTAAGGCTTCATCGGGTCTATTCCCTCCACCTTTCTTGATAACTATTCAATACGTGTTTGAACTTATTGCAACAAATATAAAGTCAGAATATTCTAAAATCCTAATCTTTAGGAAAAAAATCACATAATAAACAGTGGTTACGGTTCCAAAACAGAGAACTCAATGCTGGAATCTGTAAATACCGTGTGGGTCTGCGTTGTGAAGTCTTCCTCCTTGGCTTTGAAAATATTATCCACATAGGTTTGCGGATTCAAATCAATCAAAGGAAACCAAGTGCTTTGTATCTGAACCTGGAGCTTGTGTCCTTTTTTTATCGTGTGGAAAACATCTTGCAACTTGATGTTCACAGCTGCTTTTTGATTGGGTTCAAACGGTTCAGGTTCGGAAAAACTGTTGCGAAAACGTCCTCGCAGCACCTCGCTTCGTACCATTAGATGATAGTTGGACATTTTCAAATGGTCTTGCATTTCCTCGTTGGTTTCCACCGCATTAGGGTGTACATCGATTACCTTAACAATCCAATCCGCGGCAGTTCCGGTAGTCGCTACATTGAGCTTCGCCAAAATGTCCCCGGCTAAGGTCAAATCTTCTTCCATGACCTCAGTTTCAAAAATCAGTACATCCGACCTGCGGGCGGCAAACCGTTGGTCGTCGGTCATATATTTTCGTGGTGTAAAAACGGTTTTGATATCCTCGGAATAGGGTACCGGTTTCTTCACATCGCTGATGAATTGAATTGCTGAATCACCGGTTTGGTCTTCTGTTAGCGTTTCGTTTTCGGATAGGAAAAAGGTTTTGGACTTCCTTTGCTCTGGTGGCCAAGTTTCAAAAGTATCCCAGTTTTTTTTGCCCGTATCAAAAACATAGGCTTCGGGCAGTCCAGTATTACCGTCCCCTTCTTCTTTTAAGAAATGGTTAAAGAATCGGGTCTCGATTTTTTCCTGATAGAATTCTGAAATGGAATCCCCAAAATAGTAGTTTCCCACAGCGGTTCTTCCCTTGCTACGCGCCCAACCCCCGTGGTCCCAAGGACCAAAAACCATGGTATTGTAGTTGCCCGGATTGTGTTTTTCAATGTTTTTATAGGTTTCCAACGGACCATAAAGGTCTTCGGCATCGAACCACCCTCCTACGACCATGGTCGCCACATGGCTTTTTACATCTTTCAAATGTTGAATAAGACCTTTGCTTTGCCAAAGAGCATCGTAGTTCGGATGCTCCTTGATTTCATTCCAAAAGAAATCATCAGTCATCCCTTCAGGTCTCATTTTCGGCGTATCGGCCGTTCCGTATTCAAAATAAGAATTCAGGTTCTCCAAGGGGCCTGCATCCAAAAAAAACTGGTATTGATCCTCGGTACCGATATCCGGAAAACTATACCATGCCGTGTCGATGGGACTATCATTATTGGGTCGTGGGGTACCGAAAAGCGATGTTACCCGAAAGTAGCTCAAAAGGTACGCGCCGTTGTGATGGAAATCGTCAAAGAAAAAATCACCAATACAAGCCTGCGGTGATGCGGCCTTTAATGCCGGATGGGCATCCACGGTGGCGTAGGTGGTATAGTAGCCTGGGTAGGATATGCCCCAAATACCGACCTTTCCATTGTTGTTTTCCACATTATTCACCAACCACTCAATTGTATCATACGTATCAGAACTCTCGTCAACGTCTTGGTTTGATTGTTTATTGGGAATGTAAGCTCTCATATTGTCGTAATGTCCCTCACTCATCCATCGCCCTCGCACATCTTGGTATACAATAATATTGCCTTCCTTCATCAAATGCTGGTTGGGTCCAATTTGTGTTTTTACCAAACCGGTACCATACGGTCTTGAACTATACGGCGTTCGTTGCATTAAAATGGGATACTCCTGGGAAGTATCTTTTGGCGCGTAAATGGTGGTATGGAGTTTCACCCCATCACGCATGACGATATCCACCTCTTTTTTGGTATAATTTTCCGCCACGAAGTTCTCATCTATCTCAACCGTAGCTGTTGTTTTTTTACAGGCGGTGGTCATTAATAGCGATAAGGTTACCCATATAAATAATGGACGAAGCGTGTTTTTCATTGCGTACTGTATTTGGATTAAAACTACGAAAACCATTTCATCTGACACCTCAAAATGCGTGCGATTTATCCCATAAAACAACCCCATTGAGAAGGGATTTGATAGCCTCGAAAATTCCTTTAATTTCGTTTGATTCGGATGCATTCCCAAAACCACCCAACGTATGGCCACACGAAGAAGCAAAAAGTTCAATGATTTTGGATTAGGAACCAAAAATGATACCGGAGGATATCGTGCACTGAACAAAGATGGTTCGTTCAATGTCAAAAAAATAAACATTCCTTTTTTTGAGCGACTGAATTTTTTCCACTCTCTAATTACCATGTCATGGTCACGTTTTTTTGTCCTAATTCTAGTAGCATATTTTGGCATCAACATCCTTTTCGCATCGATTTACACTGTGATTGGAGTAGAAAATCTGACGGGAATTGTTGCAGACAGCGCTTTTGACCAATTTATGGAGGGGTTTTTCTTTAGTGCCCAAACCATCACCACTTTGGGATATGGGCGAGTAGCGCCAATGGGCTATCCCGCCAATATCGTAGCGGCTGTTGAATCCATGATGGGATTGTTGGGCTTTGCCTTGGCGACAGGATTATTATATGGACGGTTCTCAAGGGCGTCGGCAAAAATCCGCTACAGTGAAAATGCAGTGATTGCACCCTATCATGATATCAATGGTTTCATGTTTCGTGTGGTGAATCCGCAAAGCAACCAGTTGTTGGAATTGGAAGTACAGGTAAATCTTGCCATGCAACGCAAGAATTCGGAATTACGGGATTTTTATTCTTTGGAGTTGGAACGTGACAAAGTGGCCTTTATGCCTTATATGTGGACCATTGTCCATCCCATTTCGGAAAAAAGTCCCCTTCACGGATTGACCGCAGCGGATTTGGAAGAAAAAGATGCTGAATTCGTAATTGCCATGCGTGCCTTCGATGAATCATCATCACAACCCGTCTATTCTCGTTCGTCATACAAAGCAGCAGAAATTAAATGGGGTAAAAAATTCGTTTACGTTGTGAAACGCGAAAACAATGGTATCGTTATCGACGTAGGTCGAATCGATGAAATGGAAACGGCTTCGTTGAATGGCTAAAGGTTGAATGCAGCCTTTACTTCTTCTACCCTATCCAGCTTTTCCCAAGTAAACAATTCAACTTGTTTCTCCATTTTTCCATTGTAAGGCGACTCGAAAACCTTTGAAATCACCTTGGGTTCCTTACCCATATGTCCGTAAGCAGCTGTTTCCAGATACATAGGATTTCGAAGCTTGAGACGTTCCTCTATGGCAAAGGGGCGCATATCGAAAAGTGCTGCTGCTTTTTGGGCGATTTCGCCATCCGTCATATCTACATTGGCCGTACCGTATGATTCAACAAAAATCGAAGTCGGTTCCACCACCCCAATCGCATAACTCACTTGAACCAGCAATTCATCCGCTACACCGGCCGCTACTAAGTTCTTGGCAATGTGACGCGCTGCATAAGCGGCGCTGCGGTCTACTTTACTAGGGTCTTTGCCACTAAAGGCTCCCCCACCGTGAGCACCTTTTCCACCATAGGTATCCACGATGATTTTTCTTCCGGTTAATCCGGTATCACCATGGGGGCCTCCAATAACGAACTTGCCTGTTGGATTGATATGATATTTGATATCTTCTGTAAACAAACTCTGAATATTCTTAGGCAACAATTTCTTTACCTCAGGAATCAGAATTGAAACGATATCTTCCTTGATTTTGGCCAACATTTTTTCATCTTCATCAAAAGCATCATGCTGAGTACTTACCACAATAGTGTCAATGCGTTGCGGAACATTTTCATCTGAATATTCAATGGTAACCTGTGCTTTGGCATCAGGTCGTAAGTAATCAATTCGGGTTCCTTCCCGACGCAACTCTGCCAATACTTGAAGAATTTTATGGGAAATATCAAGGGCCAATGGCATATAGTTTTCGGTCTCCTTTGTGGCGTAACCGAACATCATCCCTTGGTCTCCAGCACCTTGCTCTTCCTTGGTCGCTCGGTCTACCCCTTGATTAATGTCCTGTGATTGTTCATGAATCAAGGAAATTACCCCACAAGAATCCCCACTGAACTGATATTCTCCTTTGGTATAGCCAATACTGTTAATCACTTCTCGAGCAATATGTTGTACGTCCAAGTAGGTATTGCTCTTTACCTCTCCGGCCAAAACCACTTGTCCAGTAGTTACCAAAGTTTCACAAGCCACCTTGCTTTGCGGGTCAAAGGCTAGAAAGTTATCCAACAGCGCATCGCTGATTTGGTCGGCAATTTTATCGGGGTGTCCTTCGCTAACAGATTCAGAAGTAAACAAATATGGCATTCTTAAGTCTTTTATGGAAGATTTGACGAATGCCTGAAAGAAAAACTACTTTACTTTTTAGCATTTTTTTTCGAGGTTGCAATCGGTCAAATCCTTCCTCTTTCGGTTGGCAAATGTAGGCATTCGAAAGATAATTTTAAAACCCATTTTTTAAAACAATTAAGGTGCTGGTTTGGCTTGGGTTTTTTTTCTTGGGGTCGATATACTTTGTATATTGCGAGGACCGACTTGAACGGAAAACCATTAGCTATGCACATCGCTGTCGCAGGAAATATTGGTGCGGGTAAAACTACCCTAACCAATTTACTGTCAAAACATTACAAATGGGATGCACACTTCGAAGATGTGGTCGACAATCCGTATTTGGATGACTTTTACACCCAAATGGAACGGTGGAGTTTCAATCTTCAGATTTACTTTTTGAACAGTCGGTACCGTCAAATCCTAAAAATTAGGGAAAGTGGGAAAAATGTGATTCAGGACCGTACCATTTATGAGGACGCTCATATTTTCGCACCCAACCTTCATGCAATGGGTTTAATGACCAATCGCGACTTTGATAACTATAGTAGTCTTTTTGAGTTGATGGAGTCGTTGGTACAACCGCCAGATTTATTGATTTATCTCAGAAGTTCCATCCCGAATTTGGTGAATCAAATCCATAAACGGGGAAGGGAGTATGAAAATTCCATTTCCATTGACTACCTAAGCCGACTCAACGAGCGGTATGAAGCTTGGATTGACACTTACGATAAAGGCAAGTTATTGATATTCAATGTGGATAATATCAATTTTGTGGATGAACCCGAAGATTTGGGTGAAGTCATCAACCGTATTGATGCACAATTGCACGGCCTTTTTTAACTGACCGGTTCACGCACTGAACCACCCTGTTCCCTCATTCTAGCTTTTCTCGCGCAGTAAAGGATTCTACTTTGCCGGTACGATAACTTAAAAAACAGTACCATGGAAGTAAAAAAGAATTCCAAACATCAAGTTGAAAAAAACTCAGGTCTTTATTTTTTGATTGGGCTCTCCGCCGTTTTGGCGTTGGTCTATTTTACCATTGAATGGAAAACATTTTATTCAAACGACGCCGAAATCGCTATGTTAAATGTTAGTGACGAACTTATTGAAGAAGTTCCCATGACAAAACAAGAGCTCCCCAAACCAGAAAAACCAAAGATTAAAACTCCTGAAATCATCGAAGTAGTTGATGACGAGGAAGATTTGGAAGAAAGCGTAATTGAATCCAGCGAGACGGACCAAAATCAAGAAATCGCTGACATTGGGGATATAGAGGTCGCTGCGGATGATGAACCAGAGGAAGTCCCATTTTCCGTGATTGAAGATGTTCCTGTATTTCCCGGATGCGAGAATGCCGAAGACCAAAGGCAATGTTTTCAAGAAATGATGCAAAAACACGTCCGCAAAAATTTCAAATACCCTGAATTGGCACAGGAGATGGGGTTACAAGGTCGTGTAAATGTATTGTTCGTGATTCAAAAAGACGGTACCATAGGGAATGTTCGCATGCGAGGTCCCCACAAAAGCTTGGAAAAAGAAGCGTCACGGATTATCTCCAAGCTCCCAAAAATGACGCCTGGTAAGCAAAGAGGTACCCCAGTAAAGGTACCCTTCGCCATTCCAATCGTTTTTAAGTTGCAGTAAGTCAACGCAACCTAGCTCCCAAAACCACGTCTTACAGATACAACTTAATCTATGTAAATGAAAACAATTTCAGTTTTGGCTGCTATAGCCGTAAGCGCATTATTTCTTTCGTGCAACAACGATGATGACACAACTCCCGTTGAAACCATTTCCGGTACTTGGAAAATGCAAAACGTAAGTGGAGGGCTTCAAGGTGTTGACATTGACTACAGGGAAGGTGATGTGGATTGGACTTTCGATACCAATTCACAAACCGTCCGTGTTGAAAACAGAATCTTAACTACCGGTCCAGAAGATATTTATGATGGCCCTGAAACGGGTTCCTACCCTTATGAAGTGGAACAATTGGGACAAACACAAATCCTCTATCTAGATGAGGAGGTAATGGGAGGGATTATCCTTTCTGGTAGTACCTTAACCATAGATAGTGGCTCCGATGTAGATGGTTTGGTCACCATTTTTGTCCGATAGTCTTTCCATTTAAAACAAAGAAACCATGCCCTTCGGTATGGTTTTTTACATTTTGGCAACCTTATAGGCGCTTTTCATAAGTGGTTTTATAGTATTTTGGAGTAGAATTATATCAAATGCTTCAAAAGTTATCGCTTTGTGTACTGGGTCTATTGTTTTCGCAAGCTTTGTTAGCGCAGTTGGTTACCACTGGAAAACTACCTGACTTTTTGTTGGAAAGCTCTGGTTTGGCGTTGGGCAACGAAACCACCATTTGGACCTTCAACGATAGTGGCGGACGCCAAGAGCTGTATCAATGTGATATCAATGGAAAGCACCTTAGAACCGTAAAAATCAAAAACGCTCCCAATAACGATTGGGAAGATATCACTCAGGATGATTTGGGGAATTTTTACATCGGTGATTTCGGAAATAATGGCAACAAAAGAAAAACACTGCATATTTTTAAGATTACCAATCCAAACACAACAGATTCGTTAGCGTTGAAAGCCTCAAAAATCAGTTTTCGTTTTGAAGACCAAACCGCTTTTCCGCCACTGAAAAAAGAAATGAACTTTGATTGCGAATCCTTACTATGGTTTGAGAACCATCTTTATGTTTTCACCAAACACCGAACCCTTCCCATGAAGACCAACCTCTACCGAATTCCCGACCAGCCTGGGGAGCATGTAGCGAAACGGATTGGTTCTTTTGCGACGGGTGTTGCCCAACCCGATGAACATCCCTGGTTTGGCTATTGGATTACTGCCGCTGATATCAGTCCAGACAAACAAAAAATAGCCCTGATAAGCGGTACCACGCTTTGGATATTTTATGACTTTGAAAAAGACCAGTTTTTTGACGGGAAAATGAAAAAAATCCCCTTAGGTCCCAATACTCAAAAAGAAGGGGTTTGTTTTCTGAATAACGAGGAAGTCATTATTTCAGATGAATACATTCGCCGTTTTGATTTAGGCGGCAAACTATACACCCTAGACCTCAAACCTCATTTCGATTAAAAGGTTTTTATGAAAACAAAAAACCACGCCTTTCAGCGTGGTTTTCATGTTTATGCCTAAAAAAGCAGACTACATTTCGCCTACGTTTTCCTTGTAAGCTTCAATAAGCTGTTCCAATTCGGCTTTCGTAGCAGCAGTAAATTCCTTCACCTCGGTTTCCATTTTGCCGCCTACTTCACTTGAGGTAGTAATGATGGCTTTAAAGGCCCTATCTTCAGTGTTGCTCACCTCTACTTTAACTTGCTTCTCAACCTGCTTTGTTTCAGTCATACCGTCCTCGGTAATCGTTATCACGGTTCCATCCGCTTTGGTCATGCTCACTTCATCTGAAGCAGACATGCTTACCAAACTTGGCGCAATTACCAGGGCCACAACCGACATCAACTTCAAAAGAATGTTCAAAGATGGTCCCGAGGTATCTTTAAAAGGGTCACCAACCGTATCACCAACTACTGCTGCTTTGTGGGCATCAGAACCTTTACGGCCTTCACTTTCAATCGTTTTCTTGGCGTTGTCCCAAGCACCACCAGCGTTCGATTGGAAAATCGCCATCAAAACCCCAGCCGTGGTGACACCTGCCAAAAGTCCTCCAAGCATTTCAGCCCCACCAATAAAACCAACGGCAACAGGAACAGCAATGGCCAACAAGCCTGGGAATACCATTTCCTTAATGGAAGCCTGTGTAGAAATCGCCACACACTTATCATATTCGGCTACGCCATTGGCAGCATCAAAAATCTTTCTGTCTTCTTCAGAAGCCTTGGAAATATCCGCATCGTATTTCACCATTACAGCAAGTGCTGCTTTCAAGGCAGGAATATCCCTGAATTGACGACGCACTTCTTCAATCATTGCCATGGCCGCACGACCAACAGCATTCATGGAAAGCGCGGAGAATACGAAAGGAAGCATCCCTCCAATCAAAAGTCCAGCCATGATATCCGGTTGGGAAACATCGATAGAAGTGATTTTTGCTGTTTTCATAAATGCAGCAAACAATGCTAAGGCCGTCAAGGCAGCAGAAGCAATCGCAAATCCTTTTCCGATGGCTGCTGTAGTGTTTCCTACGGCATCCAACTTATCGGTACGCTCACGAACTTCACTTGGCAATTCAGCCATCTCAGCAATACCACCAGCGTTATCTGAAATCGGTCCATACGCATCAACCGCTAACTGGATACCTGTATTCGCCAACATTCCAACTGCAGCAATAGCAATTCCGTAAAGACCCGCAAAGTAGTGTGATACCAAAATCGCAGCGGCAATCAAAATGATAGGAATAGCAGTAGACATCATTCCAACCCCTAGACCAGCAATAATATTGGTTGCTGCACCAGTATCGGATTGACGCACGATGGAATTAACAGGTTTAGTACCCGTACCCGTATAGTATTCCGTCACTTTACCAACAGCAAGCCCTGCTACAAGACCAGCAATGGTTGCCCAGAAAACACCCATTGCCGTAAATTCTTTTCCACCTTCAACCCATGATTCGGGCAACATCCCGTTAATAATAAAATAAGAAGCCACTAACATCAATCCAGCAGAACCAAATTCTCCAATATTCAATGCCGTTTGCGGATTACCGCCATCCTTAACACGAACGAAAAATGTTCCAATAATGGACATGATAATTCCAACAGCGGCTAAAGCCAAAGGCAAATACACCGCACCAAGGCCGTCAAAAGCAGACTGGAATTCGGGAAGACTTGCAAAAACGGCTCCCAAAACCATGGTTCCAATTATGGAACCTACATATGATTCGAAAAGGTCAGCACCCATTCCAGCAACATCCCCTACGTTATCTCCAACATTATCTGCAATAGTTGCAGGGTTCAATGGGTGGTCTTCAGGAATACCTGCTTCTACTTTACCTACCAAATCCGCACCAACGTCAGCAGCCTTGGTATAAATACCACCACCAACTCTCGCGAAAAGTGCGATAGAAGAAGCACCTAAAGAGAATCCAGAAAGTACATTGAGCACTTCACTCAAGGCCCATCCTTGACCACTATATAACATGAACAATCCACTAAGTCCCAAAACACCAAGACCCACAACACCAAGACCCATGACCGCTCCTCCGGCGAAGGCTACTTCAAGTGCTTTTCCTAGTGAAGTTCTGGCTGCATTGGTGGTACGAACATTTGCTTTTGTAGCGACTTTCATACCTATAAATCCGGCCAAAGCAGAACAAATGGCCCCTACGATAAAGGAAACCGCCACCATTCCATTGGACCCCTCCTCATTAGCTCCTTTAAAGTAGAGCAAAACAGCAACTGCAACTACAAAAATACTTAGTATCTTATATTCTGCCTTAAGAAATGACATAGCACCATCGGCAATGTTCTTGGCAATGTTTGCCATGGTTTCGTCTCCCACTTCTTGTTTGGATACCCACGCATTTTTGATGAACACAAAAAGCAACGCCAGCACCCCGAAAAGCGGCAGAAATTGAATGATTAAATCCATAGTTATTTAGTTATTTTATGATTTTTTTAATGCTGGCAAAAGTAGTAAAATACCCACTAGTAAAAAAACTTAAAGCTTTGGAAATAATAGCGAAATAAATGGGGTGAGACCCTTATATGGTAAAGGTTCGCTTTTTCTTGTGTTCGCTTTCGTCATAGCGTTTCACACATTGATGATAGATTTCAACCGCCTCCTTGGCATCACCCCATCCTCCGGTGTCTACCTTCTTTTCTTCCAGGTCTTTGTATACTTGAAAAAAGTGTTCGATTTCCTTCCTTCTATGCGGATTCAAATCGGCGATATCGTTCTTTTGGTTCCATATGGGGTCGGAGATGGGCACACAAATCAGTTTTTCATCCGGACCTTTTTCATCGGTCATGTGGAATACCCCGATGGGTTTCACTTCCATGACTACCATGGGATAGGTGGGTTCTGTGCCCATAACCAGCACGTCCAAGGGGTCCTTGTCCAATGCTAAGGTTTCAGGAATAAATCCATAATCTCCAGGATACATCATGGATGAAAACAAGGTTCGGTCGAAACGAATCTTGTTCAATACAAAATCGTATTCATATTTATTTCGGCTTCCTTTCGGAATCTCAATCAAAACATCAAACGTTACTGGAGTGGAGGCTGTAGCCATAGGGTGAAATTTTTACAAAAATAACCAGATAGAACAAACCTTGGTCAAGAAGTGCTTCAGTTAAGGTTAACTAAAATTTAAATCCAAAGGATCCTGTGATTCCAAAAGCGCGTGCATCCGGATTATCCAAATAATTACCTCTAAAGTTGAAATCAATACGAAGAATCTTGAAAATGTTGCCCACACCAAAAGAATATTCCCAGTAAATACGGTCTTCAGGTGCTATCAGGGGAATGTTGCTCGGGGCGTTCAAAGCGATATTCTCATCTGAAATCTGGCCCCATGCACCGCGAAGGCCCACAATTTCACGAAGATTCAACTTTCGCAAAAAAGGAATTCTTGAAAACAACCGTCCATTAAAATTGTGTTCCAAATGCAAGGTGGTATACGTATCGGTCACGAATTCGTAAAAATCCAAGTTGGGAAAGGTATTGTACAATGAAAACAAGGTCTGGTTTCCAGGAATCACACTTAATAGTCCTAAAGGAACAGCCCCAAAGGTTTTCCCCATTTCGATTGTACTGGTCAAACGACCGAACCCACCAATCTGCCAAGGCTTGGTGTATGAAAATTGTAGACGTTCGTAATCAAAATCACTTTCTAGATACCCTTGCAATCCTTTGGTATAATTCAATAAAAGGATACTATGGTCGTCATTGATATCAGAGCGTTCTACCCCATATCCGATGGTTCGCTTGCCCGGGGTATATATTAAGGTGGTATTGATATCAAATTGTTTGACCTCCGAAGCAATGCCACCAGGGGCCATTGGGTCTATATAATCCAGGCTAAACGCGTCGGGCAGGGCCGAGCTCAAGGTTCGGAACGACCCGCCTAACCTGAAACGAAGATTTGTAACGGGTTCCATCTCAAAATTTAGTGTGGATAAATTGATATTGGTCAGTCGGTCATTGGCGCCAACCGTCACCAACGATGAGGAGGCGATACTCCTTCCCAACACATCATTGGTACTGGTAAGGCTGATTCCCAACTGTTCAATGTCCCGTCGATTACCCCCCGAAAGAATCAACCGTGTTTTGCGATCCAACAAAAACTTGCCCGATAGTCCATGCTTGAATTTTCTATCTGAAAAACCATAGGCCATATAGCCTTCAAGGCGCCAGGTATCATTCTGCCCAAAATAGGTCCGCGCCCCACCACGTAGGCGTATGCCTTCCGCATCATTGAACCCGAACGTGCTGTAAATGTCTCCAATGTCAATATTCCACTTGTCTATTTCGACATAGCCCGAACCCAAAATACTGACCAAATTGTAATAGGTTTTGAACTTGGGTACTGTCTTTAAGGTATCGAGCAACTTGAAAATCCCCGATTCGTCTTCATTCAACTGTTCCAATCTGGCATTTTTCCAAAAAACGGAATCACGTTTGAAAACCCTCGGGTCATACGGGTCCGCGGCGGCTTTGTAAAATACCTCGGGGCGCTCTAGGTCAAAGGCGTAGTTATCATAAACGGTAGTACGCTTGCCGTAGACTCCTCTTGATTTTTCTTTTTTGGAAAAACTAAAATCACTGAGCATATAATCCCGCTTCAGCAAAAAGACGGAATCACTAACCACGTCGAAATCTTGTTCAATGTAAATTTCCTTGACCCAGTTGATGTTGGCACTTTTGGTAACCTGAAGGTTTATCTTTTTGATGGCAAAGGTCGAATCGTTCACCCAAAAATCCCCTTTAAAAGTCAACTCACTTTTACGGCGTGGATAGTAAATAATGTTGTAGCACCATTTGTCATCGATAAAAGTACTATCCGCCAACGCATAGTTATAGGTATCCACTCCAGTTTTGGATAAGGGGCTCGTAAAACTCTTCCCAAAAAACTTCAAATAGTTGTCATAAACATCATAATCGGAATACAGGTCTTCCACAAAAGCAGTAATGGCTTGGTTCCCCTCAAAACCTGAACTCTTGTTTCCTAAAACATCTTCTTTTTCTTTTTTGAGGATGTTGTCTCCGTATATCCGTGAAAAATTCTCATTCAGGAACATTGGCAAATAGGTTTTGCCCGTAATTCGAGAAGTGTCCAAGTCTGTAAATAGGAATTCCAACCCTCGAAACAACTTGCTTTTGATGAGTGCACTGTCGATAGTGTTTAAGTCAAACTCAAGTTTTTCGTATTTATCATATTGGTATTGTTTGAACTTCCGAACCCCATTTTGACGTTTTTTGGCCCAAATCTTCTTTAGGATTTCCACCGCGGGATTATTTTTCTTGGATTGCTTCCCGGTATAAACGACAACTTCTTTGAGTTGCTCGGTGGATTCCATCAAAACCACCTTCATCCCATAGGTAACCCTTTTGGACAAGGTAATCGTTTTGGATTCGTACCCAATAAAAGAGAAGACCACGGTATCGTAGGTGTCGTCCGATTCCAAGTAGAAACGCCCGTTTTCGTTGGTAATGGTTCCCTCAGAAGAATCCTGGAACAGAACATTGGCAAAAGCTACAGGGTTTCCGGATTCATCGCTAACAACGCCGTCAATTTTGGTTTGGGAACAGAGTAGGCTCGTAAAAAAAGCGAAGAAAATGAAGAAATTGTTTCTCATTTTTTGATAAGTCATAGTACCTCTTCGACCCAAAAGTCGAGGTAAGGTTAGGTAATTTTGGTTTCAGGGTAATTTCTTATCAAAAACTGTTCCTTAAAAAAAGCCCCATCATCATACGAAGATGGGGCAAACATACATACAGTACAAATATAATGAGGTTAATTATATAGTACTTTTTTGACCGCCTTGATGACATCTTGAGCGTTGGGCAACCATTCGGCAAGCAATACGGGAGAATACGGAGCAGGTGTGTCCGCTGTGTTCAACTTAACGATAGGGGCATCCAAATAGTCGAATGCCTGATGTTGAACTTGGTAAATAATCTCCGTAGCGACATTGCCAAAAGGCCAAGCCTCCTCAAGGATGACCATCCTGTTGGTTTTCTTAACAGATGAAAGTATTGTATCGTGGTCCATGGGACGCACGGTTCTTAAATCGATGATTTCACAGCTGATGCCCTCTTTTTCGAGTTCGTCGGCTGCTTTATAAGCCTCTTTAATAATTTTTCCGAAAGAAATGATGGTCACATCGGTCCCTTCACGTTTGATTTCAGCCACACCTAAAGGAATGGTAAACTCCCCTTCGGGCACTTCACCTTTATCCCCATACATTTGCTCTGACTCCATAAAAATGACCGGGTCATCATCTCGAATGGCTGATTTTAAAAGGCCTTTGGCATCCGCAGGGTTGGAAGGCACTACCACTTTAAGACCAGGACAGTTGGCATACCAACTTTCAAAAGCCTGGGAGTGTGTCGCTGCAAGCTGACCTGCTGAGGCAGTTGGCCCTCTAAAAACGATAGGACAAGCAAACTGACCACCAGACATTTGCCTGATTTTTGCCGCATTATTTATGATTTGGTCAATTCCCACCAAAGAGAAGTTGAACGTCATAAACTCGATAATAGGGCGGTTGCCATTCATGGCAGAACCTACTCCTATTCCGGCAAAGCCCAATTCCGAAATTGGAGTATCCAAAACACGGTCAGGACCAAACTCATCCAACATGCCTTTTGATGCTTTGTAGGCACCATTGTATTCCGCCACTTCCTCACCCATCAAATAAATGGTATCATCCCTTCTCATCTCTTCGGTCATGGCTTCCGCGATAGCTTCCCTAAACTGTAAAGTTTTCATGAAATTGCACTAAAAGATTATGGTTTTGAGCAGGGCCAAAAATAGGGAATAATGCAGCAAAAAAAGCATTTGCTTTGAAAAAAAAAGCACAAAATTTATTATGCATGCATAATAAATTTCAGATTTTTATAGCTATCTTTGAAGGATTAAAATATTAAAAGATTTTATGAAAATTTTGGTTTGCATTAGTAATGTCCCAGACACTACGTCAAAAATAAACTTTACAGAAAACGACACCAAATTTGACACCAATGGAGTGCAATTTGTTATCAACCCCAATGACGAATTTGGGCTGACCCGCGCTATGTGGTTCAAAGAAAAACAGGGCGCATCCATTCATGTGGCAACAGTAGGAGGACCACAAACGGAGCCGACCATTCGCAAAGCTTTGGCTATTGGTGCCGATGAAGCCATCCGTATCAACGCCGAACCTACTGATGGCTTTTTTGTAGCCCAACAGTTGGCCGAAGTCGCCAAAAACGGTGGATACGATTTGATTATTGCCGGAAGGGAGTCTATCGACTATAACGGCGGTATGGTACCTGGAATTCTAGCAACCATGCTAGACATGAATTTCGTAAATACATGCATAGGCTTGGAAATCGACGGCACAAATGCGGTTGCCTATCGCGAAATCGATGGCGGAAAAGAAAAAATTGAAACTACTTTACCTCTGGTTATCGGAGGACAAAAAGGGTTGGTTGAGGAAAGCGACCTGCGCATCCCAAATATGCGTGGGATTATGATGGCCCGTAAAAAAGCATTGACGGTACAAGAGCCTTCAGGAGGTACCAGCCTTACCCAAGACCAAAAATTCGAAAAGCCTGCTGAAAAAGGTCCTGTAAAATTGGTTGACGCGGAAAACGTAGACGAACTCATCAGCTTATTGCATAACGAAGCTAAAGTCATTTAATCCCAAAAAAAGGCGTACGAGCTATTCGTACTCAAAAAAATACACAGATGTCTATACTAGTTTATACAGAATCAGAAAAAGGAAAACTCAAAAAGAATGCCTTTGAGGTAGCCTCCTATGGCTATGCCTTGGGGCAAATTACCGGAGAAGAAGTGGTAGCCGTGGCTATCAATAGCGAAAATACAGCTGAATTGGGCACTTATGGTATATCCAAAGCCTTGCTAATCCAAAACGGCGCATTGGACGTTTTCAACGCCAAAGGCTATGCCAAAGCGATTCACCAAGCTGCACAATCGGTTGGAGCGAAAACCATTATCGTTAGCTCCAGCGCAGATACTAAATTTTTAGCACCAATTCTCGCGGGAATGATGCAGGCAGGATATGTACCCAACGTGGTGGCTATTCCAGAAAGTACTAGTCCGTTAACCGTTAAAAGAACCGCATTTAGTAACAAAGGTTTTGCCTTCACCGCCATTCAATCGGAAAACAGTATTATTGGAGTTTCCAACAATGCTTTTGGCACTGTTGAAAATGCAACTTCTTGTGACGTGCAAGGTTTTGATGCATCCATCGCCGATGCAGACCTGAGCACCAAGTCTGTTGAAGTGGATAAGGTGGTAGGGAAAGCTACGATTGCAGATGCCGATGTTGTAGTATCCGGAGGTCGTGGATTAAAAGGTCCAGAAAACTGGGGCTTGATTGAAGATCTAGCAGATGTACTTGGTGCAGCCACAGCTTGTTCCAAACCTGTTTCTGATTTGGGATGGCGTTCCCATGGAGAGCACGTAGGGCAAACCGGAAAACCCGTTGCTAGTAACCTTTATATCGCGATTGGCATATCTGGAGCGATACAGCATTTAGCGGGTGTAAGCGCTTCGAAAACCAAGGTGGTTATCAACAATGACCCGGAAGCACCTTTCTTTAAAGCAGCGGATTACGGAATTGTTGGAGACGCCTTTGAGGTAGTCCCAAAACTCATCGAAAAATTAAAGGAATTTAAAGCGCAAAACGCTTAAATTTTGTTAATTTGCCCCACACAATGGGCCGTTCAGATAGCTGGTTCTGCCAATATTTGAACGGTTTTTTGGTTTTAGGAGGAGAATATGAGCTTAGTACGATTAAAAATAAAGGGGATATCTTATAGTCAAACCCAAAATGGTGCCTACGCTCTTATTTTAAATGAAGTAGACGGAGACCGTAAATTACCCATTGTCATTGGTGCTTTTGAGGCGCAATCCATCGCTATTGCATTGGAAAAGGAAATCAAACCTCCTCGTCCCCTAACCCATGATCTTTTCAAAAATTTTTCAGACAGATTTCAAATTGTGGTGAAACAAGTCATCATTCACAAATTGGTGGATGGCGTGTTTTACTCCAGTATAATATGTGAAAGGGACAAGGTAGAAGAAATCATTGATGCCAGGACTAGTGACGCTATTGCCCTTGCTTTACGATTTGACGCACCCATCTTTACCTATAAAAACATATTGGACAAGGCAGGGATATTCCTGAAGTTCTCGAATAAGGATGAGGACGAAAACGAAGATGACGACAGCATCGTTGTAGATGAAATTTTACAAGAAGGGGAAACGGTTGAAATCGAATCGGGTCCTTCCAGTCAAGGGTATCGTGAACTCACCCTAGAAGAGCTTCACAAAGAATTGGACAAAGCGGTAGCCAATGAAGACTACGAAAAGGCCGCGAAAATCCGAGACGAAATTTCCAAGCGAAAATAACCACCTACATGCGGTATCTCCATCAAGGGATTTTAATGTTTCTCCTGTTTTGTAGTGTTTTCGTGCAAGCGCAGGATAGCACGGCGACCACTGAAATTGTAAAAGAAACCCTTGAAGTCGTCAGCACATCGACGGAACCAAATGTACCCGAATTGATTCCCAACCAAGGGCTTTCTGTCATGGGCGTGGCCCGAGGAGCTTTGGGCATGTTGGTATTGGTTTTTATCGCCTTCTTATTCAGTTCCAATCGAAGAGCCATCAAATGGAAAACGGTTGGAATTGGTTTGGCTCTACAGCTTGTCATTGCCATTGGGGTCTTGAAAGTTCCCGTCGTGCAACTCATTTTTGAACGTATTGGAAAGGTATTCGTCAGCATTTTGGATTTTACAAGAGCGGGAAGCAAATTTCTTTTCGAAGGATTGGTGGTTGACATGGACACGTTTGGCTTCATTTTCGCCTTTCAAGTGCTTCCTACGATCATATTCTTTTCGGCACTGACTTCGGTTTTGTTCTATTTGGGCATTATCCAAAAAGTGGTAAGAGCTTTGGCTTGGCTACTTTCCAAAAGCCTTGGAATTTCTGGTGCGGAAAGTCTATCCGTCGCGGGAAATATTTTCTTGGGACAAACCGAAGCTCCCTTACTTATCAAAGCCTATTTGGAAAAGATGAATAAATCCGAAATCCTCTTGGTTATGATTGGGGGAATGGCTACTGTGGCCGGAGCTGTTTTGGCCGCCTACATCGGATTCTTGGGTGGGGATGACCCTGCCCTGCGATTGGTATTTGCGAAACACTTGTTGGCCGCTTCCGTTATGGCAGCGCCCGGAGCGATAACCATATCAAAAGTTTTATATCCTCAAACGGAGAAAGTAAATACAGACGTTAAGGTTTCATCCGAAAAAATTGGGGCCAATTTATTGGATGCCATCGCCAACGGGACTACAGAAGGACTCAAACTCGCCCTTAATGTGGGCGCCATGCTTTTGGTTTTCGTAGCCTTTATCGCAATGATTAACGGTATTTTAGGTTGGGTCGGTGACTTTACTACGCTCAACCAATGGATTGCAAACAACTCCCCTTACGAAAATTTTTCGCTAGAAGCCATTTTGGGAACGGTTTTCGCCCCGCTCATGTGGTTGATTGGAGTAGCCAACGAAGATGTCATGTTGATGGGACAATTGCTCGGCATTAAACTGGCGGCAAGCGAGTTCATAGGCTATATTCAGCTCGCGGAATTGAAAAACATGGCCAACAATCTTCATTTCACCTATAACAAATCCGTTATCATGGCCACCTACATGCTTTGTGGTTTTGCCAACTTTGCTTCCATCGGTATTCAAATTGGTGGGATTGGCTCTCTTGCTCCAGGCCAACGCAAAACCCTATCCGAATTCGGAATGAAAGCGGTTCTAGGTGGTTCGCTTGCATCGCTATTGTCGGCCACTATTGCAGGAATGATTCTTGGCTAATCGGGTCAAAAGTAAAAAGTAGAAGGGGCAAAGTGCTCTAATGGATTTATTCAACCTCTATTAAAACTTCATTTGATGAGGAATTTTAGAACGTTGAACGTTTGGCAAGATGCCATGAAACTAGTCAAGGAAATCTACGTTTTAACCGAAGCCTTACCTAAAACTGAAAAATTTGGTTTGATTTCCCAAATGCAAAGATGTGCCGTTTCTATTCCAGCGAACATCGCCGAGGGCTGCGGAAAGAATTCTAATAAAGATTTTGCACGTTTCCTCCAGATTAGCTTAGGTTCTATTTATGAACTCGAAACACATTTGATACTTTGCTCAGATTTGGGTTTTGTTGACGAAGTCAAAACGCAACCCATACTAAAAAACGTTCAAAGACTTCAAAAACGCATCGTTTCGTTAATAAAATATAACAACTCCTAACTTCCTACCCTTCACCTTCACCTTTGACTTTTTACCTTTACCCCCTATGAAAGAATACCACGACCTATTACAACATGTACTCGAACACGGGAATGCGAAAGGCGACCGAACCGGCACGGGAACGTTAAGTGTTTTTGGCTATCAAATGCGATTTGACCTTTCGGAAGGATTTCCCATGGTTACGACCAAAAAGTTGCACTTGAAATCCATTGTGCATGAGTTGTTGTGGTTTTTGAAAGGAGACACCAACGTTTCCTATTTGCAAGAGAACGGGGTACGTATTTGGAACGAGTGGGCGGATGAAAATGGTGATTTGGGGCCTGTCTACGGACACCAATGGCGGAATTGGAATAGTGAGGAAATCGACCAAATCAAAGAGGTCATCCAAACCTTGAAACACAACCCGAACAGTCGTCGTATGCTCGTTTCTGCTTGGAACCCCAGTGTTTTACCAGATACTTCGGTTTCATTTTCGGAAAATGTAGCCAATGGAAAAGCGGCTTTACCACCTTGTCATGCCTTTTTTCAGTTTTATGTGGCGGATGGAAAGCTCTCTTGCCAGTTGTACCAACGTAGCGCAGATATCTTTTTGGGAGTACCCTTCAACATCGCTTCGTATGCACTCTTCACCATGATGATGGCCCAAGTGTGCGGGTATCAACCCGGAGATTTCATCCACACCTTTGGTGATGCCCACATTTACAATAATCATTTTGAGCAAGTGCAATTGCAACTAAGTCGTGAACTAAGACCTTTGCCTACCATGCGATTGAATCCTGAGGTGAAGGATATTTTCGAATTCAAGTTTGAGGATTTCGAATTGCTCAATTACGACCCACATCCGCATATTAAGGGCATTGTGGCGGTATAAAACGAAAAAACTACTTCTTTTCAACTACCGCAATCGCCTCGATTTCCACTTTCCATTCGGGCAAGCCCAAAGCGGCCACGCCCACCAAAGTGCTTGCAGGCATGTCTACATCGCCCAATAACTCTTTCCGAACGCTTCTAAAAATGTCTAAATACTCCGGTTTATAGTCCACGATGTAGGTGTTGTACTTCACCACATCTTTAAAGGTAGCTCCCGAATGTTCCAAGGTGGTAAAAAGTTTACTCAGCGCATCACGAAACTGGGTTTCAAAATCTTCCCCAGTCCCTACTTGACCTGAAATATGTATGGTTTTAATGCCGTTTGCCTCAACCACTACTGCTTGGGAATACCCAGGGCCAGGGTCTACGTACGTTTTTGTTATTGTTGTAGGTTGGTCTTCTTGAGCAAATAAAACTTGTCCAAACAGCAAGCACCCTATTGCAATCCATTTACCCTGTTTCATTTTCAATACCTTTTAATAGTATCTAAGCTATGAAAATCCATAACACCAAACACTTTTTGACACGTTCGCACCCAACTGGCAGATTTCAAATTATACTGTAACTTACCCCTAAAACATACACAGCTCGTAACTTTTCCATGGCACTTTCCCCTAGACGCAAAAGGACCCTATATCAAATTCTCCCGTTTGGCATCATTTCTTTTGTGTTCAGCACAGTGTACACCTTGTTGGAAAAAGGAATTTTAGGAGACTTCCCACTATATCCCGCAACTGGCAACCCATATGTCTACAATTGGTTTGTTCCCGCCTTGGCAGCTGGCATATTTGGTACGCTTATCGGTTTGCTCGAGGTGGCCTACATCAGCAAATGGTTCAAAAAGAACAGTTTTTATGTAAAAATTGTTCTGAAGTCCGGCATATATCTTCTTTTGATGGTACTCTTGGCCATGCTCGTATCAAGTGTTGCCGCAGGTTACGAGTTAAAAGCAAGGCCCTTTAGTGGAGAAGTTTGGGCCTACACCAAAAACTTTTTTACCAGTTTCGCCTTCCGCACGATTGTCGTCTACATTACCATGGGTATTGTGACCAGTTTGTTCTACGTGGAAATGAGCAATATTATCGGGCAGAATGTGCTCATCAATTTATTCACGGGCAAGTACCATACACCCTTTGAAGAAAAACGGATTTTCATGTTTTTGGATATGAAATCCTCTACCACCATTGCCGAACAATTGGGGCATGTTAAATACTTCAAGTTATTGCAATCGTATTATGCTGACATTTCAGATGCCATTATTGACCACGGCGGAAGCATTTACCAGTACGTAGGCGACGAAGTGGTGATTATGTGGAAGTTAAAAACTGAAAAAGATATTCGCCCCCTTCGTTGTTTTTGGGCCATGGAAAAAGCGTTGGTAGAGAAAAAAAACAAATACCTGAAACGCTATGGTTTGGCCCCCACCTTTAAGGCCGGTATACATGTGGGTCTGGTCACCACTGGGGAAATTGGAAAAATCAAAAAGGATATCGTGTTTACAGGTGACGTGCTCAACACCGCAGCCCGAATACAAGGCCTTTGCAATACCTATGGGGTAAACCTATTGTTTTCAGAACAGTTTGCCGAGATTCTTGAAACCACCGAAGCTATTGAAATCAAACCTTTGGGAGCGGCAGAGTTGAGGGGAAAAGGGGAAAAGGTAAGGTTGTTTACAATTGATAACTGATTAAGGAATCAAAGGACCATTAGTTCTTATTTCTTAGCACCCCAACCACCCCTCGCAAGGAAGCCACCACATTTTGTACCTCCCTTTTGGTAAAGACGTCTTCTTCCAAATAAAACAACATTTCCACAACTAGGTCCAATTGTTGGGCCAAAGCTTCGGGCGTACCGTAGCTTTCTTCGATGAGTTCCGCTAATTTCTTTTCATGAGAAGACATATTTCAAAGATGAAGGTTTCTATACAGTTTTGTAGCCCTATATATCGGACCCTTTTTACTTTTTCCCACTACCTCAAAGTTCTAGACACAATCTCAGTATATTCGTAAAACATCATCACATCAAAAAACAACCTTAATGAAACTTCATCTTTTTACCGCCCTTTCCCTTCTATCCCTCTCCCTAAATGCCCAAGGCCTCTTTAACAGTGTGTGCCGGGGTAAAATTGAAAGGGTAGATAGTTTATTGCAAGCAAAATCCATTAACAGTTTGGATAGTCGGGGCCGTTCTTTGCTCCATTGGGCCATCGGATGCGAGCAACCCGAAATATTCGACCATTTGTTGAAAAAGGGAATTGACCCCACCATTGCAGACAAACGAAACCAAACTGCCATGCACGGCGCCATCCGGAATGACAATTTCGATGCTTTTAAAAAGCTAGTGCTCCGCCAACCGGATTCCACTTGGATAAGTACTCACGGCACATCCCTCTTGCAAATTGCGGTTTTGACGAAAAAAGTAGACTGGGTGCAACAATTGGCAACGCTGGGAATCGACGTCAATAAAAAAAACCAACGAGGCAGCACTCCCATCGAAATCGCTAAACGCATAAATGCCGAGGAGGTCTATACCCGACTTGTCGCACTTGGTGCGGACACCACCCAGATTCGAACTTTCACCTTAAAGGGTGAATATATGGGGCAAACCCCACCCGGGAGCACCCCTGCCCTATTTGCGCCCAATGTAATTTCAACCGAGGAATCCGAATTTGGTTCGGTATTCAATGGCGATGGAACCGAATTCTTTTTGGGCGTAGACGTCAATGGTCGCAATGAAATCCGCTATTCCAAGTTGGTGGATGGAACTTGGACCACTCCCGTAGTTATTTTGGCCCACGAACAATATGGCTACAACGACCCCTTTTTATCACCCGACGAGCAACGCCTATATTGCATCTCAGGACAGCCCTTGACCGGTGAAGGCGAAGCAAAAGACATTGATATTTGGTATGTGCAGAAAGAAGGGGACGATTGGTCTGAACCCATCAATGCCGGACCCAACATCAACACGGACCGCAACGAATACTACATTTCATTCACTAACGAAGGGAAAATGTACTTTTCCTCCAACGGGAATGCACCCGAAGACCGAAAATATTCAGATTACGACATCTACACTTCGGAATTTGTAAACGGAGAATTTCAAAAAGCCGTAAAACTGGGGCCTAGCGTCAACACCGAAAACTATGAGGCGGATGTTTGCGTAGCGCCGGATGAATCGTATATGGTGTTTTGCTCGCGCCGTGAAGGCAGTTTTGGTCAAGGGGATTTGTACATCAGTTTTAAAAACGAAGCAGGCGATTGGACCGAAGCGGTGAACTTGGGCGGCGGCATCAATACCAAGAACTACGAGTATTGTCCCTTTATCACCAAGGATGGCAAATACCTGTTCTACACCAGCAACCAAGATATTTATTGGGTGAGTACGGCAGGGTTTTCAGATTTACGGGAATAGGTTGGATACCAAAAAAAGAAACCCCCCGGCAAAGCCGGAGGGTCTTAAACGATGACCAGTTGAAAAACCTCAACCCATTTTCTTTTTCATTAATTCCGGGTCACCGTAATGGAATTCGAAAGGCCATAAAAACCTTGTAAATCCGATACGTTGTTTCCGGCCTCCAATCCTGTTAGACCTGGTTCGTAGGTAATGTGCCAAATCAAACAAACTCCAACACCTGCCGCGTCAAAATCTACTCCCTCTACGGCTTCAATGGTTGGTGGAAGTCCGAGTATATTGTTTTGGTCGTCCGTAATGACCCAACCTTGCATGGAACCGGTCAAATCTGTGTCATCCAAAGTGATACCGCTTACCATATCAGGATGCCCGTCAACGGTAAAAGTGTATGGACCACCAGAAATACTACCCGCATTCAGTCCTTCGCGATTTACGGTAAGCGAGTTGGAGAGTGCAAAAAATCCTTGTACATCAGAGACGTTATTCCCAGCTTCCAAACCAGTCAGTCCAGGCTCATAGGTAATGTGCCAAATCAAGCATACCCCTACTCCAGCAGCGTCAAAATCCACACCTTCAACCGCCTCGATAGTTGGAGGAAGTCCTAAGATATTGTTTTGGTCATCCGTAATCACCCAACCTTGGGTAGTTCCCGTCAAGTTGGTGTCATCCAACGCTACGCCACTAACCATATCAGGGGTTCCATCCACGGTAAAGGTGTAAGGTCCGCCAGTAATGCTACCCGCATTCAAGGCTTCACGATTTACGGTCAATGAGTTGGATAGCGCATAGAAACCTTGTAGGTCAGAAACGTTGTTTCCAGCTTCCAAACCGGTCAATCCAGGCTCATAGGTAATATGCCAAATCAAGCAAACCCCTACTCCAGCAGCGTCAAAATCCACGCCTTCAACGGCCTCAATGGTCGGGGGAAGTCCCAAAATATTGTTTTGGTCATCCGTAATTACCCAGCGTTGGGTAGTTCCCGTCAAGTTGGTGTCATCCAAGGCCACACCACTAACCATATCCGGATTGCCATCTACGGTAAAGGTGTAAGGACCACCAGAAATACTACCGGCGTTAAGTGCGTCCCTGTTCACGGTAATGGAGTTGGATAGTGCCCACTGGCCCACAAAATCAGAAACATTATTCCCTGCGGCAAGACCCGTCAATCCTTCTTCATACGTTAAGTGCCAAATCAAGCATACGCCTACTCCGGCATCATCAAAATTTACACCTTCGACCGCCTCAATGGTAGGAGGCACACCCAAAATATTGTTTTGGTCATCTGTAATCACATAGGTCTGTAAGCTTCCATTCAAATTCGTAGCATCCAAAGAAATTCCGCTTACCATATCGGGGTTACCATCCACGGTAAAGGTGAAAGGTCCACCTTCCAATACGCCAGCATTCAAACCAAGGCGTTCAACCACTACAAAATTGGAAAGGTCAAAATCCCCTTCAAAATTGGCAACGTTTGAACCGGCTTCCAATCCAGAAAGCCCGTCCTCATAAACCAGGTGGTAGATGTAGCAATTGCCCACACCGGCGGTGTCAAAATCAACGCCCTCAACGGCTTCCAAGGTGGGAGGAATTCCCAATACATTCTGGGCATCATCGGTAATCAAATAGGTGCGGTTGCTCCCTACGATTCCGTTAGCGTCAAGGGTTATACCCGAAACCATGTCAGGCATACCGTCTACCACAAAACTAAATGGCCCTCCCGATAGGGTGCCAGCATTCAATACGATGGGGTCATCGTCAGAGTCCCCTTTACAAGAACCAAGTAGGATGGCCAAGCTTAGGACAGCCATCAAGGATTTTAAGTTGCTCATTTTGTTTGTTTTAAAATTTTGAAGCAAAGAAATATCCGAGATGTCGCAGAAGTATCACACAAAAGTAAAGAAACCTTATATGTTGAATTTCAGTAACTTATGATTAAAAACATAGATGAGCTGTAAAGATTGTGTCAAAATGTAGACCATTAGGATAGTATTGGTGAGGTTTTCGCACCCTATTGGTGAACTTTTCGTGATACTTTACCTTTTATTTCGCTTTCATATGAAGAATGTATTGATTGTTGAAGATGACCCTGAAATCATTCATCTCCTTGAAATCCATTTGAAGGATTTGCATTGCAATGTCCTAAAGGCCGTAACGGGCACACAGGGACTTCGTTTGGCTATTGCCGAAAAACCCGACCTTATTATATTGGATGTGATGCTACCCGAAATGGACGGTGTGGAAGTGTGCCAAAAAATTCGGGCGAACAATATTCTTTCCCCCATCATGATGCTCACGGCCAAATCCGAAGAAATCGACAAGGTTTTGGGGTTAGAAGTTGGTGCGGATGATTACCTGACCAAACCATTTAGCGTTCGGGAATTCATTGCCCGTGTGAAAGCCATTTTCAGGCGACAAAAGATGGACGATGCCCAACCAGTGGATGACAACCAACACCGTTTGATGCAGTTTGATGCCCTTTCCATTGATGTGGAAATGCGAAAAGTGGTTTTGGATGGGCAAAAAATAGAGCTTTCTCCCAAAGAGTTTGAATTGTTGACGCTGCTCTCCTCCAATCCCGGAAAAAGCTACGACCGAACCCAATTATTGAACATGATTTGGGGATATGATTTCAAAGGTTACGAACATACCGTGAACTCGCATATCAACCGCTTGCGTTCCAAAATTGAACCCGACATGAGTCATCCCAAGTTCATTTTAACGACTTGGGGCGTTGGGTACAAATTCAACGAAGAACTGGTCAAAACCTAAACCAAACCCATGAAAAACCATATCCTTTCCGCACGTTTTATCCGCAAACTGGTCCTTTCATTTTTGGCCATTTTGTTGTTGGCCGGCATTGCGTATACCATCAATTCCATTTACGTCTCCAACACGTATTTCTACGAGACCACACAGCGGCTACATGCAAATCTTGCCCAAGATTTGATTGATGAGAAATTCGCGAACACCCAACCTTTTGATTCAACTGGTGCGGTGAACAAAGCCCTTTTTGGGGACATCATGCACGATATGATGGCCGTTAACCGAGCGATTGAGGTCTATTTGTTGGATGAAGCCGGTTTTGTGCAATACTCCGTAGTACTGGACCATGATGCTCCCGAGACGAAGAAAAAGCAAGTTGATTTAGCACCCGTCAAAAAATTCATTGCGGAACAGGGTGCCAATTATACCTTGGGGAGTGACCCTAAGAACTTAGATAAAAAAACGATTTTCTCTGCGGCCCATTTCAATGCCAATGGGCATCAAGGATATGTGTACATTATTTTGGCCGGTGAAGATTTCATTGCCACACGAAGCGATTTGTTCAACAGCTATTTTATGCGGTTGGGCTTGGGCGGGTCTTTATTGACCTTGGTATTTGCCACCTTACTAGGAGTTTTGGCGATCATGTACCTCACCCGAAGTTTGCGCAAGATTATTTACGCTGCCAAACGTTTCCAAGAGGGGGATTTAAAATATCGTATCGAAAATGCCGAAAAAACGGATTTATCCAATGTGGCGACCACCTATAATCATATGGCGGATACCATCTTGTCCGATATAGAGAAGCTGAAATCCGTGGAGCAATTGCGTCAGGAGTTGATTGCCAACATTTCCCATGACCTACGCACTCCGCTTTCCATCATTCAAGGCTATATTGAAACCCTGCATATGAAAGATGGGGAGCTTTCCTCTGAAGAGCGAAAAGAATATCTCAATACCATCACCCGCAGTAGCGAAAGACTTTCCAAATTAGTAGCGCAGTTATTTGAATACTCCAAACTGGAATCGAATCAAATCCAACCGGAAAAAGAGCCTTTCCTTATCAGTGAATTGGCGAACGATATCCATAGAAATTATTCGCTTTTGGCCGAAAAACAGCAGATTCAATTGAATTTGAATATGACGGAAAAGATTCCCTTGGTTTTCGCCGACATTTCCTTGGTGGAACGCGCCATTCAAAACTTAATGGACAACGCCTTAAAATTCACACCGAAAGGAGGGCGGGTTGATGTTAAAATAGAAGCGATGGACCAACATGTGGAAGTCACCATCCAAGACTCAGGACCTGGTATTAAAATGGAAAACCAAGCCTTGATTTTTGAACGGTACCGTCAAACCAAAACGGGTCAACAGAAGGAAGGTGCGGGTCTTGGGCTGGCCATTGTGAAAAAAATCATAGAAATACACGATTCCAAAATCAAGGTATTCAGCAAACCCAATGAAGGTACCGCCTTTAGTTTTAGTCTGCCGGTTTATGCTATGGCGTGATTGAATATTCGTATCTTTAAGGGTAAACCAATTGCATGATTCTTACCGATTCCCTCTTGGATTTTTTCCTGGAGACCCGAAAACATTCTGAAACCATTTGTGAACCTTTGGAGATTGAAGACTACGTGGTCCAACCCGTGGTCGATGTGAGTCCACCAAAATGGCACTTGGGTCACACCACTTGGTTTTTTGAGGAATTCATTCTGAAACCCTACGCCAAAAACTACGTCCAATTTGACCCTGATTTCTCTTTCGTTTTCAACAGTTACTACGAAACTGTGGGCAAACGCGTCGTTCGCGCGAATCGCGGAAATCTCTCTAGACCTTCGGTAAAAAAGGTATATGCCTACCGAGAGTATGTTACCGAAGCCATGAAAGCCTTCCTGCAAGACACTACGGATGAAGAAGTACTTGGAATACTTGAGATTGGCATCCATCATGAAAAGCAACACCAAGAGTTGTTGCTTACCGATATCAAGTTCATTTTAGGAAACAATCCTTTGTTACCGGTGTATTCTGAGAAGTTTCATGACCATCCGGTTGAAACCCATCAACAAGATTGGATTTCTTTAGACACCAGACTCTACGAAATTGGACATGATGATGAGGGCTTCTGCTATGATAATGAGCTGGGCAAACACAAAGTCCATTTGGAAAGTTTCGAGATTTCAAACAAGTTGGTGACCAACGGGGAGTACCTGGAATTCATGGAAGACAAGGGCTACCAGCGTTTTGACCTTTGGCATGCCGAAGGTTGGGATTGGGTGAACCAAAATCAAGTCAAATCGCCCCTGTATTGGCACCAGATTGACCAAAAATGGCATAATTATACGGCAAAGGGTCTAGAAGAAGTTGATTTAAAAGCACCGGTAACCCACATTTCGTATTATGAGGCATTTGCCTTTGCGCAATGGGCGGGGCATCGCTTACCTACTGAATTTGAGTGGGAAGTTGCCAGTGAGTTTTTCCCTTGGGGCAAACGCTGGGAATGGACCGAAAGCGCTTATCTACCCTACCCCAATTATACTAAGCCCGATGGTGCGTTAGGGGAATATAATGGGAAGTTTATGGTAAACCAAAAAGTATTGCGCGGTGGCTCCGTTGCCACTTCGAACCGACATACGCGAAAAACCTATCGCAATTTTTTCCATCCGCAGCTGCGCTGGCAGTTTACGGGACTTAGACTGGTGAAATAAACAAACTTTTATGCAAAACGAATCATTGACCGAAACCCAATCTGCTTTTGGGAGAGAGGTTTACGAAGGCCTATCAGCGTTCCCAAAATATTTATCCTCCAAGTACTTTTATGACGCAACGGGCGACAAGTTGTTTCAGGATATCATGGCTATGCCGGAATACTATTTAACCGATGCGGAGTTTGCCATTTTCACCGAACACAAAAACCATATTGCAGAACTTTTTATAGGAGATGGAAGCCCTTTTAGTCTTTTCGAGTTGGGCGCTGGCGATGGGAAAAAAACCAAGATTCTGCTTAACGCATTAGTAGAAAAAACAGCTGCCTTTGATTATCGGCCTATCGATATCAGTCAAAATGCGCTGGATAGTTTACATGCATCCATTCAGCAAGAAATTCCCAAGGTGGCGGTCAATCCCATTCAAGGGACTTATTTTGATACGCTAAAGGACATCAATGCTGCTACGGAAAAACGGAAGGTCATCCTATTTCTGGGGTCCAATATTGGGAATTTGCTGCATCCCCAAGCTATTGATTTTTTAAAGAACCTAAGAGATTCAATACATGATGAGGATATGATTTTTATGGGCTTTGACCAGAAAAAGAACCCGCAAACCATCTTGGATGCCTATAACGATGCGGAGGGTATTACCGCAGCGTTTAACAAAAACATTTTACATCGTATCAACAAAGAGTTGGGTGGGAATTTTGATGTTGACCAGTTTTTGCATTGGGAAGTGTACGACCCAGAATCCGGTACAGCAAAAAGTTATTTGGTTTCGAAAAGTGCTCAAGAAGTCCGCATTGAAAGTTTGGACCTTGAAATTCGTCTAAAGCCTTGGGAAACCATTCATACGGAGATTTCCCAAAAATATGATGACGAGGTAGTCTATTGGTTAGCGGAGCAAGCTGATTTGAAAATCTCGAACTCGTTTACCGATACTGAAGAGCTGTACAAGAACTACGTGCTTAAGAAGTAACCTTTTTTAAGGGTAAGAATTGTTGTGCAAGTATGCTTTTTGGTTAACCTGAGTATAGATTCCGCATCTCCGCCTGACCGGTCGGGCAGGAAGTGCGGAATGACCCGAACAGGTAAAGAAACGCTGAAAACAATTCAAATCGTCATTCCTACGACCGCGTGTCGCCTAAGCTTTAGCGGTGGCGCAAAGCAGGAATCCAAAAGACATAGATTCCGTATCAAGTACGGAATGACATCTTAAGTAAAATTGAAACCCTTTTGAAAGAGGGTCAAAGTAAAAATCTAATATGAAAGCCATTTGGAATGACACCATCATCGCGGAAAGTGACGATACGGTCGTAATTGAAAACAACCATTATTTCCCTGAGGATAGTTTAAAAAAAGAATTCTTCAAGCCTAGCACAACGCATACTACTTGTCCATGGAAAGGAGTTGCCTCGTACTACACTTTGGAAGTAGCGGGAAAAGAAAATAGAGATGCCGCTTGGTTCTATCCCGAAACGAGCGAGCTGGCCAAAAGCATCAAAGGCCGAGTGGCTTTTTGGAAAGGAGTGACCGTTGAGGCATAACCCCAACGGCCATTGCTTTAGTTTTTATAATTCCAACACTGCGTTCTCAGTACCAGCGAAATCATTCCACTGGTAACCATCAGCAGCCTCATCGTTCACATACGAACCGTCAACAATGTAACGGAATTCATAAGTGTTCTCCTGAGGTAAGTCAAAAGTACCTTTGAAGGTTCCGTTTTTCAATTTCTTTAAAGTACTTCCTTTAGGATTCCAGTTGTTGAAATCTCCAACAACCACTACTTTTTTTGCTTCCTCAGCAGGAACTGTAAAAGTTACTTTGCAAATGGGCTTACTTTTTAGGTATTGTTTCTTTATTGCCATGGTACTTGCTTTTAAAAATTTGGACAAAACAAAATATAAAACATCTTATTTACAATAAGTTAAGTTCGATTTATCAAATTGATAAAATGAACTTTACAATTGCATTATTTTGGCAAAATAGCAGAAGCTTTTTTTCTAAAATATGATATGTATCACTTCGCTTGTAGGATATCACCAATAGTAGCCAGCTCTTCTTCTGTATTGTAAAAGTGGAAACTCAATCGAATACCGCTACCGCGTTGAGAACAAATAATGTTTTCTTGGCTTAATCTATTGTAAAGGGCGTCATCGCCTTTGATGTTGAAGATGGTACCATGTGCTTTGCGGGATAAGGCGACTGCATCAAGCAAACCCAATTGGGCAAACAATTCCTTTGCCTTTTGGGACAACATTAGGTTGTGTGCTCCGATATGTTCCTGACCAAGTTGGTCGAGCCACGCTAGGGAAAAACCCATACTCCCAAAGTTCAAGACATCCAGATGACCTGGTTCGAGTCTTTTGTTCAATGGGATGGTCTGTTTCAAGCTTTCATCCCCTTCCACCGAACCATTGCCCCCATAGTGAAGGGAAATCCGTTCTTGGGCTTCTTCACTAAACAATACAAACCCATTTCCATAGCCTGATAAAAGCCATTTGTATGCACTCGCCGCCAATATATCTATTCCTGAATTTGAAAAATCAAAGTTCTCTGTTCCGCAATATTGGGTGCCATCAACAACAACAAGTACGTTTGGAAAGTCTTTTTTTACCTGTTGGATAAAAGATAGGTCAACTTTATAGCCTGAAACCCAATTCACCAAACTCAATGCCAACACGTCGATTTTGCCAGACTTTAGGGTTTCGTACAATTGTGTTTCAAGTTGCCCACTCCATGGCACATAATGCAACTCAAAATCCATAAACTCAAACGGCCAATTCAATGAAGGATACTCTTCTTGAACAAGCAACACACGACTTCCCTTTGGCCAACCAGCCACTAGCATGTTGTGGGCAATAGTATAGTTCGGCACCATAGCCACTTGAGGTGCTGGACAGTTGAAAAAACGACCCACGGTTTCACGCACTTGGTTCAAGATGTTGGCCTGTTGCCCCATGGTTTGTGCCGTCTCCAACAACAAGGCACTATCATTTTGGCGACGCCACTCAAAAAGTTCTTGGGTCATTAAACCGGAAGCGGCGGTATTGGCGTAGATACCGTTCTTCAAAAAAGGAAAATGTTGTCGGGTTTCAATCATAAAAAGTATTGCCTTGAATTCCGTTATCTTTGCTCCAAAGATAGTTTATGCTCGGTTTTGGAAAGAAAAAAAGGGACAGCTTGGACCTAGAGCAGCACGAGCTTTTGGAAAATGCCCAACGCCGCATCAAACAGAAGAAACGTCTTTTCTCCCACTTCGTTATTTTTTTGATTGGAAGTGTGTTTCTTATTCTCATCAACAAAATCTTGAAGTATGGTGAGGAATACGACTGGTTCGCTTGGGGTATTCTTTTTTGGTCGTTTTTATTTCTTATCCATGCCTTTAATGTTTTCGTCACCCATAAATTCATGGGGCAAGAATGGGAACGCAAGCAACGTGAGTTATTAGTAGAAAAACAGAAAAAACGCATAGGCGAAATCCAAAAGGAAATCGAAACGGAATTTCCCTTGTCTTCCGTAAATAAAAAAAAAGACGCTTGAAAGAGTTGATTCTAATTGCCGCCGCGGCAGAAAACAATGCCTTGGGCATCAATAACGACCTACCTTGGCATCTCCCTGACGATTTTAAACGATTCAAACAGTTAACCACTGGACATAAAATCATAATGGGGCGCAAGACCTTAGAGAGTTTCCCAAAAGCGCTGCCCAAAAGAGAGCACATTGTCATCACCCGAGACCGGACTTATGTTCCCAAATTTGATTGTACCATAGTTCATTCCCTCGAAGATGCAATTGCCCAAATTGATGAAGGAGAAACCGCATTTATTATAGGAGGCGGTGAAATCTACAAGCAGTCTTTGGAACTTGCCACCAAAATTGAACTGACCCGGGTGCATGCAAACGTGGAGGCTGATACTTTTTTCCCAGAAATTCCAGAAGACGGTTGGGATTTGATTGCTTCTGAATTCCATTCAGAAGATGAACGGCATAAACACGCCTTTACCTATGAAACCTATATAAAAGTTAAAGCGTAATCGTTTTTATTTCACTTTCGACGCCTACCCATCTTTCCAAGCTTGTTTTTGAACCCGTGGTAAAGAAAATATTCGTTCCGTCACTTTCCTGAGTAGATAAACTATCCGTTTTTTTCAAAATGGCCTGGGTTTGTCTTGCCACCGCTTCTCCCGAATCGATAATTTTGATATGCTCAGGCAATAATTCCTCCAAAACGGGAATCAAATACGGGTAATGCGTGCAGCCCAAAACCAAATGGTCAATATTTTCGGCCAACATGGGTTCCAGGTAGCTTTTAAGCAACTCGCGTATTTCTGGAGAATCGTGTTTACCTTCTTCTATCAGTTCAACCAAACCTTTACCTACTTGTTCCACAACTTGTATCCCTTGGGTGAACTTTTTGGAAGTGGTATTGAATAAACTGCTGTAAAGGGTTCCCTGGGTGGCCAAAACCCCAATGCGTTTGGTTTGAGTTTGTAAGGCAGCAGGTTTTATGGCTGGTTCAATCCCTACAAAAGGAACGTCATAGGTTTCTCGCAGGGCGTCAATCGCGTTGGTTGTGGCGGTATTGCAGGCCACTACGATAATTTTGCAATTGGAACCCAACAGAAAATCGGTATTGGCAAAACACATTTCTTTTATTTCCGATTTGGGTTTTGTGCCATAAGGTGCGTTTTTACTATCCGCCAGATACACCATGTCCTCGTGGGGAAGCAATTCCCGTATCTCCCTCCAAATGGAAGTGCCGCCAATTCCGGAGTCAAAAATGCCTATGGGTTTACGCATGCTGAGTACAAAAAAAAGAAAACCGCTTTTGCAAAGCAAAAAGCGGTTTCAATTTTGTTTTAATGAGCTTTGGTTTAGAAGCCCAATTCTTGTTTTACAGCAGGAAGCAAGTCTTTTCCTCTGGCTACAATCAAGCTCAATCCTGGGCTAGCGTCGATAACGTATTCTATGCCTTCAGCAGTGGCTACTTTCTCGATAGCTGCTTTCGCTTTTTCGGAGATTGGTGCAAACAATTCTTGTTGCTTTTGTTGCAATTGCTTCAACGCTGCTTGCTCAGCAGTTTGGATGTTCTTTTGGAACTCTTGCAACTCCAACGCTCTTTTCTCGTTCTCCTCACGTGTTTTTGAGGTAGATTCGTTCTGATATTGTGTCGCTTTATTTTGAAATTCCGTCATGGAACCTTTGATATCTGCGGTATAGGTTTCTTCCAATTTTTTTAGTTCGGACTGCGCGGCTTTCATCTCAGGCATCTCCGACAACAATTGTTGTACGTTGATGTGCGCTACTTTAGCCTGTGCATTAGCAAAACTGGTAGCCGCTACAAACACAACCAGGGCTACCAACATCTTCTTTACATTTCTCATGATCTAAGTTTACTATTTTGAATGTTAATTTTAGTGTTTCCTTTTATTTTTGGATGGAATCTTTCGACACCTCCTGTGCTTTTTTGCGTTCGTCTATTTTGGCTTGACGTTTCGCTTCTCGTTCTTCCAACAACTTCTTTCGTCTTGCTTCGTACGCCTTTTTTCGCTCTTCTCTTAGCCTTAGCTGCTCCGCTCTTTTGTCTTCGGCCGCCTTGGCTTTATCCGTTCGGGATTTTTCCGCTTGGGCTTGACGCTCTCGTAATGCATCACTAATTTCTTTGTCAGCTTCTGCTTCTTTATCCTTAAACTCGTCTAAGCGATTTTTTTCTTTCTGTTTTTTGTTCGATTTGCTAACCTTTCTGGTCCTACCTATCTCCCTCAAAACCAAATCACTGATGTCGTGTCTTTTTTCGGAGTACAACATTACGACATCTGCTGATTTATCGAAAATAAAATCATATCTTTTATTGCCTCCTATTTTCTGTACTTCATTGAATACCTGGTCTTGAATCGGCTGAATCAACAACTTCTTTTGTAAAACCAAGTCTCCTTTTGGGCCAAATCGGTCTTGTTGGTAATCTATCATCTCGGTCTCCAGCACCTGAATTTCCTCTTCCCGTTCGGCGATAAGCTCATCCGTCAAAAGCACCTTTTCGGCCATAAGGTCTTTCTTCATCTGGTCAATTACACTTCGTTTTAATTCAATTTCTTGCTTCCACTTTTGGGCTTTGGCATCCAATTGGGCCGTGGCATCGCGGTACTCTTCTACGTTTTCAAGGATGTATTCCATATCAACATAACCAATACGTACACCTCGTTGTGAAATTGCTTGAGTGACTGCACCTATGCACAAAGCCAATACAAGAAATCTATTTTTCATGTTATCCGTTTTTTAACAGAAAATACCGTGCCAAAAATACAAACATTTTAAAATGAGTGCTTTACACTTTTATAAAACGCTATCCGCTGTTGTTAGAATTGTTGACCTATGATGAAGTGCGTTTGCCATCCACTGGGTCCTTGTCCTATGGATTGTGGTCTCAAGTCTTCGTCGAAACCATATCCAAAGTCGATACCCAATAGACCGAATGCCGGCATAAATATTCGCAGCCCCACCCCGGCCGATCGTTTAATATCAAACGGATTATACTCACTAAAATTGTTGAATGCATTACCGGCCTCCAAAAAAGAAAGCGCGTAGATGGAAGCGGCTGGTTTTAAGGTGAGTGGATACCGAAGTTCCAAAGAGAATTTGTTGTAAATCGTACCTCCATCTTGCTCCAATCGATTGGTAATCGGGTTGGTGCTGAATGGGGTAAGGGAGCTGTTTTCATATCCTCTCAACTGGATGATTTCACGTCCATCGAGTGTGAAGTTTCCAAGGCCATCCCCTCCTACGAAGAAACGCTCAAAAGGAACATTTCCGATATCGTTGTTATACGCTCCTAAAAAGCCAAATTCGGCATTGGTTCTTAGAACCAACTTATCCACAAGACGGGTATACCAATCTCCTTTGAATTTAATTTTGTAGAATTCCAACAGTTTAAAACGCTCTTCTTCAAGACGCTCCAACTCATCAGCCAATTCTTGGGCTTCAATTAGTTCCAGTCCCGTGGCAGTATCGTCTATTTCCAAAAGTCGGACGGTGATATCATCGATTTCTTGGCTAATGGCTGCAAAATCCTTGCTGCTGAACAACGAATAAGGAGGCGTGAATTTCGCGGTAAACTCGAAGTTCGAACCTGTTAATGGATAGATTCTACTCGGACCTTGCGAACTTCTTGAAATCCCTAAGGTATAACTCAAGGAATTGGAGCTACCATTACCAAAGTTGAAAAGTCCATTATTAAAATCGTTGAAATCATACAACTGATAACTCACCGAATGCGAAACCGTGAAGAAGTCATCGGGCCACTGTACCCGTTTGGCCAATCCTAAAGAGACCCCCGTAATGGAAAATCCTCTACTACGATCCACATCCAATCGACCTCGGTTGTCAAAGTTTGTGGCGAATTGCTGTGTCCGAGACAAGGACATATTAAAACGTACGGGCTTTTTACCGCCTAACCAAGGTTCAGAGAAGTTCAAACTATACACCCTAAACGAACGACTTGCTTGCAATCGCAAGGCAAAGGTCTGCCCATCCCCCATCGGGACCGGAGTATAGGCTTCACCATTGAATATATTCTTAAGCGAAAAGTTATTGAACGAAAGTCCCAATGTTCCAATGAAACCTCCACCTCCAAAGCCCCCTTGGAGCTCAATCTGACTAGACCCAGCTTCTACCAAACTATATTTAATATCGACGGTACCTGCATTCGGGTCAGGATTTTGGATGTCTGGCACGATTTGCTCCGCATCAAAAAAGCCCAGCTGACCCAATTCACGAATACTCCTCACAATGTTGTCCTTGCTATAGCGCTGCCCTGGACGCGTACGAAGTTCACGAAATATTACGTGGTCATTTGTTTTATCGTTACCGGTAACGGTAACCCGGTTCAAGAAGGTTTCTTTTCCTTCAATAATTCGAATTTCAAAATCAATGGTGTCATTCGCCGCCGAAACCTCAACCGGATTGATGCTTGAGAAAAGGTAACCGTTGTTCTGGTACAAGTTGGTCAAATCCTCACCATCGGGCTTGGAATCATCTGCAATTCTCTTTTTAAGAAGAACTCCATTATAGGTATCCCCTTTTCGAATTCCCAAAACACGAGCCAACTGACGGTCATTGTATACGGTGTTTCCAACGAAGTTGACATCTCCAAAGTAGTATTTGTTTCCTTCTTCTACCTTAATCTTTAAATCGATGTTGTTTTCATTAACCTTTATAAAGGTGTCCGACAAAATCCGCGCATCGCGATACCCCTTTTCAGCGTATGTGTCGACCAAATTGGAGAGGTCTGCATCATAGTCGGCTTGAATGTATTTGGATTTCTTCCAGAAACGATAGAATTTCTTCTTTTTGGTTTTCTTCAATGACTTTCTCAAACGCTTATCGGAAAGCTTTTCATTTCCTTCAAAAACAATTTGACGAATCTTGACTTTGTCACCCTTCTTTACATTAATGACCATGCTCTGGGTGTTCGTCCCCGAAGTATCTACCGCGGTTGCAATATTTACTTTGGCATTAAGGTAACCTTGCTTTTTGTATTTGTTTTGAAGGTAGTTCTTGGTATTCGCAATTAAGCTCTCGGTGATTTTCTTCCCCTTTTTAAGGTCGGTATCATTAATAATTTCCTCAACCTTTCGTTTTTTCACTCCAAAAATGGTCACCTTGGATAAGGTGGGTCTTTCCAAAATATTCAATTCCAGAAAGATTTTATCCCCTTCAATTTTGGTGTAATACATGGTAACGTTGCTAAAGAGTTCAAGACTCCAAAGCTTCTTGATGACCGCACTAATTTCGTCCCCAGGAATGGTAATGCGTTGCCCTTCCCGAAGTCCGGTATATGTTTTAACAGTTTGTTCGTTGTAACTCTGTAAGCCAGTTACCGTTAGTCCACCTAATATATATGTCTTACCATCTTCATAGGAGAGGTCTTGTGCACTTCCTTGAAAACAAACGACTATTAAGAGAAGAAGGGTTAGGTAGTGTTTTAAAGTATTGGGGTGTTCTTTAATGAAGTTGTTCGCTAGTTTTTCCAAATCGTCTTTCTCTATTTTGGTAACTCAAAATTGCTTGTACCAAATGATGCTCTCTAAAATCAGGCCAAAATACGTCAATAAAAAATAATTCAGCATATGCAATTTGCCAAAGTAAAAAATTGCTGATTCTGTGTTCGCCACTCGTACGAATCAACAGGTCTACATCTGGTAAAAAATGCGTGTAAAGATGTGTATTAATAACCGTATCGTCAATATTGTCAGTTGAAATTATATTATTTTTAACTTTGACACTGATGGCTTTAACAGCGGTTTTCAGTTCTTCGCGAGAGCCATAGCTCAAGGCCAAAGTCAATGTCATTCCCGAATTTTTTTCGGTTTTCTGCATGACTTCTTCCAACTCTTTTTGGGCTTTTTGCGGAAGCGAATCTATGTTGCCAATAGTTCGCAATCGGATGTTGTTTTTGTTAAGGGTATCCAATTCTTTCTTTAAAGAAGAGACCAGTAATTTCATGAGGGTCTGTACTTCTTTTTTGGGGCGATTCCAGTTTTCTGTGGAAAAGGCGTAAAGGGTAAGAAAATCAATGGAAAGACGGGCGCAGTTTTCCACGGTCTGGCGAACGGCTTCTACCCCATTTTCATGGCCAAAAATACGCAATCTACCGCGTTGTTTGGCCCAACGACCATTACCGTCCATAATAATGGCCACGTGCTTTGGTAATCGGTCAGGATTTACGTCTTTAATGGTGTGCATTTATTCAAAGCAATCTTGGCAAGGCTTTCTCCCGAAGGTATACGTTAATGTAAACCCGGAAAAAACATACCAATCGTCGCTAAAAATATTGCCGAATCGGAATTGCTCGAAATTGGAACCTTCAGGATTACTGGCGTCCAGGTTGTCCGTGAAGGTATACCGTGCCCCAATCTCCGCTCCCAATATCAAAAACTGATTTAAGCGATACTTGGCCCCTACCGTCATTGGAATTGCAAAACTACCTTCTTTTTGGTTAATATCCTGCACTTCGAGGGCATCAAAATAATTAAAGTTGTAACGGAAATAGGTAACACCTGTATATAAATAAGGTGTAAAGGCGGGTCCAAGCTTATGAAGATTGTATTCTACAAAGTTGAATTCAAGTCCCAATGAGGCTTCCAGAATGCTATTATCCATGCTGTAGCCTCTTTGCACGCGTGATGCTTTGCTTGATTTAGTGTCATCTGCGGTAAAGTTGCCATATATGGCCGATGCGCGCCAGGCATACCGCTTGCTTTTGTTCCATTTGAAAATTCCGCCAATGGCCGGGCCAGACGGCAAAATGTAGTTGGTTCTACCGACATCCCCAATCATATTGGTTCCCCCAGCGAACAAACCAATCTCGTAGGTTTGCGCCTTTGCACCCCACGCAACCAATAAAACCATGGCTACTAGCACTTTAAACTGTGTCATCAAAAATGAAATTGGGTAAAGGAAAATCTATAACCTATCGATTTCTTGGGTTCTCTTTTGATTAACAGTTTTTGGTGACTTTTATTGTTTGGAAAATCTTAATTGCGACGGTCTTCTCCCCAAAGCAATTTGTTGCGAAGTGTTTTCCAAAAACTTTCGGATTTATATTCAATCATTCGAAGCGTGAAGGGCGATTTGCGAATCCGAATTTCTTTCTCATTGGGGATACTGGCAATGCGGGAATCCAAGGAAATCAAGTGATTCTCTTCCCTACCGGATACTTTTAAACGGATTTCGGTTTCATCTGAAATGACCAAAGGCCTTGCATTGAGGTTGTGTGGTGCAATTGGGGTAAGCACCAAAGACTTTGCGGAAGGCGCTATCACCGGGCCGCCGCAACTTAGGGAATACCCCGTTGAACCTGTTGGGGTTGAAATGATAAGGCCATCTGCCCAGTAGGATGTAAGGTATTCATCGTCCAAATAGGTTTCGACGGTTATCATCGAGGTGGTGTCTTTTCGACTAACCGTTATCTCGTTCAATGCGAAGTTGAGTTCTTCAAAAGCGCCCAAATCGGAACTGGACATTACCTCTACCAAGGTGCGTTCTTCTATGCTGTAAGCTCCTGCCATGAATTCGGTTATGACCTTGCGAACATCTTCTTTGGCGAAAGTGGACAAAAAACCCAATCTTCCGGTATTGATGCCGACAATGGGAATCCCCAAATCCCGAACATATGTGACCGCCCTGAGCATGGTTCCATCACCTCCAAAACTGATAAAAAGGTCCACTTGGGTATCCAATCCTTCTTTTAGGGTAAAAACAGGAGGGGAAAAATCAGGAATCTGTTGTTTTAATTGCGTTGCGAAATGCGTTTCAACCAAAACCTGAGCCTCGACTTTGGAAATCTCATCCAGCAAATGTTCTACGAAAATGCTATCCTGGGGTTGAAGATGCTGTGCATATAGCGCTACCTTCATGTGTTACACGTTGAGGTATTTTTCCAAATAATCCGACCGCTGCTTCAAATCTTCCACATACTGGTCGTCGCTGTTGCCAAACTCGATATTGTAGTTGTAGCGTCGGAAGGTTTGTGCTACTTCATTCAAATTGGGACTTCCTACTTTTAAGGTCACATATATAATGTCGTTATGCGAATCTGAAATAAAAGCGCCCAGCAAACGGGAATTGTTGCTTTCAACGATTTGAGCCATTTCACTAAAGGAGTAGTCCTTACTCCCTACCGATATGACCAATACCCCACCAGGTTCTTTGAAGAACGGTGTGTCGATAAACTTGCCTACAACATCTTCCAAGTCATAATAACCCAACACCACACGATTCTCATCCAACACAGGAAGCACGTTAGCTTCATTTCGGGAAAACATTTCCATTACGTCCATCCAAAGGGTTTCTTTGGTCACGAAAAAATGTTCCAAATCGTAACGAAAGGTTTCAATGAGCTTGTCCGGTTCAAAACAGGGCAAATCATTTTCAGACAATACGCCTAGAAATTCGCCATTCTCGGTAACCGCGACATGGGAAAAGGTGGTTTCCTCAAAAAAAGGTATCACCTCCTTCAGGGTATCGGATACCTCAAAAACGGGAACGGTACTTATGATTTGGTCTTGGATTTGCATGCTTTATATCTGTTACGCAAAATACACAAATTAAATCTCAAAAGCTGTGCCTAATGTTTAATTTTGAACTCTAAACCAGTTGAATGACCAGATTAAGCGTTAACATTAATAAATTAGCCACTTTGCGAAATGCCAGAGGCGGTAATATGCCCAACCTGATTCAATCTGCTAAGGATATCGAACGTTTTGGAGCTGAAGGCATTACAGTACACCCAAGGCCTGACGAACGTCATATTCGCTACCAAGATGCTCTGGACCTCAAAGATGTGGTTACCACCGAATACAATATTGAAGGCAAACCCATAGAAAAGTTCATGGATTTGGTTGTGAAGGTTAAGCCAACACAGGTCACCTTGGTACCCGATGCTGAAGATGCGTTGACCTCCAACGCAGGCTGGGATACGCTTACCCATAAAACCTATCTACAAGAAGTTATTGGAACCTTGAAAAGTGAAGGAATCCGAACCTCAATCTTCGTCGACCCTGTGGTTGAGATGGTTCAGGGTGCCGCGGAAACGGGAACTGACCGCATTGAACTGTATACGGAAAGTTATGCTTCCCAATTTGCAAATGGAAACAAAGAGGAAGCAGTCAAACCTTTTACAGAAGCAGCTGTAGCAGCACAGGAATTGGGACTAGGCTTGAATGCCGGACATGATTTGAGTTTGGACAACATCGCTTTTTTCAAACAACACGTTCCCAATCTGCTCGAAGTCTCGATTGGCCATGCCTTAATTTGCGAATCCATTTATATGGGCTTGGACAACGTTATCAACCTTTACAAACATCGTCTGAAATAATGCCATTACTCCATTCAAGAATTATTGGTGAGGGAACCCCCCTGGTTATTTTACATGGTTTTTTGGGCATGTGCGATAATTGGAAAACCTTGGGCAATCGGTATGCGGAAGAAGGGTATCAGGTCCATTTGGTAGACCAACGCAATCACGGGAGAAGTTTTCATTCCGAAGATTTCGATTACACCTATATGGCCGATGACCTATTAGCCTATTGTGACGATTACCATTTGGATGGCATCCTATTATTAGGGCATTCCATGGGTGGAAAAACTGCCATGCAGTTCGCTACAGAACATCCTGAACGGATGCGCAAACTTTTGGTTGCCGACATCTCACCCAAATATTATCCGCCACACCATCAAACCATTGTAGATGCTTTAGCGAAGTTAGACTTCTCGGTTTTAACCTCCCGGAAAGAAGTAGATCATGCGTTGGCAGAGGATTTACCCGAAATGGGAATTCGCCAATTTCTACTGAAAAACCTATACTGGAAAGAACCGAAAAGGCTTGCGTTGCGATGCCATATCGATGTGTTGAAAAACCGGATGGAAGAAATAGGAGACCATATTGATGCCACCGCCCAGTTTAAAGGTCCTACTTTGTTTTTGCGTGGGGACCGGTCGGAATATATTCAACCCGCTGACATCCCTGAAATCCAAAGGCATTTTCCATTGGCACAGGTAGAAACTATTGCGAATGCCGGGCACTGGTTACATGCGGAAAACCCGAATCAGTTCTTTGAAAAGAGTCTGCTTTTCCTAAATTCTTAAAAAAGCCCCTTTTTTATTATGCATGCATAATTTTTTTGCTCGATTAATTGCCTGAATCACAATTTCTGCCTAGTTTTGGTTAATACGGGTTTAACCCTAATTTAACTTAACTAACATCATAATTCAATGATTCAGATGAAAAAGTATTTCGCCCTTCTTCCCTTGGTTGGGCTATTGTTCGTGGCTTGTAGCGATGATGACGATGCCGGAACGACCACTACCCCCGACCCTGACCCGGTAGTCATTACTTCGGGTACAGCTGACTTTTCAAATTATGTGGCTATTGGAAATTCCCTTACTGCTGGATTTTCTGATAATGCCCTTTTTATTGCAGGACAAGAAGCTTCCTTTCCAAATATGCTCGCCCAGAATTTTGCCCTTGCCGGTGGTGGGGCATTCGAAATTCCTTTTATGGCCGATAACTTAGGAGGTGCTACTTTACAAGGAAATACCGTTGCAGGTAACCGATTGATATTGATATTTACCCCGGATGGGCCTGCGCCAACGCCCAAAACCGGTACGGGTACTACCGAAATTTCAAACAAACTTTCTGGTCCTTTCAACAACTTCGGAATTCCAGGAGCTAAAAGTTATGAATTGCTAGCCCCGGGATATGGAAGTGTTGTGGGAGTAGGCAACGGTACAGCCAATCCCTATTTCGCAAGATTCTCTTCTGCGGAAGATGCTACAGTTCTTGGAGATGCAGCAGCTAGAGGAGGTACTTTCTTCTCCGTTTGGGCAGGCGCAAACGACATTTTATTGTATGCCACCAATGGAGGCTCCGGAGTGGACCAAACTGGTAATCTGGATGCGGCCAGCTATGGAAGAAATGATATTACAGACCCTAACGTTTTGGCAGGTTCCTTAAACGGTATGCTACAAACCCTAACTGCCAATGGAGCGGGGGGTGTCATTGCCAATTTGCCCAATGTAACCGATATTCCATATTTTACCACGGTACCTTTCGCTCCGTTAGACCCGACAAGTGAATCTTTTGGTCCTCAAATACCCGCTCTTAATGCTCAATTTGCCGGTTTGAATTTAGTTTTTCAAGCATTGAATGTTCCTGAAAGACAATTTGTTTTTTCAGAAACCGCAGCTAGTGCAGTAATCATAAAAGACGAAGATTTAACCGATCTTTCAGCTCAAATTACGGGAGCGTTGATGATGAATGGTGTGGATGCAGGGACCGCACAGCTTACTGGATTTCTTTACGGTCAAGCAAGGCCTGCCAACGCGGATGATTTATTGGTTTTACCAAGTAGCAGTATAATTGGGGAACTAAATCCAGATGCCTTGGATTTGTTGACCAATACTTTTGGTTTACCACCAGAAACCGCAGGGCAACTGGCCGTAAATGGTATAACTTTTCCATTGGAAGACCAATGGGTGTTGACACCTCAAGAACAAGAGGCTATTGAAATGGCGCTTACGGCCTACAACCAAACGATACAGGCTTTGGCCACGCAATATGATTTGGCTTTTGTTGACGCCAATTCTTTATTGAATGAACTGCGTGCCAGCGGTTTCCCACAATCCGATGGAAGTGTGGTCACAGCTACCTTTGCGACCGGAGGAGGTTTTTCATTGGACGGGGTTCACCCGTCACCAAGAGGTTACGCTATTTTGGCGAACGCTTTCGTGGCTGCCATTAATGAAAAATATGGTTCCAATTTACCTGGAGTTGACCCAGTAGATTTTACTGGATTGTATATTGATTGATTCCAGTAAAAAACATAAATTCAAAGCACCGTTCGCGGTGCTTTTTTTTTAAACCTAATTAATATGAAATTCATTTTAAGACTTTTACTTAACGCCCTTGCGGTGATTATTTTGGCTTATGCGCTTCCCGCAGTCTCGGTGGACTCCTACGTTACGGCGATTATTGTTGCGGTAGTACTATCGATTTTGAACTTTCTCGTGAAACCCATTTTGGTGTTGTTGACCTTGCCCATTACCATCCTGACCTTAGGGTTGTTCTTGTTGGTGGTCAATGCGCTAATTATACTACTTGCTGCCCATTTTATTTCTGGTTTCCAAGTGGATGGCATCCTTTGGGCCATAATCTTCAGCCTGCTCCTTTCTTTGCTACAATCGATTCTGCAATCCATTTTAAATGAAGACAAAAAGAAAAAATAAACCCTTGTCGAATCGTTTCAAAAACAACTAACCAAGGAAAATACCATTTAACCCTCAAATTTTTATCGCAAAAAGCTTAACCTACTGAAAATGAAAAACAAACCGGAGAACCTGAACTCCAAGAAATTTTTTGGCATCCTTTTTCTGAATCACTTCCTCTTTATACTCGCCATGCTGGGTTTAGGGGCCTTCCATTTTATCTTTTGGCCAAGCAAATTAGAAGATATGGCAACGCTTGATGTCCACTATCAAACGAGTTATTTGATACTTTCCATTTTTATCGCATTTACATTTTTTAGCCATGTCATCTTTTCCAACAACATGAAACGTTTAAAAAACATGGATAAAAATTCATACATAGTCCAGAAAAAGATAAGTGGAAAAAACCTACTCATTTTAAAAATGGGCAACTTTCGAACAGCCATGATACTAAGGCTTTTTTTCATTCTCATCCCCATCATTTTAACGCCAATGATTTTTGAAGTAAGCCCCATTTACTTCTTTTGCCTGGGAATAAATGTGGTTTACGCTTTGATTACTTTACCCACGAGAAGAAGCACCATCTGGAACTTGGAATTAAACGAAAGTGAAATTGAAAGAATCAACAATCCCCAAGCAATTATTGCACGAAGAACTTTTTCTTTTGGAATTGGCCATGCGCAACAATGGCGCTATTAAGCATATGAAATTTCAATGTTTCCATAACAAAACACGGCCAAGTAGGCCTTAGAGACTTTGTTGACACTCAACAATTTAAAAAGTTGTTGTGATACATAAAATAGCGTACTTTTGCCACCCGATTTTCATTATCATAAAAGGGTAGAGCAGATGAATATTACAAAACAGCAGATAGACGAGCTCAATGCGGTAGTTAAGGTTGCTATAAGCAAAGAAGATTACCAAGAAAAGGTCGATACCATTTTAAAAGATTATAGAAAGCAGGCTAACATTCCTGGTTTTCGCAAAGGTCAAGTACCATTAGGACTTATTAAACAACAGTACGGGAAAGCCGTTTTGGTAGACGAAGTCAACAAATTGTTGCAAGACAACCTCAACAAATACCTCACTGAGGAGAAACTGGATGTTTTGGGAAATCCGCTTCCCAAGCAGCAGGATGATTTCGATTGGGACAGCGATATTCTTGATTTTGAATTCGAACTAGGTCTTGCTCCTGATTTTGACGTCAAACTCAAAACCAAAAAAGCCATCACCCATTACAAAATCGTTGCCGATAAGAAGATGATTGATGAGCAAGTTGAGCGCATCCAAAAGCAATATGGCAAAATGGTTGCCCAAACCGAAGTAGCTGCCAATCATGAGGTTTCTGGAACGTTCGTGAACGAAGAAAACGAAATCAACAAGAAGAGCACGGTAGAGCTTGATAAAATCAAAAGCAAAAAGGCATTGAATGCCCTTAAGGGAAAAACTGCCGGTGAAACCGTAACCTTGAATACCAAAGGGCTTTTTAGTGAGGACTATTTGCTCTCTGCTGCTTTGGGCATTGACCGGGAAAAAGCAGAAAAGCTGAACATAGACGTTTCGTTTACCATTGAGGAAATCAACGAACGTGAGTTGGCCGAATTGAACCAAGAATTGTTCGACAAGCTTTTTGGAAAAGATGAAGTAAAGTCGGAGAAGGAGTTAAAGGACCGTATCAAAGAGGATTCTGAAAAGCAGTTTGAACAACAAGCCGAGCAAAAGTTGCTAAACGACATCACCGAAAGGTTGATTGAAACCACAAAGTTTGATTTACCGGCTGAATTTTTAACCAAATGGATTCAGGTGAGTGGTGAAAATCCTTTGAGCAATGATGAGGCGAAAGAAGAATATGACAAATCCGAAAAAGGATTGCGCTACCAACTGATTGAGGGCAAAATCATCAAAGAAAACGACCTTCAAGTACAAATTGATGAGTTGAAAGAGTTCGCCAAGGGCTTTATCAAATCACAAATGGCGCAATACGGCCACTTGAACCCTCAAGAAGAAGAACTTGAAAATATTGCCATGCGCGTTTTGGGCAATCAAGACGAAGTGAAGCGTCTTTCGGAACAATTGATGAGTCAGAAGCTTTTAACCCTATACAAGGAAAAAGGCAATTTGAAAGTTAAGGAAGTCTCTTACGACAACTTCATCAAGGAAGTTTACGGTTAAGACAGCGTAATAAAAATTAAGTATCTTTATGGTGCCGAAAAGTATTCCTTTCGGCACCTTTTTTTTAAGCTTAATCCAACAAAATCCAATGGACTACGGAAAAGAATTTCATAAATACGCTACCCAGCACCACGGAATAAGTAGCACCTACTATGACAAAATCATCAGTAGCATGTACCCCGTGAACATGACCCCCAATATCATCGAAGAAAGACAATTGAACGCCATTGCTATGGACGTCTTTTCTCGTTTGATGATGGACCGTATTATCTTTTTAGGGACAGGTATAAACGACCAGGTAGCAAATATCGTACAAGCACAGCTTTTGTTTTTGGAAAGTGCGGATGCCTCCAAAGACATTCAAATTTATATCAACTCCCCAGGCGGAAGCGTTTATGCCGGTCTGGGCATTTATGACACCATGCAATTCATTAAACCGGATGTGGCTACTATATGTACTGGTATTGCAGCTTCTATGGGAGCCATTTTGTTATGCGCCGGTCAAAAAGGGAAGCGCAGTGGCCTTACCCACTCGCGCGTGATGATTCACCAACCCTTGTCAGGTGCACAAGGACAAGCCAGCGACATTGAAATCGCGGCCAAAGAGGTATTGAAAATAAAAGATGAGTTGTATCAAATCATAGCAAACCATTCCGGGCAAACCTTTGATAAAGTATACGAAGACAGTGACCGCGATTTCTGGATGAAAGCCGAAGAAGCCAAGAAATACGGTATGATTGACGAAGTTTTGGCACGGGATAACTGAAATTCCCAAAAATCGGTTAACGAACATATAGAATAACCGTTTTTTTACGTTATTGTGAATTGAACCGACTGACATTATGGCGAAAGAAAATCTAGAGTGTTCCTTTTGCGGAAGAAAAAAATCCGAAACCAACTTGCTGATTGCGGGTTTGGATGCCCACATATGTGACCGTTGCATCGAACAGGCCTATAGTATTGTTGCCGAGGAATCCAAGCAATCCAAAAACAAGGACCTTTCTTCTGAGCTTATCTTGAAGAAGCCCATGGAAATCCGTGATTTTCTGGACACTTTCGTAATTGGTCAAGAACGCACCAAAAAAGTCATGTCGGTTGCGGTTTACAATCACTACAAAAGGTTGTTGCAGCCCAAGGGCAAGGATGATAGCGTTGAAATCCAAAAAAGCAACATCGTTATGGTAGGCCAAACGGGTACAGGAAAAACCCTCATCGCCAAAACCATTGCCCGAATGCTCAACGTTCCTTTGGCCATAGTTGACGCGACCGTGCTGACCGAAGCAGGTTATGTAGGGGAAGATGTAGAGAGTATTTTGACCCGATTGCTGCAAGCTGCGGATTACAATTTAGAGAAAGCGGAACGCGGAATCGTATTTATTGACGAGGTAGATAAAATCGCGCGTAAAAGCGATAATCCTTCCATAACTCGAGACGTTTCTGGTGAAGGGGTACAACAAGGACTATTGAAGTTATTGGAAGGTACCACGGTAAATGTACCGCCTAAAGGGGGGCGTAAACATCCTGACCAAAAATTCATCGAAGTCAACACCGAAAACATACTTTTCGTTGCAGGCGGTGCCTTTGATGGGATTGAACGCATCATTACCAAACGGTTGAACATGCAAGCGGTGGGCTATAGTGCCTCCAAAGCAGAAGACAATCTGGATAGCGAGAATATTCTACAATATATCATCCCCAAAGATTTAAAGGAATTCGGACTGATTCCTGAAATTATTGGTCGTTTACCGGTATTGACACATATGAATCCGTTGGATGCCAAGACGTTACGGGCCATCCTTACAGAACCCAAAAACGCCATCATCAAACAATACGAAAAGTTGTTTGCCATGGACGGCATCACCTTTAGCATCACCGAACAGGCCTTAAACTATATTGTTGAAAAGGCTGTGGAATACAAGTTAGGTGCCAGAGGATTGCGTTCGCTATGTGAAGCCGTCTTCACCGATGCGATGTTCACACTACCGAGTAGCGAAGAAAAGGAGTTCAAAGTCACCAAGGCTTACGCCGAGGAGCGACTGTCCTACGAAACCATCAAGAAACTAAAAGCGGTTTCTTAAAACTACACCGCGGCTTTAGTGACCTTCTGAAGTAAATCGAAACACACCTTAGAGATGATTTTTTCATCAGAATAGAGGTTGTGCCCAAAATTGGGGACGATTTCAGCCTTTAACTCCATTTTCTGGAACCAGTCCGCGTCAGGTTGGAACGCATCGTTTTCTCCATACACCAAAGTCATGGGAACATTTGGCTTTTCAAGCTCATACCGAATGCGTGTTGGCGAAATCGCGGTTAAGGATTTCATGGGCAATCCCTTTAGGGCGGCTTTCCAAGCTATGGTGCCTCCTGTGCTGAACGCCAGGTAATGGCTTGGTTTATTTTCCTTTTTCAAAAGGTGTGCTACAGCAGTTTCTATACCGGAATCCTTGAATGCAGCATGAACGTTTGCTTCCGTAGACACAGGGACATCGATGTTGCCCAATTGTTGGCAATCGTAAAATTCAATATCGTAATACTGTTGCAAGTATCCGAAATAAGAAGTAATCCAGAGGCCTTTTTTAACGCCCCACATATCTGAGAGTACAACAAGTTTTTCCGCCATTTTGGGATGTAATGTGTTAGTTATCTTTCCAATTTGCTTCAGAAAGTTCTTTATTAAAAACGGAAAAAGTGGATTTAATTGTTCATTTGAAGCAATTCTTCGATGTATGTGCGCTCATTGGACAGTCTTGGAATCTTATGTTGCCCGCCCAATTTGTCTTTCGATTTTAACCAATCGTGGAAAAGATTTTTGCGCGCCACATGTACCGTGGGCATTTTCAAGGTCATGTTATTGTAGCGTTTCGCTTCGTAATCGGAGTTAAGTGATTTCAGGGCATTGTCCAGAAATTCAGTGAAATATGCGATATCCTCAGGAGGCTTTCTAAACTCGATAAGCCACTCATGCCCGCCTTTTTCAGAGCCATTCATAAAAACGGGGGCAGCGGTATAATCCATAATTTCTGCTTCGGTTTTTTGACAAATGGTTTGAAGGGCCTCCTCGGCATTTTCTATAATAAGTTCTTCTCCGAAGGCATTAATGAAATGTTTGGTTCGTCCTGTAATACGAATCCGATAAGGGTCAATTGAAGTAAAACGTATCGTATCCCCAATCTTATAACGCCAGAGACCGGCGTTGGTACTAATGACCATGGCATAATTTACACCGATTTCTACTTCCCAAAGGGGAATTGCCTTGGCATCGTTTTCTTGTATCGGAATAAACTCATAAAAAATACCGTAGTCCAACATTAACAATAAATCCTGCGAATTGTTACGGTCTTGAATCCCAAAAAAACCTTCGGAGGCATTATAGGTCTCGTAGTAGTTGAAACCTTTTCGGGGCAATAATTTTTCAAACTGCTCTTTATACGGTGAAAAACTAACCCCGCCATGGAAGTATACTTCCAAATTTTCCCAAACTTGGAACAGATGGTCTTTCCCGGAGCGTTCCAAAATATCATTGAGCAATACCAACATCCAAGAAGGTACTCCTGCCAAGCTTGTTACGTTATCATGAACACTTTCTTCAATAATAGCTTCCAGTTTGGTCTCCCACTCGCTCATCAAAGAAACTTTACTGCTTGGCGTGCTGCTGAATTCCGCCCACAGGGGCATATTATCTATTAAGATGGCCGACAAATCCCCGAAAAACGTGCCGTTATCTTTATACAACTCCTTGCTCCCACCCAAGCGCAGGCTTTTACCGGTAAATAGTTGAGAATTTTCATTGTTGTTCAAATACAGGCACAACAAATCTTTGCTTGACTTAAAGTGGCAATCTTCCAAAGCCTCAGCACTTACGGGAATGAATTTACTTTTGGCATTTGTGGTACCACTGCTTTTGGCAAACCATTTTATGGAAGTAGGCCAAAATACATTTTGTTCGCCCCTTCTAGCCCGTTCAATACTTGGGGCCAAGTCTTCATAGGTGGATACCGGTACGCGTGAACGGAAGGTTTCATAATCCATAAAGTCCTTGAAGCCATATTGATTTCCAATTTCAGTAGCCGAGGCAAAATCCACTAGCTGGTGCAATACCTCATTTTGGACATCTGAAGGATACTTCAAAAAAAGCTCTATCTGGTGATAGCGTTTTTTTAGCAACCATGAGGCGATGGAGTTGAATAAAGGTATTGGCATTTTAGGTATATTTGGTCAGCTAGAAATCTAGGACCAATCGCTAAAATAGAGCATCTTATGCTCTTTTTCAAATCTCGTAAAAACACATAATTTTTAATGTTATACCAAGGCGTTCTTCGCAAAATGCAAACACAAATGGGAAATCCCATCCAGTACTTTTTGGTATTTGAGGACGATTTCTTGAATATGAACCAAGCATTGAACAAGCAGGTTTCCATCAATTTCATAACCTATCAATGCTTGAATTGTGGTAAAGAACTACCCATCTACCGCCAAGGCCTTTGCAAGAAGTGCTTTTATGAAACCCCCTCTGCCGGAGAATGGATTATGAGACCCGAGTTGAGTAGGGCCCATTTGAATCAGGAAGATCGTGATTTGGCTTATGAAAAACAGATGCAGTTGCAACCCCATGTGGTATATTTGGCGAATTCGAGCAATGTAAAAGTTGGGGTTACCCGAAAATCACAAGTACCCACGCGCTGGATTGACCAAGGGGCCCACGAGGCCGTCGCAATTGTAGAAACGCCCAATCGCTATCTTGCTGGAATCACTGAAGTAGCCTTAAAGGCACACGTCAGCGATAAGACCAGTTGGCAAAAAATGCTTACCAATCGCATTGAAGATGTTGATTTGATGGAGTGGCGTACAAGACTAAAAGATGAGATTCCGGATGAGGCGAAGGACTTTTTTGATGACTCCCAAGATGAATACCACTTGGATTTTCCGGTTTTACAGTATCCTGAAAAGGTTAAAAGTTTGAACCTAGAGAAAACTCCATCGTACACTGGTGTTTTGAAAGGCATTAAGGGTCAATATCTGATTTTTGAAGACCAGACGGTTTTTAACGTACGGGCCAACGAAGGCTATGTGGTTGGTATTGATATTCAGTAAAACGCCAATACTTTGATTTTAGGGATATTGGGTACTATCCTTCTTTTTCTTCTTTTTGCCTAAAAGTCCACCCAAAAGAGACTTTGCCTTGCTTTCAACAGGGTCTTCTTTCGCTTGGGTTGAATCCTTTTTTTCATCTTTCCCCAACAGCGTTCCCAGTACGGCTTGTGTTGTTGATTTTTCCGTTTCTGTGGAATCTTTTTCCGAACCCAATACACCAGCAAGCAAATCTGTAGCTTTATCTTTCCCTTGATTCAATAGGCGTTGTTTTTGAACCTCCACGAGTTGTCCTGTCAACTTTTTGACGCCTGAAGTTAAATCCGTGCTCACACTCGGACTCGTGTAGGAGCCGCCAATATTGGCGGTTACTGGAATGGAAACCTCATCACTTTCGGACATGTCCAACTTTGTCATCAAATCGGTCACTTCTTTCCCTAAATACTTCGCAGGCACATCCAAAGTTGCGGTATAAGCCAACTGTTTCTCAAAATCATGGCTTCCCGATACATTTACGGCAATGTCTTCATAATTCACCGTGAACGGTTTTACCGCCACCTTTCCGTTGTCAAAACTCAAAGCGGTCTTCAAATTCTCCAAATTGAGCTTTTCCGAATCCAAAAAAGACATTTTACCTTCTAGCGCATTCAATAGTGGGGCTTTTTGGGTATCTACTTGGGTGTTGAGCAATTCCGCCAGCAAATTTCCTGAAACGGTCGCCAGATTCGGTGTGAAATCATCCTTTAGATTCCCAGCGATTTTGATATCAGAATTCAATTTCCCTTCAAAAGCACTGGCCAAGGGTGCCAAAACTTTAAACAAATCCAATGCTTGAAAAGATTCGCCAATGCCCAAATTATCCATCCCTAGACTCACATCAAAGGTGGATACTTCCTCCTTGGTCGATACCGAGCCATTCAAACCAATATTCCCGCCAAAAAGGGAAGAACGTAGGTTTTGCAAGGTTGCGGTCTCATCTTTAATAATCAAGGTTCCCGCTACATCTTTTAGGGATAGGTTGTCATACAAAACCGTATTCGCCTTTGCATCCAAGGTACAGTCCAAAAAGGAAGGAATTTTTATTTTTTCAGAGGACGGTGTTTCACTTTCCGTTTCTGTTTCTGAATCAGTGGTATCCTCCACCATAAAATCATCCAAGGCGATGGTATTCGAATCTAGATTAAAGCGACCCTCAATATTTTCATCATTGAACATAAAGCCCAGAAGATTGTCCAAAGTACCAGAAACTTTAAAGTCAGTTCTTCCAGTTTTACCGTCAAAGGATTGCAGCGCCACTCGATCGGGGGTAAACGACACGGCAGCTTGTTGAATCTCCAGAGGGTTTTTGAGTTCTTCGGAAGTATATTGAAATCCGCTAAGCGACATATCCCCAGACGTTTTGGTGTTCTGATACTGTTTCTTTTCCAAAGATGCCATATCAAAGGCTGTATTCAAATCGGCAGTGAGTATTCCTTGTAAATTATGGTCCGCTGGAAACGGATAGGCCTTGGCCAAGTTCCCCAAGTTGATTTTCCCATCTGCACTGGCTTGTACCCTTGTGTTACCCAAGAGTTCGGTGATTTTTGAACTCAGGTTGAAGCGGTCTTGCAAAATGCGAAAAGATAGCCTTCGTAAATCCACAAAAGTATCTTCGGTGATTCCTGTGGCGTTTTGAACGCTGGCATCAATCGTAATGTTTTCAACTGTTTGGGGCAAGTCTGGATATTTAAAGGAAGCATTGTTCGATGCCATTTTGATATCGAACTTCGGAATATGGGTATCGTCTACCACCCCGGTAAAGTTTCCTTCGACTTGAAAGTCCCCGGTGGTTTTTACATCTTCAATGTTTTTGGAATACGTTTCTGGAATTACCGCCAAAAAATTCTTGAAATCCGAAGAGGGGGTTTTAAAATGAATGTCAACCTCTTGGCTGTCATCATTGACTTTTACAAAACCATCAAACACCAAAGGCAATTGATTGACCAAAGCCTTGTTTTCCAAAAAGGTGTATTTATTGTTCTCTAAATCCACGCCAATTGTCGCATCCAATGCCACTGGGTTTTGATTCAAATAGCGGGTACTATCCAATTCAAAAGATACCAAGGCATCGGTTTTGGTTACCAATTCAGATTGTGCAAGGGAAAGATTCCCGGTTCCCGAATGGTTCATTTCATTCAGCTCAAGATGCATGCCGCTAGAAAAGTCATCATAGCTAATGTCGGCATTGGTAATGCTATACGATTCCAAATTCAATTGAAAATTATTTGAAGTCTCCGATGCGGTCGAGGATGTCGATGCGGTTTCTTCCGATGGCTTGCCGATATCGTAGTTGGCGTTTTCGTCCGCATCTACTTGTATACCCACCTTGGCATTTTCCAGCACAAGCCGTTTGATGGCGATAGGGTCCTCTTCCGTTTTGAACAATTCCGACAAGGACATCGACAGCCCAATATGGTTTGCTGCAAACAAGGTGTCTCCTTCAAAAGGAGCAGCGTTGATAAGGGAAATATCGTCCAATGCCACATGCGCATTTGGGAAATCTTTGAACAAACTGAGACTAGCCTCCTTAAAATCAAAGGTTGCCGTGATATTATTGTTGACTTTGTTCTTGATGATATCCGCTATTTTCCCTTTGAGGAAAAAGGGAACCGCGACCAAAAGAATCACCATCACCAGAACAACACCCACAAGAATTTTTAGGGTCTTTTTCTTCATGAAACAAGATTTAGGTACGTAAAGAAAGGAAGAAGGTATTAATCCAACTGTATTTCCTCCCCTATTTTTAAGTTAAATCTTTTACGCAATAGATATACGAAGAAATAGAGCAAAGGGGTGTCGAGAAAGGCAATTAAAACTTTAAAAAGGAATCCGCTCACCACCAAACCGTAAAACAAGTCCCAAGGAATCTCCCCAAAAGAGCAGAGCAAAAGCACCACGGTAAAGGTGTCAATCAACTGTGACGAGAAGGTGGAAAAGTTGTTTCGCAGCCATAAGTATTTGCCTTTGGTCAAGCGTTTCCAAAAGTGATAGATTTGGATGTCAACGAACTGGGCGAGCAAATACGCCATCATGGACGCGAATACCGCCACAATAGTATTTCCAAAAACTTCCTTGAACATACCATTGGAAACAGGGGACCATTCCGTTGCGGGTACAGCTGACGCCGTGTAGACAATTCCCAAGGAGAAAAAGGAAGCAAAAATTCCCGCTACCACCACTTGATTGGCTTTCCGTTTCCCAAAGACTTCAGAAATCAAATCGGTAATCAAGAAAGTCAAGGGGTAGGGTAAAATACCTACGGAAATCTCGAAAAGGGAAGCACCCAAAACTTCGATATCACCAAAAGGGTGCCAATAGAAGAACTTTTGGAAAATCAGATTGGACACCACCAAAGAAGTGATGAACAAGGCGCCCAAATACAAATAAATGGAAAACGCAAAGCGCTTGTCTTTTTGCGTCATTCGATTACTTGATGTTTAAAGAATAGGGAAGACGGGCTTGTACGCCTTCAAATTGTTTTGCTTTTTTCAGGTCTTGCAGTACGTGATACGCTTCAGTGCCAATTTCTTCCTCCACATATTGGGTTAGCCATTCACTACGAGCACCCCCGAAATCCTCCATGAAACGTTCAAAATCCGATTTGTACTTCGGATACTTTCGAATACCAAATTCTTCTAGCTCGGCCAATTCCGCTGCGGCATAAATGGCATCTTCCAAGCTTCCCAATTCATCGACCAATCCATTTTGAACAGCATCGGTTCCGCTCCATACCCTTCCTTGGGCTAGAGAGTCTACCTCGGCGATGGACATATTTCTACCTTGTGCAACACGCTCCAAGAAAACATCGTACGTATCTTCAATACTTTCCTCAACCACCTTTTTGAAGGTATCGGTCATCGGTTCAAACACAGAATATTCTATGGAATTCTTGTTCGTGCCTACTTGTTCGGCATTCACTCCAATGGTTTTGGACAACTCGTGCACGTTGGGAATGGTTCCAAATACACCTATAGAACCGGTTACAGTAGTAGGCTCTGCGAAAATTTTATCTCCACCAGCACCAATATAGTAGCCCCCTGAAGCTGCCACATTTCCAAAGGAAACCACCACGGGTTTTACGGCTTTGACCAATTCGACTTCGCGCCAAATGATATCGGAAACCAAGGCACTACCGCCTGGGGAATTGACCCGAAGGACTACTGCTTTAACCTTATCACTGTTCTTTGCCTTTTGAAGGGCTTTTTGAATGATTCCTTGTCCGATATAATCCTTGTTGCCTTCTCCATAAAGGATTTCCCCCTGTGCGTAGATTACCGCAATTTTCTCCTTCCCGCTCCATATTTTTTTGCCTAAAGCAAGCTGTTGATAATCGGAAAAGCTCACATAGTTGATGTCATCTTCAGTGGTAAGATTCAATTCTGTTTTCAGCATGGCCTCATACTCATCAAAATGAACCGCTCCGTCAATTAAGCCTGCAGCAATAGCCAATTTCGGATTCCGGGCGCCCAAAGTATCTGCAGTGGAGTTAAGTTGTTCCACGGAAATGTCCCTCGCATCTGAAATATCTTCGAGCATGGTATTCCAAATAGAAGCTATCAAAGCTGTGATTTGCTCCCGATTTTCAGCGCTCATGGCATCATACAAATAGGGTTCTACGGCACTTTTGTATTTGCCATGACGAATGACTTCTATTTTGACCCCAGTCTTTTCTTGTAATTCCTTCAAGTACAAAATCTCAGTGGCCAAACCTCTAAAATCCATTCCACCCACGGGATTCAAATAAATACTGTCAGCCACACTGGCGAGGTAGTAGTCCTTTTGGGTGAAATAGTCAGAATAAGCATAAATACCCTTTCCCTTGAGTTGAAATTCCTCCAAAGCCTCCCGTATCTCCTGAGTCTGTGCCAAACCTGCTTGAATAAAGCTGGTGGTTAAACTCAACGCCTTGATTCTATCATCATCTGCCGCGATGGCAATGGTATGTAGAATATCGTCCAATCCGTTCCCTTCAGTAAACAACCCGCCAAAGGGGTCCGCTTCATCACGCCCGACGTAATCGGAAATGGGTTCGGAAAAACTCAGCTCCAATATGGAGTTGGATTCAACCGTGACCTCATCCTCAGCACTACTTACTAGTGCGAAGAACACGAAAAACATAAAAAATAAAATTCCAAAGGCAATCAGCGTCCCTAAAATGGCCGCAAGGAGGTTTCGTAAAAACTTCATCTACATGAGATTATAAACAAGTCGCAAAGATAACCATTGTTTTACTTACTTTGCCAGCATATATGGGCGCTACACACCAAGTTTATTTGTCGTTGGGCAGCAATCTTCAGCACCGTTTCCGCTATTTGCAAAAAGGGGTCATTGCGATTGCCGAAAAAATGGGTCAAGTGCTCAAGACTTCTAACGTTTATGAAAACCCTGCAGTAGGGTTTGAAGGCGATTCTTTTCTGAATGCCTGTATTTTGGTTGAAACCACCCTACCACCCGAAAAAGTGCTTGAAATCGCACTGCAAATTGAACGTGCTCACGGTCGCATGCGGGAAGCACACACGACTGGGTATGCTTCGCGCACTTTGGATATTGATGTGCTTTTGCACGATAATCTTGTACTTGAGTCAGAAACCCTTACCCTACCCCACCCTAAAATGACGGAACGGGCTTTTGTACTTAAACCGTTAGCGGACATTGCACCCCAATACTATCACCCGCTTCTCCAAAAAGACATTCGCAACCTTTTGCAGGAATGCAAAGACCGTGTCGCTGTTCAAAAAACCAATCACCAACTTTTCAAAAGTCGCGAACACTTTTTTTCCCAGGTGCAGCTAATAGCGATTGAAGGAAGTATTGGTGCGGGAAAAACTTCGTTGGCTAAAATGATATCAGAAGATTTCAATGCCAAATTGGTGTTGGAACGCTTTGCAGATAATGCTTTTTTGCCCAAATTTTACGAAGATCCTGCACGATTTGCTTTTCCTTTGGAGATGTCATTCCTAGCGGACCGCTACCAACAGTTCTCAGAAGATACGGCCCAATTTGACCTGTTCAAAAATTTCATGGTCAGTGATTATGATATTTTCAAGTCGTTGATTTTTGCACAAATCACATTGCAGAAGGATGAATTCAAGCTCTATCGCAAGCTGTTCAACTTTATGTACAAGGAAATAAAAAAGCCTGATATCTACTTGTTTCTGTATCAGAATACAGACCGTTTGTTGGAAAATATTAAAACTCGAGGGCGGACTTACGAACAAAATATTGAGGCCCAATATTTGGAGAAAATTAACAGGGGTTATCTGGATTTTCTGAAGGAACATCCCCAGCAGAACAGTATCGTTTTGGACTTAAGCGAGTTAGATTTTATAAAGCATCCCGAGGATTACACCTTTATTTTGGAGCAGCTTGAAGACAACCTGCTGAAGAAAGCATTTTAAGGGAATTTTAGGAAAAATGTTTGCATAAAAGAAATCCTTTTACTTTATTAGCCCTCTCGTTCTGAGAAACTAACTAACTCAAACTATATATGAAGCCCCGTAACTCGGGGCTTTTTATTTGGTTTCCCACTTTGACCATAGGTCCCAAACCACCACCCCAGCAGATACCGAAATGTTGAGCGAATGCTTGGTTCCCCCTTGTGGAATTTCCAAAACCACATCGCTTGCAGACACCACGGCTTGGTCCACCCCTTTCACCTCATTACCAAAAACCAAAGCAATCCGTTCATGGTCCTTTGGGTCAAAATCTTGTAGCAGGGTAGCGCCCTCCGCCTGCTCCACGGAAACTATTGATACACCATCTGCTTGTAGCTCATGTAGGACCTCTAGGGTGTCTTTGTTATATGCCCAATCCACGCTTTCGGTTGCGCCCAAAGCGGTTTTGCGGATGTCTTTGTGTGGCGGGGTCGCTGTAATTCCACACAAATAGATTTTTTCGACCAAGAAGGCATCCGCCGTTCGAAACACCGAACCGATATTGTTGAGACTACGGATATTGTCCAAAACCAAAATCAAAGGTGTTTTTCGGGCAGCTTTATATCCTTCAATGGTAAGCCGTTCCAGTTCCTGGTTTTCCAGTTTGCGCATGGTAGTTTTCAACTTTGGATTCAAGATATCAACAAAAATTTTGGGGGCTCCTCGAAAACGGTATTTTCGTTCGTACCGTAATCCGCAAAAATAACAAACAAAAAAACGTTTTGGCGAAAAGCAAGGTTTCCAAAAAAACTACCCCTTTGATGCAACAATACAACAGCATCAAGACCAAGCATCCTGATGCGTTGCTCTTGTTTCGTGTGGGGGATTTTTATGAGACGTTTGGAAAAGATGCGGTAAAGGCCTCTAAAATTCTTGGCATTGTGTTAACGCACCGAAACAATGGCGGAGACCATACGGAACTTGCCGGTTTTCCGCACCATTCCCTAAATACGTACCTGCCCAAATTGGTCAAAGCAGGGGAGCGGGTAGCCATTTGCGACCAGCTTGAGGACCCAAAACAAACCAAAAGCATTGTCAAACGAGGGGTTACCGAATTGGTTACCCCAGGGGTCGCTTTGAACGATGACATCCTGAACGCCAAACAGAACAATTTCCTCTGTGCCGTACATTATGGCAAAGCCAAGTTGGGCATTGCCTTTTTGGATATTTCCACAGGCGAGTTTTTGATAACGGAAGGACAGCTAGACCAAATCGATAAACTCATCCAAAACTTTTCGCCGAATGAAATCCTGGTTTCAAAGAACCATCGCACGGATTTCAAGGAAGATTTCGGATCCCAATACCACACTTTTTTCTTGGAAGATTGGGTATACCACGAAGATTTTTCCAATGAAAAGCTCACCCAGCATTTCAAAACTACTTCGCTAAAGGGTTTTGGCGTTGCGCATTTAGACTTGGGTATCGTTGCCGCGGGAGCGGTATTGCATTATCTCTCCGAAACCCAGCACAATCGGCTTTCGCACATCAATACCCTTCAACGCATTGGTCATGATGAGCATGTTTGGATGGACCGGTTCACCATGGGCAATCTCGAATTGTTCCATTCGCCCCACCCCAATGCGGTAACGCTTATCGATGTGATTGACAAGACCCTATCCCCTATGGGCGGACGGTTGCTCAAACGTTGGTTGGCATTTCCCTTGAAAGATATCATCGCCATCCAAAAACGACATGGAGCGGTTGCGCAACTTAAAGCAGATAGTGGAACTTTGGAACGGTTTCGAAGTCTCATCAAACCGATGGGCGACCTCGAACGCTTGGTTTCCAAACTCGCCACGGCCAAAATCAACCCCAAAGAGGTGGTACAGCTCAAAAACAGTTTGGAGGCCTTGGTGCCCATAAAACAGTTGTTGTTACAAAGCGAACATGACGTTTTACAGGAGATGGGCGAAGCCATTGACACCTGTGAAGCGCTGCGCGAACGGATAAAAGCAGTTTTGGATGAGGACGCCCCTATCCAAGTGGCCAAGGGCAAAGTGATTGCGCAAGGGTATTCTCAAAATTTGGACGAGTTACGGGATTTGGCGTTTTCAGGAAAGGATTATCTGGATCAGATGGTACAGCGCGAAACCGAACAAACGGGCATTACATCCCTTAAAATCGGTTCGAACAATGTATTTGGCTACTATATTGAGGTGCGGAATACCCACAAGGACAAGGTCCCTGAGAATTGGATTCGTAAACAGACCTTGGTCAACGCGGAGCGGTACATTACCGAAGAACTCAAAACCTATGAGGCCAAGATTTTGGGTGCAGAGGAACGCATACACGAACTGGAACAACAACTCTATGACCAATTGCTGCTGTGGATGCAGGAACATATTCCAACGGTACAGCATAGTGCCAAACGACTAGCACAATTGGATTGCCTTTGTGGGTTCGCCGTTTTGGCTTCGGAAAACAACTATGTGCAACCGCAATTGGACGATTCTACTCATCTACAGATTGAAGAAGGACGGCATCCCGTTATTGAAAAGCAACTTCCACCCGGGGAAGCCTATATCGCCAACAGTGTCACTTTAAACCGAGAAGACCAACAAATCATTATGGTCACCGGACCCAACATGAGTGGTAAGTCGGCCATATTGCGACAAACTGCCTTGATTGTACTACTGGCGCAAATGGGAAGCTTTGTTCCAGCGGAATCTGCCAAAATCGGGATGGTGGACAAAATCTTCACTCGAGTCGGAGCGAGCGACAATATCTCCCTAGGGGAATCCACTTTTATGGTCGAAATGAACGAAACGGCCAGCATCTTGAACAATTTGTCTGAACGGAGTTTGGTGCTTTTGGATGAAATCGGACGAGGTACCAGCACCTACGACGGGATTTCCATTGCTTGGGCGATTTCCGAATTTTTACATGAACACCCGGCACGGGCCAAAACCTTGTTTGCGACGCATTATCACGAACTGAACGAAATGACCAAGACCTTCGAGCGCATTAAAAACTTCAATGTTTCGGTGAAAGAGGTCAAAAACAACGTGCTTTTCTTGCGGAAACTGGTTCCCGGAGGGAGTGAGCACAGCTTTGGTATCCATGTGGCGAAAATGGCGGGCATGCCGCAACAAGTGCTGCAAAAGGCAGGAAAGATTTTAAAGAAACTGGAAAAATCGCATTCCAGCGAAGAGATTTCAGACACCTTGGAAAAGGTTGGTTCCAAGGAAATGCAATTGAGCTTCTTCAATTTGGATGACCCGCTTTTGGAGGAAATCCGAGATGAAATCCTCCATTTGGATATCAACACCCTAACCCCAGTGGAGGCCTTGATGAAGTTGAATGAAATCAAGCGGTTGTTGACCAAAAAGAAGGAGGCCAGCTCTTAGGAGGCCTTTGGGTTCGAGCTGATTTCACTTTTCCAATAACCCCCAAGCGAAGTTGGGATGATGTCCATCCCTTCTGACCATTTTCACCCAAAGCAAGGTCATATGTTCCAAATGCAGCGCTTGTTCCAGTCCACCAACATCAAGGGTTGTAAAACCTAAGTCATCATTGAGTCGCTCAACGAGACTTTTGGCTTCTTTACTATCTCCGGCAATAAGCATAACCGGTTTTAGATTATACTCGGGAAAATCGGAATTCATCAAATTTTCAAAACCATAGATGGTGTAGGCCTTGACCACATTGGCCCCGGGAGCCCACTCTTGTACCTTTTCAGCACCAGAAATCTGACTGTCCAACCCGTGCGAAATGCCTTTGCCCACAGGGTTGGTGCAATCAATTAAGATTTGGGCCTTAAATTCCAAGGTTTCCAAAAGCGTCTTGTTTACTGAAAAAGGTGTAGCCAAAAAGACTGCATCGCTGTCATCGATGGCCTTCTGCATATCCACTATTTTGAAGTTTGGGTTCTTTGAAACCGCCTGCACGACCGATTCACTTTGAGGATTGTTATGACCAATCACAATGTCATGTCCCTTTTTCTCTAAGTTATCCGCTAGGGCAAACCCCACATTTCCAATACCTATGAATGCTAATTTCATCAAAATATGTCTTGGTTATGATGTCAACTGCGTTACAACCATTCGTGCGGCAGCGGCGCCCGAGTTCTGTTGCTGACCTGTAATGAGATTTCCATCGGCAATAGCATACGAAGAAAAAGGTGCAGCTACTTTAAACGTAGTACCCTTCAACTTTTTGGCTTCGTCCTCAATACGATAAGGCTGTATTTGCATCCCAACGGCTTGATCTGCAAAATCCTCCTCTGCGTTCGCGAAACCCGTCCAGGTCTTTCCAGAAACCAATAGTTCTCCGTTGCTTTTTTTGGCGGTCAACAACAAGGTAGTTGAATGGCAGACGGCCGCGGCAGGCTTTCCAGACTCATAAAAATCCGAGAAAAGCTTCTCCAAATCTGTGTTGTCCTTAAATGTGTACATCGGACCTTGTCCTCCTACTAAAAATATGGCATCATAGTCTTTGGCAAGGACTTCACTGATAACTTTGGTATTTGCCAGCTGCTCAATGAAGGCATCTTGCTGCATATAGCCCAAGGTAATCACATCACTAGCGGAATAACCACTAGCATCGGTTGGGTCAGAATAGGCATCCATCAGGAGTTTTCCGCCTTCAGTGGATACGAGTTCAATTTCATATCCTGCTTCCTGAAAAACATATAGAGGATGGGTTAGCTCGGAGGCCCAAAAACCGATAGGCCATCCGGTTTGTTCAGAGGTAGCAGGACTGCTGGCCACCATCAGAATTCTACCTTTGCTAGGGGCACCATGAAAGTGCATATAATTTTCGGTCTCTATTACTTGTGTTGTCATTTCGATTCGATTTTTATTTTTAAAAAATTCCCAGAGATGCGGTTTAGTTGGAAATCTGCTGCAATACACCTTCGATTATTTTTCCAAAAACATCGCGTTGGAAAGATAGATAGAATACCAATCCAGCCTGGGAATGACTACTTTTGTTAGCAACTAACATTTATGTAAGTATGCCTCAATTTTTAAAGGACAACCGAAGGTATTACACACCAGTGGAATATGTACTCGCCAAGATTGGTGGGACTTATAAAATGCCCATCCTGTGGCGGTTAAAGGAGCGAACATGGCGTTTCTCCGAACTAAAACAGAACATTCCGCGACTATCGGACCGTATGCTCAGCAAAAATCTCAAGGAATTGTTGGCAGATGGTTTCATTGTGAAAGAGATTATTCCAGAGGTTCCAGTACGAGTTGAATACTCGCTAACGGAGAAAGGCCAAAAAATAATCCCTATCATCTCCATGCTAAGGGAGTATGGTTTTGATTTGATGAAAGAAGATGGTATCTATTCAAAATGAAAGATGGCTTGGGTAGAAGGGCTTAGCAATTTGAATGAACAAAAAACGAAACAAAACACTTCTGGAAGGCTTGCAACCTATTCTTGCTCATTAAAAAACCTTTAGTATGTGTTTTCGTTCGTTTCGAAATCGTCAATCCGCTAAGATAATTTCAGCCCGAAAATCCTTTTGAAATTGAAGAATTGTTTTAAATTTGCATCCGCGCTTATAAAAGCGAATGTTCTTTATTCATGCGAAAATAGCTCAGTTGGTAGAGCATCACCTTGCCAAGGTGGAGGTCGCGGGTTCGAATCCCGTTTTTCGCTCGACATCGACTCCGCTCAGTCACCAAGGGTGGAGTTTTTTTTTGGACTCCTTCGCTAAAGCTTCGGAGTACTTAGGCTCGAGTGGTGGAATTGGTAGACACGTTGGACTTAAAATCCAATGGCCATTATGGCCGTGCGGGTTCAAGTCCCGCCTCGAGTACCAGAACCCTCTTAATCATTTGATTTTGAGGGTTTTTTACATTAGCACCTTTCCTTTTAGCGGTGTATACAAAAAGATTTTTTTTTCCTGATTTTTGCATAACAATAAAGACTTACTTGTATCCGTAATTCTAGAACTCAAACAAAAAATGCAAAAGAATCTAATATTACTTTTCTTAACTACTCTTCCATTCCTTTGTCATTCACAGTTGTCGGGTGCACTTGCACTCATGAAGGTCGACACCAATCCAGAATTTGACCAGTATGAAAAACTGTTGTTTGATGCCACGGAATTTATCTTCGACAATCCGAAAGACTTTAGGTCAAAAGAGTTTTTAAGTGCCTGCAAGATTGTTGATTTTTGGAAAAACAAAGATACCGGCATCAATGTTCCCGTTTTTGGAGATTTTTACAATTCGCTGAATCCGAAAACCAATCATCAGTATTTTTATATGATCGCCATCATGAACTACATTCTCAGCGAAAAAATAAACAAGGGCAGGCTACTGGAAAACATCAAAATTGTTGGCCAAACCTACAGTGAACAAGAAGATGTAAGAGAGTCACAGCTGGAAGGCGCCAAGATTTTTTTGGACTACGCAGCGAATAAAAAGAACAATATCATGTTGGAACCAAGTTCCAAGAAATTCGTAAGGGCGCATAAAAAGGGAAAATTGGAGGAGGTTTTTTTTGACTAGACAAAATTCGGTTCACTATGGAATTCATCGCTAAGACCCAATGGAACATGAAACAATTGATTACACAATGTGCATTTTTTCTTGTTCTATACGCTGGTTTCTCCCAATCTGAAACCAAGGTGTTATCCTATGAAGATTACAATTCCAAGTCCATAGCATTTATCGAGTACCTAAAGGAGGGTAAATTCGACGACTTGGGCATTTGGTACGAAGGAAAAATACAGGATAGCTTGACGGAAAAGCTACATCGTCTCAATGCATTTTCTAATAAAAACCCGGGAGCAGTTGAAATCAGTACCGTGCCTAATGGTAAGTTACCTACACAAAACAGCCCTTTGGTGATGTATTATCTATTAGTCGATAAGAAGGAAAAAACCGAATTTGGTCTTTTTTTGGGCTACCTTGCTGATGGCAATCTCCTTATTGATGACATTAAAACTTTGGAGGAAATCGATACATCGAAAGCACAAGAATCCAAGAAAGCTAAATCAGATTTAATTCCGCCGCCGCCACCTCCAAATGTGAAGACAAAACACTGAGCAAAAAAAATATATTTATGCCTCCATTAGCTACTTGTAAATGGTAAAAAAAACGATTCAATACTTTTCGTTTGTGGCCATGAGTATTTTAATTTCCGGCCTTTATGGAGTACTTCATAATCAATTTACGTATTTGGTTTCCAAGGAATACTTTACCCATTTCAAATTTCTTTTGTTTGGTATACCAGACTACTTGGTCGAACCGGAACGGTTGGGAGCAGCAATAGTAGGTTGGAACGCGACTTGGTGGTTTGGCTTAATTGTCGGGTTAACTTTAGGCTCATTGTGGGTGTGGGAAAACGTACTTCTTCTCCGGGATAGATATAATGCTATGGCAATAGTAGTTATTACCGCACTCTTAGCCGGAGTTTTAGGAGGCATCTTTGCCTATTCTTATTATCAACCCCTCAGGTATTATGAGGTTTTTGAATTCACTGGATATACACAAGAAATCAGAGATTCACTTAACACAATGTCTGACCCTTATGCTTTTCTTAGAGCCAGCACCATTCACAATTGTGGTTATATTGGAGCAGGACTGGGCTTGCTTTTAGGAATGTTACAGCTACGGAAGTCGAGAAATAGAAGATTAAAAGAGAAATGAAAAAAATCCTAATTGAAGTACTTACTATTCTATTACTTCTTTTTACCCTATTCTATTTAATTCCAAGTCTTATCGGGCACATTGATGAAACGAAAGTAAGGCCTGAAGTGGCTTGGTTCAAGGTTGGATATACATTGCTTCAGATAGGGATTGCTATCTATTTTATCATCAGGGGCACCAAATATGTAAAGGCCAAAAACGAGTGAAATCTTAGCACAAAACTTTAACAATACCGACTAACCCTTCTCTTCCATTTTCCCATCCTAAAAAATCCACAATATCCTATCTTTAGAACATAGCGAACACTTTGATAGTGCTTTGCCGTTTGCAACACCATTCCTATGTCAAAAATTTTTGAAAAAATTCGACGTCAACTGCTAAAAGAGAATCGATTCAGTAAATATTTGCTTTATGTTGTGGGAGAGGTGGTCTTGGTCGTCATCGGTATTTTGATTGCACTGCAAATCAACAATTGGAACGAGGCCCAAAAAGAAAACGCCGAAGAAAAACGGTTGCTCTTGGCACTCATCGAAGATTTTGAAGAGAACAGCATCCGAATTGAAACCGCCATCAGCAAAGAAAAAGACGTGATTGACATGAGTAAGTCCTTGATTGCGGCCATGCAATCAGGCCAAAAGACCATCAACAAAGACTCCATTCGGTTCTGGGTGGCTTCCGGGGCCAAATCGTGGTGGAACGCCCAATTTGTGACTGGCACCTATGATGCCATAGTGAGTTCAGGTAAGATCGATATTCTAAAAAGTGATGCCCTAAAACGGGTTTTATCGCAATTCGCGGCAGATATTGATTCCGGTTTTGAAGATCACGACGAATCCATGAACTATTTAATGGAGATGAACCACATTTCTGCGGATGTTGCTCCAGCCATCATTCATGAGGTGCAACGAAAGGCATTGGACATTTCAGCCAGCGGCAACAACCTCGATGAACCCATTCAAAAACTCATTGAAAATGACACCTACTTGGGCTTGTTGATTGCCAAGACTTGGCTCGAAACGCTTAGAGTGGATTATCAGGAAAAGCTTCAGGCTTACATTGCCGAAATCATATCCATTTGCAAAACAGAACTGAACCAATCATCTTAGGTAATAAAATAGCGATGAAACGAGTAACCTATCTTATCTTGCTGAGTGTCATCTTTTTCACCTGCAAAAAGGAAACGACCACGGAAAGTACCTTAACCCTTAAAGTTTTAAGAGACTCATTGTCGAGTTCATTGAAAGCGATACACAAACAAGGTGGTATCAAAGGTTTTGGTGTTGCTATCGTTAATGCAAATACCACACTTTATACCGAAGGATTTGGTTTCGCGACGCTAGACAGCACAAAAGCCTATACCAAACATTCTCTTCAAAATATTGCCTCTGTATCCAAGACCCTCATTGGTATTTCCTTGTTGAAAGCCCAAGAAATGCAAAAGTTGAACCTAGACGACCCCGTGAACGACTATTTGCCTTTTGAAGTCATCAATCCATTTCATCCAGAGGATACCATAACCATCAAACAGCTAGCAACCCATACCTCATCCATTCAAGATGGTGATTTGTATGATATGACGTCCTACATTCTAAAAAATGCTGCTGATACCGTGATTGTGAAATCCATGCCAAGAGTGGATGGATTCAACCCTCCTTCAGCAAACATGGATATGGGCGCTTACTTGGAAAACTTTTTGTCTCAAGAGGGTGAGTGGTATCAACCCATTCATTTTTTGAAACAAAAGCCAGGGCAATTCTATGAATACACCAATGTTGGGGCTACTTTGGCAGCCTATATTGTAGAAAGGGTTACCGAAACCTCTTATGCTGATTTTACCAAAACACATATTTTGACTCCTTTGGGCATGACATCATCAGGCTGGAATGCTGATGCGCTGGATACTACCATGCTTACCCAACTTTTTACCGATGATGGTAGACAGATACCAGACTATACCTTGATTACATATCCCGATGGGGGGCTCATCACCTCGGTCGAGGACAAAGCCAAATATTTGACCGAAATCATAAGCGGATATTCAGGAGAAGGGCAACTTTTATCCAAAGAGCGCTATACCCTTTTCTTTTCCGAATTCCTTTCCGAAAGCAATTTTAAGGAAGGAAGGGATACCGATAGGGCTTTTGACGATGAATACAACAGCGGCCTTTTTATGGGGCATACCCCCAATGGGCAAATGGGTCATACCGGAGGCGACCCAGGGGTATCGTCTTTTATGTTTTTTAATCCCGAAACTAAGATTGGAAAACTACTTTTTATCAATACCGACCTCAATGAGAACACAGCAGACCAATTTTTCGCGATATGGGATACATTGGCGTCATACGAGCAACGCTTGGACGAGCAAGCTGGGAAATTAACGACCAATAAATAATAAAAACATCTTCAACACCGAATAAAACGGAATAGAATGATTGTTTCAATTACTCATTCACGTTAAAGGCTTTCAGTCGGTTTTATTCCACTCTCAAACTGTTTATCGGATTTTGCCTTGAAACCCTTGCAATTTGGAAGCTAATGCTGAACAATGCAATAAGCAATACGCCAACTATGGCGATACCAAACACCCACCATGGCATGGCAATCCGATAGGAATAGCTTTCCAACCAACGGTTCATGAGATAATAGGCCATTGGAATGGCAACCAATCCCGATAGCAATATGAGAATGGTAAAATCCCTTGTTAGCATCTTGAACAAGTTGGTGATGGAAGCACCCAAAACTTTGCGTATCCCGATTTCTTTGGTTCGTTTTTCGGCGATAAAGGATGCTAATCCAAACAAGCCAAGACCACTAATAATGATGGTCAATAGGGAGAAAATTCCAGATAACTTGCGTAGACGTTCTTCGGAAACAAATTTTTTCCCGAAGTTTTCATCCACAAACGCATACTCAAAGGGAACATTCGGTAGAATTTTTTCGAATACCGCCTCAATCTTGGAAAGGGATTCGGTAACATTTTGGGAAGGTGCCAATTTTACTTCTATCCAGTTGGTATTGTTGTAATCCATCATATAGATAGCAGGTTTTATCGGTTCAAAAGGGGATTCCGTCAAGAGATTTTCAACCACTCCAATTACCTTATGTTCACCGTTGCGCCATCGAATGGTTTCGCCTATCGGATTTTCAAAGCCCATATACTCGACCGCCGCTTTGTTTAGAATATATGCCGTGGAATCTGAGGCAAAGGTTCTCGAAAAATCCCTCCCTTCAGCGATATTCCATTCAACTGCTTTGCCATAATCGTGCGACACAAAGAAGGTGACGATGTTGGTAATCAAATTGGGGTCCTTGCCTTCCCATTCAAACCCACCGTTACTATTCCATACATCGGTTAATGGACTGGAGGATTCCGCGATTTCCGTTACAACTCCAGTGTTTATCAACGACTCCCGTATCAGATTGTACTTCCCTTCGTAATCTTCGGTATTCTTGGGAATCATTAGCAATTGGTCGCTATTGTATCCTGTTGAGCGGTCCTTGGTATGTTGAATCTGTTGGTTTACGATAATCGTCCCGACAATAAGAACAATAGAGACCGTAAATTGGAAAACGACCAAAGCACTTCGTAAAAACACCTGTGATTTTCCCGATTGCATGGTGCCTTTTAACGCTTTCAAGGGGCGAAATGAGGAAAGGTAAAGCGCAGGATAACTGCCAGCAATGAAACTAGTAGTTAAAACCAATCCTAGACCCACCAACCAGAACCAGACGTTGGTGTAGGGAAATTCCATTTGTTTCCCAGCCATCTCATTGAACAAGGGCAAACACAATACCACAAGTCCGCATGCTATGGTAAAAGCAAAAAAGGTGACCAATATAGATTCAAACATAAATTGAACAATGAGTCGATACTGGTCTGACCCAACGGTTTTTCGTATTCCGACTTCTTTCGCCCTTTTCTGGGCCCTGGCCGTGGCGAGGTTCATGAAGTTAACGCAAGCCAGCATCAAAACAAAAATGCCTATAATGCCGAACATCCTTACATATTTTATGGCACCTCCAGTAGATTGGCCGTTCTTAAAACTACTCTTCAAATGCCAATCTTTCATGGGATGGACAAAGACTTCAGGGTTACTCTGTTTTGTTCCCTCAGGGACATGCTGGTACAAGGCTTTGCTAATTTTCTTGTTGACCGCGGCCAAGGAAGACCCCTCCTTGAGTTGCACATAAAGCTGATAGGAATTATTGTCCCATAGGTTTCTATCCCTTGCCGTTTTTACCCATTCATTGGCTGAAACATAGTGGTCCCAAGGTGCTATAAAATCTAGTTGTTTGTAACCTGCTTCATAGGGAATGGCATCAAAAATATTGGAATCATGGGGGATATCCTTAAAAACACCACTAACAGTGGCACTGGCGTTATTATTGACTTTAACTGTTTTTCCCAAAGGATTTTCATCCCCAAAAAGTTCTTTGGAAGTTGACTCGGAAAGCACCACAGCATTAGGGTTGTCCAGTGCACTTTGGTTGCCCTTTAGCATTTGAAGGGAAAACATGCGCAAAGCATCTTTTTCCATGAAAACACCAGTCCGCGATAAGTCTTTGTCCGTCACGGATAACACATTGTCTCCTGGGAACGAAGCCATCACTACATATTCAAAGTCATCGGCATAAACGGTTCTTAATTCATTTGCCAACGGGTAAGGTTGGGTGTACCGTGTTCGTGTTTCACCATCAAACGTCTTGTTCTGCAAGACTTGCCCTATGGTGTCGTAATGCTCAAAACGGGAATTAAAAGCTGTCTCGTCATAAACCCAAAGGCCAATCAGCATAGCCACCGCCAAACCAATGGCAAGCCCCCCAATGTTGATAACGGAATACGTTTTGTTCTTTACAATGTTCCTCCATCCGATTTTCACGTAATTCCGTATCATAGGTATCATTTTCAATGTAACGACTTTTGAACAACCATATTCATGCCATTATCACAACTATATGATACACAATGTTTTAATTCGATTTAGCGATTAAAACGTACGCGTTTTTGTAAAAAATTTGGACAAAACCTGTCAAAGGTATTTACACCGAAATCCATTCTTATCCTTTAAAATTCTTGAAGTACCAATGGATTTAATCTTTAGCTTTATTAGGGCAGAAAAAGAAAGGAAAAGAAAATGATATGAAAAATGTATTGAACCTGGCTATTGTCATTTTGTTGATTCTAGCCATCTTGATTATCTACCTTGGGATGCAGCGGGAAAGTATTTTCAATCCCCCCAATATCACTGGAGTCGGTTTTATTGTGATGGCCATCGTTCTTGTATTTTGGCGAAAAGAAATTCAATAAAACCATTCAGAACCGTGAAAACCGAATTAGACCTAAAAAGCTGGAGCCGACACGAACACTTTAAGTTCTTTTTGGCTTTCGACGAGCCCTTCTTCGGAACAACGGTACGATTGGATTGCACCCAGACCTATAAAACAGCCAAGCGCACCAAGGAATCTTTCTTTCTGTCCTACCTCCATAAATCCCTTGTCGCTGCGAATGCCATAGCCAATTTTAGATACCGCATTGAAGCGGGCAAAGTTTTCGAATATGCCCGAATTGACGCTTCTCCCACCATCAACCGAGCTGATGGTACTTTCGGATTTTCCTATTTGAAATTCGATAAAGATTACGGCATATTTAGAGATTTGGCCCTGCCCGTGATTCAAGAGGTTCGGGAGTCAAAAGGTTTGGTGCCTGGAACGGCTGGTCAAAACGTGATTCATTATTCAAGTTTGCCCTGGCTGGACTTCACATCCGTTTCGCATGCGCGGCATTTTAGTTTTGGGGATAGCTGCCCGAAAATTTCATTTGGTAAAATGACCAAAATGGATGGCGGATTTGAATTTCCGGTCTCTATACACGTACATCAAGCCTTGGTCGATGGCATTCATGTTGCACAATTTGTGGAACGGTTTCAGGAATTGTTAAACCAGATTGACTAAAAATATAATTGCAAATAATTCATGAATAGATTTTCCTTGCTTCTGGTATTCACAGTGATACTATCCTGCAAACCGCAATTAGACAAGGTGGAAGACGAACTCTATGCCTGTTTTACCAATTCCTTGTCGCAAAAGGAAATACAGAAGCTAAACGCGGTCAGCAAGGCATATGAAACGTACCTCATAGATCAAAAGGTGTTGGAATCTAACGATGCAAAAAGCTACTGGAACTTTTACAGCAAAATTGCCGAGTCCGGCACATTTGAGTTTGACAATGACTTCAATTTTTCAGAAAAAACAGATTTTTTGACTAGGGAAAGTTTAGAGGCAGCCCAGGCACAATTGGATTGTTATTCCCAAATTTTTCAATCGGAACTGTATTTGGAATCCAAACAACATCAATTGCAAAAGGAAATTCAATCCCTTCGAAAGCATCGGGTTACGCCAAAAATAATCGCCCAAACCACTATTGAAATATTGTCCGTGGATGATTTTGAATTCGAATACAACCGCCTGGTGACGTTGCTCTTTATTGAGACGTTTGACGAAACCTACAAACATCCATGAAATGAATAAGGTCATAAAACACGTCTTGTTTTACGCTTTGGTCTTCTGTGTTACATCCTGTGAAGAGAAAAAGGAGCCCAATCCTATCATAGGGAACTGGTCGACTCGTTACATTATAATTGATGATGAAGAACTATTGGGTTATTTAGAGGACACACCAACCTTTCGATTAAAACCTGCCATCTTCACGGAAGACAATTCGATGATTGTTTTCTTGGAAGCTGAAAACAAGACCAATATTCAAGCAAAGTACTTTCTAAAAAGCACAGATTCCATTCAAATTGAGTCCGCTATTGCCAATCTAAGCGGAGTATATCGAATCGAAATGGAAGAAAGTGGAGGACGTAAAATCATGAAATTTAAAGCACCTCAAAAAGAAATGTACTTTGAACAGAATACAGCGAGTGTTCGTTATTGAACAAAAAGACTAACTACCACTAATTCAACTTTCTGAATTTCCCTCACTAATAAGCGCCATTCACTCATTCCTAATTTTCCATCCCATTTTTTTCGAGTAGGTTGGATATATGCGGCGCTTCGAATCCAAAATAGCACAACGAAAACCTTTTCAGCATAGAAATAGGCTTGTCAAACCTTTGTTTCTTCTTGCGTTATTGATTGTCTGTTTTGTAATGTGTTCCAATTAGTCTGATAATCTCTAAGACGTCTTCGCCCCACAAAATCAAACCAAAAACGCTCACCAAAACATAATCCCTATCTTTAGATAGCACGAAACGCATATCCCAAGTAAAAAAAGCGAAAATGGCAAAAAAGGCAGCTGAGACCGCCTCCTTCATGATGCGGTTTACCCAAAAGATATATGAAGAACACGGTGAATCCAAAGTACAATGGCGTGGTAATGTATCACATGTCCAAGGTGGAGAAGACCTCAATTTCTCTGACTTTAAGGATGCCGTGGCTTTTATTCAAGAACATTTGACCGACTTAACCCGTGAAGCCACCAACGATAGAAGCTCCGAAGAACAGGAGAACATTTTACGGAAAAGCTTCTCTCTTTTCAAAACCGTAGCGGCAACCGGTCCTAAAATTTTGAAGGAAACGCTAAAGGACCCCCGCAAGCAAGTGGCTAATTTACAGGACCAATTGAGCGAATATGGCGAAGAACTTTTGGAGAAAGTCCCTTTGGACCAATGGCGTAATGCCTCCAAATCAGACTTCTTGTCCATTCAAGAATCCTTGGCCGAACTTTCACAATCTGTTGCACTGCTTACCGAGAAGGTGGATGCCCTGGACAATTCCAGCATGGCCAAAACAGCGACCAAAGCGAAAACACCCCGTTCTAAAGCAAAATAAGCGGTGACAAAAGAGGCGTTGACACAGCAATTGGAAAACCACAAAACCTTCGGTCTGGAAGCCCCCATAAAATTTCAGACCATGGGCCAATTCGCACTATGGCGCGATGGAGAAAAAGTCAACACCAAAGATTGGGGTCGTGACAAAACCCTTCAGCTCATTCAATATTTGATTTCATACCGGCACAAACACGCCCTACACAAGGAACACATCATGGACCATTTGTGGGAAGAAGGCGATGACCGGGATTTTAAAGTAGCCCTTCATGGAGTGAACAAGGTTTTGGAACCCAACAGGGCTTCCCGTACCGAAGCCATTTATGTGCAAAGGCAAGGACTCACCTACCAACTCAATCTTGATTTGGTTTGGATTGACGTGCAAGCACTCGAAAATTTCATCATTCTAGGTAACGAAGCTTTGAGTGAACATCCTAAATTAGCACAAGAAGCCTACAAACAAGCTATTGAACTGTATCAAGGGGAATATCTTCCCAATCGCATCTTTGAAGACTGGTCTTCCGAAGAGCGTGAAAAGACCCAAGTACTCATTTTAGGCGCATTGGTGAATCTGGCCGAGCTCTTGGTGAAGGTAAACCCAATGGAAAGCGTTCGTCTCGCCCAACAAGCCATTGGCATAGACAAGACCTGGGAAGACGCCTATCGCATTCAAATGGAAGCTTATATTGTTAAAGGTAACCGCCCCCAAGCGCTCAAAACCTACCAAAAGTGCGCGGATATCTTGGACGAAGAGTACGGCATCCCTCCCCTTCCTGCTACCAAAGCACTCCTTAAGGAAATTGAAACTTTGGCTTAGAGTTCAATTCAAGTATCTGCTTTACAGTTATTTAGATTTTTTTATTTCAAAAAATTACCTGTTGAATCAAAATTGCAACTCATCTGTAACTCCCTGATTCTATGTTTGCACTGTAAAATTCGAATCATCAGATAAAACATACCATCATGGCTACAAAAACACAAAAAACGAAGCGCACTTTAGTCGAAAAAACGGCAGACAATATGTTGGGCATGGCCACTATGGCAAACGACTTTGCGTTGAGCACTACTGAAAAGGCATTTGACACCTCCTTTAAAGTGGCAAACAAGTCTTTGGACATGACTTCAAAGGTTGTGAAAAAAGGATTGGACATCACCGCCACCCAGCAAGATTTGGTATTCGATGTACTAACCGGTTTGAAGAAAAAAATCATAAAAAAGTAGAGATAACTCGCTAAAATTCAACAGTGCAACTCATTTGTAACTCACGGTTGCTACGTTTGCACCAACAAATACGAACAACAATATTTTAAAATAAAAATCATGGCTACAAAAACAACAAACAAGACACAGAAGAAAAGCCTAAACGATTCTTTAGTTAACGCTACAATGGCTACCATCAACACTACGGTTGAACATGGTGAAAAATGGCAGAAACTTACCAAAAAGCTGGTCAAAAAATCAGAGCCTGTTCGCAGAAAGCAAATGGATATGGTTTTTGAGACCGCTACTGAAGTAAAAGCGCAATTCAACTCCGGAAAAGAAAGAATGTTGGACTTGGTTGGATACGACGAAGAAGTAGTTGAGCGTGCTATGGAATATGCCACTCAAAACCCTGTTAGCAAAAAGGTCATTAAAGTAGCTGGTTCCGTTAAAGAAACCATCACTGAAAACCCTGTAGTAAAGCAAGTAGAAAAAACTACTGAAAATCTTAAGGCCAAAGGCACAGCCAAATTGAACGACCTTAAGGAAGATGTTTTGGAGCAAGCCCAAAAAATCTTGAACAAAGGTGAGGAAATGGTAGAGGACGCTTTAGACACCAAAAAGGTAAAGAAGCAAGCCAAAGCGAAAGTAAGCAAGGCGAAAGCGAAAGCGGCTTCCACTACTAAAAAGGTAGTAGCGAAGGTAGAGCCAGTTGCCAAAAAAGTAAAAGCAGTTGAAAAGAAAGTGGTTGAAACTGTAAAAGACGATTTGAAATTGATTCACGGAATTGGACCAAAATTGGAAACCATCTTCAACCAAAACGGAATCGTGACGTATGCGCAGTTGGCTAAAGCCAGCGAAGCTACCATGAGAAGCATCTTGGAAAAAGCTGGACCAGTTTTCAAAAACGCAAATTTCGCGGATTGGAAAAAAGAAGCTGAAAAAATGAGCGCCTAATTCAGGTCTGTGCATTTCAATATTTAAAATCTAGAAAAGATGAAAAACAATAAGACAGCGAAAAAAGCGAAAGGATTTATCGGAAAAACGATATCCAAAGCAAAAGACTTTGCATTGAACGCAAATGATATTGCCCTAGCTAAAACCGAAGAAATCGTAACAGATTCTTTGGAGATTGCAGCGCAATGGCAAAAGGTTGGTGAAAAAGCGATTAAAGGGGGATTGAAATTATCCGCTAATCAGCAAGACCTTGTCTTTGATATTTTGAACGAAGTTAAATCCGATGTAAAAGAAGGCCAGAAGAAGTTTCGTAAACTCGTAGCCTAAACTTTCAAACGGATTCCATGAACGAAAACCAGAATATCTCCTATGTGGGTATTCTGGTTTTTTTTGTTTTATATCCCTAAAACTAGAAATCGCTATTTTAGCAAAAGGCCACTATCTTCTTCTTGGAAGTTGAGGCAAACGTAGTGACCTAATATTCTCGACAAATACATTGGCAAGAAAAAAAACCATAACACGAGCATATCTCATAGATTGTTATATGGATACCGTAGTGGCCCAACACGGCACTCCCTTTACTGTGGAAGACCTGGCAGAAGTCCATAATTTCACACCTAAAGCTTTCGAAGCCCACTTTGAAAGCTTTGATGACCTCAACAAAGCCATCTTCAAGATTTTCTTGGACAATGCGCTAGCCGTACTTGCCGAAACACCTGATTATTTCGGTTTTAGCAAAAAGGACAAGTTGCTCAGTTTATACTACACCTTGTTCGAAAATTTCACCCTGAATCGTGATTTTGTTTTGCTGACCATCAAGAGTTACGGGTTGAATTTAAACACCCTGTCGCTTTTCAATGAATTAAAAGAAAGCTTTGTGGCTTTCGTGGATTCCCTCGAAATGGAAACCATCCGCTTGCATGACACCTTGGACTCCTTTCAAAAAAAATCAGTTCAAGAAGGGCTTTGGGTACAATTCCTATTGACACTGAAGTTTTGGATGTCCGATGATTCCCCAAAATGCCAAAAGACTGACATTTTCATCGAAAAATCAGTCAATACCGGAGTGGAACTCTTGAATACAAAATCCCTGCACAACATTATCGATTTGGGCAAGTTTTTGTATTCCGAAAAAATAAAATCGAAGTAAGCGCCATGAAGTCCTCCAAAAACATCCCGATTTCCAAACTGCAGCGCACGTCAAAATTAGTGCAGACGGGGGCCAAGGTCGGGGTAAATTATTTGAAGTACTACGGCGATAAAATGGTGAACTCTGAAGAAGAAGCCAAGGAACGCCTGGAGGAAAATAACGCCAATGACATTTACGACAGTCTCAAAACGCTAAAGGGAAGCGCCTTGAAAATGGCGCAAATGATGAGCATGGAAAAGAACATCATGCCTAAAGCCTTTGTGGAGAAATTTTCACTGGCGCAATTTTCCGTACCACCGCTTTCCGCTCCTTTGGTACTGAAAACCTTTAAAAAATCCTTTGGCAAACTGCCGCACCAACTATTTGATGCGTTCAACAGTCAAGCCATCAATGCTGCAAGCATTGGGCAGGTGCATCAAGCCCAAAAGAATGGGAAAACCCTAGCGGTAAAAATCCAATATCCCGGTATTGCAGATAGCATCCAATCTGATTTGGCCATTGTAAAGCCCGTGGCCATGAAAATGTTCAAAATCTCTGGTGAACATTCCGAACAATACTTTAAGGAAGTAGAAAACAAATTGATAGAGGAAACCGATTACGTTTTGGAACTGGCCCAAAGCCAAGAAATTGCCAAAGATTGCGCACATATTGAAAAACTAAAGTTTCCGGAGTATTATCCGGAATACTCCTCTTCCGATATCATCACCATGGACTGGATGAACGGCATTCATCTTTCTGAATTTGTGCGAAGAAATACGGACCAAAATACCGCAAATACCATTGGGCAGACCCTTTGGGATTTTTATATGTATCAAATTCACGTGTTGCGCAAGGTGCATGCCGACCCACATCCTGGAAACTTTCTCATTTCGCCCCAAAAAGAGGTCATCGCCCTGGATTTTGGGTGTATGAAAACCATTCCAGATACCTTTTATGAACCCTACTTTGCCTTGTTCAATTATGAAGTATTACATGATGCAAAGCAATTTGAAGAAAACCTTGAAGCGCTGGAAATATTAAAACCAGAGGATACTGAGGAAGAAAGAAGGCGATTCAGTGACTTGTTTTTTGAAATCATTGAATGTTTTACTACCCCTTTTCAGGATGAGACCTTTGACTTTTCGGATAGGGAAATGTTTGACAAACTAAGTACTTACGGTGAAAAATATATAAAAGAGGCATCCTCTTTGAACATGGGCGCAAATCGCGGGTCAAAGCACAATATTTACATGAACCGTACCTTTTTTGGGCTTTTCAGTCTCATGTTCGACCTCAAAGCAGAAAACATTAACATCAACAATTACACCCATTACTTGGAAGCGCAAACTGTATTGGGATAAAACGACAAAACGATGGCCACGAAATTAGACATCAAGGATATTGCACAAGAAGTACTGGACGGGAAATTCAAGCAGATTTCGGGCTATGATGCTGCTTTTTTGTACGCGGAATCCCCTACCAGTCCCATGCATATCGCCACATTGGTCGTGGTAGAAGACTCTTTGGAATTCAAGGATTTCAAAAAAATAGTGGCCTCCAAGCTGCATTTGATGCCCAAGTTTCGGCAACGCTTGTTGAACGTGCCCATGAACTTGGATTACCCCTATTGGGTGGACGACCCCAATTTTGAGTTGGACTTGCATTTGCACCGCATGAAATTGCCCGACCCTTCCAACTGGGAAACCCTGCGCCGAACCACTTCCCGAATTTTCAGTGCTCCTTTGGATTTACGGCGACCACTGTGGTCCATCCATTTTATTGAAGGGATTGACGAAATTGCTCAGGTACCAAAAGGCTCCGTCGCGATTGTAAGCAAAGTGCACCATGTGATGATTGATGGGAACTCAGGAGTAGGGCTTATGGGCATCTTGTTTGACAAGGATGACAAGGCCAAGCCCATAGACCTTTCCAAAGTCAAAAAGTTTGACCCAGACCCTTTGCCAGATGATATCAGTTTGTTGCTGAAAAGTGGCTATGGCTTTTTGAAGAATCCCTTCAAATTGCCGAAAACCCTTGCTGAAACCGCAGTAGCCTTTATCAAAACCAAGACCTCAAAGACCCTAAGCATCCAAAAGGAATTTACCTCGGCACGATATCCAGTGCCGATAACCATATTCAATGGAAACATTTCCCCGAAACGGACTTGGGGCACTGCCATTTTGGAATTCGACCGCGTAAACAGTCTTCGCAAATCCACAGGAGGCAGTATCAACGACCTTATCCTCGCCTTTTGTGCAGGAGCCATCCGACGATATCTGCAAGAACGAGAGAAATTGCCACTCCAACCCTTAGTGGCCAACGTGCCCATCTCCATCCGAAGTGAAAACGACAAAACCCAAAACAACCAAATCGCCAATATGATGATTCAGTTGGCGACACATATTGACGACCCTCTGGAACGTTTGGAATACATTCAGGAACAAACCATGTTGGGCAAGTCAAGACACAAAACCATGGGGGCCAAGACCCTGTCGAAAATGGCGGACGCCGTTCCCTTCGGACTTGCCAATCTTGCCGCAGGTTTGTACAGCAAATACAACATCAAGGACTTGCATAGACCACCGTTTAACGTCACCATTACCAATGTACCGGGCCCAAGAAACCTATTGTATCTGAATGGGCATAAGGTAGTGGCCATGTTTGGGCTTACCCCAGTAGTAGATGGGTTTGGATTGATTATTGCTGCTTTTAGTTACAACGGGGTCATAAGTATTACCACTACTTCAGACGCGAAAACCATGCCCGATGCCTATGTGTTTTCTAGATACATCAGGGAGTCGGCCAATGAATTGGAGCAATTGATATTGACCCAAGCGAAAAGCAAGAGCGCCGATAAAAAAGAAGCGCCGCAAAAAAGCGAAAGCACGGCCTTCTTCAATGCGTTGAAACGCTACGTAAAGAAAGAAGCTGCGCTGGTCAAAAAATTCAAGGGCATCTATCATATTAATGTGGACCTTGGTGCACGAAGCGAGTGTTGGGAGATTAACCTCAGCTCAGAATCTGCCACCGTCAAAAAAACAAAAAACCTCGACCCCAAAACGGTCTTGGACATTGAAGACGCCAACCTATATGCCCTATACAAAAAGAAGCTTCTTTTTGATGAATTAAAAATCCAACAACGGTTAAAACTGACCGGTACGGCAACGGACAAGGGGAAATTTACCAAATTCCTTAAGGCCTTTTTATCGCGATAAGCATGCATTTTAAGACCAACACCTTTACGGCCGCGGATGGCGAAATTATCTGCTACTATAAATGGGAAGCGTATGACTCCCAGAAAAGTAGGGGCGTTATTCAAATTGCGCATGGCGTAGGGGAACATGCAGGGCGCTATGACCGTATCGCCAATCGTTTGCAAAAGGAAGGATTCACTATCTACGCCAACGACCATAGAGCGCATGGGAAAACTGCTGAAATCAAACGCTTGTATGGGTACTATGAAGGCACCGATTATTTTGAAGATGTAGTATCAGACATGCATGAACTTACCCAACTGATGCGTACCGAAAATCCCAAGACACCGTTTATCCTATTTGGACACAGCATGGGTTCGTTGTTAAGTCGAAAATATGTTTTGGAACATGGTGAGAGTATAGATGCCTTGATTTTATCCGGAACCGCCAATTTTATCAAAGGCCTTGGGCATTTTGGATTGGCCAGCACCAAGGTGGTCAGTGTGTTTCGGGGCAGGGAGCGCAGTAATGAGACCCTACGTGCTTTCTTTTTTGATGAATTCAACAAAAAATTCAAACCCAACCGCACCAAATTGGATTGGATAAGTAGCGACGAAGCCGAAGTAGATGCTTTTGAAGCGGACCCGTATCGTATCGAGAATTTTTCCATTGGGGTCTTTGCCGATATTTTGACCAACTCCAAGGAACTGAACAAAACCAGCGCTTTTGCCAATACCCCTGATGAACTACCCATATTGATGTTCTCAGGCGATAAAGACCCAGTGGGCGAAATGGGCAAAGGGGTGACCCAGGTAGCCGAGAATTATAGAAAATACGGCAATACCGAACTCACTTTTAACCTATATGAAGGGGGAAGACATGAAATGCTGAACGAGAAAAACAGCAAGGAAGTCGAAGACGACATCCTAACATGGCTGAACACCCATATTCCTTAAATAGCACATGGAAGACAAACAACAATTATACACGACCTTTACCAAATTCGTTACCCTGCTGGGAACGCTGAATGGATTGTCCCTCCCGGTCATTCGGAAAATCATAGAGGAAAACTTTAATATGCATCCCTTTGCTTCACAATCCATACCCGAAGTAAAAAAATTAGAAAAGGTCGAAGAAGATATCAAATTCCTATTCAACGAATGCATTCGCATTTGCGATGAACTGGGTCCTAGTAGGGAATACTTTACCATCCTAACCTTGCTGACAAACATCACCCACGATATTATAGAAAACGATGAGGCGAAGGCTAAGGAACTGTCCAAAGACATTTTGGAGAAGTTCGAACATGAAATCGAAATCATCAATCAAAAAATTCCACAGCCCCCTCTCTACAATATTTTATTGGAAAGCCGGTCGTTGATTGAATGGTCGTCCATTTATTGCTTTTACCCCTTTATTCCCAAGCGCATTAAAGGTGAGGGGCGCCCCGTATTGCTCATTCCACCTTATTTGGGGGATGATTATTCCACTTCTTTTGTGCGGCGATATTTGACCTCATTGGGCTTCAAGACCTATAAATGGGAACAAGGCTTCAACATGATAAAGTCGCACTACATTCCACGATTGGAAGAAAAGCTGTTTGACATCTATCAAGAACACGGGCAAAAAGTGAACCTCGTCGGATGGAGCGGTGGTGGCATTTTTGCCAAAATCATGGCGAATCGCCATCCGGACCAAGTCGAACAGATTGTGACTATCGGGTCACCCGTATGGGGCGTGATGGATATGAAGACCCCAGTAAGTGGCATTTTGGAGTTTTTCCGCGGGAAGTCCTTAAAGGAACGCAACAAACGTTTTATCGCAGAGCTGGAACCCATCCCCAACGTGCCGATTACTTGTATTTACACCAAAACGGATGGACTGCTCCCCTGGAAACACTGCATGGAAGCAGAAACGTATCGCGACGACATCAAAAACATAGAGGTATATGGAAGCCATTCCGGATTGGGGGCCAACGTGAGTGTGTTGATGATAACCGCCAACGCCTTGAGCGCCAACATCAATGGCATGACCATCAAGGATACAACTTCCAATATTGAGCGGATACTATATCCTTTTTACTGGAATAAAAAACGAAGAAGTTTGTTTTTCTTAAATTAGGAGTCAGGCCTATTCGACAAGCATGGAGAGCATCATTAATGATTCAGGATTTCAAGAAGCGCTAAAGCAAACGGCCAAAGACCATAAATTAGACCTCAAAAAGGTTCAAAAAGAGGCAGCCGAGTACATAAAGGAGCTGCGCGCCCGGCAACATCCCCTGGCCAAAATCGCTTCGGTAAAAAGTTTCGATTACATCCTTTCGAGGGCTTATAACGAAAAGATAGACGTAGACCCCAAAGGCATCAAAAAATTGATGCAGTTGATGCGGATGAACTCCGTGGCCTTTATCATGACCCATAAAACCTATTTGGATACGCTGGTCTTGATATCCACCTTATCTCGTTTTGGAATGCCCGTCCCCTACTCGTTTGGGGGCATCAACCTTGCGTTTCCAGGGTTGAAGCAATTGGGCAATAGTGCCGGCATTATTTTCATTCGCCGCAGTTTTAAGGACAATCCCGTTTACAAAACAGCCTTAAGGCATTATATCGCCAGCATCATTGACCAGGGCGACCACCTTACTTGGAATATTGAAGGGACCCGTTCCCGAACAGGGAAAATACTGCATCCCCAAATGGGTATTTTAAAATACATCATGGATGCGGAGCAACAGAGCACCAAGGCGGTAAAATATGTTCCGGTTTCGATTGCCTACGACCTCATCCCCGACGTCAAGGAAATGACCGAACAAGCCAAGGGTGCCCAGAAAAAATCAGAAGACTTGGCCGAAGGACTTAAGTATGTACGCAGCTTGGGGAACAACTTTGGGCGGGCTGCCATCCGTTTTGGTGACCCAGTTGAAATTGACGAAACCCACAACGTTGTGGTGCCGCAATTTGGAGATGACAGCTACAAAAGCAAGGATACCCTCCCCTATTTCGCCTTTGACGTCATCAATCAAATGTCGCAAATCACTCCGGTATCAACGGTATCCCTGATTTGCAATGTGCTCTTGAACGATTTCGCTTTGACCAAAAAGGAAATCGAGTTCAAAGTCAAAAAATTAATGGAATTGGTGGGTAAAAAACAAGCCGATTCCCTCATTGACCGTGGAAATCCCATCGCGGTGAGCGTGCAGAAAGCATTGAACTTATTACAGGGAGCTCATATCGTCCAAAAAAGCAGGGCGGGTCAAAAAGCACAATACAGTATTATTTCTTCGGAATATTTGGTGGCCACCTACTACGCCAATATGGCGGCAGGGCATTTTTACCATTCCGCTTTTGTGGAGATGGCCTTGGTAAAAATCAAGGAGGACACTTCATCCGAACGCATCGTACATTTTTGGGAAGAAATCATGCGATTGCGCAACCTTTTCAAGTTTGAATTCTTCTATACCAACAAAGCCAAGTTCAGTGCCGAAATTGAAGAAGAATTGCAACGTTTCGATAAAAACTGGCGCGAAATCCTTGCCGACCCGAAACAAGACGTCGCTGAAATCCTAAAAAAACAAGACCTCTTTATCTCCCGAGCATTATTGCTCTCATACATAGAAGCCGATAAGGTGGTATGCCATACCCTCAACAACTGGGACGAAGACGACCCTTTTAGGGAAGAAGACTTTTTACAACTCTGCATGTTCAAGGGCAAGGAACTGCATTGGCAAAGTAGAATCACCCGATTGGGCAGTGTGGCCAAACCTTTTTTGCAGAATGCCTATCGCTTCGCGGAAAACGCAGGTTTGGGACTCCAAAATCAAAAATTGAATACCAAAGGGCTAGCGGATTGGATGGACCAATTGGACGACCTTACCGCTCGTTTGGCCTATCTGAAAGAAATCGAGGTCGAACCCAGCAAAAGAAGCTTGGGGCGCATGGCGAGTCAGAACATCTTGGTTCCGGCCGCGAAAACAACGCGTTCCAAAAAGGATTTGGAGCAGGAAGAGGAAGGCCCGCATATCGCCGCGTATTTTGATTTGGACCGCACGCTCATCAACGACTTTTCAGCCAAACGCTTTATGCGTACCCGTTTGCTCAGCGGCGAAACCACGGCAACAGAATACCTCACCCAATTCATGACGGCCTTGGTGTTCTCTTTTGGGAACCGCGATTTTGAGGTGTTGACCAAAATTGCTGCTATGGGCGTAAAGGGTATCCCAGAAAAGGTATTTGCCACTTTGGGACAAGAGGTTTTCGACGAATTCTTGACCCATACGATTTATCCAGAATCGCGAGAGCTGGTCAAAAAGCATTTGGAGAAAGGGCATCGCGTCGTGATTATTTCGGCAGCAACGATGTACCAAATCAATCCCGTGGCGAAGAACTTGGGCATTACCGAAGTATATGGCACTCGCATGGAAGTGAAAAATGGAAAGTTTACCGGCCGTATTTCCGAAATGTGCTGGGGCGAGGGCAAGGCCAGAGCGGCGAGAACGTTCGCCAAGGCCAACGACATTGACCTCTCCAAAAGTTATTTTTATTCGGATAGTTTTGACGACTATCCCCTCTTTAAGATTGTGGGGAAACCCGTGGCGACCAATCCCGATAATCGACTTTCGCAAGTCGCCTTCGAAAACGATTGGCCCATACTAAGATTTGAAGAACCCGGCGAAAAACCCATAGTGAATGGGCTTCGTACCAGTTTGGCTGTGGCCAGTATTTATCCTTCAGCAGTAAAAGGTGCGCTGACAGGATTAGCAACACTATCAAAACAAAAAGCAGCCAATGCCACCTTTGCCAGCATCGGTGATTTGGGTACTCGTTTTGCAGGACTTCAAATTTCGGTAAAAGGAAAACGAAACCTAACGGATTTCCGTCCAGCCGTGTTTTGCTTCAACCACCAAAGCGCAGCGGATTTCTTTATCATCATGAAACTGCTTCGCAATGACTTTACCGGTGTTGCCAAAAAGGAACTGGAACGCACACCCATCGGACCCATCTTCAAAGCTTTGGGCGCCATCTACATTGACCGAAGCAACAAAGCCAAGGCCATTGAAGCCATGAAACCCGCGGTAGAAGCTTTAAAAAATGGCATCTCCGTCGCTATTGCTCCGGAAGGAACCCGAAGCGGTACGCCTGAATTAGGGCCTTTCAAAAAAGGTGCCTTCCATTTGGCCATACAAGCCGGAGTACCCATTGTGCCCATCGTCATCAAAAATGCCTACAAAGCTGTATCCCAAGGTTCGCCTATGTTGCGCCCGACCCATATCGAGGTGGTGGTACTGGACCCTGTGGAAACCGGACTTTGGAAACTGAAAAACTTAAACCAATACATCGAAGAGGTACGCGACCTTTTCGTTGCGGAATTGAATAACTAACTCGGGACGGGGGTGCACCAAGCACCGGACCGATACTAAACAACACCAGCATGCCATTAAACGTAGGATTATTGGGTGGCGGTTCATGGGGCACGACCGTGGCCTCGCTTACCGCACGCAATGCCAATACCACCCTTTGGGCCCGAAACGAGGAAACCGTAAAAGAAATCAACGAACAACGCACCAATTCCAAATACCTACCCGGTGCCTTGCTCAACAAAAACCTGAAGGCCTCCGCCTCCATCGCCGATACCGTGAAAGATGCCGACCTCTTGGTGATGGGCATTCCCTCGCAGAATTTTAGGCAAGTACTGGAAACCGCCAAACCCCATGTACGGCCTTGGATACCGGTGGTCAGTCTCTCCAAAGGTTTGGAAATGGGCACCAAAAAACGGATGACCGAGGTCATCAGCGAAATTCTACCTGGCCATCCTGCAGGCGTGCTTACGGGCCCCAATTTGGCCAAGGAAATCCATAATGGGCAAGCCGCGGCAGCGGTTATCGCCATGGTCGATGAGATTATTGCCAAAAAGTTGCAAAGTGTGTTCAATTGTGGGCTTTTTCGGGTGTACACCAATACGGATGTGATTGGCTGCGAATTGGGTGGCGCGTTAAAAAACATCATGGCCATAGCTACCGGTATGGGTGATGGCGCCAACGCGGGAGACAACACCCGAGCCGCTGTGATTACCCGAGGCCTTTCGGAACTAACCCGTTTAGGCACGGCTATGGGCGGCAAACGACGCACTTTTTCCGGTTTGGCCGGCATGGGCGATTTGGTGGCAACCTGCAGCAGCCCTAAAAGTAGAAACCGACATGTCGGCTTCCAGTTGGGGAAAGGCAAAAAGATAGACGAAATCATCGCGGAAATGTCTGAAGTGGCCGAAGGCGTAAAAACCGCAAAAGTGGTGATGGAACTCTCGCGGGACCATAACGTACACATGCCCATTTCGGAAGAAGTATACAAGGTGTTGTACGAAGGCAATACCGTAGAAGATGCCTTTCGCGGCCTCTTAAAACTGGAAAGCGGTTCGGAGGCAGAGCCTGGATAGCCCCCTCTCTATTTGAATTTACAACATCTTACCCCCAGCAGCTAATCTCGTTTAACGCTCAAGCCTTTTGTGCTTGTAAAGCACCGATGATGCCTTTTAGGGCGGAAACCACGGCTTGAATTTCCCGTTTATCAAAGGTATCGTCTTCAAGGTAGAAGAGCATTTCAATGGCCAAATGCAGATGGTCAATTAGGCCTTCGGCGGAGCCGTAGGTGTCTTTTATAAACTCGAGCAGATATTCTTGCTGTTTTTCCTGTACCATTTGTGAAATCAAAAGATTTGGGATAAACCTCTTCAAACGTACAAAACAATTTTGAAAAAGCCACTAATTAATGGTAGTTAATTAATGGCTCTGTTGATTTCTTTAACCTCATGCATAAATCACTAGAAGTCCAAAAATTAGCCAAGCGGATAAAATCACTTCGTATTCAAAAAGGATACAAGAGCTACGAAAATTTTGCCTTTGACCATGGCATTCCAAGGTCACAATATGGTCGCTATGAAACTGGCACGGATATCCGATACACGAGCTTGTTGAAAATTGCACAAGCTTTTGATATGACCCTGGAGGAATTGTTTAGTGAGGGATTTGATTAAGGGAATTGATATCGTGAACTTGAAGGAGCAAGCGTATCTTCTAAAGCTAGGCCAGCGTATCAGGACCTTACGCTTGGAACGGGGTTTTGACCAAAAATCTTTCGCCTTTGATTGCGACATTGGACGCACCCAACTCTATATGATTGAAAATGGAAAAACCAACCCAAGACTACTCACTTTGCTGAAAATAGCAGCTGGGTTTGGGATGACCCTAGCGGAGTTTTTGGGTGAGGGTGTTGATTGAAATTGCCTCATCACTACTAGCGATTACAAAGTAAGGTGAAGAATATTATAACCAAAAAAGTGAAGTCCTTAATCCTTCCAATACTGATTCTGTTTATTTCGGCATCTTGCGGAACAAAAAAGCACAACCCTTATTTATTATACAAAGAAGAAACAGATACCCAGTGGATTAAGTTTGCTAGACAAGGTAGGTTTCAAAAAGGAATTGAATGTCTAAATCAAAAAATAAAGGATTCGACCTATAGAAATCCGCACATAAATCATTTAGATCTATCACTTATGTTTGCTATGAAAGAAGATTACTCAAATGCAATAAAACATAGAGTAATAGCAAAAGAACTTATTAAGAATCCGAAGGACGGACCTTGGATGTGGCATCACGTTGGGACTATTTCATTTTTTCGAAGAGATAAAAAGAGATTGGATTCTATAATCGAATTCTCTTGGCAAAAGGAGGGTGAATTCTACCTTGTATTTAAACAAGATTTAATTTCACTCAGTGAAAATTTTTATAAAGACTATCAAAAAGCTACAATATTTCAATATTGAAAATAATGGCTGTGTTATTCCTAACTTTTAATTTATTAAAAACTGTCTGGCGCGGGCCAAAGGGCCATAGCCGAGACCATTGGCAACAATATTGAAAAAATTAATGCTCATATTATTTTTTGGGTTTTGCGCGTGCAAATCAGGAAAAGATTCCTCTTCATATAGCGTTCCTTCAAAAAAATGTGTTGAAAAGGGAGAAAAGAAAATTTTGGAAAAAGCCATTGAACTTTTTGAGTCTAGAATTCAGGAAAAATACCCGGAAATTTCAACCGAAGCGGCTTATTTTGAATTCATATCCGATTGGAGTAATAAAAAATTACCTATTGACTTTTTTCAAGATTCGTTGGAATTAAAAATCAGGGATTTGAATTTATGGACGGAGTCCACTCGCTCGGAAAAAGATATGGATTTGGAAAAAAAATTATTCAATGTTGATTCAATGAATCCAATACGGGTCAAACTTGAGAATAATTTTTCAATTTGTCTCGCCAAAAAAATCGACTGGAGAATTGGAACCAGTACTTTTCTAAAAATGAACTCGAAATATAGAATAAGCCCACAAATCGCCAAGAAGAGATTGTACAGGACAAGCGAACATGACTTAAAAAAATTTGAGAATAGATTAACGATTGTACTTGGAGTCTATTACCAAACGATGTTTAATATAAAACCTACAGTTGCCAGCACAGTGTATGATTAATTACTGACGGATTTCTTAAACCGAGTCCTTTGCAATCTATTATCTTTAAAATCGGGTGGACATTTTCTGTTCGAAAAGTCAGCAACTAATCATATACGAGACCATTAGGCATAATTTCCATAAATGATAGAAAACAGGTTTTTTAAAAGGAGTAAAATAAACTTTTTGAATTTTGTTCCAATTGGAATTTTCATATGTTTTTCTATCTATTTTTTGATAATTGAACCTGTTCAATTTCAAAATAGAAAGTCAATTGTATTTTATTCGTTTGGTCTTTACTTTTTTACCATAAGTTTTAATTACAGAGCGTTGAGAAACCTCAATATCTGGCTTCTTTGGTTTGGATTTTCCCTTGTACAAATAGCAATTTATTATAAACACGGACTTGGCAATACTGATTGGACAGCAATACGTGGACTTAGAAATTTTTGGATTTTCTTAATTGCGTTTCAAATTTTGAGATGGATAAGTTTAAAGTTTCAGAAAAAAGAATTTGTTACTCTTACAAGAAGTAAATGGGACGTGCTTGGTAATAGGAGATTTACCCGATTAGATATGCTACTTTACTTGCCAGCTATTTTCTTGATATTCATTCTTCAAATAATATAAAAACTATGCACAACAATGGCTATAGCCCATGCCTATCGCTTGGTCATTTTTTTCTAACTTCAATTAACTAAAAAAACTGTCTCTGGTCACGAGACCATAGCCGAGACCGTTTTGCATAATGCGGAAAAAATGATAGTCCGACCTCATAAAATATTACTGATCAAGAAAAACTTCATTGAATTTTCATTTAATGAGGACGAGGATGACGATACTGAAATAATACCCGATTTTGAAAAATTCAATACTCTTAATTCAGCAGAACAATATTTTCTTGCGGACAATTACAACTGGGACGATGGAACAGTTGTATTAGATTGGATTATTGACAGTCCGAAATGTGACAAAGGAACTGCTTCGCTAATATTTTGGAGAGCTGAACCTGATTTCTATTTCGACTATACAGCAGAAACGATTGAAGACTATGAAAAATCCGTATGGAACTTATTGCAAAAGATTGTAATAAAATTTAGGGAAAACGGATTTAAGAATAGTAAACTCAAATTTGACCCAATAGAAGAAGGATACAAAACTGACTGGAAAACTGAATTGGATATTTGGGAAATTCCAGAGGAGTTAAAAACATCAACGAAAGGAAAAAAACCGTTCGTATTTGGACTCTGAAAAATGAAAAAAGTACTACTTACAACAATGTTTAACCGCATTTACTATGGATTCGAATATCCACCAAAGGCAGACAAGCTGTCCGAATCCACTCGAAATTGCGAGCGTCAGTGCTTAACCGAAAATTAATGCATATTAATCCGTAACTGACGGTTATACGAGACCGTTGTAGCCAATTTAACCCAAATGCAGAAAACAGAGGAGTTTATTAAAAATAGAATTAAATGGCGTGCTTCTAAACACGATTTGCCGAATAAAAGTGTTCATTTATTTGAGGATTTAACAGCCGATAAAAAAGCGGAATATTTGACTAATTTCAATGAGAATGATTATGGGAAAATAATTTTTCTCTTTACCGATTCAAAAAAGTACTGGACAGCAATCGGAACAAAAAAAATCATTGGTTTTGACGGAACTAATTATAACTCTGTCGAATTGAATTCTGTAAAAGATGTTGATTCTAAAAATCGGAAAGAATATTTCGAGAAAGCAGAACAGGGAGAAACAAAACTAAAGAAAATAAAAAAACGGAATGAACGTGAATTATTAGTTACTGAATTCAATGGAAATGAAACCATTTTTATTACAAAAAAGGGAAGTGATTTATTTTCACTTTGGAATATAATGTTAATGATTACACGACTGAATGAAAAAATTCAGACTGACCTTAATAACCGAAAATCAAAAATCTCCTGAAAAAGCAAAAAAGTTTGCGGAATTGATTGGTGAAACCCTGAATTGCAAAAATGAATATGAGATTTCGAATTATGAAAAGTTTGAAAACTCTTATAGGATTGAATTGATTGGACAAATAACAAGAGAAAAAAACTCAGTTGCGGAATCAATTGAATTGACAGACCGAATATGTACGCCTTGGACTGTAATGTATAATAGAGACGAAAATGATGTGAATTTGATTTTTGATAAATCTAACTTTTCTAATTTTCGGAGAAACGAATTTAACGTGCTTAACTGGGCAGAATTTCGAATTGAAAATGAATAAAACATAGGCTCCAACATGGTCGTAACTTATGGCCGCTTTCTTGCTAACTTTAAGTTTTAATCTTTGGGTAATCTGGATTCTGAAGGAAATCATGGCGGAAGTATTGATAAATCAATAAAAACTGCATTTGCAAAATGTATAAATACCTATTTGTTGGAGTAGCGTTCTTAATCCTTGCCATTGTTCTTTACGACATCAAATCGGGAACAAATCCGTATGAAACAGATAAAAGTTGGCGAACTTCTTCCTTATCCAAACAGCAAGAAAAAAGAACCTTGAAGCTGGTGGTCGCTTATGATTCAGGGCAGCGTCTAAAAACCATATCAGAAAATGCCTCCCAAGAAATTATAAAAAGTACTATGGAATCAATCAATTGGAATGAGTTTCATATTGTGCAACTAGAAGATAACCGCAATAATGATTTTAAGGCTTTGCACGTGAGCGGAAGTCTTGGGGCAGATGGTTTAGCCTCAGGATTCGTTACAGAAAATGAGCATATTCTATTGGTAGAGCCTCCAGAAACCGTGGACCAAATGATTGAAATACTTCTTGACTTTTTAAAAGGAGAAGAAACCTGGCGGAATAAATATGTTTATGAATAACCTGCTATAAATGGAAAATGAGAAAAAGGGTTTTATGGCCGGAAAGCACTGGGTAATCGTGTTGATAATTATTGGTTCATCATATGGAATTTACACAGGAATTAGGGATTTGAAATATGGAAAGGAAATCTGGACCGATGAAAGTAGAGGGATTTTAATTGAAAAATGTATTGAGGATTCTAAAGATATGGCGGTAAAATATCGGGAATTGACTTTCGACTACTGTGCATGTTCAACCGAAAAGATACAAGCGGAATTTACTCAAGAGGAGTACATAAGAATCAGCGAAAAGTCAATTGAAACCCAGAAGGAAAAATTACTTCCAAGTTTCCAAACTTGTTTGACGGAGTATCGCGATAAAATCAAAATGGAAAAATTAAAATCCAGTGCACAACAAAGGCTATAATTTATAGCTGCAATTCGTTAACTTGAAACTATAAAACTAATAACGACTGGATTTGCCACGGCTGGAAATCCAATGATTTCCAACGCCGCCACAAATCATAGACGGGACCGTTAGGCAACATATGAAACCGACTTCAGAACTATATAATAAATCATTCCGAATTCTATTCTTCGACGAAATGTGGGAATATGAAAAAACAATATCGGAGTTGAATGAAAAACTGAAAACGGATAAAAATAGCAATGCGTATAATAATTTAGGAGTTGCTCATTTTGAGATTGGACAACTTGAAAAAGGAATTGAAAATCTGAATTTAGCAATTGAATTTGATAAGCGGAATTCCATAGCTTACTCAAATCGTGCGGAATTGAATAAAAAGTGGAATAAAAATCAAGACGCTGAAAATGATTACGGAAAAGCAATCGAGCTAAACCCAAAAGAAGCAACCTTTTGGAGATGTCGAGCTTATTTGAGAAAAGAAAATGGAGAATTAGAAAAAGCGTTATCTGACTTTAAACAAGCAAAGAAATTAGAACCAAAATTTCAACCGACTAAAAATGAAATTGCGGAATTGGAAAAAGAACTCGGAATCAAACCGAAAAGTTGGATTGAAAAACTAATTGGGAAATGAAAATACGTTGCCTAACAATGTATAACCGCAATTACGGTTAAGTAAAAACCCTAGCTGACGTTTATACGAGACCGTTGCCAGCAATATGAAAAAACTGATTTACATACTGTTAATTCTTGGATTTTTCCAAGGGTTTTCACAAGAAATCAAAACAGTATCCTTCTCGGAACTGGAATTTGAAATAAATAAAGACTCCACTAAAGTAAAAGCTAAAAAAGCTGGAAAATATTTGAGCGGAAAATATAAGCTGATTTTGAATCCTAAAAAAGACGAATACAGCTTAAACGAATTTCAAAATGGAAAACTAACCGGAATTCAAAAATCATATCGGAACGGAATTCTAATAGGAACAACGGAATTTAAGAACGGTATGAAAAACGGATATGATATTGTATATGATCAAACTGGCGAGCAAATGATGTGGAAAATTCATTTTGTAGACGGAAAAAAACATGGAATAACTTGGTGGGTCGATGCTGGAAACGAGTACTACATAAATGGAGAAAAAGCCACTCAAGGGGAATTTGAAGAGTACGAAAAAAACAATCATCAAAAATAAGCGCTAATGGCAACAACGCCTGTAATGCATAGCTGCTTTCTTGCTAACTTTAAGTTGATTAATCTTTAATCCAACTAGATTACGAAGGAAATTATAGCCGTGACTGTTGTAGACCATTTGACAGATTAATGAAGTTTACCATTTTAATATTACTTTTTTCTGCTCTTTCTGGGTTTAGTCAAGAAATCAAATTCAATCTTTTTTTGAAAGACCATTGTTCAAACGAAATTGAAAGGAGTATTTACTATCATCTTGAAAAAGATGGAATCAAATATGAAATATCAGACTCTGATGGAACAATGATTCTTCGGGCCAAAGGAGAGTATAACCTTGTTGCAACCCAAATTGGAGAAACCAGAAAAATAACAATTGACAAATTGATAAATTCAGATACTTTGGTAAAGCCTAGAATTGTAGAGTATATTAAAAAGACAAACTTTTCTTTCAAAAAAGGAACAAGCAAAGAGCATCTGAAAAAACTTGGAATAATCCCTAACTACAAGTTCAAGAATTGTGAGGACACCTGTAATGGAATTGAAACAGATTATTATTCAAATGGAACAATTCGGTTAAAAGCTGAATTTAAAAACGGACTCGTAATTGGCGACTTAAAAAGATATTACCAAAATGGTAAAATAAAAGAACTTTCTATTTATGACAAAGATGGAATTTTAAAAAAAAGAACTCTATTTCATGAAAACGGAGAAAAAATAAATGAATAAAAATGCATCTAAATGGATAAAACTCGTTGTGCTTTCTGGCTAACTTTAAGTTTATCAACTCCTAAATGGCTGGGGTGCGAAGGAAATCATAGCCAAAACCGTTAGGCGCAATTGAACATGAACCAAAAGTGGAAATCGGAAATAAAATGGTTTGTCCTATCAGGAATTGCTGCATTCTCAATAGTCTGGTTCCTTTTAGTTAAATTTCAAAATTACAACTGGACTCTTTCTTCCAACTACTCTTATGGACTTTGGAATCTTTCGCTTATCCTCTACTTTTTCTGCTTTACACTAGGGCTTATTTGTTTTATTAGGTTTCTGACGAAAGGACCAAAAAACGGCTTGATAAAATTTCTTGTTGTAACCTTTTCAACAATAGGGATATTCTGTTTTCTTAGGGCTTCTTGGATTTTAAAAAACTTAAATATTTTTTTAATGCCAACTTCTGAAAAAACAGAATCCGGATTTACAATATACCCTCCCATATCCTATTCATCCGAACAGCTTGAACAACTCAATAAGCTTAGGGAATTGAAATACGCCACCGACGGAATTTGGATTTTGCTGACTGTAATTCTTTTAACCGTCTTGCTTTTAGGCCGGAAAAGAAATAAAACTGCGACTAACTGAGGCTGTGATTTATAGCTACAAAACATTAACTTCAAACTTAGAAACATTAAATGGCTCGATTTCGTTACCTGAAAAATCCCAAAGGATTTTCCACAACGAAATCATAGCCGAGACCGTTGGCATTCATTAATAAAAATGAGAATCTTTAAAATTATAATTGGATTTCTACTTCTTTCAGGAGCAGGAAAAGAATATGTTGAGGCAAGCGGGGAGGCTGGCTCTTGGGCTTCACCAGGGATAATAATAGGAGTTTTGCTAGTGCTACTGCTTTGTACTTGGTTGATAGGCACTGGTTTTGTCAAAGTAAAGTATAAGTTATCCAGAATTCAGTTAATCAAGTATTTTGGTATTTCACTGGTCATTTTCTTTTGTTTCTCATTTTTCCATTTAAGTCGAGAAATTGTTCCATCAAACTTCGTGACAATAAATGGTCTAAAAGTTCCTCTGAATAAATGTATTGATGGAAACGAAAGGTTGATATCCGATGAAACGCGACGTGAGGAATTTTGCAAATGTTTCGTAGAAAAGTTAACTGACAATCCTGAACTTAAAATGCGTTTCAAGAAAAAACTTGAAAGTGGTAGATTAATTCAAGTCTTTAACGAGATTCAAAATGATTCAATCTTTTTGGGCCTCGGAATAGACAATTGTTATGGTCAAAACATGGAATGGACCACGAGATTAGCAGAATTAATGAAAAAGAAATGGAAAGAAGAACTTACGGGCACTGAATTTGAAAAATCCAATGATTTGGACAAATATTGTAATTGCCTGATTGACGGATATAAGGAATTTCCCTTCGAAGAAGTAATTGGCGATGATTTTGCAAATAGTCCAGAGGCTGTTTCAATCGATGAAAAATGCACCGAATTGTCTAAAAAATAACGAATACCAACAATGTGTATAGCTCATTGCGGTGGGATTTTCCAAATGGAAAATCCAGCCTGATTCGCCACTTTAGGGCTACGCCGGACAAGTCCGTTGGACGTTTTCCGCAACGAAGCCATACCCCTGACCCTTGGCAGCAAGTTAAAAAACAGACAACTTTATGTAAAGACTGAAATAATGGAACATTTGACATCAATCTTTCTTGTAATAGGACTTTTTTTATTGGGAGTGATAAGTCCTGGTCCGAATTTTTTAATTGTTACTCAACAAAGCTTGAATAACGGACAAAAAGCAGGTTTTATGACCGGATTAGGTGTCGCTTTTGGAGATTTGATTTATGCAGCAGCAGGATTATTCGGACTGGCAACTGTAATATCTTTAGTTGGATGGTTATTTGGATTGATTAAAATATTGGGCGGAATTTATCTCATCTATTTGGGAATCAAAATGATAAAATCTAAAAGAACTGAATTGGCAAAATCTAAAAAAACGGTTTCATATAGTTTAGGCAAATGCTTCCGTTTGGGACTTTTAACGGATTTGGCAAACCCTAAAACCATAATATTTTTTGCGAGTATTTTTGCGACTACCGTAACCCCGAACACACCAAATTGGGTTTTGGGATGTATGTTAACAGGAATAGTGCTTGCATCAGTACTATGGAGAATAGGTCTGTCCTACTTATTTTCAAGAAATCTATTTAGGGAATTTTATATGAAGTTTCGAAAATATATTGAAATTGCTTTAGGTGCTATACTCATTGTATTCGGACTGAAATTAACTACTTCAACAATAATACAATCAAGTAAATGAACCTTAAAACCTGTTATCAACAAGGGCTATAATTCATGACTACTTTCTTCCTAACTTTAAGTTTACAAACCATTTAATTGCTAGGTTACAAAGGAAATTGTAGCTGAGAACGTTGTACACCATCCCAAAAACCTCTAAAAATGAAACAAAATTTGGTGATTTTCGGAATTTTAATTTTCTGTTTAAGCTGTTCGGAAAAAAAGAATGAACCGGAAAACAAGAAACCTTCGGAGTTGAAGACCCTACTAACTGACCAGTTGAAATATTCCCATACTGACGAAAATTGGTACGTACCTACCAAAATGGCCCTAAATGGTCTAAGCACGGAGCAAGTAAACTGGAAGGATAGCACGGAAAATAACTCAATTGGAGAAATTGTTTCTCATCTTACTTTTTGGAATGATATGTACCTAAGAACTTTGAAAGGTGAGGACCTTTCGGACTTTGAAATAGACAACGACTCGACTTTTTTAGTTTATAATGAGAAAGATTGGCAAAAAGTCACAGATAAATTGGATAGCATTCAAATGGAATTTCAGATATGGACTGAAAATGCAAGTAAAGAACAATTATCTGAAGAAGCCTTTGACATTTTCACTATAGTGTCCCATAACGCATACCACACTGGACAAATAATATATATCCGAAAACAAAATGGATGGTGGAATAGAAAATAAAAGTACGCTATTCAAAAATGGCTATAATCCTTAGCTGCATTCTATTTAAATTTAGGTTAACCCCAAACCTGGATTGCAATTGAAATCATAGTTGAGGGCCTCATACGGAAGTTAAAAATCGACTGAATGGCTACACTAAAAGAAGATATTTTAAAATACTCGGATTGGATTGTAAAAGCATTTAAAGAGGATGGATTGAATTTGGACTACTCAATAAATAGTCTGATGGAAATTGACAAATTCGTTCAAATGCATACCAAAGATGGAAAGCCGATAAAAGGGCGTCGACTATCAAAAAATTTAGGTGGAATCATTTTTTCACTTAGCGCATATATCGGTGAAACTCTAATTAAAAACGTTCCTGACTCTAAATGGATAACAGACGACGACCCGCAAGGAGAAATAAATATTGCAGTCGAACTTGGAGATGAAACAACTTGCTGGCCCGGACTAAGAATGCTGAAAAGAATCCAAAACGGACTTGAAGATGGAATTTATCCCTATGGGCACAGCTTGACTGAAAACACGCTTAATCAAAAATTCGATAAGGCTTTTTGGGAAATTGAAAAAGGAGTTGAGCCATTGGAGCCAAAAAAACCATGGTGGAAATTCTAAAAACCAAGAAGGCCGTATAATAGCAACAATCTGTTGCTTACATTCTTGTTAACTTTAGCTTTTAACCTTCAACAGGGCAGTCAATGAAATTATAGCTAGGCCGGTGCCCTTAATTGAAACGAAGAACATCATACCTTATGAGTATCGTAGAAAAAGCAAAAGCATATGCCATCGAAAAGCATAAAGCGGTAAATCAGAAATATGACCAATACAATTATGATTTTCATCTAAATATGGTGTTTGAAACCGCTCAAAAATTCATCCACTCCATAGAAAGTGATGCGCGAGAAAATGTTTTAGCGGCCTGCTGGGTTCACGATATTATTGAAGACGCAAGGGAAACGTACAATGATGTAAAAAAAGCGACCAATGAAACCATTGCGGAGCTGGCTTACGCCTTAACCAATGAAAAAGGACGCTCCAGAGCCGAAAGGGCTAATGACAAATATTACAAGGGCATCCGGGAGACAAAACATGCTTCGTTCATAAAGTTTTGTGATAGAATTGCCAATGTAACGCACTCGAAAAATAATGGTTCAAGCATGTTCCAAAAGTATAGAGAGGAGAATGCAGGTTTTGTGTCAAAAGTATTTGTTCCCGGATGTGAGGAGGTATCAGCATACCTGAATGACCTATTGCAAAATTAATGCTAAGCCCAACAATGGCAATTCATTGTTCCATTACGAAACCATAGCCGAAACCGTTAACACCAGTTATTGCCAATTACCAAGAATGAAAAATATAGAAACATATGTTGTTGACTCATTTACTGACCGACCTTTTAAAGGAAACCCAGCTGGTGTCTGCATTTTGAAGGATCAATTGTCCGATTCGGAAATGCTATCAATCGCAAAAGAATTAGGATTATCAGAAACGGCATTTGTTAGTGAACTTAATCAGAATACTGAATATCCGATTAGATTCTTTTCGCCTCTAATGGAAATACCATTATGTGGACACGCTACTCTCGCTTCTTCAAAAGTTATTCTTGAAAAAAGTGGACAAAGTTCACTCTGTTTTGTAAATATTCAGAACTTGAAATTGCCCATTGAGGTTGAAGAAGGGTTTATAAAAATGGTTTTTCCGATTTATGAAACTAAACCTAAAGAAGCGCCTTTTGAATTACTCAAAGCAATTGGCATTAAAAAAGTAAACGATAGTGTCTACAATGCTGAAACCAAAATATTGTTACTTGAAATTGAGAGTGCTGAAGTACTAAAAAATCTAACCCCAGATTTCGACAAACTAAAGAAATCGCATAAAGGGATTAACGGCGTACTCGTCACTGCACTTTCTACAAAAGAAGAATTTGACTTTGAATCAAGGTATTTTTGGCCTTGGAGTGGAACAAATGAAGACCCCGTAACAGGTGGAACGCATACCTTTTTGGCGAAATATTGGGGAAAGAAGTTGGATAAAACTAAATTGAATTCTTTTCAATGTTCAGAAAGAACCGGGTTTATGGAAGTTGAATTATTAGACGATGAGCACATGACGATAAAAAGTAAAGCTCAAATCGTTTTGAAAGGAGAGTTAAAAATATAACTGGTGCTAACAAGTAATACAAAATATGGATGCTAAAAACTGCGGGTTGAATTAATTCAAGTAAGTTCTAGGTTGGATTGAATAGCTTCGCAGTTTCAAAAAAATTCCTTTTTCATATATAAAGATGGGCACAAAAGAATATGATAAGCTCAGGCATAAATTAGAGCATCACGGGCATAAAATAAGTGAGCCACTTTGGGACGAGGTTCTCAAGAATACCAAGCTTGTTTCAATAAAAAAGAACGGTGTTCTTGCTGACTATGGTAGTCGTATTCAATCTAGCCACTTTATTGTATCTGGAAGTTTTGTGAAGTCAATAATTACGCTAGAGGGAGAAAAGAAAGCGTTTTGGTTTCATTTGGACGATGTTTTTTCCATGGCCACTTGTGGAGATAGTTACTTCTTGAACGAGACCACCAAGTATGAAATTAAAGCCTTGGAAGATTCGACGGTAATCAGCATTAAGAAAAGTGATATGGATAAATGGGTCTTGAAATACCCAACCTTCAATCAATTTTATATTACGGACTTGGTCAAAGACTTCATGGCAATAAATGAACTCAGGGCGTTTGCTCTTGTTCATTCACCGGAACAAATTTTCTACTATATAGCCGAGAAATATCCATCCATACCAGTTAGGGTGTCCTCTAAAAATATGGCGCATTTTTTGGGAGTGAGCCCCGAATGGTATAGCAAACTTAAAAAAAGAATGGGGGGCTTGAACTAATTCAAGCCTTTTGTCTTTTATGGATTCTAACTTGCTTTCGTTAGCAAACCAATTAGCATCCATATGACACTTCCAGAAAAATCTTGCTTGGTTACCTCAGTCATTCTGTTCATGATGATTTCTTTCACTTCGGAATCAAAAGCGCAAGCTTTTAAAGCAAATCGTGGGGATAAAACCAATTCATACAAACCCTATAAGTACGCAAAATTCACCGAAGATGTAAAAAGATATCCCGCGGCTACCCCTCCTGATGGGTCAGTCAACAAACATGGTGAAATCGAATACCTTGAAGGAAATTGTTTTGCAACGCATTGGTTCGTTCAGCCAGATGATGCGGTTTGGCATTTTGTAACGGCCGGAGACCCCAACAGCAAAGAAACCATTCTTTTTGTGCATGGATACCCAGAAACATGGCATGCCTTTTATAAACAAATGGCAGCCCTCTCCAAAGACCATTATGTCATCGCAGTTGACCAACTGGGCTATGGCCAATCTGACAAAAACTTGAGCAGAGATTATGCCTATAGTGTCACCGCTGCCAGTCTGAAGAACTTGCTAGATGAACTCACTCTAAACCAGTTCTATCTTGTAAGTCATGATAGGGGTACTATTATTTCTGAAAATTTGATAGCCCTCGAAGGCATGAACAAGAGAGTGAAATCTTGGGTAAGAATGCAACAAGCGTTTGATCAGCCTCATGGATACCCCCGGCCTCCACACGAGCAAATGGCCACGGTAGAATTTCAAAGTGCGGATAGGCTTATACAGAATTTTTATAAAAGCAACTATGTTTCTGTCGAACTTCCTGAAGATGAAATTGATAGGCTTGCCTGGGAATTTGGGTTTAAAGGTACTCCGGAGGCTGCTGCTTTGACCTTCAATACAAGTTTTGATTCAGAACTGGATTTTAGAATGAAAAATGTGATTCCCAAATTAACAATGCCCGTTCTATTGGTACAAGGCGTTTTAGACCCCGGTCAACATGCAGAAGAATATATGAATTCCGCTGCCCTGTTGCCCAATGGTCAAGTGAAATTCATCGATACAAACCATTTTATGCACCTTGAGGCCACAGACTTGGTGACCGAAATCATTCAAGATTTTTTCTTTAAGTAGTCAAGTCTGATTTTTGTCACTTTTCATCGACTTTTCATTGGGCACATAATTGGAACATATGACCATGATTGGGATTGCAGCTTTCCTATCCCTGATACTAATGGATTTTTGGATGTGATTATATTTTGTCTCATTCGCATGTTTGTTCAAAACTGAAAAATACCACACTTTTTTACTGCTTTTTATTCTCATTGGCCTTCTAAGGGTGGACAGGAAGACACTATAAATCTGCCCCTGCCAAAAGATTAAACTTCAGTAATCTTATGGCTCAACAAAAAGGCGCTATAATTCCACCTCCATGGCCGGAGAGCCTACAATTCGTTACCTTCAAACGATAAAACCAATAGGCTCGATTTGCTACGCTTCGACAAGCTTGGGGCACATCGATTTCCAATTCTGCCACAAATTATAGTGGCGAGCTTTGGCAACAAGCAAAAAACAAAATAAGTGAAAGACAATAAACATATAGAAAGAGACGGACAAACGGCTACAAAAATATTTGATAACAGAAGTTTAAGTATCGATTATAGAACTCTAGAACCAATTTTAAAAGAAGGAATGTCTGTTTTGGATGTTGGTTGCGGAACTGGTTCCATTTCAAAAGATATGGCAAACATCGTGGGAAATTCTGGAAAAGTAGTTGGAATTGATAATACGGAAAGATTCATCCAAAGTGGGAAAGAGACCTATAAAGATTTTCGGAACCTGCATCTTTTACATGCTGATCTGTTCGATTTTAATCCCAACGAAAAATTCGACCTAATTACGTCAGCAAGAACCTTACAATGGCTAAGTAACCCCAAGGAAGCATTATTAAAAATGAAATCATTGCTAAAACCAAACGGGAGAATTTCAATTCTGGACTACAATCACAATAATTTGCAATGGAATCCCGAACCACCAAGGAGTATGATAGAATTTTATAAAACTTTCTTGAGATGGCGAAATGATGCAGGAATGAACAATGGAATTGCAGATGATTTACCCAGACTAATGAAAGAAATCGGGATGGTTGAAATTGAGAAAATAAATTCAGACGAGCACTATGAAAAACACCGAAATGATTTTAAATCAAAAGTTGGGATTTGGTCTAAAGTCGCGGGTTCTGTTCAAATGGTTGAAGAAGGATATTTAAGCAATGATTTGAGGTTAAAGGCTATTGAGGAGTATAATGAATGGGTTGAGAATAAGGCTATTTCCATGACAATGAAACTGAATGAAATAAGAGGAAAAATGCCAGTAGCTACCAAGGGCTAAAATTCATAGCTACCTTCTAGCTAACTTTACGTTTTAACCTTTAACAAGGCTGAATTACGAATGAAATCCTGACTAGAACCATTAATGTCGAATTCTCCATTTATTCCCGTTGTTTTTAAAAAATATACGTCGGTCCCTACGGCGACTTTTTTCTATGCTCCTATGCAGACAATGCATCAAAAGCGCAGCAGTAACGAAAATTAAACCATAAATTGCATCGGCTAGAACGCTGCACAATGGAACCTTCCTTAAAGCACTAATCATTTGTTATTCTACCATTCGTAAAAAATAATTACCTCAAGGGCTTTTGCTGTTGGGATTGCAAAAAATCATGAATAAACTTATCTACTATTTGTTGCTTGTACCAACATCGCATTTACCACTTTCTGTACTACATGGTATTTCCAATGTGATGTACTACATCCTTTATCGAATGTTTGGGTACCGAAAGGCCGTGGTGAGAAAGAACTTGATACAGTCTTTCCCCAAAAAATCATTAGCCGAAATACTTGAAGTTGAAAAGGCCTTTTACCGGCACTTTTGTGACCTCATCGTAGAAAGCATAAAGAACTTTACCATTTCAGAAGCGGCCTCCAAAAAACGGATGAAAATCATTAATCCAGAAGTATTGGAACGCTATTTTAACGAAGGCCAGAGTGTGATTTTGGTAGGGGGTCATTACAACAATTGGGAATTATTTGCACTGGCCGTAGCCGGACAAATCAAACATACGCCCATGGCGCTGTATTCCCCCTTAAAAAATTTGTTTTGGAACAAAAAGATTACCGATAGCCGCTCCAAATACGGATTGCATATGTTGCGCATTGATCCCATTCTTCAAAAAATGAAAACACAAAAAGAAGAGCGATTTGCAGTAATTTTTGCAAGTGATCAGTCTCCAAGAAGGTCACAATTAGCGCATTTTACGAACTTTTTGAACCAAGAAACAGCCGTGGCCTACGGTGCCGAAAGAATGGCAAGGGAATTTAACATTCCCATCATTGCAGGCGCTAACATAAAAGTCGCCCGAGGTTACTATGAAGTCTTTTTTACCCTTGTTTCAGATGACCATAGTAAATTTAAGGAAGGAGACATTACCACCGCTTTTACAGCACTCCTGGAAAAAGATATTTTGAGTGCTCCGCAGTATTGGTTATGGTCCCATAAACGCTGGAAATACAATAGGTCAGAACATGATGCCGATAGGATAATATAGCGCGCAGGTTTTTCGCTCGATTCCAAACACAATCTTTCTAACTTTAGGTATTAACCTTTAGCATACCTGAATTGTAACCGATATGATGGTTGAGAGTGTTGCGTCCAATTAAGCACCATTGCCCCAGTTTTCCATCAATGCAAGAATCGGAATAATTTCCTTTCCTTTTTCACTTAAACTGTATTCTACATTTACCGGAATTCTATCGGTTAAAACGCGTCTTTCAAGTATTCCATCTTCTTCAAGTTCGCGCAGCTGTTCTGTGAGAACCTTGTTACTGATACTAGGAATAAAATGGTTTATTTGCCCAAACCGTTTCGCGGATTTCCTCACGGTGTAGAGTATGATAAACTTCCACCTTCCGCCCAGAACAGACATTATTTTGGTAACAGGACAATTTTCAGGGTTTTTATAGATATATCTCATTTTCCAGTTACTTCTAGGTTACTAGAAACCTGATAATCATTCACTTGACTCAAAGGCTTTAGTAAATTTGCGATACAAAGTTATGTAAATAAACTTAGTTTCTTTTTGAAACTTATAAAATGATCGTAAATGAAAAACAAATTAACCGTAGAAGTTTTTAAAGGGAAGGAAGCCTCCGTGAATAGCTATGTTTTTAGTAATGGAGTATCAGCAATGGTAATGGACGTATTAAGAAGTACCGAAAATGCCATGGAACTTTCCGAATTCATAAAAACGAAAGCACTACCGCTTACACACATTTTAATTACGCATGGGCATCCGGACCACTACATTGGAATGGATTACTTAAAAAAAGAGTTCCCAAATGTGGAAATCGTAGTGTCTAACAAAGAAACCAAAGAAGATATTATTGGTTTCAGCAGTTGGATGGAAAGCGTTGGATGGTTGGATGGCGAACCAAATCTGAAACCAAAATCGGACAAACATCCCGCGGGTTTTGACTACGAGAATGAAATCAACGTGTTGGAAAGTAGCACGTTCACCCTCGAAGGCGGAGGAACCTTGGAAATTAACAATGCTTATCCCGCCGCTGAAGCAGAGCATTTAACTACCGTTTTTTCAAAAGATTTGAATGCCCTGTTTACCTCAGATTTTTGTTATAATGGTGTTCATTTATGGCTAGGCCAAGGTGTGGATAAAACTCATATCAAAAACTGGAAGACACAACTGAATAGCTTTAAACAAAAGTTTACGGATAAAAATTTAACCATATACCCAGGTCATGGTAATGGCTTAGACACAACACTCTTCAACACTGTTTTACAATATATTGAAGACTTTGAGAAAACCATAGAATCCTCGATTACCAAAGAAGAGGCCAAAACTAAAATGGTCAAACTATACCCAACTTGGGAACAAGCCGATTTTTTGCTGACACATAGTGTGGACTATCATATGAGTTTAAAAGAAACCTAACGACCTATTTTTACAGTTTTTCTTTTGGCTTTTCCTGAAATCCTTTTATCAACCAAAAAGAAGTCAGAAATAGGGGTTGGAAAGCTGATATGCCATAAAGAGGAAAGTTTAGCACGATAAATAAGAAAAGTAGTCGAGAAAGAATCTCTATTTAGTTTGGTCACAGTTACCTTTGGGTGGATTGCCATGTTCTTGCTAACTTTAAATGTTAACCGCTAAAAAGACTGCATCATTCAAAAAATCATGGCTATAACCCCAAATCCAAACCATCCTAAAACCAAAATGAACCTAAAAACCTACCCTGTACTACTCATAATCCTCTTACTTTTTGCTAACTGCGATAAAAAACCAAACTTTGACCAAAAAGAGCTAATCGGAGTTTGGTCTGGATTGCTGTTCCAAACGGAAACAAAATATGACTCCATAGTATTGCGACCAGCAGGGAAAGCACAAAACGCCACACTATATAAAAACGGCAAGGAGAAAAGCTTCGAGCTGACTACGAGAAACAATCATCTTTTTTTCCAGACTGGGGATGGACTTCGATTTGATGCTGGGGAATTCAATACTTCCCAGAACTTGAACGGCGTACTAACGCATGACCTTTGGAGTCAAAGTTTGACCTTTTCAAAGCGTGATGATAGCTGGGTTGCCCCTATTCAAAAACCTGAAATCATTGACACGGACTATTTGGTGTACCTAGAATTTTATAAAGATAGCTTGGGCACACTCCAAGCAAAAATTCAAAGCAACAAAGAGAATAGAAAATTACACTTCGTAATCGACTCGGTTAAAATCAATGGTAACGATATCGAATTTGACATCACCAATGACCGATTTGGGATATCCGCTGAATACCATCCAAACGAAAAGGGTCTTACCATCTTCTACGGCAATACCTTTGGAAAGAAAGAGGTACCGCTGACCAAACTTGACCCTTCCGAACGGGAAGGGTACAAACCCTTATCACAAGAAAAATATACTTACGAAGTTCCAAAACCTGTAGACAATTACATGGCAAGCGCTTCCCTCGATTCGGTAGGCCTTAATGCTACCATGCTTGACTTTTTACCGCAAATGAATAGTGGAAAATACGACCACATACATAGTATCATCATCACCAAGGACCACAAACTGGTCTTTGAGGAATATTTTCACGGTTACCACAGGGAGTACCTTCATGATATTAGATCATCCTTTAAATCCATGGCATCCTTACTTCTAGGCAAAACCATGATGCAAGACCAAAGCATTGCGGTAGACAATCCAATCTTGGAGTATTATCCGGAGTATGAATTTTCAGATACTAGAAAAAAGAACATCACCATTCATCATGCGTTAACGATGAGCTCGGGCTTAGAACTCGAAAATGAAGATGATATGCAGTGGAAAAACAACGATTGGGTTGGCTACAAGCTAAATCTTCCCTTAGCGCACGAACCCGGAGAAACATACGAATATTCCTCAGGCGGCATGAATCTATTGACTGGGGTCATGCAAAAATCTACCAAAAAGTACCTTCCGTTGTTTCTCTACGAAGACCTGCTCCTACCGATGGGGATTGAAAGATTTCAAATGAGAACTTCTCCCAAAGGAAGAGGCTATCTGGCCGGTGATTTTTATCTCAGACCTATTGACCTGACCAAGTTTGGTACGTTGGTTTTAGACCAAGGCAAATGGAACGGAGAACAGCTCATCTCCTCCGAGTGGGTTGCACAATCAACGCAACCCTTTATTAAAGGGAGTTGGCCAAAGGATTCAGATTACGGATACTTATGGCGATTACTGGAAAGAAATGTTGGAGGCAAACCCATGAAAACCATAGAAGCTTGGGGAAATGGAGGACAGTTTCTGATTATCATTCCCGAGGTAAATATGACCGTTACCTTCACCGGTGGCAATTACAACCTTTTCCCTGAAATGGAAGAAAAGCCTTTTGAGATTTTAGAGAAATACATTTTACCGGCCGTTGAATAAGAAAACAACATTCCATACAGTGCTTAGGCTAGCGTAATTATATTTTTCTTAGAAATAATTGGGAACATTCCATTATATATGTCCCAAAACCATGAACCACAAAACAAGGCCCAGTTAAACTTGAATATTTAATAACTGCTTACGAAAAACGCTTTGCAACCCAAAATTGGGAGAACACTTGGGAAAGAAATCAGAATGAATCCAGAATAAAAACGGTTTGCAGTACTACCTACTATTCTTCACAAGGTTCTTGACAACTTTGATTGGTAAGCCTCCAGAGTTTTCGGATTTGGAGACACATCCTAACCAAAACGGATATCCAAAGGATTTTTGAGTGATGTCCACATTTCAAATAGTAGTTATCTTTATTAAGAGGGAGGTGTTTCCAGCATAAACCTCTATAACGAATCAAAGACCAAGCTTAGGGCGTAGTTCAATCAAACGTATGGTAAAAAAACTCATAATTCTCTCACTTTTAATTTCAGCGCTGGGTTGTAAAAAAAGTAAAGAATCCAAGGTTGAAATAAACCAAAACAATACTTCCGCAAATAGATTTGACAGCAAAGTTTTTGGCTTCAACTATCCTGAAGATTGGAGTGTAACTGAAGAAGAAGAAATTGATGATGGTGTTTATTATATAGCCGTTGAAAAAGAAGGATTTGACGCTAGTGGATTAGTAACGGTATTGTCATTTGAAGAATTAATAAGTTTAGATGAAACTATCACCGTGAACATGGAAGAATTGCAAAGTAATTCCCTTATCAACATTCTAAATTCCAGCACAATAAAAGACACCAATTTTAATGGGGTTCCCGCTAGGGCATTGGACTTTAACTTCAGTTCAGTTGGAATAAAACACGAGGGTTCAATTTATGCTTTTGCAAGCGAAAACAACACCGTAGTGGTTCTGAAACAGGAGGCACTAGAGGACCAACGAGAGAATGCAGAAGGATTTAACCTAATAGAGCGAAGTTTTGAAATAAGGTAAATGGCAAAAAAAGAACCCAAAGAACTATTTTTTAAATCACTTATTGCCAGCATCGTTATTATCGGATTTGGCATTTACTTGTCCATACGAGGGAGTAAAGAAAAAACCGAATTTGAAAGTGTGACGGGAAGAATAGATTATTTTGACGAAACATTTCAAGAAATAAACTATCGCAATAAAGGCAATCACAGATTTATACATATTGCGGATTATCCGCTTGTGTTTGACCTGTTTGTTGGAAAAGAAACAGGGGATTTTGGTCCTGAATTTGAACAATTGGACAAGTTGAAAGTTGGAGATGAAATTACCGTGTACCATGCAGACGAAACACCACTCCAACGAAATAGTGATTTGAGGCTCAATAAAACCGTTCAATTCATTGACAAAGATGGAGAAGCCTATTTTATCCGAGGAAACAAAGACAAAATTGGTGGGTATGTACTTGGTGGTATTGGATTTTTACTCGGATGTACACTTCTGCTATTAAAACGAACCGGAAAAATAAAGTAAACATGTTATACGAGGTAAAAACACCAAGCGAATATTTAGACGCCATAACCGATGATTGGCGAAAACAAAAATTGATGCAGGTGAGGGCGCTTATCACGAAAAACGGACCTGATTTGAACGAAAGGATTAGCTATAAAATGCTTTCGTACGAACAGGATGAAAACGCTGTATTCCATTTGAATGCGCAACAAGCCTACGTCAGTCTTTATGTTGGAGATGTAAAAAAGGTGGAAAACGCAAAAGAACTTTTAAAACCCTTTCATGTGGGCAAAGGTTGTATCCGAATCAAAAAGAGTATTGACCTATCTGAAACCCAACTCGAGGAATTCATCCAACAAGTACTTGAAATCCAAAAGCAAGGTGGAAACACAGACTGCTAGGAATTGTACTGCTCCCCAAGATATCAATATCGTTGACTTTATATGTTGCTATTACATAAAAGCATGTAGTCCGAACACAAAATAAACCAAATGAAAATCCTAATCATAAATGGCCATCCGGATAAGGAAAGTTTCAATCACGGACTTTTTCAAGCATACAAGAAAGGGGTGAAAAAAACGAAAACCGAAATAAAGGAAATCAAGATTGGGGAATTGCAGTTCAACCCGAATCTACAATTTGGGTATCGAAAACGAACCGAACTTGAACCTGACTTGTTGGACGCCCAAGAAAAACTAAAATGGGCTGACCATCTGGTTTGGTTTTATCCCATTTGGTGGGGTTCTGTACCCGCTATTATGAAAGGATTTTTAGACCGGGTACTGCTCCCTGGATTCGCTTTTCAAAAAAGGGAAGGTTCCGTTTGGTGGGATAAATATTTCACTGGAAAAACTGCACGATTGATTTGTACCATGGACCAACCCCCTTGGTATTACAGGCTCGTGAATCGAAGTCCGTCCCACACGGCAATGAAGAAGTTGACCATGCAGTTTATTGGAGTCAAGTCGGTTAAAATTACCGCTATCGGACCTATTCGCCTTTCCACAGATGCGTTTCGGAATAAATGGCTGGCAAAAGTTGAAAGGCTTGGTGAACAGAACAAATAATAACTTGCTAAAACAAGAACGAGCATTTATAGCTGCAATTGGTTAACTTGACGGATAGAAACCCGCAACAGCAGAATTAGCTCAAGGAAATGCTTAGCCAAAATCTTTAGCGGTATTTAGGTTAATCAAGATGTTCAATCATGAGATTCGGTATTCTATTTGTCATTCCGCTTTTTCTAGCTTGTGCTCAGAAAAATGTTAACCCTACCCCTTCACTTCAAAGTACAGTTTTGGAAAGCGCCAATACCATCAATCCGTTGATTCAAGGCGTATGGAAATCCATTGGAAATGGATACTATTTGGAAGCGCGAAAGGAAGGGATTTCACTTTATAGCTATACCAAGAGTTTCTGCTACAAAGAAAAGAATGATTACTTGGAGAGCTTGTTGAATTCACAAAGCCAGTTTTTACTTCGAGCAGATACTTTAGGGATTTACCTCACCGATTTTGGTGATAAAACTCAAGTATTACAAACCAAAAAAGACTTTATTAAAGTTGATGGACTTCCCGCCCATACCATTGGGTTTTCAAAAGTAACCGAATTAAGTCCTAAGAAGTCTTTTGAATTGTATTTGGAGACCATGCGGGAGAATTATGCTTTCAGTGCCGAAAGAAACTTGAATTGGGAGGAACTGTATAATAGATACAAAGACAGTGCATCATCAGGTAAGGAAGCGCTCTACAATACTATGGGGAAGATTGCCACCTTGACCAAAGACCAGCATACAAAGGTCATTTCTGAGACCGGAAAGTCCCTGCAATATCGCATAACACCATCCGCAGAAATCGTAAAGGCAACCTTCAAAGAACAATCTGAAGTAAAGAACCTTGGCAAATATTTCGACATGTTTTTTGATACGAACTACAGAAATATATCTGATAGTTTATTGCAAGGGAAAGGACAAAAAATAGCCAACGATAAAATAGAATGGGGGTCTTTACATGAAAACATAGGCTATATTCATATTCACTCCTTTGCTGGTTTTCTGGGCAAGGATTTTTCAAGAAAGCAGCAAATAGATAGCCTGAATCTGCAAATGCAAAGCATAATAGAAACGTTTCAAAATAAGGATGCCATTATAATCGATGTCAGCTTCAATTTCGGCGGATATGATGCAACTGCACTCACAATCGCAAGCTATTTTACAGATGCACCAGTACTCTCCCATACTAGTCAAGTGTACAACGATGGTGAATTCTATGATGAGGATACCGTGGTCATCTATCCCGCAGATTCCATAACCTTTACCAAACCCGTTTATGTGCTTATGACAGACATCAGTAGGAGCGCGGCTGAAGGTTTCGCTATGATGATGGGTTCCCTCCCAAATGTCAAACTCGTCGGGACAAGTACTTTAGGTACGCTATCGGGCATGTTGGGAAAATCGATTGGCGACTTTTATACCACCTATTCCAATCAGAGATTGGTAAATACCGATGGCAAATTTTATGAAGTATCAGGAGTTGAACCCGATATTGCCTTAACCGTTTTCAAAAAGGAGAACATCTTTCATAGTCATAAAAACACAGTATGGGATTTATTGAATATAATAGAAGAACTTATAACCAGCGACCACAATTAAGCATAGGATAATACCAACAGCAATGACCTTTTACGAAACCGAAATACAGCGCATCAAGAAGCTTTGCTATTCCAATGACAGACAACTGAAAACGGTGATATCGGTAAAAAACTTTATCGACAATAATTACGAGAAAGAAATCAATTTGGAATTTTTGTCGCATACCCTCCATACTTCAAAATATCATTTATTGCGGCTTTTCAAAAAGTACTATGGTCTAACGCCAAAGCAATACTTGACCATCAGACGCCTAGAAAAATCAAAAGAATACCTAAAACAGGGAATGCGTGTTGCCGAGGTCTGTTATATTGTGGGGTATCACACCCATAGCTCGTTTTGCACTTTGTTTAAAACCAAAGTAGGACTCACGCCAACGGAATTCCAAAAAGAGCAACTTTCACAAAATCACCTACACCAATATTCCATTACTTCCCCAGACTAATCAAAAAAGTAAAAAATGAAAATGATAGGTATAGGCATTCCCTCACCCAATTCGAAGTCAACGAAGTTTAGGAGGAGTATGAAAGACCAGTGCAGCTCAAGGCGGATTTCAATGTCAAGCCCACAGGTATGGGAACCGTTAAAATTGCAGTGTTTGACGACACCCGTAGAAACAATATTCAAATCATAGAAACCCTTTAATATCCAACCCATGAAAAAATATATCTCAATACTCATATTCCTATTACTCGTATCAAGTTGTGCTGAGAACAAACAAAACGAAAAGGCAAACCAAGAAATCAATGCATTGCGAACGGAACTGGATAGCTTAAAAAAATTGCAATCCTCAAATACTGCAGAAGGACAACTTGCGACCTTCTTGACATTTCAAAAGGAAGATGCAGAACAAGCCATGAACTTTTACGTGGGGTTGTTTGAAAATTCCAAAATTGATAGTATAAAACGTTGGGGAAAGGAAGCCCCAGGAAAAGAAGGTACAATTATGTTCGCCACCTTCCATTTGGACGGTAAACGATTTATATGTAGTGACAGTCCACCCATTCACGAATGGGATTTTACACCAGCCGTTTCCAATTTTGTGGACTGTCAAGATGAGGGGCAATTACAGGATTTGTTTACAAAATTAGCTGAATCAGGAAACGTGTTTATGCCACCAAACAACTATGGCTGGAGTCAAAAGTTCGCATTTGTTGAGGACCGATTTGGGGTATCCTGGCAACTGAATTTGGAGTGAAAAGTAGGAAGATTAATCGATGTATATGGAATAGAAAATAGCGACGATATTGAATTTGAATTACGAGACCAAGGGCAACTCAAATGAAACTAAGAACCAATCGACTGTTGCTTCGCGAAATTGAAGATAAGGACCTAGAAAACGTCTTTAAAGGACTATCCAACCCTAAAGTAACGAAGTATTACGGGGTTCGTTTTGATACCTTGGAGGCAACTAAGAAGCAAATGGTTTGGTTTGCGGATAAACAACAAATGTGGTGGGCCATTTGCTCCCCGAATAATCAAGTTTTTTATGGAGCGGGCGGATTAAGTGACATTAACCATGAATCAAAAACAGCGGAAATCGGACTTTGGCTACTTCCAGCGTTTTGGGGAAAAGGCTTTATGAAAGAAGCCCTAACCTGTATTTCCAACTACGGAATCCACCAACTCAAATTAAGTCGTATTGAAGGATTTGTTGATACCGAAAATAGGCAATGCAAAAAAGCCATGTCCAAACTTGATTTTAAGCACGAAAAAACCATGAAAGATTGCGATTTAAAAAATGGAAAGTCCATCAGTATTGACTTCTATGTCAAAGCAATATAAATGAGAGGCACTCGGCGAAAGCCTATCATCGCAATTGAAGCTTAGGCCCTTTAAAAAAAAGACATCTTTGTGAACAAAACCACCCCTATTACCGATACTAAACGCATTCGTATCATTGATGCCATTAGGGGCATTGCAATTTTGGGAATTTTATTGATGAACGTTTATGTGGGTGGACAATATTGGGAGGAAAACCTTTTCCAAGAACTCATTGGCAATTACTCAAGCGCGGATTTTATCGCTACGATTTTCGTTCAGAGTCTGTTTGAGGGCAAAATGCGGGCATTGTTCTGCATGTTATTTGGCGCTGGGATACTGTTATTTCTTCAGAATAAACGTAAACAAGGGGTCATTGGAATTGAAAAATTGCATTTCAAAAGGATGTTTTGGCTCGCATTATTCGGCTTGTTCAATGGCTATGTCTTGCTATTCAAATATGATATCCTTTTTATGTATGCCATCGCTGGTATAATCTTGATTTTTCTCAAAAACCTACGAATTCGGTATAAGCTGATGGCCATGCCATTGGTTATTTTGATAGGGCTCATCCATAGTAATATTGACTATCAAAAGGAAAGAGCAGAATACTTGGCAGAATTAACAAAAAATAAAATCTCCATAGGCGATTCAGCTACCATCGGGAAAGATAATGAACCCCATATCCGATTAAAGGAAGAAGAAAACCTTATGAAAGGAAGCTATATTGCGGTAGCAACCGCTGTATACCCAAAAGTTTTTGAAGGACAAACGAAAGAATTTATAAGCAGAATTACCGACAACATTCCGCTTATGCTATTGGGCATGGCCCTATTCCAATTGGGCTTTTTCACCAATGGCTGGAGTAAACGTCAATACCAAAAAACCGTTGCCCTAGGTTACTTAATAGGAATTCCGCTTGTGGTTTATGACTGGTATTTTTTTCTTGAAGTCCAAAATAGGGAAGCTGCCCGAAATGCCATGTATATAAATCAATCCATTGATTTATCTTTTTTGGTTTACCATTTACAGAGAATAGCCTTGGCCTTGGCCCATGTTGCCCTTATCGTTTTACTATACAACAAAGGATGGTTCGGCAATCTATTTAAACGACTTGAGGCGGTTGGACAAATGGCATTGACCAATTATTTAATGCAGTCCATTTTTCTGGCCATTATTTTTTATGGATTTGGCTTCAAGCTTTTTAATACCCTTAGCTATTATCAACTATATTTTGTGGTTTTCGTAATTTGGATTGCCCAACTAGGGTATAGCCCTATATGGTTAAAGCATTACAGGTTTGGCCCTTTTGAATGGTTATGGCGAAGCTTGACGTATGGGAAAAAACAAAAAATAAAAAGAGTAAATGTGTCACAGCAAAAGCCCTAATTCATCCCAAGACTTTGCACAAAATCATAGCCAATGCCTTTAGGTACTGTTACAGCCCAAAAAACATGAAAAAACCATTCTGGCTAATTTCTTTCTTCAGTACGTTCTTGTTGGTGATATCCTGTAACGAGGATGATGGCGAGACGACACCTGAATCGGAATTAAATACGGCCCAACTGGAAGCGATAAGCTATTTTAAGGAAGTAGCCTTGGGGTTTGAAAACGGCAACTCCTCCGAAATCACCCGAAAATGGAATGCCCCTATGAACGTATTTGTGGGTGGAAACCCTTCTGAAGCAAATACCCTTACTTTGGAACAAGCCGTAACGGATATCAATCAACTTGCCACGGATGGGTTTTCCATAGAAATCGTGAATGACTCCCTACTTGCAAACTGTTATATCTTTTTTGGTTCTGGCTTGGAGTTTACCAAAATCTTTCCAGAAGAAGAAAACAACGTAAATGCCAATACAATAGGATTCTTTAGTGTTTGGTGGAACAGCGATATTATAAATGAAGCCAGAATCGTCATCAATCCTGAACTCCTAAACCCAACACAACAAAGAAGTGTTATTTTGGAAGAGATTACGCAATCCACAGGGCTGACCAACGATTCCCCATTGCAACCCAATTCCATCTTTTACGAAACGGCAAACAATCCAGGGTATGCGCCAGAATATGCTGATATAGACCGGGAATTGATTCGTTTGTTGTATCACCCAAAAATGACCGTGGGACTCGATGAAACCCAAGTAGACGCCGTGTTACGGGATATCTTGAGCAATGAATAATACTTGCCAACCTTTGCCATACGAAAAGAATGCTAGGGGTCACTAACCCAAACTGATGGTTCACTCAATCCCGATTTGAAATGGACAAGGGATACCATAGTTTTAATAAAAACCATCAGATTATGAAAAAGCTACTTATCCTTTCGTTCATCGTCATTTCACAAGCCGTATTTGGACAAGACTGCCTGAACGTAAAATTCAAACTGCGAGGGTACTTTTATGCGGGTACCAGTCAAGTAGATTCAACAGCAGCTGGCGGATTTTATGAAGACGCGAATAGCCCAAAAAACCTTACCTCCGAAATATCAAAATTCTCAGAACCCGGCAAATTGCAAATTGTTGTCAAACCTGAAATGACGACAGAATTCGAAAAAGGAATTTCGGGCTTCAAGGTATTCGTAATCAACACCGCTGAAAGCGTACAAAGGTTACCAGCGCAAGACAGCAGACTATACCTAAAGCGACAAGTGTTTTATAAAAACCAATGGAGGGATATTGAGTATTTGCCCAGCAGTTGGTGTGGCAACAGCTATCATAGTGTTTTCATAAAACCAAACGAATATTGGGACTTTACGGCGCCTTGCCTGGTAGGAAAGATTGAATCCAAATTTCGATTTGAATTGTATGTCAATGATAAAATGACGGTCTATTCCAATGCTTTTGACGGTAGTTTTAATCAAAAACAACTCGTAAAAGCACAGGGGTACTCCCCTGCCGGAATCATGGACCCTTATGAAAACTAAAGCACCTCATAGTTAAACCCCTGGTTTACTAACAGTAGGCAACCTTTCAAACAGAAGATACGTCTATCCTACTGTAGACACTTTCTAACCGTTCACCAATGAAAAAGCTATTTACAATTGGATTCTGTTTGCTGCTTTGTGGTTGCAATACAAATACTGATAAAAAACAAATGCACCGAAATCCAATCGATTTTGAATCTGTTGATGCATACTACGATTTGCTTGAAAAATTGGAAAATGAAGAATCCATTACGGATACACAATGGGACGATTTCATCAACCTAAAGGGAAATAAACTGTATATCGAAGAAAATAATATCCCAACTGACGTCATTAACTTGATTAGAGATGAAATGACGATTTGTTACGACCCTAAAAATGACTCCATTTTATCCAGTAAGCTTTCGAATGATATACGATTTCAAATCCGGAAAAGATATCAGACCAATAAAGATGCGTATACTGAACACATCCAGTGGTTAAAGAAAAATACAAGAACACTACAAGACAGTGCGCTCAGATTTGCAAAGGAATATCTACCTGAAAAAATGCACCAATTGGACACATTCCCCAATATCTTTTTTCATGGACTTTGGGACGGCTCAGCAAACAACAAAGGAATTTTTGTGGATATCATACTTCAATATGATTTTGACAAAAGGCGCTTGGGAAGTTTTATTGCCCATGAACTGCATCATTTTATGATGAAGAGCGATATTGACCTTCTAAACGTTGAAGCGGTTGATAAAGGGATTCTTTGGGCTATAATCAGTATTCAAACTGAAGGTGTCGCCGATATGGTAGACAAATCCAGTATTGTTTATGAGCATTCCGATTGGTGGTTAAATGACCAATACATGGCGTTCTTAAATTACGCTGAACCGGTAATCGTAGAATTGAATCAATACATGATTGACGAATCTAATTCGGTGGCACATTCCGAAAGCGAGTACAGGCAAGTGCTTCAAAATTCCGTAGGCCATCTTCCAGGCCAGTATATGGCGGAGAAAATAAAACAAAACGGTAGGCTACAAGAAGTAATAGACGAAATACATAATCCGTTTACATTTTTCTTTATATATAATGAAATAGCAGTCCAGAAAGGGAAAATACCTTATTTCAGTAAGGCAGCTATTGATTATTTAAAGGTACTTGAGCAAAAATATATAGCGGGAACCTACAATTGATATATAGTACCCTTCTTGTCTAAAAGTTCCACCTGACCAGACCAAATCAATTTCAAGCACCAAAAAAAGGACTAAAATGCACTAGGTAACCCTTGGCAAAACTGACCAATTCGTGAGACAACCGTTCTTTGAAAAAATAGTGGAAGGATACGATAACATAATTTGGCATGGCTTGAAAAATTTAAAAAGCTTGAAACTTTTTTGAATTGGTAGTACTGCACTTGGCAGAATCTATTCAAACATTTTCCGTTTTTTGACCATTGCGTTGGTCATTGTGCTAACCCTACTGTACAAAAGAAGAAAAGGAATTCACTTATCGGTGAATAAAAAGACACTTTTTCTGCAAAAGCAAAGCGAACCTGTCTAATGCAGAACTAAGATTGACAAGGGGGGGGTTAAAAGTGATTTCTTCCGAAGAAAAATTGAATTGAGTGATAATCATTTTGCCGCGCTAGTCCAATTCACCCAACGCTTTACTTCATAGCCAAACAATACTCTGGTATGCGAATTCGTTATGGTAAAAAGGCAACCTCTTTCCTATCCCAAATGCATCTGCTGTGAAACTCAAAAAACGCTGGAAACGGATTTTATTAGCCCTCATTTTTTTACCAATAGTCCTTCTGGGTGCCCTAGTGCTATACATTCAAAGCAACCAAGCCGAAATCATTAAAGGCGAAATCGCCAAACTGAATCAAGAACATAAAGGGCGTATCACGGTGGGTGATAGCGAGTTGGCACTATGGGGCAATTTTCCAGATATCTCCATAAAAATTTACAATGTTCGCATACTTGAAACCAAAGCGGATAATGCACCCCTTATCGCCGACGTAAAGGACATTTATGTAGGCTTTAACCTCTGGGATATGCTAGAGGGAAATTATGACATTCGGTCCTTATTGGTCGAAGAGGGTGTCTTCAATCTGGTTATTCATGAAGACAATACTACCAATATTCAAAACGCTCTTGAAAGTACGACAGCAGTTGATGGGCCTACTACAAACATCCATTTAAAAAAAATCAAACTAAAAAATCTGGATGTCCACACCCTGGACGAAGCGACCCAAACCGATGTCGAAAAATATATCTACACGGCAAAAGGCGGGTTTCAGTTAAAAGACAGTATCATCGCTGGGCATATTGACACCGAACTGGAATTAAATGTCATCAAAGAGGGCGATACCAGCTTCATTCGCAAAAAGCACTTTGAAATTCATACCGATGTCACGTTTAATGAATACACCGGTATGCTCGACATAGCCCCCTCGGGTATTGTTATGGAAAATGGGGATTTTGAGTTGGAAGGTTCCATTGATACCAAGAACGACGTAGATCTTGACCTTGCCATAAAAGGTACCAAGCCCAATTTTGATATGCTTATTGCCTTTGCGCCCGCAGATGTGATACCACTTTTAGAGAAATACAAAAACGCAGGAGACATCTATTTCAATGCCACTATCAAAGGGCCATCAAACCATGGGAATCGACCGGCCATCAATGCTGAATTTGGTGGTGGAAAGGCCTTTTTGGAAAATACGGAGAGGGCTAAAAAAATTGATGAGATGGGCTTTAAAGGGCACTTTACCAATGGCCAAAATAGAGATGCCAGCACCATGGAATTTTCACTTTCCGATATGACCGCATCTTTGGAAAAGGGAGAATTTAAAGGTTCACTCTTTGTAAAGAACTTTGAATCGCCCGAAGTGGACATGCAAGTCAGCGCCAACTTCAATCTTGATTTTATCGCTGATTTTTTGGAACTGAAACAAGTCAAAGATGTCTCAGGTAAAGTAACACTCAAGATGAATTTTCATGATGTAATCGACATTGATAATCCTGAAAAAGCATTACAGCAACTCAATCAAGCATACTTTGCCGAACTGAAAATAGCGGACTTAAGTTTGGTCGCTGATGAACTTCCTGCCCCTTTGAACAGCTTAAATGTCAATTTGGTCATGAATGGAAAAGCGGCTACGCTCAAACAGTTTGATTTGATCATGGGCAATTCAGACCTGTCGATACGTGGTTTTCTGTCAGATTTACCCGCCTTGGTGCATCATACCAATATCCCCATTGAAGCGCATTTGGATATCACCTCCAAATCCCTCGATATTGCAGAATTGACCCGCTTTTCAATTCAGGATTCCATACAAACGGGTGTTGATGAACAAATAGAAAACCTTCGTTTGGGGCTTTCTTTCAAAACTTCCGCAAAAACCGTTACGGAATCGAAATATTTACCACGAGGGGAATTTTTCATTGACAGTTTATATGCGAACCTAAAGCATTATCCGCATACCCTGCACGACTTTCACGCCGACGTGATTATAGATGATGAAGATTTGCAGGTAGTAGATTTTACAGGCTACATCGATGACAGTGATTTTCATTTTGATGGCATCATACATGAGTATCCGTTTTGGCTGCAACCCGAGCGCAATGGAGATGTAGATTTGGATATCAACCTTACCGCCGAAAGGTTAAAGCTGGAAGATGTCTTTTCCTACAAGGGCGAAAACTACGTTCCTAAGGAGTATAGACACGAGGTTTTTGATGATTTGGCCTTGCATTTTACCTCTAGCATGCATTATAAGGATTCTGCCCTGCAATCCATTGATGTTGCATTGGACAAGTTGGATACCAAAATGGAATTGCATCCGCAACGTTTTCATGATTTTCGCGGAAACATCCATTATGAAAACGACCATATCGTGGTTAATGACTTTCATGGCGAAATTGGAAGGACCAACTTTAATTTTGGCCTAAATTATTACTTGGGCAAGGACCAGAACGTGAAAAAGCGAGACAACTTTCTGGAGTTACGCGCGAACTACATCGATTATGATGCCCTTTTCAACTTTAATCCAAGTCCGCCTAAATCCGTTACAGCTAGCCATTCCAACGCTGATGACGTACAAGAACATGCCAGTGCGTTCAACATCTACGAATTACCGTTTACAGATATGCGATTCAAAGCCGATATCGGCCATTTTATATACCATCGCATTGACCTTCAAAATATCAAGGCAGCCATCCGAACAACACCTGACCATTATATTTATGTAGACACCCTAAATATGGACGCGGCAGGGGGCAACATACGGTTAAATGGCTATTTCAATGGCAGTGACCCGAAACATATCTATATGCAACCCGATTTGGTAATGGACAATGTCGATTTGGAAAAATTACTTTTCAAATTTGAGAATTTCGGACAGGACCATCTCGTTTCAGAAAACCTACAGGGAAAACTCACCTCTAAAATTGGCGGGAAGATTCGGGTATACCCTGATTTGGTGCCAGACTTGGACCAATCCACTATTGAAATGGACGTAAAAGTCCTTGACGGAAGCTTGAAAAATTATGACCCCATGTTGGCACTATCGGATTATATGGGGGACAAAAACCTTAAAAACATTCGGTTTGACACCTTGCAAAATAGCTTGGCCATCGACAAAGGGAAAATCAGTATTCCCGCGATGACCATAGAATCCACGATTGGTCATATGGAATTGTCGGGAACCCACGACAGCCGGCAAAATATTGACTACTATTTGCGTATCCCATGGAAAACGGTGCGAAAAGCCGCTTGGCAAAAACTATTTGGCAGCAAAAAGGATTCCGTTGTCGACGAAGGGCAAGTAGATGAAATCGTAGAAGTAGACCCCAATAGAAAAACAAAGTTCCTCAATCTCAAAATTCAGGGGACCATAGATGACTACAAGGTTTCATTAGGGAAGAAAAGGAAAGATTAATCGTGAAATCATTCCAACTGTAGCCATAATTCCCTTTTAACACCCTCCTCCTTAAAATTTGCTACCTTTAAATGGCCTGATTGTTAAGGCAAATCCCCCCACAAAAGTATTGCAAACGCTGTAATCTAAATATTAAGTCGATTTCCATCGGCAGTAACTTAAAACAACCCGTATGAAGCCAATTGCCATTATTTTCCTGAGTGCATTTCTGTTTTCTTGTAACTCACCCAAAAAGAAAGTTGAGATTGATACCTCCAAACACGTAGGCTTGGTCACATTTGACTCTGAAAAACCTTTTAAGGTGTTGTACAGCGAAGGGCATTTGGAAGACGCCGAAAAACAAGCAGAGCTTATTGATGAAGCGTATCAATTTTTATCCGACATCATGGGACCGAAAGAACATTTTTGTTTGATGGTCATCTCCGAAAAAGATTGGGAAAGGAACGCCTATTTGCCCATACCTGGGATGCCTGGGTATTACAAAGGCAATTTGACCCTAGGAGCGGGACATAACAGCATGGCGTTGGGGTATGAAGAAATGATTAAAAGCTTTCCGGAAGAAATGACCCACGATTTGGTAAAGACCTATACCAACGCGCAGGGAGCATTTGATATGCGACTCTTTTTCGACAAACTATCCATTCATGAGCTGACCCATAGCTTCCAAGACCCTGAAAATCAAGAAGGCTATTCCATGAGCCGCTGGTTGGAAGAGATTCACGCCAATATGGGGTTGTATTCGTTTTACAAATCCAAAAAACCGAATGAGCTGAAGTACGTGACCCATTTGGTGGATTTTAGTCTGGATAATCCTCCTCCAAATTTACAGTACGAAACCCTTTCAGATTTTGATGCGCACTATTATGATATGCAACCCGACACCTATGGGTTCTACCAAATGAAGTTCACCAAAGCAGGGGCGCAGCTGATTGACTCCCTAGGGAATGCGGTTTTGAAACCACTGAATGATTTTATCATAAAATATGATGAATCATGGAAAGATAAGTTGACAGAGGAAGAATTCAGGGAGCGATTAACAGCCGAAGTACACCCTTATTTTTCGGAAATAATGGATATTTGGTAAAAGCCGAAACCCACCTCAATGAAAAAAACACTTTGTTTTCTTCTTCTCGTTTTTGCGCTTTCAAAAATGGCGACTGCACAACACGAGAATATCACCAAAAATTGGCAAACCATTCAAATTGATGACGAAGATCTAGGCAAAGTGGACTATCACGTGTACAAGAATACCATTGACGCACGTAAGCCTTTGCTTGTTTATCTGCAGGGCTCTACCAATCTGCCGCTGTACTTTCAAAACCCTAATGGGCGATATTCCAGTGGCATTACCTTGAATTTGAATGCAATGAGCAAAGACTATCATGTGGTGCTGATCAGCAAACCCAATACGCCGCTCGTGGATAGTATCCGTATCACGCCATCAGGCCGAAAAGAGTATCCGATGCGCGAAGGATACAAGGAAAAATATAGTCTGGACTGGAGGGCCAATGCCGCGGACCTCGTCATTAATGACGCCTTACAAAAATTGAATGTCGATAGCTCTACCCTAATCATTTGGGGCCATTCAGAAGGTTCTCAAGTGGCTCCCGCCGTTGCGGTACGAAACAAAAACGTGACCCATGTCATCGCAATGATGGGCAATGCACTCAATCACTTGTATGATTTTATCCTTAGGGAAAGGGTGGCCGCCTTTATGGGTGAAAAATCAAATGAAGCGGCTCAGGCCAACATCGATTCGTTGTACACGGAGTATGAAAAAATATACAAAGAACCGAAATCCACCTCAAAAGAATGGTTTGGGGAAACCTATTACAAGTGGAGTACTTTCAGCTTAACTGCTCCCCTGGAAAACATGCTGAAGCTTGACATCCCTATTCTATATGTCGCCGGAGGAGAAGACCGCCATAGCATTTTGAATATGGACTATGCCAAACTTGAGTTTTTGCGAAAGGGAAAAGACAATTTGACCTACAAAGTTTTTCCCAATTGTGACCACTTTTTTCTGGAAACCAAGACGGATGCATCGGGCAAAAAAGAATGGATAGACCATTTGGATGAAGTCAATACCTATGCTTTGGAATGGGTGATCCATAATTGATAAACCTTAGTTAAATAGAGTGTTTAAATACTTCACGTTTATCGGAAAAAAAGAAAGTGATAGGATAACCAAGTGCAAAATATAAGACTCTTGACTTCTTGCACACATCGAAACGGTAAAGAAGAGACCCGTAGATTGTCAAACCAGCTCAAAGAAGACCTTTTTGTTTACAGCGTAGACTATGAATGGGTTTTCAATCCAATGGGCGGCAAACAGGTTTCAACCCATTCGTTTTTTCCGGGTAGTATCCGCTACACCATGACTGGCAAGCTGTATTCCACAAAACATACCATGAAGAAACCATCCTACAAAAGGAAAAGGGGAAGTGGAATTGTTTACGTCTATTTTAAAGAAAAGACAGATAGTATCTTGACCTTTTATAAACACAAATGCAAGGCAATTACAGATTGGAAGGTCTACAAAAAGTAATATATTCAAATGCTATTGAAAAAATTGGGGCCTATTGTTTCCAAGCCTTCAGCACATTTTTTAACTTTTCGAGGTTTTAGAACAAAACCGTTTACGGCCATCAAAGTACATGATTAAAACTGAAAGATTTGACAAAGTAGAAGTTGCTTCAAAAGAAGAACTAAGGTCATGGTTGCTGAAAAACCATACGCAACTGGAAAGCGTTTGGTTGGTAACTTACAAAAAAAGCAGACCGAACAAGTATGTTTCCCGATGGGAAGTGCTCGATGAATTGATATGTTTTGGGTGGATTGATGGTATCAGGCGAAAGCTGGACGAAACCAAAACGATGCAACTCATTTCGCCAAGGAAGGTGGAGCATTGGGCAAAAACCTATAAAGAAAGGGCCTCAAGACTCATTGACGAAGGCAAAATGCACCCTGCTGGATTGAAGGCCATTGAAGTTTCGAAAGCCAATGGACTTTGGAACTTTATGGACGATGTGGATAATCTGATTGTTCCAAAAGACCTTTCCAATGAACTTGACAAACATGAGGGCGCTTCGGGGTTTTTTGAGGCTATCAATGCCTCAAGTAAACGCTTTGTACTGAGATGGATTAAACTAGCCAAAACCGATAAAACAAGAAGGAACAGAATACATAAAATTGCCGAACTTTCTGCCAAGGGAGAAAAGTTGCCTGGTAGTTGAGAGACGAAACCATTGTTTGTGCGTACCATCACTGCGCTTAACACCGTTCAATATTTCCGCTGGAAAACCATAAACCTTTTCAAACCCTTGAAGCAAGATATCGTAGTTTAAATTAAGCAAAACATGAAAAGGTTTTTTTGGGTAGTTATCCTCTTTTTTTCAACGATTACCTCAAATGGCCAAACGGCCATTCTATATGGTGAAAAGGCGACCGCAGTCGAACGTAACGCCGCCAACGACCTAAAATCAGATATTTTACATGTTTATCCAGATGAAGAAGTTATACTAATAGCAAGTACCACATCCTTGAAGAAGGATTATGAGAGAGTCATCATCATTGGAACAAAACAATCAAATCAGCTTATCAACAAACTATTTACTGAAAAGAAAAGTGATTTTTTTCAAAGCGAAATAGAACCAGAGACCTTCGTGTTGCAAACCCTTCCATTCAATAGCACCCAATCCCAAAAGGCGCTCTATATCGCTGGAGCTGATGATAGGGGAACCTATTATGGGGTATATGAATTCTCAGAAAGAGTTCTGGGGATAGACGCTTTTGAATACTGGACGGACAAAAAACCGAAGGCGCCTGAAAGGTTCGATATCCCCCACCTTTCTTTTCGCGAAAAACCCCCGGTATTTCCCATGCGGGGCTACTTTGATAATGACGATGACATGCTAGCCAATTGGAAGGGTCGAAAACTCATTGTCGAATTTGACACTTGGAAAGAAATCATAAACTCGCTATCGAGACTTCGCTATAACTACATTGACGCCCATGACCTCATGGGCCGACCGGAGTTCTGGGTTTGGGACTACTACAAAAACATGACGGAGTACCATACCGACCTTGAATTGCTAGACCAAGTTTTTGACTATGCACATAGTAAAGGTATGATGGTGCAAATACCCATGTATCTTGGTTGGGAATTCAAGCATATTGACTTTGATAAAATCTGTCTTACCGAACATCATGATCATTGGATGGAAGTTTATGAATATTATCTGACCAAAACCCCGCTTCAAAAAGGAGACATCTTTTTGGCACGTCCACGACACCCAATCTACGATTACGGATATTCTTGTGAAAAAGAAAAAAATGCAGGTATCAAGGCAGGGCCGTTAATGACCAAAATGTTCCAGAGCTTAAAAGATTTAATAGACGAACACAGTCCCGGTTCAACGGTAGTTTGTGATCTTTGGCGTGAGGGTCGCCCTATGTGGCAAAGCGGTGAGTTTGTACCCAATAAGGATATCCAAATGCTTTGGGCAGATTACTATGGAGGTGATTTCAGGGAATGGCCGGAGCGCCAAAAAGGATATGATTTTGGCATTTACGTTCACGCGGGTATTTGGTTGAATCATGTTATTCAGGACCCCTTGGTCCACCAGATTGCTGCGGCAGTCAAGGAAGCTGTCTCCAGGGAAATGACCCACAATATATTTGTCAACGGACAAGATTTCAAACACTTCATCCTAAATTTAGAAGTGTGCGCGAGGTTGGCATGGAATCCGGAAGCATTTGACCCCGACGCATTTTATACCGAATGGACCAGCCGATATTTTGGGGAGAAGGCAAGTCCATTGGTGGTCAATAGCCTAAAGCTGCTTAATGAAGCCCATACCGTTTTGGCAGGATATAAGGAAGTCACCACGTTTTCGGTCATTACCCTTAATAACCTTGAGCATGAGGAACTAAAATTATCGGAGTATAAAGCAAAAGCGCTAAAAGCCATCGGATTGGCAGAGGCATCATTGCAAACAGCCATCACAGCGAAGGCATTGGTTCCGGAAGAATCCCGATTGGTTTATGACGACCAAATTGTATTTCCGGCCACCCTTTATTTGGACAATATTCGTTTGCTCAAAGCTGTGGTGCACTATGCAGAATATGTAAGAAGTGGTGTGAAAGACCAGAAGACCTACGAGGACTATGCCATCAACATAAAAGATGCTCTGGTGAAAATGAGAACAACGCTAGATACCGGTGGCAAGTGGAAAAAATGGGATGGATGGACCAAATGTGAAAACTTTAGGGTATTTACACCACCACCCCAGGTAGATGAGGTGGAAAACATTATTGAAAAGTATCGCTTTTAGGCAAGGAAGAAATACAATTAGGCACTTTGCATTTGAATGCGACTGGAAATGGATTTTAAATAAATCCGATGTTTTTTTCTAAAGAACCATGGGATAGCTTTTAAAAGCTCCCTCACCTTGGTTCAAATTGGAAAATAAAGGATATTCGAGAAGTTGTTCGGTTTTCCAATAAAAAAGTGGATGTTAAAGTCAATATTTGGTGGATGGTCTGGCAGCTGAAGAACAAGATTTACCCTTTTAAAAGCCCGTTCAGCCATCAAGTCTTACAAGTTATTTGAATTCAATACATTGCATTTTCTATTTCAAAATTATGTGATGGAATCCTTATTGATAATAATGGACGTTACAAAATGAAAATGCCAATTTCAAATATTGCATTTACCCTAATGGCAAGTTGTGTTTTTATGCTATTGATAAGCACAGCTTGCACTCCTTTAGATAAAAACATGAAAGGGGTTTCAGTAAAAGAATTTTCCAATTTCATTGCCGAGACGAATTATGTAACGGATGCAGAACGGTATGGTTGGTCATTTGTTCAAAAGACGGTTTTTGAATATGAGATAGTTAAAGGGGCAAATTGGAGATTTCCCGACGGAAAAACCAAAGCCAAATCAAATAACCCCATAACACAGGTGAGTTTTAACGATGCGCTTGCCTATTGTAATTGGGCCAATGCCAAACTTCCTGCTTATGATGAATATTGGGTCTATGCGAATGCAGATACAATGACCATAATCGCGGATACCACTCAAATATTTCCTGTGATAGGCGTAAACGTTGTAGGCAACACTTGGGACATCACCACTTCAAAAAATATAAAAGGAGAAATTAGACTTGCGGGAGGTTCTTATCTCTGTAATGAGAGTACCTGCAATGGCACTAAAAAAGACAGAGTACTATATGTAAGTCCAGATACGGGAAATTCCCATATCAGTTTCTCAATCATCAGAAAAGAATAAAACATGAAAACAGTTTTTACCGCAATTTGTGTTACCCTATTGGTATTCTATTACGGATACAAGACCAAGGAAATTCCCAAAAAAGCGAAAAGGCCCAACATCATTTTCATTATGTCCGATGATCATGCGTATCAGGCGATTAGTGCATATGGAAGTCAACTCATAGAAACGCCCAATATTGATAAAATAGCAAATGATGGGATGTTGTTCACCAATGCTTGTGTGACCAACTCCATCTGCGCGCCCTCAAGGGCAACCATACTTACTGGAAAACACAATCATATCAACGGAAAGATTGACAATCGTTTTCCATTCGATACCACACAAACCACCTTCCCTCAAATCTTTCAGAAAAATGGGTACAAAACCGCCATGTTCGGAAAGTTACATTTTGGAAACAGCCCTAAAGGAGTGGATGAGTTCATGATACTTCCCGGTCAAGGCAATTACATCAACCCAGACTTTATTACCACGTCCGGAGAAGTACAGAACATTGAAGGGTACGTTACCGATATTATCACTGATTTATCCTTGGATTGGCTTAAAAGAGAGGCCAAAGCCGAAGAACCCTTTATGATGATGTATTTACACAAAGCACCCCACAGACCGTGGTGGCCCAGAGCAGATAAGTTCGCGGAGTTTTCTTCAAAAAAATACCCAGAACCGGCTTCTTTGTTCGATGATTACAGCAACAGAGGAACCGCGGCAAAAACTGCGGAAATGAATTTGCTAAAGCACATGATGTACAATCACGATAGCAAAATAAAACCGGAAACAATAGCCAAGATGGGGGACTTGGTCGAACCTAAAGTGATTGAATTCCCGAATGGTTTTTACGGGCCTTACGGAAGAGCTACGGAAGAACAGAAACGTGCATATGAGCCAACGCTTCAAAAAATAAATCAAGAGTTTGAAGCACTTTGGCCAAAAATGACCGAGGAAGAAAAAATGCGATGGAAGTACCAAAGGTATATGCAGGACTATCTCGCTACCATTTCCTCCGTTGATGACAATGTAGGAAGGCTTTTGGACTATTTGGAGGAAAGTGGTCTTGCCGAAAATACCATTATCGTTTACACCTCCGATCAAGGTTTTTTTCTTGGGGAACATGGTTGGTTTGATAAAAGATTTATCTATGACCAATCTTTCAAAACACCTTTAATGGTCAAATGGCCTGGGGTAATAAAACCCAATTCCATTGAAAACGAAATGGTTCAGAATCTTGACTTTGCCCAAACCTTGCTTGAGGCAGCTCAAATTACACCTCCTTCAGATATGCAAGGCGAAAGCCTGATTCCCTTATTAAAAGGTGAAAAAGGCAAATGGACCAGAGACGCAGTGTATTATCACTATTACGAATATCCGGCGGTACATATGGTGAAAAGGCATTATGGTATCGTGAACAAGCAATATAAATTGGTTCATTTTTATCATGATATAGATGAATGGGAATTATATGATAGAGAAAAAGACCCCCATGAAATGAAAAATGAATATCACAATCCAGAATATGCCCCGGTTGTAAAAACACTTACCAAAAGTCTATACGAGCTTCGAAAAAAATATAAGGATTCCCTTGCGTTAGATCAGAAGTTCATTGATATGTATGAGCTGAAATAAAGAAGCCAGGTGTTCGAATGGTAAAAAGCAATCCGTTTTGCGTGGCTGTACTGTGAGTTTCAAGTTATTTCCACAGGGTGCTTATTTTCTGCTTTTGGGATTCGTCCACACAACGAATTGTGATTGGAATCGTTTGATTATTGGAAACCCAATTAAACCCTTTGCGGTTTCTATCGTCTAAGTGAGAAATACCATGCTATGAACACCAAATCAACCATCTGCCTTTTGGCTCTGGCCTTGGCAACCGTAACGTCCTGTAGCGATGATGAAGCAACCACCTTCCTACCAGATGCTCAAGATACATTGATAGAGTTGGAGTTTTCCAGCTCACCTATTAACCTGCAAGGGGTTGACGCCTTGTTTGCTCCGGACATATCCTATGACCAATATGACAAAACCAAGTTTGATATTTTCTTGCCCAACAGTTCCAGTCCGACAGGTCTTGTGATCTTCATCCACGGAGGAGGGTTCACAGGAGGCGACAAAGGCTTTATCTATAATGAAAATTTTGATGCAGAGGTGGTTCAGTTGTTGAGCAACGGAATTGCGGTCGCGACCCTGAACTACAGACTAATAGAAACTGGAGATGGTGCAGGCGTTCTAAAAAGCTTGAACGACTCAAAAAGAGGATTACAGTACATACGATACATTCACAACGAATTGAATATCGACAAAAACGACATTGTGCTGTTCGGAACTTCTGCTGGTGCCTCTACTGCATTATGGTTGGCCTCCAACAATGATTTACGAGCGGCAAACAGTACTGATCCGGTGCTTCAAGAAAGTACAAGAGTAAAAGGAATTGCCTTGAATGCCACGCAGTCCAGCTTGGACATTGAAACCCGGTGGCTTGGAGATGTTTTTGATGAGTTCGGAACTTCTTTGGACGATATTGTGCAAGAAGTAGGAGAAGATACGCTATACAGTTTTTACGGCGTAACGACCCAAGAAGAATACGAAACCTTTGAGGTTGAAGCCTATCGGGAACAGGTGGATATGCTTACACTCTTGTCTTCAGATGACCCAGAGATTTGGGTTGCCAACACGGGAGGGCATAACAACGAACCGTTGACTACAGGAAGTTTTTATCATCATCCCTTTCACGCTAGGGAAATCAAAGCCTTTGCAGATGCTGCGGGTGTCGCCAACGTGGCTGCCTATGGAAATCCCATTTTGTTTGATGATACCAACGGTGAAGATTTCGTAGCATTTTTAATGCGGAAAATCAACGAATAGCAGGTTAAATACAATTGACACAACAACTGTATGCCTTAATGGATGCCAGTCGGTGCAGTTATTTCTAGATTTTAGATAGCCCGCTCATCGGGTTTAAACTTTTTTATTTCTACCAAGTACGGAATGCAGAAAAAAGTATATTGCCCCCCAAATCCGCTTACTGCATTATCTAATTGGAAATAAAGAATATGACCCGAAACGAATTCATCAAATTGTGCAGCCTATTGGGCATAAGCCTGCCGTATCAATCCATTTTGGCATCATGCACATCTGACAATACCCTTTCCTCAACCGACTTTGAAGGAACTGTACTGATCATAGGCGCCGGTGCTGCTGGAATGACCGCAGGGTATTTGCTCAACCAACAAGGTATAGATTTCCAAATTTTGGAGGCTTCCGCCGCCTATGGCGGTCGGATGAAAACAACGCTTGACTTTGCGGATTTCCCAATACCGCTGGGTGCGGAATGGCTGCATGTAGAGCGAGAGGTATTCGATGAAATTGTAAATGATTCAAACGTTCAGGTGAACACCAAAACCACCCCTTATAATCCCAATACGGATACTGCTCTTTACGAAGGTCAACAGGTTTCCATGGAAGCCCTGGGCTTTACCATTGACCAAAAGTTCATTAGCGCCTCTTGGCTTGACTTTTTCGAGGAATATGTTGTGCCATCCATACAAAACAACATAAGCTACGACGAGGTGGTAACGGCAATCGATTATTCTGGAGAAAAAATTCGAGTCAACACATCCAATCATGAGTTTCTAGCGGACAAAGTCATCGTTACAATACCTGTAAAGTTGATGCAAAGGGATTCAATTTCGTTTGTACCACCCCTACCCGACAAAAAATTGGATGCGCTAAGCAAGGTAACCGTATGGGATGGTTTTAAAGCGTTCATCGAATTTTCCCAAAAATTTTATCCTACCGCAATTGGATTTGATATCACGCCTGAGTCGGCAGGTCAAAAACTATACTACGATGCAGCTTATGGACAGGAATCAACCCGCCACGTTTTAGGATTATTCACAGTGGGTTCGGGAACCCTACCCTACCGGCAGTTACCCGACAGCGAGCTGATTGCCTACATACTAAACGAACTAGATGCGTTATTTGAAGGTCAGGCGTCTTCAACCTATATCAAACACATTTCACAGAATTGGAATACGGAACCTTTTGCCCAGGGTGCTTATGTGTACGACCAAGAAAATTGGAGAAGGGTGCGAACGCTGGGAGAATCCGTGGATAATAAGCTCTTTTTTGCGGGCACGGCATATACCGAAGGAGAAGATTGGAGCAGTGTGCATACCGCCGCTCGTTCAGCCATTCGCGCTGTTAGTGAAATAACACAATAAGTAAATCCAAGGTCTTACTAAAAGTAAGTCCTAGACAAATTTTGGCTCAATACTACGCTCTATTGTCCTTTTATTCCTGTGATATCCTAGCTACTTTTGTCCACACAAAAGTAAATCGATGGATAAAAGAAACGTGGGCATATTGATTTTTGATGGTGCCGAAGTACTGGACTTTGCAGGGCCCTTTGAAGTCTTTGCGGTGACCTCCGAAATAAATGACTTTGGTCTATTCGATGTTTTTACGATTGGCGAATCCCTAGAACCCATATCGGCAGTGAACGGCCTATCCGTAAACCCAGATTATGACTATGAGAACTGCCCTAAGCTAGATATTTTGATTATATCAGGTGGTTCGGGCACTAGAGAATTGATGCAAAACCAAAACACACTGGATTGGATATCCAAAGTTCATCAAAATACTGAAATCACGGTAAGTATTTGTTCTGGAGCAAGGCTATTGGCCGTGTTGGGCTTGTTACATCAACGTCCGTATTGTACCCACCATTTGGTATATGACCATTTACAGGAATTAGTGCCCACTGGAATTCCGCAAAAAGACAAACGCTTCGTGAATTCAGGAAAAATCTTCACATCAGGGGGAATTTCGGCTGGGATTGATGTATCCTTTCACATAGTAGAAAAACTCCATGGCAAAGCCATTGCTGAAAAAACAGCTGCTTACATGGAGTACGACAGGAGAGGATAAAATTGTATCATTGTGGTCATGATTCGCACTTCAACCAAATGGAATGCACATCATTTCCCTTGTAAAAGAACGACATTGGTTCAATTTTTGAAATACCTGCCAAAAACAAAATGAAATACGCTTTCCTCACCTCATTACTGTTTTCAATCACCTTGGTTCCAAACCTGTTTTCACAAGAGGTTGAAGCATATGATTTGATACCAAAAGTCATTCAAAATAAAGGGCAGCAGTTTTTAAAAAACAAGAATATAACTTCAGTTTCCATCGGGGTTTTCAAGGATAGTCACTACTACACCGGACATTTTGGAGAACTGGAGAAAGGCAAAGGTAACCTGCCCAATGATGAAACCATTTATGAAGTAGGTTCGGTTACCAAAACCTTCACGGGTTATTTGGTCGCTAAGGCTGTATTGTACCAAAAACTCAAGTTGGGAGACGATGTTAGAATGTATTTGAAAGGGAATTACCCAAATCTAGAATACAATGGCAAACCTATCACCGTACAGCACCTTCTTACCCACACCAGCGGTTTGCCCATGTTTTTGCCTAAAGAAATGGGCGACGTGTTCCAAAACTTAAACGAAAGTGTTCCCAGCACCTATCTAGCGCTAGAAGAATCGTATGACAAAGCAATGTTTTTGGAGGATTTGAATCAGGTTTCCATTACAGAAGAACCGGGTACGACCTATTCGTATTCCAATACCGGAGCAGAATTGATGGGCCATATTCTCGAAACCGTTTACAACAAAAGTATTGATGTGTTGTTAAAGGAACTTTTCACGGAGGAGTACAACATGTTGGACACAGGAATCAATCTGAACCCCAAACAACGGGAAAGGCTTGCTCGCGGGTATTGGATGAACAACGAAACCCTTTCGCCCAACCAACTAAATCCCCTTTGGGCTACAGGTGGTGGAATGCGAATGACACTTATCGATTTGATGCAATACATAGAACTACAACTGGACAATAATAACCCAGTGGTTTCCGAATCCCATAGGGTTCTTTATAAGGATGACAGAACACTAAGGGTGTCCTACTTTTGGAGGATATGGAAAGACAAGTATGGTACATCTTTCAATCATCATGGGGGAACAACTGGAACCCAGAATTGGCTCTTTATTTTTCCGAAACATGGCCTGGGCATTTCCATCATAACCAACCAAAGTGGCCCGAAAACACCCAACCTACTGAGTAAAACCGTTCGAAAAATGCTCAAGGAATTAGTTAAGGAATAAAAACCTTAGAGAATCTTAAAACCAATGTAGTAGCAAATAAGGTTCAAACCCATGCCTAGGTTGCATTCTCGAAATACACATCAGCACAGCCAACTTCTTTACAAGTAATTTGCTACTTTAAAAGCAAGAAACGTGCAACTGTTGGAAATAGACGAAATAAAACGTGTCGGAACCTGTGAACAAAAGTATTTGGAAAAATGACCGTAACACCACTATTCAAAAAGCTAAATTTCAGAGACCATAAGCAGATTCTTGTGTTAAGTCACCCTGCAGAATTTGAAGAGGAGCTTCACAAAGCCAGAGACTTTGCAGTTTTGAAAACGGATATGCAAAAGGTTAGTGAAATTGAATTCGTTTTAATCTTTGTGAAGGAAGAGCATGAAATCAGTACCCTTACACCACAAATTGATGAAAACCTAAGGGGTGATGGGGTGGTTTGGTACGCTTATCCCAAAAAAACATCCAAGAAGTACAAGTCAGAAATCAATAGGGATAACGGGTGGCAAATACTCGGAAAATATGGTTTTGAGGCCGTGAGACAAGTGGCCATTGATGCCGATTGGAGCGCATTGCGGTTCAGAAAAGTGGAATTTATCAAAACCATGAAACGAAGAAGTGATTTCGCCATGACCGAAAAGGGCAGACAGAAGACCCAAAATACTACTCGTTAACCGTACAAAATGGAAGTAAGACCAAGGCTTAAAAAGGAAGAATGTTCCTTATTCGCAAAACTTTAAAGTATTGGTTTTAGCACTTTTCACGTTAACGGTTTTAACAATTCTTCACTCATTTGAATAACCCGATTTTGATAATCCGTTGTGGCCAGCAATTTTGAGGGTTTAACGGCCTTGCCTTTTTCGTTTACCAAAATTCCATCCGTCTGAATTGTACCTGAGACAACATCCAAAGGAATTTTTGCTGCTTTTTCCGCGGAAACCATAAAAAAAGCCCCAAAAACTTTTGTGATAAAAAACCGTAGGCGTTTTGGCCACCCCTTATGGATTCCGGTGTCCACTAATCCTGGTCTAAAGCAATATACCCTTAAGCCATCTTTTTTATATACATTTTGTACATAAAGTATTAGCGCATCATTCGCCTGCTGAAATTGTTTCACCACCCTTATCGGGCTGAATTTGGTATTTTGAAAGTTAATGTCTTCAAAGTTTATCCGACCGTTTTGGCCAGCACCAGCCATATTCAAAACCATTTTGTCATTTGACTTTAAAATCAACGGCAACAGGGTTTTTAATATTAGGTATCGCGTTAAATAACTGACCGCAAAGGTTTTTTCAACTTCTTCCGAGGTAAGCTCTATCTTACTGGGAATAAGTCCTGCAGATTGATACAAGAGATCTATGCTGACCATATCCTCTTTTATGCGAGTCAAGGCCGTCGTGGTACTTTTTACCAACGACAAATCAGCTTGATAAAAATGCAACAAAGCCATTTTGTCGATTATTACGGCTTGTTGTTTCAGACTTTCGAACTTTTCAGCATTTCTTGCTATGACGAACAATTCGTAACCCATTCTCACCAATCCTAAAGCAACTTCCTTTCCTATTCCGCTGGTCACACCTGTCAAGACTGCAATTTTTGGCTTACCCATAATTTTGGTTTTTTGTACTTTTCACAAATCTAAACCATGGACTATGGTCCATGGTCAAGTAAAAACATGAAAAAAATGAAAATTGGTACGTTATCGAAGGCAACTGGAGTTTCAAGAGATGCGATACGTTTCTATGAAAGTAAAGGGATGTTGACCAATATAACTAGGCCATTTGAGTGGAACAATTATAAGGACTACGGAGATAAGAACGTCAAAAGGATACAATTGATAAAACATCTTCAACGTTTCTCATTTACGTTAAGGGAAATAAAAGAATTACTTCATTTGAAAGATGCAAACCCAAATGAGTGTATCGACAAAACCAAGGTTTTAAAAGAAAAGCTAAAAATCATTGAGAGGAAGATTGACGAACTAAAACGGACTAGGGAAGATATTTTGAAAATCATAAACCACTAAAACGATAAACAATAGGGCCTTCAGAGAATGCTGCTGTATGGGTTAAATGATTACTCGTAAACAGAAATGTCTATTGCCAATACCATTAGGTCACATTTGGGAAATTGAAATATATCTACAACATATTTGGACTAATGGCAGCAGTGCTAATTGGAATTGCATTATCAATTCTATTCTTGCCCGCCATGTTGGTTCTTGTTCCGATGGGGCATTTCCAAAGAAAAAAGTTCGAAAAAAAATATAGGACGTTTCTAATCGAGAATCATGGAAAGAACTTTTTCTGTTACAACAATCGGAAGAATTCAAAAAAGTTCATTGAGGATGAAATCCTACCGAATCTGACCAACAGCATAGAAATCGTCTATCTAAATGGAAGAAAAGTTGAATCAGCGTACAACGAGGAATGTATTTCTGAAGCGCTGTATGCGCTCAAAACGTATAGTGGGTTTCCGCACTTAATGAAAATCAGAAACGGAAAATTAATTGATAAGTCCATAAACAATCCATTCTACAACGTGCTGAACGTAAACACATCAAAAAGCGAGTTACTGACCAAAATCCATCGTTTTTTCGAACTGACCGAAACAGAAACCGTTGCCTAGAAATGACCATACCTGGGATTTTTTTTTCTTAGCTTCCTTCATTTTAGAACTGGCCGGAATTAAACGGACCAAATGAATATGGTTTTTCAGCAGCTCTAACCATATCAAACAACAAACGTAATTGCCACAATCTAGGTCAACGTAGCTTTCTGTGTTGAAACACTTCCTTTTTCCACTTAATTCCTTATTGCAACAATGTCGCAATAAAAAAGTATTTGGTTATCTTTACCCGTGCAACAATGGACGACCCAACACGAAGAAGGTTCATAAAATATAGTGGTTATGCGGCCACAATGTTAGCACTGCCCTTTTCTTTGGCTTCCTTTTCAACCTATGCCCCTATGACGAAAAACAACACATTTGATGTAATTATCATTGGAGGAAGCTATTCAGGTCTTTCCGCTGCCATGGCTTTAGGTAGAGCTTTGAGAAATGTTTTGGTTATAGATAGTGGAAAACCGTGCAACAGGCAAACACCCCATTCCCACAATTTCATCACGCAGGATGGAAAAACGCCTGAAGAAATTTCAACAGTTGCCAAAGAACAGGTTGGGCGATACCCCACTGTTGAATTCTACCCTGGAATGGCCATCGCGGCCAAGAAAGTAGGAGACGCTTTTATAATCACCACGCAACAAAACCATTCTTTTAGGGCCAAAAAACTCATTCTTGCCATGGGAATAAAAGACGTTATGCCCAACATTGCGGGTTTTGCAGAATGCTGGGGAATCTCTGTCATCCATTGCCCGTACTGTCACGGATACGAAGTGAGCCATCAAAAAACAGGTATTTTGGCCAGTGGTGATATGGCATTTCACTACGCACAACTCATCCGCAACTGGACGAAGGACCTAACTATTTTCACCAATGGAAAGGCAACTTTTACCCGAGAACAACTTCAAAAACTGGAAAAGCATACCATTCCCATCATCGAAAAAGAAGTTACCGCTTTGAAACATGACCAAGGAAAACTGGAAGAACTGGTGTTTTCCGATGGTTCTACCTTTTCCCTTAAAGCAGCCTATGCCAGACCTGAATTTGAACATCATAGTGATATCCCAAAGCAATTGGGTTGCGAACTCACCGAACAAGGGCTCATAAAAGTGGATACTTTACAAAAAACAACTGTTGATGGCGTTTTTAGTTGCGGAGATATGGCCAGTCCCTTTAGGGCGGTTTCCCATGCGGTTGCTGCGGGAACTACCGCGGGAGTCATGCTGAACAACGAAATGATTCTAGATGAGTTCCAACCCTAGAATTTCAACCAGATACTTTTGGATAGATTGCATTCTTACCTTAAGTAGGGGATAATGTATGCGGGTGACCCATCTATACTGAAGAAGCGGTGACACGCTATTGCAGCTTTCTTGCTAACTTTAAACCCATTAACCAATCTTCCATGAACGTTAGATTTTCCATAGTAATCAGCATTTGTATACTGTCCCTATTTTCTTGTAAGGATAAACCCAAAAAGGAAACCGCTCCTACCCCAACGAAAAAGCTTATCAAAACAATCACCTTGGATATCAATGAAGCAAATCGCCTCGGTGAATTGCCCCTTGAGTGTATCCAAAACCCTTTACCCTACAAATCTGGATTGGTGATTGCCCAAGAAAGCGATCTGGCCATGCCCGAACAACACCATCCTGCCTTCTATGGTTGTTTTGACTGGCATTCCGCAGTTCACGGACACTGGTCCTTGGTGTATTTGCTAAAAAACTTCCCCGACTTGGCCAAAAGAGAAGAAGCCATCCAGATGCTAAATGAAAACCTTACTGCTGAAAACATCACAAAAGAAGTCGCATATTTTTCCTTAAATCGAGAAAGTAAATCATTTGAGAGAACCTATGGTTGGGCTTGGTTGCTCAAGCTACAAGAAGAACTATACACGTGGGATGACCCGCTAGCACAAAAATGGTACAATACCCTAAAACCATTGGAAGATTATATTTCCAAGGCATACATCGAATACTATCCAAAGCTGGTTTATCCCATTCGCGTAGGCACCCATTCCAATACCGCTTTTGGGATGAGTTTCGCCTATGACTATGCACAAATCGTTGGGAACACTGCGTTGGCCACTGCCATCAAGGATGCCGCGATTCGGTTTTATAGCGAGGATAAAGATTGTCCTATTAGCTGGGAACCTAGTGGCTATGATTTTCTTTCACCTTGTTTGCAAGAACTGGACATCATGCGGAAGGTACTTTCAGATGCAGAATTTACGACCTGGTCAGAAGCATTTTTACCAGATTTATACCTTCAAAACCTGTCTTTGGCACCTGGACAAGTGAAAGACCGCTCTGATGGACACTTGGTGCATTTGGACGGGGTGAATTTCTCAAGAGCCTGGTGCCTATATCCATTGAAAGAAAACCATAACGCCTATAATCTTGCCACTGAGCATTTGGATTACTCGCTTTCTAAAATCACGGATGGGGACTACGCCGGCCAACATTGGCTTGGTTCATTTGCGCTATATGCATTTAAAACCAAATCCGAAGCGGCCCAATGAAACAGAGAAAGTTCTTTTCAGTAGTTATGGTGAAGCTACTGGGATTGCATACTTCCAAAATTCGAAGTGCAAGAAGTCTTAAAATCAACGTGTAAAAATATTAAGTATAGTTTTTAATAATTAGTTTTCGCTAAAGCTATAGAAACAGGGTATCTTAACAGACTGTCTAAATAGGTGGATTACCTTTGTACAATCCGGAAAAGTATCCAATAGAATCAATAAAAAGGCAAAGAAAATCTTGATTTTATACATTACTATTGCCATCCCTCATCGAAGGCAAGAAAAAAAATATAGCGCAAATCGTTACCCTTATAAAAACAAAATGAAGAAAAAATATCTTTTGATAATCATCGGATTGCTAGTTATTAGTAATTCTTTTTCCCAAAAAGCCTATAACAAAGTTTTCGTGCTTGGCAATTCATTAACTCAGGGTTTTGGCACTCATGGCATGGCTTCAAGCGACATCGATACTGACTATTTTTTTAAGGTAAAACAAGCAATATCCGAACAAAACAAACCTCTTGAGATGACTAGGTTTGCGGGTGGCTATTGGGAACGAAGCACAACATCTAAAATGCGCAAAGCATTTTTAAGAGATTCTGTAGCAACTGAAATTAATGGAAGAGAAGACTTGATACTTATCCAACTAGGAGACAATATTAATTCAAAAGATAAACGTGAAACCTTATTCAAGGATATAAAAAAATTACTTCGATGGTTTACTAAAAAATGTCCTGATGCGGAAATTTTATGGGTTTATGGCTGGTACGGGATTGATGATAATATGCCAATAATAAAAAAAGCAATATCGACTTCAAAAGGATGTCAGCTAGTTGATATTTCAAAATATATTAGGACGAAGTATAAAAATAAAATCGGAAATACATATAGAGACAAAAATGGAAATATCTCAACAATTGAATCTAGGGCTGTTGCGGGTCACCCAAACGATCTAGGTATGTCAATGATCGCAAATGAAATAATATCAGGGTTGGGCCTTAATGGTGATACCAAAAAATCAGACTCGACAAAATCACAATAATTCCTATCGGAATAAGAGGTAACCCCTCCAACTATTTTTAATTCAAATTTGGCACCCGCTTTGAAACTAATCAGCTTTTAGGTAAATATCTGTTTACGGATAAAGAGTATAAAGTTGTTTTCTACTCAAAATTGGAATTACAGATAAGAAAAGATAATGTTTAGCACACAATAGGCAACTGCTTTTCCCAGCAGCCCTTCGCATATCCTACGATAAAACCTCACGGAATCTTTTGCATTACAGGCTTGGTTTATGAAAATATCCTTGTATTTTCAATTAAGCGGGTTCTTGCAAGCTTATGTGTTCACCAAAGATTTATCCGTTACCTAAAACCATCACCGGTCATTAGAACATATGAAAGAAATCGAAATTCCATCCGGTATGGAAACCTTATCCGGAACGCTTTTTGAAGGTACTCAAAACGATACCATCCTCATTATTGCTTCTGCCACGGGTGTAAAACAGGCGTATTACCAAAAATTTGCGCAATTTGTGGCTTACAACGGGATTTCGGTAATCACATTTGACTACAATGGCATTGGCCAATCGTTAAACAAACCTATCAAAGAACTTGACAACAACGCGGCAGATTGGGGTCGAAATGATTTAGAGCATGTTATCCAATATGCATTGAAGCATTATCCGAATGCGAAAAAGGTGGTGCTAGGTCACAGTATTGGCGGGCAGTTGATTGGCCTCGCAGCATCGTCCCAAAAACTTGACCAAATTGTTTTGATTGCTGCCCAATCAGGCTATTGGAAATTTTGGAAAGGTGTAGGTAGACTAAAAATGTGGTTCAATTGGTACGTTCTTTTTCCGGTGGTGTTGAACCTCTTCGGCTATTTGAACGCCAAAAGAATTAGCGGTATGGAAAACCTTCCTAAAAATATGGCCAACCAATGGCGCAATTGGGGCAAACATCCTGACTACCTCATGAGCGATAGTTCCATAACGGAATTACATTACCAAAAGATAACAACGCCTATTTCCGCATTTGGCATTGCCGATGATGATTTAGCCCCTTTGTCAGCTGTACAATGGATGACCCATCAATATCAAAACGCAGAAACGAAATCAATACTTCTGCAACCCAAAAATTTTCAGGTTGCGAAAATTGGTCATTTTGGAGTGTTCAAGGAGAGATTTAGGGACACGATTTGGCCAATTGTTTTAAATGAGATAACCCTATGAAAACCTTCCTTTTTACAACCACGCTTTTGTGCAGTGTTTCAACACTGTTTGCCCAAACCGATACAAGAGTCGAAAAATCCCGAGAAATCATCAAAACCATGATTTTGGAAGAAGGTATCGTAGGGCTTTCCATTTCAGTAAGTATTCAAGATTCCTTAGTCTGGTCTGAAGGATTTGGACATAGTGACTTGGCCGGCAAAACCCAAATTGACCCTAGTGAAACACTTTTCCGCATTGCCAGTATTTCCAAACCGTTTACCGCTACCTTGCTTGCACGAATGTACGAGGAAGGAATGGTAGACCTCAATGCAAGTGTATATGATCATGTACCCAACTTTCCGAAAAAGAAACACGATTTCACCTTGCGCCAACTCGCGATGCATCGCGCTGGAATCCGACACTACCGCGGCGGGGAAAAAGAAAACAAAGAACCGCTTTCTCTTGAAGAGGGCCTTCGTTTCTTCGAAAAATCAAAATTGCGTTTTGAGCCCGGTACTGAATACGGTTATAGTTCTTATGGCTACAATCTGCTAGGGCTTGCTTTGCAAAAAGCCGCGCAAAAGCCGTTTGAAATCCTTTTGGCTAATTACGTTACGCAACCTTTGGGCCTTACGCATACGCTTCCCGATACTGCCGAATATGAAAATTTGACCACTTCAGGTTTTTTCAGTTCCAATGGAAAAGGGAAAATCCAAGAAGCAGAATACGTAAACCTATATATGAAAATGCCTTGCGGTGGCCTTCTCAGCACCTCTGAGGATTTGGTCCAATTCGGAAACGCCTATGCACAAGGCACCTTCTTAAAAGCTGAAACCCAGCAGATAGTTTTGGAAGACCTTCCCTTACCCTCTGGAAAAACGACTGGATATGGCATGGGCTGGGGTGTATCCAAGGATAAAAAAGGACGCGCCTTTTGGAGTCATACGGGAGGCAATACCGGCTCGGTCTGTCGTCTGGTGGTCTACCCCGAACAAAAAATGACCATTGCCATCGTGAGCAATACCTTTGGAATCGATTATTTGAAATTCATCCGAAACGTATTCCAAATTTCCAATACATTTTTGGACACATCTCTAGCAAAGTGAATGCGGAGGGTACCTATCACTTGGTAGAATACTTTACCATCTTTACCGAAAATCCCGTAAATTCAAGCACAACAACAAAACCAATAATCACGATATGAAATTAGGCGCATTTTCCATTAGCCTCAGTGTCAAAGACCTTGAAAAGTCAAAATTATTTTACGAAACTCTAGGGTTCAGCGTTTTTGCAGGACAAGCCGAAATGAACTACCTCATCATGAAAAATGAGGATACCCTTATCGGGCTTTTTCAAGGCATGTTTGAAAACAACATCATCACTTTTAACCCCGGATGGGACAACAGTGCCCAACCGCTAACGGATTTTAATGATGTACGGGAAATTGAAAGTCACTTGAAAGAAAATGAGGTAGCCTTAATGAGCGAGACAGAACCCGGAAGTTCTGGTCCAGGCAGCATTACTTTTGTGGACCCAGACGGCAATGTCATTTTAATTGACCAGCACGTGTAGGGCCTAAAGGCTTTCCATCGGTTCTTTTTCTGGATTGGATAGAATACTATCTTTTTCCATCATCGGTGGTTTGGGTTTCAACTCCAAAATTTCCTCTAAGAACGCATATGTCTCTTTTCTTACAGATTCCAAATCCTTGGAGGTCATATAAGAAGCAATCACATGATTGTCTACATCGGGAAAGGCAACTTTTCGTTTTAATGCATCCGCAGTTCCCAATTGGTCATACATTTCCAACATCGCCGGAACGGAAACTACCTTGTCTTGAATGGAGTCGTTTTTGAAAAAATACCCCATAAAAATAGGTTGGTCTATTTTTTCGAAGGTTTCTGGCTTCATGGTTTCATCCACCAATACCTGCAAGTGGGTCAAAGCCTCCACCCGATATTTGGACGTCCAATACTTTTTCTCTTCTTCGGTAGATTCTGAAATGTGGTAGTCTCCACCTTTGACCATTCGTGCCAACTGCAAACCCCAAGGTTTGGAAAGCAAGGTAGCGTTGGGGTCAAAAATGGCAATATTCGGCGAGTACAGCAGGATTCCAGCAATATCCTTATCCTCTTGCGCCAAATGCAAGGCCAGCGTACATCCGGTAGAGGTGGACATGAGAATTACTTTTTCTCCTAGCTGTTTCCCAACGGCTATCGCCTCTTTAGCCGAAGTAATCAAAGCGTCTGCAGTAAGGTCGAGCATGGGCTCGGCTTCTTCTAGGCCATGCCCAGCCAATCGCGGCAAATAGAGGTTACAACCATATTTTTTAGCGGTGTCCATATGCAAAGGACTCCCCTCCCCTTGGCTGGCTGACCATCCATGGAGGTACACAATGCTATAGGGTGTTTTTGAAGGAATACTATCATACCAAACAATTCGTGCTTGGTTGTCAGGCTTCACGTTGTCCATGGCAGCTTCCCGGGTATCAATTTGTTTTTGCAACTCCATCAAGTTGGATGAGACAGCGGGCAAAGTCGTATCTAGGTTGGGTTTGTCTACTTGTGGACCAAACCAATACACCAAAAACAATATCACGATGAAGATGACTAGAACCCGAAATACTCGCTTTAAAAATCCCATGTTTTGCTATTAAGAAATGAAGGGAGGTGGTATACCCCGTTGCTTCCTAAAAATACCATTTTTTACAACAATCGATTTATCCTACCTTGTTTGCCAAACCAACTTTGATGAAATCCATACTTCGCTTCTTTCGTGCTATCGGTCCGGGGTTACTGTTTGCCAGTATGGCCATTGGCACCTCGCATTTGGTGTTATCCACAAAAGCAGGCGCTCAATATGGTTGGATTATGGTAATCCCTATTCTGCTGGCAAATATTTTCAAGTATCCCTTTTTTGAATTCGGGATTCGTTTTACCACGGTGACCCAAAAAAGCCTTATCCAAGGGTATTCAGATTTGGGCAAAGGCTATTTATGGACCTACGCCGTGGTGACCTTGATATCTACTTTTAGTATCCTAGCAGCCTTGTATGTGGTCACCGCTGGATTGTTGGTCAATCTATTTAACATTACCAGTATCTCCCTTGAATTGTGCACTCTTGCCCTGTTCATATGCATCAGTGGAATTCTGATTATTGGACGGTACAAAGCGTTGGAGAAATCCTTGAAAGTCATTATTTCTTTACTTTTTGTGGCACTTCTGACCACAACACTACTGGTTTTGGCCAAAGGACCTGTTGTAGCCAATCCCCCCACAGACCATCAAAGCATTTTCACAGGAGCGGGTATTTTGTTTTTGATCAGTTTGATGGGTTGGATGCCCACAGCCGTGGAGGCCTCAGGTTGGGTAAGCCTTTGGGCGATAGAAAACCAGAAAAAAGAAGCTACACCAATCCCGCTGAACAAAGCCCTACAAGAATTCAATCTCGGGTATTTTTTAACCGCCATCTTGGCTATTTTCTTTATGGTCATTGGTTGGTATACCCTCTATGGAACAGGGACAGAACTCAGCGGAAAAGCGGTACCTTTTGCAGACCAATTGGTAACCCTCTTTACAACACATATTGGGAATTGGTCTTACTTTCTGATAGCCATTGCTGCCTTTGCCACCATGTTTAGCACCTGCATGACCGCACATGATGCCTTGGCTCGCGTGAGCGTGGACGTGCTACAAAAATTGTATCCCCAACAGAAAAAATTAAAAGGAACACTGGCTTTTGCGATAGGCATCATCGCATTGGCAGTCATGAATTTGACCGTGATTTTATTGTTTAAAGCCAATATGGAAGATTTGGTAGGCCTTGCCACCTTTATCGCTTTTGTGATGGGTCCGCTTTTAGGGTGGATGAATTTAAAAACGGTTACAGGTCCAAATATCCCTAAAGAAAGTCAGCCCAAGTTATGGCTTCGGTTGTTGACGTATTCCGGAATTGTATTTCTGAGTTTGTTTGCTTCGTACTACGTGTACGTACTGCTTCGATAAAATCTATTCGAAAAGGACGTTGTCGTTCAAGACCACGAAAAGCGTGCGCTGGTTTTGACGGTGCAGCATTTCCAAACAGTAGACCCCATTGCGGCAATTGTTCAGTATTTTATCCTCACCAAAGCCCATCGAATATAAAATATTAGCTTCGGGTACACCCTGCGCTATCAAGTAGGCCTTCATAGCATCAGAACGTTTTTGGGTAAGCCTAAAGTTAGTACTGGAACCTCCTCTACTATCGGTATGCGACTCAATGCGAAGTTGTGCATTGGGGAAACCTTTTATAAAGGCCACGACCTTGTCCAGTTCCGTTTTTATGGTATCGTCAAGACTGGTAATCCCTCTTCCGAAAAAGAACTTTTGCAACTTAATGACTTTTTGTTCCTCCTGTACTTCGACCAAATCGTCGTAGGCATCTATGTTGAAATCCCAAATATCTTGCGTCAAGCTGTCCAATTCAGTTTCTGAGAAAGACCTCGAATATTGAGAAAATCGCGGTTTTGAAACCGCAAGGGTAACCCCTTTTTGCCAGGGGATTTCAATACGGTAGTCCCCATTAAGTTCTGAGGAGACTGAACGCAGGGTTCTGCCATTGGTATCTTTCAGCTGGATAGTAGCACCGTCTACATAATTGGCATAGCCATTGGATTTGGAGATGGTCCCTTTGAAAATAATCGTTTTCAGACCCGGCTTTTCAGCTACCTTGAACCCGTAAATATCATCTTTTCCCTTACCCCCATCACGGTTGGACGAAAAATAGCCCAACAAGCCGTCGCCTTCATTGCGTACGATAAATCCAAAATCATCTTTTTCCGAATTGATGACCGAACCCAGATTGACCGGAATGCTAAAAGCACCTTCAGCTTCCATATCAGATTTATAGATATCCATACCTCCCAGACCATAAAAAACATCTGAAGAGAAGTACAAACTGTTTTCAAAAATAAAAGGCGCAATTTCGTTTCCAGGCGTATTTACTTGTGGACCCAGGTTCACCGGTGCCGACATGACCATTCCAGCATTGGTGGACACGTAATACAAATCTGTGCCGCCGTAACTGTCTTCAAATTTCGCCGCGAAATACAAGCGGCCTGTTTTTTCTTCATAAAACGGATAGTAAAACGAGGTGCTGATGTCTCTAAACAACAACTGGTTTTTCTTCTTGTCTTGCTTTGCAATAGCCAAGGTGTTTTTTCCATTGGTATCAAAGAGCAATTCTCCCTCTTTGGTGTTCGATGTCACATAAAACACCGCATCCAAACTTGGAGCGTATTGTGGTGTCGCCTTGTGATATTTGGTCGGAGCTATTCCGGAATAAATTCGTGCGGCTTGCAATTGCGAACCTGTGGTAATCTGTGCTTTAAAAATATTGAGATAGCCTTCTCCCGCCGGTTCGTATACGTTTTTTTTGTCTTCCGTTCGTCCACTAGAAAATAGTACGGAAGTGTCTTCGTAAAACGAGGGTGAAAAATCTGACTGTGGCGTGTTGGTCGCGGCATTGAAGATGGTGTATTCCACTCCGGGAATATTCGCCTCATTTTCCAACAAAGACGTATTGAATTCGGCGTTCTCCAACAATTCTACTTGAAAATCTTCTGACTTGGCTTTCAAGGAATCCAAAGGTAGCGAACGATTGAGGCGAGACAAGCTTTGCAACATCATATTGTAGTGGTTACCCGTCATGATGGTATCCTTCTCCAAAATTTCCAAGTAGAGCTTGGAAGCGTTGTCAAAAGACCCTGTTTTAAAGTAAGAATCTGCTAAATTTAGCTGCTGTTGGTTGTTCAATCCACCTTTATCACGCTCGGCTTCGTAAGCAGCTACCGCTTTTTCGTATTTGTACTGGAAAAAGAAACCGTCACCTTTCGACCGTTTGGATTGGGCCAAGACGCCTAGCATTCCGAATACCATTAGCCCAAAAGAAAGTTTTGTCTTGAGAAACTTCATGTTAGAAAAATCTTGGTGAGTCAATTTGTTTTGGTTTGCGCTTGGATGGTCCTTTTTCATTCGTATTGCGACTACGACTCTTTCCTTCACGACCAATATAGAATTTTAAAATAGCTTCATGGGAACCTCCCGAAAATTCCCCTAGCCCATTGGTATTGTAATCGTAGGTGTACCCTAAAAACAATCCATTGGTGATTTGGAATCCAGCCAATCCACTCACGGCATTGTCAAAACGATAAGCCCCACCTATGGTAAAAGCATCCAGAAATTGGAAATTTGCAGATAAGTTTACAGTAACCGGAGCGCCCTGCAGGTAATTCACCAGCAAGGCAGGTTTGAATTTGGTGCGGTCTGAAAGGTCAAAAACATACCCCCCAATCATATTGTACTGAAGTTTATCTTCAACAACCGTAGCGACCTCATCATTATATAGCCCGTCCGTGAGAAAGTTGGGTACGGAAACTCCTAAATACCAATCTTCCTCATACAGAAAAACCCCAGCACCTACGGTTGGATAAAAATTGTTGATTTCTTCACCGGCTGCGGCAGGATCTCTTGGGTCATCAAACGTACCATCTTCATAATTTACATTCAGCAACGAACCTCCACCCGAAAGTCCGAAAGACAATTTGGTGACATCCGACACTTGAATTTGGTAGGAATAGGCGATACTGAAAACCGTCTGGTTGGAAGGTCCCAGTCCATCATTGATGATATTAACCCCCAATCCTGTTTTTTCGTTGGCAAAAGGTATGTTAGCTCCAAACCGAAGTGTCGTTGGCGCACCAGGAATATCAATCCATTGTGCACGATACAAACCGGTCACTTCAGGGTCCTCCACCGAGCCCACATAGGCCGGGTTGAAACTCCCAATATTGTACATGTATTGGGTGTACTGCGGTTCTTTTTGCGCTTGAACACTTACCAGTGTAAAAAAGGCCAAGACCCAAGCCCAACGATATGTGGTTTTGATGTTTTTCATCAGCATTATCGTATAATTTGAATCCATCCTTTTTGTGGTTCAGTTTCGTTCCCCAAATCCAAAACATAAAAGTAAGTGCCTTTAGGAAGTTGCCCGTCGTTACCGGTACCATCCCAAGTACTGTCGTAATTATTCATCTGAAAAACACTGTTTCCATAGCGGTCAAAAACTTCGAGGCTGTTATTCGGGAAGGTGCTATCACCCACTAGTTTTAAAGTGTCGTTGATACCATCCCCGTTTGGTGAAAAAATATTGCAAAGTGTTCCTGGCGTAGTACAAGGACTTGGAACAACATTGAAGGATACCGTAGCACTGTTGTTGGCCAGCATATCATCTATCGGGAAAGTATTTGTAATGGTAGCCGTATTTTCCAAAGCTCCTATTTGATTGACCCTAACTGTGATTTCAAGAGTAATAACCTCTTCGGGAAGCATTTCATCAATAGTCCAAAGTCCCGTGGTACTATCATAAGAACCTTTGGAAGCCGTATCGGATAAATATTCATACCCTGCATTGGGACCAATGATGTCTTCAACTTCAACAGCTATCACACGGTCCATGGTGGTATTTTCAAGCGTCAACGTAAACGTGATATCGTCGCCTAACAAGGGTGAAGTATCACTGACCTCTTTCGAAAGGGCCAAATCAATCGGCTCTGGATTACACGCAGGTGTCAAGAACGGGTCGCAATTGTCCAATGGGTCCGAAGCTCGTTCAGGAATCGAGCCCGTACTAGGGTCATCTACAATTAAGACTTCTTCCCCATCCGTCAAGCCATCGTCATCCGTGTCGGGGTCATTCCGGTCTGTGCCGAGTTGTATTTCCTCTCCATCGGTCAGGCCGTCACCATCGGAATCTACAATACAATCGGTCACTGAAATAGTGACTTGTACTGAGGTATTGGTGCAAGGGGTTTCGGCACCAGTTGTGGTGTACTCGAAAACATAAGCACCCTCGGGTTGATTCTCAAAATCTACAGTATTTCCATCTGAAATGTTCACCCCTCCATTGGTCGGTTGGCTTATGATACTCCAAACCCCAGGGTCGGCACCCATAAGGGTCGTGTCCAAATCAATGACCGTAGGGCCGCCTTGGTCTGCCAGACTACATGCGCTAGTGTTTGTTGGTGTTCCCGCACTGGGCTCAATATTTACGGTCGCTATTACTTCTATCCGTTCAGAAGCACAGCCATCTGCTTCGGCTTCCACGTAAAAAGAAGTTGTTTCCGTAATGGAAGGGGTTAAAAAACTCGGTCCTGTAAACAGTACGGTTCCTCCTGTTGGGACATCATACCAATTCAAAAGGGCACTATCCGTAGTTGAGGCCGTAAGCGTTAGGGTACCTTCACCGCAACGCGTATCCCCCATGGTTTCCAATATATTCGGTGTAATATTTCTGCGAAGTGTCACGGTCAAAACCGGACTCGCGCAATTGTTGACTTCGTCGAAAAAGAATCCAAAATAAGAGGCCGCAGCAAATACCTGGCTATTGATAAAGGCATCGGTTTCCAAAGGGTTGGGACTGGCACTCCATATCAATTCACTCCCCGGAGGCGCCGTATTTGTTACGTAGTCATTCAAATCCACATCAATCACATCACAGAAATCTGTAGGAAGGTCAGGATTCAAGGCAGGTGCAACTCCGCCAGCATTACAAAAATCATCTGCTCCTATGGTGACTATGCCGTCATCAGAAATATCAACACGTGTCAAAAAGGAAGGCGGTAAGGTCGTCAACACCAAATTATCCATGGTAACCGAAAGGGTCTCGTTTGGTTCTAAGTCCCCATCCGCAATGGGTGTAACATCGAAGGTTTGGATTTCTGCAGCCGTTCCCGCAAAATTCAATACCAAATCCGTTACCGGAGTATAATCATCATTTTCAATGGCTGTGATATCCGAAGTGGATACTTCTACGCTAAAACCTCCTTCAACCGGATTATCCAACACAACCGACACCGTTATTGGGCCAGCATCTTCAGGGCCACTTGTATCTGCTATAGTAAGAGCCGCCGAATCGTCATCCGTAATTTCGTAAATCGTAATGTTGGGGGACCCAATGCTTGCGTCTCCCGTTGGCGTATTCAAACGCAATTCAAAGGTTTCATCTGTTTCCACCGCCAAATCGTCATTGATAACCAAATTCGGAATGGCGATTCCCGAGCCAACACTTCCATCATATGTACCCGCAGGAATATTTACCACCACTGGACTGGTAAAGGTATAATCCACGCCATTGGTAGCTCCTCCCGTTCCTGCATCTTCCACCGTAACCGTGGTTGCATTGGTCACGGTTCCTAGAATAGTTAAAACAGGTAAATCCCCTCCATCATTTTCATCATCGTTTCCATTGGCCTGAGAAAATTCCACGATAACTTCGTCGTCATTTTGGATAGTATAGGTAGTAATGGTTTGTGTACCTAGATTCAAATCCCCGGTGGGAGCGGAAAGTTCTAGGCGAATTGTTTCGTCGGGTTCCACTATAGGGTCATTCGAAATGGCCAAGGTGGGCACATCACGGACTACATTATCATAGGAACCAACAGTGATGTTCAAAATTCTTGGAGGACTGCTAAAGGTGTAATCATCCCCGTTCGTCGCCGTCCCCGTGAGTTCATCAATCGTTACCGTGGACGCTTGGGTGATATCCCCATTAATCCGTATTTGCGGAAGATTGCCGCCACTGGCTTCGTCATCTGCACCGACCGCTTGGGTGAATTCTATGGTTGCGTCGTCGTTTTCTATTGTATATGTAGTGGCGTTCAATACACCAATAATAGCATCTCCCGTAGGAGTAGTAATGGTAAAGGTCACTGTCTCGTCATCTTCCACATCAGAGTCGTCCACAATGGAAAAACCAGGAATGGCAAGTGAGGTTCCCAAAGTGCCATCGTAAGTATCAGCAGGAATATTTACGACCGTAGGGGTGGTAAGCGTATAGTCATCTACTATTGTGGCAGTCCCTACTACGGTGAGTGTCACACTTGAAGCAACTGTTGTTGTTCCATTGACCAGAATTCTAGGAAGGTCATCGCCATCACTTTCCAAGGCGCTACCCGCTGCCTGTGAAAATGTAACGGATAAGTCATCGTTGGTTATCGTCCCTGTACCCGTACTGTTATCGATATCGGCATTTCGAGCGTTGCTAATGACCAAGGAGAAAGTTTCTGTGTCCTCTACAGTGGTATCCCCATTTACAGTCACGGTAACCTCAAATGAAGATTCACCAACACCAATGACTCCTGTTGCATTGGTTATGGCCGTATAATCACTTCCAGCTGTTGCGGTTCCGTCTGCGGTATCGATACGAAAATCAACCACATTGGTCGCCGGGCCACCTGCTAATGAAATGGTAAAGACAAAATCCGTGGTCCCTGCATCGCCCTCCACAAATTCAAAATTGCTGACGCTCAAATCACCCTCATCGGATGGGTCATCGTCAAGAATGGTTACATCGTCTCGATTATCTGCAGTTACACCTGAAATTGGAAAACCTGCTACGTTACTCGTTGCATTCAACACCAAACGTACAATTTCATCAGCTTCATCCTCAGCATCTTGGGTGGGTGTAAGTTCAATGGTTTCCGTTTGTGAGCCGTCGGGAATGGTTACGGATAAAGTCAGTGGCTCATAATCGGAATTTGCTGCCGTAGTAGCACCTCCGATAATCAAACCAATAGTCACGTCAGCTCCAGTAGCATTTACGGCACCAAGGTCAACGGTATATTCCCCTGTGTCCAACCCGGATTCTGCGGCACTGTCGTCTGTGGCGGTAATGGTCACATTTCCTACTGTATTATCTACGATGACTACAGTTTGTGAAATTGTTCCTCCAAGGCTATATCCTGGTCCCACTGAAAGTGTAATCGTCACATCTTCATCCCCTTCAACGAGATTGTCTGTCAACACAAGTATGTCTAAATCCTCAGAACCACCTGCACCAAACGTATATCCTACGATGACACTACCAGATAATGCGGTGAAATCATCTCCTTCAGTTGCAGAACCAGCAGTAATTGAGTAAAAGACTTCTACAACATCATCAGGAAAGCCAGGCGCGATATCTACCGAAAGCAAACCATTTATAGGTCCATCTTCATCTCCATCATTTACTTTAGAAAGCGTTGCTTCTTGAGCCTGTAAGAAGGAGACAAGCAATAAAAAAACAAAAACCCATAGATTTTGACCCTTGGGTCGATACGAAGATTGGTTTGGGGCATGCTTCATAAAAGGCGACATATCCATGACTAGATTGTAGCACAGTAGGTTCAGAATTTTACTTCAAATTTGGGAGGAGCCAATATTACTAAAAAAAGGAAGATTCAGGCAAATTTGAAGATTAAATCTATGTTTCTTGGACGAACTGCCGGAATCCCAGTCGTAAGGCCCTACAAAGTTCCGGAAGCGGTTTCCACGCTATTGTCAATTTTGCGCACCAAACCTTGAAGCACCTTGCCCGGCCCTACTTCCGTAAAATGCGAAGCACCATCGGCAACCATCTGTTGCACACTTTGGGTCCATTTAACCGGAGCGGTCAATTGTGCTATCAAGTTTTGCTTGATGTCGTCAGCAGTATTTACAGCGGTTGTGGGCACGTTTTGATAGATGGAACATGAGGGCTCATTAAAAGTGGTTTCTTCAATTGCGGCAGCCAGTTCTTCTCGAGCCGGTTCCATCAGCGGTGAGTGGAATGCGCCCCCTACGGGCAACAACAAGGCTCTTCTCGCACCCGCCTCTTTCATTTTTTCATTAGCCAGATTTACGGCTTCAATCTCACCTGAAATCACCAACTGTCCCGGACAATTGTAGTTCGCCGGTACAACGATTCCTGGGGTTTCTTCACAAATCCTTTCAACTACCTCATCCTCCAAACCCAAAACCGCCGCCATCGTACTTGGATTCGCTTCACATGCTTTTTGCATCGCCATGGCCCGTTTGGAGACCAATTTCAATCCGTCTTCAAAGCTCAAGGTGCCGTTAGCGACCAAGGCAGAAAACTCCCCGAGGGAATGTCCCGCAACCATATCCGGCGTAAAAGCATCACCCATGGCCTTGCTCAAAATCACGGAATGCAAAAAAATGGCAGGCTGGGTAACTTTGGTTTGCTTCAGTTCTTCCGCAGTGCCTTCAAACATGATGTCAGTAATGGAAAAACCCAAAATTTCATTGGCGTTTTCAAAAAGCTCTTGTGCTTCGGAATGGTTTTCGTATAAATCCAATCCCATACCCACAAATTGGGCACCTTGACCCGGAAAAACGAATGCTTTCATGTTACCTTTTTTTGAGGGGTCTAAAATAGGGATTATTTGCTTTCTTCTTCCGTAAACCAACTGGCATACTTCACATAGTTGTTGGCGATTCGGTCTATCTCCCCTGAAGCTAGCTCGGGGCTTACTGCTTTGATTTTTTTAGCCGGCATTCCGGCATAAATACTTCCAGATTCCACAATCGTTCCTTTGGTCACCACTGCTCCCGCCGCTATTATACTATTGGATTCCACTACGCAGTCATCCATAATGATACTGCCCATCCCAACAAGGACATTGTCTTGTATGGTGGAGCCGTGCACAATAGCATTGTGCCCAATGGAAACATTGTTTCCAATCGTGGTAGGCGATTTTTGATAGGTACAATGAATAACTGCCCCGTCTTGCACATTGACCTTATCGCCCATATGAATAAAATGTACGTCTCCCCGCAAAACTGCATTGAACCAGATACTGCAGTCATTTCCCATTTTTACTTCGCCAACCACTGTGGCATTTTCTGCGATAAAGCAATTATCACCAAACTCGGGAGTTTTTCCCCGTACGGTTTTGATTAGCATGTTGTATTGAATTTTTATTGAAAATACGCCAAAAGTTGAGCTTTTCGCGAGGCGGAAACCGTCAATTCTTTGGTATTGGACAAGACCACACTACCTCCCTTTCCTTTTTTGTACTTCACCACCTTGGCAATATTGACAAGAAAAGATTTATGGATTCGCGCAAAGGCATAGGGTTTTAGCGCTTCTTCGAAATACTTCAAGGTCTTGCTCACCACAATTCTTTTATGCTCTAAATAGATTTCGGTGTAGTTGTCATCCGCTTTGCAGAAATAGATGTCATCCACCTGAAGCACTTGGAATCCGTCTTGTTGGGGGAGGGTAATCTTCCCTTCGGTTTTTGGGGTCTGGGTCGCCAAGACTCGGCCTTCCAAAGCATTTTCCTTTTGCTTTACCTCACGTACGTATTCTACCGCTTTAATCAATTCATCAATATTGATAGGCTTCATCAGATAGTAGGCCGCATGCTGGTTAAGGGCATCCTTGGCGTAATGGTCGTATGCGGTAACAAAAACGGTCTCAAAGTCACGGTCAGGAACCTTTTCGAGTAAGTCAAAAGCGTTTCCGAAGGGCATTTCGACATCCAAAAAAACCAAGTCCGGCTTGTGCGCCTGAATGAGGGATAAACCATCCGTGATGTTAGCGGCTTCCCCCATTAATATGGCATTCGGGCAATACTTGGCAAGATAGTTCCGCAATATTTCGCGGCTATTGGCTTCGTCTTCAATAATGAGGGTTTTTAGCTCCATCCGTCTTTTTTTAATCGAAGTATCACCTTTGTACCCGTACCGTCGGAATTTAGATTATCTACAGCTACCGTTACCTGGCTTTTATACATGGTATTCAGAATACCGATACGTTTTTTGATGTTACCCATCCCTTTTGATTTTTGCTTCTTTTGATTTTGGGTCTTCAACTTCGCCGATTGTTTTCTTCCGATGCCATCGTCCACTATTTGGATTTGAAGGGTATTGGCATCTTCGGGCAGAACGTTGATGTTCAAAAATCCTTTTTCTTCTTTGTACCGAAGGCCATGCCAGATTGCATTTTCAATATAGGGTTGTAACAACATTGGCGGAATTTTGAAGGCATCTACATCTACACTTTCATCTATAACGATATCGTAATCGAACTTGTCTTCAAAACGGGAATGCTCCAACTTCACGTATAGCTTCAAAAGCTCCAACTCTTTGGAGAGTGGAATAAAATCTTCTTCAGAATTTTCAAGCACACTGCGCATCAACACCGAAAACTCACTCAAAAAGCGATTGGCACTTCGCTCATCACTCTTGGCAATAAAGTTGTTGACCGAATTCAAAGCGTTGAAGATAAAATGCGGATTCATCTGGGTACGTAGGGTTTTGAGCGCAAGAAGGTTGTTGGCCCATTTTTGCTGTTGGTTGTTGCGATAAAACAAAAACAAGGTCGTGGCCAACAAGAAAATCCCACCTAAGAGCGAATAGATAATCCAACGTTGGCGCTTGCTGTTTTCTTGAAACAATTGCTGTTGGGTTACGGCCAAATCATACTTGCTTTGCGAGAGTTGTCGTTCTTGTTCCAGGCTTGAAATTCGGTTTTGCTTGGTCGCAATCTCCCGATTGAAACGCGCTGCCCGAGAGATTTCCTGTTCCTTTCGCACATAAAGGCTATCTACCACACCGACATATGCTTGATACGATTCCAAAGCCTTGGTGAAATCACCTTGATTGCGATATACTTCGGAGAGTCTTCTCGTAGCATCCTTTTTGACCACTAAATCGTTTTGGTCATCGGCCTCCACAATACTTCTTTGCAGGTACGGTATGGCTTCATCCAATTTATCCTGGGCGATATAGGCATTCGCAATTTTGTAATTGATGCGCTGCGAGGTAACCGTATCTTGTTTGGGTACCGCTACAGAACGTCCAGCTTTATTATCGGCAGGGAGTTGTGACAATTCGCTCAGACTACTCTTGCGTAGTTGAATCTCTTCATCGTAGCGATTCTTCTCATTATAAAAATCAGCAACTTTTTCGTTCTCTTCAATCTTACGTTGCGGGGTTTCTTTTTTGGAAAGACTCAAGGAATTGTTGAAAAATCCTTCTGCAATACCCTCTCGATTTAAATTGGCATAGCTCTCCCCTATTTTTGAATTCAGGTCAATGATTTTCGTGGAACGCTGGTTTTTTTCGGCAATCTTCAATCCTTGTCGATAGAACTCAATGGCCCTTTTAAATTGTTTCAACCCTTTGTAGGTATCGCCCAAACCTTCATATAAATCAATACGTTGCAAGCTATTGAGCGCTTTGGAATCGGTAAGTTTGGTTAACTCGGTTTCGGCAAGGGCAAATTCGCCATTTTGCACATAGGCGCTTCCCAAAAGCAATCGGGTTTTTGAAGAGGGTGACGCCAATAAGGCATCTTTGTAGTTGGTAATAGCCAAATCATATTGTCCATGATAGGCGTAGATTTCGCCAAGCGCCGTCAACGAAGAGGCCAACTCTTTCTCATTACCCCTTTTCCCCAATTTAGTGATTGACTTTGCGATAAAATCAATACTTTTTTCCAGGTCCGAGGTTTTGTAATGATAGGCCGAATCCAGATAACGGGAATGACTCATGATACTCCTTGAACCCGATTCTTTTCGTTTGGAATAGGTTCGACTCGGTTGGTAGCCTTCTACCAAAACTTCCAATTCTTCCTTTGAGGTTATGCGATGCCGTACCGTCTCTATTTCAGGGCTTCTAAACGTGATGGTCTCTCCGATAGCTGCCACAATCTTGAATTTTCCCATCGCATTGGTCGTGGTGTACTCCCCTCGGCTTGTCGTGACCTCAACGCCTGAAATAGGAATCTTGTTTTCCATACCCTTTACCGTCCCATTAATGGTCAAGGTGGCGCTGGACCTATTGGTTTGTCCAAAGGCCATCACCGTAAAAAGCAAACTCATCAAAAAGGTTGAAAAACGACTCATTTATACCGTGAAATGTTTGGTAAACTTACTGTTTAAAAGCGGGTTATGAAAATAGTGCTGCCCTTACAAATCCAGTAAATTCAGGCAAAAAGACCGTTACACGAGTTCCTATACGCCGTTCACTCATTATAATGGGCCATTCACTCAAAGTAGATTTTTGGGCCAGAAAGTTGAGGCTACTTTTAGGGCAAATTCAAATAAAAAATCATGAAAAGAATATTGCATTCAATCGCTACTGGAATCATTTTGACAGGTATTGCTTTACCGGTACAAAGTTGCATTCTAAAAGACACCCAACCGAAAAAAATCGCATTGACCACCCAATATGTGGAAGAGGCACCCAAAAAGCAATACGTAAAGGTCGCTTTGCTTTTGGACACCAGTAATAGTATGGATGGGTTAATCAACCAAGCTAAGTCCCAATTATGGGATATCGTCAACGAGTTTGCGCATGTGCGTTGCGAAAACGAAACGCGCCCTACTTTGGAAATTGCGTTATATGAATACGGCAACGATAACCTATCTGTTCGGGAAGGCTATGTGCGACAGGTATTATCCTTTAGCAGTGATTTGGACGATATTTCCGAGAAACTGTTCTCTCTAACCACCAACGGTGGGGAAGAATTCTGTGGAAAAGTCATCAACACTTCTCTAAAACAATTGGATTGGGGGAAGAACCAAGATGATTTAAAAATGATTTTCATTGCCGGCAACGAGCCCTTTACCCAAGGAAAGCTGAACTATAAGGATGCCGTCACGGATGCTAAGGAAAAGGGAATTGTGGTCAATACCATTTTCTGTGGGGGCCATGAGCAGGGCATTCAGACCGAATGGAAAAATGGTGCCATTCTTACCGGAGGAGAATACATGTCCATCGACCACAATCGTGAGGTGGTTTATGTAAAAACACCATACGACAAAGTCATTATTGAGCTGAATTCAAAATTGAATGATACTTATATCTCTTATGGGGCCGCGGGGGTTCGGAAAAAAGCCATGCAGTCTACCCAAGATGCCAATGCGGCTGAATTGGAAGAAGCCGTAGTGGTAAAAAGAGCCGTAAGCAAAAGCTCTCGAGTATATAAAAACAGTTCTTGGGATATGGTAGACGCCATAGCTGATGAAGAAATTGAGCTTGCAGAGATTCCACAGGAAGATTTGCCGAAAGAACTACAAAACAAATCTACCGAGGAAATTGAGGCGTACCTAGAAGAAAAGAAAGTGGAGCGTGAAAAAATCCAGAAAAAAATTCAAGAATTGAATACGAAACGTGAGGAATATATTGCAGAAAACAACAAAGCGGAAAAAGGTGAATTGGAAAATGCGTTGTTACGCGCTATCAGAAAACAAGCGGCCGACAAGAACTATGGTTGGGATAAATGATTGAAGGATTTTCTTGTCGCCTATGAAATGGTCCGTCTTTGGCGGGCCATTTTTGTTAATTGGCTGCTGGACAATAACAATCGTAGCGTTTGCCATCGTCACTTTGACCGAAGTCATACCCCAAAGTAATTTGGTGAAACCCTCCGTTGTCAAAACGAATATCTCCGGATTGGTACGAATAATTATAGGAGAACATGAAGTTCTTGAAGTTCACCCCAACGATTGGCGTGAACAATTGCAAACGTTGTTCGCCAAAGCTTCCATTTTGTTGGAATTGGGCTCCGTCAAAACTCCTTCGGTACGATAGCCCTGCCCAAACTGTTCCGAAATTCACATCGCGGTAAACCTTCGCATTGATGTCAATCGTTTGCTCTTCCGTAAACTCAGTCACCTGATACAAGACAGATGGTTCGATTCGGGTAGTTCGCCCGAAAACGTATCCCACGGAAAACAAATATCTTCTTAGATTGTCAAACTCGGCAACGCTATATAAATCACGTCCAGAACCTAAAATATTCAAAGCGGCAAAATGCGCGTAGAATTCAAAGTAGTTGTACGACATCCCCAAATCCACATTGAAATAACTTGTAGTGTTTTTGGTTCCGCTCACTACCGGGTCAGGTACAACTGAACGAAATTCGGTTTCATCCAGACTGCTCAATATGGCTCCGGCACTTAATCCAAGTGACAATTGGTTCAAGGTTCTGAAATCGCCACCCAACTGCAAATGTTGTGCAAACGTTCCTTTAAAACCCGTTTGTGAATGATACCCGTTGGAATCGTTGAAAAGAATCACCCCAACACCACTACGTTCACCCACTCTGAAATTTCCATTCAGCGTTTGTAGATTCGGTGCTTCGTCTACGCTAAACCATTGTTGTCTAGCGGTCAAACGAATCTTTCCGCCCTCGCTAATCCCTGCCATGGAGGGATAAACTAGATAATAGTTATCCGCCAAATAATCAAAATAAACGGGAATACCTTCTTGTGCTCGGCTATAAACAAAAGACAATAAAATCGTTGAAAAGATAAAGAAGCGTCTCATGCAAGATTGTGGGGCTAAGGTTGACATGTCTCAATAATCAAATACATAACGGGTGATATACCACATTATTATGTATTGTTCTTCAATATTTACTTTGGTATTTTTGTAGAAATAACAATGCTATGAAAGAATTCAACATAACCGTCGCCACCACTCAAAACCCTAAAATACTAAAATTTGAATCCAATCATTTTTTGGTAAAGGATAATTACGAGTTCAAAAACATCGATGAGGCAAAAAACTCGCCACTAGCACAGCAGCTTTTTTACCTACCTTTTATCAAAACCATTTACATCTCAGGAAACTTCGTGGCGATGGAACGTTTTGATATCGTTGAGTGGGATGATGTTAAAGACGAGGTAGCGCAACAATTGGTCGAATACCTCAATGCAGGGGAACCGGTAGTGCATGAGTCAGAAGGGCAAGCCAAACAAGCCATCACTTTGTATGCAGAAGTGACTCCAAACCCTGCAGTGATGAAATTCGTGGCGAACAAAAAAATCGTCCCCAACATTTTCGAATATAAAAATATTGATGAGGCTAAGGATGCTCCGTTAGCCCAAGCCCTGTTTCATTTTCCATTTGTGAAGGAAATCTTTTTTGACGAAAACTATATTTCCATATCCAAATATGATATGGCCAATTGGGAGGAAGTCACCTTGGAACTTCGCGAGTTTATCCGAAACTATTTGTCCGAGGGCAAGACAGTGGTGAACGAAACTGCAATTGCTGCGGCAAAACCTACTAAAATTGACAACGAGGCGGCTCAAGACTATGATGATACCTCCCTTCAGATTATTGATATTTTGGAGGAATACGTAAAACCTGCCGTAGCTAGTGATGGGGGTAATATTTTATTTCAATCTTACGAAGAGGACAGCAAAACCGTTAATGTCATCCTACAAGGGGCTTGTAGCGGATGCCCCTCCTCTACCTTCACCTTAAAAAATGGTATTGAGACCATGCTCAAAAATATGATGGGGGATAAAGTAAACGAGGTTGTCGCCATAAATGGGTAGAAAGTCAAATCGCCAAAATCCTTTCTTTTTCGTATCTTAAAGAACAATAAAAAACACTAATCATGGCAGTTTAAAAGTTATTGAAGTTTTGGCCAACTCCAACGAAAGTTGGGAAGACGCGACCAAAAATGCGCTGGAACAAGCGTCAAAATCGGTAAAGAACATTCGCTCAGTATACATCAACGAGCAAAGTGCGTCGGTGAAAGACGGAAAAATTGATGATTATCGGGTGAACGTGAAAATCACTTTTGAGGTCAAATAGACAAACAAACAAGTTATTCTTAAGCGCCTTTGGCGCTTTTTTTATTCAATTCTCTCAAAAAAGTGCAAAACAAACACACCAACGCCCTCGTCCATGAGACCAGTCCTTACCTTTTACAACACGCCCATAATCCAGTAAATTGGTATCCCTGGAATGCAGAAACATTGGCCAAAGCTGTAGCGGAAAATAAGCCCATCCTAATAAGTATAGGGTATGCGGCTTGCCATTGGTGCCATGTAATGGAACATGAATGCTTTGAAGACGAAGAAGTGGCCCATATCATGAACCAGGGTTTTGTCAATATCAAAATTGATAGGGAAGAGCGACCGGACGTGGACCAAATTTATATGGACGCCATTCAATTGATGTCCGGTCATGGCGGATGGCCTTTGAATATTGTAGCGCTGCCTGATGGAAGGCCGTTTTGGGGGGCAACCTATGTTCCCAAGGAGAAATGGATGAACGTTCTTTCCCAATTGCAAACGGTTTTCCAAAAGGAGCCGAAAAAGGTGGAAGAATACGCGGCGAACCTTACCCGTGGGATATCAGCCGTAAACGACCTCACCGAAACTGAAAAGACCACAGGTTTTGACTTAAAAGCCTTGAAAGATAGCATTGCATCATGGGCCCAAGCGTTTGATACCTTTTTAGGCGGATACAAACGCGCACCTAAATTCATGATGCCGAACAATTGGGACTTTTTGCTCCATTATGCGCATCGTACCAATGACGCTGAATTGCTCGAACATGTCAACACCACATTGCGTCGCATGGCCTATGGTGGAATTTTTGACCATGTCGGAGGAGGCTTTTCGAGGTATGCAGTAGATACCAAATGGCATGTGCCCCATTTTGAAAAAATGCTCTATGACAATGCGCAATTGGTGAGCTTGTACGCAAAAGCTTATGCCCTTACCAAAGACCCATTGTATAAAAAAACCGTACAGCAAACCATCGCTTTTGTTCAGGAAGAGTTACAAGCTCCTGATGGTGGTTTTTACGCCTCTTTAGACGCGGACAGTCTAAATAAAGAGGGCGTTTTACATGAAGGTGCCTTTTATGTTTGGAAGAAAAATGAACTTGAATCCCTTTTAAAAGATAATTTTGAGGTTTTTCAAGCGTATTTCAACATCAATTCTTATGGGTTTTGGGAAGAAGACCATAGCTATGTTTTGATTCGGGATAAATCCCAAGATGAAATCGCTACCCAGTTCGACATTTCCATAACAGCATTGGACGATATCATTCGACGTTGTCTGAAAATCTTAAAGAAAGAAAGAGAGACTAGAAGTCGCCCCAGGTTGGATGACAAGATACTATGCTCATGGAATGCTTTGATGCTCAATGGTTTTGTGGATGCTTATCGTTATCTGGAAGAACCAAAATATTTGAGATTGGCATTGGATACCGCAGCTTTCATTAAAGAAAAACTCTTCACTGAAAATGGCGGATTGTTCCGAAATCACAAAGCTGGAAAAAGCACCATTCATGGTTTTTTGGAAGATTATGCAACCGTAATTGAAGCGTTTATCAACCTATTTCAAGTCACCCATGATGAAGCTTGGTTATCCGATGCGAAACACCTCTTGGACTTTACGCAAAAGCACTTTTCCGACAAAACCACAGGAATGTTCTTTTTTACCGCTGATTTTGACGAGAAATTGATTCGACGTACCATCGAAACTGGGGATAACGTGATTTCCGCATCCAATTCCATTATGGCGAAAAACCTGTTTGTTTTTCATAAACTCTTCCCGCAGGAAGGCTTTGCAAAGCAGGTTGACCGTATGTTAGCAACCATTTCCTCTACGCTCGAAAAATATCCTTCCAGTCATGCCAATTGGCTACACCTTATTTTGTACCGGGACACGCCTTTTTATGAAGTTGTTGTTTCGGGGGGAGATTTTCAAAAGATAGCCATTGAATTCCTCACGCGATACCTGCCCCACACCATTTTGGCAGCATCCGCAGAAGAAGGCAATCTCCCCATACAGCAACAAAAGCATGTTCTTGACAAAACCCTGATATATGTTTGTCAGGAAGGGGCTTGTTCTTTGCCTGTAGAATCGGTGGAAACCGCAAAGAAACAACTATCTTAAACCCTAATTTACCTTAACACAAGTTTACACTTGAGGATTTGATTTGAATAGCCCATTTACGTAGGTTTCATAAAAGACAATGCTTCATGGAAAAATTCACGGATTACCAACGCCACATTGAAAAAGCCATTGATTGGGTTTGGAATATGCTTCCTAACGTAATCCTTTCTGTAGTATTACTCATTGTTGGATTATGGATAGTGCGTTTTATCAATCGGTTGGTAAGGCGCTTTTTCGACAAAAAGGATTATGACCCAACCCTGGAAAGTTTTCTACAAAGCTTTATTAGTGTTGGCCTTAAGGTGCTATTGTTTGTATTGGTTGTGACCCAATTGGGTGTGAAAACATCATCGCTCATTGCACTTTTAGGTGCCGCAGGACTTGCCATTGGATTGGCTTTGCAGGGGTCCCTATCCAATTTCGCTGGTGGGGTATTGATACTCCTTTTCAAGCCTTTTAAGGTGGGAGACTGGATTTCCGCACAAGGGGTGGATGGTGCCGTAAAGGAAATCACCATTTTCAATACGAAGCTTACCACCTTTGGCAATCAAATTGCCATTATTCCCAACGGGCAACTTTCCAATGGTAATGTAGTGAACTACAATGCGGAACCCGTTAGAAGGGAAAACTACATTGTGGGCATCAGTTATAGCTCGAACATCAAAACGGCAAAAGATATTCTACTTGCGATTTGTAAAGAAGATGACCGTATTTTAAACGACCCAGCACCTGAGGTTTATGTAGATAGCTTGGGCGACAGCTCGGTCAACCTTACTTTGCGTTTTTGGGCACCCAATGAAGTATTCTGGCCAGCTCGATTTAACGTTGTCGAATCATCGAAATTACGTTTTGATGAAGCAGGAATTGAGATCCCGTTCCCGCAACGTGTTGTGCATCAAGTGGATGATTAGTACCCAGTTCACCTATCCTGCCAAACCTGGTCTTCTGTCACCCTGAATTTAATTCAGGGTCTTACTCAAACAAGAAAAGAGATGCCGAATCAAGTTCGGCATGACCCAATAAACAGCCCTGAAATACTGAATAGCGTTTTGCATGTTCCTCTATGAAGCCACCCTGAATTTAATTCAGGGTCTTACTCAAACAAGAAAAGAGATGCCGAATCAAGTTCGGCATGACCCAATCAGCCGCCCTGAAATACTGAATAGCGTTTTCATGTTCCTCTATGAAGTCACCCTGAATTTAGTTCAGGGGCTTGCTCAAATAAGAAAAGAGATGCCGAATTAAGTTCGGCACGACCCAATCAACAGCGCTGAAATACTGAATAGCGTTTTGCATGTTCCTCTATGAAGTCACCCTGAATTTAGTTCAGGGGCTTGCTCAAACAAGAAAAGAGATACCGAATCAAGTTCGGCATGACCTTATGGGTAAGTAAGCAGAACCTTAAGTTGGATAACCGCCGGAGACCGTATCACTTTTTCCCCTGAAGCACGAAATCCTTTAGATAGTAGGGCTCGAAATATGCTACGTCCTCCCAATCTTGAGCTTTGAATTTTTTCAATGCTAAAGGGCCCATCTCTTTGGCAGAGGGCACAAGGTTCGTATCAAAGTTGAAATTGGAATGGTGTCCAAGAATCTCTTGGCACTTTTCAGCACCATTGCCCACTACCCAAACTTTGTCGAAGTCTTGAAAATCTGAAAAACTATTTTCATCAATGATTTCAGCACGCGTCTCACGAATCTCTTCATGTTTCGCATCGTACACGGCAGAATACACTTCCATGCGTCTCGCATCCAAAACCGGAATCACCACTTGATTATCGCCCATGACAATTTGTGTTGCCATGCTTTGCAAGGTGGGTACTGAAATCAAAGGTAGGTCTGCTGAAAAACAGAGTCCTTTGGCCGCTGACACCCCAATACGCAAACCAGTATAGGAACCTGGTCCTTTGCTTATTGAAACGGCATCCAATTGCGTAAAGGACCAACCCAATTGGGACATCACTTCATCAATGAACACATGGAGTTGTTCGGAATGGGAATACGATTGGGCATTGTTTTCTTTCAAGAAAGCCAAGTCCCTATTCTCAAAAGCGCTAACCGAACAATTCGTGGTAGCGGTCTCCAAGTTCAAAATTCGGGTCATAGGACCGCAAAGATACGCTAGTCAAGGGTAATCGGAATGCCGAAATAGAATTCCAAAATTTTCAATCTGAAAATGTAATCGTATTTGGTTCGAATGACATCGGCTTCTGCATTATCCACCCTTGCTTGAGCCTGTCCAAAATCAAATGCATTCATTAAGCCCACATCATATCTTTCCTTAGCATAGTCATAGGCTAGTCTTCGGGCTTCCAAAGTTTTTTCCGCCGCCTCATATGATTTATAAAAGGTTGTTACATTAACGTGAGCCTGTTGAATTGCACTCTCCAATTCCAATTTGGTCTGGTCAAATTGCAATTTAGCTTGTTCCAATGCAATTTTAGAACGCTTGACACCATTACGAGAACTCCATCCATTGAAAAAGGGAACATTTAATTGAAAACCATAAGCTAATCCATCAAAAGTATACAACTGTTCTGTAAAAGGGATAATGGACAAATCAATAACATTCAAGTTTTGGTCTGAATACCTAGTATTATAATTGATAAAAGCACTAAGAGTAGGATAATACGCCCCTTTAGCTATTTGAACGTCTCTCTCAGCTAACTTAACGTTCGCTTCTGATAACTTAATATCATTTCGAAAGGTTAATGCCTTGTCAAAAATCACTTTTGCAGAATTTGATAAAATATCTGAAGGCGGGATATCGAAACTTTCATCGGCTATATCAAAATTCTCATAATCTGTGATTTGCAGCAATTGAGCCAAACTAACCCTGGCGATTAATACCTGGTTTTCAGTACTTATTATTTGCTGTTCCTGATTGGCTGCCGTTGCCTCAATCTCTAACAAATCACCACGAGGCAAAACGCCAGAACTTACCAACTCCTTTGTTCTGTTCATATCTTGTTCCGTAACCGCATACTGCGCTTGGGCTACTTTGAGTTGTTCTTTGTTTGAAAGTACATCTAAGTAGGCATTCGCCACGTTCAAACGAATATCGTCCTTCAAATCATCCAACCGATATTGATTTGATATGGCATTTAATTTAGCTCTACTTAACTGACGATAGTTTCGAAGTCCATCAAAGAGTACCACTCTTGAAGTAACGTTCCCTACGAAATCCAATTGGGTGTCTACAGGTTCCTGCGAAGTAGGATTAAACGAAAGACCACGGTTTTCTGTAATTCTTCCATCGCCATTCAAGTCTGGCAGCAATGCGCCAAAGGCATCTTTTTCATCAACTTTGGCATTTTCCAAATCCAATTCAAACTGGGCTATGCTTAAGTTGTTCTCTACCGCGTATTCCACACATTCTTGTAGCGTCCATTTTTTGAGCTGGGCGTATGACCCATAAATGGTGAACAGGCATAGTGCGATTATCGTTAG
>JBCCKH010000012.1:0-157830 GCA_039027495.1 Bacteroidota bacterium
AAAAGTTTTTTTTGATGACCCTATTGCTGTTGAAAACTACTATTTGGGCGAATTCAATTCATCTGTAAACCCTTTATTGACCTTAACATCTTTAAGCGATGAGTTTACTGATGGCAATGAGAACTTTATCGAATTTGATAACGAAGAACTGGTTGCAGGCGCCACTGTTGGGGTGAATATCTATGGAATTTCCGAAGCCTATTACAATTACATTTCCATTTTAATCGAACAGTCTGGCGAGACCGATGGTCCCTTTCAGACCACACCAGTGCAATTGAAAGGCAACTGCATAAACCCCAACAATCCGGATGAAGAAGTCCTAGGCTATTTTAGATTGGGTGAAGTAGTAAGAACCACCTATACAATCGAATAAGACCCAATCATGAAGAAAGTACTTTTCCTATTGAAACCATTGGAAAATACTCGTATATGTACCATTGCCATATACTAGAGCATGAAGATGCAGGAATGATGGGACAGTTTACGGTAAAGTGATTTTTTGTTCAAAATGTGCTTTCAAAACACGTCTTTTTTAATCAACACAGCGCTAAGTTATTTTCATGCACTTTAACCGTTCAAACAATACCATAAAAAAATCCCAATCAATTGTTTTTCAATTAATTGAGATTTATAAAGCGGAGGAAGAGGGATTCGAACCCCCGGAGGTGTGACCCTCAACAGTTTTCAAGACTGCCGCATTCGACCACTCTGCCATTCCTCCTATAAACTTTTGCGGGCTTGGCCGTCGAAGCCTTTGCGTAGGCGGGTGCAAATATACACCCTTTTTAAAATCTATAAAATTACTTTTTCAAGATGTTTGCTTTATCCCCTTTGCCCACAAGGATGATGTCCGTAGTGGATAGAAAAAGCCCGGTTTCAACAATCCCGGGAATGTTGATAAGTCGACTGCTTAATGCAGTGAGGTCATCCACATCAAAAACGCTGATATCAACAATATAGTTGCCCTCATCCGTAGTAAAAACCTTCCCTTTGTTCTGTCGCAATGTGGGTTTTAGTTCCAATGCATCCAACTCGGAAATGATACTGTTTGTTGCAAAAGGTATGGTTTCCAAAGGCAGTTTGAATTTACCTAGGCGAACTACTTGTTTGCTTGAATCAGCAATAATCACATTCAAATTCGAATTATGTGCCAGTATTTTTTCTCTTAGCAGCGCACCTCCTCCACCTTTTATGAGTTGAAAAGTCGAGTTGAACTCATCGGCCCCATCAATCGTAAGGTCCAGCTGTTTTACTTTTTCCAAAGTTGTTAGGGGAATACCTTGACTTTTGGCCAAGGCTTCGGTCGCATTGGACGAAGGAACCCCAACGATTTTCAACCCGTGTTTGACCCTTGCGCCAAGTGCCTCAACCATATGGAAGGCGGTTGAGCCCGTACCAAGACCTACTACCATTCCATCTTTTACCCATTGGAGCGAGGCAGTTGCTGCTTTTTTCTTTTCTTGGAGGGCAATTTCCTCTTTTGTCATAAACTTTTTGAAAAATGAATTGTCCTGAATTTAGAAGCTTAAATAAAGAATATTTACTCGATTCTAGACCTGAATTCCCTTAATTTTATTTTATGATACAAGCTGTGATTTTTGATTTGGATGGGACTTTAGTGCAAACAGAAGTACTTAAAGCCAAATCCTATGCAAAAGCTACCCAGATTTTGACAGCGGATAGGGTTTCAGAAGCGAGTGTTCTTGAAGTCTTCGAGAACTATGTTGGGTTATCCAGAGAAAAGGTGTTGGAGGGATTGGTAAATGATTTTAAACCGGAATTCAAGGTTTCTTTGGGTATAGAAGAAACAGAAAAAATAGCGGAACACTTGATTGAAAAAAGATTGTTGCTTTATGAAGAAATGCTGAAAGATGAAGATTTGTTATCCAAACAATTCTGCCCGTATTCGTTGGCATTGTTTCACAAGCTTAAAGAAGATGGTTTTACCTTGGTTTTGGCTACAATGTCCCACCTACAACAAGCGCTTCAGGTCACTACAATGATGGGGATTTATGAAAAGTTTGATTTGGTTTTGACCAAGGATGATGTAAAAGAGGGGAAACCTTCTCCAGAGATATATGATTTGGCAGGGGAAAAACTTGGACTAACGGCAAAGGAGTGTCTCGTGATTGAGGACTCGGTTAATGGTATAAGGGCTGCCCAACATGCTGGAATGCCCGTTTTTGCAGTTACCAATGACGTAACCCGAAAATCGGTTCATAATTGCAATCTCTTGCCTGCAACATTTGTAGTGGACCGTCTCACCGAACTTACCGCAAGAGTTTATGATTTTATCCAAGAATCAAAATCATTTGGAAAATAAATTGTTTCTTGATTGTAAAGAGCTTAAAACAAAAATGAATGCCTGGATTTGAAATGTTTGGAGATTTGGAACGTGCTTCCGTAAACGAAGTGTTGGACACTGGAGTACTAATGCGCTATGGGTTTGATGGAATGCGTAAGAATAGATGGAAGGCCATGGAGTTGGAACAAAAGCTAGCTGCTCGCATGCAAACCGAATATGCCCATCTGACGAGTAGTGGCACTTCGGCCCTGACCGTGGCCTTAGCCTGTATGGGCATAGGGGCAGGGGATGAGGTAATCATGCCGACCTTTACTTTTGTGGCAAGCTTTGAATCGATTTTAGCCGTGGGGGCTGTTCCAATTTTGGTGGATATTGACGAGACCTTGACCTTAAATCCCGAAGCGGTGCGTAGGGCAGTCACCGCCAAAACCAGAGCCATAATGCCGGTACACATGTGTGGTTCCATGGCTGATTTGGATGCATTGAAGGCAATTTGTGAGGAAAAAAATCTTTTTTTGTTGGAGGATGCTTGTCAAGCCATTGGTGGGACCTATAAAGGGCTACCTCTTGGAAGCATTGGTGATGCGGGCTGTTTCTCTTTTGACTATGTCAAAACCATTACCTGTGGCGAGGGCGGAGGACTTATTACCAACTCCAAGTATATTTATGAGCGGGCACATATGTTTTCAGACCATGGGCATGACCACATCGGAAAGGATAGGGGGGCAGAAGCGCATCCTTTTTTGGGCTATAATTTTCGAATATCCGAGCTGAACGCTGCTGTAGGTCTTGCACAAATGGACCGTTTGGATGAATTTTTGGCCATCCAAGAAAAAAACTACGGCATGCTTCGAAATGCTTTGGAGGATATTGAAGGCCTCTCTTTTCGCAAAGTACCAGAAGGGGGTATTGAGAATTACTCTTTCCTGAATTTTTTCATGGCTTCCGAAACGCAAGCCAAAAAAGTGCATACGGCTTTAAGCACCTCAGGAATTGACGCCTGTTTTTATTGGTATGACAACAACTGGCACTATTACCGCAAATGGGAACATCTTTTGCAAGAACAGGCCCTTTTCAAGTTGCCGGAAGAAGTTAGGTTACGAATTAAGGTCAATTCGGAGCAGGACTTTAGTCTTTCGGACCAATGGATGGGCCGAAACATCTCCTGTTTGGTGAAAATTGGATGGAAAGCAGAAGAGGTGCAGCAGCGTGCTAAGCTGATGCGTTCAACGATTCAGGCCGCGATTCAATAAGTTACGTACTCCACAATTTCCAACCCATACCCTACCATGCCCACTCTTGGGGTCTGTCTGGAGTTGGTCAACAAACGAATTTTGGAAATGTTGAGGTCGTGTAATATCTGAGCGCCAATACCAAAATCCTTAGCGTCCATTTCAATTTTTGGTGCTTTGTAAATCCCATCTTTTTGAAGCACCTTGAATTCGCTTAAACGGTTAAGCAAATTGCTTGTAGGATGGCCCTGGTTGATGAAAATCATGGCGCCTTTTTTAGCTGTATTCAGTGCTTCGAACATCTTCGTTAAGGTTTCATCGGGATTACTGGTCAACGTACCCAGAATATCATTGTTCACCCAAGTGGAATTGATTCGGGTCAAAACCGGTTCACCCAGCTTCCAACTTCCTTTGGTCAATGCAATGTGCACTTGGTCGTTGGTGGTTTGTTGATAAGCCCGTAGTTTGAATTCTCCAAAGCGGGTAACGATATCGAAAGACTCTTTTCGTTCAATAAGGCTATCGTGCTCCATGCGATAGGCCACCAAATCCTCAATCGAAACGATTTTCAGGTCAAAGCGTTTGGCAACCTCTTTCAATTCGGGAAGCCTTGCCATACTGCCGTCTTCATTCATGATTTCCACGATTACCCCTGCAGGCTGCAGTCCCGCCAATCGCGCAAAATCGATAGCCGCTTCGGTATGCCCGGTTCTGCGTAAAACCCCACCTTCTTTTGCAATTAGTGGAAAAATATGTCCAGGGCGTGCCAAATCATGGGCTTTGGTGTTTTTGTTGGTGAGTGCCAATAAGGTTTTGGCCCTATCCGCAGCCGATATTCCGGTAGTAACTCCTTCGCCTCTCAAATCCACTGAAACCGTAAATGCGGTTTCCAAAGGGTCCGAATTATGGGAAACCATTTTGTTTAGTCCCAAAGTTTTACAGCGTCCTTCGGTAAGTGGTGCACAAATAAGTCCCCGTCCATGTTTGGCCATGAAATTGACCATTTCGGGGGTGATTTTTTCGGTTGCCGCTACGAAATCCCCTTCATTTTCTCGGTTTTCGTCGTCCACCACGATGATAACCTTTCCGTTTTTGATATCCGCAATCGCTTCTGGAATAGTGTTCAATGCTATCTTTTGTTCTTTTACCATCATAATTCGTTACACTTGCTCCGCCTTCTCCTTTTTCTTAAAAAGGTTTTTGAAAAAGTCAATCACACCGCCAATTCCGACAAGACTTCTATCCGTAGTCGCGCGTTTGGTCAACACAATGCCCAAAGGTAACATGATAAGAGTAGAAAGCCATGCACCGATGGAAGGATGGATATTTCCTTCTTTTGCATAGTTACCGGCAAAAACCCCAATAAAGTAATAGGTCAAAAACAAAATAATCGCGATGACCATGGGCAAACCCAATCCGCCTTTTCGAATAATAGCGCCTAATGGGGCTCCTACGAAGAATAGGATGATGCAGGAAAAGGCCAAAGCATACTTCTGATGCAGCGAAAGAATATGGCTATTGTAAAACTTAAAACGTTTTTGGAGCTCTTCCTTTTTCGCCTCAACAGTGGTTAGAATTCCGTTGACAGAGGTGTAAGCGTTGTTCAAAATTTGGATTTGCTGCCAATCGGGTAAGGCCTCAATAATTTCTTCAGGACTTAACGTGGCTAATGTCACTGTGTCTTTTTCAATTTTCTTCTGCGCCAAGGTATCCTGGATTTGGGCCACGGACAGGGGTGATTTTTTAGTCGAATCTTTTGCGGCCACGATAGGGAAGGCCCCCATACGGCGTGTAATGTTTTTGGAGAACGCATCTACTTTTTTGAGGTTGTCATCCCGCAAGGAATCGATATCCTTGATGAGTCGGGTAACATTTTTCATTTTGTTGGTGGTGATGTTGCCATCTTCCTCCAAATCTTGGTCATTTAACTCGGAAATATCAATATTGATGGTGTAGGTCTCAAATTTTGATTTGGCAAAAGGATGTTTCCGTTTTTCCTTGTTTTTCTTGGGTTTCAGCTCTTCATAATAATGACCATCCTTCAGCACCAATTGAATGATATCAGAGGTTTCGCTGCTGATGAGCTCACCCTCTTTCGCTTTGATTACGGTATTGTTGACCCCTTGTTTTGTTTTCTTGTGGATGATGACGTTGTCCAAAAAACGGTCTTGTTCCCCGAATTTTTTGTCCACTTTGATGTTCATCCCCTCACCAGTTCCTTCAAAGTCACTAAAAACCCCTTCGGTAATGGCTGCCGCAGGTTTTACTTTGGCAATATTCCGGCGCAAGTTGAACATTTTTTGTTCTGATTTGGGAATGACATTATTGGCAAAAAAGAAGGTAACCAGTCCAAGGAAACTTACATAAACGATTAAGCTTCGCATACCGCGTTGCAATGAAATCCCCGAGGCTTTCATCGCGGCGAATTCATAATTTTCAGCAAAAGTCCCAAAGGTTAGAATAGACGATAAGAGCACCGTCAGCGGCAAAACCTTGTCGATAAGTGTAGGAATGAAATAAAAGATGAACTTTCCGATAATCACAATGCCCAAACCTTTTCCAGCCAGGTCATCAATGAAAAGCCAAATCCCCTGAAAGATGAAAATCACAATCAGGATAAAAAAGGAGCTAAAAAAGTTATAAAGAAACCTCGATAAAATGTATCGGTCTAATATGGTCAATGTCTAATTCCTTATGATGTAATACCCTTCGTCTTCGTATTTTTTCGCGTTAAAGGTAAACAAGGTATTCGATAGCGCCTGATTTGTTTTAAAAGAATTAACGGAGATAGTAGTCTTTGTACCGTTCTTTCCCGTTTCGATAAGTTTGTAAATATGCTTGGTTTCAGCATCCACGCCCAGCAAAATGGATTTTATTTGAGAATTGGTATCCATGGGAATCAACTTTACATATTGGATTTTCCGACCCTTAACGTTTTGAAGAATATCCCACTGATAGGTATGGCCTTCGCGGTAAAACGTCAACATTTTTGAAGGCGTGATAGTGTTTTCATCCTCGCTTTTATCTTCGATGATTACTTCTTCATTATCTGGAACTACAGTGTAGACCTTTTTCCCATCAAACATCTGTTTGGAGCCAAACAAATCCACCAAATATTTGTTCCCTTGAAGGGTGGCATTGCCTCGGGTTTCACTTTTGGTATTTGCTTCGGTATTTTCCAAACTGTACTTAAAGTCCACGTAAATGTTATCGTAGCCTTTAACTTTGGTATAGACCTCTTCCAAAAGCGCTTTCGCTTTCGTGGAGTTTTGGGCAGTTCCCAAAACGGGGACCATAAGAACCAAGGTGAGTAATAGTATCTTTCTAAGCATCGTTGTTATTTTGTTTCATTTTCCAATAATTGTTCCAAGGCAAAAATATCAGGCACCAATACCTGTCGTGCCTTGCTGCCTTCAAAAGGACCTACGATTCCAGCGGCTTCCAGCTGGTCAATGATTCTTCCGGCACGGTTGTACCCCAATTTCAGCTTGCGTTGAATCAAGGAGGCCGAACCTTGTTGTGCATTGACAATGACTTCAGCGGCTTCTTTGAACATGGCATCGCGGTCCGCAATATCATAATCAAGACTTGTGCCAGAATCTTCCCCAACGTATTCGGGCAGCAAATGTGCATCAGGATAGGCTCTTTGCGAGCCAATATACTCCGTGATTTTAGCTACTTCTGGTGTATCAACAAAGGCGCATTGCAGGCGGGTCACATCGTTCCCTTGGGTATAAAGCATATCTCCTCGTCCAATCAATTGTTCTGCACCCTGAGTGTCTAGAATGGTCCTGGAATCAATCTTTGAAGTAACCCGAAACGCCAATCTGGCGGGGAAATTCGCCTTGATGATTCCCGTGATGACATTTACTGAGGGTCTTTGGGTTGCTATAATAAGGTGGATTCCAACCGCTCGAGCCAATTGGGCCAGACGAGCAATGGGTGTCTCGACCTCTTTCCCCGCAGTCATAATTAAATCGGCAAACTCATCAATTACCAAAACGATATAGGGCAAAAACTTATGCCCATCATTCGGATTGAGTTTGCGCGCCTTGAATTTGACATTGTACTCCTTGATGTTTCGCACCAGTGCCAATTTCAACAACTCATACCGATTATCCATTTCAATGCACAATGAATTCAACGTATGGATGACCTTGGTGTTATCAGTTATTATCGCGTCTTCGGAATCGGGCAGTTTTGCCAAAAAGTGGCGTTCAATTTTATTGTACAAGGTTAGTTCCACCTTTTTGGGGTCTACCAAAACGAATTTGACCTCTGCGGGATGTTTTTTGTACAACAAGGAGGTAATGACTGCATTCAACCCCACGGATTTCCCTTGACCCGTTGCTCCCGCCATCAACATGTGTGGCATTTTGGCCAAATCCACGACAAACGTTTCGTTGCTAATGGTTTTTCCAAAGGCGATAGGCAATTCCATTTCTGCTTTCTGGAATTTGCTGGATGCAATCACCGAACGCATCGAAACAATGCTGGCATTTTTATTGGGCACTTCGATACCAATGGTTCCCTTACCAGGAATCGGTGCAATAATTCGAATCCCCAAAGCCGCCAACGAAAGTGCAATATCGTCTTCTAAATTCTTGATTTTGGAAATTCGGATACCTGCCTCGGGAACAATCTCATAAAGCGTTACCGTGGGACCGATAGTGGCTTTGATTTGCGCAATGCCAATTTTATAGTTTTTGAGGGTGTTGACGATACGGTTTTTGTTCTCTTCTAACTCTTCTTGGTTGATGGTAATACCGCCTCCAGCGCCATGGGTCTCAAGTAAATCAAGGGTCGGGAATTTGTATTGACTCAATTCCAACTTGGGGTCAAACTCGCCAAAGTCCTTGACCAACTTTTCAGCCTTAATGTCTTTCTCCTCCTTTTCCTCTGCTAGTTTTTCAACTTTTAAGGCGATTTTTTCTTCCTCTACTTCTTCTTTTTCAGGAAGATTCACGTCAAGTCCAGCCTCAGGATTTAAGGGGGGAATATCTTTTTTATGGGTATAGGTGTCCAAGACAACCTCTGCTTCCGCTTCGGTGTCCAACTTCAATGTCGTTTCCTGTTTATCAAAAGAAACTTCCTTTTTTGATGATTTTTGAAAATCTTCCGCGAGGCTTTTCTTTTGCCTTTTGAAAAAACCAGCAACCCCTTCCGGAGTAAAGTTGAACAACCGCACTAGAATCACCATCAAAATGAAAAGTAAAAGGAGGAACACCCCAATACTTCCAGTGTAATCTTGCAGAAAGTCATTCATTTCGAAGCCTACGGTTCCTCCCAACAAAGGTTGCTCTTCAGCAAAAAAACCAAGGGCTATTGAGGTCCAAACCATGCCGGTCAAGCCCCAAATCCATTTGCTCATGACATTTTTGAGAGGGAGTCCCAGAAATAGGTACAAGCCCGTAATGGCCAACAGCAAAGGGAAAACCAAAGAAGCCAACCCGAAGCCCTTAAAGATGAAGAAATGACTTATGGCTGCACCAAAAACCTTCATAAGATTGCTTCTTTCGGCGTTTCGATCATGAAACTCGGATAGCAAACTCTGGTCATCCTGCCAAGTAAAATAGTAGGAGTTAAAGGAGAAAAACAGGGCAATACTCAAAATAATGAGTGAGCCTCCCAGAATAACCTGGTTCTGTTTGGAAAGCTTAAAGCTCCGTTTTTTGGTAGTCGTCTTGGATTTTGATTTTGTTCTCTTTTTAGCCATTAATCCGGTTAAACCAAGCGGTAATTTACAAATTTACGATTGAGGTACCCCAAACGGATGCCTTTCAAAATAACTTTGGTAGATAGATGAACAGGCCCACGATGACGGCCGCAAACGATACTAGCATAACGGCTCCCGCGGAAATATCTTTTATCAATCCTATTTTTTTATCATGTTGGGGTTGCACAAAATCCGATAGTTTCTCTACAGCCGTATTTATCCCTTCAATCCCCATTACCAAACCAATGCAGAGCACTTGAAGGCACCATTCAACCGTGGAGATTTGGAAATACAATCCTGCAAAAGTTACCAAAAGCGCTATGACCAACTGAATTTTGATACTGGCTTCCGTTCGAATGAGGACAAACATGCCCTTTAGGGCATACCCCACGCTTTTGATACGATTGGCAAGGAAAGATTCCTTAGGCATCCATTAAGGCTTCAAGAGCAGCTTTATAGTTGGGCTCATCCGCTGTTTCGGCAACCTGTTCTGTATGCTTTACGATGCCACTTTCATCGAGAACGACTATCGCTCGTGATAAAAGTCCTTCAAAGGCGGAGTCTCCGAAGGTTACGCCGTAACTTTCTCCGAAACCACCCGTTCTGAAATCTGAAAGCATCTCAACGTTTTCAATCCCTTCTGCACCGCAAAAACGGGCTTGGGCAAAAGGTAAGTCTCTTGAAATACATAAGATTTTTGTGTTCTCCAGCTCTGCCGCTTCCTCATTGAATTGACGAACAGATTTGGCGCACGTACCGGTGTCCACACTTGGAAAAATATTGAGAACCAATTTAGAGCCAGAGTAATCGCCCAAATAAGCTTGTGAAAGGTCTGACTTGGTCAAACTAAAGTCAGGTGCTTGGGTGTTGACTTGGGGTAATTCCCCTATGGTGTTGGCGGGGTTGCCGCCTAAGGTAATCGATGCCATGTTTTATGATTTTGATTATGGCGTGAAATTATGAAAGATTCTCGGAAGGGGTCTCCTAAGAAAACAAATTGTTGATAAAGAAATTAAGCACGCTGCTAGACAGCAATTTTTTGCGCAAGCTGCTTTATTTTGATGTTAAGCGCTGCAAAGAACAAGGTCATAAAGGGACTTAACCAATTAAAAATAGCGTAAAAGAAATATTCTCCAACACTTACTCCGAGCACCCCACTATGATAGGCGCCACAGGTATTCCAAGGCACCAGAACCGAAGTCACCGTGCCGGAGTCTTCCAAGGTTCGGCTGAGATTCTCTGGTGCGAGGCCACGCTCTTGATAGGCTTTGGAAAACATTTTACCCGGTACTACCAAGGCCAAATATTGGTCAGAGGCAGTAACGTTTAAGGCCAAACAGCTTCCTACCGTACTGGCAAACAAACCAAAAGTAGTCTTGGCCAAAGAAAGAAGTGATTGCGTGATACGTTGCAAGGCACCAATCCCGTCCATAATTCCACCAAATACCATGGCGCAAACAATTAGCCAGATGGTACCTAGCATCCCTGCCATGCCTCCCGAAGAAAACAAGTCATTCAAAGCAGGATTATCAGTAGTAATAGCCGTATCCACCGTAATCGCATTGAGAATACCTTTATAGCCCGCTTCAAAATTTAGACTTTCTCCACCACCAATTTTTGCTACAACCTCAGGTTGAAAAATAAGCGCAAAAAAGGCCCCAAGCAAGGTTCCGATAAGTAGTGCAGCTAGCGGAGGGGTTTTTTTGACAATTAAGAAAATCACCGACACCGGAACGATAAAAAGCCATCCCGAAACATTAAAAGCAGCTTCAATATCTGCCAAAAGGGCATCGGTATTCGCATTTCCAGAAGTATCCAAAGTAAATCCTAGAATAATGAAAACAACCAATGTTATGGATATGGTAGGAATGGTGGTCCATGCCATATAACGGATATGTGAAAACAAATCCCCGCCTGCCATGGCTGGGGCCAAGTTGGTCGTATCGCTTAAGGGAGACATTTTGTCTCCGAAATAGGCTCCTGATAAAACGGCACCTGCGGTCATCCCCAAGGAAATGCCTAGGGCCTCCCCAATGCCCACCAAAGCGATACCCACAGTTGCTGCCGTGGTCCAACTGCTTCCGGTTGCGATAGAGATAATCGCACAAATGATAACACAAGCAGCCAGAAAAATAGTAGGATTTAATATTTGTAGCCCATAATAAATCATTGCGGGAATGATACCGCTGACCAGCCAAGTACCTGATAGAGCACCTACCATGAGTAAAATCAGCAAGGCCCCTGTCGTGGACTTTACATTCTCGGCAACTTCAGCGAGCATTCTTTTATAGGGCACTTTCTTCCGAAACCCTACTATGGCAGCAACAGCTCCACCTAAAATCAAGATAAACTGATTGGACCCGCTCAAAGCATCATCACCGAACGTGTAAACATTGTACGCCAACATGCCCACCAAAGCGAAAACCGGTATGAGTGCTTCCCAGATGGTTAAACTGGTATTTTCAACAATATTTTCGTTTTCCCGGAATTTGGCTTTTTTGGTTTTTTCTGACATAAGAGCGTATTGGTGGTGGGTAATATTACAATTTTGAATTGGCTTCTCCAAAAAGGTAAAGCTTCCTTAAAAGCGTAGTATTTCTGCTAAAAAAAGTTAAATCCTCTCCAAAATCTTGTTAAGGGCATATCGTTCACATGGGATTTGCCGTTTCTTTATGTGTAGACCAAACCACAACCAAAAAATGACCTTACGTTTACGTTTGTTTCTATCAACCTTGGCGACCTTAGTGGGCGCTTCTTCACTTTGGTTGTATACGACCTTGTCCAAGGATGTTCTTTTTGAGGGGGTGGGCTATTGCACTTCTACTTCAGGACAACTGTTTCTGAGCGTATTAGCCATTTTGGGTTCTTCTATCGTCAGCGGATTCCTTGCCGCGTTGATTGTCATTCGAAAAACGCATTGGCCCCATATTTGGCTATCCCTTGCATTACTCATTCAAATGGCTTTGGTCGCTACAAGCTGTAGTGAAATCAGTGCTCCGACCTGGTTTGAAGCCAGTCAAAATATTTCTTTGTTGGGAGGGGTATGGCTTGGGGCGTTTGCTGCTGGAAAATTTCCTTTGGCCCCTATGTAAGGGCTTCCAGTTGCAGCAAAACATTCGTAACTTTGTAGTTCATTAATTCTTTCAAAATCTTATTTCCGATATATGAATCAATATGATGTGGCCGTTATTGGCTCTGGCCCTGGAGGTTATGTTGCGGCAATTCGTTGCGCTCAATTAGGGATGAAAACCGCAATTATTGAAAAGTACAATACCCTTGGCGGCACTTGTCTTAACGTGGGATGCATCCCATCAAAAGCCTTATTGGATTCTTCACACCATTACGAAGATGCCATAAAACATTTTGAGGAGCATGGTATTGATATTCCCGGTGAAGTAAAAGTGAATCTAGCGCAAATGATTGCGCGTAAGGATGCCGTGGTAGACCAAACCACCAAAGGCGTTCAGTTTTTGATGGACAAGAACAAAATCGAGGTTTATCAAGGGGTTGGAAGCTTTAAGGACGCTACTCATATTGATATTAAAGGTGAAGGGAGCGAAATACAAACAATTGAGGCGAAGAACATCATAATTGCCACAGGCTCCAAACCTTCTACCTTACCATTCATTGAAATTGACAAAGAACGCGTTATTACCTCTACAGAGGCTCTGAAGTTGAAAGAGATTCCCAAACACATGATTATTATAGGTGGTGGTGTCATCGGTTTGGAATTGGGCCAGGTATACCGTCGATTAGGTGCTGAGGTTAGTGTTGTGGAATACATGGACCGTATTATTCCTGGTATGGATGCGGCGCTTTCCAAAGAATTGATGAAGGTGATGAAAAAACAGAAAGTCAAGTTTCACTTGTCTCATAAAGTAAAATCCGTTGAGCGAAAAGGCGATGAAATCATTGTGAAAGCAGATGACAAAAAAGGGCAGGAGGTAAGCTTTACTGGGGATTATTGTTTGGTTTCTGTTGGTCGCCATGCTTATACCGAAGGATTGAATTTGGAAGCTGTGGGTATCAAAACCGACGACCGCGGTAGGGTTGAAACCAATGCGCATTTGCAAACATCCGTTTCTAACATTTATGCTATCGGAGATGTGGTGAAAGGGGCCATGCTAGCCCATAAAGCCGAAGAAGAAGGCACTATGGTGGCAGAAATTCTTGCGGGACAGAAACCTCATATCGATTACAATTTGATTCCGGGGGTGGTGTACACATGGCCAGAAGTGGCTGCGGTAGGCAAGACCGAAGAAGAACTCAAAAAAGCAGGTATTGATTATAAAGTTGGACAATTTCCCATGCGAGCGCTTGGGCGTTCCAGAGCGAGTATGGATACCGATGGCTTTGTGAAGATTCTAGCCGACAAAAATACAGATGAGGTCTTAGGGGTGCATATGATTGGCGCCCGTTGCGCGGATTTGATTACCGAGGCGGTAACAGCGATGGAATTCCGCGCCTCTGCCGAAGATATGGCGCGTATGAGTCATGCACATCCAACTTATGCGGAAGCGGTAAAAGAAGCTGCTTTGGCGGCCACGGAAGATAGAGCATTACACGTATAATCCATTATGATAAAAAGAATTGTCTTAGGGGTATTTCTGTTGCTTTTGGCTTGTAGCGAAGAGTCTGGACTGCCACCTCAGACTTCTTCTCCTTCAAACAATCCTAACAACGGCTTATTGACCCTTGAACAAAAGCAATTCATTGCTGAGTTTGAATACAAGGTGTATTGGAGGGATACGTCTTCAGAAGGCGGACAAAGCTCCAAAATAAAGGGAGAGATTGGTTTATTTTTGGATGGAACCTTTAGTGAAGCCTTTCCTGAAACTGTGCAGGGGGAGCTGGATATTTTGAATTCACTGATAACCGATGGTGCCTCCTTGGTCCTTGTGGATACCCTTGAAGCGGCAGATTTACACCTGTTTGTGGGAACGTGGGAAGAATTGGAAGTGCTTTGGAGCGATATCTTTTCTATTGTTGAGCGAAATAATTTCCGAGGGTATGCCTCAGCGGATTTTGATTTGAACGATTTATCGGTAACTGGAGGCAGAATTTATATGCACAATCAAAGTACCTCTCTATTGATTCACGAAATTGGTCATATCATGGGTCTCGGGCATTCAAGTGCTGGATTCTGCCAGAATAATTCCAATGCTTCAACAAGCTTTATGTGTCCTTCTGGGATGCGCCAATCGTATTCCAAATTCGATTTGGGGATTATTCGTACCCTTTACCATCCTGATATTCCCAATGCGGAACCCTTCGAAGTTGTGGAACCCATTGTTAGGAGGTTACTGCAATCTGAAGCCATAAAGCTATAGCTGTGGATTATGTTTGTACCTTTAAAGTAAAAGGTACGTTCGACTACAACAACTCCACTATGAAAAAGCTTCGATTTCTAGCATGCCTTACTACTTTTCTCATGATTTCTGCCTGTGGCAATGATGATGGCTCGAATACTGACGGTGACTTCATGCAACCTCAGGAACTTTCTCCTCAGCAGGAAGCTTTTATTGAAGAATATGAATACGTAACCTTCAATTTTAGTCCTACTTCATTTGGGGGTGACCGAAATGAAAAGTGGTCGGGCGTAGTACGTTTGTCTTTAGAGGGTACTATCGCGGATTCCTATCGGCAAGGCGTCGAAAATCAATTGGAAGTTTGGAATAACTTTATCACGGATGGAACCCGTTTGGAACTTACCGACGAGGTAGCCAATGCCAATATACGTTTGTATCTGGGACAAGAATCCGAAATCGAAAGTATTTGGCCTGATATGTATGACCTTATCTCAGCTGGAAATTTTTCGGGCTATGCGCTTTTTAATCGAGACGGGAATTTCAACATTACCATCGGAAGGATTTGGGTGAAAAATACCAGCATCCCATTGTTCGACCATGAGTTGGGGCACATTATGGGCTTGGGCCACGCAAGCGGCACGTATTGCCAGCAGTTTAATAACCCTTCAAGAAGTTTTATGTGTAGTGGCTTGGCACCTGAGTTTTCAAGCTTTGATGCCGCAATGATAGAAACCCTATATCATCCGGATATTGAAGTGGGAAGAACCTTTTCCCAGTTGCGTCCGATTATCAGAGCACTATTGCTCTCCGAAACGATAACCATAGAATAATGTAATGGATTAACCGCGTTGGGGACGCACTAATTTAAAAATGAAATCCCGTCCTTTACGAAATACTTCCCTGAAGATGGGAACCAGCGTTTTCCAGATTTCAACGACTTGACCTATGCCTTTTAAGATACCAGACTGCAATGCCGTTTTGATTTCCTGTTCTCGCTTGTCATATTGTAATGCAAGGGCCGTACAAACTATCATAAAGGCAATAGCTCCGGGAATGGCTATCACGGGGCTCAAGCTATGATCAAAGAAGCGATATAACCCCAAGCCTGTAAAACTACCATATAGTATGATGAAATGAATCACGTAGATGGATAGCGTATTGCTACCAATCTTAAGAATGGTTCTGTGTTTCAAAGCAGTTTGGGCCAACATGAAAAGTGCAAATACGACAAATACATCTCCCAAGCGTATGAAAAGATAGTTGTTCAATTCAATTTGCTTGAACAGCAAAATCCCCGTCCATTTAAACAAATTCACAAAGGCTGGCGAAGAAAGGAATATAAGTGTAGCACCTACCCCTAAAAATATCCCAACGGCAACGGGATACAAATGTTTGTAGGTTTTAAAGCGGTTGAATTGCACGGAAACGAAGGCACCTATAGCGGCGTATCCCAACCATGGGATAATCGTAAACACCGAACCGTTGGCTTTGGTAAAATAATTCGCTATCGCATACGGCAGAAAGTCAAAAGACCATTGTTTGTAAATGGGCTCAAAGATGAACAGCAACAATATGGTCAATAATAAAAGCGAAGGGAAAACATAGGAGGGCTTTTTACTGCTAAACACATAAATCCCAATAATGGACAACAATGAAAGCCCAATGCAGTGCAAAACATCTACCAGATAAAAAGCATTGTATACCTCACCTTGGAACAATCCCATCAGGTTCATGCGAAGCAAATATCCAATCAAAAGCAGCTGAAACCCACGTCGTATACCTTTTCGAACTCTAGGATTTTCCTTACCCTGTTGTGGCGCTCGCAATAACAAATAGGTAAAAATGAAGCCGGATACCGTAAAGAAAACCGGAGCGGTAATCCCTCTGAAATACAACCATGTGCTGAACACCATATTGTCACTGTCCCGAAAAATGGGGTCCAAGAGTCCATCGATGAAGTGTCCCTGGAGCATCATCAAAATGGCCCATGCGCGAATGGCATCAATAAAAAACAGTCGGGTCGTTTTGGCTTTCATCACAATCAATTAACCTATATACTTGAAACGCAATAGGTTTGGATTTCTTATGCCGTAAAATTAGACAAAATACACGCAAGTATTCGGGGCTTTGCGGTATTTTAGCAAAACAACGTTATTTTTCAGTTATGGCTAAGATTTTGGCATTCGCCGGCAGCAATTCTTCCACATCCATCAATCACCAATTGGTAAAACATACGGCCTCGCAAATAGTGAATCACGAAGTGCGTGTGCTGGACATGACGCGCTATCCCTTTCCCATGTACTCTGCGGACATAGAAAAACAAAAAGGGTTTTCAAATTCCTTGGTGGAATTCAAGAACGAATTCGCACAAGCGGATGGAGTGGTTTTATCGGTCAATGAGCATAACGGCAACATCTCGGCCTATTTTAAAAATATTATGGACTGGCTTTCGAGGTTGGAACGTACTTTTTTAGCAGACAAGCCCATTTTGCTAATGTCTACCTCTCCAGGCAAAGGCGGTGCAAAAAATGCATTAACTCGTGCTGAGCAGATGCTTCCCTATTTTGGGGCTACGGTTGTGGCTACGTTTTCTTTACCCTCGTTTGGTCAAAATCTAACCGCTGATGGATTTGTGGATGCCGAAATAGCATCTGAACATTCCATGGCGTTGGATGCTTTTCTTAAAGAAGTAAGGTAGGCTGACTTGCATAGGATTTCGAAGAATTTTAGAGTTGAACATCCCCAACGGTTCAAACGGGCTTTAATGTATTGGGGGCATCGTTTTGACCATTCGATGTGGCTGGATAGCAATGGCCATGTAGATGCCTATTCCAATTTCGAAGCTACTTTGGCAGTTGCAGAACAGACGGGTCGTTCTCAATTGACCTTTCATTCCCTCGATGAAGTTCAAGATTTCAATGACAAAGAGCAAGATTGGCTATTTGGATTCATCAGTTACGATGTCAAGAACCAATTGGAACCTTTGGTTTCAGAACATCCAGACCATGTAGGCTTTCCCTTAATCGGTTTTTTTATCCCGGACAAAATCATTCAGATGAAAGGGAATGATATCACTTTTTTGTATCGGAATGATGTAAAAGATGACCTCCAAGATGATTTTGATGCTCTGAAAACATTTGTGCTCCAAGAAACGAAGGATTCGTCCACGGAAATAGCTCGTATTCGTATGCGAATCCACAAAGAAGCGTATTTCCGAAAAGTAAGCTCTCTATTGAACCATATACACAAGGGCGACATCTATGAAGCGAACTTTTGTCAAGAGTTTTATGCAGAAAATACAGGTATAAATCCTGTTCAAACATTTGAACGCCTTAACACCATTAGCAAGGCACCCTTCAGCGCCCTGTTGCGTTGGAAGGGAAAGCATCTTTTATGTGCTTCTCCGGAGCGGTATTTAAAAAAGGAAGCGCATACGGTGTTATCCCAACCTATTAAGGGTACGGCACCCAGAGGTTCTAATGTTTCAGAGGATAAAGAAATTGCCAAAGCCCTGAAACAAGACCCAAAAGAACGGTCTGAAAACATTATGATAACTGATTTGGTCCGAAATGACTTATCCAAAGGTGCTTTGAGGGGAAGTGTATCTGTGGAGGAACTCTGCGAAGTCTATAGCTTTGAGCAAGTACACCAGATGATAAGTACGGTCAAAGCTGAGGTCACTGACACCAAAAAAGCTACTGATTTGATTCGGGATACCTTCCCAATGGGCAGCATGACCGGAGCTCCAAAAATTTCAGCTATGAAACTTATTGAACAACATGAGGTGACAAGAAGGGGCTTGTACAGCGGAACAGTGGGCTATTTTAAACCTAATGGGGATTTTGATTTCAACGTGGTCATCCGTAGCATTTTGTACAATGCCGAAACGCAATATGTTTCGTTTTCGGTGGGCAGCGCAATTACGGCCAAATCAAATCCTGAAAAAGAATACCAAGAATGCCTGTTGAAAGCCAAGGCCATGCGAAAAGTCCTTGAGTCCAAAAACCCCTAATTTAGCGGACAAGGTGTTAACAGGTTTCCAAAGTCATATAGAAAAACAATTCCCTTTCCTTAAAAAGGCATCGCTCATCATTGCCTGTAGCGGGGGATTGGATAGCGTGGTATTGACCAATCTATGCCATGCCATGGGCCTCAGATTGATCTTGGCGCATTGCAATTTTAATTTGCGCGGAGCGGAGAGTGATGCCGATGAAGATTTTGTGGTGGCCTTGGGCAAACGACTTTCCATTCCCCTCAAGACCATCTCTTTTGAGACGGAGAAAGAGAAATCCAAACGGAACGAATCGGTTCAAATGACCGCAAGAACCCTCCGATATGAATGGTTCAACACCTTGGTTTCGGAAGGCGTGGGTGAATATGTGCTTACTGCCCATCATTTGGATGATACTTTGGAAACGTTTCTAATCAACTTATCTCGAGGCACGGGCATTCAAGGATTGACCGGAATTCCCGAAAAACAAGGATACGTAGTTCGCCCTTTGTTGCAGTTCAGCCGCAAGGAGCTCTTATCTTATGCGAAAGCGCAGGGTCTATCTTGGCGTGAGGATCAAAGCAATCAGGACACCAAATATCTAAGAAACCAAATCAGGAAGGATATCGTTCCTGCTTTGAAAGAAATCCGGCCCGATTTTTTGGAACGTTTTCAGGATACCTTGAGGCACTTGCAAGCTACTTCCCAAATTCAGGAGAGCCGTGTAAACCACATCCGAGAACAATTGTTTCAAAAAGAAGAACATCGCGTGGTGATTACGTTAAACGAATTGTTGCAACTCGATTCTTTGGAAAGCCATGCATTTCTACTTTTTCGCCCCTATGGTTTTACAGATTCCTCGGAACTCATGAAACTATTTTCTGCTATGAGCGGCAAGATTTTGTATTCGGAAACCCATGAGCTGCTGAAGGACAGAGAGCATCTTATTCTGCAGGAAAGGAAAAGTACCCCAAAAAATGAATACCGAGTTGAAGAAGGAGTGCAATTTGTGAATGCTCCTCTTTCCCTAAACTTGGTTGAAATTGCCGAAATAGGGGATTCATCTTCAGATATCGTTTTTTTAGATAAGGAAAAGTTAAACTATCCGTTGTTATTAAGGAAATGGAAAAATGGCGACTATTTTTATCCATTGGGTATGTTGGGCAAGAAAAAAGTGTCCAAATATTTTAAGGATGAAAAAGTAGATGTTTTTGCGAAGCAAGAACAATGGCTATTGACTTCCAATGGAGAAATTGTTTGGATTATCGGAAGAAGGATGGACCGACGTTTTCAAGTAACGGAAAACACAAAGTCTATCGTCAGAATAGAATTACGCAGATGAAAAGATATATAAAGGTATTGCTCGTATTGATTTCCTTTTGGTCGTTTGGCCAAAATGACGACAATCCTGCGGTTTGGTCTCATGCGGTAAAAAAGGTTTCAGCCCAGGAATACGAATTGACTTTTGAAGCCAAAATCGCCCCTGGATGGCATATCTACTCCCAATATACTGCCGAGGGCGGCTCAATGCCCAGCGAATTTACCTTTGAAGGTGCGGGGCAACAATATGAGTTGGTTGGTAAGACCGAAGAGAGTAAAACCATAACGGAATACAGCGATATTTTTGAAGTGGACGAAACCTTTTTCAAAGATGTAGCGGTCTTTACCCAACGCATCAAGGTTTTGGATGCTGACGTAAACCAATTTCAGGTCAATCTTTTTTATCAAATCTGTAAAGAAGTTTGTATTCCGAAAGACGAGCTTTTCAATATTAGCCTGGATGGTACTGCATTCCAACAAGAGGCAAAAGAAGTCTCTGTGGGTAGTCTGGAAAAAACATCAGAACTGCTTTTGGATTTATCCGGTCGAGAAAAACTGAACCAAACCCTCGATGGTGAGAGCAAGGAGAAATCCGGCCTGTGGATGATATTTGGACTAGGATTTTTGGGTGGGCTTTTGGCCTTGTTGACCCCATGCGTTTTTCCCATGATTCCCTTAACGGTGTCTTTCTTTACAAAACAATCAGGTACCAAAGGAAAAGGCATCTTTAATGCCTTATTGTACGGCTTTTTTATCGTATTGATTTACGTATTGCTGAGTCTACCGGTTCACATTTTTGATTCTGTAGATTCCCAATTCCTGAATACTATAGCGTCCAATATCTGGTTGAACCTACTTTTCTTTATCATTTTTGTGTTTTTTGCATTTTCCTTTTTTGGGTTTTACGAGTTAACACTACCAGCCGCTTGGGCGAATAAAATGGACGCTGCATCTCACAAAGTAGGGGGAGGCTTGGGGATTTTCTTTATGGCGTTAACGTTAGCGCTGGTTTCCTTTTCCTGTACGGGTCCAATTTTGGGCGGGTTGTTAGGAAGTACCACCTTGGCTGAAGGTGATGTTGCCTTGAATCTTTCTATGGGGATGTTTGGCTTTGGTTTGGCCTTGGCTTTGCCGTTTGCCCTATTCGCTTTGTTTCCAACTTGGTTGAGTTCTTTGCCCAAATCTGGGGGATGGATGACCACGGTTAAAGTCGTTTTGGGGTTTTTGGAATTGGCATTGGCGTTTAAATTTTTATCAAACGCAGACCTCGTCGGGCATTGGGGACTTTTGAAACGTGAAATCTTCATTGGGATTTGGATTTTGATATTCCTATTGATGACCCTCTACCTTTTTGGGATTTTTAGGTTTCCGCATGATGGAGCTTCGTCAAAATTGAGTTCTTTGAAAAAAACCCTTGGTGTGATTTCAGCTGCTTGCACAGTGTATTTAATTCTAGGAATTACCAAGGTTGTGGATTTACGGATACTCAGTGGTTTCCCGCCACCTGACTTCTACAGTGTTCAAGCCAAAGAAACCTACTGTCCTTTAGGACTGGATTGTTTTAAGGATTTTGACAAAGGCTTGGCGCATGCGAAAGCCGAGAACAAGCCAATTTTATTGGATTTCACGGGATGGACTTGCGTGAATTGTAGAAGGATGGAAGAAAATGTATGGAGCCAACCCGAGATTTATCGTATGCTCCAAGAACAATACGTGTTGATTTCGTTGTATGTTGACGATAGTGAGGCTCTTCCAAAGAGCGAACAGTTTGATTTTGAATTCGAGAATGGTTTAATCAAATCCATTCAAACCATTGGTCAGAAGTGGGGTACTTTCCAAACGTTGAATTTTAATAGTACTTCGCTGCCCTATTATGTATTGCTATCTCCTGACTTGGAGGTTTTGAATCCACCAGTGAACATGGTGGACAAAGAAGTGTATCAAGCATGGTTACGATCTGGGTTGGAACAGCATCAATTTTTCGCAAAGCGTTAAATCCCCCAGGCATTTTCTGAAAAAAGCTATCTTCGCTCCACTAATGTATTCCTACCGAAATTTTGAAGATACTTAAGAAGATTCTCCTGGTTTTAGGGCTTGTTTTGGCCTTGGCTTTGCTGGGAACGTGGCTTTTTGTCAATAGTTTGAAGCCGGATTATAGCGGAAAAGAGACCCTAGCGAACTTAAATGAAGACGTAAACGTATTCTACGACGAATACGGGATACCCCATATTTATGCTGAAAATAAGGAGGATGCCTTCCGAACTTTGGGATACGTACACGCGCAAGACCGTTTATGGCAAATGGAGCTCATCCGAAGAATTGCCAAAGGACGACTTTCAGAGGTTTTTGGCAAGGATTTGATTGAAACGGATAAGTTTTTCCTTTCCCTTGGTATTGATGAACATACCAAAAAAACGGTATCCCAACTCGACACAAATCTTCCGATGGTAAAATTGTCCCAGGCGTATTTGGATGGGATAAATAGCTTTGTGGAAAATGGTCCGAAACCCGTTGAATTCTATCTAACAGGAATTGAATCCGCTCCTTTTGAGATAGAAGATATCTACAATACCGTAGGCTACATGGCTTTTAGCTTTGCCATGGGCCATCGCACCGACCCTTTGTTGACTTCGATAAAAAATGACCTTGGAGAAGATTATCTCGCTGACCTTGCCATTATGTCGGATTCGTCCACCACATGGATAAAAACCTACCGAAACATGGAAAAGGACAGCGTGGTGACCACCTTGGGTCTTTCCGCGATAAAAGCCTTGGATAAACTCCCGGTCCCTCAATTTATTGGCAGTAACAGTTGGGTACTTGGCCCGGAGAAAACCAAGTCGGGCAAAGTCATTTTAGCCAATGACCCGCATATTAGCTTCGCACAGCCTTCGGTTTGGTATGAAGCCCATGTGGTTACGCCAACCTATGAAAAGTATGGGTATCATCTAGCAGGAGTGCCTTTTCCGTTGTTGGCGCACGATAGGAATCTGGCTTTCGGGCTGACCATGTTTCAAAATGATGATATCGATTTTTACTACGAAACCCTGAACCCTGAAAATACTTCAGAATACAAAACCGAAAAAGGCTGGGAATCTTTTGAAACGATACAGAAACAAATCGTTGTAAAGGATTCCACGCCAGTAGATTTTCAATACAAAGTATCACGTCATGGTCCCATCATGAATGGTTTGGCCAAGGGCATAGATGGTGAAACGCCCATTGCTGCGTCGTGGCTCTATACCCAACGTGAAAATCGAGTGATGCATGGTCTTTTCGGATTGAATCATGCCGAAAACATTGAAGAATTTGAAAATGCTCTACCGGACATTCATGCGCCCGGTTTGAATGTAATGTATGGCGATGCCGAAGGTAATGTCGGTTGGTGGGCTACTGCACAACTCTACAGCATGCCTGATAGTGTGTCCACCAAATTTATTTTGAATGGCGCTTCAGGAGAAAACGAAAAACAATCCTTTTTAGACTTTTCCCAAAATCCAAGTGCCGTAAATCCGCCATGGCATTATGTATATTCTGCCAACAACCAACCAGAAACGGCGGTAGATGGTCCTTTGGTCACGGGATATTATCTTCCAGAGAATCGTGCCAAACGAATTGTATCACTGCTTGAGCCAAAAAATGACTGGGATGTAGCCGCCACGCAAGAAATGATTTTGGATATTACTTCATCGGTCAATCCAGGTTTGATACGAGAGCTGATTAAAAACATGGACGTTTCCATTTTGGAAAAAGACCAATTGATGGTAATGGATAAATTAAGGCAGTGGGATGGTAGCTATAGTTTGGATAACCAAAGTGCCCTGTTATACCATCGGTGTGCATACAATATCATCAAAAATACTTTTGCAGATGAGCTAGGACCAGAACGGTTTGAGCAATTCCTATCAACACACCTTTTGAAAAGACAAATCGCTTGGGGTGCAAAAATGGAAATAGGCAAATGGTGGGACAATGTAAATACTACTGATAAAAAAGAGACACGGAATGATATCGTGTTGCAATCCTTTCATGAGACATGGGTTTCTCTAATCAATGATTTTGGGGACAATCCAGATGATTGGACCTGGGACAAGGTGCATACTTTGGAACACGAACATCCTTTCGGAAAAGTAGCATCGTTGCGCAAGTATTTTAATGTAGGCCCATTTCCGGTTCACGGCAGTAGAGAGGTGATTAACAATTTGATGTTTGTGTATGATGATTCTGGATTCTTTCCCGTTACGGGAGGTCCATCTACGCGACGAATCATCGATTTTTCTGACCTCGAAAACAGCGTGAGTATTCTTCCTACGGGACAATCAGGGAATCCACTGAGCGAACATTATGACGACCAAGCGGAAATGTACGTGAACGGCGAGTTTCGAAAAATGATGATGAACAAATCTGAAATCGAAACGACCGCTAAATCAAAACTTACTTTTGAACCAGCAAACTGACTTTATAGGATTTTTCTGTATTGGTCAATTGAAATAACGTATTGGTCAAAACACATCACTACACTTTTTTTAGCGCCGCTATCTTTTCGCCATTGAAGAAAAGATATGTTGACAAAAGTCTATGGCAGCGCACTCTTCGGAGTGGAAGCTACAACGGTTTCCATTGAGGTTAATGTAGATAAAGGCATTGGGTATCATCTGGTGGGTTTACCGGATAATGCCATTAAGGAAAGTCAATATCGCATCGCAGCTGCTTTGCAAAACAATGGCTATAAAATTCCCGGGAAAAAAGTAACTATCAATATGGCTCCGGCAGACCTACGCAAAGAAGGTTCTGCCTATGATTTGCCATTAAGTCTTGGAATTTTATCCGCCTCTGGTCAAGTGCAGGCCAATTCCTTAGAAGCTTATGTAATTATGGGAGAACTGGCATTGGATGGTTCACTTCGTCCTATTAAGGGTGCGCTATCAATTGCCCTACAGGCCAAAAAAGAAGGTTTTAAGGGATTTGTGTTGCCACAGCAAAATGCACAAGAGGCAGCCATGGTGAATGATTTCGATGTCTATGGGGTAGGAAGTTTGGATGAGGTCATCCTCTTTTTTAAGGACAAGCAATTAAAGCCCACCCAAGTCAACATACAGGATGAATTTTCCAAAAATCAGACTGATTTAGATCATGACTTTGCGGATGTAAAAGGTCAAGAGAGTATTAAAAGGGCCATGGAGATTGCAGCCGCTGGTGGTCATAATCTAATTTTAATAGGCCCACCCGGTGCCGGAAAAACGATGTTGGCCAAGCGATTGCCCTCTATTTTACCTCCAATGACTTTGCAGGAAGCTTTGGAAACTACCAAAATTCATAGTGTAATAGGCAAAGTAGGGGACAGGGGTTTGGTTCATTACCGGCCCTATCGCAGTCCACACCATACCATCAGCAGTGTAGCCTTGGTCGGGGGTGGAAGCTATCCCCAACCCGGAGAAATCTCCCTTGCGCACAATGGTGTTCTTTTTTTGGATGAACTGCCCGAGTTTGAACGAAGGGTGTTAGAGGTGATGCGGCAACCTATGGAAGACCGGGAGGTAACCATTTCAAGGGCACGGTTTTCAGTAACCTACCCCAGTAGTTTTATGTTGATTGCAAGCATGAACCCCAGTCCGAGCGGTTATTTCAATGATGGAAACGGTTTGTTGTCAAGTTCTCCAGCAGAAATGCAGCGGTACTTAGGAAGAATTTCTGGACCCTTGCTGGACCGAATTGATATCCATATTGAAGTGAATCCGGTTCCTTTTGAGAAATTGTCCGAAGCCACTCAAGGCGAATCAAGTGTGGAAATACGAAAAAGGGTTATCGCGGCTAGAGCCCAGCAAAGCGAGCGTTTTTCAGATTTTCAAACGATTCATTACAACGCCCAAATGACCTCAAAACAGATACGGCAGTTTTGTACTTTGGACAATGCTTCAAAGGATTTATTGAAAACCGCGATGGAACGTTTGGGATTGTCGGCCCGTGCCTATGACCGGATTTTAAAAGTATCCCGAACCATAGCTGATTTAGCCGGGGAATCCTCAATCACGACACTTCATGTTTCTGAGGCCATTCAATTCCGAACCTTGGATAGGGAAGGTTGGTTGGGTTAAATAACCTTCATATTGATTTTAAGGTCCGCAACGATGCCAAGAATATTATCAATGGTATCTTCTAAATAGTATTTTACCGTCAAATGCGGAATGCGAATCGTGGTAAAGCCATTTTTGAAAGAATGCATACCCTCCTCTAAATCTTTGAGGGCTTGTTCATGGGTAATAAGATTATATTCTGTATCGATTTCGATGTTCAGTTTTACACGAGAGAACGCAATATCCACCGATTTTTTCCCATCCCACCATTCCAACATCGGTTGTGCGCCACGGTCTTTTAGGCCATAAAACAATTGAATGGCCTCTAGGGGCGTGTTGTTGTTTAGGATAATCCGTTTAATGAGTCGGGTATGTCTTGCGCAGAGGGGAACGCCAAGAGCATCTAAAGACGCCTCTTTTTCGTGTTCGTCCAATAATTTGCCACAGTCCTTGCAGGTCATAGGTGTTGGTCAAGTTTAAGTCAATAATAAGATTTGGGACTATTATAACTCGACTAATTTGCGAATCGTATACCCTTAGTTCTGATTCGGGGTGATTTTTAGACGAAATGCAATTTTTTGGACGAAATGCATCTTTTCCCTCAAAAGATTTACCTTTCAACGGAAGTTTGATAATCCATGTTCAAAAAGATTGGTCCAGGTATTTTTATTGCGGCAGCCTTTGTTGGTCCAGGGACGCTTACCGTTTGCACTGTCGCTGGGGTGAAATTTGGCTTTGCGCTGCTATGGACTTTACTTATTTCAACCATCGCGACAATCGTTTTACAGGAAATGTCGGGTAGAGTAGGTATGGTTTCCCAAACCGGACTCGTAGAAGCTGTACGTTCTTCAATACAAGTAAAATGGATGAGAACCTTGCTGATTTTTTTGGTTTTAATGGGCATATTGCTAGGGAATGCAGCATATGAGGCAGGAAATATTGGAGGAGCCGTTCTTGGGATTTCAGGTATTACCAACCACGAAACCGTTTCGAATTGGTCGCCCTTGATTTTAGGTGGAATTGCCTTTGCATTACTTTGGTTCGGAAACTATCGTTTTTTGGAACGGGTTTTTGTACTTCTCGTGGCCCTAATGGGTCTTTGTTTCATAATAACAGCCCTAATTACCAAACCCAATTTGCTGGATTGGCTAAAGGGTGCTTTTACCTTTTCTTCTCCAGAGGGCAGTATTTGGACCATTCTAGGATTGGTTGGAACCACGGTGGTCCCTTACAACCTTTTTTTACATGCCTCTCTCGTAAGTGAAAAATGGAGTTCAAATTCCAATCACAAAGCGATGCGTTGGGATACCATTATTTCTATCGGTTTGGGCGGATTGGTTTCTATGGCAATTATTACCGCCGCCGCCGCGGCGCCACTAAACGAAGTAAATGGAGTGATGGATATGGCTGCTGGATTGGAGCCCCTATTGGGGTCTTGGGCTCGTTTCGTTATGGCTTTAGGTTTATTGGCCGCAGGAATCACATCTGCCATCACCGCACCATTGGCCGCGGCTTATGTTGCGCAGAGCTGTTTTGGTTGGGAAAAAAATATTAAAGGGAAAAAGTTTCGAATGGTGTGGATTCTTGTACTTGCTACCGGGGTTGTTTTTCTTTCATTGGGAGTGGAACCCATTTGGGTCATTCAAATTGCACAAGTTGCAAATGCTGCACTTTTGCCACTAATGGCCATTTTGTTATTGTGGACGGTAAATCAAAAACAAATTATGGCCGAATACAGAAATTCAAGGTTTCAAAATATGTTTGGATTTCTGATTGTTGGTTTTGCCCTTTTTTTGGGAATTAAGAGTTTTTTGGACGTTTTCTCATGGATATGAATACATTTCATCTCGATATCAATTGTGATGTAGGGGAAGGTTTGGTTGACGAAAGCCTACTGTACCCATACATTACCTCCTGTAGTATCGCGACTGGCGGTCATGCAGGGGATACCAATTCCATGAAGAAGGCGATGCTCTTGGCGAGTCAGCATAATGTTCGCATCGGAGCACATCCATCATATCCAGATAAAGTAAATTTTGGTAGAAAATCCATAGACATTGCTTTGACAGAACTGCAAACAAGTCTTGAAAAACAATTATTAGCCTTCAAAATGTTGGCTTCACAACTTAATTTGACCGTGCATCATATCAAACCACATGGAGCTTTGTACAACGATTTGGTGCATGACGAGGGAAAAGCCGAGGTGATGGTTTCGGTTATTAAAAAAACACAATTGTGTGGCACCATTTATACGCCCCATAACGCTGTTTTTGGGGATATGGCTCGTTCAAATGGGTTGGAGGTTAAGTACGAAGCCTTTGGGGATAGAGCATATGACGAACAAGGTCGATTGGTAAAGCGAAGCACTGAAAACGCAGTCATTATCAACCCCCAAAAGGTCTTAGAGCAAGTGGTCGAAATCGTAAAAAAAGGTACGGTGCGCACCATTTTCGGACAAAGCCTGAAAATGCCTGCTGAAACGGTCTGTATCCATAGTGATACGCCCCATGCATTGGAAATATTGATGTATCTTCAACAACAATTAAAAAAGCACGGAATATCCCCCACGCAGTGAACACATTTGACCTCAAGATTTCTCGTTTTGGCGAAATGGCGATTTTGTTGAAATGGCCACAGGAAGTAAACGAATTGATTTTAGCGGATATCCTGACCTTCGTTGAGGCCTTAAAGGCACAAGATCGCACTGAATGGGAATATGTCCCCTCCTATAACTCGATTACCTTGATTTCGAAATCAAAATTTGATTTCGAACAAGAGAAAACATTGCTTTTGGACACTTATTCCAAAAGAGCTGGTCATCAAAAAACCACGGAACGCCACTGTTGGCAGCTTCCGGTTTGTTATGATTCAGAATTTGCGCTGGATTTACCCTTGGTTTCCGAAAAATCGGGATTATCTGAGGAAGAAGTCATCAAACTGCACACCTCAGAAGACTATTTGATATATGGTATCGGTTTTTTGCCCGGTTTCTTGTATCTCGGGGGGTTACCCGCATCCTTGGAGATTCCGAGACGGGAGGACCCCAGATTGGAAGTTTCTCCCGGGGCCGTAGGCTTGGCTGGAAAACAGACGGGAATCTACCCGCAAAACTCTCCCGGTGGTTGGAATATCATTGGGAATTGTCCTATACCACTATTTAACCCAACATTGGAACCACCCTGTTTTGTGAAAGTAGGGGACAGGATTCGATTTCATGCCATAACCAAGGCGGAACACAAGCTTCGCAAAATTGAAAGTGAAGTAGGGATTTACAACCTGAATAAAACCCTAATTGATGCTTAAAGTCTTAAAACCGGGTTTTTTTTCAACCATACAAGATTTGGGACGATTTGGGTACCGCAGTATGGGAGTTCCCGTTTCAGGGGGTATGGATGCTTTAGCAGTTCGGAAGGCAAACCTTTTATTGGAGAATCAGCCTAATGACGCCGTGATGGAAATCACCATGACAGGGCCGACTTTGCTTTTCGAAACGCCTACGTACATCTGTTTAACAGGTGCGGAGATGGCTGCCACGCTTAACAATGAACCTATTAAAAACCACAATGTGGTCCAGGTCAAAGCAGGTGATATCTTGTCTTATGGAAAACTAGAATCGGGTTTCAGGTCCTATCTTGCGATAAAAGGTGGATTCTTGACCCAAGAAGTTTTGGGAAGCCGTTCCCAATATTTCCCAGTGACCAAGGGGAGAAAGCTATTGGAGGGAAACGAAATTTCATATTTTGAAACCAAACGGTATGATGCACTCATCAGCGACCCTAAATTGGAAAATCATTTTAACAGTAATTTTTTGGATGTTGAAAAGGGTCCAGAGTTTATGATTCTGGGGGATGCCCAATTGGCGGAACTTTTTGCCCAAGAATTCACGGTTTCAGAAAAGAACAATCGTATGGCCTATCAAATTGCGGAGAAAATAGTAGGTCATCAACATAACATTATCACTTCTGGAACCCTACCGGGCACGGTACAACTTACCCCCGGTGGGAAGTTACTCATACTGATGAAAGATGGGCAAACCACGGGAGGCTATCCACGAATACTACAACTTACGGAGGCCTCCATCTGTACTTTGGCCCAAAAAAGAGCGGGAGATACCGTCCAGTTCAAATTGGTTTAGTGAATACTTTTTTTTCTGCAGTTTTGATGCAATAGGTTGATTTCGTGTGGAACGTAACATTGATTCTTACCTGCTGTTAACCTTCCAAAACCCGTTGAATATGGTATTTTTTCTACCCTAAAACATTGTTTTTGAATTAGATAGCAAATGATTGTATTGAATGAGTTTAAACGGTTTAAAAATGTTAAAAAGATTGGGTTTTGTAAAGACATATCTTTGAAGGCTAAGATAAATTCACCTAAAAAGTACATTTCAAATAAATCCGTCAATGGAATTGAACAAGTACAGTAAAAACGTTACCCAAGACCCCACCCAGCCGGCTGCACAAGCCATGCTTCATGCTATTGGTTTGACCCGAGAGGACATGAAAAAGCCGTTAATCGGAATCGCCAGTACGGGATACGAAGGCAACCCCTGCAATATGCATTTGAATGATCTTTCGGTTCATGTCAAATCGGGAACCAAAGAAGGGGACGTTGTTGGACTGATTTTCAATACCATTGGAGTTAGTGATGGCATTTCCATGGGTACTTATGGGATGCGGTATTCCTTGCCTTCCCGAGATATTATTGCGGATTCTATGGAAACTGTAGTGCAAGCCATGAATTACGATGGTCTTGTTACGGTAGTTGGATGCGATAAAAACATGCCCGGTGCTTTGATGGCCATGATACGTTTGAATCGTCCTTCTCTGATGCTTTACGGCGGTACCATCGCCTCAGGGTGTCATAACGATAAAAAGTTGGATGTGGTTTCTGCATTTGAAGCTTGGGGCGAAAAGGTGGCAGGAACTATCGATGAAGCCGAGTATCAAAATGTAATTCAAAATGCATGCCCCGGAGCCGGTGCTTGTGGTGGCATGTATACCGCAAATACAATGGCCTCCGCGATTGAGGCTTTGGGAATGTCTTTACCATATAGTTCTTCCAATCCCGCGGTTGGAGAACATAAAACCAAAGATGCCCTTCGGGCTGGTAAAGCCATGCGGAGTCTATTGGAAAAAGACATCAAACCCTTGGATATCATCACTAAGAAATCTTTGGAAAATGCGGTCAGATTAATTGCGGTACTTGGCGGTTCAACCAATGCGGTCCTGCATTTCTTGGCCATTGCCAAAGCCGCTGAGGTATCCTTTACTTTGGATGACTTCCAAAGAGTAAGTGATATGACACCTTTTCTTGCAGATTTAAAACCAAGTGGAAAATATTTGATGGAAGACCTTCATAATGTGGGTGGTATACCCGCTGTAATGAAGTTTATGTTGAACAATGGAATGTTGCATGGCGACTGTTTGACGGTTACTGGAAAAACTGTCGCAGAGAATCTGGAATCGCTTCCTGGTTTGAATGAAGGACAACAAGTGGTTATGGATTTGGACAAGCCTATCAAAAAGACCGGACATTTACGCATATTATATGGCAACCTAGCTGAGGAGGGCGCAGTAGCGAAAATCACGGGTAAAGAAGGAGTATATTTTTCTGGACCTGCGAAAGTCTTCAATGGGGAATTTGAAGCCAATGACGGTATTAAAAATGGTCTGGTTAGCAAAGGTGATGTTGTGGTGATTCGCTACGAAGGTCCAAAAGGCGGTCCGGGCATGCCTGAGATGTTGAAACCTACAGCGGCCATCATGGGTGCTGGACTAGGAAAAGATGTTGCGTTGATCACCGATGGTCGTTTTTCAGGCGGAACACATGGATTCGTTGTCGGCCATATTGCACCTGAAGCTCAGGATGGAGGAGTGATTGGTCTGGTTGAAGACGGTGACGTCATAACCATAGATGCAGAGAAAAATAGTATTTCCGTGGCTTTAACTGATACGGAAATCACCAATAGAAAGAAAAAATGGTCGGCGCCCCCCTTGAAAGTAGCTAAGGGAAGCCTATATAAGTATGCCAAAACAGTATCATCGGCATCCTTGGGTTGTGTGACTGACATGTTATAAAAGTACTAACGAGCTAAAGAAACGCTTATGGAAACGATGAAGGTTCAAAAAACCGAATCCAAAAGCTCAAAAAGATTGAAAGTAACCGGTGCTGCGGCAATTATTCACTGCCTGATTGCTGAAGGTGTGGATTTGATTTACGGATACCCTGGAGGGGCGATTATGCCAGTATATGATGAACTGTACAAGTTCCAGGATAGATTGACCCACATTCTAGCAAGGCATGAGCAAGGGGCAACGCATGCCGCTCAAGGCTATGCTCGTGTTTCTGGAAAGGTTGGAGTGGCAATAGCAACATCCGGACCGGGTGCGACCAACTTGGTCACTGGGCTGGCGGATGCGCAGATAGATTCAACGCCGATAGTCTGTATTACGGGACAAGTGCCTAGACATTTGTTAGGTTCTGATGCGTTTCAAGAAACGGACATTGTTGGGATTTCTACTCCCGTAACCAAATGGAATTACCAAATCACTAAAGCTTCTGAAATTCCAGAAATTTTTGCGAAAGCATTTTATATCGCGAAAGCGGGAAGGCCCGGTCCTGTGCTTATTGATATCACCAAGAACGCCCAATTCGATGAAGTAGAGTTCGAATATCACAAGTGCACTGCGGTACGTAGTTATCAAGCCGTTCCGGAGCCAGAGCCAAACGCCATCGAAGCCGCCGCCGCACTTATTAATAATGCGAAACGTCCTTACATCGTGTATGGACAAGGAGTAATACTTGGCGAGGCTGAGGAGCAACTTAAAGCACTAGTCGAAAAGTCAGGAATTCCAGCGGCATGGACCATTTTGGGACTTTCTGCCATGGATACTGCTCATCCTTTAAACGTGGGTATGGTCGGAATGCATGGGAACTACGGCCCAAATGTATTGACCAATGAATGTGATGTGCTCATTGCCATTGGAATGCGTTTTGACGACAGGGTAACAGGTAGTTTGGACACCTATGCCAAACAAGCGAAAGTCATCCATTTTGAAATAGACCCTGCGGAAATCAACAAAAATGTAAAGGCTGATATCGCCGTTTTGGGTAATGCCAGAAAAACCTTGGAACAAATCCTTCCATTGATTAACGAAAATGAGCATAATGAGTGGCGAAAGGAATTTGACCGTAAATACGATATCGAGTTCAAAAAAGTAATTGATAAAGATTTGAATCCCACCAAACCCGGACTCACCATGGGGGAGGTGATTCAACAAATTAATAAAGCTACCAAGGATAATGCGGTAATTGTAACCGATGTTGGGCAGCACCAGATGATTGCTTGCCGTTATGCCCGATTTAGCGAAACCAAAAGCAATATTACCTCAGGGGGGCTTGGAACCATGGGCTTTGCTTTGCCCGCCGCAATAGGGGCAAAAATGGGTGCTATGGACCGCGAAGTGGTTGCTATTATCGGAGATGGAGGATATCAGATGACCATTCAAGAACTAGGAATCATGCAGCAGCATCAAGTTCCAGTGAAAGTGGTGGTTTTGAACAATGACCATTTGGGAATGGTGCGACAGTGGCAAGAGCTTTTCTTTGATAGCCGCTACGCCTCCACGGTAATGGTGAATCCTGATTTTGTGAAAATCGCAGAGGGCTACCACATAACCGCCAAAAGAGTAAGTCAACGTGAGGAGTTGGAGCAAGCGGTTTCGGATATGATAGCCTCTAATGAACCGTACTTCCTTGAGGTAAAAGTGGAAAAAGAGGATAATGTTTTTCCGATGATTCCTTCTGGAGCCTCCGTTTCCGAAATTCGATTGGAATAGTATGAACACCCTTTCCAAAGCAAGAACACCCAAATACTTCCGGGAGTTACAAGATTTGACCCAAGAACTGGGATTTTCCATGTCTTCCGATATGGGAATTCAGTTTCTATTGCAAAGTCTTTGCGCCTCAAAACCAAGTGGTATTTTTTTGGAATTGGGTACTGGCACAGGACTTTCATTGGTTCATATGCTTCAAGGGATGGATATGGATTCTCGGATTCTTAGTTTGGATAACGACCCACAATTAATCGAAAGGGTAAGCCAGACCCTTTCAAACGAAAGACGATTGGAATTGCTCTGTGCAGATGGGGGTAAATGGATTGAAGACTATGAAGGAGAAGGTTTCGACCTGATTTTCGCAGACGCCTGGCCGGGAAAATACAGCCAATTGGATAAAACCTTGCAAATGGTCAAAAAGGGAGGGTTTTACGTCATTGATGATTTGCTCCCACAACCGAATTGGCCAGAAGGACATGATGCAAAAGCTGAAGCCTTAGTAGCTGAACTAGAAACAAGAAACGATTTCGCAATCACAACTATGGAATGGTCGACAGGTATCTTGATAGCGACCAAAATAAATTGAGTATGGAGAATAAGTGGTACACCATATCCGTGTATTCTGAAAACAGTGTAGGTTTACTGAACCGCATCTCTGGAATATTTTTAAAGCGACACATTAATATAGAAAGTCTAAATGTTTCTAAATCAGAAATTGATAAAGTTTCGAAGTTTACAATTGTCGTTTTCACTACTGAAGATTGGACCCGTAAAATTGTAGCTCAGATTGAGAAACAGATTGAGGTAATCAAAGCGTTTTATCACACAGATGAAGAAACGATTTACCAAGAATCTGCCTTATTCAAGATTGCTTCCAATTTATTGTTCGACGAACGACAAATCCAAAACATAATTAAAGAAAGCAATTCTCAAATTGTAACCGTTTCCAGAGACTTTTTTGTCCTGGCCAAAACTGGTCGGCGCCACGAAATAGATGAAATGCATGAGGCTTTGGAACCATTCGGTATAATGCAATTCGTGCGTTCGGGAAGAATTGCCGTGACAAAGGCTACCATGCCCATCACAAACATTTTATCAGAATTTCAAAATCAATAAATACAAAATACAACACTTCAAATGGCAAATTACTTCAATACCTTATCCTTAAGAGACCAACTAGCACAGTTAGGGAAATGTCGATTTATGGATGCCCATGAGTTTTCGGACGGCGTTGACGCGCTAAGAGGAAAGAAAATCGTAATCGTGGGTTGTGGCGCCCAAGGATTGAACCAAGGATTGAACATGCGCGACTCCGGATTGGATATCGCCTATGCGTTACGTCCAGCCGCGATAACAGAAAAACGCCAATCTTATCTGAATGCTACAGAGAATAATTTTACCGCTGGCACCTATGAGGAATTAATTCCAACCGCCGATTTGGTAATCAACCTTACCCCGGACAAGCAACACTCCAATGTTGTGGGCGCGGTTATGCCATTAATGAAGAACGGAAGCACGCTTTCCTATTCTCATGGATTCAATATTGTTGAAGAAGGCATGCAGGTGAGGGAGGATTTAACGGTGATTATGGTAGCGCCAAAAAGCCCTGGTTCCGAGGTGCGGGAAGAATATAAAAGAGGTTTTGGTGTCCCTACTTTAATTGCGGTACACCCTGAAAACGACCCCGAAGGTAAGGGCTTGGCCCAAGCAAAGGCGTATGCTGCTGCTACCGGTGGACATAAAGCCGGTGTATTGGAATCTTCCTTTGTCGCAGAGGTGAAGTCGGACTTAATGGGAGAGCAGACCATCTTATGTGGGTTATTGCAAACGGGCTCTATCTTATGTTTTGATAAGATGCTCGAAAAAGGTATTGCGCCTGGTTTTGCATCCAAATTGGTGCAATATGGCTGGGAAACCATTACAGAAGGACTCAAACATGGTGGTATCACCAACATGATGGACCGTCTTTCCAATCCTGCCAAAATCAAGGCTTTTGAGTTGGCGGAAGAATTAAAGGTCATTATGCGTCCGCTATTCCAAAAGCATATGGACGACATCATGAGTGGCCATTTTTCAACGACAATGATGGAAGATTGGGTCAATGGCGATAAAAACTTATTGGATTGGCGTTCAGCAACAGCTGAAACTGCTTTTGAGAAAACCCCAGCAGGGTCTGATGTTATTTCGGAACAGGACTACTACGACCATGGGGTACTGATGGTAGCTTTTGTGAAATCTGGCGTTGAGTTGGCGTTTGAAACCATGACGGAATCTGGAATCATTGGAGAATCCGCTTACTATGAATCGCTACACGAGACGCCTTTGATTGCCAATACCATAGCGCGCAAAAAGCTGTTTGAGATGAATCGTGTGATTTCTGATACTGCTGAATACGGTTGTTATCTATTTGATCATGCCTGTAAGCCTTTGTTAACCGATTTTATGGCAGGAATAGATACTGATGTGGTAGGAAAAGTTTATGGCGCGGGTAATGATACCGGTGTCGACAACTTTAAATTGATAGCAGTAAACAAATCCATTCGAGAGCATCCGGTAGAAGTAGTGGGTGATAGATTACGTTCGTCAATGACCGCCATGAAGCCCATTGTATAAGCTCCCGACAGCTTTTTCGCGATAACTCCATCATGAAAAAGCATAGGCTTTAATTGAAACTTCCGGGACGCAAGGTCCGGGGAATTACATTTTAGTCTATTGTTTATCTTTGTTTAAAGAATATGAGTTATTGTTAAACAAAATTAGTAACTTACCTTGAAATCACCGAAAATGAAAAGTTTACCCTCAATACCCGAAAATCTGCAGATTAAGGAACCCACTCATTTAAGACACTATCTGGTCAATGGTGAAATGAAAAATTGGGAAGGCCCAACATCCGAGGTGTTTTCAACCATATCTTCTACGGAAGAATATCAAAAGACCATTTTGGGCAGTATTCCCACAAACCAAGAGCCCGAGGCGATGGAAGCTTTGGATGCCGCAACCGAGGCATGGGACCAAGGCAAAGGCCTATGGCCTACCATGAAGGTCAAGGACCGGATAGAGTGTATGGAATCTTTCGTTCAAAAAATGGAAGAGAAACGAGAGGAGGTCGTGAAGTTGTTGATGTGGGAGATTGGGAAATCCCAGCCGGATTCGTATAAGGAATTTGACCGTACGGTAACCTACATACATGATACCATTGAGGCTTATAAAGAACTAGACCGTAACTCTGCAAAGTTTGAAAAATATCAAGGGGTGTATGCTCATATCCGAAGAGGCCCTTTGGGGATTGTACTATGCTTGGGCCCTTACAATTATCCTTTGAACGAAACCTTTACTTTGTTGATTCCAGCTTTGATAATGGGCAATACCACAATTTTTAAACCTGCAAAGCACGGAGTTTTACTCATTGCCCCTCTGTTGGAGGCTTTTCAGAGCAGTTTTCCTAAGGGGGTGGTAAACATTCTTTTTGGCAGGGGAAGAGCCATTGCAGGCCCGATAATGAAGACTGGGAAGGTGGATGTACTGGCTTTGATAGGACATAGTTCTTCCGCCAATGCCTTGGTGAACCAACATCCCAAGAGCAATCGGTTACGACAAGTATTGGGGTTGGAGGCTAAAAATCCGGCGATTATTTTACCAGATGCTGATTTAGACCTTACGGTTAAGGAATGTATTTCTGGTACACTTTCATACGATGGCCAGCGTTGCACGGCCTTGAAGATTATTTACGTTCACGAGGATATTAAAAAGGAATTCTTGAAGAAGTTTGCCAAAGCAGTTGACGACTTGAAATTTGGAAACCCATGGGATGAAGGTATCGATTTGACGCCGCTCCCCGAGCCAGGAAAACCCGATTACATTCAGGAACTTTTGGATGACGCGCTTGAAAAAGGAGCAAAAATCATGAACAAGAAGGGTGGGGACCGAGTTCCTAATTTCATATGGCCTTCTATAGTTTATCCGACTACAAAAGATATGAAGGTTTACGAAGATGAGCAGTTTGGCCCAATCATACCAATAATATCGTTTGATGATATCTCACAACCTTTGGATGATATGGCGGCTTCCAACTATGGACAGCAAGTGAGTCTCTTTGGTAAGGATGTGTATGCTTTGTCTCCCTTGATTGATACCTTGGCGAATTTGGTCTGCCGTGTGAATTTGAACAGTTCTTGTCAGCGTGGTCCAGACGTGTATCCGTTTACGGGCCGAAAAGATTCGGCACAGTCTACACTTAGCGTAAATGATGCCCTCCGGTCTTTTTCCATTAGAACCTTCGTGGCCTTCAAGGATACAGAGCTGAACAACGAAACCATTGAACAGCTGATGGAAGCCAAGGTGAGCAATTTTTTAAGCACGGATTACATTCTATAGTAAGCAATCGCTTGGGATGGTTAATGTATCGTTGCCAAACCTTGATATTTCTCCTTGGTGTTGATGGCCTTATCCAAACCTGAAAGGTAGTAGTCGAAACCGCCTTGAAAAAGGGTTTCTTCATGAATTGTTGCATATTCAGGTATGGTTTTCAAATGGGTCTTGGCCTGTTCCAATTGATTCGTCAGCAAATACCCCAGGGAAAGATTGGCATGAAGGTACGTGGAGATTTCCGGGGATTCGGTGCGACTTAGTTTATCCTTGCAATAATCAATGGCATCCATGATATCGGGCTGAATGTCGGCTAGGGACTTTCTTTTTTTCTTGCTCAAGGCCGACAAAGCGTTGATATCTTTTTTTAAGATTTCGCTGGATTCATTTAACGCTTCATGCCCTTTGTTTTTGATACCAAATGTTGCAGCATAAACCGCTATTTTCTGTCCTAAAAAGTGCTCTTTCAATATGTCCCCAGTTTTTTCGTAGAAATAACGCAAAACCACTGCTTCATACTTTTCAAGCTTTCGTTGTAGTTGGGCCTTTTTCTTTTCTGGCTTCTTTTTTAAGTTGTATTTCAGTTTGAATACTGGGTTGAGCATAAACATTCGAATGGGAAGTAAGGTGGATTTTTCTTCCTCATCCACGTAATAGGGAATATTTTCATCCAAAATAACATTGCCTTCGTGGGTAACTACAGTTAATCTAGCACGGGCATTAACATTGCAGATAGCACTTTCCATATCTGAAAAATCAACATCCAACTGTACGTTCTCTACTTTGTATGTTTCGGTGGTTAGGGTAATCGTAAAGTCTGGATGGTGTTGTGTTCTTGCATAAGGTTGCTTTTTCAAAGCGATATAACGGTCAGTCCAAACCCGAAGCGTATCCTCTTTTGCTTCCTGAATCACTAAATTCTTCTTTCTTGAGTCCATGCTGCCCAAGGCAGAATATATACCTACCTCTTCTCCCCAATCCATTGGGTCTAAATCTGTTTTGACCTTTATCTGGTAGGTTTTTAGGTTGGCCTCCAAGGGATTTTTGGGTTGCACAGAATAGGTCCACGCCACCGGGTTTTTGATGGGTTTAATCTTCTTTTGCCCAGTTGCAAGGGTAGGGTCAAACCCAAAACAATAGTGCATGCTAAAATTCGAAAGGGGTCCATACTTTGGTTTTTCCCAAATGTATGCACCCCTATCATTCTTGTCATACGGGAATTGACCTATCAAATCATGGAATTGATAGAACCCCCTTTTGAATTGATTTTGAAGCGTATTTCTGTCTATACATTTTCGGCCAACCAATCCCCAACTTCGCTGGTTTTGTGGCTTTTTCCACCTTCCGCTAAATCTTCTGTAACGATACCTTTGGCTAGAGACTTGTTGACCACCGCGCGAATCGCTTCGGCTTCTTCTTTTAAACCAAAGGCAGTTTCGAACATCATGGCGGCCGATAAAATAGTAGCCAAGGGATTGGCAATGTCTTTTCCAGCCGCTTGCGGATATGAACCATGAATTGGTTCGAACAGGGCTGTTTTTTCACCCAAAGAAGCCGAAGGCATTAACCCCATAGAACCAGAAATAACAGAAGCTTCATCCGTTAGCACATCCCCAAACAAGTTTTCGGTTATCAAAACATCATAGGCATTGGGCCATTGAATAAGGCGCATGGCAACGGCATCCACAAATTCATAACTTACCTCAATGTCAGGATACTCTGATTCCAGTTTTTGAACGGTTTCGCGCCAAAGACGAGAAGTTTCCAAAACGTTGGCTTTATCTACACAACACAGTTTTTTGGAACGTTGACGGGCCATTTCAAAACCTTTTCGAGCGAGTCTTTCCACCTCAGCGCGAGTGTACGTGCAAGTATCGTAAGCGGTATTGCCGTCATCTTCCCGGCCACGCTTTCCAAAATAGATACCACCAGTCAATTCTCTGAGAAAAACCAAGTCAGTGCCTTCGATTCGCTCGCGTTTCAGTGGGGATTTGTCTATTAACGACGGAAACGTAAAAGTGGGTCTTACATTGGCAAACAACCCTAACTTTTGCCGCATCTTTAAAAGTCCTTGTTCGGGCCTAACCTTGGCGGAAGGATCATTGTCAAAACGGGGATGGCCAATTGCGCCGAACAGTACGGCATCAGCAGCAACGCAAACTTCATGGGTCTCATCGGGATAGGGTTCTCCCACAGCATCAATGGCAGCTGCTCCGGTCAACGCGGGTGTCCAAGTAATTTCATGGCCAAATTTCCCTGCAATGGCATCCGATACTTTTACGGCTTGTTCCACAACTTCAGGACCGATTCCATCACCGGCCAAAAGCGCTATTTGTAGTTTCATTTATATCAGTTATCAGTTATCAGTTATCAGTTATCAGTTGTCAGTTGTCAGTTATCAGTTAACAGTTATCAGTTAACAGTTATCAGTTAACAGTTATCAGTTATCAGTTGTCAGTTGTCAGTTGTCAGTGATTTCAATTGAGATTAAAGGTGGCATTGAGGCCTTAAAGGTATTGCTCATTGGTTATTGCGTATTGTTTTTTTGTCAGAAAAGGTTGAGCATTTTTTCAGTCGCCTTTATGGCTGATACCGTTTGGTCGGAATCCAAGCCCCTCGTGGTAAAATCTTTTTCCTTGGTTTTCCAGGTGATGATAGTTTCGCATAGGGCATCGGAAGTACTCCCAGGGGGAATACGAACCGCGTAGTCCACAAGTATTGGAAGGGCAACACCCTCTTTTTCGTAGACCTTGTGCAATGCATTGATAAACGCATCAAACTGACCATCGCCCTGTGCACTTTCCTCATAGGACTTCCCATCGATTTCAATGGACAGGGTGGTGGAGGGTTTTAATCCTTTGGAATGTGTTAGCACATACGACTTTACGAACACACGCTGTTGGTGCAGTTTATTGTCCAAAACGTCCGAAATGATAAAGGGCAAATCATCTTTGGTGACTCGTTCCTTTTTATCACCAAGTTCAATAATGCGTTCGGTAACCTTTTTCAATTCGTCGTCGTTTAAGGTCAATCCCAGCTCTTGTAGATTCTTTTGGATATTCGCTTTTCCAGAAGTTTTTCCTAGTGCATATTTCCGTTTTCTACCAAATCGTTCTGGTAATAAATCATTAAAGTAAAGATTCTTTTTGTTATCTCCATCTGCATGTATTCCAGCGGTTTGTGTAAATACATTATCACCAACAATAGGCTTGTTGTCTGGAATGCCGAATCCTGTAAATGCCGAAACCAGTTTACTCACTTTATAGAGAGATGATTCTTTCACTCCAATTTCAATCTCAGGTAAAAAATCATTAATGACGGCCACCACGCTGGCCAAGGGTGCATTACCTGCACGTTCACCCATGCCATTGACGGTCAAATGCAATCCATGGCACCCAGCGGTAAGGGCTTCTACCACATTGGCCACGCTTAAATCGTAGTCATTATGACCATGAAAATCAAAATGATGGTCAGGATACCGGTCAACAATTTCTTTGATGAACGTTCCCGTTTCAAAATGGGTAAGGACACCCAATGTATCCGGTAATAAAATGCGTTTGATGGGCAATTGTGTCAAAAAATCCAAGAACTGAAAAACGTACGCTTTGGAATCTCGCATGCCATTGCTCCAATCTTCAAGGTATACGTTTGTCGTTATTCCTTTCCCTTGGGCTTTTCGAACAACCATCTCTATATCTTTAAAATGTTGTTCGGGTGTTTTTTTTAACTGGTGGGTAAGGTGGTTCATGGAACCCTTGGTCAACAAGTTCTGAACCTTGGCACCAGCTTCTTCCATCCAGTCTATGGAAACTCCGCCATCGACAAAGGTCAATACTTCCACTCTGGAAATATACCCTTCCGTTTCAGCCCATTCCGTAATACTCTTTACGGCTTGGAACTCACCCTCTGAAACCCTAGCAGATGCCACCTCAATTCGGTCTACTTGGAGTTCTTCCAATAGCAATTTGGCCAGCGTCAGTTTTTCTGAAGCGGAAAAAGAAACCCCAGAAGTTTGCTCTCCATCCCTTAGGGTGGTATCCATAATTTCCACCATGCGTGTTGCCATTACCAGAGGGTATTACTATTTGTGATGCGGCTTATAAAGGGGTGTTCTGCGCAAATTGCTGTATGTCTTCTTTGATGTTGAGCAGGTAGTCGATGTCATCGAAACCGTTAAGAAGATTGTCTTTTTTGTAGTCATTTATGGCGAAAGAATCGCTATGGTCGGTTCCTGCTATCGAGATGGTCTGTGCGGGCAGGTCAACGGTCAATTCAGTTTTGGGATTTTGTTCCAAACTTTTAAAGATGGTATCCAAAAACTCAGGACTCACCTGAACGGGTAGGACGCCTACGTTCAAACAATTGTTTCTGAAGATATCCGCGAAAAAACTGGATACCACACAGCGAAAACCGTAGTCATAAACCGCCCATGCAGCATGTTCTCGTGAAGAACCAGAACCGAAGTTCTTTCCACCAACTAGAATTTTCCCTCCATAGATAGGATTGTTCAGTACGAAGTGTTCTTTGGGAGTATCGTCTGAATGGTAGCGCCAATCGCGGAATAGGTTATCACCAAAACCTTTCCGTTCCGTAGCCTTTAAAAAGCGTGCAGGGATGATTTGGTCCGTGTCCACGTTTTCAATAGGTAAGGGTACAGCGGTGCTAGTAAGTATATTGAATTTATCGTATGCCATTTTTTCAATTATCAGTTACCAATGTACAATTAACAATAGGGTTCTTATTGAGAAATTCTCAAATTGCTAATTGTGCATTGTGTATTGGTCATTGTTTATGCTTCTTGAAGTTCCATAAGTTCCCTTGGGTCGGTTACCTTGCCGGTTACGGCTGCTGCTGCTGCGACCAGTGGACTGGCCAAAAGGGTTCGTGCCCCAGGACCTTGCCTTCCTTCAAAGTTTCTGTTGGAGGTACTTACTGCGTATTTCCCAGCAGGAATTTTATCGTCATTCATAGCCAAACAGGCTGAGCAACCAGGTTCTCTCAATTCAAAACCGGATTCATGCAGAATATCCAAAATCCCTTCCTCTTTAATCGCTTCTTCTACACGATGGGAACCAGGAACCAACCACGCGGTGACGTTATCTGCCTTTTTTCTTCCTTTGATAATAGATGCAAAAGCTCTAAAATCTTCAATTCTGCCATTGGTACAACTTCCCAAAAAGACAAAGTCAATCGGTTTTCCTATCATGGCTTCGCCTTCATTGAAATCCATATAGTTCAAGGATTTTTGAAAGGTCGCTGCTCCGCTTCCCACGGACTGCGCATCTGGAATACCATTGCTGATACCGATTCCCATACCGGGATTGGTACCATAGGTTATCATGGGTTCGATGTCTGAGGCATTGAAGGTAATTTCTTGGTCAAACGTAGCATCAGCGTCAGAATGAAGGGTATTCCAATACGTCATTGCTCTATCCCAAGCGGCTCCTTTTGGAGTATATTCACGACCTTTAATGTAGTCGAATGTTTTTTCGTCTGGCGCTATCATTCCGCCGCGCGCTCCCATTTCAATGCTGAGATTACAGACGGTCATGCGGCCTTCCATCGACATATTGCGAAACACTTCTCCAGCATATTCAACAAAATAACCTGTTGCTCCAGAGGTGGAAAGTTTGGAAATGATAAAAAGTGCAACATCTTTTGGAGTAACCGCAGCATTCAACTCACCATCAATTGTGATGCGCATGCTTTTTGGTTTTGGCTGCATGATGCATTGGGTGGAAAGTACCATTTCTACTTCACTGGTACCAATTCCAAAGGCAATCGCTCCGAAAGCACCATGAGTAGAAGTATGGGAGTCTCCGCATACAATGGTCGCTCCTGGAACGGTAATTCCATTTTCGGGCCCAATCACATGAACAATACCGTTTTTCTCATGGCCCAAACCCCAATACGGAATACCATGTTGGGTAGCATTCTCTTCCAATGCCCTTAGCTGGTTGGCAGACAATTTATCCTTTACGGGAAGATGCTGATTACGGGTAGGAGTGTTATGGTCGGCGGTTGCAAACGTTCTCTTTGGATAAAGCACTTTAATATTACGGTTCTTTAGACCTAAAAATGCCACCGGACTGGTCACTTCATGAACCAAATGACGGTCAATAAAAAGAACATCAGGTCCATTTTCAATGCGCTTTACCACATGTGAATCCCAAACCTTGTCAAATAGTGTCTTGCTCATCTCTACCTGCGCGATTTACATTAAGCAGATAAAAGTAGTGGCAAGTACAAAAGAATTCAAAAAAAATATAAAAAAAATACGATGTTCAACCTATTCGTGAACTTTTTTAAATGCCATGAACCAAAAGGCTGATTACGATAAGACAGAACAACTTCTACAAAGTGGTTCCTTAAAGGGAGCACTTTGGACCGCCTAAGTTTAGCTATTTTAAGCTATCTGTAATTATCAATAAATCATTCAAGACAGAATTCGACTGTTAAAAAGATATCATTTAGCGTATTTTATTGAATTTTTAACAGTATTTCGTTCTATTTAACGCGTTTGTAACGAATTGCCGCCAATACTCTTTCTACATTCAAGGGCAATAAAAACAACACCTTAAATAAAACAGACCTATGAAAAAATTTTATGTTCTGGGAACTGCACTCTGTTGTAGTTTCTTATTTCTGACGAGTACCCCTTGCGATGCCCAGTTGGATTTTTTGCCAAGAGGCAGCCAAATGGCCAAAGTGGCGCAACGTATTGGAAATACTGATATTTCCATTACCTATTCCAGACCTAGCGTACGGGATAGAGAAGTATGGGGACAATTGGTACCCTACGGTATGAACAATCTGGGTTTCGGTACTGCCGAATCTTCTCCCTGGCGCGCGGGGGCTAATGAAAATACCATTTTTGAAACGACCCATGACCTTCAAATTGGAGGAAAAGATTTGCCTGCTGGAAAGTATGGACTTCATATGGTAGTGGAAGAAAATGAAGAAGCTACCATCATTTTTTCCAGTAACTATGATGCTTGGGGCAGTTATTTTTATAAGCCTAGTGAAGACGTACTTCAGGTAAAGGTAAAAACCAATGCCACGGAGCATACCGAACAACTTACTTTCGATTTTACTGAAGTTACCGCAAACTCTGCCAAAGCTTCTTTACGCTGGGAAAAGAAACAAATTCCATTTGTGATTGAAACCGATGTAACCGAAAATGTCTTGACCTTAATTCGACAAAAACTACAAAACACGGATGGATTTAGTCGTCAAAGTTGGGAACAAGCCGCAAATTTTGCTTTGAACAACGATGGGGATTTAGATGAAGCTTTAGGTTGGATTAACGCAGCCATAGATGGTAACTTTTTTAGCGAAAAAACATTTGCGAACCTAAATATCAAATCACAAATACTCGCTAAACAAGGCAAATCTGCCGAATCGCAGACGGTCATGGAGGAGGCCATGCCATTAGGGACGGTATTCGATGTGCATCAGTACGGACGCAGACTCATCACAGAAGGGAAAAATGATAAAGCGTTGGATGTATTCAAATGGAACGCCAAAAAGCACAAAGGCACTTGGCCTGTACATTACGGTCTAGCGAGAGGTTATTCTGCTTTAGGAGACAATAAGTCCACAGTAAAACACCTGAAAATTGCCATGGAAAATGCTCCTGCACAGGCGAATCGTGATCGCGTAGCGGCTAATATTACCAAAGCGGAAAACGGCGAAGGAATCAACTAAGGATTTTAGTGAACGCTAAAGGGCTTCTGGAATTACCTGGGCTAGCTGATGTAATTCCAGAGGGCTTTGTTTTGGATATTGGAGAGGTATTGATTTCGAATACCCAAGTTTTCAGGCTTTTCCAACTTGGGGTCCTCTTTCAAAACTTGAATGGCCGTATGACGCGCTGTTTTCAGAATTTGATTGTCTTTTACAATGTCTGCAATTTTCAAGTTGAGCACCCCACTTTGCTGGGTGCCCATTAAATCACCCGGACCACGGAGTTTTAAATCCACCTCAGCAATTTCAAAACCGTCGTTGGTACGCACCATGGTCTCCAATCGGGTTTTGGCATCATCTGAGAGTTTGTGACCCGTCATTAAAATGCAAAAACTCTGTTCTGCACCGCGACCTACACGTCCGCGTAGCTGATGCAGTTGCGACAACCCAAACCGCTCCGCACTTTCAATAACCATAACCGAGGCGTTAGGAACATTCACTCCCACCTCAATCACAGTTGTGGCTACCATGAGTTGGGTTTCACCGCGAACAAAACGGTCCATTTCGTAATCTTTATCGGCAGGTTTCATTTTTCCGTGCACGATGGAAATTTGATATTGGTCATTTGGGAAATCCCTTACGATACTTTCATATCCGTCCATTAAATCCTTATAATCCAATGCTTCCGATTCTTGAATCAGGGGATAAACCACATACACTTGTCTACCTTTGGTAATTTCATTTTTGAGAAATCCGAAGACTTTCAATCGGTTGGCATCAAATCGATGTACGGTCTTGATGGGTTTTCTGCCAGGAGGTAGTTCGTCAATGACCGAAATATCCAAATCTCCATAAAGACTCATGGCCAAGGTTCTTGGGATTGGGGTTGCGGTCATTACCAAAATGTGCGGCGGAATGGTATTTTTTTTCCAGAGTTTGGAACGTTGCGCAACACCGAACCGATGTTGTTCGTCAATAATCGCCAAACCCAAGTTTTTGAACTGCACTTTATCTTCCAGTAGGGCATGGGTGCCCACCAAGAAAGACAAACTTCCGTCTTGCAAATTGGCATGAATGGTTTTTCGAGCAGCTTGTTTGGTAGAACCTGTTAACAATGCTATTTCGATGTCCATTGCACCCAGCAATTCCTTCAAACCATTATAGTGCTGTTGCGCGAGGATTTCAGTAGGAGCCATAAGACAAGCTTGAAAACCGTTATCTACCGCTAACATCATGCTGAGCAGGGCCACGATGGTCTTTCCGGAACCTACATCTCCTTGAAGTAGTCGGTTCATTTGGGCGTGGCTTCCCAAATCATTGCGTATTTCCTTAATGACTTTTTTTTGCGCCCCGGTTAGCTCAAAAGGGAGGTGTTTTTCAAAAAAGGTGTTAAAGGCTTGTCCTACCTGAGTGAACGGCATGCCTTTGATTTTATGCTTCCGTAGGTTTTTCTTTAAGAGCAGTTGCAGTTGGATGAAAAACAGCTCTTCAAACTTTAAACGGAACCTAGCTTTGGCCAAAGCCTCCTGACTTTCGGGAAAATGGATATTAACAAATGCCAGTTTTCTGGGTAATAATTGAAATTCCGATAAAATATGGGATGATAAGCACTCCTGAAGAACATCTTGGGTTTCTTTAAGAAGTTGGGCCATAAAACCACGAACGACCTTATTGGTAATCCCTTTTGCGGAAAGTTTCTCAGTGGAAGGGTATAGGGGTTGCATTGCCGTGCGCTGTGTGGCTTGATGTTGTTTCAACAATTCCATTTCAGGATGGGCCATAGAATATACGGCACCATATTGTGAAATTCGTCCAAATACGACGTAGGCCTGATTGAGTTCCAGCCGGTCCCGAATCCATTTATGCGAACGGAACCAAACCAACTCCATTTGACCCGTTTCATCGGCAAAAGTGGCCACCAATCGTTTTCCCCTCCGTTGCTCAACCGTTTTAATGTGAATGATTTTCCCTACAATTTGAACATCTGCTCCACTATTTTTCAAAGAACCGATTTTATGGTATTGGGTTTTATCCAAATAGCGATGGGGATAGAGTTGTAGTAAATCCAAATAGGTATCAATGCCAAGCTCCTCCTTTAGCAAAGCCGCACGATTGGGACCAACGCTTTTCAAATAGGTTATTGGAGTGCCTAGAATTTTCGCATTCATCAAACTAAAATATGTAATTTGGAGTGACTTTTGTTACCTACTGTCCATGAAGCGGCCCATACTCCTTTTCTTACTTATTTTTGGCACCTGCACTTGGGCTCAGAAACAGGATAAGTTGGACTTCAAAAAAGCGAAAATCGCTATTGCGCCCAATCCGTTTTTCAAAGCCATTCAAGGTGAAGTACGATACGTTTTTGATGTAGAAAAACCCTTGGACAGCTTTTATCTCGATGCGAAAGACATGAATGTTTCCGAGGTTTTGCTCAATGAAAAACCTATTCGGTTTACCTTGACGAAGAATAAACTCATCATTCAAAAGAAACTGAAACCTTCCGCAGCCAATAGCCTACAGATTCAATACGATTGCAAACCCAAACAGGCGGTATATTTTGTCAACTGGAATGGAGGCAATACGGGAAGAGAAGAAATCTGGACACAAGGACAGGGAAAATACAGTAGTCATTGGGTACCCAGTTTTGATGACATGAACGAGAAGGTTGAGTTCGATTTGGATGTCATATTTGATTCTAGGTATACGGTTATTGCCAATGGTAAACTGATGGACAAAAAGCAGGACCAAGGCGTTACAATATGGTCCTTCGACATGACCCAACCTATGAGTAGTTATTTGTTGGCTTTTGCAATTGGCAAATATGAAAAGAAACAAGGATTTTCTTCTTCAGGCGTTCCCTTTTCGCTATTCTACAAAGAAGGAGATAGTCTTAAATCCGAACCCACCTACAGGTATTCCAAAAGAATATTCGACTTTTTGGAAGAGGAAATCGGGGTGCCTTATCCATGGCAAGATTACAAACAAGTTCCCGTTCATGATTTTTTATACGCTGGAATGGAGAATACCACCGCTACTTTCTTTTCCAATCGGTATGTGATTGATTCAATGGCTTTTGCGGATAAAAATTACGTCAATGTCAACGCCCATGAACTGGCACATCAGTGGTTTGGTAATTTCGTGACTGAGGAAAGTGGGGAACATCATTGGCTGCATGAAGGTTTTGCTACCTACTATGCCTATTTGGCCGAAAAGGAATTGTTCGGCTCAGATTATTTTTACTGGAAACTTTGGGATACCGCCAAAGCCTTGCACAGTATGTCCAAAGAGGGTAATGGAGAAGCCTTGACCAATCCGCAGGCCGGAAGCTTGACCTTTTATGAAAAAGGGGCTTGGGCTTTGGTCATTCTGAGGGACATTGTAGGTGACAGTGCATTTAGAACCGGAATTCAGAACTATCTCAATCGCTTTGCGTATCAAAATGTTAGGGTGCAAGAATTTATGTGGGAGATGCGAAAGGCTTCTGGAATGAAACTTGCCGGTTTTGAAGAGGTTTGGTTGCAGCAATCCGAATTTCCGATGGAGCAAGCCAAACAACTTTTAGCGTTACAGAATAAAGACCTTTCGGATTATTTTCAGTTTACCGAAAAAGAGAATCTCACCACAAATTTTTTGAAAGAAGTATGGTCCGAAAAGCGTTCTGAACCGTTTAAAGAACAAGTGGTGCTCGATGTCAGAAATCAAATTTCAGATACCCTTTGGAGTACGCTTTTGGAAAGGGAAAGCACTTTGGTTCGTCAGGCATTTGCCCAATCAACGACCAAAGTAAACGATACGACAAAATTATTGTTCAAATCGTTCTTGAAGGATTTTAGCTACCAAACGCGAGAAGCTGCATTGTATCGTTTATGGGTAGATTTTCCATTGGAAAGGAAACAGATATTGGACCAAACTGTAGATTATATGCGTTGTGAAGATGCGAGTTTGAAACTTTTATGGTATACCTTGGCTTTGGCCACTTCAGAGTATAGGGAAGGGGAGAAGTTGGCGTTTTATGGCACCTTGGAAGCCTATACCAATGCAGACCATCATTTTGAAGAACGGTTGTTGGCATTTCAATATTTGAACAATCTAGCCCCCTTTTCCAATTCGGTGTTGAGAAACCTCATTTCAGGAAGCATGCACCATGTATGGTATTTTAAAAAGAGCTGCCGCAAACTCTTAAAAGACTTTGCTCAAGAAGCCAAGGGTAAGGAACGCATTCAAGCACTTTACGCGAGCCTAAGTGCTGAAGAACAAAAGTTCATTGATAAAACCCTTGCGAAATGAGAGCCTTGGTGATTTCTGGTGGGGGTAGCAAGGGCGCGTTTGCGGGAGGTGTCGCCCAATTCTTGATTCAAGAAGCGCAGTATAAATATGACCTTTTTGTAGGGACTTCCACAGGTAGTTTGCTGATAAGCCATCTAGCCTTGAACAAATTGGACAAAATCAAGGAAATCTACTCTTCCGTAAACCAGAAAAGCATCTTCAATATTTGTCCTTTCGTGGTGCGAAAAAAGCATGGTCTTGAAGTCATTGGCATCAACCATTGGAATGTGTTGCGCAATTTTTTAAGGGGAAGGAAAACTTTTGGGGAAAGTGAAAACCTGAGAAAACTTATTCGGGATAGTGTTACGCGAGCGGAATTTGAAACCTTAAAGCAGGGAAGTTCAGATGTGGTGGTTACCGTGTCCAACCTTTCCTTGAATCAGGTAGAATACAAATCTTTGAACGAGTGCTCTTACGAGGAATTCTGTGATTGGATTTGGATTTCTTCCAACTACACACCTTTTATGAGCTTGGTAAAACGCAACGGTTGTGAATATGCCGATGGGGGATTGGGTAGCCTAGTGCCCATTGAAGAGGCCTTACGACGTGGGGCCACTGAAATTGATGTAGTGGTGTTGCGAACGGAGGTGAATTACCTCAACCGAATGCCCGTACGAAGTTCTTTTGAATTGATTACAACGATGTCGGAATTTATGCTCGACCGTATTGAAAACCAAAACATTCGTATTGGCAAGCTAGTGGCCAACCAAAAAGACGCCATCATAAATTTTTATTATACCCCTACGGTGTTGACTACCAATTCGTTGATTTTCAATAAAGAAAGAATGACCCTATGGTGGAAGCGGGGATATTTGTATGCCAAAAACAAAAATGACGAAACGAGTCCAATCGACCCGGAGATTCAAGAATGACCTACCAAAGTTCTCCTACTTCTTTTTTGACATAGGACAAGGCCGTGGCTGATGGAGATTGTTTCTCTAACGTTTGGTTGAGGATACCTTCCCTTAGTTTATCTGCCGAATCACTTGAACTCATTCCAGCCGAACGAATGGTCTGAATCGTGGCGTTTTTAGCAGTTTTTATAATATTCCAACATTCATCACTCATGTAAATCTGTTGGGAAAGGTTGTGTTCAAACTCGGTCTCGATTTGTTTGATGAGCAAGTTTTCGTATGCATTTTTATCGTTTCCGACAGGAGCAACCCGCACAACTAGACTGTTCAAGGTAATCCGCTCCAGGAACAATACCATTCGCTCATAGGCTTGCAACCGAATGGGCAAAGTATCTTTTTGAGAGTCTTTATGGAGTAAAAAACGGCGTCTTCCGTCTTCGTTGCGCGTATGCAATCTAAAAAAGTAAAAAGCAATAGCCCCTGTGACTACAGCGGGCAGTAAATAAGCAAACAGTTGAAAAATATCGTCCCCTGTCATGAATAGTTGGTTTTAGCGATTTCAAAAACTTAAACGCCGATTCAACACAAAAAGTATGGCGGGCTAGGAAGTAGTTGTGAAAACTACTTTTTTCAAACCCATCGCCTTCTCAAAACATAAATTTTGGTTACTGGGCCGTTTTCACACTGTCTTTCACCATATCATAGAATTTTTTATAATCTGGTGCCATTTTCACCAGTATTCCTTCCTTGAAATTTCCATCTTGTACGGACAAGCTTAGTCGTTCGGCGTTTATGTCGTAGGTCTCCGACAGCGCTTTGATGATTACGTGGGCTTTGTCGAAGGTTGGACCAAATTCACCGGTTATGTTAAGTCCCACTACCTCTACTTGTCTATCCCCATACGTGGTAATGATTCCGGAAAGGGTTTCCAACCAAGCGGCTCCTTTTTCGGTCAAAGTAGTGGAGGTATCATCTCCAAAAAGGGTGTTCAAACTATTTCCCATTACAATGGCGCCTTCTGAAAAATCAGCGCTACCTCGGTCCCCCAATGTTTTTTGTACCCTTCCAAGCATCACAATGGCTGTGGAATCGTTCGATGAAATGGTTTGGTTTATCCCGGAAAGCTGTTGTTCTTTTTGTTGGAGCGCCAGCAGGGTCTTGTTCACATTCTCAGTGTTCTTTTTCGATAATTCAGAAAAACTGGTCAGGTTCTTCAATAGTGTAGCATTGGCGTCTCTAAGACTCGTATTTTCCATTTCAAAAGTTTCAGCTTTTGCCTCTGAAGCGGAAATCGACCTTTTCGCTTGCGCCAAAGCTTGGGTTAAGGTGTCTTTCTCACTTTTTAAGGTTTCTATTTGGGCAAAAAGCTCGCTCTTTCGCTGGCCTTGCGCGGAAACGATAAACGTAAATACCGCAATTGGGAAAAGTAGTTTTTTCATCATAAGGGATTCGTCTTTGGTTGGGGTAAAAGTAATACGATTTGCTTGCAGTGCCTACATAATTAAATCATTCAAGTACTTTAGGATGTCTGATAAAGCGTTGAAAAACAATTCAAATCATCTTCGAATAGTTCAGAATTTTATAAGTTGATAGTCAGTCTCTTGCAATTGAATTAAAGCGGTCATGGCCGACAAGGCGATTTGGACTCCTGGAATGAGTTGTTCGGCATCATACCCACGTGCGGCTAATGATTGTCCGCAAACAATGATTTTCGCCCCTGCATCCATAAGGGCACGCAAAAGGGCAACATTCTCATTTGAAGTGGAAAAATTTTGCTCAAAATAAGCATCGTTCAGCAAGTCTTGCGTAGCTCCACCATGAACGACCAAAGCAACATGCAACGCTTCCGCAGCAAATCCATTTTGGGCATGCATATTCAAAAAACGCGCCGCCGTCTCAATACTTCTGTTGAAAAGCCCTTGCCCTTCAGGACTATTGACGACATCAAAAACAACTTTAAGTTCACCATTGGTCTTGGTCTCAAAACTAGGATTCTCTACCGGATACACTTCACCAAAATCGATGATGACAGGACCTTTTGATTTTACCTGTGCTTGGAGCGCAACAGTGGCAAAAAGACCTACAAGAATGGACCAAAGTTTTTGCATAGCCTATTGAAAGTTTAAAGATATCCAATTCCCTTTGAACTTTTTTGGATGTGTTTATAAGTATTGAAAGGATGTTTTTAGGATACGTAGGCAATTGGCTATTTTCACTTATTAAAATTTTTGCTTTTGAGTAGCTTTCTGCAAGAGTTGAATGATGCACAAAGGGCCCCTGTTTTACACAAGGATGGTCCTTTGATGGTAATTGCCGGAGCGGGTTCGGGAAAAACTCGGGTCTTAACCTTTAGGATTGCCCATCTCATGGAACAGGGTGTGGATTCCTTCAACATTCTGGCGCTGACCTTCACCAACAAAGCTGCCCGTGAAATGAAAAAGCGAATTGCTGGTATCGTGGGGAACTCAGAAGCTAAAAACCTGTGGATGGGAACCTTTCACTCCGTGTTTGCAAGACTGTTGCGGTATGAAAGCGATAAGTTGGGATACCCTAGTAATTTCACTATTTACGATACACAAGATTCCCAGCGCCTTATCGCCTCCATAATCAAGGAAATGGGCTTGGATAAAGACATCTACAAATACAAACAAGTTCAAAATCGAATTTCATCTTACAAAAATAGCTTGATTACGGTCAAGGCGTATTTTCAGAATCCCGAATTGATAGAAGCCGATGCCATGGCCAAACGCCCGCGATTGGGTGAAATCTACCAAAACTACGTAGACCGTTGTTTCAAAGCGGGTGCCATGGATTTCGATGACCTTTTGTTGCGCACCAATGAATTGTTGACCCGCTTTCCAGAAGTTTTGATGAAGTATCAAGAGCGGTTTCGATATATTTTGGTGGACGAGTACCAAGATACCAACCACTCACAGTATTTGATTGTAAAAGCGCTTTCCGATAGATTTCAAAACATTTGCGTGGTAGGGGATGACGCCCAAAGTATCTATTCTTTCCGAGGAGCCAATATTAGCAACATTCTAAATTTTCAGCGAGATTATGATGACGTCGCCGTGTATCGTTTGGAGCAAAATTACCGTTCCACCAAGAATATCGTCAATGCGGCAAATTCTATAATTGCGAAAAATAAGAACCAACTCGAAAAGGTGGTTTGGACCTCGAATGAAGAGGGGGGTAAAATAAAAATCCATAGAAGTATTACGGATGCCGAAGAAGGTCGGTATGTAGCTTCTTCCATTTTCGAGCAGAAGATGCAACAGCAAATGCAGAATGGTGAATTTGCCGTGTTGTACCGAACGAATTCCCAGTCACGGTCTATTGAAGATGCCTTGCGCAAACGGGATATTCCGTATCGTATTTATGGGGGGCTCTCATTCTACCAAAGAAAGGAAATCAAAGATGTCTTGGGCTATTTGCGCTTGGTCATCAACCCTAAGGATGAAGAAGCGCTGAAAAGGGTAATTAATTTCCCTGCTAGGGGTATTGGCCAAAGTACAATGGACAAGCTGACTGTTGCAGCCAATGAATATGATCGCTCCATTTTTGAGGTCATGGAAAACTTGACGGATTTTCCCGTGAACGTCAATGCAGGTACCCGTAGGAAGCTGGAAGATTTTGTTACTATGATCAAAAGCTTTCAAATCACAAACCAAAATGCTGATGCTTTTATTTTGGCGGAGCACGTAGCCAAAAAAACGGGCTTGCTGCTGGAGTTCAAAAAGGATGGTACTCCTGAGGGTATAGCACGAATGGAGAATATTGAGGAATTGCTCAATGGTATCAAGGATTTTGTGGAAGGTCAAAAGGAACTGGCCGATGCCACCGGGAGTTTGACCGAGTTCTTGGAAGATGTCGCCTTGGCTACGGATATGGATAAAGAAGTGGGTGACGATGACCGTGTTGCTTTGATGACAATCCACTTGGCCAAGGGCCTCGAATTTCCCTACGTCTACATTGTGGGGATGGAAGAAGATTTGTTCCCTTCGGCAATGAGCATGAACACCAGAAGTGAATTAGAGGAGGAGCGAAGGTTGTTTTATGTAGCGTTGACCCGCGCCGAAAAACAGGCTTTTTTAACCTATACCCAAAACCGGTATCGTTGGGGAAAACTGATAGACGCCGAGCCCAGTCGTTTTTTGGAAGAAATAGACGAACAATATGTCGAAAACCTGACACCTGTTAATGATGGCTATCGTTATAAATCCATGATAAATGCCGATATCTTTGGTGAGGTGGACAAAAGCAAGCTACGCCAGACCAAACCTACCAAAGGAACGCCGCCTTTGGCGACAAAACCCAGCGAACAACAACTGAGGCGGTTACGGAAAATCAAACCGCAATTGTCCAATCCGAATGAAGGCACCAGTGCCATTGAAATTGACTTGAAAGAAGGAAGTTTGGTCAACCATACCCGTTTTGGACGTGGCAAAGTCTTGAAAATAGAAGGAATAGGAAACGACCGTAAAGCTGAAATTCAATTCGAGTTGGGTGATGTGAAAAAACTACTACTTCGATTTGCCAAGTTGGAACTTCTCGAAAACTAAGAAACCTTAAGAATACTTTCGGGGGTTAAGGTAGTAGGGATGGTAAAGGTAAAAGAACTACCTTGGTTGGGCTTGCTTTCAATCTTGAATTCTCCATTGTTGCGGTCTACGAAATCCTTGCAAATGGCAAAACCAAGACCAGTTCCTTCTTCGTTGTCAGTCCCTTTGGTCGACTTGTTTTCTTTGGCTGAAAGCAACAGGTTTTGAATTTGTTTTTTGGACATTCCTACTCCTGTATCTCGCACGGTAATGGCTAAATGGTCTTCACTTTCATGGGTTTCGATAATAATTTGGTCACCTTTACTTGTGAACTTCAGTGCATTGGAAAGTAGGTTTCGGACAACAAAGTCCATCATGTCTTTGTCCGCATATACTCTCGGAATGTCTTTTTCCTCAAAAACAATAGCGATATTTTTTCGAAGAGCATTTTCTTTGAACAATTGCACGTTTTTTTGGACGACCTTTCCCATATTGAACGACTTTTTGGAAAGGGTATGATCGTTCATTTGTGACTTGGCCCAATTCAAAAGATTATCCAACAACAGTTGCAGATTTTGGGAAGCATCCGAAAGATATTTCACAAAAAGTTCTTTCTCTTTTTCTTCCAACTTGTCCTTATCTTCTTTCAAGATGTTGGCTAGGGACAATACATTGCCCGTATGCCCTCTAAGATCATGGGAAATAATGGAAAAGAATTTATCCTTGATACGGGAAGCTTCTCTAAGTTCATTTTCGGATTCCACCAGTTTTCCATTTAGAAAATGTAGGGATTTGTTCTTTTCACTAAGGGTTTCGATTTGATTTCGGATTTTGCTGACCAAACCATTGTAGGTACCCGTCAACCTATCGATTTCCGCAATACGGAGGCTTTTGGTATCGCTGAGTTGTCCCTCAAAATTGTTTTGCACTATGGAATCCATATCGGAAATTAAGTTTTTGATGGGTCTTGCAATATGACCTGCAAATACAAAAGCCGATAGCATGGCAAACAACACGGTAATAACAAAGAATAATACCAAATACGATTTAATCGAACCTATCATCAGTTCTGAATCAGCATCTACCAACTCGTAAAGACCAGCAATGTTGGCATTCAAACGTGTGTTTGTGTCTTGAATGTTTTTCACGATGCCACTTTGGCCATCTCCGATTTTGGCGTCAAGTTTGGTTACCAGATTAAAGTTGCTTTGGTAACTGGCTAGTAGTTTTTGGGTTTCGCGATACTCAGGCCCCTCTTCCAATGAAATACGCTCTAATAGGGCTTCGCATTGTGCGTTAAGTTGCTTTACGTAGTAAGGGTCTTTGCGAATAAAGAAATCTTTTTCTTTTCTCCGGAGTTGTAGTATTTCAAGTAACTCTATGCCAACCCCTTCTTTTTCCAACAAATGGATGGTTCGTCTCATTTTTCCTATCGTACCAAAACTCTTAAAACCCTTTTGTTGAATAAGGCCAAAAACATGAACGATATCAGAATTTAACTGCTGCAGGTTGGTTTCAATTCTGTCAAGTCTGGTCGCTACCGTGGGATTTTTACTGTAATTCGCGCTACGAATTTGCGCTAAGGCAGATTTGGCATTTTCAATATACTGTTGGTACTCTTCGAGGTATTTTGAAGATTTCTGAAGATAAAAATCGTCTTGCTTGGTATCAAAATCGAGGATATGAAAGAATTTGTTGTCCGCTTTTAGACGATTTCCGTCAAAAACAGCAACACTTTCCCTTAGGGTTTTTGCATTGTCCATTGCCTGTAAACTCTTGAAGGCAAAAAGCAAAAACGGACCAATAAGTAGGAACAACACTAAAAAAGCAATGAGGACACGGCCTCTAATGGTGTTCATTGCACTAAGATTTGGTTTCCGGATAACAACGTAATTTGGACCCCGATATTGCAGTTTATCGTTGAAATACAACATTTTGTCGATTCTTCCTACATGGGGTTATCATTCAAGGGATACGTTAAAGTCCAGTTTGGCATGTACAATCTTTGTTTCTTTGCAGTGTTATGGCTGAATTCATCAAGCTTTTTGAGGAAAATCCGAACCCGCGACAGGTAGAGCGCGTGGTGGATGTGCTGCGTAAAGGCGGTTTGGTCATATACCCCACGGATACGGTTTATGGTTTGGGGTGTGATATTTCGAATACCAAGGCTTTGGAGCGAATAGCTCGTATCAAAGGGATTAAATTGGCGAAAGCCAGTTGGTCTTTCGTCTGTGCGGATTTGAGCAATCTTTCGGATTATGTGCGCCAAATTGATTCGGCTACTTTTAAGATTTTGAAACGAGCCCTGCCAGGCCCATATACGTTTATACTACCCGGGAACAATAACCTCCCCAAAGATTTTAAAAAGAGGAAGACGGTTGGAATCCGTGTTCCAGACAATTCAATTGCAAAGGCTGTTGTAGAAGCCTTGGGCAATCCGATTGTTTCCACCTCGATTCATGATGAGGATGATGTTTTGGAATACACAACTGACCCCGAACTTATTTTTGAGAAATGGCAAAATTTGGTAGATGTGGTTATCGATGGGGGGTATGGGGGCAACGTGGCTTCCACCATCATCGATTTGTCGGAAGGGTATCCTGAAGTAGTCCGGGAAGGAAAAGGTCCTACTGACATCTTATAATAAAAAACGGCCCTAAAAGGGCCGCTTTCCATATATTTTGAATAGAGAAATTACTTTCCAGAACCACCAATGGCAGGGTCTTTCATTCCTTCTTCAATCATGCTATAAAACTGGTCGATTTTTGGAAGTACCACTATGCGTGTTCTTCTGTTCTTGGCGCGTTCTGTAGCAGATTCGTTTGAAGCAACAGGCACATAGTAACTTCTTCCCGCAGCCGTCATACGTTTTGGGTCAACATTGAATTCGTTTTGCAAGGTTCGTACGATTGACGTTGCACGTTTTGCACTCAAATCCCAGTTGTCAATCAACACACCGCTCTTAAAAGGAACGTTGTCCGTGTGTCCTTCAACCAAGAATTCAAAATCAGGTTTGTTGTTTACTACTTTGGCTACTTTTCCAAGTACGCTTTTCGCAGCAGAGTTGATGTTGTAGCTTCCACTGCTAAACAACAACTTGTCGGAAATGGATACGAACACCACACCTTTTTCCACACTGATTTCAATGTCTTCGTCATCCAAGTTGCCCAACACACCTTTTAAACTCTGTACCAAAGAAAGGTTTACAGAATCTCTTCGTGTGACCGCATCTTGTAGCTTGCGAATGGTCAAATCCTTCTCTTTTAGGCTTTCCAAAGATTTTTCAAGGTTCTCTGCTCCTTTGGTGGTCAGGGTAGTCAAGTTGCCCATGTTGTTGATTAACTCTTGGTTGTTCGCTTTCAAAAAGGCGTTTTGGTCCTCAAGGGTTTTCAATCGGCTACTAGCGGTAGCTTTTTCTTCAAGACAATCGTTGAGTTTAACTGTTGCGGAATTCAGCAAATCCTGGGTTTCTTTTTGTTTGGCCTCTAAATCGGCATATTTCTTTTGAGAGACACAGGAGGAAAGGAGTACGGCCATGGCCAGTGTTCCAAAAAATACTTTTTTCATAATCGGAATTATTATTTTAAGATTAATTATTGTAGTCAGGGTCAATTTTGTAGCTAAAAGTAGAGAAAATGGAAATCTTCAAAATTCAGCTCTCGTTAATGTTTTACTAAAATGTTAAAATTCTTTACCTGATGTACGAAGTGAGACCAGACTATGGATGTTGTGGTGTAATACTTTAATATAAAATTAGCTTTTTCCCGTTTGGCATACATCCTTCTGAAGTTCCTATAAAAACTGAGGTGCGCGCGCAAAATGGCCCAACAATGTTTCCATTTGAATTGTAAAATAAATCGCAGTGCTGCTACCCCATCCAAAAGCAAACGGAAGAAAATAATACTGAAGGCTGTTCTTCTCGGAAGGTTTTTGGTTATAGAGTAAAGCGAATTTCGAAAGTTCAAATAGGTTTTTTTTGGATTCATGTTGTGCAAGGTCGACCCGCCAAGGTGATACACCTGGCTTTGGCCCACATAATACACTTTGTGCCCAGCGTTTTTTGCGCGCCAACATAAATCAATTTCTTCTTGATGGGCAAAATAGTCCTCGTCAAAACCGTTCAACGCGTGGAAAACATCCCTTTTGATGAACATGCACGCTCCAGTTGCCCAAAAAATTTCGGAAACATCGTTGTATTGTCCTTCATCTTTTTCAAGGGCCTGAAAAATTCGTCCCCGGCAAAACGGATACCCCATTTTGTCGATAAATCCTCCACCTGCTCCGGCATACTCGAAATACTCCTTTCGTTTCAGGTCTAGAATTTTGGGTTGTACAATACTTACCTCTGGTTGTTTACGGAAGATTTCTTGGATGGGCTCTAGCCAATTTGGCGTTACTTCGACATCTGAATTCAACAAGCAATACATATCGGCTTCAATGGATTGCAGCCCCATGTTGTAGCCTGCTGCGAATCCTCCGTTATAAGGGTTTTTGATGATATTTATGCTGGGAAACTTTTCCTTTACCAGATGTACGGAACCATCAGTGCTGGCATTGTCGACCAAGTGGATGGTCGCCTCCTTGGAATGTTCGAGGACACTGGGAATATACTTTTCAAGCAAAGCTTTTCCATTCCAATTGAGTATGACGACGGCAATATCCAAAACGGCAGCAAATTAACGGCGAAAATCAGGAATTTCCTTTAAAAACGAATACTTTTCGTGCTTTTTGTCCAGAATGCAATACAGGTGAAGGAATCCATTGGTCACCCAGAGCAATTCTGCATCCAAGCGCAAATTGTAACGGGCAATTTGGTCAAAAGTGTTCTGGTCGATTCTGATTTCGGGCGCTTTGCACTCCACCAAAATTCGAATGGAACCGTTTGGATTGAACACGGCTACATCATACCGTTTGGTTACTCCGTTTAGATTGACTTTCTTTTCCACATTGATTAAAGATTTGGGATACCCCTTCGTGAAAACCAAATAATGAACCGCATGCTGGCGCACCCATTCTTCTGGTAAAAGGAGTATGAACTTTTTGCGAATGATGTCAAAAATATAGAGTCGATTTTCCATACTTTTGAAACGAAACGTATACTCAGGAAACTGTAGAGCCTGCATGGGGCAAAGTTGGTGAATTTTGTGATATGAATGGGATAAAGGAAATTGTGGGTGCCATTGAGGCGAAGCAACCCAAACCGGTGTATTTTTTGATGGGGGAGGAGCCTTATTATATCGACCGGATATCTGATCATATTGCACAGAATTTGCTTTCGGAAGAGGAAAAAGGTTTTAACCAAATGGTGCTCTATGGAAAAGATACAAGTATTGATGAAATTGTGGGTAGTGCTAAACGCTATCCGATGATGTCAGATTTCCAAGTGCTCATCGTTAAGGAAGCACAGCACCTATCAAGGACCATGGAACAGCTTGAATCGTATGTGTTGAATCCTCAACCGACCACCGTTTTGGTGATTTGTTACAAGTACAAGAAGCTCGATAAACGCAAAAAGCTATACAAAGCGGTTCAAAAAAACGGAGAACTTTTTGAAAGCAAAAAACTGTACGAGAACCAGGTCGCGGAATGGATTAGAAGAACCCTAAAAGGGAAGGGTTATCGCGTTGAGCCGAAAGCTGCCATGTTGCTTGTTGAGTTTTTGGGAACCGATTTGAGTAGAATAAACAATGAACTGGACAAACTTACCTTAGTTGTTCCCAATACCGAAGAAATCAATTCTACCCACATTGAGGAGCACATTGGTTTTAGTAAAGAGTTCAACAATTTCGAACTAAAGAAGGCCATTGGCGAAAGAAACATCGCCAAAGCCACACAAATCATTGACTATTTCGCCAATAATCCAAAGGAGAATCCCTTTGTGGTAACGGTCACCATGCTGAACACTTTTTTTTCACAACTTTTGCGCTATCATGGATTGAAGGACCACTCTCCGAAATCCGTCGCTTCTGCCCTAAGTATCAACCCTTACTTTGTAGGTGAGTTCACCGTTGCCGCGAGAAACTACCCCATGAAAACGGTAAGCCAATTGATTTCTGGCTTGCGGGATTTGGATTTGAAGGGCAAAGGTGTTGGCGGAACCTTGCAACAACGTGATTTGCTCAAAGAACTACTTTCCCAGTTTGTGTAATTACTTTCGGTCTATGCTGTATTTTCCAGGACCTAATAAAAAAACCACAATAAAAACGACCATGTACAACAGCGCCAGCTCTTTTTTCTGGAAAGGGTCAGGACCATGAAAAATCAAACCGGCTACAGCCATGGTCAGCGCAGCAGGAATGGCCGCCCAACGCGTTTTAAATCCAATAATAATAAGAAGTGGACAGAGAAATTCGCCAATAACCGTTAAAAAAAGCGATGGTGCAGCACCAATGCCCAGTGGGTTTGGAAATTCCGTATTTCCGTTAATCAAGTTTTGCAGTTTCGGGTATCCGTGGCCTAACATAAAGGCCGAAGGTACGATGCGCAATATGGCGAGGCCGATATGAACCAAAAGGTTGTTTTTCATAAATGGAGGAACTAATTTGGTGCATGAATGTATAAATTCTTAGTGAGATAACGTTCTGGATTGTCTAAAAAAAGTCATGGACTGGAAGTTTACTTACAGCATAAATCAGGAAAACCACAAGTAGGAACCTGTGGTTTTATAAGCGGGCAAAACAAGCTGTTTTTATTTTAAACGCCGAATATGGGCTTCGGAATTATCAAACTGGGTTTCATACACTATTGTTTCTTCCCGGTATTCAAAAGAGATGGTTCGATTCTCTTCCCCTTGCAATTCTATGGTTTCCCCATTGACGAACTTGAATTCTGCGCTTGACGCTGCTGTTTTTTGGCTCAGCTCAATTTCGAAAATACCATCTTGGTCGTCATCGGATAGCGGCACGATGTCTTCCCAAGCATTTGGCGTGAAGTTGCCCCTTATACCGATGTTTTTGTCTCCTTCCAACTTGGTCGCATCGACTTTAAAAGTTACCGTTTTCAAATGTGTTTCTTGAACACACGAAGTAGCTAGTAACAAAAGGGTAGTGTAAAGCAGTAGTTTCTTATGTAAAGCCATGGTTTTGATTTTTGGGTATATACCGTGTTTTGTTTTTGTAGGCAAAAAGGAGAGTAAAGGAAGAACAATTGTTTTCATGTATTATGATTTTGGATTTAAGAAGAATTGATAAACCAATTTGTCGAGTCCGAATTTTCCTGACCCCAAGAACAGGTGGTATACTGAAATCCATAGGAAACCCATTGCAGGGAGCATACCCCAAAAGCCTTGACCCCACTTTTGGAGAAAAATAGCTACCAACATGGTACACATTATTAAGAAAGAGAAGAGACGGGTCTTGAGGCCGAAGGCAAAGAAAAGCCCCCCGACAGCTTCGCTAAAGGCGCCCATCCAAGCAAAGAAAACGGGAGCCGTGGCAAATATCCCGCCATAGTTGGCCACATCTTCTGGAAACCATGCGGATACTTCAAACAATCCCAGGTTATTTTCTTTTGGGGTCCAGGGCATTCCAAATTTGGAAGCACCAAAACTGAGTGCAAGGAGCATTCCGCAGATAAAGCGCATGATGGCAAAAGAGGCATCTGCAATCCAGAGGCGTTGTTCAACAGGTTTAATCAATTGTGTGATGATGTTTTTCATATTTCAAGATTTATGGTCCCAAAATTGAAAAACTAGGCGGTTCGGTTCGCCTCAAATAATAGGCGACAGGACTCAAAATACGATTTGAGACCTCAAATGGCAGCTTTTAAATACTCGGTGGGAGAGGAATTGGTGAGTTTTTTAAAGACCCTGTTGAAGGTGGCCTTGCTATTGAAACCACACTCATAAGCAATTCCCAGTAAAGAGAGTTTTTCGTGGGCAGCATCACTTACCTTGTCCTTAAAGGCCTCTATGCGATATAAATTAACAAAGTCATTAAAGTTTTTCCCAAAGCCCGAATTGATAATCCCTGATAATTGTCCCCGACTCATTTCGGCCAATTTGGCGAGCTCAACCAAATTCAATTCGGGATTGAGGTATGGTTTTTCCTTGACCATAAGAGTCTTCACGATATCTATTTCCTGTTCAGATATGATTTTGGAAATCGTGTTTTCCCGTGTTTCGGAGGTTACTTTTTCTGGAATGAAATCAAACTTGAGCTGATTTAATCTCGAAGTGTCCGTAAAATATCCCTTAATCGCTACGTATAAAATGGCAAGTCCTGAGCAAAAAACCAGCCACCATCTTTGGGTATAGTGCAGTTCAACAAAAAAGCTTTCTATAATGGACTGCGTGATATCGTAACAGAACAAAAAGGTATACAGCAGAAGAAAATTTCTTAACCAATTTAATTCCAAATCATAGGTATTGGAAAAGTATGCTTGCAATTTGGTGCTGTATTGCATGAACATTTGAAAAGTAAATGCCAAATAGAGCAGCATTTGGGCATAACCGAAATATGACATCATGGGCAATACAAATACTTGGTCGACGAATAGCTTCAACTCTCCGTTTTGGACAAATATGAAGTCAGGTTGTAGAGCGTCATAGGTGAAGATAATTATCCGGTAAAGGATAAAGAGAATCAAGGGAAGAAAATGGAGAATATCTTTTCTGTGCAACCTGAAGCCAGACCGGGTTATGGATTTTACATAGAGGTATATCAAAGGAGCCAATCCCAGACCGATATTGAAAAGGGCATAATTGATTTTGGTATTTCTAAAGGTATCGTACCAGCCCATGAACCCAATTGTATAGCAGGTCTGCCCATAGCAGGCCAATAACAAAATGAACACCAACAATAAATCTGGAAGATAACGCCGCTGCACATAGCGCTTTAGCAGTAGGAATACAAATACAAGCCCCTGTAGGCTTAAAAATAGCAATGGAGTACTGTAAATGTCGAACTCTGGAAATGCGAGGAACATACCCAAACTTGGTTAAGTTTTGCTCAATGTACTAAAAAATGTTTATGACCAATGCTCCATTTCAATAGCAAGTAGGCACAAAAAACCCAAAAATTCTTAAACAAAATTATCGCAACTTGGGAAAAGCATTTGGATTGGACTCGTGCATGATACCATAGATTTTTTCAAAGATATCTTCAGCACTTGGTTTCGAAAAATAGTCACCATCCGAAGCATATGCTGGTCTATGGCTTTTTGCCGTCAGGGTTTGCGGTGCGCTATCCAGGAATTGGTAAGCATTTTGTTCTTCGATGATTTTTTGAAGAAGATAGGCAGAACAGCCTCCTGGGACATCTTCATCAACGACAAGCAATCGATTGGTTTTTTTCACACTTTTCACTACCGCATGATCTACATCGAAAGGTAACAAGGATTGCGCATCAATTATCTCAACATCAATACCAACAGTATTCAACTCGGAAGCGGCTTGGGTAACCAATCGTAACGTAGAACCATATGATAATACGGTAATGTCTTCTCCTTGCTTTATGGTTTCTACCTTACCAATGGGCGTTCTAAATTCCGCAAGGTTAACGGGCATTTTTTCCTTGAGACGGTATCCGTTGAGACTTTCAATAACCACCGCGGGTTCGTCGCTTTCCAAGAGTGTATTGTAAAATCCGGCCGCTTGGGTCATGTCCCTGGGCGCAAGGATGTACATTCCCCTTAGCAAATGCACTAGACCACCCATTGGCGAACCAGAGTGCCAAATACCTTCCAAACGATGCCCTCGGGTACGCACGATTAATGGCGCCTTTTGTTTTCCTACAGTACGATACATCAAAGAGGCCAAGTCATCACTCAAGGTCTGTAAACCGTAAAGGATGTAATCGAGATATTGAATTTCAGCGATAGGTCTTAGGCCTCGCAGTGCCATACCAATACCTTGTCCGATAATACTCGTTTCACGAATTCCAGTATCCGCCACGCGCAACGGACCATACTTTTTTTGTAGGCCTTCAAGCCCTTGGTTTACATCTCCAATATTGCCGGTATCCTCGCCAAAAACCAGAATTTTTGGATGTTTCGCTAACAATGCATCAAAATTATCCCTTAAAATAATTCTGCCGTCCACCATTTCCGACGTATCGTTGTATTCGGGTTCGATTGCGACAATGTTGGTGGCCCGATTATCTTGTTCGTTATATAGATGCGAACTGTATTTAGGTTGTTCGGTCTGCATAAACCGGTCAATCCATTTTCTGAGCTGCTGTGCAGCTTGATGGTCTTCGCCCACAACCCATCTCACGGCCTTTCTAGCATGGGATGCCAAATCTTTTTTCAGCGGTTCTTCAATGGCTTCCAAGTCGTTACGCAATTTCTGGATGAAAACACGGTTGGGACTCTGCCCGGCAACTAGCTCCAAAATGCGAAGCAACTCCTTTTTCTCTTGTTTTTGAGGTGCTAAAAACTCCGCCCAAGCCTCCTTTTTGGCATTACGTACTTGCTGTTTGATGGATCGCTCCAAGGTTTTCAGCTCTTCCTCAGTAGCTATTTTATTTTCAAGAACCCACTCTCGAAACCGTTTGTTGCAATCGTTGTCTTTTTCCCATTGTAGTCGTTCGGGAGATTTGTAGCGCTCGTGCGAACCGGAAGTGGAGTGTCCTTGGGGTTGGGTCAGCTCCGTAACATGAATGAAAACAGGGGTGTGGTTTTCTCGGGCAATATCAGATGCGTTTTCATAAGCGTGGGTCAAGGCGGTATAGTCCCAACCCTGAACTTTAAGCATCTCATATCCGTTGGAATCCGCTTGTTTTTGAAACCCTTTTAAGGCTTCCGAAATGTCTCCCTTGGTGGTATGGAATTCAGAAGGGACGGAAATTCCATAATCATCATCCCAAATACAAATGACCATGGGTACTTGCATCACACCAGCCGCATTGATGGTCTCAAAAAAATGCCCTTCGCTGGTGCTGGCATTACCGATGGTGCCCCACGCTACTTCGTTCCCATTAATAGAGAAAGTTTCATCTTCAACCCCTTCAACCTCTCGATAAATTTTTGACGCTTGCGCCAAACCTAGCAATCTGGGCATTTGTCCTGCAGTACATGAAATATCTGCACTGCTGTTCTTTTGTGCCGTGAGTTTTTTCCAAGAACCATCTTCATTCAAACTATGGGTTACGAAATGGCCTCCCATTTGCCGCCCAGCACTCATGGGGTCCTTGGTAATATCCGTGGTGGCGTAAAGGCCGTGAAAGAAATTCTTTGGCGTCATGAGCCCCAAAGCCATCATAAAGGTTTGGTCCCTGTAATAACCACTTCTAAAGTCCCCATCTTGGAATACACGCGCCATGGCCAGCTGCGGCAGTTCTTTGCCATCTCCAAAAATGCCAAACTTCGCTTTGCCTGTAAGTACTTCACGTCTTCCCAAAATACTGCACTCGCGGCTCATTACGGCTACCTCATAATCTTTGATGATTTGCTGTTGAAAATCTGAAAAAGAAAGGTCTGCGCTTGTGCTGGGATTCGTTTTCATGTGGTTTTGGCGAATTTCTGCAAAATTACGGAATTGAAAGAAAAATTGAAAGTGCCTTACTTGTTAAATCTTTAGGAATATTTCATGAAATACCTCAAAAAAACGATTTATTGTTAGGTATATAAAAAAATTAGACTGTTGTATTGCGAATATTTCAAATTAGAACCACTGTCGGGTAAATAACCCAATTAAGGTCCTTGGACTGAGGGTCACAATGAAACGAATTCGTTCGCCATAATTGGGTTGGGCGATTTCCCATCCCAACTTGGAGTAGACGGGGAAATACAATTCGAAATAGTCTGTGACCAAATTCAATCGAATGCCAGAATCATATACGAATCGGGCATTGTCGCCGCGGTTTTTCATAAAACCAATGTCTCCGTAGGCTTCAATCCAGCGCCAAATGTTGGTACTTGCATTTCCTGTAACAATCCAATCGTTGGCAAAGGGATTGGGTAATTGGGATTTGAATCCCCCTTCGGCGATAATAATTTGTTGGCTGTATATACCCGAATCTTCCGAACGCCCTAAATAAGGCAGGTCGAAAAGATAGTCGGTAGGACGGTCCAAAGCGAAACTAAAGAAGTCAGAGTCGGTATTGTTGCGCAGGAACTTCCCACCAAAAAGCCGTAGGTTCAATTGCCGATTGCTTTCGAATAGCTTTCGATACTCCAATTCAAAAGTGAGCTTGCTAAAATCCGCAGCATGTTGGGCATCCAAAGCCCATGAACTAAAGTTGATTATGTTGTTGTCCACATCCCTAAAGCGAACATTGAAGACGCTGTAATCCGGGTCAGTATCAATTTCATCGGCAATGGAAGGGTCAATGTCCCTAAAAACGTTCACGTATCGAAAGAGCAAGCTTTGCCTTCTGTTTGAAATCAAATCATCTGGGCGCCATCCCAAAACAACTGAGGGTGTAACCGTTGAGAACCTTGAATTGACCTGAAAGTGGGAGGTAGAGGCAGAAATAGCATAGTTTGAAACGTACAGCCCACTTTTACCATGGTATTTTCGATATCGTAAAGAACTTCTTCCCACCAGCGTCTTCTCCAAAAAGGAGTAGGTGGGGGCAATGTCGTACGTAAAGGGCCTTTCTAAAAAAGTCTTGTTATACAGACGCATTCCGGGGGTGATGCCATCATATACATTAAAGTTGGCTATGGGAACATAAAATACCTGGTTGTAGTTAGGGTCTTCCGTGTCTTTGAAGAATTGGAACTTTAACTTCTTGTTACTTGAAAAGAAGCCGTTAAGGGTTTTCCAATTGTCTCGTTGATTGAACTCCGGTATTTTTTGGTCATAATTCAAAACCAGTCGCGTTTCTCCATTTCTTGGAATGGTGTAGGTTCTTGAGGTGTCGATATCGGTAAACCAATATTTGGAAACCACAGAATCTTTGTTCAATCCAAAAAGAGAGATGGGAACATTGGTGCCCCGCTTATTCTTTAGGGTAAAGGTGATGGAGTCCTCCTTTTTAACAATGGATTTGATTTTATAATCAATCTTTTTACGGGTGGAGACGTATTCATTAAAAAACCAATCGATATTTTCCTGGGCCTGTGCTTCCAAAACATTTTTGAAATCCTTTCCCGACGAGTTGATATCGAGCAAATGACTTTTGTAAAAGAGCTTGATACTTTCATCTACCTCTTCTTTACCCAAGTAGGCAGATAAATAGGTGAGTCCTAACCCCGCCTTATAGGCATTCGCAATTTTTTCATTGATTTTAATCAAAGAATCCGCCGGGGTGGTCAGGGCCTGGTCAATATTGCTTCGCGCTGGGAACATGCTGAGCAGGGAGTATTGCTCATTGAAATCCATTTGGGCCAGATGAAACCCTTTAAAGCCCCATAGTTTGGAAAGCTTTCCGACCAACTTTTGATTCGGATAGTATACTTCCACATATTTTATCATGAGATAATTCACGATGCCATCCAAGACCCAACGCTCCTTTCTTGGATCGATGAACAAAGATTCCTTTACCACATTTCGCAGCGTTGTTTTCAGGAACTTCATTTCAAATTGAAACTGTTCGTCATACGGTCGAATGAACGAGGGTAATTGATTTATGCCATATAATGGGCTTTTATTATAGTCCACCGTGCTTATCAAAACATTATCATATGGATAATCACCCAGGTGTTCAGAAATGAACTTGGCCACTTTATGAATGGAGATGCCCTGCGAAATATCGTCGTAATTCTTGGTGTCCAAATCGGATGAGACGGTTAGAAAACGAGTAACGTGCTTGGTAAATCGTTTTCTGTTGGTAAGCATGATGGTGCAAGGTCCGCGATTTGTCCCTTTTAACTGTACGAACTGTCCACCAGGAAAACGTGAAACGCCAGCAGCATCTTGAAAATTTGTGGCGAGATGCAATCCTTCAGGAAAGTTCAGGTTGATTCGTGTATCGGCTGGTGCAGTATACAGGTCATCAAAATCCAAGTTATCATAAAGCAACCATCCTCCATCTTTAAAAACGGCCGGGGTAAGATACCAATGTTTTAAGTTGAACTCGTTGTTGGGTCCGTAACCAAAGTTGGTAAACTTCTTATCAGGTAATTGTACCTTATAAGTAATAAAGATTTGCGCCTTTTCACCATCTGCAAGGGGTTGGGCAAGCTCGACTTTGAGGATATCGCGATTGTCCAAGCGTTCCCATGGCAAACCCGCATAACTATCATTCACCACACTGGTGATATCGGTGTATCCACGTTCCTCATCTTTGGCCAAATGCAGACTCCTTTTGAATTGTAGTTCGAACCGTTTGGCTAAAGCAGTTTTTTTATTGGCAAAGGCATGCATCCAATCGTTCAAATAAATTACCGAAAGACCCACACCTGAAGTATTGTGGTAGGTCAGCTTTTGGTTGATTTGGATTTCTTTGGTTTGCCCATCCAGTTTTGCAGTGATTTCTATTTGATGTTGCGTCCACAGCCTTTGGGTGGAGCACAGCATTAAAACCATGACAAAAACAGGGATGTATGTTTTTCGGAACAAACCTTTCTTAAAAATTAGGACTTAGATTATGCCCTTTGTAGAAGGCGTCGATGATGCTGACTACTTCCTCTGCCGAGTCAACCAATTTGATAAGGTCCAAATCTTGAGGACTAATGTTCCCTGCCTCAAGCATGGTGTTCTTGACCCAATCCAATAGGCCGCTCCAGAAAGGAGTACCTACTAAAATAATAGGGAAGGTGTGAATTTTGTTGGTTTGAATAAGGGTGATGGCTTCGAAAAGTTCATCCAAGGTGCCAAAACCGCCAGGCATGACCACAAACCCTTGGGAATACTTGACGAACATAACCTTGCGCACAAAGAAATAATCGAAATCCAAGCTTTTGTCGGAATCGATATACGGATTATCATGCTGCTCAAATGGCAAATCGATATTGAGCCCTACGGAAGTACCCCCAGCGGCATGCGCTCCTCGGTTACCAGCTTCCATTATACCCGGGCCACCGCCAGTGATGATACCATACCCAGCTTCGGCAACTTTTTGAGCGACGTCGACAGCCAGCTCAAAATAAGGTTCTCCCGGTTTGGTACGTGCTGAACCAAATATGGAAACACAAGGTCCGATTTGACTCATTTTTTCGAAACCGTTGACAAATTCGCCCATGATTTTGAATAGGGCCCAAGAATCATTGGTTTTTATTTCATTCCACCCTTTGGTGTGTTGTTCTTTTCGCATGTTTTCTATTTAAACCGCTTTGGCCATTTTGCCTCCGCCATTTTCCAGTTCTTTTTTCAGGAATCTTGCCGTATGGCTTTTTTTGTCCTTTGCTACTTCCTCTGGCGTACCTGATGCAACAATCATTCCACCACCGCGTCCGCCTTCATAACCGATATCGATAATATGGTCCATCATTTTGATGACATCCAAGTTATGCTCAATTATCAAGATGGTATTTCCTTTGTCTACCAATTGCTGCAAAACTTCCATCAATACCCGAATATCTTCAAAATGAAGCCCTGTGGTAGGTTCATCTAAGATGTAGAAGGTGCTGCCTGTATCCCTTTTGGAAAGCTCGGTGGCTAATTTCACCCGTTGTGCTTCCCCACCAGATAGGGTAGTGGATTGCTGCCCAAGTGAAATGTATCCTAAACCAACATCCTTAATGGTTTTGAGCTTTCGATGGATTTTTGGAATGTTCTCAAAGAAATCTACCGCTTCATTGATAGTCATTTCCAACACGTCTGCAATGGATTTTCCTTTGTATCGAATTTCCAAAGTCTCTCTATTGAAACGTTTTCCATTGCAGGTTTCGCATTCAACGTACACATCCGGTAGAAAATTCATTTCGATTACCTTCAGTCCACCACCTTGGCAAGTTTCACAACGTCCTCCAGCCACATTAAAGCTAAAACGACCGGGTTTGTACCCGCGAATAGTAGCTTCGGTAGTTTTGGAAAAGAGACTTCGTATTTCACTAAAAACACCTGTGTATGTCGCCGGATTGGAACGTGGTGTGCGACCAATAGGGGATTGATTGATATCAATCACCTTATCGATGTGCTGAAGCCCGGTAATCTTTTTATAAGGCATTGGCTTTTTCACCCCATTGAAATAGTGGGCATTCATGATAGGGTATAAAGTTTCATTTATCAAAGTGGATTTACCACTTCCTGAAACACCTGTAACGCCAATCAGTTTTCCTAAAGGAAATTCTACAGTTACGTTTTTTAGGTTGTTTCCGGTACAGCCGGAAAGCACAATCTTTTTACCTGTGCCTTTTCTGCGTGTTTTGGGAACAGGAATCTCTAATGCCCCTGACAAGTATTGCGCCGTCAAGGTTTGGAAGTTGAAAAGTTCAATCGGTTTGCCTTGGGAAATAATTTGCCCACCATGTTTACCAGCTTTAGGTCCGATGTCAATCACATGGTCTGCATGTTCAATCATGTCCTTGTCATGTTCTACTACAATGACGGAGTTGCCCAAGTCACGAAGGGATAACAGGGAATTGATGAGTCGTTCATTATCCCGTTGATGCAAACCAATGCTTGGTTCATCCAGAATATAGAGGACACCGACTAGTTGAGAACCAATCTGTGTAGCGAGGCGTATGCGTTGCGCTTCTCCTCCCGAAAGGGATTTGGAACTTCGATTTAAGGACAGATAATCCAACCCAACATCCAATAAGAATTGAAGCCTGGTTCTGATTTCTTTGATGATTTCTTCGGCAATTTTTCTTTGGTTTCCATCCAACTTGCTGTCTAGGTTCTCGAAAAATGTTGCCAATTCAGCGATATCCATTTGGGATAATTCTGCAATGTTTTTTCCACCAACCTTAAAGTACAAGCTTTCTTTGCGTAGTCTGGAACCATTGCATTCCGAACAAACCACTTTGTCCATATATTCCTTTGCCCATCTTTTGATAGAGGTGGAATTGGATTCTTCAAATTGGTTTTTGATGAAGTTGGAAATTCCCTCGTAGTCTATCTTATATTGTCTTTTTACTCCTAAGGTCTTGGAATCCACTTCAAAACTTTCTTTGCCACCATTAAGGATGATATCCATGGCCTCTTGTGGAATCTTGTTCAAGGGGTCTGCCAAATCAAAACCGTAGCGTTGCCCTATGGTTTCCAGTTGCTTAAATGCCCAAGATTTCTTGTATTCTCCCAGCGGGGCAATCCCCCCTGCTTTGATGGATAACTTTTTATCTGGAAAGATTTTGTCAATATTTACTTCATAGGTGTGTCCCAGACCGTTACACTTGGGACACATTCCTTTGGGGGAGTTAAAGGAAAACGTATTCGGTTCTGGAGTAGGGTAGGATATACCCGTTGTGGGACACATCAAATCTCGACTGAAGTATCTGGGCACAGATTCGCCTTCTTCAATCACAATGAGCACATTATTTCCACTATACATGGCAGTGTTAATGGTTTCGCTAAGCCGCTTGTTGAAATCTTGGGTATTGGAAACCTTTAGCCGGTCGATTACAATTTCAATATCATGCGTTTTGTACCGGTCCACTTTCATGCCTTTGACGATATCCAGTATTTCGCCATCCACACGAACCTTTACAAAACCTTGTTTGGCAATCTGTTCGAACAACTCTCGATAATGTCCTTTTCTGGATTTGATGACCGGTGCCAAGACACTGATTTTTTTGTCAGGATAGGACTCAATGATCAAATCTTTGATTTGGGCATCGCTGTAGCTGACCATCTTTTCGCCAGTATTATAGCTATACGCATCGCCCGCTCTAGCAAATAACAATCGCAAAAAATCATACACCTCGGTAATGGTGCCAACGGTTGACCTTGGAGATTTTGAAGTAGTTTTTTGTTCAATGGCGATTACTGGGGATAGGCCATCGATTTTATCAACATCAGGACGTTCCAACCCGCCTAAAAACTGACGGGCATAGGCCGAAAACGTTTCGATGTAACGGCGTTGTCCTTCCGCGTAGATGGTGTCAAAAGCCAAAGAGGATTTTCCACTTCCTGAAAGTCCGGTAATTACCACCAGCTTCTCTCTCGGAATGGTAACATCTATATTTTTGAGGTTATGGACCCTTGCCCCTTTTACCTCAATATGTTCTTCGTAGTCAATCATAGCAAAGCTTCAAAAATAACGATTTGGACTGTAACTAAGAAGCCGGTTTATGTTTCGTTTTTGTGAGGCTAAGGCTTATTTTTGAGTATCAAAGTGTAAAAAACAAAACATGAAATTACTAGGAATTGGTTCTCGAATTCATCATTCTGAATATGGCAAGGGAGTAGTCACAAATGTGTCTTCAAGGCATTATTGGGTAACTTTTTTGGACAATGGGCTAGAAACCATTGATTTGGATTCGGATTTTGAGGTGATTGAGGCGGTAGAAGATGAGGTGGATACCGTAAGTTACTTTGATGTAGAAAGGTCATTGGTCAAAATTTTGCAAAAGTGGAGTGACACTCATGAAAAAGTGGCATTTGCTGATAAATGGAAAGGAGGTAAATTGATACTTGAACCAGTAGGTGACCAATCCAGCAAGGAGATGCCCATTGAAACTTTTTTTCATAAAATCGTGATGGTACGAGACCGAATCCGGGTAATGGAACAAAAGATTAACAGTAGCAAACAACTCGATGATCAAGAGAAAATAGACCTACAGCAATACATTACCCGAATCTATGGTAGTTTGACAACTTTTAATGTGCTTTTCAAGAACAAGAGCGACCAATTTATTGGGGAGCGTTCAAAGTAGGCTTGAATCACAAATAGTTGATGAACAATTCAATAATAGTTCCTACGATAAAACTTTTAATCACTTCAAGGAGTTTGATTCTACCGGTTTCAACGCTAATTATAAAAGGACCGAAACGGCCATAGGCCCTTGCTCTTAAGTAAATCCGCCTGAGTCATGTGTAATTCAAAATCTAGTATCTTAATATCGGCTTTACAAATAGAAATCAGTTGCCAATGAAATGGATAATACTCATCCTTTTTGCCGTAGGAATAGTCAGTTGCAAGCAACCCCAGAAAACACCTGCGCCAACTCCAGAGCGAGACGAAACGACCATTAAACCAAAGGATACTTTGGTTGTTGCTAAGGATACCAACATGTTCAAGGAAAACACCTTCGAAGCTGTTGTTGGGCAGATGACAGAGATATCATATGACCTTAACAAATTTGAGAAGTTAACCCCTGAGGATAATTTTCTTAATAAAAGAATTCCAGTGGTCAATCGCTATTTGAAGCATCGAAATGAAGCTTTGGAGGCCCCCTTGGATGTTTCCAAAATCAAAAAGGTAGAAAGGGCAAAAGTGAAAAGTACGGTCGCTTTGCAGTCTAACCTATATCCTCGTGCTACCTTAGAGTATTGGAAATGTCATAACGAAAAAGACGCTCTAGACTTGCTGGCTCGTATTGAAGTCATTAAGGAAAGAGGTCCATGGGATGTCGTCAGCAAATCACCAATAACCTATTTTCAAAAAGATGATTTTTTGGTCTTTATCACCCCTGGAGGTTTTTACATGTTGGATTTAGTTCCTGAAATAGAAACTTTTTTAAAAGAAAGGCTTTAACCCGCCAATTTTTCTAAATCGCTTCCTTCTTTTCGCTCAGGTATTTCCAATAGCGCTTGGGTACATGTTGTCTATGCAACTTCTTATTTATTCTTGATGCAATATTGGTACTCTTGAAGTAATCGTTCCAAAGTAGTTGATAGTCATGTTCCTCATTGGTTAGCGCATCACTTCGTCGTGTTGAGTTGTGCAGCACTTCATCCAATTGTAGGGAAACCAATTCAACTTGATTTAAGTTATAATGAATGCCATACTTTCGTTTCACATCATAAATCAACCACTCTTGGTCAGCATATCGGTTTCTAAAGTGTTTTGAGATGAGTGGAAGAACATTGAAATCAGGTTCAATGTTGGCAAAATAGACTTTATCCTTGGTCAACTGAAAACGTACGAAGGCTTCCATCCGATGTTTTTCACGTCCTACTGAACGGGACAATTGCTGTATGCGGAGCATGGTTTCGTCCGAGAAATCAGACTGTTTTCCTCGTTTTCCGCCCATCAGTTTTTGAATATATCGGTATAGCATAAGTTCAATGCCCTCAGACTCGCTCAAGAAAGCAAAATAGACATTGGTAATGGCATTATTACTTCGGTTTTTCACGCCGTTCCAAACTCTTTTGGCCTTTGGTAAATTGGTGAAAATGATTTCAGTATCGGAAAACAAACCGCTTTGTTCTTTTCCATTGGCTTGGATGTCCACAACATCCAGTTTTTCCTCAAAGGCTACAAAAACAGCCGTTAAAAATCCGTTGAAGCTTCCATCGTATACCAAAATTTTAGCGGTTTCCATGTGAGTAGATATTTAGTTGAATAATGCGAGTTGGTTTGTGTTTTGTCTAAATTTTCCTTGGGAATTTTGCAAAATCAATCCCCTAATTTTATTTGCGGATAGGTCTTTTCGAATCCAATGTCTTGAATCACAGGTGATAAAGTATTGTGCACGGTTAAGGGAAACCCCAATTTTTTTCAAATGCTCCCAATTTAATCTACGGAACTTCCTTGCGCTCAGAATCTTTGAAACGGACAACGTGCCTAGTCCGGGCACCCTTAAAAGGGAGCGTTTGTCAGCCGTATTCACATTCATCGGAAAATGATGCAGATTTCGAAGGGCCCATGATAGTTTGGGGTCTATCTCCATGTCTAGATTAGGATAGGTATCATTTAAAATTTCATTTACGGCGAATCCATAAAAACGGAGTAGCCAATCCGTTTGATACAGCCTGTTTTCACGAAGCATGGGGACTTGTGTGCCTATTGAAGGCAAGCGATTATCTTGAGTTACGGGTATATAGCCCGAATAATACACCCGTTTCATTTTAAAAGTTCTGTAATAATAGGTTGCCGAATACATGACATCTTTATCGGTCTCGTTGGTCGCACCCACAATCATCTGGGTACTTTGACCAGCGGGAGCATACTTCGGTGTGCTTTTTATCAGTTTACGCTCACTATTGTACCGAATCAGTTCCTCCTTCACTTTTCGCATGGGTTGGATAAAATCATCATGCTTCTTGTCCGGGGCTAGAAGTTTAAGGCCAGAAACAGTTGGCACTTCAATATTTACGGATAATCGGTCGGCATAAAGCCCTGCTTCGTACATCAAATCGTCACTGGCTCCAGGTATTGATTTTAAATGGATATACCCATTAAAATTTTCTTCTTCCCTTAGTTTTTTGGCGACGGCAATCAAGCGTTGCATGGTATAATCTGGGCTTTTAAAAATCCCAGAGCTCAAAAACAATCCTTCAATATAATTTCGGCGATAGAAATTTATGGTAAGGTCAACAACCTCTTGTATTTTAAAAGCGGCGCGTTTCACATCATTGCTTTTACGTGTTACGCAATACGCGCAATCGTAGATGCAATAATTGGTCAATAGAATTTTCAACAAGCTGATGCACCGGCCATCCTCCGCATAGCTGTGGCATATGCCTATTCGTGAAGCATTGCCCAGCCCCTTGCCGACATTTTTACGGTCGCTACCACTGCTGGCGCAGGACACGTCATATTTGGCAGCGTCAGCAAGGATTTTTAGTTTTTCTTGAATTCTATCAAAATCCATAAATATTGTAATGATTCCAAAAATATGGAATAAATCCTATTTATGGAAATATTCCAATAAATTTTTGGAAATATTCCAAATTAAGTATATTTGAAAGGCATAAAGCAGAAAATTCCCTGCAGATGCCGTCATTAGACCACCATAATGGAAAATGAAATCACATTAAAAAGATTTACTGAAGTCCGACGCGATTTGGGACATACCCAAGCAGAGTTTGCCAAACTTTTGGGGATTTCCAATACGACGGCAGACATCGAAAGGGGTAGAACCAAACTCTCTGGAAAGGTTGTTGCAGAACTATTGAAGCAATTTAAAATCAACCCTTTATGGCTTTTTGGCGAAACGGCCGAAAAATATCTGGAGACCTCAAAAACCAGCGTAATTCCAAAGGTGGTCACCGTAGACAATAGTGATAATGAGAACATGGTGCTTGTGAACGCCAAAGCTGCAGCGGGCTATCCACAAAATATACAAGATACGAGTTGGTATCGTCAATTACCCGCCTTTGACTTGCCCATACCTGAGTTCAGAAATGCAACCTACCGGGGTTTTCAGGTAGAAGGGGACAGTATGTTGCCCAACTTGAGACCGGGAGAATGGGTGTTGGCGCGGGCCATCGAGCATATTGATCATGTTAGTGCCAATAAAATGTACGTCGTGGTTTTGCAAGATTCCGTTATGGTCAAAAAAGTGGAACGGCGACCCAATTCCAATAACATCACCCTGATTTCGTTAAACGAGACCTATCCACCTTACGAAATCAAACCCTTCCAGATTCAGGAGATTTGGGAGGTGAGCAGCAAACTGACCTTTAATTTGGAGGCTACCACTGAACGCGGCCTGCTCAAACAACTACAACAGTCCATGGAAGAATTGAAACAGCAGGTCAGCGGTGCGAAGGGTTAAGATTTTAGTATCTTTTCCTGTAATTCTTTTCAATCTCATCCTGTTATGACCCGTTTTCTGTTGACTTTTTTTGTGTTGTACAATTGTTTTATGGGTCGTGCGCAAGAGGTAACTGATACCCTAAAGGTTGGATATACCAACGCGGCTCCTTTTATTATTGAAGAATATGGGGATTTACAAGGCATCAACGTATGGTTGTGGACCAGAGTAGCAGAAGATTTAGGATTGCCTTATGAATTGCAGCGGATGGATTTTCCTAAAATGCTGGATGGACTTAAGTCAGGTGAGGTAGACGTTAGCATCAATCCCTTGACCATAACCAGTGAGCGTAGCAAGGAGTTTGAGTTTACAGATTCCTTTTACGCGTCCCATTCGGTTATCGTAGTGGCGAAACAGACTTCTTGGCAGAAAATAAGAGGGTTTTTAAGTTCCTTTTTTCAAGCCAATTTTATTCGAGGTTTTTTGGCCTTGTTTGGATTGTTGCTTTTTTTCGGGATATTGGTTTGGTTGTTCGAACGGAAAAAGAATCCGGAACACTTCCGTCGAAACCATAAAGGGTTATGGGATGGCCTTTGGTGGTCTGTGGTAACCTTGACAACAGTAGGCTACGGGGATAAAGCCCCACAAACCCGTTTAGGAAAAATAACCGCATTACTGTTGATGTTCAGCGGATTGCTTTTTGTTTCCGGTTTAACGGCCAGTATTGCCTCTAGCTTAACTGTAGGCCAATTGGCCAATGAATCTTCTAATTTCGAAGATTTCAAGGAAAAAAATGTTGGAACTATTCAGAATTCGGGAGCAGAGGATTTTCTGAAGGGTCATTTTTTTAAAGCCGTTTCCACCTTTAGCGGTGTGCAATCCGGATTGACTGCCCTCAGGGATAATGAATTGGATGCCTTTATCTATGATTCCCCTATTGTTCGATATCGCATGAAACGCGATTCAACCTTTCAAAATTTGGAAGTACTCCCACAAAAGTTTGATGTTCAGTTCTATGCGTTTGGATTAAAACACAATTCCACTGCTTTGGAAAAGAAGATTTCCCAACGAATTCTTGAAATTATGGAAACCCAAGAATGGCAGGTCATACTTTCGGAATACGGTTTGTCCGAACTGTAATTAATACCCTCTAACGCTACCCATATCAATTGTCATGGGCCCAAGCTGATGGGTCTTTGGAAGGAATGCGCCACTTTCGGTGGTCGTCCAATCGTCCCAAGAAGCCTCAAGGCCACCTATGGGAATAATAGCTACCCACATTTGATATGCTTTGGGAAAACCTTTTTCGTCTAACAGCCAAAGGTAGCTGTCCCCTGGTGTTGTTCCCCCTTGCATGTATGTAATCAAAAGTCCTTCTTGACCATCTTCCAAGGTAACCAAAGTTCTTTTTGTGCCTTGGTCAAAAACCTTATAGGGTGCAACCAACCAAAACGAATCGTTATTGAAACTTTTAAGTGCTTTGGCTACCAATTTTTCTGCTTCTTCACCAGTGAGTACTTCGTTTTTTTGCATCACCAGACTCTTTTTTGGATTCTTGAGGTTTAGCTTTACCACATAATCCTTCCAAGAAACATCAACTTTGCTCTGCCATCTATCCCATTTATATTGGTATGCTCCATCTCGAAAAGACCACTCCAAAAAGCGGGTGTTTCGATATGCTTCTTTATTCAATGCGGTTAACATCCTGTTGGCCATAGCATCTGCTGCAGGACCCGATTCGCCCACAGGCAGGGCTTTATGAATTGCGAATCCAGCAACCACTAAAAGCAATATGCCTACGACTACCAAAAGTCCAAGAAGCTTAAGAAACTTTTTCATCGTGTATCATTTTAAGAATAGCATCAGCCAATTGATTCGCGGCTTTTGGACGAAGTCTGAACCACAACTCCGGTTCAAAAATCTCAAGTTCTGCCAAGGCCCATTGGTCATCATTGTCCCTAAAAATGTCAACTCTGGCATAAACCGGTATTTCAGGACTGGCATTCACTACTTTTTCAGCAAAGGTGATCATTTCCTTGGTGGGTTCTATCCTTTCAACCGTTCCGCCAAAGTCGTCTTGTACCCTGAAATCTCCAGGTTTTGCTACTTTAAGTACTGAGTGTGAGTAAGAACCATTAAAAAGCATTAACGAATACTCGCCCTCTGCCATGATATTTTTTTGAAACTCCTGTAGCATCATAGCTTCTTCTTGAATCAACTTTTGGAAAATAGACTCCAATCCCGCCGTTTCGGTTAGATTAAACTTATAGGTGTGTCTTGCACCCCCTGCAATACAAGGTTTCAGAACAAAATCCCGTGTTTTGAATCGACCATTTTTCAGGGACTCTTCCAAATGTTGTTGTAAGGATAGTTTGTTTCCTGGTTCGATGACCATAGTTTTGGGAATTCGGACCCCGTTGTTTTCCAATTCTACCAAATAATGCTTGTCGATATTCCAATGAATCAGTTCCGCTGAGTTAATGAACTGGGTATGCTTTTTTGTTTGGTCAAACCATTGGGAAAATTCTTCATAGCGGTCAAAATAGTCCCAAGTCGCGCGAAATACGGCATATTGGGTTGCGGTCCAATCGAAATTCGGGTCGTCCCATGCTTTTCGTGTGACTGTTAGCCCTTTATCTTCCAGTGCCTGGATGACCAAATCATCCTCTTGCAAAACATTGGAAACGTATATGCTTTCTTTGTTTTCTTTCAGATATCTTGGGTCAGTAAGTAGCGTAACATTGTATTTCTTCATTGACATCTTTCGTTTAAAAACCCGCTGCTTTGTCATCCCCGCGCTTATCCGCACCTCCTTCAAGCTGTCCATCAGGGAGTACGCGTATGGCATCGACTTTACCAATAATTGGCGTGCTTTCTTCTAGAATGATATAGTCAATGCTTTCCAATTCGGATTTCAGTTCGGGCCCAAAGCCCTCTTCCTCAAAGGTGATGTGGTCGGGCAACCATTGATGGTGGAACCGAGGCGCATTTACGGCATCTTGCATACTCATATCAAACTCATACACATTTAGGATGGTTTGCGCGACTGCCGTAATTATGGTAGAACCTCCAGGTGTTCCCACAACCATGAAAAGTTTACCATCTTTTTCTACTATAGTAGGCGTCATACTGCTCAACATCCGTTTTTCTGGTGCGATGCTATTGGCTTCAGCACCAATCAAGCCAAACATGTTGGGTACGCCAGGTTTTGCGCTAAAGTCATCCATTTCGTTATTCAAGAAAAATCCCAACTCTTCAGAATACAGTTTGGAACCATAACCGCCATTTAAAGTGGTGGTCGCTGCGATGGCATTTCCAAAACTATCTACGATGGAGTAGTGGGTGGTTTCATTGCTTTCGATAATCTCAACAGAACCGTGGGATACTTCAGAAGATAAGGTTGCCTTTTCAAAAGAGAAACTTTCCATACGTTCCGTTAAATAGGTTTGGCTCAACAAAACATCCAATGGAATCTCTACAAAATCTGGGTCTCCCAAAAAGAAGTTTCTATCCGCATACGCCCTTCGCGCCGCTTCGACGAAGAGCTGCACCGCCTTTGTTGAATTGTGGCCATATTTTGCAATATCGTATGGTTCCAGCATTTTAAATATCTGGTTCAACGTAACTCCGCCACTACTAGGAGGGCTCATTGAAATGATTTTAAGGTCTTTGTATGGGAAGACAACGGGTTGACGCCACTTTACCTCATAAGCGGCCAGGTCTTCTTGGGTTACAAACCCGCCTTTGTCCTGAATGAAAGTGCTTAATTTTTGGGCGACTTCGCCTTTGTAAAAACCATCACGGCCTTTTTCCATGATATGAACCAAAGTATTTGCCAATTCGGGGTAGAAGATGGTATCCCCAGCTTTATATTGATGCGCAAATTTCGTGCTGTCTCCGTTTACGGTGATGAAACGCTCCTTATAGCGTTCCAAACGATTCGCTTGTTTTTCGGTCACAACCACGCCTTTTCTGGCCAGTGCTATCACCGGTTGGAAAATTTCTTCCAAGGGAAGCGACCCAAATTTTTGGTGTACTTCCATAATTCCAGCTACCGTTCCTGGAACGCCCACAGCGGTAGCGCCAACCGTGCTCATATCAGGAATTACATTACCCAAAGAATCCAAATACATATCCTTATGCGCCGACAACGGTGCTTTTTCGCGATAGTCCAGTCCTCCAAGTTGCCCGTTTTCTTTGCGATATACCATGAAACCACCGCCGCCGAGGTTCCCCGCAAAAGGATAAGCAACGGCGAGGGCCATTTCGGTTGCAATCATGGCGTCGAAGGCGTTTCCACCCTTTTTCATGATTTCAGCGCCTATTTTTGAAGCTTCTTCACGTGCTGAAACTACCATGGCTTTTTCGGTAACTAGGCCAGTAGGAGCAGGTGGTGTTTTTTTACAATGTAGAAAGAGAAGACATAGGAAGACAAGGAGGGTCAGTTTTCGCATAAAAAGGCTAGTTTTTCTTGCGAAAAGGTAATCAATTCTTCAAAGAACAATCGAAATTCATTTTCAAAATCGGTATAGTTTTCTTTAAGGTCTTGAATGGCAAAATTCATTTTCGAACGATTATTGGTTCTTCGATTCATACCATTCAAAACTCTTGAAATTCCTTCGAGGTTGGCATAGTGGTACAACCAATTGTCGGCCAACATATAAGGCATGATACGTTGTGTCGCCACAGGGAGCAATTCGTAATGTTTTTCCAAAAGCTGATAAAAATTTTCGACGTATTCCTTTAAAGGGATTTCAGAGTAGTCCGACCAGTTCTTTGCCAGAAAATGGTCATAATAAATATCCACGATTACCCTGCTGTAATGACTGTAGTTTTTGTGAAGCCTTTTACTGCTCTGCTTCGCTACAGGATGAGAATCTGTAAAAGTATCGATTTCACGATGCAACAAAATACCTCTTTGAATTTGAATGGGGAAATGTTTGAACTTGTTTCCCCGTATATGGTCAGCGAAGAAATTTCCCAGTGTAATCATGTCATCATCAAACGAAAGATAGATATGTGCCAAGAAATTCATAGCCGATGGGGTAAAATAGATTTGAAATTTACAAAGAAGAAACCTGCCAACGCTGAAAGGCCTTTATATTTGCAAAAAAATAACAAGTCTTATGACCCTTATCAAATCCATCTCTGGAATTCGTGGAACCATCGGAGGCAAACCCGGGGATAACTTGACCCCTTTGGATGCTGTAAAATTTGCAGCCGCCTATGGCACATGGCTCAAGGGAGAATCCAAAAAGGAAAATCCAAAAATCGTAATTGGTCGGGATGCAAGAATCTCGGGTCAAATGATTCAAGATTTGGTAGTTTCCACAATCATTGGAATGGGTATTGATGTGGTTGATTTGGGTTTGTCAACGACTCCGACAGTGGAAATTGCAGTACCGCTCGAAAAAGCAGAAGGGGGAATTATTTTAACGGCAAGCCATAACCCCAAACAGTGGAATGCGCTGAAGTTGTTGAATGCAAAAGGGGAATTTTTGGATGGTGCTGATGGGCAGCGCATTTTGGAATGCGCCGAACAAGAAGATTTTGAATTCACTTCGGTGGATACCTTAGGTATTGTGACCCAACATAATGGATATATTGATATTCACGTGGAAGAAGTGCTCAAACTTTCGCTGGTAGATGCCAATACGATTAAAGGAAAGAAATTCAAAGTGGTCGTAGACGGAGTGAATTCTACTGGTGGAATTGCCATCCCGAAGCTTTTGAAAGCATTAGGAGTAGAAGTGGTTGAATTGTATTGTGAACCTACTGGGCATTTTCCACATAATCCAGAACCCTTGAAGGAACACTTGGGGGATATCTGTGAGAAAGTGGTATCCGAAAAAGCAGATTTTGGGATTGTGGTAGACCCTGATGTGGACCGATTGGCTTTTATCAGCAATGCAGGTGAAATATTTGGGGAAGAATATACTTTGGTGGCCTGTGCGGACTACGTTTTAAGCAAAACCTTAGGAAATACAGTATCGAATCTATCTTCATCAAGAGCATTGCGGGATATTACTGAAAAACATGGTGGAAGTTATGAAGCGGCAGCTGTTGGTGAGGTGAACGTGGTTAAAAAAATGAAAGCTACCCAAGCCATTATTGGGGGAGAAGGCAATGGTGGTATTATTTATCCAGAAAGTCACTATGGTCGTGATGCTTTGGTAGGTACAGCCTTGTTTTTGATGTTGCTGGCCGAAAAGAATATTTCCGTAGCCGAACTCAAGGACTCCTATCCACAATATTTTATGGGCAAAAAGAAGATTCAACTAACACCAGATTTAGATGTGGACGCCATTTTGGAAGGCATGGCCGAAAAATACAGCTGCGAAAACCTTACGACTATAGATGGGGTAAAAATCGATTTTGCCGAAAACTGGGTTCACCTTCGCAAGTCGAACACGGAACCCATTATACGGATTTATACCGAAGCCCATTCCCAAAATGAGGCTGATGCCTTGGCGGATAGATTCATTTTGGAGCTCAAAGCAATGAGCGAATCGGTCTGATAGGCCTCATCGCCCTTTAGGCGTGAAAGGAAGATAGTCCTCTGGGTTTTTATTCCGATGTTTCCATCGTTTATGGGTCCAGAAGTAATACTCCGGAGCTTCTTTGATTGACTGTTCTACCATAGCTAGAAAGCCTTTTGATACGGTAAATTCCTCCTCCGAGTTTGGGTTTTCACTAATGACATGGAAAGAACCTGAATAATGTCCCCTTTTCACTTTTTTGACTTTAAGAAAGACGGCGGGAAGATTATGCTTGCGGCAAAGGGATTCCGCTCCGGTATGAACAGGCACCCTTATGCCCATAAATTCAGTCCATAGCTGTGCCTTTTGGGGCATGGGCGATTGGTCGCTCAAAATACCATACATACTTAGTTGTCCGTTTCGCTTGTTTCTGGAAATGACATCCCGGGTGACTGCTGTGCCAATAAGAGTTGCCCCAAATTTTTCACGTATGCCGCGCACGAGCTTATCGAAATAAGGATTTTCCAATACTTGATAAATTCCGTAACCTTTGGACGCGATATGTGCTCCTAAGGCAATAGACCACTCCCAACTCGCATAGTGGGGATACATCAGCATGATCGATTTTTGTTTATCCTCCAATTTGTGTAGTACTTCCAAGTTTTCAAAAGTGAACCGTTTTTGCAATTGTGCATTGGAAATCCCCATGGTTTTTATCATTTCCAAAAACATGTCGCACATATGTTTGAAAAACGCTTTCTCAATTCGAATTCGCTCAGAAATAGCTTTATCTGGAAACACCAAGGCCAAATTCTCGCGCACCACTTTTTTTCGATAGCCTATGACATAATACAATAGAAAGAAGACGCCATCAGACAACGCATAGAGCAAGCGAAAAGGAAGACGGGAAACCAACCATAAAATGGGATAAACAAGGAGGTAAACTAAGAATGTCATGGTCAATTCTTGTGGGCAAATATACCTATATTTATCGCCAAAGGTTTTCTTGTATGTACAATTTGCATTGGGCTACCATTGCCGTGATTGCAGCCAATGTTTTGGTTTCCATAAAAGGGTTTAACGACTATTCTTTTTTTGAACGCTATAAGTTTAGCATAGGCGGAATCAAGTCCGGTCAGCGAGAACGTATGATGACCTCTGGATTTCTTCATGTGGATATTGCCCATTTGTTTTTTAACATGTTCACACTATACTTTTTTGCCGATGTGGTGATTTCTGCTTTTGGTCCTGTAAAATTCCTTTTGATGTATCTATTGAGTTTGGCAGCGGGGAGTTTATTGGCGCTGTTCTTCCATAAGGATGAACCTTTTTATAGCGCGGTAGGGGCTAGTGGAGCGGTCACTGGAATTTTGTACTCGGCCATTTTGCTGTATCCGGAAATGCGATTGGCCATCATGTTTATCCCTATTCCTTTGCCGGCATACGTTTTGGGAATCGCTTATTTGTTGTATTCCATCTATGGTATGAAAAGTAGAATGGACAATATCGGTCACACCGCTCACTTTGGTGGTGCGGTTGGGGGTTACGCCACTACTTTGTTTTTTCGGCCCGATATTTTGGTCAATGATACTTGGGTCGTGATTTTGTTGGCCGTTCCCATTATCATTCTATTCGTTCTTGAAAAAACTGGGAAAATCTAGAAGCTAATTCAGAAATTCTGATACTTTTTTCTCCAACGCAGACCCCCTAAGATTTTTTGCTACAATCACGCCGTTTTCATCAATCAAAAAAGCAGCCGGAATGGCATTCACATTATACAACTGTGCAATTGGGTCTTGAAAACGCTTTAGGTTGGAAATATGATTCCATTCCAAACCATCTTTGGCTATAGCATTGGTCCAATCATCAGCGCGAGTGTCCAAAGAAACCCCAATGACGTTGAAACCTTTATCATGGAATTTGTTGTAGACCGAAACGATGTTTGGATTTTCGGCGCGACAAGGTCTGCACCAAGCGGCCCAAAAATCAACTAAGGTCAATTTGCCTTTGATATCACTAAGGGCAAGCATCTCACCCTCCGGATTGGGAGCCGAGAATTCGGGTGCTGCACTGCCCACCTCCGTAGTTTTTAATTTGTCGAGTTGTTCTTTCAGTTTGTTAGCTGGTTCGGTGGCCTTCATTTCTGGAGTAAGGGCATCAAACATTTCCTGAATCTCCGATGTAGGAAGTGCTTTGCTCATCAAAAGATTCCCCATAATCAATACCGAAATCAGGGCATCCGGGTTGTTCTTGGCAAAATCAACATTATAGGTTTTAACATCTTCTTGCAATTCCATGTATTCCTCCCGTAAAGCCATCATGGTCACGGTATCTTGCGGTTGTTTTTGGGATGCTACGCGCATATCTTGCTGCATGGAACGGGCGCGCTCGCCCATTCTTCTGGATTCACCCAGAAAATCCATGAAAATATCATTTTGCGGAGTGCCCTTGATGCGCGCATAATTCATGCTATCTTTTTGGAATTTGATGGAAATCTTGCCGTTCTCTAGAAAAAACGGAAGGTTACCCCGACTATCTTCCAGCATTAAATAGTGTAGTTTGGGTTGTTCTTGGACCCCTTCAAAGGAAAACACACCATTCTCTACCGTAGTGGTATCCACATCTACCAATTGGTTCAAACTATCCGTGGTCTTCAGAAACACCTTGGTGCCATTATCCAATTCGCCTTCTACTTTGGCATCGACACTGTAGCCATCGGCTTTACCTGCACAAGACGCTACAAGGGCAGCTAATACGCCCCAAATCCAAACTTTATTCATTTACTCGTTATTTTTAGCTAAGGTATTCATTACCTCCAATTCAAAAAAGGGCTTGGGTTTTTAATTCGATGTCGTGTTAAAACTGATAGCGAATACCCAGAGCGATATCAAATAGAAAACCATTGTCAAAACCATCATAACCCAAAATGCCAATCTCCGGGCGAACATCCAAGGAAAGCAACAAGGGAATATCAAAGTCGTATTCGACACCTAAATTTCCTGCCACGAATACAAAAATTCCATCATTGTCCTCAACTTCATCAGGTATGGGTTCAAAATCAACACTTCCCAAACCGCCACCAACGCCATAATACCAGTTAAAACCACCTTCTATTTGATGCACCCATTGATACACCCCTGAAAGTTTAAAAGCATCAAAGTCGCGACTATCCCGCCAGCCTAGGTTAAACTCGGCCCGATTATATCTTCCAATGGACTTTTGATACGATATTTCAGCGCCAAAGCCGTCGCTATCACCCAATCTAAGTCCAATACTATGGTCCGAAAGGTCTTGGGCATATACGCCAAAGCTCATTAATAATATAAATATACCGATTGGTTTTTCAAATTTCATAAGTTTTCCAATTTAAGTTGAGTAAAAAAGTTTTTGCGCGTAACTTGCAATGTAAACTTGTTTCCAAGACCAAAAATTGTTCCATTTTGGATAAATCTTTCTTAAAGTCCTTGGCGGAGAAGCTAGAAGGAGAATTGCAATTCGACGCTTTAACCAAGACCCTCTACGCCACGGATGCATCTGTCTACAGGAAAACCCCTTTGGCCGTATGTCTGCCCAAAAGCACAAAAGACATTCAAACTTTGGTACAATTTGCCTCGCAACATCATATCGGATTGATTCCGCGGACTGCGGGAACTTCTTTAGCAGGCCAGTGTGTAGGTGATGGCATTGTAATGGATTTGGGTAGGCATTTGAATTCTATCCTTCATTTGGATGTGGAAAAAAAACAAGTAACTGTTCAACCGGGTGTAGTTCGGGATGAGTTAAACCATTTTCTCGAGCCGCATGGGCTTTTCTTTGGACCGAATACGTCCACCGCAAACCGATGTATGATAGGTGGGATGGTTGGTAACAATTCCTCCGGCACCACATCTATTCAATATGGGGTGACACGAGATAAAGTGGTTTCCATGCGATGTGTATTGTCAGATGCCTCGGAGGTGGTTTTTGGTACCATGGACGAAGAGGGTATTTCCGAAAAGACAAGACAGGCTGATGCAGAAGGTGCTATTTATGGTTTTTTAAAGGATACCCTCTCGAAGACTTCAGTTCGAAAGGAAATCAAAAAGGAATTCCCAAAACCACAAATTCACAGAAGAAATACGGGCTACGCTATAGACGAACTTTTGACTTTTACCGGTTTTGGAGGAGAGAAGTCAACCCTAAATCTATGCGAATTGCTCTCAGGGAGTGAAGGAACCCTGGCGATTACCACCGAAATTACGCTTCAACTAGACGCTCTACCACCTCAACATGCGGCTATGGTTTGTACGCACTACGAAACCTTGGAAAAGTGTCTGTCTGATGTGGCACCGGTAATGCAACATCGTTTGCATACGTGTGAAATGATGGACAAAGTAATTCTGGATTGTACCAAGAACAATCGTGCCCAGCTGGCCAATCGCTTTTTTGTGGATGGAGACCCAGCAGGTATTTTGATGCTCGAGGTAAAAGCACATGATTTAGACGACCTGGAAAGCCAAGTTCAGGCTTTGCTCAAGACCATCAAGAAATCAGGGAATAGCTACGCCAGTCCGGTTCTGTATGACGGTGATATTGCCAAAGCGATAGAACTTCGTAAGGCTGGTTTAGGTTTATTGGGCAATATGGTAGGGGATAAAAAAGCGGTCGCCTGTATTGAAGACACTGCAGTTGCCTTGGAAGACCTGAAGTCCTTTATAGGAGAGTTCACCAAAATTATGGAGGACTATGGGCAAAGTGCAGTGTACTACGCGCATGCCGGTGCGGGGGAATTACACCTTCGCCCTATACTGGATTTAAAAAAATCAAGTGATGTACAACTATTTCGCGCAATAACCACTGATGTAGCCCATCTCACCAAAAAGTATCAAGGTAGTTTTAGCGGTGAGCATGGTGATGGTATTGTTCGGGCCGAGTTTATCCCCGTGATAATAGGAGAGCAGAACTATGAGGTTTTGAAAGAACTCAAAAAGGCTTTTGACCCCAAAAACATTTTCAATCCCGGAAAAATCGTGGATGCTTTTCCAATGGACGATTCTTTGCGCTATAGTGTAGACCGCAAAGAACCCCAGGTGGAAACCCTAATGGATTTCTCCGATAGTGAGGGTATTCTTCGCGCAGCGGAAAAATGCAATGGCAGTGGGGATTGCCGCAAAAGTGCTGAAATGAAAGGGGGCATGTGTCCGAGTTATCACGCCACCAAAAACGAAAAGGATACTACACGTGCTCGAGCTAATGCATTGCGGGAGTTTTTGACCCAATCGGATAAACCCAATCAATTTGACCATAAAGAACTAAAGAACGTTTTTGACCTTTGTTTGAGTTGCAAAGCCTGTGCTAGCGAATGTCCCAGTAATGTAGATGTAGCCACCTTGAAGGCCGAATTCCAATACCAATATCAAGAAACCAATGGGTATAGTTTGCGAAGCAAGCTTTTCGCGCACAACACGAAGCTCAACCGTTTAGGAAGTAGCATGGCTCCTTTGACCAATGCCATCTATGATTCCAAACCCTTGGGCAACCTTTTAAAAGGTGCTTTCGGTGTGGCCAAAGAACGGAATCTACCTCATGTAAAACGATTTAATTTTGACGGCTATCTTCGAGAACAAAAGGCGAAGTACACGCCTAAGGGTCAAAATCTAGTACTCTATATTGATGAGTTTACGCGTTATATGGATGTTGAGGTAGGTAAGGATGCCATTGGGCTCTTAACGCGCTTGGGATATCAGATAGAACTGTTTTATGCGGAAAGTGGCCGAACCTACATTTCCAAAGGGTTTTTGCGCCAAGCGAAAACATTGGCCCTACAAAATATCAAACAGCTTGAAGAGCATATTTCCAATGAACTTCCAATACTAGGTTTGGAACCTTCGGCTATTTTAACCTTCCGCGATGAGTATCAGAGACTTGTTCCTGAGAATGCCTTGGCTCAGCGTTTGAAAAATCAGGTTTTTTTGGTTGAAGAATTTCTGGCAGGAGAGGTGCAAAAGGAACAACTCGCAAAGGAAAAGTTCACAAAGGAAGAACGTAAGGTCAAAATCCACGGTCATTGTCATCAAAAAGCGTTATCAAACCAAAAGGTGACTTTTGATGTATTGAATCTTCCAGAGAATTATTCCGTGACCATCATACCATCAGGGTGTTGCGGTATGGCAGGTTCCTTTGGGTATGAAAAAGAGCATTATGAGGTAAGCATGCAAGTTGGAGAGCTAAAATTGTTCCCAGCAGTTCGGAAAAGTGACCCAAATACTATCATTTCCGCTAATGGAACCAGCTGTCGCCACCAGATTTTTGATGGTACCCGGCGGGTAGCCAAGCATCCCGTATCAATCTTGCGGGAGGCCTTGGTTGTTTAATGGGGTAGGGTTACCATTGGAAGTTTCTTCTTGTTTTTGAATTTCTTCAGCCTCTACCTCTTTGTCAGTAATGGACGCAATCAATTCATTCATGTCCATCTCCTTTAAATCTTCATCCACAAAAAAGGGCGAAAGTTTATCATGGTTGTAGTGGTAAATACGCCAGCGTTTAAAGGAATATTCCAAGGCAGTAAGGTTTTCCACCCAATCCCCTGAATTGAGATACACACAGCTTCCATTTTTGTTTTCGTAAATCTCCTTTTTGGGTTGATGGATATGTCCGCAGATAACGTAGTCGTAGTCATTTTCAATAGCGAGCTCTGCTGCGGTTTTCTCAAAGTTATTGATGTACTTTACTGCACCTTTTACGCTATTCTTAATCCGTTTGGAAAGCGAGTATTTTTCACGCCCCATCTTCACCAAACACCAGTTGACGATACTATTAAGAAGAATCAGAAAGTCGTAGCCATACCCTCCCAGCTTAGCAAGCCATTTTGCATTTTGAATGGAAATATCGAATACATCACCATGAAAAATCCAAGCCTTTTTACCGTCTAGATTGAGAAGAAGTTTATTCGCTATTTTAAAATTCCCCATTGCGGTATCACTAAACTTACGAAGCATTTCGTCGTGATTTCCCGTAATATAGTATACTTCGGTGCCCCGAGAGGCCATCCCGATAACCTTCTTTAGTACTTTTAGGTGTGAACTTGGAAAATACCGTTTACTAAACTGCCAAATGTCGATGATATCTCCATTTAATACCAACTTTTTGGGCTGTATGCTGTTCAGATAAGCTATCAATTCATCCGCATGACAGCCATAAGTACCCAGATGCACATCTGAGATGACGGCCAACTCTATCTTCCTTTTTTTCAAGCGTGCGTAGTTTAACCGCAAAGTAAGCGCGTAGGAATAAACTGTAAATCAAATTCATTTCAATAATTCATAAGCATAGGGTTAAAAAAATATCATGAAACCTTAGGGTATGTTATTTCAATATTAAGTGGCAAGACAATTTTTTTTCAAGGTGTTAAGGCCTAAATTTGAAGTTTTTAACACCAAATATGGCAGCAAATACCTTTGGAGAGCTTTTTAGGGTGACTACGTTTGGCGAATCGCACGGCAAGGCGATTGGCGGTATTATTGATGGATGCCCTGCCGGAATTGAACTCGATTTTAACAAGGTCCAGCAGGAACTCAATCGTAGAAAGCCGGGACAGTCTGCCATTGTTACTCAGCGTAAAGAACCCGATACGGTTGAATTTCAATCAGGACTATTTGAAGGAAAAACGACCGGAACCCCAATAGGTTTCGCCATTTACAATACGAACCAAAAGTCAAAAGACTATTCCCATATCAAAGATTCTTACCGTCCATCGCACGCGGACTATGTTTATGACAAAAAATATGGGTTCCGGGATTATCGTGGTGGCGGACGCAGTTCAGCGCGGGAGACCGCGAGTCGTGTAGTTGCAGGTGCCATAGCGAAACAAATGTTATCGGATATTAAAATCAATGCTTTTGTTTCCCAAGTTGGTGATATTGTTTTGGACAAACACTATTCGGAATTGGATTTCAATAAAATTGATTCCAATCCTGTTCGATGTCCTGATGTGGAGACGGCTAAAGCCATGGAGGATTACATCAAACAAATCAAAAAACAGGGAGATACCATCGGAGGAGTTATCACTGGAGTGGCTCAAAATGTACCGGTTGGCTTGGGGGAACCGGTTTTCGATAAATTGCATGCCAAACTCGGAGCCGCCATGCTTTCCATTAACGCCGTCAAAGGGTTTGAGTATGGCAGTGGTTTCGCTGGTGTCCGAATGAAAGGCAGTGAGCATAACGACGCATTTAATTCCGATGGAAGTACCAAATCCAATCGTAGTGGAGGGATACAAGGCGGAATCACCAATGGCATGGACATCTACTTCAATGTTGCATTCAAACCTGTAGCAACCGTGTTGCAATCCTACGAGACCATAGACAAAGAAGGGAACCCTGTTACCACCCAAGGCAAGGGAAGACACGACCCTTGTGTAGTGCCGCGCGCGGTTCCTATTGTGGAAGCGATGTTGGCTTTAGTATTGGCAGATTACACCTTACTCGCCCGCACGAATAAATTATAATCCCTTTTTTAAAGGATTCCTGCAAAACACTATCTTACCGCCCAAAATAATACTATGGGCAAACTCGCATTGCATTGGAAAATTCTTATCGGAATGGTCCTTGGTATCGTCTTCGGATTGGTGATGACAGGATTTTCATGGGGAGAAGGCTTGGTAACCGATTGGATAAAACCATTGGGAACTATCTTCGTAAAGCTTTTAAAGCTGATTGCCATCCCCTTGATTTTGGCTTCCCTTATCAAAGGGATTTCTGATTTAAAGGATATTTCCAAGTTCCGGAACATGGGATTGCGCACCATAGCGATTTATATGTGTACCACTTTAGTGGCTATTATTTTGGGATTGGTATTGGTAAATGTAATTCAACCTGGAGATGGTATTTCTGAAGAAACCATCGAAAAATTGACCCAAACGTACGCGACTGGTGAAGATGTGGAAAAGATTCAAAAAAATGCCTCTGCCCAAAACCAAAAAGGTCCCTTAGCCTTTTTGGAAGAGATGGTGCCTGACAATGCCGTTGCAGCCATGAGCAACAATAGATTGATGCTTCAGGTAATTTTCTTTACCATCTTTTTAGGGGTTTCCATGTTGTTGATAGGGGAAGAACGCGCCAAACCACTGAAGAATTTTTTCGATTCCCTGAACGAGGTGGTGTTGAAAATGGTGGATTTGATTATGCTTATTGCACCCTATGCGGTTTTCGCCCTTTTGGCCAGTGTAGTGGTTTCTTCAGGAGATAAAGATTTATTATTGGCCTTATTGAAGTATGCCGGGGTAGTAGTGCTTGGTTTGCTTTTGATGCTGGTCTTCTACACCATTCTGGTTTCGATTTATGTAAAAAAGAACCCTTTTTGGTTCTTAAAGCAAATCAGTCCCGCACAATTGTTGGCCTTTTCCACCAGTTCCAGTGCCGCGACCTTGCCGGTGACCATGGAAAGGGTAGAAGAGCATATCGGAGTAGACCAGGAAGTATCCAGCTTTGTACTACCCGTTGGGGCTACCATTAATATGGATGGAACCAGTTTGTACCAAGGCGTAGCTGCCGTATTTATTGCACAAGCCTTGGCATTTGATTTGCCACTCTCAGGACAATTGACCATTATTTTGACCGCTTTGTTGGCTTCCATAGGAACGGCGGCTGTGCCTGGTGCGGGGATGGTTATGTTGGTAATTGTATTGGAATCGGTTGGCTTCCCTTCGGATAAGTTGGCTATTGGTTTGGCTTTGATATTTGCAGTGGACCGCCCTTTGGATATGTTCCGAACGGTAATCAACGTAACGGGAGATGCTACCGTATCCATGATGGTAGCTAAGTCTTTAGGAAAATTGGGTAAACCCGAACCGAAACAATGGGATGACCATTACGAAGAAGTAAAGTAATGGAAATAAGCCTGCTAAGGGCATTGTATAGTTGAGGAACTTAGTGTAATTTAAGGCTATAGAAAACCAATACCACCATGAATATTTGCTTTTTAATGTATGCGTGGGATGAAATCCAACCCGAAAACGATACTAGTTTGGCGCTCATACATGAATGTGCCCGACGGAACCACGGTGTAGCGATATGCACGCCAGCAAACCTGACGATTCGAAATAGTGTGACCAGTGCCTTTTGCACGGTACTGAATCGCATGGAAAAAGTACCCAGTAGCCAACGGACGTTTTACAAACAAGTGGACGTAAGGGAAGAAATGTTGCCCTTAGCTGGTTTTGATGTGATATTTATGAGGGCCAATCCACCTTTGGACCCACTCATGCTGAACTTTTTGGATTCGGTTAAGGATGATGTGTTTATCGTCAACTCCCTTCAAGGGTTGCGTGAAGCCAACAACAAACTATATACCGCCGCCTTTGGGGATAGTCACAGTAACATTATCCCATTAACGCATGTCTCCAAGAATAAAAGATATCTCGTTAACCAGATTAAGGAGTCATCTGCAGAAAAAATGATTTTGAAGCCATTGAATGGCTTTGGAGGTTCAGGGGTGATTTTGATTGAGAAGTCTGCCATGTCCAATATCAACTCCTTATTGGATTTTTATGTGACAAATTCTGATGGTTCATCGAACTATGTCATCCTGCAAGAATACATTGAGGGGGCTGACCAAGGTGATGTTCGGATTTTATTGTTGAACGGGGAGCCTATTGGTGCAATGCGACGAATTCCAGGTAGTGATGACCACCGTTCCAACGTTTCGGCAGGAGGGTCCGTAGCCAAACATAGCTTGACCAAACAAGAAAAAGCCCTTTGCAAGCAGATTGGTCCCAAACTGGTAAACGACGGATTGTTCTTTGTGGGTATTGATGTGATAGGAGGCAAGTTGGTTGAGGTCAACGTGATGTCTCCTGGAGGAATTACCTATATCAACAAAGTGTACAAAACCAAGGTGCAATGCAAAGTGATAGATTTCATAGAGAGCAAGGTCGTGGACAAGCTTCAGGCTTTTGACCGACGTTCCAGATTACGAAGCGAAGTAGAAAATGCTTAGACTATCGGTAGATGAAATTATCCGACGTATCGACAAGGGAGACTGTTTTCATGCAGTAGCCCATGATTATTCCTTTACCTTAAAAATAGAATCGTACGAACCTTACTTCTGTGGGGCAGTACATGACGGACATCATTTTCGGAGTTCCCTTTGGGAGAAATGTACACATTCCGAATACGAACGTTGGTATGAAGAAGACCCTTGCACGCTTCAAATGGTGCAACATGCCCCTATTACCATCGCGGGTTGCGATAGCCGTTTTGAATACGATTTGAATCGTGCACCTGAAACTGCCATTTATGAAGATGCTTGGGGCAAAACCCTCTGGCACCAACCATTATCCTTTGATGAAAAGGAAGAAAGTTTACGAAAACATAAAGCATTTTATCAAGTGGTTCATGCTTTGGTAACGAAGCTTGAGCGGGAGTTTGGGCATGTTTTGATCATTGATATGCACAGCTACAACTGGAAACGTTGGACCCGTGAAGTTCCCGTTTGGAATTTAGGTACTGCTAATATCGATAATGACCGTTTCGGTACCTTGGCATCCCAATGGTCTGAGATGTTAGGGAATATTGAATTGCCCAATGGTATTATGAATACATCCGGCATTAATGATACCTTTCAAGGCAATGGGTACTTTTTGAAGTACATTAGCGCGAATTTTAAGAATACCTTGGTTTTGGCCACCGAAATTTCTAAAGTGTATTGCAATGAATTGGATGGCCAAATCTATCCCGAGGTGGTGCATGCCGTAGAAACGCAATTCAAACAACTCATTCCACAAATGGTGGAAGCGTTTGAAGCTGAAGTAAAATGAAGGAAACTGTAGTCATACCTCCGCCGCAAGATGAGCGGTTCAGTCATATTTATGAGATTGATGCGAATTTGGACCGTTTGGTCCATCGCATTGAGCTGTTGCGGTACATCAATCCTTTGAATATTGAAAAGGAAAAGCACCGTTTTTTCGCTTCTAAATACTCTGTTGAGCCTAATTTCAAATATCCCAAAGTAAAGTTCAATCCGTATAAGCTACATCGCTTGTTTTTCTCTCAACGTTTGGAACGTATTGAGGATGAAGCCATTCGAAAGTTTTACCAAGAGGTGATTTACTACTACGCCAATATGATTCAATGTATTGAAACGATAGGACGCGGTAAACACTTCTATTACAACTCATTACGGGTTTATGGAACTCCTACAGAAAAGGACGTTCAAAACGCTCGTTTTATTCTTCATTTTGCAGATGAGCCCGCATCAACGGATATGGAAAAAACCCATACCCCAGATGAAGCCAAGATGTATTTTGAAAAATATGCCAAGCAGTATGCCTTTCCGTTGAACATCAAGTTTTCCAATAATTTGGCGGCTGAAGCTATGGTAAGCAATAGCCAACAAGCATTGCTTATCAAGAAAAATATCAAGTTCAGCAAAAACCAGTTGCTTACTTTGGGTAATCATGAAATTGGCGTGCACTTGGTGACCACCCATAATGGTTTGCAACAACCTTTGCGTATTTTCTCCAATGGGTTCCCTAAAAATGTAGAAACTCAAGAAGGTTTGGCCGTGTTTAGCGAATATATGGGAGGTGCCTTGACCTTGAAACGTTTGAAGGAGTTGGCCTATCGGGTCATTGCGGTGGATAGCCTTATCAAGGGATATACTTTTGCGGATACTTTCGATTTAATCCATGGGCAATACAAATTGAATCGTCATGAAGCTTTTTCCATCACACTTCGTGCGCATCGCGGTGGAGGCTTTACCAAGGACCGCTTGTATTTAAGTGGTTTGCGCAAGATTTACAACAAATACAAACGCGAAGAAAGTTTGGATTTACTTTTGACCGGTAAAGTATCCCTTGAGCACGAAGATATGATTCGTAATTTGGCTAAGTTGGGCTTATCCGTTCCAATTACACACAAAACCCTCTCATTCGCACAAAAGCTGAACACCAATCCCACGCTAGATTTTATTTTAAACAATCTTAAATAACCACCGGATTATGTTTCAACCTTTTTTAAAATCACTTTTCACTTGTAGTGTTTTGGCATTACTTTCAATTTCACCGGCCCATTGTCAAGATATTCTGACGGTAGAAAAAGACTTTCCCCAAAAATCCTATGCCCTTAACGCCTATGGAGATATTATGGTGCTTTTGGAAATTGAGGATTTGCTTTTATCATGGGAGGAACGCGAAGACCCGGGCCGTGACGCCATCCGAATTGACACTATGTTCATTCGCAAACGCTTGGATGAAAAGACCTTTATTGTGCAGCGCAATGGTTCTGAAGCTTACGGATTGATGCAACGTACCATAATTGTACCCGACTCCATAGCCTTGGTCGATGGTTCGTTAGGGGGAGAATCCGTAAAAGAGGTGGAAGACAAGTACAAAGCCAACCAAATCGCGACAACAAGTATTTGGAATCAGCAAATGTTGTTTTCCAGGTCTAGGGTTAATGAACTTTTAGAAGCACCCGGCCTTGACCAAATCACCCGAAAAGACTTGATTACTGCCCTCAATTGGAGAGAAGAAATCGGCGAGAACCTGAAAGCCTTTTTGGAGGCAAATCCAGATATGTCTCCTTACCGTTTAAGTCGTTTCGTGGAAAACTGGCGGAACCAGAAGTTGGTCACCTTGGGATACAATCCCTACAAACAAGTGGTGTATAACTGGGAAAAGCAATTTGAAGGCGACGAAGAAGTCATTCAAATGCTCACCCAGCCTATCTCATTTGATGAATAGCGTGTAACCAGCGTATTCCTTACAAACTATCAAGATTCAATACTTGGTCTAAAACGTATTGGGCGCCTTTTTTCCAACTGGTCTTGCCCGCTCTGGCCATTCCGCCTGAATGGGAACGCTCGTCACTAAATTTGGTAGAATAGGTTTCTGAACCTTTCTTACCATACAATACCAATTCCATGTCAAACCGTTTCGAACCACTGTTATCAGTTTCCGTTTGGCTTTCACCAAAAAAACCACCTTCCTTTTTGGCTTCGGCCGTTTGTGTGGTTTTCACTTCCATGGTAATCAAGTATCCCGCACCCAAAATACGTTGGAGGTCTTCCACTGAAGTTTCATTTAGTTTCTGAAAACTTACCTTGGCCTTCATCAATTTTTCAATTGTCGCATCCAAACTCTGTACCTCAATGGGCAAGGATTGGTTTTGGGTAGAAAGATACTCCGTAGCGAATTGGGAAAGCTGCCGGGATACATCCTTGGAGTAAGTGCCATCTTCATAATAGCTCATGGGCACAAGGGCCAGCACGTTGTTGTCAACCACATTCACATCGGGTCCCAAGTATATTTCCTCTTTGGGAATGGTGGTTTGAACCATCACTGTATCTTTTGGTGTGGTTTGCACTGGAGCACTCGGTGTAGTGGCAGAAGCAGTTTTTTGTCCGCTGAAATTTTGGGTTCGGCCGCTCGAAAAAACAATTTTCTCAAGATTGGCGGTTTCGATTTCATTGACCAGTGTCTCACCAGGATAACTAAAGCTAATGGTGTTGGCGGTAACCTTGGTCACCTTGCCTTGAATGATTTCGCCATTGGCGGTAAACAGGATGTCGTTGGCTCCCTGTTGCGCACTCACAAGCATTGAGAGAAGCAACAGTGGCAGTAACAGTACTCTTTTCATATCAATTTCTGATTTAACGTTAGCAATGGGATGAGGAAGTCTCATTAAAAACGTATCAAAATCAATGCCATATCCCACTAGAAAAGCGGGGTAAGCGACTAAATTTTAGTTAATTAACAGAAATATAGGGAAGTGCTACCTCAGGTGGTTTACAACGGAAGTATTTATAAAAATTTCGCCTGTAACTCAGGGGTAGGAATCATACAAGCATCTTTTCGGCCAAACCAGCGATAGCGGTTTTTGGCGACGATGTCGTAAATGCCATCACGAATAGGTCTTGGTATCCAAGTAAAGAGCGCTAAAGCTTTCCAAAGACCACCGAAGTCTTGCCCAATGCGTAGGGCAGCGTCAGACTTGGCAAAGTAAGCGACTCCGGGCTCAATCAAGATAATGGAATCCATTTTGGAAGGGTCGATACCGCGTTCTTGAATCAGTTGTACCCCAATATCGCTTTGTAGTGCCGCATAGCGGAACGTATCTTTTTTATCCCGCTTTATCACAAACTGAATCGCTCCGTTACACAGGTTGCAGACCCCATCAAACAGTATCAGCTTTTTATCCTTTTCCACAGTGCAAAGATACGAATGGCGAATTTAAAAGCCTAGCGAGCCTTTTCGCAGTCTATTTTATGCTTCTTCCGGAATTATTTCTTTCCATCGATTGGATTCGGCAACATTTTTTATGACTTGATTTCTCACGTTCAAAAGTCTCTTCATGTAATTGGTAAGGAATAACCAGTTGGCTAAGCGTCCAAAAAAACCAAACGGAGCTTCAAAACAGAAAACATCTGTCATTAAGGTAACCCCGTTGACGGTTGCGAAATGATGCTCATGCCGAAAACTTTTGAAGGCCCCTTTGACCATTTCGTCTACAAAATAATTCGGGGATTCAAATTCGGTGATTTTGGACGTCAAGGTTTGGTAAAACCCCAAATGCTTCGCCCGCCAGGTTACCCATTCGTTGAGACCTAAAAGGCCGCTGGTTTTTCCGACAATTGCCGTTTCATTGGTTTGAGCTGTAGATATTTTGTGAAGGTCAATACTGCGAGATAGGTCAAAAACAAGTGTTTGAGGTGCGTTTATCTTTGTTTTCAATTCAATCTTTGGCATTTACAATGCGTTTTGGGGCTTTGTTGCATCTACATCTGCTAAAAGTTCCAGCTTGTTCCTTGTTTAAGGATGAAAATAACCAACGCCGTACCCATAACGCTAAAGAAAATCACACTTTGCCAAAAATAAACCCGGTCTCCTGTCAGTTTCCATTTGCGCGGGCTCGATTCTTTTTTAATGTACCCTTTAAAGGCATGATAAAACAAAAAAGTAAGCCCAGCAAAAAGGGCTACAACCAAGATGAGCATTCCAATATTTTCCATAACGAAGAATTTAAGAAACGGTAGGCTAACACCTAAGCCTTAAGATACACAATTTGATATAAAGCTATACCCAAAGGGTCATTTCAATGGTTTGGTCCAGCACCAATTGGGCTTTTTTTCGGATTTCCGCCTTTATCGGAAGAATGTACCGGTCCTGTTTGGTGTCGAACCAAATGGAAGTTTCCCATTGCACTGTTCCAATTTGGGCGAAGGCTTTCATACGACCCCAACCTTCTTCCTGCCAATGCAGGTTTTTGCGGATTTCTTTCGAAAAGTCTTTGGGCAAGGATACGAAATGCCAACCTCCAGGCGCGTTATGCCTCCAAAGTTGGGTAGTAAATTCGAATTTGCCTTGCAATCTGGTTTGTATTTTGGTGCCTCGATGTAAAGAACTACTTTGATTTGAAAACTTCAATCTGGAACTCTTCTTTTTTCCAGAACAGCTTTAGCACGAATGATTCCGGTCCGTTGGTCATAACCTCATATACGTACTCATCTCCGGGCTTGCTCAGCTCTTCTTTTAAGGGGTCATTGCTTTCTTTGAATACGAGCACAAAATTACAATCATCTGTCCATTCAATGTTTAATAGGGAAAAAGTTCGTCCCCCTTTCATTCGTTCCAAAAACATATTGCCGGAGATGGTCACATGGGTGGTGTCAGGAACCTGTTGATTCGAGATTTCGTTTAGATAATAAAAATCACCTGACCTTAAATCTTTGCAGGTCAAGTTGGCTTGTTTGGTCACAGTTTTCTTTTCTTGTTTTTCTTCCTTGGCCAATACTTTTAGCGCATAATCACAGTGTTTCAGAAGTTGTGCGGCTACCTTGCTGCCCAAGGCCTCTGCATCAATATCATTTAGGGAAGCCACTTGGTAGTGCTTCTTTATTTCTTCCATATTGCCAAACAGTATTTGTTCATAGCAAAGGGGCATCTGGTCAGCGGTTTCTATTTTTTCACGTTCGAGGCAACTACATAGTTTTTTGGAAAGCTTTTCATAAAAATCTTGACCGTGGACCTGAAAGCTCAAGCATCCAAGAAAAGTATAGAGTAGTAGTTTAAAGCTTGGTGTAGTCGCCATAAAAGTGTGGTATAACGGTTAGGTTAAGGTTGAAGGTATGGATTTGTGCTAGTAGCTTAAGCTAAAACTACCATTTTTGCATATAGATTGCAAGGGATAAAGATTCCGTGTCCCCGCCTGAACGGACGGGCAGGGAAGCACGGAATGACAAACAATGGGTCATGCTGAACTCGTCTGCCCCCCGGTCAAGTGGGATTTAGCATCTGTATTCTTTATGCTTCCGGTTTGTTGCGTAAAGATTCCGTGTCGCAGCACGGAATGACATTTCTTGGGGTCATTCTGAACTTGGTTCAGTATCTATATTCGTTATGTTTCCGGTTTGTTGTGTTAAGATTCCGCATCAAGTGCGGAATGACATATTATGGGTCATGCTGAACTCGTCTGCCCGTTCGTTCAGGCGGGATTCAGCATTTATTTCATTAAGGCTTCGACTGCGCTCAGCCTGACATTTACCCTGTCATTCCTTCGACCGCGTGTCGCCCTAGCTTTAGCGGTGGCACAAAGCAGGAATCCATTTTACATTTGAATTGTGATGGAAAAAGATTCTGTATCGCAGCACGGAATGACCCCAAAAAGTCAATCCTTTCGGGTGCCTTTCATTTCCTGTCCGGCTTGGTAGAGGGTAAATGTATCAAAATCACCCGCTTCGTTGGCCATGAATTCAATTTGAGCATCGATTTGTTTTGAAAAAAACTTGGTTTCGGTTTCAGCAAAAATTTCCATTTTACCTTGTCCAGTGGCTTGCGAAATAAATTTGCCATCCTCAAGGGTAAAGACGATATCAAAATTCGGAAAGAGGTTGAACGTACCCGTGTATTGTTGTAAAACGCTTTCGCTTAGGGTGATTTCTTCCCGGGTTGGGATGGACTTATCTGTTTTATAGCCTTCGGTCTTTTCGATTCGGTTTTCAAAAAAGGCTTTTATTTTCCCATCTGCTTCTTCGAAACGAAAATTGGCAAAGCTGTCTTCAAAAACGAAGATATTCTCCGAAATTGGGAAAATCTTGAATTTGCCGCCGCCTGTACGTTGACTGAATAGTTGATTGTCTTCTAACGTAATGATTCGGGTGGATTCATCCTCAAAATCATAAACACCAACCAATGTTTCAAGCGATTTTGTCTCCATGGCTATGCTTTTGCTTTCGTCGGGAAACGGTTTGCCCAAGGCCAGAGCTGCCATTTTGGTAGATACATTGCCTGGCGGGTTACAATCGCAGTTTGAAAACACGGCTACGAATACGTCTTCTTCTGGAAGGTAAATGCCATTGGTGACGTACCCAAAAATTCCGCCGCCATGCTCGATGGTCTGGCTTCCATTGATTTCATTGATGCCCCAGCCATACCCGTAGTTGATTTTTTTACCATTGTTCAAGGTATAGTTGGCAAATGCCAAATCTGTAGATTCCTTGGAAATGAGTTTATGTGCCCGAATCGCGCGATTCCATTTGTACAAATCCTCAACTGTCGACATTAAGGAGCCTGCCGCGTAGGGCTGCGTCATGCTTAGGAATTCCGCGTTGATGAGTTTCTCTTGCGATTGGTAGCCATTTGCTCGTTTTTTGATGATTTCGCCTTTGTGTCCATAGTAGGAATGGTCCATACCCAAAGGTTTGAAAATGTTGTTCTCCACAAAATCTTCATAGGTCTGCCCAGACACCTTTTCGATAATGTAACCGAGGATAAAATAGGCGGAATTATTGTAGCGATATTCTTCACCTGGGGCGAAATCTATGGGTTCGTCCTTAAAAAAGTCGATAAGCCCCAAAGGTTCAAAATCTTCTCGCCATCTTCCGACCCATTTCTCCATACCGGTATAACTTTTAATACCGGAAGTATGTGTCAATAAATGGTGTATGGTGATAGAATGTCCATGGGTGGGATAGTCCTCCAAATATTTTGTGATATCATCTTGCAGACCGAGTTTTCCTTGTTCCATCAACATTAAGATGGATACGGCCGTGAACTGCTTGGTGATAGACCCAATTTCAAAAACCATGTCCTTTTCCATGGCCACATCGTGCTCCATATTGGCCATTCCAAAGCCTTTGTGGTATACGATTTCGCCATTTACGGCAACCAAGGCCGTGGCACCCGGTCCATCTTTGGGGTATTGTGTACTAAGCATTTGGTCGAAGACTTCAGTCTGGTTTTGTGCTTGGGTTTTGACAAGCGGTGCGATGGATATTGCAAGAAGCAACAGGGGATAGAATACTTTTTTCATGTTTTTTGATTGAGGTTAAATGATTACTTAAACATAGTGAAAATCATTCATTTATGAGCGAAATCAAAGCGTTGAAAAAAAGTAAAACCATTTTGTGGAAAAAGATTCCGTGTCGCGGCACGGAATGACCTTTAATGGGTCATGCTGAACTCCTATCTCCAAAGGTACTTCGACTCCGCTCAGCTACCTTTTTCGGTCATGTCGAGCGCAGTCGAGACATATTTTGACTTTAAGGCATTTATGTTAAAGATTCCGTGACAAGCGAGGAATGACGAGCAATGGGGCTTTCTGCTCAAACTATTCCATCCCATTCAAATAGTCTTGCACAAACCCAATCCAATTGTGCGAAGGGATGTTCGGGTCCATATAATAATCAGGTTGAATGCCTTTGTCGTCAATGGCCATTTCAGGGATACGAAGGCTTTTGGAAAGGCTATAGCCCAATTCAAAGTCGCCACAAGGCGATTTCACAAAGTACATGTTCGAAATGTCCAAAACCCCTCGGGTGGTGGTGCCGTACAATTTCACTTTTCTGCTCTGTTTGGCAGCCAGCAAAAATTGCTCCGCCGTACTCCCGTTGTTTTCATTGATGAGAATCGCTACGTTTTTAGGGTTGGGCAGTATTTCGGGGTAGGTGGTAACTTCCAAATCCGTAGAATCCACATTCACGAATTCTCCCAAGCGTTTGGATAATTTGTCGTAAGAAGTTTGGGCCCATTCTTTTTCTGAATCCGTAAAATCATATTTAGGGTCTTCAATAAAGTCCAACATCCTTTGGTTATTTAAAGGGGTGGAATACAACAAGACCGCAGGCGTGCGTATAGGGTTGGTGTAGAACAGTGGCAATAGCTCCCGATAACTACGGTCAGACCCGCCACCATTATTCCGAATATCAATAATACAATTGGGAGCCGAAGTCAGGGCACCCTTGTTTGCGAAAATCACGCTGTCAATAGTTCTTTTCTCATTGCCCTGAAAAGTCGGGATGCGCAAATATGTAGTGTTTTCATCCAATTGCTCAAAGTAGGGTTTGTTCGCCGACATGGTTTTGAAATATCGTGTTACGGCTTCTCCGGCAGACACTTTTGGGAATTCTCGTTTCAGTGTAATGAATCCTGCCTTGAAATACGCGCCGTCCAAGAGCTCTGTTTGTTCAAAATATTGTGGAGAGTGGTCGCGCATGTAATACATACAAGAACCGTCTGCATTGATTTTAAGTTTGACTTGTCCTTCGGTCCAATACGCGCCATCGGCTTCAATGATAAAACCAATGTAGGTGTCTTCTATTTTTTTTATTCCAATTCGATAGGGTTCGGAAACCCAAATCCCTTCATAATCCATGGTTTTCTTTTCGGATAGATATTGGGTAAATGCTTCGACATCAACTTCCAACCGTTCCGAATTCTTATACCGTTCGATGATTTCGACCTTGCCCATCTCTTCTTGTGGAGATTGGTTCAGCATTTGAACGCCTAAATGCCCAGAGCGGAAAAAGGATAGCCATTCCCTCAAAACGGTAACACAAGCATTGGAGTCTTTGACTTCCTTTACTTTTTCACGAAAGATGTTGTTGTGATTTTGGTAGGCCTGTTCTCCAGAGTTGTCTAGGGCATAGGCAAAACCAGCATCATTTTTTTCAAAGGTTTCTTTGAGCCATTGGAAATCAGAAGCGCAGTCACAATCTTGGGCGAAAATGCACAAGGGCAATAGCAAGCCCGCAAGGAGAAATCTTGTTTTCATGGAAGGTTGTTTCTTTAGAGACTCACTGATTTGGAATTGGTTACATGCTACAGAAAAAAGATTTCGCGATTACGGTCGATAGGTCATTCTGAACTCGATTCAGAATCTTTTTTCGTTGTGGCTTTGGCTCCGCTCAGCCACCTTTTATGGTCATGTTGAGCGTACGCATGTCGCTGAAGCTTTAGCGTAAGTGCAGTCGAGATATCTATTCGGCTTCGACTGCGCTCAGCCTGACATTTTTTTGGTCATTCCTACGACCGCGTGTCGCCCTAGCTTTAGCGGTGGCACAAGGCAGGAATCCACTTTACGTTTGAGTTGTCATTTATAAAGATTCCGTGTCAAGCACGGAATGACGGTAAACAGGTCATTCTGAACTTGATTCAGAATCCGTTTTCGATATGGTTTCAACTGCTTTACTTTTCAATTGCAAAGGATAAAGATTCCTTGTCAAGCACGGAATGACAGTTGTTGGGTCATTCTGAACTTGCCTGTTTGTCCTTCTGGCGGGTTTCAGAATCCATATCACAAAAGGTTAGTTCAGAATATGCATTAGATGTCAATCAAAAATGTAGGGCTCGTAGGCCTTCCACCATGCATTGATATCTTGTTTTGGTTTTCGGCATAAATAGACCGGAATACCATTTTCCTCATCAATGGCATAAGGATGATAAATGGTTTTTATTAGTTGGGTTTCCTCAAAAATATGTTTCACGGCCGGAGGCTCATTTCCCAAACTTATCCAGGTCGTAGCATTAACGTTGCCAGGTCCCCAAGTCCAGAAACTCCCATGTCGACTGATTGGGTTCGGGAGTCCGTATTTTTTGCCAAGGATTTTCAAAGCACCGGCTTCTCCATAATTTTCCGCCCAAAACACACAGTTTTTTCGCTCGGATTCTGGTAGTGTGCGATACACGCTATCCACTAACTTCACCTGTTCTTCCCAACCAAACATATCGGCATAATCCCCAGTCAATTCATAACGACCTTCGTCATTCGGTTCGATTTTCGCATAGTCTGTAAACATTTCAATAGGCAATATGGGCGTGAGGTCCGGAATAAAAGGTACTGCACCCATCAAAAGAAGAACAACCACAACATACTTTAGTATCGTTTTCTTTTGGTGCAATAGTATTTCTACCTGCACCGCACCGGCAGCAAAAAGGATTGGATAAACCGCGAACACATAGTAGGGTTTTGCTTGTAACGCCCACATGGTTACGAAAATCAATATCGCAGCGATGCCCAAAGACCTGAAGGGTTGGCTTCGAAATAGTAAAAAGACCCCAAAAACACTCAGAATAAGGGTGAATGGAAAACTCAATTGCTCTAGACCGAAGTCAAAAGGTCCTATTTCATTGAGTTGACTTTCGCTTAGCTCTTGCAAATGCCGCCAGAGCGGAAAATCATTCTCTACTTGCCAAATGATATTGGGTAAAACCAGTAGAAGCGCTAGTAAACCCGATAGGTACCACCACTTGTTTTTAAATACCGACGCTCTGTTGTAAAAAATCATCCCTACGAATACACCGAAGGCCCAAATGAGTATGGTATACTTGTTTAGAAGCCCAAAACCTAGAACAAGTCCGGTAAGCAACAGGTACTTGCGCTGTTTCATGTTGATGAATCGAAGGATATAGTAAAACCCTAAGGTCCAGAAAAGTTGGTCAAAGGCAACCGGTTGAAACAAAGTATGGTTACGGTAGAAGGGAAGAAAAGATAATACGGCTATGCCCGCCAAAAGAATGGCGAATCTGCCGCCTTTCAACTCTTTAGCCATCAAACAACAGATAATAAGAATAGCAACTCCCGCAAGGGTTGGGAATAGGCGTGTGCCCATCAGGGAATAATCAAAAAACAGATACGAGAACTTTCCCAATACTCCGATGAAAGGTGGAAACTCCATAAAACCCCAATCCAGGTGCTCGCTTACAGACAGGTGGAGCAGTTCGTCTCGGTGAAAACCGTAGTTGCGATTTCCGAGCATTTGAATCGTGAATTTTACCAAAGCCAAGAGGGCAATTAATATTCCATTGCCATGGGTTTTCATCAAATCTTACCTTTTGCTAAAGGTCAAAGATTTTTTTGAATTCACGTTCTGATTTGTTGAAAATAGATTCCATGTAGCAGTACGGAATGACCGCTGTTGTGTCATGCAGAACTTGATTCAGTATCTAGTTTCATTAAGGCTAGGGCTGTACTTACACTAAACCTTCAGCGACACTAGTCTGCTCAGCAACGGGCTTTGAACCGAAGGGTCAAGGATGAAACTTCTGTATTTTTTAGACATTCGACTTCAATCTCTTTGCTCTCAGTGCCGGATAAACCAAAAAAACCACAAATTGGTAACAATCCGCGGTTTTGTTTTTAATGTCTCATCAAATCATAGACATAGCTCACCTGGGGCTAAGCCTCCATCATCAATAATCCATCCCTTGTTCTCTAAAATGGTTTTCGCTACGACCGCTGAACAAAGATAAGTAACGCCACCAGCAGTTAGGTTTATGTCATCAGGTGTTTCGGCATAAGCACTCCAGCCCACCAAAGTGTTTGAATAGTTTTCAGGAGACATACCGGAACCATTGAACATGGAAAACATGCTTTCTACATTTGGAATCTCCCAATCTCCTAGGTCTTGGTCAAAGGCAGTTGCACCAAGAAAAGTTGAAAGGAAATCTACTACCTTGCTCACGTCCCATTCGCTGATATCCCTGTTAAAGGCAATGGCGTTTCTGAACATTAGTCCCATATCGGTTACGTTTGACATATCCCATTTGCTGATATCGCCGTTAAAGGTAGTGGCATTACGAAACATTGCTGACATTGAGGGTCCTTCTGTTAAATCAGGAACATCGGTTGCGCTGAAGCCTCCAAGATTATAGCAACCATTGAAGGCGGAAACCAAGCTTTCCCATTTGATGGCGCCCCATTGAACCACATCAACGAGTGTATTTCGCATGGGCTGCGTAACTCCGTTGTCCTCACCAAAATAATCGGCTCTAAAGGCTGGGAAATTTCCTTTGATGGCAACACGGAAGGTTCCGCCTGCTTCTGGGTACACGTGGCGAGGTACTTGGTCTGCATTCTCCAAATCCGACACGGTCTGCTCATCGGATTCGTCACCCCAGTCAATCACAAAATTGTATTCTTTCAAAAAGGATAGATTTATTGGCAGTACCAGCTCAAAGCCATTTTCGGGGATGTTCCACTCGGTAATAAAGGCATCAGGGTCTTCAAATAAACTATTCACCTTATTTACTACGGTAATGGTTATCTGCCCCGTAGACTCGTTTACTTGGTCGCTCACCTTTATGGTGAGTACATATTGAATTTGTTCGACTTCAAAATCCAAACTTGCTCCTTCAACTAATATTAAATCCCCGCTTTCTGCGTCAATAGCAAACAGATCTGTATTTCCTTCTTCAATGCTGAAGGTAAAATCGGTGTCGCCATCGGCGTCCATGGCCGTTACAGTTCCAAACGTTTCGTTGGCGAGAATACTCTTTTCTGGGGTGAACTCCTGATCGGCCTTTATCTCGGGAGCCTCGTCATTTTCGTTTATAACGGTCAGGGTGATTTTTGCACTTGCGGTTGCGGTATTATCATCAACCATTACGGTAATCACATATTCTTTCTTGGTCTCAAAATCAAGGCTTTTGCCTTTTTTAAGGCGCAATGCCCCGGTTGCGGAAATTTGGAACAGTTCGTCCTCATCTTCAGCAATGCTGAACTCAAGGGAATCGCCATCTACATCACTGGCGGAGATTTCAATGCCCTCGTTACCGTCCCAAAGCTCCGAGACCTCCAGGGTTTGTTCGCCAATTTCGGGTGGCACGTTAGTTTTGCTTACGGCTATAGTTACTTGTACCGATATGGTTTGGTCACCGTCATCTTTAATGCCAACGGTGATTTCATAGGTTTTGGTATCGCCTTCAAAATCAAAGGTTTTTCCTTTGGCCAGTCGTATCTCACCACCATCGGCAGTGGTTTGTACTGTGAAGAGCTCACTGTTGCTGTTGCTGATTATGGTGAAGGTCAGTGCATCATTATCAGCATCAGTGGCCTTGAGGGTTCCAATCAAATCGGTATCGGACACCTCTGCATTGGTCGCCATGGAAAGGGTTTGCTCATCTACCTTTGGCAGATTGTTTTCGGGTTCGGTCACTAGAACCGAAGCGTCATCATTACCGCAACTGAGCATGATGCCCATTCCGCATCCCAGAAAAAGTAATTTTTTGAATTTCATAATCGTAATTAATACTCTTTAACGTTGATGTAAAGTGTTAGAATTAGGCAAGGTGTAAATTACATTTTGAATGCCCTCTAGTGAATTGATGATTGCCCTTTTTGAATTAACGGATTACCTACCTGCGCAGGCTCAAAAGCTTAGACTATTTGGCTTTTGGGTTAGGAAGGTTAAAGATTCCGTGTCGTAGCATGGAATGACGATTGTTAATGCGTCATATCGAGCGCAGTCGAGATATATATTCGGCTTCGACTGCGCTCAGCCTGACATTTTTTGGTCATTCCTGCGCAGGCAGGAATCCATTTATATTTGAGTTGTAAAGGGTAAAGATTCCGTGTCAGGCACGGAATGACAGCTTTTAGGTCATTCTGAACTTGCCTGCATAACAATTCAGGCGAGATTCGGAATCAAGTCCAATAAGAGGTACTCAACTTTATTCCATAGCAGGGACGATGTATTTATCCATCAATTCATTGGTAAACGGATGTGCTTGGCGCATACCGTAATTTGTAGTGGTAATCACGGCCGTTAAGTTCAATTCAGGCATGGCCAGTATTTTTTGTCCGCCGTTACCGGACATATAGAAAGCTGGATATTTCTTCTCATCTCCAAAAGCATGCAACCAGAAAAAGTAGCCATATTCAAAACCATCTTGCACTTTGGCTTTCGGGGTGGAGGCCTTTTGAATCCATTCTTTAGACAGGATTTCTTTTCCGTTCCATTGGCCATCATTCAGACACATTTGAATGAGTTTCAGTAAGTCACGACTGCGATACTCACTACCCCCTGCGGTGTTCAAAGTACCTTCTGGGCTATAGTGCAAGGTGTAATCTGTTATACCTAAAGGTTTAAAAAGATGTTCTACCGCGAAAGCATCCAATTTTTGTCCCACAGCACGCTGAAGGATTTCGGCGGTTAGGGCTGCTCCGGCGGAACAGTAACTAAAGGCTCTTCCGTAGGGTTGATATTCCGGTTTTGGTTCAAACGGATACGAGCGAACAGGGAGGTCCAAAAAGAATTTGGTCCAATCTTCGATAATGTACATTCGTTCTTCATGTCCTCGCGAAAAGCTATTGAAGTCATTGCATTCCAAACAAGAACTCATGGTGAGTAGGTCTTCCAATATAATTTCCATTTTTCTAGGGTCTGGGTTGGCTACGGGAAGCTCATCTTTGAGATAGTCGAAAATCTTATCTTTTTCGGAACCAATTTTTCCTTCCTTGATAGCGATTCCGGTAAGGATTGACCCCATAGTTTTCGTCACGGAACGGGTATTATGCTTGCTGTCTATGTTTTTATCGTTGTAGTACTTCTCGAAAATTACTTTTCCGTCTTTCGCGAAGACCACGCTGGTGATGCTACCATATTGCCCTGCGGTGATGGCACTATCCATCTTGGTAAGTAAAGGATGTTCAAGGGTATTGGCGTTTGAAAAATCAAGTTGACCGAAAGCAATTTGTGATAGAATACCCAAACAAAGGGTTAAGAGTGTTTTGTTCATGTTGTTTTTTGATTTAAGCCTCGAAAGTACAAGCTCTTTCCCGTTCAAAATAGAATGAAATTAACATGATGGGTAGAAACGCTATCGAATGCGCTTTTGAAAAGCGCTAGGGGTTTGTCCTAAATAGGCCTTAAAGGTGCGCGTAAAGTGACTTTGGTCTGAAAAATGGCAAATGTTCGCGATTTCGGTCAAACTAAAATTCCCTTCAAATAAGTAAGGGAGGGCACGCTGAATTTTTTGTTTGCGTAGGTAATCTCCCAACGAACAATCGAAGTATTTGGGAAAGGCTCTAGAGAGATGTACGGGATGGATGCCCAAATAATCGGATAGGCCTTCCAGATTCATGGGAGCAAGGTCCGTTAGTAAAAGGTCTTGCAGCGTTTTGGTCCAGGAGGGTCTTTTTTCTTCAGGAAATTGGTGTTTTTGAATGCCCTCACAAAACTGCAACATCAACAATTCAATCGACAAGGGCGAAATGGCATCTTGAAACCGAAATTCAAAGTAAATCTTGGCCAACAAATGATGCGCCATGGGATGCTTGACCAGGTGGCTGCCTTCCCAGAGGGCAATATCCAATTGTTTGTCTTCAAACCATTTTCTGCGAAACTCAATATGAAAGCCACGAGCGTAAGTGGTCTCTTTCGTATTGTAATGTGCCTCTTGCCAATTGTGGAAAATTAGGCTGCCGGGTGGGCAAGTCTTTTTGGATTTTCGGTTGACATCATACACATCTCCTTGTAAAACATACATGAAGTAAGGATTCTCATGAAAATGCCAACCGGTACGAGGTGCATTGTAATCATATTCCGAAAGCAAAATACCATTGCTATGGATTTCGGTTTTTTTGATGCCGTAATAGGTGCCTTCGGTTAAGATTCTCATGGATTAGTTCGAAGATAGCCCTTTGAATGAAATTGATAAAATGAAACCTGTGCTAAAGGGTGCTCAAAAATCGGTTCAAGTCTGTTCCCTTATTAAGACCCAATTTCTTTTTGAGAGGGTATTTGGATTTTAGGATACTATCGGGCAATACATTTAAGGTAGCTGCAATTTCCTTGGTGGTTAAATTCATGCGCAAAAAGGCCGCTAATCGGATTTCCTTCTCAGAAATGTCTGCATATAGGGTTTTGAGCTTTTGGTCGAAATCATTGTGCACATCTGCAAAGTAGGTTTTGAACACTTCCCAATCCTTAGTATGGTTTTTTCGCATTGAGCCTTTCGACTTAGCTCAAGAAAGGTTTTGTCGAAGTATCGTCTAAGGATTAGTAATAAATATAAAAATCAACAAGAAATTTTTTAAGCATAATAAGTTCTTACTATATTCAAAATGAATTCAAAAATTACATAATGAAAAAACAAAAAATTCACCGTTTGTTCTATGCCTTTCTTACTGTAACAGCATTGACAGCCTTCGTTGCTTGTACTACCGAAAGTGTTAGCGAGATAGAGGAACTACAGAATTTAGAAACCCAGTCTGATTCTGGAGATTCCCATAGTGGTGGTGGTAAAGCAAGACCAGTAAGTGGTTAATAAACAGTGACTAAAACAAAATGGGTATTATTTGTTGGTTAGATATAGAACTCTTGACTTTTTATAATGCATTAAGGTAAGCAGTTAAATCCGTTTCCTTATCCAATCCCAATTTCTTTTTGAGACGGTATTTGGATTTGAGAATACTATCCGGCAAAACATTCAAGGTGGCGGCGATTTCCTTGGTGGTTAGATTCATGCGCAAAAAGGCCGCCAACCGGATTTCCTTCTCGGAGATATCGGCATATAGGGTCTTTAGTTTTTGGTCGAAATCGTTGTGGACATCTGCAAAGTAGGTTTTGAAGACTTCCCAATCCTTATCGGAGGCATTCTCTTTTTTGAGCAACATTACGATGCGGCGAAACTCCGCTTTGAATTTTTCAGGGGAGTTCTTTAAGTTCTCCAAATTTTCTTTTAGCTCTTGAATGAAAGTGTTTTTCTGAACTAGATGTAACGTCTGGCTTGCCAGTTCTTTTTGCTTGTGCTCAATTTCCTGTTTGTAGATTTCTTCTTGTTTTTCTCGAGCGATGCGATTCTTTTTAATCCGTTGTCTGAACCCAAATACGGATAGTCCAAATAGGGCTAGGGCAGATGCCATTCCGCCTGCGAAAAGCCCTTTTTGTAGTTTGTCACCCCTTGCTTTCTCATTTAAGGTTTTGATTTCTTCTTTTTGTAGCGCAAGAGCAGCTTCTTTTTTTTCAGTTTCGTAGATTGTCTGTATCTCCTTTATTTTTTTAGCATTCTCTATGGTAAAAAGACTATCATTCAATGTGTTGGATTCTTTGATGTCTGCGATTGCGTTTTTTAAGTCACCCATCAATTCATAGTTGAAAGACCTGTAACTCAAGGCATTCAAAAGTTCGTTGCCAATTTTATTGTTTTGGGCCAGAATAACCGAACTATCCAAATACTTTTTAGCAATATCATAGCTTCCAATATTAGTATAAGAATTACCAATTTGATATAAATAAATAGTCTTATTAATATCAGACAGCTCTGAACCTCCATGATGTAATCCTTGCTTTAAATAGCGTATGGCTTCTTGAAATTTCTTCATTTGCAGGTAGACTATACCAATGTTTCCATTGGCCAAAACAGAAATACTTCCTTGATTATTTTTCTCACCTAGTTCTAACCCTTTTTTGTGATATTCTATCGCTTTCTCGTAATTTTCTAAATCGGAATGCACCGTCCCTATGTCTAAATAAGTCGATGCTGCATATAAATTATCTCCTACATCTAGATAAATTTTTAAGGCTGAAGAGAAGTATTCCAAGGCTTCTTCCAAATGATTTTGTCTTATATTTAATTTCCCAATATTTCTCAGAACATCAGCTTTCCTAAAGGGTTCCTCTTTTATGGTATCCAATATCTTTAGTGCGTGCCGGTATCCTTCCATGGCCTCCAGATAATTGCCTTGATCGTAATTGTTGGCCGCAATGTTGTTTATGGATACCCCGTACCTCAGGTAATTTTTATTTTTAAGATATATAGTACCAAGAGAGTCTAGTATACCATTTGAAGCAACGTAGTTTCCTTTGTGCGCCTCTACGAGCGAGAGGTTGTTCAAAGCTGTAAGTACAATGTCTTCTGAATAGTCGGTTTTGGATAAGTCCAATGTTTTGTTCAAATAAAATTCCGCGGAATCGATTACTTCTTCTACATAGTAGTAGTACCCTAAATTCAGATTGCTGAGAATTATTCCCGGTAAATGATTTTCCTTTTTAGCTATGGAATCTAGTTCATTCACAATATGGAATGCTTCACTTGCATCATCGTAAATCAATAAACCGAAAAGCGCGTCATATGCGTCTAATTTCTTTTCAATTTTGTTTGAACTATTAATAATGTATTTAAGGCTGTCTATTTCATTTTTTTCTTGACCGAAACAGGCTATTCCAAAAAATAAGCATAGCGTTACAAAGTAAGTATGGTGTGGCATTTGTTAGATGTTCTTCGATTGAAGATACACTAAATCCAATCTTAACGAAAGTTACTTGGATTGGGTAAAAAACCACTTGTCCATACGTTGTCTATGTTCATGTCCTAATTAGTTTTTAAAGATATCATTTTAAGTAATTGATAATCATAGTTTTAAATAAAATTTTGTTTTAATGGGGTTTTGATTTGTCCATGGTGGTTTTAAGGCTCGTCCAAGTTTCTTGTCCATACTTTGTCCATGTCCAAAATTAGGTATGGGTGGGTTCTGACCCTAGTTTTGGAAGTGTTGAATCCTAAAAACCAAAACGTTATGTCAACCCAATCCACTTTTTTAAGGACCCGACTCTTGTGGTCTTTGCTTTTATGTTGTTTTGTACTAATTACTGTTCTTTCCTGTGGTGGGGATATTGAACCCATCGACCCTCCTATTACTTCTGTCGGGGACGGCGATGAAAACCCAACCGACGAACCGGAGGAGCCTGAAGAACCAGAAGAAGAGGTCAATCCAGATTTGGACGCTATCAATGAAGCTATTGCTGCCTTGTCGTATGACCCCGAACGTTTGCTGAATGTACAGTCTAACACCGGAACGGACCCATCCGAGGAACGTGTGAGAAGAACTACTTCACTAGGCACGGTTACCGAGTGTAGAACTATTGATTACAACATCCGTTCAAATTTTCAGGATGTGGTCATGTTCGACCCCACTTTGGCGGTTGTTTATCCAGGAGCTTTGGTTATTGGTAACGCAGATCTTCTTAATGGAGTCCCACAACCCTTGCAAATCTCGAAGGCTCCAACCCAACTTCGGGTAGACCTTCCTGGCATTGGACAAGGAGGTAACATTACTGTAGACGACCCAACCTATCGAAATACCCAGGCCAAGATTGACGAAACCTTGGAATATTGGAACGCCCAAATTCAACCTCAGGGCTACGAAATTGATTCCGAAGCCTATTTTGAAAAAACCACCGCTTACACCCGCGAGCAAATGAGCTTGGATTTGGGAGTGAGTGCTGAATGGTCTACCGGTTCTTCGTTTGACTCCCAATTCAACTATACCAAAACCGAAGAAAAAAGAGTAGCTACGCTGTTGTATCGTCAGGTCTTTTATGAAGTGATAGCTGAAACGCCCGATAGTCCTGCCGCCATGTTGGGGAATGATGTGGATTTAGAAACTGCACAATCTGTATTGACCGATGAAGCCCCTCCCGCTTATGTGAGTTCCGTACAATATGGTCGTATCATTATGATGCGCATGGAAACCACTGATACCGAAACCGATGTAAATCTCGAGGCGGTATTGGAATACAAAACAGCCACACGAGATGCCACCGTTGAAATCAACACGGATTATGAAAAGGTCATCAGAGAGTCCACCATAAACATTGTTACCATTGGCGGTAATGCAGAAATCGCGTCTCGGGTTATTTCTGGCTCTAGCGTAGATGAAGGTCAGGGTGGTTTGAACTACGTCATCGAAGAAGGTTCTTTATACAGTAGGAACAATCCTGGGGCACCCATTGGTTATACTGTGAAGTATTTAAAGGACAATCGTATTGCCAAAATGGGGTACAATACCGATTATAGAATTGAGCGTTGTGGACCTTTTTCCTATGTGCACAAAAATGCCAGATTGCGCAAAAAGATATTGCCCAACGTTCGTTTCCGTTTCTCCTATAAAAAGGAAGGCACACAAACACGGGCTGAAACAGCATGGGAAACCGTTAACAAACAAAACATTTACTTTAACGATGCTCCACCGAAGGGCGCCCATGACGTGGTTATTCAATTCCAGTTCTGGGATTTGGTTTGGAGGACCCTTGGTGAGGAAGAAATCGGTTATCTAGATAGTGAACGCTGCTATGAGGCCTTTTGTTCAAAACGGGTACTTGGCGTATGTACAGAATATACCTTTCAAGGTATAAGTTGCAATTAGAGCAGGTCTCAGTAAAGCATTTAGCACGCAGTCGGCCCCTCAGGTTGTGGATTCAACAACTTGATGCCGGCTGTTTTTATGGCTTTATCAGAATCTATCGGAATCAGGCCAGTAATCAGTCGTGTATTTGATTTCGTGTTTTTTGAAAAAGGCTCGGATTTTTGGGTCGGGGTCTTTTTCCATATCCGTGAACTTTTCGGCCATTAAGGCCAATATTCTTAGTTTGCGCTCGGAAACGTCGGGTTTCTTTCGATTAAAAAGACGTTGCAAAACCGATTTCGCTTCTAAAGCTTTCAAAAGCGCGGTTTCCGAATCTTTCGACACATAAGTCAAGTGCTCTCCACTATTGCTATTTTCCTGGATACAAACTTTGTCATTGTATACGAAAATGTCCGTGCTTATCGCTAATCCTTTTTGATATAGGGTATAGGACCTTTTCATTTTTTTGCTTCTACCAATTCCAATTGTTCTACGCTCACTTTTGTGGTGAATATGCCATAGTTGACTACTGCCTTTCCTTTTTCCAAGATATCGATACTGCCAATAGCCTTACCATCGAACATACGAACTCGGTCGCCAATTTTGAATACGGGACGGGGTTTGTTCTTTTCCGCCTGTTCAACCTTTTTTTGTTCTACTTTTTTGGCAACCCGTACTTTCTTGATTTTTGCTTCTAGTTCTTGGGCAACCTGTTTCTTTTGGTTTTGTTTGGCTTTGGCTTGTTTTGCCGTGGTTTTTTTCCGCTTGCTGTTTTCCGTTTCCACGATGCGCAACATTTCTGAAATCAACGGCCGTTTTTTGTTATCGATAAAATAGCGTTCGGCAGCCGTGTTTACTTTATTGCCCAATTGAATCATGCGTTGGTTGTGGTCGTACAACTCTTGATAATTCTCAAGTTTGGTCTTGATTTTGGCATTTAGTTTCTCCAGTTTCTCCGCTTCTTCACGTGCTTTGATTTCTTCTTCATGTAGACGTGAACCAGTTTGTGCCATTTTATTTCGTTCCTTTTGCAACTTAGCTATGGTCGCATCAAAACGGACTTTTCCGCGTTCAATTTTCTTTTTCGCTTTGTTGATAAGGCTGTAAGGGATGCCGTTCTTTTGTGCTACTTCAAAAGTGAACGAACTTCCCGCTTCGCCCAAGACCAACTGGAAAGTGGGTTCCAAGGTTTTGGAGTTGAATCGCATATTGGCATTGGTGACATGGGGCAATTCGTTAGCCAACGCTTTCAAATTCGCATAGTGCGTGGTTATAACGCCGTAGGCTTCTCTTTCGTAAAAGACTTCCAAGAAGGCTTCGGCCAACGCGCCTCCCAATTCAGGGTCTGAACCGGTTCCAAACTCATCAATCAAAAACAGGGTATTCGAATTGCACTTCTTTAAAAAAGCATTCATGTTTTTGAGGCGATAGCTGTACGTGCTCAAATGGTTTTCTATAGATTGGTTGTCCCCAATATCGGTCAGGATTCGGTCAAAGAAACAGACCGTGCTCCGCTCGTGCACCGGAATCAAAAGACCACTTTGCAGCATTAGTTGTAGTAGTCCAATGGTTTTTAAAGTGATACTTTTTCCACCAGCATTGGGTCCAGAGATTACAATGATGCGATTCTCGGCGGTCAAGCCAATCGTTTGAGGCCAAGTTTTCTCGTTCTTGTGCTTATTGGAGAGATAGAGCAGGGGATGATACGCATCGCGAAGCTCCAGTTTACGTTCTGTATTGATTTCGGGGAGCAAGGCATTCATCTCTTCCGCATATTTGGCCTTTGCAGCTGTAACATCAATGTGGGTCAAATACTCCTGGTAGCCTTTTAAAAGATAGGCCTCAGGGCGGATGTAGTCCGTCAGTTCCTTTAGAATCCGTTGAATTTCTTCGTGTTCATCATACTCGAGGTTGCTAAGCTCTCGGGTAAAGTTTAGGGTAGACTCGGGAATGATGTATGCAATACTGCCTGTTTTGGAAGAACCCATAACAGTTCCTTTTACCTTACGGCGGTGCATGGCCTTTACGGCAAGAACCCTTCTATTTTCCATCACTGATTCTCTAATATCATCGAGATAATCCAACGAATTGTAGCGTTGAAGGGCGACGCCAAAACTTTGGTTGATTTTCCCGCGCACTTCATTGATTTGCATTCGGATATGTTTCAACTCCAACGAGGCCGAATCACGAATTTCACCAAAACGGTCGATGACGTTTTCAATTTCCTTAGGGATGCTTGTATTTTCTTCCCATTGTTGTGAAAAGGCAAATAGCAATGGATAGTACTCCTTGAATTTTTTGAAGAACTTTTTGTGCAAGCTGAAGGTGCTACACAAATTACCGATTCTTCTGAAGCCCGCTAGCTCAACAGTAGTATTTTCAATGCCCAGCAATTTCAATTCCTTGTCGATAGCATCAAAACCGTGATTGGGAATTCGATTTTCATTCGAAAAGGAGGCAAGATACTCCGAGGTTTGCCCCAATACGTCCATCAAATACCCTTCATCCAATAGCGGCCGTACCGATTGGGCGGCAACCTTCCCCAATTCGGTATTACATCTTGCCGAAAGCTGGTTCAGCACGGTGTCAAATTCTAAATCTTGAAGGGTTTTGGAATGAATTTGTTGCATGTTCTTTTTCTAGCCCCGCAAAGATAGTGGAATTCCCTTGGCTTCCTTGGTAAACGCTAAAGAACGAGGTTTAAGAATTTAAAACTGAATCCAATAATTTGTCAATGCCAAAACGAATAACATCTGTGGTGGGAAGTCCTGTCTTGCTTTCCGTTTCGGCAACCTTCTGTTCTGCTTCTTCATCAGATAGCCCAACCGTGTTTAAAGCAATGCCCAAAGTCGTGGCGGGTGTTTGCGAACCACAGACCCCAGTCATGGATTCATTTAAACGAATGAACTCATCCAAAGGTGGAATGGGAATATGGGATACCGGATAGCGCAGATGGTCATGCGCCGCCTTATGGCACAGAATAAGATGCGTAGGTTGCGACCCGCGCATCAAGGGCAGGGTAGCGGTACTTCCCGGATGCGCGAAAGAACCTTGCCCTTCAATTATGATGATGTCTTTGTCGTTTTGTTCAAGTACTGCTTCTTGCACCGAACCGGCAGCATGGTCCACCTTAATCGCATCAAGTGGAATGCCATTGCCCATAATGGTAATTCCTATTTGCCCGGTGGGTACAAATCCAGTATTGACACCCTTATCTAAAAGTGCCGCATACAGTTCAAGTCCCGCGGTCATTTTACCCGAAGCCATATCGGTGCCCACCATCAAAATCCGTTTGTTTTGGAGCTCAGCCGCTTTTCCTGATGCAATAGGGTAGGATGGTTTTGGCTTTCTCACATCCCAAATGATATTCTCTTTCAGCAAATGTCCAAAACGCGCATTCAGGTCATCGTGCAATCCATTGATTAGGGATAAGCCATGTTTCAATCCGATACTGATGGGTTCATCCCAGGTATCTGGAAATCTACCTCCACTAGGCGCAATACCCAAGACCAAAATACTGGCGTTGTACCCCAAGGCTTCTTGGATGTTTCCAACAACGGGAATGTCATACGGAAGTCCTACGGCCTCCCGAACCGTTTTTCCTTGAAAATTGGAATCAATGACACAAACAATAGGGTGTTTTGAGAAGCGCATGAGGCCATAACCCATTTTTCCAGCATCGTTATCCAATGCGCCTTCCATAAAAATGCAAAGGGGTTCATTTGAAGCAAACATGGTTTGAATGGTATTTAGCTAAGCAATTGTTTATTAAAGTGGATTTGTAAAATGTCCTCCATGCCCGGGAGCCTCTGTAGGGACAATAACCTCGTTTATTAATGGTGCACCCTCGCATGGGTCAGGATTCAAATTAAGATGGGAGTCCAAATCGATATGGTCCAATACACCAGAAACCGCTGCTCCAGCTGCAATAGAAATGGAGGTCTCGCCCATACAGCCAATCATGGTCTTTAATCCAAAAGCTTGTGCGGTTGAAATGATTCGTAACGCTCCGGTAACCCCGCCACATTTCATCAACTTCATATTCACTCCGTCTACGGCGTGGGCCCATTTAGGAATGTCTTCCGCAAAGCGGCAGGATTCGTCAACAAATATCGGTAAAGGTCGATTCTTAGACAGTTCGGGCAAATCCCCTTCTTGGCCTTCCTTTAAAGGTTGTTCCACATATTCACAACCTCGTTCTGCTAACCAAGACATCATATGTTTCGCATCGTCCAAAGACCAACCGCCATTAGCATCCACGCGAACGGAAATGGGATATTTTTTGCTGTATTCAAGCACTTCTTGATACATGGCCTTATCTGCTTCAATGCCATCGTTGTTACCCAACTTCACTTTTAATGTTCGAATACCTTGTTTTTCCAAGATGAGCGGAAGACGTTCCTTGGCTTCTTCAGGGGTCATAATCCCTAAAGTGATGGAGGTCGCTTTTTTTGGTAACGGGAATCCAAGCATCTGGTATAAAGGCATATTACCTTGCTTGGCGCGTAAATCCCATAATGCCATATCCAAAGCTGCTAGGGCACAGGGAGCAACTTTATGTTCTCGGGCCGCATCATATACCTCATGAATGGCATTTAGTGCAATTCCCGAAGCTAAAAAACCTTCCAATGAGGCTTGGGCGGCTTCAGCCGTGGCGGCTCCTTCACTTTCCCCAGGGGAAGTTTCGCCCCATCCCGTATGTCCGTTTTCCGCAATGGAAACAAAAAGATTATGCTGACCATCGCGAACTCCTCTACTTATTCGAAGCGGATACAGTTTCTTCAGGTAAACGATATTATATTTGAGATTCATTTAATTAAGTAGAAAACAAACCCTAAAGATATTCATTAAACCCAATCCTTTGTTTTAAAATCCACAAAAAAGGACTCTTTTGTGGAATCACTCAAAAGCCCTATGAATGTAGCCCTTGAACCCTCATGGAAAACTCTGTTGACAAAGCAGTTTGACCAACCCTATTTTCAGCAACTGGTAGCCTTTGTCAAAAGTGAATACAAACAGTACCAATGTTATCCGAAAGGGAAACATATTTTCTCCGCATTTGACCACAGCCCTTTCCATTCTACCCGTGTGGTCATTTTGGGACAAGACCCGTATCATGGTCCCAATCAGGCCAATGGATTATGCTTTTCTGTCAATGATGGCATACCACATCCGCCCTCTTTGGTCAATATTTTCAAGGAAATCAAGGTGGATGTTGGGGTGCCGTATCCAAAGAGCGGCAACTTGGAACGCTGGGCTTCACAAGGGGTTTTGCTCTTAAATGCAACGCTTACCGTACGTGCGCATACCGCTGGCAGTCATCAGAACAAGGGTTGGGAGATCTTTACCGATGCTGTTATCAAAACTCTATCCGAAAAACATGAGGGATTGGTCTTTTTGCTCTGGGGTGGATTTGCCAAAAAGAAGGCGAGATTGGTAGATACTACCAAACACCATATTCTAACTTCGGGGCATCCTTCACCTTTGAGTGCCAATCGTGGCCTATGGTTTGGCAACCAACATTTTAGCAAAACAAATGCGTTATTGGCAAAACTTGGGCACCAGCCTATCGTTTGGTAAATCTAGAATTAACGGCCAAACATAATAAGATTATTCGTACGTTTGTCACGAAGCCAAACTACCAAACCAATTTTTTTTGAAGAAGTTAAAGTCAATTTTACTCGTTGATGACGACGAAACGACCAACTTTTTGAATAAATTCTTTATTCGTCAAGTTGATGCCGGCCTTCCCGTTTATATTGCGGAAAATGGAAAGGAGGCCATCTCCCAGCTAAAGCAATGGAATCAAGAAGAAGATTTTCCCTGTTTGTTGATTTTGGACACCAACATGCCGGTGATGAACGGGTGGGAATTCTTAAATGTGTTTGCTGAGCAGTTTGATGAAGCGTTCCGTAGCCAAGTCACTATTGTGATGCTGACCGCCTTAGACACGGAGGAAAACAGAAAACTGGCCTTAGCTTGTCCTGATGTGACCGATACGGTTCAAAAACCCCTCTCAGACTTAAAGTTCCGTGTATTGATAAATAAGTTTTTTTCCTAAGCTTGGTACAAAAGGGATTCGATATCCAAAGGTTGCTCCAGTACTTTAAGTGACCTCAGTCTTTCGGTAACTTCTTGAAGTGTTTCTCTGCTTATTTGAGATTGCGACCACTTCGTGGTGTTGAGCCAAGCTTGGATTTCTTCAAGTTTTTGCCCATATCGATTGCTAAATGTACGGTCAATACTAGGGATGTCCTTAATTTCTTCGCTATAGCGATTAACGGTTTCCAACGTATGGCGAATTACTCCTGGTTGATCTTTTGCAAATTCAGGATGCGCGACAATGACAAAACAGGGCCAAGGTGTGGGAAAATCTCCTAAACGCTTAAAATGACCTGCGGTTACCAAAGGTTTAGTGGTATAGTGTTCCCATAAAAAATACGTTTCAGGATTTTCTTTTAAGTAATCTACTGCACCATCAAGATGATTGATAATCCGAAAATCAAGTGAATATGTTGGCCATCCTAAGGATTGTGCGTGTACCATCGCCATTAAATGGCTTCCACTCCCCATTCGGCTTATGGCGACCGGGGCATCTTCTAAATCCTGTAATCGCTCATGCTCGCTTTTAGCGGCAACATGAATACCCCAAAGTAGCGGTGAACCCACATATTCTTGTAAAATGGTAAGTGGATTTCCTCTAGCTGCATGTCGAAGCGCACCTTCGGTTAAAACCACTGCCATATCTACTTCGCGATTGTTCACCAAATCGCACATCCTTCCTGTGCCTTCTGGAACGTCTAGCCAAGCAACCTCCAAACCACGGTCTTCAAAGGCGCCTTCCTCCAGTGCGAGGTGCCAAGGAAGATTAAAATGCTCTGGAACTCCTGCTACGGTTATTTTTTTCAATTGATTTTGGTTTTTAAATAATCATAAATGGCGTATTGAGAACGTACCTGAGCTTCTCCTGCTATTGGTGAAACCTTTGTATTGCTATCGGCCGCATCCAAAATACGGGCTTTTACGTTGTCGTTCAATTGAATTTGAAGAATGTCATGAAGTTCTTGAAAAACATCAGGGTCTAAAATTGGAGTAAGTACTTCGATTCTTCTGTCCAGATTTCGGGTCATCCAATCCGCCGAGCCCATATACATTTTTTCCTTCCCGCCATGATGGAATAGATAAATGCGGCCGTGTTCCAAATACCGGTCTACGATACTGGTGATTTTTATGGGTTTCTCGCCTTCTTGCAGTTCATCTTCTGGAGTTGGTGAAAGGCAACAGAACCCACGAACCAATAAGCGTATGTCAACACCAGCTTTACTGGCTTTTAAGAGTTCATGAATCATTTTGGTATCCTCCAAGCTGTTCATTTTTAAAGTAATATTAGCGGGCAAACCCAATCGCGCTTGTTCAATTTCATACTCAATAAGCTCTAAAAATGTTAAACGTGTGTTGAAAGGGGAAACCAACAAATACTTCAGCTTAGGGACGATATATTTTCGTTTCAGAACCCCAAAAACCTGAGCTAAATCTCGTGTAATTCGAGTGTTGGCCGTAAAAAGTCCATGGTCACAATAGAGTTTGGCGGTTTTTGCATTGAAATTACCTGTTCCAATATAAGCGAATCTTTGAACCGTTTCTTCCCCTTGCTTCTCTACCAATAGAATTTTGGAGTGTACCTTAATATTAGGCACACTGAAAATGACCTTGGCGCCATGTTCTTGAAAAATACGTCCCCATTTGATGTTGTTTTCTTCATCAAACCGCGCTTGAGCTTCTACAAAAATCACCACTTCTTTTTGATTTTTTAGTGCTAACAGCACTGCCTCAGATAGTTTTGAGTTTTTCGCGATACGATAAAGTGAGATTTTGATACTAGTCACCTCCGAATCCATAGCCGCCTGTTCCATAAATTTTTCCACGACATCAAAGGATTGATATGGAAAATGAACCAATTGGTCTTTTTTAGAAATCAGTTCAAAAAAACCTATTGCGGAAGACATCTGAGGATGGTTAAGAGGGGTTTTGGGCGAATAACTCAAACGATTGTCATCAAAGGGATTGGGAAAACCAAAGAAGTCTGAAACATTGTGATACACCCCTCCGGAAACCATGTCAACCGTATCCAGATTAAAAAATTCTTTTAAAAGCTCCAGATGCTGCTCGGGTATTTTAGGGTCATAAAGAACACGTGTGGGTTGTCCGGTATTCCGATGGGGTAGCGCTTTGTGAATACGTTCTACCAATTCGGTGTCGGTATAATCATCATACAGATACAGTTCAGCATCCCTAGAAATTTTAATACTGCGGCAAGCGATACTATTTCTCTCTGGAAATAGCCTTTGTATATTTATTCGCAGGGCATCGTCTAGATAAGCGTATTCATGCGTTGCATTCGAAATTTTCAAAAATCGTCCAATTTCCTTCGTTGGCAGGGATATGATTTCGAAGCTTAGGTCATCAAAACAGGCTACCATATAAATGTCTCCGTCCTTAAATTCCAATGGAGCTTCATGTGTCACGATTATGAAGGCCTCCTTATTTTCTTCAAACCATGGCTTCAAATAGGTTTTGTGGTTAGGACCCAGAGTATCAATACTATGTAAAGTCAAACCTTCTTCTTTCAATGATTCAAGGGTTGACCGGATAATTTCACCGAAACGCTTCTGCTGTTCTCCAATTTCTTTCAAGATGAATTTCAGCGTTTTGTTCGGTTTGGATATGAGTGGTTTCCGGATTTTTTTGTCAACCCCTTTTAATTGGCGGAGTTGGGAAATCCGGACTTTAAAATACTCATCGAGGTTGGAAGAAAATATCGCTAGAAACTTGATTCTTTCTAGAAGGGGGGTAGTGGGTTCAGCGGCCTCCAGTAGTACCCTTTCGTTAAAGTATAGCCAGTTTATATCTCGATTCTTGAGTTTTTTATCCCCCATCTCAGTTTTTTCTAAAAATAGGGAAAGCGAAAACGTCTAGTATGAAGGTAAGGTTAAGCTCTATTCTGAAATAACATCCAATACGAACGCAATCAGCTTTGAAATGGTTTCATTCGGTTTTTCCGAGAATTCGCCTGTAATTCGGTTGGCCAAAATAGCATTAAGGGATATGGCTTCATGACCTAAAAGCTTGGCCATTCCATAAATACCTGCCGTCTCCATTTCGAAATTGGTGATTTGTCTGTCTTTAAAGGTAAAGTTGGAAAGCTTGGAATTGTAATCTCTCATCTTAGGAGCCAAGCGTAAGGTCCTGCCTTGGGGGCCGTAAAAACCAGCGTTGGTTAGCGTAATTCCATTAAGTATTCCTTCTTGTGTAAAGATAGTTTTAAGGTGCTTCGAACCTTCAATGATGTAAGGGGTAGAAAGGAACCCGGGAGTTTTCATGTGGTCCGCTAAAGCTTTTTCGAATGCTAAGTCCCGTATCGCATCGGATTCATAAAAATGCAATAATCCATCGTACCCTATGGCCATATCACTTACCAATAAAGAATCAATTGGAATATCTTCTTGAATAGCACCGGAAGTTCCTATGCGGATAATGGATAGCGCTTTTTGGGTTTCATTCAGGGTTCTTCGTTCAAAATTAATATTGGCCAAAGCATCCAATTCATTGAATACAATATCAATATTATCGGTACCAATACCCGTAGAAATCACGGTAATTCTTTTCTTCTTACACCAACCGGTATGAGTGTGGAATTCTCGTTTGGTTTTTTGGACTTCCAACCGGTCAAAGTGTTTCGAAATGGATGCAACACGTTCTGGGTCACCTACTGTAATCACCGTATCGGCTAGGTCTTCTGGTAACAGGTTCAAATGGTAGATGCTCCCATCCGAATTGAGAATGAGCTCGGATGGTTCAAAGGGCATACTATAGTTTTAGGATGCGGTCGTTCGAAGAATTGTATAAGAAGTTGTACTTTAAAGAACCTCCTAGATATTGTTGATTGTCACGTATTTGAGAATAGTAATTCAGTTTTCCGTGAAGTACGTCCTTTCCCTTTCTGGTCAACTTTACTGGGTTCAGGGAACTCAATAATGGACGCAAATTGGATACCATTCTTTCATATTGGGAGTCTCCAAAACCATAAAAACCTTGATTGGTCAATAGTGATCCTAACAAGGCTTTTCGTGTTTCTGGTTTTTCTGATTCAATGGTTTCCAGAATTCTGTTCTCCAAATCGTTCAGACCATTTTTTATCGTTGGGAAGCGCTTCAAATGGGCTTGAATCGCTTCGGATAGATAATCGAATTGGAACGAATTATGGGTAATCACATTTTCCAATCGCATCGGATTATCACTGCAATACAATTGCCAGACATAATCCGCGAATTCAATATCATCTTGTGTGAGGGTGATTCGGTTTTCGTAGAGTTCCAACAGTTTTTCTGTGGATAACTCGTTCAATGCGTATAATTTTCCACTATTGTCCTCCCTTCCACTGCAAACCAATGAAATTTCGGCATGACGCCGATGGGACTTTAACCAACTTAAAACGGCCAACATATTTACTTGGCAAAAGAGGTCGTATTCAAACCAAAGAACAATATGATCCTGTTGCTTGTGGTTGCAGAGTGAGCGATACTCCTTTAAAGTTTTCTCTACAAACCAAGACTTGGATACGCGATAATGCTTGTTCAAGAATTCGAATCGCGTTTTCCAAAAAGATTCACTTCCCACGTTGCTAAGGGTCTTTCCTTCACAAAGCATTTCGCGCCAAGTGATAACATCGCCTTTTAAATCGAGGGTATTAAGCCGTGAGGTGAACATGTCCCCATTGGTGATATGCAACAATGATTTCATTTAGGGCCTAGTTTTCGTTGGTTAGGGATTAAAAGTAAGATTAAAACAAAAAACTCAAAAATTTTTTCCTAAAACATTGGATTTCAGACACAAAATTTAACAGCGTAGGAACTATCCTATGGACAAAGGTTGAAAAACTAACCGCCAACGCGCTTTACAGCAAACCCTTTTTCTTTTAAAAAGTCCATTATGCGGTCTCTGTAATCCCCTTGAATGAGAATTACGTCATTCTTGGAACTTCCCCCAACACTCAATAGTTGTTTTAAGTCTTTGGTTAGCGTTTTGAAATCCTCTTCCGTTCCGGTATACCCTTCCAATAGGGTGACCGGTTTGCCTTTGCGCTTCTCATATTTGCAAATGATAGGGGCATCTTGTATCCAATAACGCTCTTTTGAGATGGGCGTATCATCATCAGGGGTTTGCGGAATGTGCTCGGGGAAAAGTTGGCTTAATTGGTCCTTTAAATCCATAAGCTATTTTTTGACCAAGCCCAATTCAATAAGCCGCTCATGCAAGTATTCGCCAGCAGTAGTGTCTTCAAAACCTTTTGGATTTTCACTATCAATGCAGTTTTCTAGACAATTCAAAGGCATATCGCTTATGGGATGCATAAAAAACGGAATGGAATAGCGTGAGGTGCCCCAAAGTTCTTTAGGAGGGTTCACTACTTGGTGAATCGTAGATTTCAACTTGTTGTTGGACAATCTTGATAACATGTCACCAACATTGATCATTAGCTGGTCTGGTTCGGCAATAGCGTCAATCCATTCACCCTCATGGTTTTGAACTTGTAGGCCTTTGCCATGGGCCCCCATCAATAGGGTAATTAAATTAATATCCCCGTGTGCTGCAGCCCTAACCGCATTCTTGGGTTCTTCCTTGATGGGTGGGTAATGAATCGGACGCAAAATGGAATTCCCATTGGTAATCCATTCATCAAAATAGGTTTCCTCCAATTCCAAGTGCAGTGCTAGTGCTCGCAAGACATACCGTGCCGTTTTCTCCAGCATTTGAAAAGTTTCCTTTCCTACAGCATCGAATTCAGGAAGTTCAGCAACAGAAACATTATCTGGATATTCGGCTTTCAAGGCATCGTTGTTTTCAACGTATTGACCAAAATGCCAAAATTCTTTCAAATCCCCCTCCTTGCGACCTTTGGCGTGTTCTTTTCCAAAAGAGGTATACCCCCGTTGGCCTCCAATGCCTTCAATTTCATATCTATCCTTAGTATTCTGCGGGAGTTGAAAAAAGGCTTTGATTTGGGTGTAAAGGTCTTCCACCAAGGCAGGTTCCAGGAAATGTCCGCGCAAAGCGACAAAACCAATATTCTCAAAAGCGGCTCCGATTTCTTTAATGAACTTCTTTTTGCGTGCGGAATCTTCCGAGGTAAAATCCCTTAAATCTACACTGGGTATGGCATTCATGGCAAGGATGTTTTAACTATTCAAAATTAAGGAATATTGACCAACCTTTTTCATTCGGATGGAACTCCATTTTAGTACTTTCGTTATCATAATTTTTTACTGCATGCGATATCATATCGGAAACCTAGACCGCGAGCGGCTCAAACAATTGTATTACGAAATGTTGCGACCGCGAATGATAGAAGAAAAGATGTTAGTGCTATTGCGGCAAGGCAAAATCTCAAAATGGTTTAGTGGTATTGGTCAGGAAGCCATTTCGGTTGGTGTTACGCGGGCGTTAAAAAAAGAGGAGTACATTCTTCCCATGCACAGAAACCTGGGGGTTTTTACCTCTCGAGAAGTCCCTTTAGACCGTCTGTTTGGGCAGTGGCAGGGCAAAGCCTCGGGATTTACGAAAGGAAGGGATAGAAGTTTTCATTTTGGTACGCAAGCGTATCGTATCGTTGGAATGATTTCCCACCTAGGACCACAATTGGGTGTTGCCAATGGTATCGCCTTGGCGGATTTACTAGGCAGAAAGAAAAGAGTTACTGCTGTATTCACAGGCGAGGGCGCGACAAGTGAAGGGGATTTTCATGAAGCTTTGAACGTGGCTTCTGTTTGGAATTTGCCCGTACTCTTTTGTATTGAAAACAATGGATACGGCCTTTCTACACCAACGCAAGAACAATATCGTTGTGAGGACTTGGCAGACCGTGCAAAAGGCTATGGTATGGAGTCTAGAGTCATTGACGGGAACAATATTCTAGAGGTATATACCAAAGTGGATGAGCTTTGTAAATCATTGCGAAAGCGGCCTCGCCCCGTATTACTTGAATTCAAAACCTTCCGGATGCGAGGGCACGAAGAAGCAAGCGGCACCAAATATGTGCCCGAAAAGTTGATGAAAAGATGGGCCAAAAAGGACCCCATCCAAAATTATGAAGACTTTTTATTGAAGGAGGGAGTACTAACAGAAAAGGAAATCAACCATTACAAACAGTTGATTGCAGAAGATATTGACCAAAATCTGAAGGCTGCGTTCTCGGAAGCTGAGGTGGAAAGTAGTACTCAAGCAGAATTGGCAGACGTCTACCAAACCTTTTCACAAGAACATATTGAACCTCAGGAAAAATCCGCGAATATCCGTTTGGTAGATGCCATTTCCCAAGGATTGCATGAAGCAATGGAAAAGTTCAATGAAGTGGTTTTGATGGGGCAGGATGTAGCCGAATATGGCGGGGTGTTCAAAATTACGGAAGGGTTCATCAAAGATTTTGGCAAGAGCCGTATCCGTAATACCCCTATTTGTGAATCTATTATCGTATCAACTGCCATGGGTTTGTCCATTAATCATATGAAGGCAGTAGTCGAAATGCAATTTGCAGATTTCGTGAGTTCCGGTTTTAATCCTATCGTGAATTATTTGGCCAAAGTGCACTACCGATGGGGACAAAATGCTGATGTAGTCATTCGAATGCCCTGCGGAGGTGGAGTGGGTGCTGGCCCTTTCCATTCACAGACCAATGAAGCCTGGTTTACCAAAACCCCGGGGTTAAAAGTGGCCTATCCTGCATTTCCTGTAGATGCAAAAGGATTGCTGATATCCGCCATTGAAGACCCAAATCCCGTATTGTTCTTTGAGCATAAAGGATTGTATAGAAGTGTATATGGCGATGTGCCTGAAGGATACTACAATATTCCTTTTGGAAAAGCGGCCCAAATTAGAAGTGGCGAAGAGGTAAGCATTGTTTCATATGGGGCAGGCGTCCATTGGGCACTGGAAACCATGGAAAAAAATTCAACTATTCAAGCAGATCTTATAGATTTGCGAACACTTCAACCTCTCGACATAGAAACCGTATATCAATCCGTAAAAAAAACCGGTAAATTGATAATTCTTCAGGAAGACACCATGTTTGGAGGTATTGCCAATGACATAGCAGCCCTAGTGACTGAAAACTGTTTTGAGTTTTTGGATGCTCCAATTCGAAGGATAGGGAGTCTGGAAACTCCGGTGCCCTTTGCCAAAAGTCTTGAGGAACAGTTTTTGCCCAAACAACGATTTGAAGAAGCCCTTGAAGCATTGTTGGCTTACTGAAATCACTTTAACAAGATTTTAACAAAACCAAAAACGAAAACCTGTGTCTTAACCGTATATAAACCATAAACTCCAATGTACTCATGATGAAACAAACATTTCTTTGGATAGCTGCAGTCGGAATGGTATTCTGTTCCTGTTCAGTTTCCAAAAACGCCAGAGGCCAACGCAACCAGCTTAGTGGAACGTGGATTCTCGATGACATCTCCTACGAAAACAACACTGGAAATTTCAGCTCCGTACTTTTTAATGATGCCAAAGACATTTGCTTCGAAGGGAGCAATTGGTTCTTTCGTGATAACAATAGTACCGGGCGCTATACCATTAATCAAGGTAGTCTTTGCAACGGCGGTGACCGCTTTTTCCGCTGGTCCGTTGTTGAACCCCAACAAAACTACTCCAGTCAATTGCAATTCAAGTTTATTGACGAAAAGCGGAAAGATATTTCTGGAGGCCTAGGCTATCGATTGAACATCACCTCGATTTCTGACCAAGCCATGACCTTAAAATCCAATGTTTCCGTTGATGGGGAACTCGTTACTGTTGTTTACCAATTTTCTAAAAAGCTCTAAAATGAAATATACAATCCTAAAAACAACCTCAATGGTACTTACCTTGAGTTTGATACTAAGCTGTAATGCCATTCAAAATGCAAACAATACCCAAAAAGGTGCCGCGATAGGTGCGACTGGGGGTGCGGTAATTGGTGGTGTAATCGGAAACAATGTCGGAAAAGGCAATACTGCCCTTGGTGCTATTATTGGTGCTGTTGTAGGTGGTGCAGCTGGTGGTTATATCGGAAATCGAATGGACCGTCAGGCAGAACGTATTGAAGAAGAAATCCCAGGAGCAGAAGTAAAGCGTGTCGGCGAAGGAATCAATGTCACCTTTAATGAGGATGCCGGTGTATACTTTGATACCAATAAATCTGAAGTAAAGGGAACTTCTGCAAATACGTTGGACAAGTTAGCCGATATCTTTCAAGAATATCCGAAGTCCGTGATTTTGGTTGAAGGACATACCGATAGTGCCGGTGCTGAAGACTATAATTGGAAATTGTCCCAACAACGTGCCGAATCTGTTACCAAATATTTGGTTGGTAAAGGCATTTCTTCTTCTCGTTTTACGACTAAGTGGTATGGTGAAACCCAACCTAAGGAGAGTAACGATACCTCAGAAGGCAAAGCCGCCAACCGACGTGTGGAATTAGCCATTATGGCAAGCAAAGAATTAAAGGACGAGGCCTACGAAAATACCAAAGGCTAAAATCAGATACAACGCAGGTAAGAATCCCGGTGAAAGCCGGGATTTTTTGTTTTTATGATGTATCTTCCAATAGTGAAGCGCTATGATGTTGTCATTATTGGAGGGGGACTCGCTGGATTAACCTCGGCTTTGGACTTGGCAAAGCGTGGAAAGCAAGTCGCGGTCATTGAAAAGAATAGCTTCCCCCAACACAAGGTTTGCGGAGAATATGTATCCAACGAAGTGCTTCCCTATCTCACTCGGTTAGGCGTTTCGATTCCACTTGAAAAGTTACCCAAGATTTCAAATTTAAGACTAGGTACCACCAAAGGGCGCAAGCTAGAAGTAGGTTTGCCACTGGGCGGATTTGGTATCAGCCGATATTTGTTGGACGATATATTATATAAAGCTGCTTTGTCCGCATCGGTGGATTTTCATTTTGAAACCGTGGAAAAAGTTTCCTTTGCAAATGATGTATTTGACCTTCACACAAAGAATGGTGGTTTTTATAGGGCTTCGGTCGTCATTGGAGCCTACGGTAAACGTTCTAACTTGGATAAAGAACTCCAAAGGTCTTTTTTCTTTAAGAAATCAAGCTGGTTAGGGGTTAAGGCCCACTACTCCGGTTTTGAACATCCAGACAATCTGGTTTCCCTGCATACTTTTTCTGGAGGTTATGGTGGGCTTTCTAAAGTAGAGGAAGGTATTACTAACTTTTGTTATTTGGTCGACTACCAGGCATTTAAGAAAGCAGGAAATCATAAGGCATTTACAGAACAGGTATTGAAAAGAAACCCTTGGTTGGCTCATTTTTTTGAAACCGCCGTCCCGCAGTTTGAAAAGCCTTTGAGTATAGCCCAAGTCTCTTTCCGTAAAAAATTGCCCGTGGAAAACCATATTTTGATGTGTGGGGATACCGCCGGCTTAATACATCCATTGTGCGGGAACGGTATGGCCATGGCCATGCATAGTGCTAAAATAGCTTCAGATGCTATTGCCAATTTTTTTGATGAAGCCTCCTGTACACGTCAGCAAATGGAAAAGACATATAGCAGAACTTGGAAAAACCAGTTTGCCAAACGCCTTTGGTGGGGAAGAAGATTGCAAAATATGGTTATGAATGCTACCCTAATGGATACAGGGCTTAAACTGCTGCCCGATTCCGAAGCGTTTTGGAACACAGTGATAACACAAACCCATGGAAGCCCAATTGTAAGATGATGGATTTTACCTTGCGAAGTAGACAACCGGAGCTGATGGACGACCCGAACCTCCGAACGCCAAGTCTTGAAGAAGCCTATCAAGATATAAATCGGTGTAATCGTCTATTGGGAGGAGATGGGATTACCCTTTATGGGGTTTGGCAATTGGTAAAGAAAGATGTAAGCAAAGAATACGTGATTTTGGATATGGGTTGCGGTGATGGAACGATACTTCGAAAGCTCTCTTCATTTCTTGCGAAACGAGGTGTTCAGAGCAAGTTGATAGGAGTAGATTTACGAGATGATGTTTTGGAAATCGCTAGAAAAAAAAGCGAGGACTTCTCCAACATACACTTTGAAAAGCGAGACATTCTCAAAACAGGCCCCGAGTTTTCATGTGATATTGTGATTAACACCTTGACCATGCATCATTTTGAAGAGGAACGGCTACCGGATTTTCTAAATGCATTTATCCGGTTGGCCCGTGTTGGGGTAGTCATAAACGATTTGCAAAGAAGCCGCTTGGCCTACGTGCTGTTCAAAGGGTTTAGCTTTTTCTTTATCAAAACCAAAATCGCGAAGGTCGATGGGTTGATTTCCATTTCCAAAGGCTTTCGAAAATCAGAATTAATGGCACTTTCCAAAAATATACCAAACGCGACCCACACCATTGCATGGAAATGGGCCTTTCGCTATTTATGGACTATGAAATCGAAGCCTGCGCATGAAGGATAGCGTCAAGATTGTAGGCGTAGCCAAAACGCTTCCCAAGTATAAGAGAGAAACAACTGAAATCATTCCCTTCGTAAAGCAATGGCTTTCAGGACAAGAGGAACGTTTTCAGCGGAAAGTGGTCAAAATTTTTGAAGGCGCTGGAGTGGATTGTCGCTATGGCATAATGGATATTGAAGAAGTGTTTACCGCAACTTCTTTTGAAGACAAAAACAACATCTATGTCCGGGAGATGAAAGTTTTGGGGACTCAGGTATTACAAAAAGCGCTTGCAAAAGTAGATTGGCACCCTGAAGCCCTTGATTTTATCATTACAGTGAGCTGCACGGGTATTATGATTCCTTCCTTGGATGCTTACCTCATTGATGCTTTGGGACTTCGTACAGATATTGTTCGATTACCGGTGACCGAAATGGGCTGTGCTGCTGGTATCTCTGGGTTGTTGTACGCCAAACAATTTTTAAAGGCCAATCCGGGTAAAAAAGCAGCCGTAATTGCCGTAGAGAGTCCTACCGCCACATTTCAGTTAGATGATTTTTCCATGACGAACATGGTTAGCGCTGCTATTTTCGGCGATGGCGCGGCCTGCGCTTTGCTCTCTTCATCAGAGCAGGATGAAGGGCCGGCCATGCTAGGCGAAGCCATGTACCATTTTCCAAATGTGACCCATATGATGGGCTTTGATGTCACCAATACAGGTCTTAAGATGATATTGGACCCAAGTGTTCCAGAAGTTATCGCTGAACATTTTCCGAATATCATACATCCATTTTTAGAAGCATATGGCACCAAAATGGAAGAAATTGATAACTTAATCTTCCATCCAGGGGGCAGGAAAATTGTAGAGACTGTGGAAAGGCTGTTTGGTAGCATGGGAAAAAATATTGAGGACACGAAAACGGTTTTAAAAGATTTCGGAAACATGAGCAGCGTGACCGTGCTCTATGTATTGGAGCGTTTTTTAAACCAACCGCATGAGAAAGGGCAAAAAGGACTTATGTTGAGTTTTGGTCCAGGGTTTTCGGCACAACGCATTTTGTTGGAGTGGTAAAAGAATTAAGCAAATGAAACACAAAAAGTGGGCATTGATACTTGGAGGGAGCAGTGGTTTGGGCTGGGCGACCGCCCAAAAACTCTCTGAAAAGGGTTTCAACCTCATTCTTTTGCATCGTGACAGGCGTGCTGATATGCCGGCCATTGAATCCAACTTTGAGGCTTTGCGAAAATCCGGCTGTATTTTGGTTTCCAAAAATATGGATGTGTTGAATCCTTCCAAAAAGGAAGACTTTATAAAGGAAGTACAAATTCATTTGGAGGAAGATAAAATTTCGGTTTTGGTTCACAGTATTGCAAAGGGCAACCTCAAACCCATGTATGGAAATGAATCGGATGAGGTTTTGAAAACACAAGACTTTACCCTTACGATAGAGGCTATGGCGACTAGTGCTTATGATTGGACACAAAGTTTATTGCAAAACGAATTGTTCGCTGAAGATGCTCGTGTGGTGGCCTTTACAAGTGAAGGGAGTAGCAAACCATGGCCCGGTTATGGCGCGGTTTCAGCTGCAAAAGCAGCTCTGGAGGCGATGGTGCGAAGTATGGCGCTGGAATTTGCACCAATCGGTATAAAGGTGAATTGCGTTCAAGCCGGTGTGGTGGATACCCGTTCGTTTCGGATGATTCCCAACCATGAACATTTAAAAAAGCAAGCGCTAAAACGGAATCCAAACCAAAGGTTAACACAGCCTGGTGATGTGGCCGACGTGGTTTATTTACTCACCAGGGATGAAGCAAAGTGGATAACGGGAACCGTCATCAAAGTAGATGGAGGCGAAAGCCTTCGATAGCTAAATTAAAGGCATTGACACCAAACGAAATCATTCCTAAACTTCCATACTCCCAGCCGTTTCTGTTTGTGGACGCGATAAGTGCTGTAGATAATTCAAACATAGAAGGGGCATTCACCTTTCGAAAAGAATTGGCTTTTTATGACGGCCACTTTAAAGATAAGCCTGTAACTCCCGGTGTTATCCTCACGGAATGCTGTGCCCAGATAGGCTTGGTTTGCTTGGGAATTTATTTAATTGAGGAAAACCAATTGGAAGCAAATCAAATTGCAATGACGAGTTCCCAGATGGAGTTCTTAAAACCTGTTTTCCCAGACGAAACAGTCAGTGTGGTTTCTGAAAAGGTATACTTCCGTTTTGGGAAGCTGAAATGTAGGGTAAAGATGTTCGATACCTCGGAAACTCTGGTATGTCAGGGAACGCTTTCGGGAATGATCGTAAAAAGTGATGATGGAGAATAGGGTAGTGGTTACTGGTCTGGGCGTTTGTGCTCCCAATGGCGTAGGTCTTTCCGAATTTCAGAAGGCTCTGGAAAAGGGTACTTCGGGGATTGAACATATTGAACTTTTGGAAAAACTAAACTTCTCTTGTCAAATTGCTGGAAAACCAAATCTTGAAAATATTGACTTAAACAAATACTTTACCAAAGTTGAGCTCAAAAACCTTGAAGCTTCCGGATTGGTCTATGGCCTAATTTCAGGAATGGATGCATGGCAAGACGCTGGTTTTTCGTTTGAATCAAACACACAACCCGATTGGGAAACCGGAGTGGTCTTTGGAACAGGAATTTCTGGCGTAGAACGCTTTCGGAATGCCATTTATGACATGGATGAGGGACATGTTCGCCGATTGGGTAGCGGTACCGTAATGCAGACCATGGCTAGTAGTATAAGCGCTTTTTTGGGCGGAAAGTTGGGTGCTGGGAATCAAGTTACCACCAATTCTTCAGCCTGCACAACAGGCGCTGAGGCCATTTTAATGGGTTTTGACCGCATTCGGTCAGGTAAAGCAAAACGAATTTTGGCAGGAAGTTGCAGCGATAGCGGACCTTATGTTTGGGGTGGTTTTGATGCCATGCGCATTCTTCCTAGGAAATTCAATGCCAATCCAGACATGGCAAGTCGTCCGATGAGTGCCTCTGCCGCAGGGTTTGTTCCCGGGAGTGGGGCAGGAGCCTTGGTTTTGGAATCTTTGGAGAGTGCCTTGGAGCGTGACGCTACTATCTACGCTGAGATTAAGGGAGGACATGTTAACAGCGGCGGTCAGCGCAATGGAGGAAGCATGACGGCTCCAAATAGTGATGCGGTACAACGGTGCATTCGTCAGGCCTGCTTCGACTCAGGTATCAGTCCTTCAGAAATTGAAGCCATCAATGGTCATTTGACCGCAACTTCCAAGGACCCGATTGAAATCCAAAATTGGAGCATGGCCCTTGGGCGCTCAGGAGAAGATTTCCCCTATATTAATTCGTTTAAAGGAAGCGTAGGGCATTGCTTGGCAGCCTCTGGCAGTATCGAAGCCGTAGGGACAGTACTTCAGTTGGTGCACAAAAAGATTTATCCAAATGTAAATTGCGAAGATTTGCATCCTGAAATTGAAGCAATCGTGGATAAATCAAAAATCCCCCAAGAAACCATACCCTTTTCCGGAAAAATTATGGCAAAAGCCAGTTTTGGTTTTGGGGATGTCAATGCCTGTATTATTTTTAAAACGTATAGTGAAACAAACTGATATGACCGAGCGTTACGAGCAGTTAAAAACCATAGTCCAGCAATATTTGCCAGATGATGTGGATGTTGCTCAAATCTCAATGGAGAGCAATTTTACCGAGGATTTAAATATCAACTCCGCAAATTTGGTAGATGTTGTTTTAGATGTCGAAGATGAATTCGACATCCTTTTGGAAAATGAAGATATGGATGGTATGAAAACGGTTAAAGATGCACTTCGAATAATTGATGGTAAAGTCAATTCAACCAAATAAATAAGATTGGATAAAAACCTTAAAAAGAAATGGTTGTTACAAGGCGGACTAGGCGCTTCACTTTTCGGTTTGGGTTTATGCTGTACTATTGAATCTGCCTTTCTGAAACACGCCGGAGTCGTTTGGTACTATTGGTTATCTGCCGGAACTATTTCCATCGCCGTTACCATCTTGGGTCTGGTGCTCCTCATTAAGACCGGAAATCTTGAAAATCAATTGAAAAAATGAATCTACAAGCGTTTATTGCCTTTGCCAAGGCCAAATGGGATGTTCCCCGCAAACTCATCATGCTGTACTGCATCATCTATTTTCTATGGGGTTTGGGCATGAATTGGTTTGGCCAGGTAGTTGAAATTGCCCGATTTACGTTTTGGTGGCAGGTGATTACCTGCTACATTTTATATATGGTTCCCATCTCGCTTCTACTTCGTGGACTGCCATTTCATATGCAATATGCCTATGGATTGATTGCGATGGGTATTTTGGAATTTTTGGGCTATGCTTTACAAACCTCTTATGCCTACCCCAATAATTTGCTAGACCAGTTTTTTGGAATCCGGAATTTTAGTTTAGGAATGGCCCTTTTCTTTGCGGTATACTTTCCATTCGGTAATTGGGGCGTTCAAAAATTATACAACTTGATTTTTCCGAAGGGCTAAGATTTTAATTCGAACACCATCTTAACCTTAACAAGATTGTCCTCACGCTTTTTCTTGATTTTGATATCAAAATCATAGCAGTAAAGCTCAGTAGTGCCAATAAGCTGATTCCCTTTCTTTGCAAAGGTAATGGTGATGTTTTTGGAAATACCCTTAATGGTCAGCGGGCCGGTCACTTTCCAATTTGTGGCCCCTGCCTTTACGGTGTTGCTTTCAAATGTGATTTTTGGATGGTTGTCCGCATCAAAGTACTTCCTATTCTTTAAGGACCAATTTCTGATACCGTTATTAGTATCCAAAGTTTCCGTTTCAACACTTCCAGAAAAAACAGAAGTCTCGGGATTGTCAAAATCAATGTTTGAGGTAGAAGCCAAGTTTCCAATGGTACCTTTTACTCCTTTGTCAACAAATTCAAACGAAATTTCTCCAGATTTGACGGTGTAGCCCTTCTGGGCAATCAGACCATTGCCAACCAGCAATAGTAAAAGTAGAATTGATTTGTGCACAGCGCTTTCTTTTTTTACGAAGGTACTAAAGTATCTTGGCCATATCGTATTTAAAATGCCTTTGTAAAAGGTTTATCCCTTGATTTTTTCCAGTAGCGCTACAGCTTCTATATTCTCCTTGTCCAACGCGACAGCTTTGGTAAGGTATTGAATGGATTGCGCGTTTTCCTTTTCAAAATAATAAGCTCTTCCGAGCAAAAAGTAGACTTGGGATGAATCCATATCTTGAGCAATCAAACGTTTGGCAAGCGAGATAAGTTCCAACTCCTTCCCAAGATTGCTCAACATGGAAAGCGCGCTTTCCCAATCGCGAATGTCAAAAGTTTCTTCTTGAATCAAGCCTTTTAGCGCTGGATGGTCTTTTAAAACATAAAATGAAGGTAAATAAGCTTTAAAATTCGAATTCTCATTCAATCCCTTCTGTATCCAATGCACTGCAACCTCCTCGTTTCGTATGGAAAGGTTGGCTATGGCAATTTTTGGATACATTCCTGTCCAGCCTTCTAACATGCCTTCTGCGGCAACCAACCTTCGTTCCGCCAAAGTAGTGTTTCCTTCACGTTGAGCATAGAGGGCTTGATTTAAGCGAATACGTCCATAGTGGTAGTTCAACAATCGTTTCAAATCTTCAAATGGGGTTTTGGAATGGTCTACCCTCAAATCAATTTGGTTGAACCATTCGTTACGGGTTCCTTTGACCACCAGGGCGGCAGATTGCTTCCCCGTGATTTGACCACCTGCTTTTTGCCCAGCCAATAGGCTTTCCAGAAGCCTTTCCGCTAAAGTGCCCTTCGCGCTTTCAAAGGTTTTTGCCATCTCAGGCAGTACGGCTTCATGCAGTTGGTTTCCCAGAACTACATAATGTTCCCCAATCATATGTTTGGCGTAACCCTTCCAATATTTTAGGGCTTCTCCGGTAAAAGCAAAAGTATTCCCCAGTTTGTCAATCCCTGCTACTTGTCGATAATGGGCAGCCCCATCAGTTTGGCGCGTGGAAGAAATCGCTTTTTCAATGGACTCCCCGGCATTTAGGTGTTCAAAACCTTTGACAGCATACATAGGCTCCGTTTCCGCAATAATGGAAAAAGCACCTACCCCAGGTTCAATGTGGACGGTGCTATTGCCTACATAAATGTTGTTGGTCGCTACGGCAATGCCCCATTCCTCTTGGTCCGCGTCATAAGCAATTATAGAAAAGGTGGCATTTATGTTTTTCTCCAAAAGAAGACTGGGAAGATTCTGGGAAAAACCGATGCCATAGTACCCCAATACGAACCCAAAAACTAAGATTACGTTTCTACTTGCCATTTTTTTTGATTGATTTTTTTAGAGATGGGATTTTTCATGATTTGTTACAAAAGGTAGCTAAGCAAAATTGTTTGGGTATTCAAAAGCTTACCCTGCATTTTGTTTAACATTTCTGGAAATTACCTTCTAAGGTATTCAAGTTTAAGCTTACAACATCTTTTCAAAAAGAATATGTTAGAAAATCATTTTTTTACGAAAAACGAATTTTTAAATTGTTGAAAATCATTCAACTGTAATTTTTTAGGTTCTAAATTGTGAGACTGTTAAAAATTAGAAAATAGAGTTAATTTTGTAGAACCTTGTAGGATTATTTGTAACTTAATGAGACTTTTTGAAAACCCAAATACATAAACAAAACGATGGAACTCGCTACTTCAAAGTTTAATATTCCACTTTCCGAGCTTCTTATCCGATTGGAAAGAAACCATAATACTATCCAAAGACTTTCTCGTAAATTGAATTCGTATACCTGTGAGCCCAATAACCATTCTTGTTTTGAGAAATTATATGAATTGAAGCAGGGATTTCAAAGTTTTACTGGCAAGCAGAAGCAACTTGTCTCTCAATTAAAATCTCTGGGCAAGGAGGAAATTGCTGGATTGGAAGCTGAAGTGAAGCGGCACACCGAAATGTTCCGAAAGTTGGAGCAAGACATGGCGGCTTATCTTTTGGATACGAACAAATATGTTTAAAACAACCCCAAAAACCTCCCCAAGCCCCTTTTAAAATCCCTAGAACACCAAACAACCTATTAGCGTTGTATCTTTCTGCTTTCAAAATCTGGAAGGCGATGCGCATATCCAAACCCTATTTGATTCTTTTGGCCTTCTTCGCGATATATGTGATATGGGGGTCAACGTATCTACTCAATAAAATCGCCGTTGCGCAACTAGCACCTTTTATGCTGGCAGCAGTGCGCTTTACCATAGCGGGTCTCTTGATTTTTATTATTGCAAAGCTTTCCGGGCAAACGCTACAAATAACTCGAAAACAGCTATGGAATACCATGTTTGCGGGATTTCTGTTCTTAAGCCTTGGAAATGGCTTCGCGGTCTGGGCTTTAAAATATGTGGATAGTGGTTTCGCCGCACTTGAAATTTCCGCTCAGCCTCTTATTATTTTGATTATGATGCGGATTTTTCAAGGAAAAAAAATTCAGCCTATGTCCGCCTTTGGAGTAGTCTTGGGCATGGTTGGGATTTATTTGTTGATAAGCCAAAAGGAAATCGTTGCCAAAGAAAATGCTATCGTTGGAATTCTAATGATTTTTGGGTGTATGCTCAGTTGGGGTTACGGGAGTCTTTTTGTGGGGAAAGCGGACCTGCCCAAAAACTACTTCGTCAATACGGGCTATCAAATGTTTTTTGCGGGTCTCTTTTTGGTATTGATGAGTTTTGGGTTTCAAGAAACTTGGATTTCACCAATGGAATGGCAAACCGATGTGATTTGGGTCATGGTATTGTTGGTGGTTTTTGGAAGTATTTTGGCATTCACATCCTTCAATTATCTCTTAAAGATGGTATCCCCAGAAAAGGTGGCAACTTCAACCTATGTTAACCCTATCGTGGCGATGCTCTTGGGCTGGTATTTTTTGAATGAGTCCATCTCACTGCAATCCATTGTGGCTGCCATCGTGTTGCTCAGCGGGGTGTATTTCATTAATTCCCGGAAAAAACTGGCATTGTTTGCACGGTTCAAGAAGTAGTTGTTTCCATCATTCGGCGGTTTTGTACAATTCACTACATTTTTGGTCCAGTTCGTTACATTGGGTTTGGGCATTTAAAAGGGTCGCAACATCTTTGGACCATCAATCAATCAAAAATCATTTCATTCATCAATCAAAAAACGAACAATCATGAATTTCTTGGCAAAACTGTTACTTTCCCTGCTGACAAAGCTGCTACTGCTTATCCTTCTTTTGGGTTCCGACGAGGCACAGGCGCAGCGAAAAAGTACATCCGTACGAATTGAGAAAAGAGGGGTCACTTCCATTTCGGTCAATAACGGATTCGGCAATCGATTTAAAGTTGAGTTCAAAGGAGACATCAAACTCACAGACGATGATGCAGATGTTTCCGCGATATCTCCTGGGGGGTATATGGACCTCAGAAAGACCGCTTTTGGGAGTAAACGACGCATCTATATTGAATCCAGTGAGTCAGGAAACCTAACCCGTAAATACTATGTAGGGGGGTCTGAAAAAAGTTTTGACGGCGAGGGCAAAAAATGGTTGGCCGAGGTGCTACTCGAAGTAGTGCGCCATACCACCCTAGGTTCGAAAGAGCGGGTAGACCGTATTTATAAAAAGTCGGGCACCTATGGCGTATTAAAAGAAGTAGGCAATATTGAAAATGACCGGGTAAAAACGGTTTACATCAAGCACCTTTTGGATAAATCCCCCAAAGAGGAAAACCTGCTTTCCATTCTCAATGTGATTCGTGAAGGAATCGATTCGGATTACCATAAGGCCACTTTATTAAAGCGCAATGCAAACCAATTCTTGGGTTCATCATCCACTGCTGCTAGTTATATTCAAGCTGCTTCAAGTATTGATTCTGACCACCATAAAGCAGAAGTGTTGAAAACGTCCCTAAAGGGAAGCCAACTTCAGGGTAACCAATTTAAATCCCTATGCTTGGCCGCTAAGGATATTGATTCGGACTACCACAAATCCAGCGTGCTTTCACATGCCCTTCGCAATCCCGATATGAATCCTGAGGCTTTGAAAATACTAATGAGCACGGCTCGCAGTATTGACTCGGACCATCATCGCGCCTCGGTCATCAAAAACGCATTGACCCGTGCAGGGGTTACATCCAGCAGCTATCACACCATGTTATCTGCGATGGATGGCATGACTTCAGACCATCACAGAGATGATGTGCTTAGCAAGATGTTGAACGCATCTTTGGACAACGCTACACTGGACCATGTGCTGAAAAATGTGAACGACATGGATTCAGACAGCCATAGAGCCCATGTGTTAAAACGCATGGTGAGAAACCAATCTTTTTCAAAAGAGAATATCAACACCTTCTCCAAGGTATTGGACCGATTGAGCTCAGACCACCACAAGTCTGAAGTATTGAAATATGCAAGCCGTTTGGATTTGGATGGAGAGGAATTGGTCACCCTTTTTGATACTGCCAAGGGCATAGATTCTGATTACCACAAAACGGAAGCGTTGTTGGCCTTGTCTTCAAAGATGGACTATACCGACAGTAGCATGCGGGAAGCGTATCGCGCCGCTTGTAAATCCATCAATTCTGACTCTCACTACCGAAGGGCCATTGATAAGCTAGATTAATTTCCTTTCTCTCGATGCAAAGGGCCATGCATCAAATTATCTGTATTTTGGTGTCATGGCGCAGCTCGTATCCTTTTTCGAAAACCGACCTAAAATGGCCAGACATCTTAGAATCGTTCTTACCGGTTTCGCCGTGGGCATGTTTTTTTGCTACTTCCTCAGTTTTGAAGGGGCTTTTCACTGGCGTGACATCCTGCTTGGGGGCTTCGCTGGCATACTGGTAAGCTATTTGTTCCGGGGTATCAACCTGCTTTTGAACCGGTGGGTAGGGTGGAAGCAACGCACCGGAATTCGTTTGCTTTTGGGAATATTGGTACACGCCGTTACCGGAATGGGTTCAGTGGTTTTGCTTTTAAAGGGCTATCAGTTCTATTTTCATGGCGGAGGACTGGATGGCGAAACCGCTTCACACATGTTTTTGAAAATTGGGGTCCTTCTTTTTTGTCTGGTGCTGCTCTACAATGTAATTTATTTCACATTTTACTCCTATCAGCTTTACGCCAAAGGGCAGTTGGAAAAAGTCCGGTTGGAACGAGAGCAAACTGCATTGCAATTAAGGGCCTTAAAATCCCAATTGAGCCCTCATTTTTTGTTCAATTGTTTGAACACGCTTTCCGCCTTGATTCGCGCGGATGTCAAAAATGCTGAAGTTTTTATTCGTGCCCTTGCCAAATCTTATCGCTATCCCTTGAATTCATATCGTCAAACTCTGGTGCCTTTAGCGGAAGAATTGGATTTTGCCAAAGCTTATTTCTTTTTGATGAAAACGCGATTTCAAGAAGATATCCAGTTTGATGTTACCGTAGATGAGAAGCATTTGGAAAGTAAAACTGCTCCTTTAACCGTACAGATGTTGGTGGAAAATGCCTTGAAACACAATCGAACGGATGTGGAGCGTCCGTTGGCCATTGAAATTATTTCTGATGGAAGCCATTTGACAGTGTCCAACACGAAAACCAAACCTCGCGCCAATGTAACCTCCACCCATATTGGTCTGAAAAATATAGACATGCGTTACTATTTGTTGTCCGGAAAACACATACAGGTGGAAAACGAACAAAAGTTCTCGGTAAAACTTCCTTTGCTATGAAGAATAGGTTGTTCGTGCATCATCCGCTCTTTCGCATTTTTGCGCCATTATTCAGTGGCACATTGGTCTATTTGTTGATAATCCTTATCAACAATTCTATAGAAGAACTGGCAAATACCTTTTTTGGGCAAGAACTTTATGTTTGTATCGGACTGGCCTATCTCATTCAAGAATTTGCACGGTATTCCTTGGTGTTTTTTCAAAGACGCAAACGGCCAGAAAGTTTTGTGCTCAAAACCATCTTACACACCCTAGCAGTCTTGATTGCCACTATGGTTTTGGTTTCTGGTGCGATGTACCTCTACTTTGTGGGAGTGCTTTCCTATACACCAAATGCACCCGAACTTATCATGTTCAATACTATTTTTGGCGTTATTGCTTCATTATATGTGCTGCTTTATGTAGGGCATCAGTTCCTCTATAAAGTCAATACAGCCATTCTCAAACAAGAAGAAATCCTAAGGCAAGAAACTGAGGAAAACTTTCAAAAGTTTGCCAAGGACATCAATCCTACTTTGCTCTTTGAAAGCTTGGAAGCCATTTTGGTGCTTATGAAAAAAGAAGCCGCAAAAGCGGAAAGCCTTACCGAAGAATTCGCTTCCATTTATCGGTATTTGCTTTCATCACGCAAAAAAGAAATCGTTCCTATAAAAGAAGAGATAGAGGCCCTAAATGGTTTTGTCGGCGTTTTGGAAGCCTTACCTTTTCGCAAAACACAATTGCATATGCAAACCCCTTTTCAAGAAGGGTGGTTGATACCGGGAAGTCTGCTGTTTGTATATGAAAGCATAGTGCGGACCACTATTCCTTCGGAATACCAATCCATGCAAATTGAGATAATCGACCAAGAATCCCATATTCAGTTGGAGTATGAACATGAAGAACGTTTGGACCAATCCCTGAATCTTGAAATCTTTGAGCGTTTACGTCAAGATATCAGCTTTTATACGGACCAGCCTATCGAAATTTTGCATAACACCACCACTAAAACCATCAAACTACCCAAAATTCAACTCGCATGAATGTTGTTATCATAGAAGATGAACCCTTGGCCATTGATAAACTGGAACGCTATTTAAAACAGTATAATTCAAGCGTTCACATCCTCGCAAAGCATGCATCTTTGGAAACGGCAGTTCCTTGGATACAAGAGCGACAAAACGAAGTGGATTTGTTTTTCATGGACATTCAATTGACCGATGGGTTGAGTTTTGAAATTTTCAATAAAACTGACTTGAAAAAGCCGGTCATTTTCACGACAGCTTATGATGAATTTGCCATTGAAGCCTTTCGGGTAAATAGTATTGATTATTTGCTCAAGCCCGTGAAGTATCTAGATTTAAGCAGGGCCATACAAAAACTCGAAGGGTTACGGGAGCAATTTCAAGCTGGAAGTGCCATAGCCCCGGTGGTGAAGCAACTTCAAAAAGGGGGCTACAAAGACCGTTTTTTGGTGCGGATTGGAAATCATTTGCACTCTATTCAAACCGAAGACGCACAATATTTTTATGCCGAAGGACGTGATGTTTATTTGGTCACTACTAAGCGCAAACGTTATATCATTCCCCATACTTTAGAGCATCTTGAAGAGATGTTGGCGCCGAAACAGTTTTTCCGAGTAAACCGAAGCTTTTATGTGGGCCTAAAGGCGATAAAAGACGTCACCGTATTTTCCAATCGAAGGCTGAAACTTACTGTAGAACCCAAATGGGAAAAAGAGGTCGTGGTCAGCCGAGAAAAAGTAAATGACTTCAAGCGATGGTTTGAAGGTTTGGATTAACCATGCTCTTCTCGGAGTGCTTTTAAAGCGCGATTCAAACTTCGAGCACTAACCCCCAAGTAATTGGCAATATCACCTTTCGGGAGCACTTTTAAGAAATCAGGATAGAGTTCACCCATTTTCTCAATATTCCTTTCCAACGAATAGGAGGTTTGAAAAGCATGGCGAGGTGCTTTATACCGTACTTTATCTGCCAACGATTCCAAAATCAATCGATTGAAGCTTAATTCCTTGTTCAACAACTTTTGGAACAACTGGTGTGGAATTTCCAAAATAGTAACGGGGGTCACTGCAGCGACGGAACAAGTCGCGGCACCTTTTTCAAAAAATTCCAGTTCACCAACCTCCATTCCTTCGGTCATAAATTCTTGAATGAACGCCTTTCCATTCGCTTCATTGATAAAGCATTTTACAATGCCCTTGATGATGATGCCGACATAGGGGTAACGATGCCCTTGTCCCATGATTTCTTCCTTTCGTTTATAGTGGGTTATGGAAACTTGGGCAGGTTCCCTTTCCAAAAGTGCTTTTGAATAGGCCAGTAACTTGGGATTGGTACGAATCATTTTTCAGGCGGGACAAATGTCCTTTTTTCGAACTATGCGATACGGTTTCTTTGTGACGTAAAAGTAAGCAATAATCATGGCGGTGATTTCATCCCGTAAAGCGGTACAAAGAAGGCAAAAAATGTATACCAAAACCTTTATTTCGGTATGTGTGGCGTCTTTGTTGTTCTCTGCAAGTTTCAACATGCTGATTCCAGAATTGCCTGCCTATTTAACCAACATGGGCGGAGCAAAGTATATCGGGTTCATTATTGGACTATTTACCCTTACAGCAGGCTTTTCGCGTCCTTTCAGTGGAAAACTGACGGATACATTGGGAAGACGTCCTATCATGTTGTTTGGCGTAATGGTTTGTATTGTTTGTGGCATGCTCTATACCGTTTGGTTGAGTGTTTTTGGGTTTTTGCTGCTTCGACTCATTCATGGTTTTTCCACAGGTTTCACCCCCACAGCAACGTCTACCTATGTTGCTGATGTTACGCCAAGGGAGCGTCTGGGTGAAGCTATGGGTATTCAGGGTATTGCATTTAGTATTGGATTGGCCATTGGTCCTGCCATCGGCAGTTTTGTACGGCTGTATTTCGATTATGTCGGACTCTTCCTGACGTCTTCGACCATGGCGCTTTTGTCCATGCTTTTGCTCTGGCGTTTACCTGAAACCCTAAAGGAAAGAAAATCGTTTTCATGGCGTACGTTAAAAATCTCCAGAAAAGAAATTCTAAGCAAAGATGCCCTTCCCTCTGGGATAGTTACGTTGTTTACCTACGTTTCTTTAGGGGTGGTTTTGACTTTAATCCCCGATTGGAGTGGGCATTTAGGCGTTGAAAACCGTGGAACCTTTTTTATCGTATTTGCTTTGGCTTCGCTTTTGGTTCGTTTTGCCGCTGGTTCCTTTTCCGACCGCTATGGGAGAACCACCGTAATCTTTGTAGGGTTGTTGATGCTATTGGCCACCAATTTATATTTGGGCGTGGCAAGAACATCGTCAGGCTTGCTTTTTGCCGCCGGCTTGTATGGTTTTGCGGCAGGAAGTATTTCCCCAGCGCTAAACGCTTGGACCATTGATTTGAGCAAACCCCATGAAAAAGGAAGGGGCATGGCGACCATGTACATAGGGCTCGAGGCAGGAATTGGATTGGGCGCCTTACTTTCGGGTTGGTACTACCAAGGTGAGATAGCCAAAATTCCAAATGTTTGGTTTGCTTGTGCGGTGACCACTTGTGCCGGATTGCTTTTTGTTATTTTTTATGCTAGAAAGTACAAGAGGTTGAAATCGGATAGCCCATAATAGTTTCTTAGATAAAGGTTAAAGGATGAAAAAATTCCTATAAAAAGAAGTATCTTCAAGAAAAAGACACTATGAAAATCAAGCTTTTATGGGTTTCCGCGGTTGCCGTGTTCATCGCAGCGGGTTGTTCTGCTTCCAAGACAATCGAAACTTCCTCCGCCGAAAATATGCCGAATCCCTTCTCGGACGGTGAAACTTTATTGTTTGTGGCTAATGCTGCAAAACCTACGGTGAGCAACGCCTATGGAAACGTTGCGGATTCAGGGTTGTTGCCGATTGGAAGCAATGCCGGGGTACTCGACCTTCATGGTCAAGGAAATTTTCTGAAAATAAAGGGAGATTCCATAATCTGCCGTTTGTTCTATGCAGGGGAACGTCAGTTGATATCTGGATATAACGAAATAGATACAGGTATCAATGTAAATGATGTAATGCGTGAGATGAGCGTTAAACCCGAGAAAGATAAATACAAAGTCCAATTCAAAATGCGGGATAAACGAGAATCATACACGGTTCGTGGCGAGATCTATCCGAATGGAAAAGGCTATTTTCGGGTGAGAAGTTCGCATCGCTTCCCAATTACCTATACCGGATACATTGAAGAAGAAAACCTTGTCAATTAAGGAACAAATCAATTCTTAACATCTGAATTCAAATGAAAATCACTGCTATGTATTTGGTGGCATTTACCACCTTTTTCCTTTTTGTTTTGGTGCTTTTATCTACACTACCCGTGGGATTTAGGCTTATTTTTTTTCTCACATTAATAGGACAGGCCCTTGTCGTTTTTATGGTGTATAAAGTCCTTACGGATGATTTTAAGACAACCAAGACTTTTGAAGACTTTTATCAAGAATAGGGATTGATTCCCAATAATACCCAAAAATATTCAAGGAATCTGCAGTAGTTCATCGAATAAAGCCATACGGGTAAAACAAATACGATAAGAATCGCGTTAGGGCAAAAAAAGTATTATGCGCCCCAATCGCTTAACCTCGCCTTACGGAACACGCTTTTTCCTTCCTTTATTTCTATTTTTTGCATTTGCCATAGGGTCTTGTAGTAATGACGAAGACCTACAGGAAATTTTGCAACAGCAAATCGAAGAAGAGGGGACCCCCGAAGAAGAAGGCTCCGATGAGGAAAATCCGAACCCTACCGCGGAATGTCCTAGCCAAGTTTCTTTTTATTTTGAAGAAAAAGACGGTTTGGTGTCCGTGGAGTTTGAAGACAATGAGTTTGACTCGGATTGGGAACTGCGCAACGATGCCGACGGCACATCGGGACAAGGCTATCGCGTATGGATAGGAAATCAAACCTTGGGACAGCCTGGGAATGGACTGGTCGTGTTTCCAATCGCTATTACCAAAACGGGCACGTATCGGTTCGTTTGGAACTCCTCCTTTCGCCAAGGCACCCAAGGGAGCGAGCATAATGACTCTTGGTTGCGTTTTGCTGATGCAGCGGATTTCTTCGGTTCAAAGGACGACGGCGCTAGCATCGTATATCCAAAAGGAACTGGAAAAACACCTAATCCTGAAGGGAGTTCTGAAGACGGGTGGTTCAAAATATACCGAAGTGGAAACAACAATGATTTTAAATGGCAGTCTTCCACTTCTGATAATGACGCGCACAATGTTTTCGTAACCTTTGACACTCCAGGCATTTACACCATGGAGGTTTCAGCACGTTCAAGCTTTCATGGGATAGACCGTTTCATGCTTTTTCACAGCGATATGTCCTTCAACGACGCGCTTGATGCGGCAGATACGTTTAGTGCAAAAACTACCTGCCCATAGGCTTCTGCACATTTCCTTAAGTTTTTTTATCCTTTTGTAGACCGAAATAAGGTTTCATACGTAAGTAAGGGGTATGTTTTGATGTCCATCCAACTCGTATTTGGATAGGATGTCGTACCTAACGCTATATGAAACCAAGAAACAAACTATTCCAAGGTATTCGATATGCATTGTTGTTCTTGTTTTTTTCAGGAACAACCTTTGGGCAAACCCAGCTTTTTTCAGGCAACCTGACTGCAGGAGGCTATACGGGGACAGCCGAATATCCTTTCGTAATCGTTGATGGCGATTCCATTCCCGATGGGTCCTTTTTGATGTACAAATCCAATGTGAACGCCTTGTTGCAAGAAAAGGATAGCTTCTTTTCTTTTTCGGGTGCTTTTGATAATGGATATCCCACCGGATTTTGGAAGTTCCAGTTTGGGGAGTTCTCCTCAAACCAAGCCAGTCAGGTTGTTGGCTATCAGTACCGTATCAATGTTAGCGGTGTACAACATGATGCCTTTGGGAATTTGGACCAAGGAAGACCGGATGGGGATTGGACCTATAAAATAGCTGAGGTAGACAATTCAGAAGTCAGCAAAGTACTTTTCAGCAGTCAAATTTCGTATGACAAAGGCGTTCCCCAAAAAAGTTTCCGAATTGAGAATGATTCCAGTTCATTGGTAGGGCGTTTTTTGCGCAATGGCTTTGCCCATGATGTTTGGGTAGTCTATTCCGACACCGAAAGTGAACCAGCAGAGGTCTGGTTTTTCGCCAATGGACTTTTGGAAAAAATAGAGAAAATCACATCGGAAGGAAATCAAACCTTCCCTTTGTTTGATTCAACCTTAGAGCAGGATACCCAAATTGTGTTGGACCAACGGTACCTCAAGGTATTGGAATGGTACCTCTCTGCACGGGATTCAGAATTTAATCCAGAGGAAATGGTCATGTACCAGCTTTTGGAACAAAATGCCACGCAATATGCGAGTATAGACCGATTTTTCAATGATTTGGGAAGGTCGGAATTCATGCCGCGATTCAAGGTCAAGGTACCCTATTATCCATTGGACAGTTTAGAGGCAAACCAGTTGCAAAATGCCAAAAGGTCCTTTGAAGCCGCGAATGAAATCAGCACTTCTTTGTTGGGTAATCCACAATTGGACTTATTGATTCGTTCGAATCCTGAAGCACAATACTATTATAATGTAGTGGAAAAACTCCAACTCGATTTTCTTGACCCTTTGGCCTCCTTTTTAAAGTTCGAGCAGCAACAAATCTTGACCTTTTTACCTCAGGATGAATTATACGGGCAAATCTGGCCCACCGGACTCCCACCAAAACAAATTCAATTGGAGGGTCAAAGTCAAGAATACGCCTCATGGGTTTTTGAAACCGATAGTGTCTACGGTCAGGAACCCAATGACCTGGTCAACATCGCCCAGATGGCTGATTATGCAAACCAAGGTTTGTCGGCTGTTTCTACAAAACTGACCGAATGGTTGCGCGAGGAGATGAAGCAACAGCAGTTTTTGGAGTTGGATAAGCAACTAGTGGAAGAAACCAAAAGGTTGGAACAGCGCATCGATAGTTTAAAATCCACCGCCAGCATTCGAATGCTAAATGCCTTGAATGGGGTTTTGTCCACAAAAGAGCAATCCCTAAAGGCGTATGCCCAAATGGAGGCATCTGACGAAAAATTAGAATATGGAAAAACCGTTTTGGCATGCCTTAAGGATTTGAACCAACTGGCCATGGCCTTAGGAAATCTTCCTAACCAACAACAAGCCATTGCTGAAAAGTACCAAGATGCTGTTTGGAACCCGTTTACGGCTACGATAATGGATGAAGAAGTCAAAAAACGCATAACGGCTGCTTATAGAAATGTCATCGTACCATATGCATTGGAAAAAGCAGCTGCCCCAGTCTCCTGTGACCAAGCCTTGGACATTGTCCAATTATTGGAAGATACCCAAAAGCGCCTGTTTGCGCTTCGAGACGAATCCACCTCGAAATTAGAGCGTAAACTTCGTAAAGAGCAAGACCCTGAAACGGTATTGGCTTTGCTGGGCATTGTTTCACCTTTTAATACGGAGGAGCAATGAGAAAATTTTACAATGCCCATTTCATTTGGTGTTTTGTGCTATGCTCAGCCATGAGTATAAACATCTTTGCACAAGAGGAAAACATTTTGCCGGAAGAATCTGAATTCAAAGACCCTATCGGGCGTGTCTGGTTCAACACCTACGGTAATATTCGAATTTCCAAACGTTTGTTTTGGGATGCACAAACACATTTCCGTTTTGAGGAGACCGCAAATACCCCATACATAGGGCAAATTGGTCAGATTTATAATCGACATGCCATTGGATACATCTATTCGAAAAAGTTCAATGTGAGCTTGGGTGGGGTGTTGCGTATCAATTTCAATACGGATGAAGATTCAGAAGACCGCAGCGTGGTACCCGAATGGCGGATTTGGCATCAGTACCAGTTCGCCATGCCTTTGGGCAGCACTATGTTTTACCATAGAATTCGAATTGAGCACCGTTGGTCGCAAGATTTTGCCGAGAACAGCGAATATATTTTCCGTAACCGTTGGCGGTATATGCTGCGCGCAAAGGTTCCCTTGAACAATTACAAGTTTGAACCGGGAACGTTTTACGTATCACCCGAGGCTGAACTTATCATGCAAAGTGGGAAACCCGTCGTGGCCAGCCCTATGGAAGATTTGCGTTTGACCACTACTTTGGGATACATTATCAACCCTCGATTGACCGTCGCAGCGGGGATGATGTACTCCACCGGACAGTCTTTGGATAATGGCGGAATTTACAAGCAAAATTGGACCATGCGTTTCCATATGTACTTTTCTCCAGACTTTAGAAAGGTTAAAAATAAGTTACCATCCATCCATTTTGATGATTAGACTCGTACATCATAATAGTTTTGTACATCATGAAGAAATCAAACCACCTCATCGCCGCATATGCCATAGCCGTAGTTGCTGGAATCATGGCTTTGTATTTTGGATTCCATTCCAAAGGATTAAAGGATCAAATGAAAGCGGAAAAAGTAGCTACCCAAAAGCTCGCATCCCGTTTGGCCCTGCATGAGGCCCTCTTGGAAGGGGATTCTTTGGTTATTCGTGGAGACTACGATAATGCCATTCGTTCTTACCAAGAAAGTGTCATCCCGGAAACGGAAAACGATGGTGCGGCCTTGGAACTTCGTATGGCCTTTGCAAAAGCCTTTTTGGAATTAAATGCAAGGCCCAAGGGCACTGACACCAACCAAATTGCTGAGGTAGACACCACGATAGCACCAACTTTGGAATTAAGCGAACTGGATATCAACAGAATGGATTCTTTGGGCTTTGCTTTGGAAAAAATGCGGGCACAAGTTTCCAGACTCCAAAAACAACTTCGTAAAAAAGCAAACGGACAATACCTGACCTTCACTACAAGCAAAGGAAGTTTGGTGCATTATGTAGGTGAAGTCAAAAATAAAAAGGCAAACGGAATTGGCGTGGCCCTTTTGAGTACTGGTAGCCGTTATGAAGGGCAATGGAAAAACAATCAACGCCATGGTCAAGGTACTTTTTACTGGCCTGACGGGCAATCCTATGAAGGCGCTTATGTAAACGATAAACGTGAAGGCGAAGGAACCTACTATTGGCCGAATGGCGAAAAGTATGTGGGGCAGTGGAAGGAAGACGAGCGTTTTGGGGAAGGCATATTTTATGGCAAAGAAGGCGATGTTGTGGCGAGCGGCCTTTGGGAAGATGACCAATTGGTGCAGCAAACCGACAAACCCAGAAGAAAGCCCTAAGTCCCCTTTTGAAATTTAGTATCTTCTCCAAGGATAAGCATAACCTTGGAAGACCAATTTCAAAATATTCGACCCCTTGCCCCTGAGGTGACTCCTTATATTGATTGCTACTATTTCCACACTTCCAATAATCCCGAGTTAAGTAGACGCCTTTTTTACTATCCCTCGTATCGTACTGCGTTGAACGTGTACAAAAATGTTACCGTACGACTTGAAACAACCGGGCGCACCTATCAAAAATGTGACGCACCGCATTTGGAAACCGTTTTCACCAATGCGATTGACCATGTGGGCTATGTGCATCTGGCTGGTGATTTTGATAAAATCGGGGTGCTTTTTAATCCATATGGTTTCAATGCCTTCCTGCCTATCACACTTCAAGATTTTCTAAAGGGCAACAAAGTCTTACGCTTTGATGGCCTTGGCGACAAATGGAACGAAAAGATTCAAGAAGTATTTGAAACCGCATCGGTTCCAAACAAAAGGGATTTGTTGGACCAAATTTTCAAGTCCCTTTTGCAGAACCATCTGGATACCAGATTTCTGCAGGTTTTGCATGTTATTGAAAAAACTGATGGCAACATTCGATTGCATGAAATCGTTGAAGAACTGGGTTTTCATCGAAAAACGATTACCCGCTGGTGCAACAAACATCTGGGAATGCCCTTCCGGGAATATGCCGGTATTGTCAAATTTCGACGAACCCTGGAGCGCCATGAAGGCAATAAGCCTCAAAAACTTGTAGAGTTGGCCTACCAAAGCAATTATTACGATCAAGCGGATTTCATCAATCACTTTAAGAGTATGTCTGCCACTACGCCGAAACATCTGTTCAAATCCCTGAAAAGTATGGGAGCAAAGGTGTATTGGAACTATAGTTAGTCTGGGGATGTCCCAAAACACCAATTTTTTTTGTGGGTTTTTAAACAACTTGGCGTAAAATCCATAGTTATGCGTGTTTTCGGAAGTGTCATATTGTGCCTTGTGCTGACTTGCGTTGCCTGTTCTGATAAAAAGTTGGAAAACACCCCAATGCCTATTGTGCCCAATGCTGAGATTGACAGTTTTGTACGGTTCAATTATGAACAAGGAACGTTCAATGGTGGAGTTTTGATAGTTCAAAACGATAGTATTGTATATAGGAATCTTATGGGCTGGGAGGATACTGTGAAGCAAATTGCATTAACGGATTCCTCACGGTTTTACATTGCCTCAGTTTCCAAACCGTTTACGGCCTTGGCCATCATGCAACTTCAAGAACAGGGAAAGTTAAGCTTTGAAGACCCTGTTTCGAAGTATTTTGAAGACTTTCCGAGCTATGCGGATAGTGTTACCCTTCGCCATTTGATGACTCATACCTCGGGTATTCCCAATCATTATGATTTGGGCATGCAAGATGAAGGAATGACCAATCAAGATGTGTTGGATGAAGTGAAAAAACATCTCCTGTTGTTTCAACCTGGGGAAAAATATGCGTACAGCAATAGCGGTTACATTATGCTAGGCGTTATCGTAGAAAAAATTACGGGGCTTTCTTTGAACGCCTATCTCCAAAAAGCAGTCTTTAAACCTTTGGGGATGAAAAACACCCAAGTACACGATGGTTCCCAAAGGGTGCCAAACATAGTCATCGGTACCAGTAAGTTCGGTGAAGCGTTTCCGTATCCTTTTTATACGACCGGGGCGGGAGGGATGTATTCCACTATAGATGATTTATACCTATGGGAACGGGCTTTGTATGATTCAAAACTCATTTCAGCAAAGTCCATGGAAAGGGCCCACCAACAAACCCAATTATTGGATAGCACCTATAGCGATTATGGTTTTGGATGGCACAATGCCCAAAATGACGATGGAAAGACCATCAAAACCTTTCATACCGGTGGAGCGGCGGGTTATGCGAGCTTTGTATTTCGGGATTTGGAAACCAAGAGCAGTGTAATTATTGTTTCAAGTTGTGGTAAGGCCTTCAACTTAGGGGCTTTTGCCAATGCTTTGACCGGTTTTCTTAAAGGAGACACCATTCAACACCCGAAGATTCCCATATCCATCGCGTTTAAGCGAAAAATGGACATCGCTATTCCGGATAGCATTGCGGAAACTTTGGAAATACTCAAGGCGAATGAAATGTATCGAGTCAGCGAAAACGACATCAATGATTTGGGCTATTATTATTTGGAAAATGAACAGGCTTCTGTAGCAAATCAAATACTCGAGAAAAATACCCAATGGTTTCCAGATTCTTGGAACACCTATGACAGTTATGCCGAATCGTTCGTGGCTTTGGAGGAATATGACAAAGCCGAAGCAAACTATCGCAAAGCATTGGAGTTGCAACCAGACGTCACCGATATTGAAGCGGCCATGGATGCCTTAAAGAAAAGCTGGGTCAAGCAATAGCTATTACCATCATAAATTTTTACTTCAATAGGTTTAAATGTATGATTTGGTCAAAAAATGATTTCTTGTAGCTCTTTCCTATAGGAAGGGTCACATCACCCATATTGACCATATTGCCCGAAATCGAGGTGATTTTGTGTTTTGCTACGAGATACGATTTGTGAATCCGAATGAACGTCTCACCAAGGATATTCTCAACGTTTTTCAAGGTCATTAAAACCATGTGTTTTTCACCTTCCATATGGATGACAATATAGTTTTGAAGGGATTCCACATACAAAATCCTATCCTTCCAAATCTTTTCATAAACGCCATTGGATTTCACGAAAAACCAGTTTCCTTCAGTACTACCATCTTCCTGTAAAATATTGATTGATTTTTGGTTAGATGTTTTAGCCTTATGTATTGCTTTAAAAAATCTACCAAAAGTAATAGGCTTTAGCAAGTAGTCAATTACATCCAATTCGTAACCCTCTAAAGCATATTCGGAATATGCCGTCGTAATTATCACCATCGGGCGATGCAGGGTGTTTTTTAAATACTCAATACCATTCAGTATGGGCATCTGAATATCCAAGAATATCAAATCCACAGGGCCGCTCTCCGAAATTTTGGTCAGGCTTGTGGGATTTTCACCAGTTCCTGCTAATTCAAGAAAGTCAATTTTTGAAACATACTCTACCAAACACTCTCGTGCCAAAGGCTCATCATCTATAATAGCGCAGCGTATCATGGTCAGGCGATTTTGGCTTGCATTTGGTCTATGGTTTCCAGTTGAACTTTCAACTTCACGGAATACATTTGGTCTTCTTGCTTGATTTCCAAAAAATGTTTGTTCGGATAGCGTAGTTCCAAACGTCTTTCTACGTTGGCCAAACCAATTCCAGAGTTTTTGATGGGTTCCGTTGCTACCTGTAGCATCGTTCTCGAATTCGTTACGGAGAAATGGAGTGTATTTTCCTTGAGCTCAAATCCTACATTTATCCAGTTACGCTGATTTTTGAAATGCGAAATGTGTTTGAAGGCATTTTCCACAAAAGGAATCAACAAAAAGGGCGCAATCCCATAGGACCCCATCCCGGTCTTGTTTAAATGAACTTGTAGGTCCAGGTTTTGCGTATCATGGCGAAGGGTTTCCAACTCAATGAAGTTTTCCAAGTATTCCACTTCTTTGGCAAGGGTAATCATGGGCTCATTGCAGTGATAGAGTTGATACCGCAACAATTCGGAAAACTTTGCCAAAGAGTCCGAGGCCAAATCCTGGTTTTTGTGGATAAGCACAAAAATGGAGTTGATGGTATTGAACAAGAAATGTGGATTGAGTTGCGAACGCAAGAACTTCAGTTCGGTCTCCAGCTTTTCCTTTTCCACAGTGGTTCTGTGCTGCTC
>JBCCKH010000013.1:0-128585 GCA_039027495.1 Bacteroidota bacterium
ACGTTGACGGACAGTGAATACGTCAACAGGTCGGGGGCACACGAAGGTGCGGTGGACACGGCTATGGTCGGCAGTGCGTTTACGGTGACGTCTATCTGAGCACGCGGCCCCTCGCAACCGTTGGCATTGGTCTGCGAGACGTAATAGGATGTTGTTCCGGCGGCAGCGGTTGAAGGCGTCGGCGGCGTGGCACTACCGGTTCCACCAGTGGACACGGTGTACCACAACAGGTTGGTCCCCGTTGCGGCCAAGGCCGAAGCGGCATCCCCTTCACAGTACACCACTGGGGAGGTCACCCCGGGTGCCGAAGGCAATGCGGTAACGACCACATCGATTTGACTTCTTGGACTTTCACATCCACTTCCGTTGGTCTGGCTCACCCAATAGGAGGTGGTTCCTGCAGAAGCACTGGACGGGGTTGGTGCCGTGGCACTGCCGCTTCCACCAGTGGACACGTTGTACCACAATAGGTTACTGCCGGTTGCGGACAATTGCGATGTTGCATCACCGACACAATAGTTTACGGGTGAGGTTACACCAGGCGCCGCAGGTTGTGCGTTGATGGTCACGTCTATCTGGGCACGAGGTCCCTCGCAACCATTGGCATTGGTCTGTGACACGTAATAGGAGGTCGTTCCCACTGAAGCGGTCGAAGGCGTTGGCGCCGTGGCACTTCCCGTTCCCCCGGAGGAGACGGTGTACCACAACAGGTTGGTCCCGGTCGCGGTAAGTGCGGATGCGGTATCGTTTTGGCAATAGGTAACGGGGGAAGAGACCGTTGGAGCTCCCGGACGGGAATTTATGGTCACGTCGATTTGCGCTCTTGGTCCTTCACAACCGTTGGCATTTGTTTGACTTACGTAATATGATGTAGTTCCCGCTGAAGCGGTTGACGGGGTTGGTGCCGTGGCATTTCCTATTCCACCTGTAGGGGACGTATACCAAAGCAGATTTGTTCCTGTAGCGCTAAGTTGAGAAGCCGTGTCGCCAACACAATACGTAACGGGACTGGTCACGCCTGGCGCCGAAGGCAATGCGGTAACGACCACATCGATTTGACTACGTGGTCCTTCACATCCGCTTCCGTTGGTCTGGCTGACCCAATACGAGGTGGTTCCCGCAGAAGCACTGGACGGGGTTGGGGCCGTGGCACTTCCCGTTCCGCCGGTAGCTACCGTGTACCACAACAAGTTGCTTCCAGTAGCCGTAAGTGAAGAAGTAACATCGCCGACGCAGTAGTTTACTGGAGATGTTACCCCTGGTCCGCTAGGCAATCCATTGACAGTGATTTCTACTTCGTTGGAAATAGCGTCTGGACAACTGGGACTAGCACTCGAGGCCACCAAGCGATAACGGTTTCCGGTTAGGGAAACATCCGCTGGGTCTATTGTAAGAGCAGCTGTAGTAACGTTTGAATAAGGAGCTGTATTGGTTAAATCTGTAAACGGCCCACCTGTGGAGATTTGCCATTGTAAATTCGGTGAATTTGCAGCTGCTGCAGTAAAAGTAACCGTTTGAGCATCGCAAATAACCGCTGAAGTTGGTTGCGAAGTGATTTGTGGGGCATCGGCAACAATAATTCTTAATCTTCTTCTAGGGCTCTCGCAATTAGCCGGTGATGTGGTTTGAGTTGCCCAATAACTTGTGGTGCCTGCAGTTGCTGTACTTGGAACAGTACTTCCAGGAACGACATTTCCACCTGAGGCAGCATCGTACCAGGTCAAGGGATTACCTGAATTGTTATAGCTGTCCAAGTTACCAGGGGTATCACCAACGCATAACCTATCCGTTCCTACGGTTAACGCCGGTGCGGCTGGAAAGTCATAGACATCAACCACAATTTCAGCTCTTGGTCCTTCACATCCGGTAACGTTGCTGGTTTGACTCACCCAATAGGAAGTAGAACCCGAAGCACTAGTATCAGGTGTAGGAGCTGTAGCGCTTGCGGTTCCTCCGGTTGCAACGGTATACCAGTTGAGCACATGGTCAGCATCTGGTGTTGCCGTTAAAGCAGAAGGTGTGTCATTAAGACAGTAACTTACTGGTGATGGGGCACTAGGTGTTGAAGGCAAGGGTATTTGAAGCAATGTAATCGTTAGACGAGAGGTACTTGAGCAGCCCGCAGCGTTAACGGTTTCCACAAAGTAAGTTCTAACAACATCAGCGGTGGCAGGGGGTGTATATGAGGTAGTATTTGATGCTACAGTACTTCCAAAAGAATCAAACCAATTTGCAGTTTCTCCGGGACCCACAGTTACAGTGAGTGTTGGTGGAGGATCTCCAAAGCAATAGGTGTAATCAGTCTGACCTGTAGGAGGTGTTAAATTGTTAATTACGGTAATTGTGAAAGATTGGGTAAACTCATTTCCGGCAGAATCTTCTACCTCATACGTAATAGTAGTTACCCCAACATCAAACTCATCTCCACTGTTCTTCCCTGTACCATCCTTACGTTGTCGGAACAGGAAGGCTAAATCACAACTGGGATCATTTATATTGGTGACGATAGTACCAGGAAGTAGCAAATCGTCTAAATATCCTGTATAGGCTGGAAATATTGAAGGAGAGGTAGACGCATAACGAATCCTTATTTTTCTATTTCCGCTAAATGTTATCGGTATATTTTCTTGCTGTACTGCAGTGGTTGTATAAACTTCGCTAAAGAAATTTGCGATTACCACATTATCATTTTGATCAAGAATGTCAAGGATAATTTCTGCATTGTCGCCTATCATATTGATACTGTGTGAAAAAGAAATCTCTCCATCGCCCGTAAAATAAAGTACCGGCGTTGTGATAGAACTAGCGGCGAAACTAAAAGCAGAAAAAGAATTAACCTCAATGTTACGACTTCCATTTATTGGTCCTGAGTTGATAACCGAAGCACGTTCAAAGTCATAACACTGTTGTACAAGAGACTCAAAATCTTGAAGTACGGGCGCTACTCCCTCTCCAGCAGGACAATTGTCTGAAACCCCCGGAAGTGTCCATGAGTGTGGTGCGGTACAAGTTAAAGGGTCTGCGTTGATTACAACGTCAGATGGAAAAGAAGTAAAAGAGGGATTTTCATTATCCTCTACAACTACATTAAAACTACAGGTGGTAACATTTCCTCCTGCGTCTTCTGCGCGATATACTACAGCTGTGGTTCCTGGTAAAAAGGAATCGCCAGGCGAATAGTTGCTCGTTACCGAAACAGCATCTGGAGAAGCTGTAGGTGGAGTCCAAGTTATGGTTGCTTCACAAACGCCAGGAGTATAACTTACCACAATATCAGTGGGAGGGCATCCAGAAAATGTTGGTGGTAGATCTTCGGCTAACGCAATATCCGACAAGACATGGGTTTTGTCTTCAGCATTCCAGGACGCGTGTGCCTTAAGACCTGTAGAAAAACAAAGGCACAGCAAAAGCATGCTTTTGTTAAAAAGTAGAGTAGTAGAGGTTGGTTTCATTGTCTTTTCTGATTATCAGATATGACAAACCCATTAGGTTTTCATTCTGTTTATCAGAACGCAAGCTATATTCACATCATATCAGCGAATTAACAATTGTTGTTTACGAAGCGAAAAATGTTGTGAAAATCAAAAAAGAAGAGGGGAGATTTTTAATTCGTTGATTCTCAATAGGTCTAAAATGGATGAAAACATCAAAAACCAAGACAATTGGGTAACCCCAATGTTAAACAAAAAGAAAAAGCTATTGAAAGAAGTAATACGGAAGGAAAGGAAGTCCTATTCGCCGTTGTTCTGTTCAAGTTTATCATCCTCTTTGGAGGCATCCTTGAATTCTTTGATTCCACTTCCGAGACCTCGCATTAATTCCGGTATTTTTTTACCACCAAAAAGCAATAACACTACTACCACAATAAGAACAATTTGCCAAGGTCCTAACATTCCCAAGAAAATATTCAAGCCGGTCATACTGAAGATTTAAAAGATAAAGGTACTAAAAGTACCAGAGGTTTACTAACCCACAACGCTTTTTGATTTATTTAATTGTTTCGATTTGAAATCTCGTGAGGATATTGTAAAAAGCTTAACAGCTTAATGAAAATCAAGAATTATATTTGTTTTTATGGCAAAGAAGGGCAAAAAGCGAAAAGAACTCAAGCGAAAGCTGCTACACAAGTATCGTTTGGTGATTCTGAATGAAAATACTTTTGAAGAAAAAATTTCTTTCAAGCTGAACCGTCTCAATGTATTTGTTACCGGCACCTTGTTCATTATTGTACTGATTGGTTTGACCACTCTCATAATAGCGTTTAGTCCGCTTAGGGAATATATTCCTGGATACTCTTCGACCCGCTTAAAAAGACAAGCCACCGAACTTACCTATAAAACCGATTCTTTGGTAACCGTATTGGATTATACCAATAGGTATTTAGACAATGTGAGGCTAGTGCTCAAAGGGGATGTCGAAAATACCGAGGTGAACAGGGATTCCCTTTTTGAACGCTATAAATTGGACCCATCAACGGTGGATTTAACGCCTATTCGAGAGGATTTGTTATTGCGGGAAGAAGTGGAACTAGAGGACAAGTACAATCTTTTTGAGCAAAGTGTACAAGCCTCGGAAACACTCCTTTTTGCACCTTTAAAAGGAAGTATTTCCCAAGGATTCAATGTAAAAGACAAACACTATGCAGTTGATATTGTTGCACCAAGAAGTACAGCGGTCAAATCCATTTCAAATGGGACCGTCCTGTTCGCAGAATGGACTTCACAAACAGGATACGTTATAATCATTAAACACCAAAATGACCTTACCTCGGTTTACAAGCACAACGGTGCGCTAACCAAATCCCAAGGCGATTTTGTTCGAGCCGGTGAAGTGATTGCAGAGGTTGGCAATACGGGTGAACTTACTACGGGACCCCATTTGCATTTTGAGCTATGGCAAAGTGGAAAAGCAGTAAATCCTCTAAATTATATCGATTTTGAATAATGGCACTTAAACGAATTGCCGCTAAGATTTTCGCAAATATCATAGCGAAAAGAACCCAAAAGTGGGTTAACAATCCCATATTAACACAGAAAAAGGTTTTTCAATCTTTGTTGAAATCGGCAGAAAACACTCAGTTTGGAAAAGACCATGATTTCAAAAACATAGGCGACTATGAGGCTTTCGCTCAAAAAGTTCCCATTAGAGATTATGAGCAGCTAAAACCTTATGTGGAGCAAATTATCAATGGAGGGTTGGATGTCCTATGGCCAGGAAAACCCATCTACTTTGCGAAAACCTCTGGAACCACTTCAGGAGCAAAGTACATTCCGATAACCAAGCCCTCTATTCGAAACCAAGTAAATGCGTCACGAAACGCTATTTTAAGCTACATCCATGAAACCGGCAATGCAGATTTCGTAACAGGAAAGATGATTTTTCTGCAAGGGAGTCCTATCCTAGAACAAAAAGGAGGAATTCCTCTTGGGAGGCTTTCGGGAATATCCGCACATTATGTACCAAACTATCTTCAAAAAAACCGTTTGCCCAGCTGGGAAACAAACTGCATTGAAGATTGGGAAACCAAGGTAAATGCGGTTATTGAAGAAACCAAGAATGAAAATATGACGGTTATTGCCGGCATTCCGTCATGGGTACAGATGTATTTTGAAAAACTGAATGCCCAGACGGGCAAAGTGGTTGGAGATTTGTTTGAAAACTTTCAATTGTTCATCTATGGCGGGGTGAATTACGGACCGTATCGGGCGAAATTTGAAAACCTTATAGGTAGAAAAGTAGATAGTATTGAGCTTTTTCCAGCTAGTGAAGGGTTTTTTGCCTACCAAGATTCGCAAACCGAAGAGGGAATGCTGCTGCTTTTGGACGCTGGAATTTTTTACGAGTTCGTCCGAGCTGATAACTTTTTTGATGAGAACCCAGACAGACTAACTATCGAACAGGCAGAAATGGGTGTTGACTATGCTATGATTATTTCAACCGATGCCGGGTTATGGGCCTATAACATTGGAGATACCGTTCGGTTTGTTTCTCTAAAGCCCTACCGTGTAGTGGTTTCAGGAAGAATCAAACACTTTATTTCGGCCTTTGGAGAACATGTTATTGCCAAGGAAGTTGAGGAGGCCATGAAATACGCTCTAGAAAAGTCAGGCGCTTCAGTAAATGAATTTTCAGTAGCACCTCAAACTTCACCGGCAGAAGGTGAACTTCCATATCATGAATGGTTGGTCGAATTTGAGAAACTTCCAGCGGATTTTGAGGATTTTGAAAACACACTAGATGAATCCATGCAAAAACAGAACAGCTACTATTTTGATTTGATAGATGGAAAGATTTTGCAACGTTTAAAAGTAACTTCTATTCAGAATGGCGGATTTCAGGGCTATATGAAGTCCTTAGGGAAACTCGGGGGGCAAAATAAGGTACAACGCTTGGCCAATGACCGAAAAGTAGCGGATGGGCTTCAGCCGTACGTCATAGACTGACCAGATATCAACACAAAACCTAGATTGAGCTAGTTTATTTCAAAGCATTTAGCAGTAGACCTAGAGAATGCTCACGTAATTTTTCAAGTTTGGGAGACACTTCTGCGTAATCGATGGGTTTTAGTTGTGTGACATCCAAATTTTGTAAATCATTTTCATCTATTCCTACGTGTTCCAACCCTAAAAGCCCTAAAAGATTTGACATCCGCGTCTTACCCCTAGCTTTATTGAAAACGCAAACAAATTGTTTTTGAAACAAGATTGAAAATGCAACACCGTGAAAGGAATCGGTCACAATTAACTGGCTGTGGGCAATCCCGCTCAACCAAGAAGAGACAGGCGGAAATGTTTGTTTAGATCGCTCTAAGAATAAACTAGAAATACCAATCGGCTTACCACTCTGTTTGTAATTTATTTTAATAGGAAGTTTCAAGTGTTCAGATGCTCTCTTTAAAAAAGCTAATTTTTTAGGACTTGGATCCAATAAATATTGGGTGACAAAACCTCCACTTGCATTTTCACCCATAAGGTCATTGAAAACAGCAGAATTCAATAAAACAGGGTCCAACACACAATGTGCATCAGCGTCAAATAGGTTTTTGCAAACCTCCACCCCACTCATTTCCCTAGTGGTAATAAGGTCAAATCTTTTTAGGAGCTCACGAATCACCTTCACGTCTTCTTCGTTACCCTCATAGCGGTCCAAACCAAAACTAGCGGCATATGAAATTCTTTTCACGCCTTCTGGCACAAAATCAAGAAAATAACTGTAGCCCAAACCGCCTGTAAAACTTTTACGCCAAACTTGGTCACTGCCTACGACAACGGCGTCGTAAATAGTGAAATCGTAATTTTCCAAATCTGGGTAAAAAAGTGTTTTGCTAGGATGGGTTTTCAAATGATTCTTTCGGAACGCAGTGAAATTGTAGGTTAGAAACTTTTGTTTGAAAAATTTACCGAGGCGAATCTTCAAACTCTTTTTAGGAATAAGGTTTATGATTTGGGCATCATGCCCATTGTTATTTAATATGTTTGACAAAGCATATGCCTGTAAAACTGCTCCATAATTATCCGAGTAATGATAGGTTAAAATTCCTACTTTCATGGTGAGTTCTATAAGAGTATTGTATTGAGGTTTCAAAGAGCCATTTATGGGCTCAAATTTCGACGGCAAATATCCATAAAACGCCAGAAAAGAGTAAATCTTACCCACTAAAAACATATTTTCCCTTTTAACGGCATTTATGCTTTTGTACACCTCAACGTTTGCGACGTTATATAATTACACTATGAGTTTAAATTCCCCAAAAGCATTCTATCTTGGGAATTGGTGTATTTTTGCCGTGAAAAGAACATGGCAATCGAGGTTAAACAAACTACACGGGCCCAAGAGTCCACCAACGCCATAGAGCGACTTTACATTACCATGCGCCATTTGCTCAACCGTGGGTTTTATAAACCTTCTGGGGTTTCGGGGAATGCGCTTAGAAATGCCCTGTTGGTCCTTCGTCCGGAAATTTATGGATCCATCGCCGAAGAAAAGGCCGAATTGAATGGGTTGGTTTATGTTTTGGAAAGATTGCCTGAAGGCATTGAGGAATGTCGTTACATTAATTTGACCTCTGACGAAGGCTTTTCCAAATCCCATTTGACACCTATTGTCCCACCCAAGCGAAGAAGAAATTGTTATCGCATTGACGAGGAGCAGATGAATATTGAAATCACTCGCGGAAGAAGTGACATTTATGATATTTTGACACACTTGACGTTCTTGTTCATCGAATCAGGGAAGATTTGCCAAAGAGTTCTGGTAGATGATGGCAAAAGAACCACGAGGGATTGGATAAAACTCGAAGAGTTCGTAAAATTCGTAAAACAAGAAGAAAAAGAAGAATCAGAACGAGAAGTTGCCTTGATACATGCTGCGAATATTCTAGGGCGCACCTATGATGAGATTGTAGCGGTACACCACAAGTTAGGTTCCGAAAAAGATATTGATAGGTTCTTAAATGTGATATATTGGCTCGGAAACCTAGCGGTTGAAGAAGAGACTACGGGAAACAAGCGAACCATCACCTTTAGTCCTTTGCTAAGGGAGCGATTGGGACACCATATTCATGGAGAGCGTTGGGCGGAAAACATCAAAAAAACACTTTTGGCCCAGAACATGTTAAATCGTCCATTGCACATCATAAGCGCCAATATGCATAGTGTCATGAATTCCATTTTTGCGAGAAACGCTTTAGCCAAAGAGTTTCCGGAATCGAGTTCATTGGAAATCTACGAAGCACTAGGTTCCGAAAAGCATAAGGGTTTACAAGAAAAAGTAGAGCAACTCGCACAAGATAATGGGATGATTTTCATCGATGATGTTTCCGGAGCCAATATAGATGTTCAAATTTTCGATACGTCCCTGTTCAAAGAAGGCGCGTGTTGCTATGATTTCGGACCCAAGTCAGATGGGGACAAACCCATTATTTTTGTGATGGATTATGCTTTTGGCGAGCAGGCGTACGAAACGATAGATGAGCTTTTGAAGCCGTTGGACATTGACGGGAAAAAGACCTTTTTGAACGTTGCATCCCTTTCTATTATGGGAAAGGCAGGTATTTTGGAAGGCGGAAAAGGGGACTTAATGATTCCTTCGGCCCATATTTTTGAAGGAACGGCAGATAATTATCCCTTTGAAAATGAACTTTGTGCAGATGATTTCCAAGGACACGGATTGAGAGTATTGGAAGGAACAATGGTAACCGTTTTGGGGACATCTCTTCAAAACAGGGATATTTTAAAGTTCTTTCATGAATCGACATGGAAAGTAATTGGACTGGAAATGGAAGGAGTGCACTATCAAAAAGCGATACAATCCGCATCCAAAATCAGAAAGAGTATTGACAGGGATGTAAAAGTGCGTTATGCATACTACGCCTCGGACAACCCCTTGGAAACAGGAAGCACACTGGCATCCGGAGGGTTAGGAACAACAGGCGTAAAGCCAACATATCTGATAACCGATAGAATTTTGAAGCAAATATTTAAGGCATAAACCATTATGGCAGAACAACAACAGAACCAATCCAACGACGAAATTGATTTAGGACAGTTGTTTCAACTCGTCGGAAGAGGATTCAATCGATTGGGAGTGGGATTCTTAAAGCTTTTTCTCTATTTGAAGAAGAAAGCCTTCATCCTCGCGGGGTTAGTAATTCTGGGCGTTACTATTGGATTTGGGTTAAATCAAATTACAGAAGAGAAAAAGAAGATAGAAGTTATTGTAAAACCCAATTTGGATAGCGAGAATTACTTATATGATGTGGTTGCGGAGATTCAGAGCAATATTAAATCCAAGGACACCACTTTTTTCAACAACCTAGGAATATCGGTGACGGACTTATCCCAATTTAAAATTTCAGTGAGTCCAATCGGGCAAGACAACTCCAAGAAAGTGGATATGGATTATTTGGAGCTTTTGGAAAAGTTTCAAAACAACACTCAGTTTTCAGATGTTATCCGTACGGAAATTACCAAACAAAGTGCCTTAAATCATAGAATAGAGTTTCTTTTCAAGGATGCTAGGGAAGGACAAGGTTTTGCCGAAAAGGTTATGGCCTATATTAATTCCTCCGAATACTTCAAGGAATTAATAAAGATTAGCAACGAAAACGCCCAAATCCGAATCAAGGAAAACGACTTTCTTATTCAGCAAATAGACAGTCTTATTTTTGGTTATGCCCAAAGTTTGGGGAAAAACAACACTGCTATTTCCGAGGGGAAACTCCTCCTAAATAATGACGAACCTCTTGACATTACGGGTCTTTTACAACTTAAGAACAGCCTTATTCGTAATTCTGCCAAACAAAAAATCGAACTTCAAAAAAGTAAGGAAATCATAAATGTCTTGAATTTTGGAAATACCCAACAAGTGGTGAAATCCTTCTTTGGAAAGCGTTTGGTACTTATACCTGTTATTTTAATTTTATTATTCTTGTTGGTCGAGTTTATTATCTACATAAATAGAAAAGTGGAGAAATATGCTCAATAAGTTCAAAATCCTTATCACGGGAGGCGCTGGTTTTATCGGATCCCACGTTGTGAGGAGATTTGTAAATGGTTATCCGAATTATGAAATCTATAATTTGGACGCACTTACGTACGCGGGAAATTTAGAAAACCTTCATGATTTGGAGACCGCAACGAATTATCACTTTTTAAAAGGAGACATTACGGATGAAAAGTTTATCAAAACAGTTTTTAAAACACATGATTTTGATGGAGTAATCCATTTGGCAGCTGAATCCCATGTCGACCGATCGATTGCAGACCCTTTGGCTTTTGTCAAAACCAATGTGATCGGAACAGTCAACTTGTTGAATGCAGCACGCGAATCCTGGAAAGATGATTATCCTAATAGGAGATTTTATCATGTAAGTACAGATGAGGTATATGGCACACTTGGGGATAATGGCCTGTTTTTGGAAACGACTCCGTATTCGCCAAACTCCCCATATTCTGCTTCCAAAGCGGCTTCTGACCATTTTGTAAGAGCCTATGGTGAGACTTATGGTTTGAATTTTGTCATATCAAATTGTTCAAACAACTATGGCCCGAACCATTTTCCAGAAAAGTTGATACCCCTTTTCATAAACAACATCATAAATAATCGTCCCTTACCTATTTACGGTAAAGGAGACAATACGAGGGATTGGCTTTTTGTGCTTGACCACGCCACCGCGATAGATACGATTTTCCATAAAGGAAAATCCAAGGAAACCTATAATGTAGGTGGCTTGAACGAATGGAAAAATTTAGACCTTGTAAAACTGCTATGTCAGTTAATGGACCAAAAGTTAAATAGGGAGGTGGGTAAATCTGCCCGTTTAATAACCTTCGTAAAGGACAGACCAGGCCATGATTTGCGTTATGCCATAGATTCCTCAAAATTGGTAAACGAATTAGGGTGGCAACCTTCAGTGACATTTGAAGAGGGATTGGAACAGACTATTGAATGGTACCTAAATAATCCTAAATGGTTGGAAAGGGTTACTTCAGGTGAATATCTCGAATACTATCAAAACCAGTATACTACCTAAACATTACGAATGAAGGGAATAATTTTGGCGGGAGGTTCGGGAACTAGACTTCACCCCATAACATTATCTGTTAGTAAACAACTAATGCCAGTTTACGATAAGCCAATGATTTATTATCCCCTGTCAACATTATTATGGGCGGGAATCAGGGAGATTTTGATAATCTCAACGCCGCACGACCTTCCCTTGTTCCAGAAGTTGCTGGGTGATGGGTCACAATTGGGATGTGTATTTCAATATGCGATACAAGAAGCACCAAATGGCCTGGCAGAGGCTTTTATTATAGGAAAAAAGTTTATTGGAAATGATAAGGTGGCACTGATTTTGGGTGACAATATTTTTTATGGTTCAGGTTTGGCGAAGTTGCTTCAAGAAAACAATGACCCAGATGGCGGGGTAATTTATGCATACCATGTTCATGACCCAGAACGATACGGGGTGGTTGAATTTGATGAGAACAATAAAGTGGTATCGATAGAGGAAAAACCAAAAACTCCAAAATCAAATTTTGCAGTACCAGGCATCTATTTTTATGATAATGATGTTGTTGATATTGTGAGGAATATTCAACCTAGTCCAAGAGGCGAACTGGAAATTACAGATGTGAATAAATCCTATTTAAGCGAAGGGAGGCTTACAGTTCGCATTCTAGATAGAGGAACAGCTTGGTTAGACACCGGAACATTTCAATCCTTGCTGCAAGCCGCTCAATTTGTTGAAGTTATAGAAGAAAGGCAAGGCCTTAAGATAGGTGCTATTGAAGAGGTAGCCTACAAAATGGGCTATATTGATGATAGTCAACTCATAAAACTTGCCAAACCGTTTCTAAAGAGCGGGTATGGAAAAAACCTAATGGCCCTATTACATTAAAACATGAAGTTTGTAGAAACCAAGCTTAAAGGCTGTTACGTTTTGGAGCCTGAAATCTTTAAGGATAATCGGGGCTACTTTTTTGAAAGCTTTAATCAGGCAAAATTTGAAACTGCTATCGGCAAGCCGATAAACTTTGTTCAAGACAACCAGTCGTTTTCAAGCAAAGGAGTAATGCGAGGACTGCATTTTCAAAAAGGAGAATATGCACAGGCCAAGTTGGTAAGAGTATTAGAAGGTGAGGTTCTCGATGTTGTTGTGGATGTTAGAACCGAATCACCTACTTTTGGTAAACATTTTTCAATTCTTCTTTCGAGCGAAAACAAAAAGCAGCTTTTTATACCCAGGGGTTTTGCCCATGGATTTGTTGTTTTGAGCAATCAGGCACACTTTTTTTATAAATGCGATAATTTCTATAATAAAGATTCCGAAAGTGGCTTGATTTATAACGACAAGGATTTGGGTATAAACTGGATATATCAAGAGAGGGAGTTGAAAATCTCAGAAAAAGACATGGAATTGCCAAGGTTCAAGGACCTTAAATTGTAAATTTGACATTTAATTTTAACTACATGGAAAAAAAGAAGCCAAAGGTAATTGCTGAAATTGGCTGTAATCATAAAGGGGATTATGATATTGCCCTTGAACTTTTGGACTTAGCCAAGCAATGTGGTGCGGACGTAGCCAAGTTTCAGAAAAGAAATAATAAAGAATTGCTTACAAAAGAGCAATATGCAGCACCACACCCCAATCCTGCAAACTCTTATGGAAATACTTACGGAGAACATAGGGAGTTTTTGGAATTCGATGTTGAGCAACACAAAGGATTGAATGAATACTGCTCTAAAATTGGAATTGAGTATTCCACATCGGTATGGGATACAACTTCTGCTCAGGAAATGATAACTTTTAAGCCATCCTTACTTAAGGTTCCCTCAGCATGCAATAACCATTTCGAAATGTTGGAAGTTTTGCGCGATTCCTATGATGGCGAAGTGCACTTATCCTTCGGAATGACCAACCAGGATGAAGAACGCAAGATTATTGAGTTTTTCGAAGATAAAGACCAAGCGAAAGATAGATTGGTGATTTATTCTTGTACGTCCGGATATCCCGTACCATTCAAGGATGTTTGCTTGTTGGAAATAACAAGGCTCAAGGAGCAGTTTGGCAATCGAGTAAAGGACGTCGGCTTTTCTGGGCATCATTTGGGAATCGCCATTGACAATGCTGCTTACGCTTTGGGAGCTAATTGGGTTGAGCGACACTTCACCAAAGACCGTACATGGAAAGGAACCGATCATGCGGCATCATTGGAACCCGCAGGTTTACGTAAACTTTGTAGGGATTTGAACGCGACATATGAGTCCTTGTCCTATAAACAAGAAGAAATTCTTGATATAGAAAAAGTACAGAGAGAAAAACTCAAGTTTAGAAAAACCGGTTCGTAATTGTCAGTTATAGCATTTATTCCTGTCAGGGGGGGCAGCAAATCAATTCCTTTAAAAAACATTAGGAATTTTTGTGGTAAACCATTGGTTTTTTGGACGATTAAAGCGGCAGTAGATAACGAAAGTATTGACCAAGTCATAGTTGCTACGGATAATAGTGAAATTGAAGATGTTGTAGAAAGCTTCAATCTTCCAAAAACCAAAGTATATAGGAGAAGCTCCGAAAATGCCCAAGACCAGTCGTCTACCGAAAGTGTAATGTTTGAATATATAGGTGCATCACAGCTTAATGATGATGACAAATTGGTTTTAATCCAAGCCACATCACCATTACTTACGGCAATAGATCTTGAAAAGGGACTTCAACTGTTATTGGCCAAGGACTCGGTCTTGTCTTGCGCCCGATTGAAGCGTTTTTTTTGGGATGAAAGGGGGAAACCCATTAACTATGACCCTTATCAAAGACCACGAAGGCAGGATTTTGATGGTATTTTGGTTGAAAATGGGGCTTTTTATATGAGTTCAATTGCCAGTATCAACAAATCGAAAAACAGAATCTCTGGAGAAATTGGTGTAATAGAGATGCCAGAGTATACGGCAATTGAACTGGATGAGGAAGAAGATTGGAAGGTTGCGGAGACCCTCATGTATCGACATCTACTAAATCGAAGAGATAAACCTGTAAGGCTATTCTTGTCAGATGTCGATGGGGTACTTACTGACGCTGGCATGTATTACACTGAAAACGGAGACGAACTCAAAAAGTTCAACACTCATGATGGGAAGGGTTTCGAACTGCTTAGAAACGCTCAAATAAAAACTGGCATCATCACTTCGGAAAACACCAAAATAGTAGCTAGAAGAGCTGATAAACTTAAGGTAGACTTTCTATATCAAGGAAAAGAACATGGAGGCAAACTGGAAGCTGCCAAGGCAATTTGTTATGAACTCGGCATTACCTTGGAAGAGACCGCCTATATAGGCGACGATATTAATTGTTATGAACTGCTTTCAAATGTAGGTTGGGCCGCGTGCCCTGAAAACGCAACGGATAAAATAAAGTCGATACCAGGGATTGCTATACTTTCAAAGAAAGGAGGCGAAGGAGCAGTAAGGGAGTTTGTGGATAACATTTTACATCTATGAAAAACCATGTTTTTTTGGTTCATGAGGTAAAAGTAGCTATAGCCACAAATAATAATGACTTTGGGCACTTTGTGCAGTCAACACTTCAGAATTACAGAATTGAAGCAAGTCAGGACCATAGATTTCAAATAGAGGTGTTCATAGATTTTGAAGAAGAACTTCAAATCAGAAAAAGCACATCCAAAATAGGCAACGGTGTGTTTTTAAATGAAACTGACCAGAGCATAATGGTTCAACACAAACTTTTCATGGGTGAATTTCTTAAGAAAAGTGAAACTGTTTTATCCATTCGTGGCGAAGTTCGAAACGACTTGAAAAGTAGATTAAAGCATTTTTTGAAAAGGATGGCCATAAAAAATTACTCCTACAAAGAAATGCTGTTTCATCAATTGTATAGGGAACTTATCTTAATGCCAACTTTTTGGATACTTAGGAATAAGTTCGAAAAATATCTGATGCATGCTTCAGCGGTTTCAAATGGAAAAAGCACGTATGTTTTTTTAGGAAATGATGGAGTTGGAAAAACAACAGTTGCATTACAATTGCTAAAAGATGAAAAGTCATCTTTCTTTGGAGATAATTTCTTGTTGTATGATTCGAATAAAATCTACCCCTTTGTTGACACATTGCGCGTCAGTAAGGGTGATAAGAAAGAAATTCGATTTTATGAATCATCCCCATTATTTCAAAAAGTTTATGAAGGCAAAGAGAGGGTTCACTTTAATTTTAGCAGGAATCGTGTTTCAGCTTGCCACGCACCCACGCATTTTTTTGTGCTCAAACAAGCAACTAAAAACAATGAAAAAATAATTGCTCAAAATCATTTCATCAATTACACATTTGCGATAAACAACTACGTTAAAGAGTTTGATAAATATAGCTATGCAGGCAACTTGGTTTTTCTTTATGCGACTGACGCCAACATAGAAAGGCAAGAAAATGAGTCTTTGGCAAGGTTGATTTCAAACAAAAAATGCGCTTTGTTGGGCGTAAACAAACGGGAGGACATTTTGAGCTTGTTCAACTAACGTTAGTCCCATGTATCTATACTTCGCTTCACGTTGTTGTATTAAAATCGAAAACTACCCAAAAGAGTGGACTGCTTTTTTGAAAAGCAGTAATTGGCTTTATCATAAGAGCGATACAACTCAAAATATAGATTTGAAGGTCGAATTCGTAACCAAGGCCTTTTTTTCGGACCAAAAGGTGCTCCACCCAAAGTATGCTTCGGAAGGAACAAATTTTATAGTTAAAGACAAAAGAAGCAGAAGAGTTGCCTTTGATTTTTCGAAAATCGGAAGTGAAAACACAAACATTGTAGTCGAGAAGAATTTTGACTTAAACACCTTGGGAGATATCCTCTTTGATTTGGTTAAAATCATACTTTTGGGCAAAAAGACAGCTTGTATCCATGCGTCAAGCTACGTAGCACCAGGAGGTGCCGTTATAATTTCGGGATGGGAAGGTGTAGGCAAGAGCGCCCTAATGTTAAAAAAGGTTTATCAAGGTGATAGCTTTTTGTCAGATGACCGAACTTTTGTGTCAAATAAGGGATACGTCTTCCCGATTTATTCTGATATCAAGCAATACTCGGGGGAATTTGCATCGTTTACGGAATTATTGGGACGGTCCAATTTAAAAGAAAGGTTCATCATACGATTGAATATTTTTTTAAACGGAATTCGAAAAAAGAACAAATCGCCAAGAATCTATTATGGAGTCCAAAAGATTTTGAATCTTTTGAGGCGCCTGAATTTATACAAGATTCATATACCTTTGGATAAGATTCCAATTGCAAAAAATGAAGGATATGTCCTTAGCAAGGTTCTCGTCCTACAACAAATTGCTGATCGAAGCGAACTGCATTTGGAAGGTGATGACCACACATCTACGATTACATCGCTCATAAATACCACTAAATTCGATGACAGTCGAATTTTTAGGCTGTATCAAGCATACAAGTATCTTTTCCCGGAAAAAAGAAATAGTATTTTGGAACAGTATGAACAAAACATAGAGCATGTATTATCCAAAGCCTTTGAGAACGTAAAAGTGTCTCAACAATCGATTTATCTTGAAGAATCAATAGCTGCGATATCAAAACGCTTAAACGCTTAAATGGGACAGCAAGAGACCATACAATTTTCTTTGTCTTCCAAATTGCTTTGGAGCGTCACCTCGGATGATTCGGAATGGCTGGAAAAAAATATAACCGAGTTTCGGTCTTCAAAGGCCAGCACTTCTGTTGTAGCTGCAATCAATATAGAGGTAAAACAAGTAAACGGGATAGATTCAAGCAAAACGGTCGTAACGGTATCGGAAGGAATCTCTTGTAGTCCTGAAAGTATTTACATAAAGGATAAGTTTTCCAACAAAAAGATACATTTTCAAATAAGTGAACAGCAATATGTATTCGAAGTTGAAAGGGGCTTTACCTTTCATTATTATGCGGCAATATTGGACGCAATTATCAAAATAATCGCGTTCAAGAAAGATATTTTAGCGATACATGCCAGCGCAATAAGACTGGACAACCAGGTGTCGGTTTTTGCCGCCTGGCGGCGTATTGGAAAAACCACGATTGTTTTAAATCTATTAAAGGAAAACAAAGACATCGAGATATTGGCTGATGATGCCGTGATGCTTACCATGGAACGGGAAATAATACCTTATTTAAGGGGTATAGACCTTTTTCCATATTTGCCAATACCCCAAAACTACTTGGGACTGGGAGAGCGAATTCAGCGGAAGTTGGGTAAATTCTTGGAGACTTTTCCAATACTTCCAAAATCCATCAAACAAAAAGTTTTAAAAAGGTTCTTACTACCCCGCCTGAATTTAGCTGTACACGGACATGGTATCATGCAAGGAAAAAGTTCCGTAGATTTCTTTTATATTTTAAAAAAACAAATAGGCGCATCAGCATTGGATAAGATATCTTTTGAAGATTTTTGTGAATTCGTAGGACGCAGTTCTTATTTTGAAATTATGGAGTATCAGGCTATTTTTGAAATGGCTTGCTCAATTTATCCGAATTCAGGTTTTTCTGAGCTTCTAGTGACGTATGAGGCATTTCAAAATAAAGTTAATAGCCTCTTTGTTAACTCTAAAATATTAGAATTGCGTTTGTCAGACGATTATTCGGATTTGTATGGGCTGCAAGAGTTATTGAGTCTTGAACAAGGCATATAAGAGCTCAAATAAACGAAAAACAGGAGTAATCACGGCATTCGGTTTGGTAACCAACGAGCTTTTGTCTCAAGTTTGCTAGATGTTTCAAGACATAATCGTTGGGTTTGTATTAAAATAGAAATTATTAATTGGTTAAAGAATGAGCAAGTTTGAGAAAATATTCAACAAGAGATTACGAAAATTCCACATACAAAGGTTAGTTGTTAAAAACAAACATCGGGAGAGGATTGCAAAAAAACAGGGGGCCAAAATCGGAAGTTCAAATTTCACCGGTGAATCAATCCTAGCGGAAGATCCTAATGAAATAGAAGTAAATACAAAAGGATTTACACGGCTAGGGGTAGTGTTGGATGAGGGGCAAATCAACGGAATCCTTGCTTCTCTGGAGAAGCTCGAATGCTATGACGGTTATCGTCCAGAATTGGGGACCTTTTCGTCAAAAGAGATTCCTGGGCCAACACAAGTAGCCAATTATAAACGTGAAGAAATCGTTTCCATCAAGAAAATAATGGATATTGCAAATGACCCGAAAATACTCTCATTTGTTCAGAAATTTTTACACGGTAAACCAACCATAAGTGCATTGAGATGCTGGTGGTCCGTAAAGGGCAATGGTACTGCGGAGCATACCCAATTGTTTCACCGAGATGTGGATGATTACAAGTTTATCAAGTTGTTCATCTATCTAACAGATGTAAGTTTGGATAATGGCCCTCATGTATATGTTGAAACCTCCGCCTATGACGATAGGTTTAAAAAAATAAGAAGGTTGTCCGATACAGAAATCGAGGATACTTATGGAAAAGATAAAATCAACTATATCACCGGAAAAAAAGGAGAAGCCTTCCTGGTAAACACCTATGGAATACACAAAGGATTGTTACCCAAAGAAGGAAGAAGATTGATGCTTCAGGTAAGATATTCCATAAATGAGATTGGGGTTGATAATTATACGCCGATCAAAGCTTATGAAGAAGGAAGTTATGATCCGTATGTCAATAGACTACTGATAAAGTAATAGCTCCATAGAGATAACCGCAAATTCGATTATTGGGAAACAAATTCGCCAAGAACATTTCGCTTTATACAATAGGTCAGTTTTTATCCCAAGCGCTGGCCTTTGTATTATTGCCCATTTACATTAGCCAGTTAAGTGTAAAAGAATATGGCATTGTAGCTGTTTTTATGGCAGCAGGGACATTTTTGAATGCTATAATGCAATATGGCCTTCCACCGTCAATAATGCGCTATTATTTTGACTACAAAAACAATCAGGGGAAATTCAAATCCTTTTTCTCAAGCGTTTTATTGTTTCTTGTCGGAGCTAATATTTTAGTAGTACTTCTCCTCTACGTAGTGTATAATTTCATTTATCAATTTACACTTTCCAGTGCCGACGTGTCATTGTATATCTACTATGTTATAGGATATTCTTTCTTTTTTACTTTTCCTTTGTTGAACCTAAGCCTTTTTCGAGTAGAAGGAAAAGCCAAAGAATATTTGCTCTTTAATCTGACTCAGTTCTTTATTTCTTTTGGAGTGATATATTACTTCGTAGTGGTTCAAAAGGAGGGTGCCCTTGGAAAGATAAAGGGCGAGTTTTGGGCCAGAACCCCTTTGTTTTTAGCGTCATTTTATCTCTATAAAAATTACTTTACGCTCAAGGGGCTTAGTTTTTCCTATGCAAAAAAGGCGATAAACTTTGGTATTCCATTGATGTTTCAAACCCTCATATTTTGGTGCCTGTATCGACTGGATTATTTTTTGATTGAAAGAGAACTTGGTGGCGCTACCTTGGGTTTGTATAATGTAGCTTTTCAAATTTCCTTTGTTGTAATTACCTTGGGCATTGCATACTCACTAGCATGGACACCCCACTTTTTTTCAATTTCAAGAAATAAGGGGACCCCAAGGCTTTATGGGAATCTAATTGGAAATTATTTCATGTTTTCGACCATAGTAAGTATTTGTATTTACTTCTTGGGCTATCATGTGCTTCAGGCAATAGGTGGCGAGGAATATTTGGGGGTATTTGGGTTTTTACCATGGATATTGATAGGGGCAATATTCCAAAGTGGTTATTATCTCATACATCAAACCATACAATATTCAAAAAAAACATGGTCCATACCGCTTATTGTTGGAATTGGGGTTTTCTTAGGGATGGCTCTTGAATATTTGCTGATAAACCAAATGGGGTTACTAGGGATAGGAATTATTAAGTTTGTGACCTTTGGCGCGATATTTTTGTTAACCTATTACAAAGGCCGCAGTTATTATAAGATAGAGATACCCAGAAACAAAATAGTATTTTCTGCCTTGATTTTGGCCGTAAATTTTGGAATAGGGGCAATTCTGGATTATGGTTTTATATCCCTTACCATTAAGATTTTGCTTCTTCTGTCAAGTGTGCTTTCCATATGGTTTGTTTTACCATTTTTCAGTAATGAGGAAAAAACCATCATAATCAGTAAATTCAAAAGAGTGTGAAAAGTATCTGTTTCGTCACAAACTATAAAAAGACCTTTTTTTTTGATGCTATAGCAAAAGAGCTAGAGAACAGGGATGTGGAAGTATATTGGATTGTGCTTAACAAAAAGCTTTATGATTATCTCCTACCAACCTATAGCCAAGAAAAACTGCTATTGATAAATAAGAAAAAAGGTAATGTAAGTAATGAGAAGATAGGTGATTTCAAATTGAACGAACTGGTATCCGTTGATCGGGCACTTAAATATTATGGTGGTTGGGGCTATGAGTTTCTGCAGAACATTCAAAAACCCATATACGATTTTATCAAAGTAAATGGGATTTCGTTCGTTTTTGGCGAAACGACCTATGCGCATGAGGTCATGATCTGCAGAATGCTCAAAATCAGAAAAGAATTGTCGTGCACCTACTTGCACCCACAAACGATTCGAATACCAGCATATCACTTTACGTTCTTAACTGATGAATTCCAATCCGAAATCTATGAGGATGTAACTTTTGACACGTATAAAGAAGGAGACATCATAAACGTGCAACGGCCGACAGAATCCGTGGTCAACGAGAAACGAGTCATGAAATCCATGACACTATTAAGTAAGCTAAAACGAAGTACGAGGTTCTTTACCCAAAAGAACATGGAACTAGACGACCCTTCCGTTTCGCCAACCAACCTTGCTGGAAGATTGAGAAAGGGCTTTACAGAAGAATGGAACAGATTAACATATCCCTTCGTTCGTACAAAGGATTTCGACCAAATTGAAAAAAAGAACTTTGTTGTTTACACATTACACAAACAACCTGAGGCTTCTGTGGACATTGTCGGAAGATATTATGATAACCAGTACATTAATATTCAAAATATCTGGCGAATATTGCCAGATGATTGGTACTTGGTGGTAAAGGAGCATACCAATGCCATAGGGGATAGATCGTTCTCTTTTTTTAAGAAAATAAAACGATTAAGGAATCTTGTTCTTTTAAATGAACACATAAATTCGCATCGGATAATTCAAGATGCCAAAGCTATTTTCAGTGTGTCAGGTTCGATTGCCTATGAAGCTGCACTTTATGGTAAACCAGCATTTTTATTCGTTCCGATTTTTTTTGATAAACTGCAAAACTGCCAAAATATTACTTTGGAAACCCTAAGGGAGGTTGCCAATATTGAAGAGCTGTTGTCACTTTGGAATGAAAATAAAAAGCACAAAATGCCCATAGCTGAATTCTCCAAATATTTATTAAGCCATAGCGCTAAGGGATTGATATCGGACCCACTGACCGACCCTAAGTGTATGGAAGAAGGGAACATTCAGAATGTTACAAAGGCATTTCTAAAGCTAATGGCATGAAAATATCGGTTTTAGACAAACGTAAAATTGATGTTTATCTTCTATTGATTGTAGTGTTGATTATTCTTGTTTTTAACGCCTACAAGTATGCCTTTATCCCGGCCATACCAATTCTGATTATATCCTATTACAGAATTCTGATAAAGAACGATATTACTTCTATTTTGATATTGATGCTTATCTCCCGGTTGATTATGGGGCCTTTTTTACCTAGAAATAGCTTCTCGTTCAATGTGTTGAACCTCTTGTGCAACTATGTGCCTATCGGGATTTTTATTCTTCGGATGTATGGAAATTCAACAAAACTGTACGTAGATAGGATTTTAAAACTGAAGTGGACGCTATTATTGGCCATTTATATTTTGGTGTTCAGCCTTTACAACCTTAAGTATAGTTTGCCTATTTTTCCTCAGGAAACCCTTCCCTTGATTCTTTTTTTACTTGTTGTTCTAAAAAAGAAAGATCAAAACATCGACTTTGACTATTTATTGCTCTTTTTGAGATACACCTTCGTTGGTTGCATCATTGTTTACCTACATCCCGATTTTGGAGTTCGCATGTCCGAACTGTTCTCTGAAGGAATCATATTTAAGGAAGCATCTCCCGATGCATCCCTCTTTATTAAAAGAACGATTCCTAGAAATACCGGTTTTGTTTTCGATTTTAGAATTTTGGGTCAATTGGCCTGTATATATATTTTATTACTATACTATCTAGGCAAAAAGCATCAGTATGCCGATGTGATATTGCTCTTTACCGTTGCATTAATCACATTTTCAAGAGGACCGATTGTCATCCTTTTGCTCATTTCAATAGGGATTTATGCTCCTAGAGCTATTAGACTCACCAAGAAGGGGTTGGCTTTTTTGGGTATAATATCCATTTTGGGACTTTCGTCAGCACTATATCTAGTGAAGGCAGACAATGAAATTTTCAACAAGTATATAGCAACCTACAATCCGTATTCCAAGGAAAATGCAATATCACAAAGGGGGATGTTCATTCAATATTCTTTGGATAAATTTTATGAGAAACCATTTGGAAACGGAATAGGATACCTATCCACGAAAAGTGCAGGGCACAGAATATTCGTGGGTTATAAAAACCGTCATAGAGAAGTGCCGGATAAAGTATATTATTATAAGGTTGCAGATGCCTTTTTAGCCATGTCTTTGGCAGAAAAAGGAATCATAGGATTTGTCCTTTTCCTCCTCTCGACAGTTGAAATTTTCTTTGCAAACAGAAATAGAGTGTCCTTACTTTTTTTATTGGGTTTCATGATAAACCTGATAGGAACAGATATCCCAAAACAGGGGTTTTATTATTTCGTTTTTATCATAGTTTATTATGGCATTGGCCAAGCGCAAAAGGAAAGGGAAAGAGCAGGACTTTTAAAGGTGGAGGCAGAAAGATTATAGATGAAAATAGGTATAGACGCCAAATGGTTTTTTACAGGACCTCCGAGTGGAAAGGTGGTACTAAAGAATTTATTGAAGGAGCTTCTTGTCCCAAAATATGAACATCATAAGTTTTACATTTTTTTAAATAAAGGAGAAGAAGGGATGTTGTTTCCATTTATGCTTAACAACGTGCATTTGGTCTATGTCCATAATTGGAACAACCTTCTTGCCAATGCATTTGTTTTGCCTTTTTATCAAAGAAAGCTGAACTTGGATACGGTGCTTTTTCAGAATTTTGGGTCGTTTTTTCCACCTAAAAAAGGGGTCGTTTATATTCATGACCTTCTCTTTTTAGATTTTCCACAGTTTTTTTCCTTGAAGGAACGCGTTTATTTGCGTGCGATAAAACCATTGGCTAAGAATGCAAAACAGGTGGCAACCATTTCAGCTTCGGAGAAATCTCGGGTGCTAAGACACCAGCTTGCGCATGAAGAGGATGTTTATTTTGTTCACCACGGGATAAGTTCTCGTTTTAAACCCCTAACGGAGAAAGTATCAGAGGATATAGCCAGGGTTAGGCAGAAGTACGGACTTCCAAAAAAATATGTGCTGTTTTTAGGAAGACTTAATGTGAGAAAGAATATCAAAAATCTATTGCTTGCAATGAAGGATATTGATTGTACGCTTGTCATTGCTGGGGAAAGTAGTCATAAAACCGACAACTTATCGGCGATTATTGAGCAAAACAATTTAATGGAAAAGGTGGTTTTCACGGGTCACGTTGATGATGAGGACCTTCCAATGGTATACGCAATGGCAAAGGTTTTTTGTTTTCCATCTTATGCAGAGGGTTTTGGTCTACCACCTTTAGAAGCCATGTCAAGTGGCGTTCCTGTAGTATCATCCGATAGAACAAGCTTGAAAGAAGTTTGTGGTACGGGAGCCCTGTTTATTGATCCTGACAGACCTGCGGAAATAACAGAGAAAATAAACATTTTGCTAAATTCGCCCAGTAAGCGAATGGAAATGATTGAGAAAGGATTGGAGTGGGTGAAAAAATTTTCTTGGGAGCGTTCTGCAAAACAGCTGATGGACATCATTGAAAATCAAAAATGATAGGAAAACTAATCTCTAGAATCAAAAAGAACAATGAGTATTCTATTGAAAGTGAGTACTCTTTTTTTGAATGGATTATAATCTTATCCGGAAGGGTTTTTCAACTACTCAGAGGGTTTTGGGGTAAGATAATGATGATACGAACAAAAGGCTTTTTTTTTAGAGGTAAACGAGTTAAAATAAAACATAGGAGCTTGTTTTCAGCGGGTAGAAATTTAATACTTGAGGATGATGTTTACATAAATGCGCTTTCAGAAAAAGGAGTTCGTTTTGGAGAAAATGTGACCATTGCAAGGAACTGTACATTATTATGCACTGGTGTAATTGCCCACAAGGGCGTTGGGATTAAAATTGGCAACAATTCTTCCATAAATGCATATGGTTTCTTGGGCGGGCAAGGCGGAATCGAAATTGGCGATAACGTAATTATGGGTCCCCAAGTAAAGATATTTTCAGAAAACCATTTGTTCAACGACGGTGACAAACCCATAAAAGACCAAGGCGTTTCTAGGAATGGCGTTGTTATTGAAGATGATTGCTGGATTGGGGCAGGATCTACAATTTTAGATGGAGTCACGCTTAAAAAAAGAACCGTTGTGGCAGCGGGGAGCGTCGTGTCCAAGAATTTTCCGGGAAATTGTGTTATTGGAGGTGTTCCGGCAAAAGTCATCAAGAATATTTAAGGCTTGCCAGTAAAACACCCCCCTAAGTTTTAAAACAGCAAAGCTTTTGGCTTGAAAAATCAAAGAAACAAAGCAATCCTTGAACGGTTCTTAGAAAACAGAAAAATGATTCTGCTTTCCTTGGCTTTGGCCACATTGGTGGTTTTTGTGTATTTCCAATTTGGTTATAGCACCCTACACAATCGCGTTAGCGCAATAGAAATTGTTTTAGATAAAAAAGAACCGGCGGTAGTAAAACCTATTGTCTATCCTTTTTTAGGTTCAGAATCCAAAGTCAACTTCGATAGGGTATACAAGTTCGAATGGATAAATGACTCGATAGCCCGAACAGATGGCTTGGAACACATAGCGCTTAGAAAGTTCCGAATTTATTTTGTTTCCCCTGCTGATGATTATCCTATTAAATGGGTAACCCTTTTGGATAAGTCAGGACATGTCTTGAAAAACGTAAAAGAGTCTGAGCTTGAGTTGAGCGAAGGTATTCGGAAAAAGAGTGCTACCCGTTACGAGATAAATAAAAAGTACGCCTATATCGAATATACCACCAACATTCTGTATAAAACTCCCGTGTGGAAACTGTTGGGAATCATATTGTTATTAACCGTTTCGTTTAGTCTGTTCTTCTCAAAAAGTGGTTTTTTGGAAAAAATCAAAGACCTTAAAAACCAAGAATATATCGCTTTTGGGTTTTTGATTTCTATTTTCTTATTTCATCCATTGTTCAATGTGATGCTCATAGTATCGCTCATTTTTTATTTGAGAAAGTTTGACATTCTTGAGTTTTGGAACAACAAAATAAATGTTCTTTTTACAGCGCTTTTTCTCTGCTACTTATTAAGCACCATTTTTTCTGCCCAAAATGGCTTGAAAGATTTTTCTACTGTGGAACGGTTGCTGCCATTTGTATTGCTACCAGCTTTGTTTTCATCAGTTCACTTAAAAAATTCGGTTCACTTTATCGCTGCGAGTGGATTTTTGGTAGGGATGGTTTTATTTTTTTTAGCATCAATAGACACCTTACTTATCGGCAATATCGAATTTTTCTCGTTCGATAACTTTTCAAAATATTATCATCCAGTCTACTTTTCGTATATCCTTTTTTTTACTATTTGTTTTGTTGAAGAACAAATGGATTCAAAGAGCAAATACTATATACAGTTTGCCTTGTTTGGCTTATTGCTGTTTCTAGGTTCTAAAATGGTTCTGTTAACGGCGTTGTTTTTGTATTTGCTGTTTTATTTGAACCTTAAAAAGAATTGGAAGAAAGCTATATTGCTTGTTGCCGGATTTACAGTTCTTTTTAGTTTGTTCAAACCGGTTCAGAATCGATTTAAAGAAATTATTGATTTTGATGATCTTTCTGTTTTAAAAGAAAAAAAGCTTGAATCTAATGATGAAAGAATCAATGGTCTAACCATGCGTATTATTCTATGGAGGGAGGCCATTGGGACACTAGAATCTTGGCCTGAATTCATTTTTGGAAAAGGCGCCGCAAAATCTAACGAAACAGCGTTACGTAACCGCCTCAATGATTTAGGCTTGACAGAGCATTTAAACTATAATCCACATAATCAATATGTAGACACCTACATTCGTACGGGCCTTGTTGGATTATTCATTCTGCTGGCGATTTTGGGTTATGCCATTTATCAAGGCATGCGTATAAACCGTAAACTGCTTTTGGTATATGGTTTGTTTATGTTTTCTTGTATGTTTAGCGAGGTGGTTTTCGGAAGAGTGCGGGGAGTCTATTTTTTTACGGTTGTTTTGATAATTTTGACCAACACTAAACCTTATGCTGAAAATAGCAATATTGGGAACTAGGGGTGTCCCAAATCATTATGGCGGCTTTGAACAGTTCGCTGAGTTTTTCTCGGTTTTTGCGCAAAAGGAAGGGCATGAAGTATATGTCTATAATTCGCACAATCATCCCTTTCAAGAATCTACGTTTCACGGCGTAAAGATTCTCCATAAATATGATCCAGAATATATTCTAGGAACTTTCGGGCAGTTTATTTATGATTTCAATTGCATCTTGGACTCCCGAAAGCGGAAGTTTGACGTAATTCTTCAATTGGGTTATACCAGTAGTTCAATTTGGGGCTGGATGCTCCCCAAAAAGAGCGTTATCATTTCCAATATGGATGGTTTGGAGTGGAAGCGTTCGAAATATTCCCGTCCGGTCCAAAAATTTTTAAAGGTTGCCGAGAGACTTGCCGTGAAAACCAGTGATTTTTTGGTTTCAGATTCTATAGGTATCCAAGATTATCTGCTAAAAGAATATAAAGCGTCTTCAGAATTCATAGCATACGGGGCAGAAGTTTTCAGCAATCCGAATCAGGAGGTTTTAAAAGCGTATAATGTGAAGCCCTATCAATACAACATGCTTATCGCTCGAATGGAGCCGGAGAATAATATAGAAGTAATTTTAGATGGAGTAGAACTTTCAGATAGCGAAGAGCGCTTTTTGGTCATTGGAAATTACAATAGTACCAAGTTTGGCAAGTATGTGAAACAGAAATTCAGTAATTCCAAAAAAATCGAGTTTTTAGGCGGGGTTTATAACTTAGAGCATCTAAATAATTTGAGGTACTATTCCAAGATTTATTTTCATGGTCATTCAGTAGGAGGAACCAACCCTTCACTTTTGGAAGCCATGGCTTCGAATACACTTATCGTTGCGCATGACAATCCTTTCAATAAATCGATTTTGCAGAAGAACGCCTTTTATTTTCAAAACAGTACTGATGTAAAAGAGCATTTGGAATCCTTAGATAAATCAAATTATCAGGAATTTGTAAAAACCAACTTCGATGAGGTCAAGGAAAAGTACAATTGGGGCATTATTAATGGTAAGTATCTATCATTCTGTAAGCAGTGCTTGGATAGAATGCTTGAAAAGAGAAGCTAGCGAAGTTTAAAAGGCTTATTTTGAAATTTGTCAGAGGAACTCTCTCCTTGAGTCAAGACAATAGGAATAGAAAAAGAAACAGCGAAAATTGATAACGATATTTATTTGATTTAATGTTCCAAAGAGAAAAGTATTTTGGTTTTATACACCCCACCTCACTAATAATTGATTTATTGGTGATTAATCTTTTCGCGTATTACTTGCCCATATTGTTTCGTTTTCCATTGCTGTTTCATAGTTATATCTCTGTGATTTGGATTATTATTTCGGTTAAAAACGAATTCTATAGAATTTATCGTTTCACCAAGGTAACCCACATTCTCAAATTACTTTTTAGGCAGTTTGTGTTTTTCTTTCTAAGCCTATATGCCTTTATCGGATTTTTTAAACAGCCCAACATTAGCCGTTTGAATCTTGGTATATTTTTCCTTTCGGTCTTTGTTTTCATCTTCGTTTTGAAGTTTCTGAGCTACTACCTTCTGATGGAGTTTAGGAACAAGGTCAAGGGAGGACTTAGACATGTCGTAATTATAGGCAATAACAAGAAGATTGACCAGCTCACAAAAATGTTTAAGAAACATGGGGAGTATGGGTATCACGTTGTTCGACAGTTTTCAACGAAAAGGGAAGATTTTAATATTCGGGACTGCTTGGGCTACATTAAGGATGAAAGCGTCGATGAAATATACTGTTCGGTACATGAATTGAGTAATGAGGAAATAAGTCTGTTTATCAATTATGCCGATAACAACTTGATCAAGCTTAAGTTCATACCCGATACCAAGGACATTTTCACCAAAAACCTAAAACTGGATTATTACGAGTATCTACCAATACTGTCACTGAGAGATTTCCCTTTGGAAGATCCTTTTAATAGGTTTTACAAAAGAAGTTTTGACTTTATCTTTTCGTTGTTGGTTTTTCTATTCCTATTGTCTTGGCTACTTCCGATTATTGGTATTTTAATCAAATTGGACTCAAAAGGCCCTATTTACTTCCGGCAAAACCGACCAGGGTTTAATGAAAAGGGTTTTGGCTGTTATAAGTTTCGCACGATGAAAATCAACAATACAACCGAAAAATCTGCCACCAGGAATGACCCTAGAGTTACAAGAATAGGCTCCTTTTTAAGAAGAACAAGCATAGATGAGCTACCACAATTTGTGAATGTATTGTTGGGGCAAATGTCGGTTGTTGGTCCACGACCGCATTTATGGCGCCAGAATGAAGAGTACAACACAACAGTTCAAAAATACATGCTAAGGCATTATGTAAAACCTGGTATTAGTGGATTGGCACAAGCGAAAGGGTATCGCGGTGAAATTGAAACGGAAGAGGAGATTATAAACAGAACTAGATACGACTTCTTTTATATCGAGAACTGGTCATTGCTACTCGACATCAAAATCATATTTCAAACCGCAGTTAATGTTATAAAAGGTCAAGAAAAGGCATATTAATATGTTTACTAGTACTTTCTTCTTCGCATTCTCTATTTTTGCTCAAATGTCTAATTAAAAGTATGAAGAGAGTACTGATTTCTGGCGCAGCAGGATTCTTAGGTTCGCACCTTTGTGACCGATTTATCGCCGAAGGACACCATGTAATCGCCATGGATAACCTCATCACAGGCGACCTTAAAAACATTGAGCATCTTTTTCCTTTGGAACGATTCGAGTTCCATCATCATGACGTGTCCACTTTCGTTCATGCCCCGGGGGATTTGGATTATATACTACATTTTGCCTCACCGGCCAGTCCGATTGATTACCTAAAAATCCCGATTGAAACCCTTAAAGTAGGTTCCTTGGGCACTCTGAACCTTTTGGGATTGGCGAAAGAAAAGAACGCCCGTATTTTAGTAGCTTCTACTTCAGAGGTATATGGTGACCCCTTGGTGCACCCTCAAAATGAAGAGTATTATGGCAATGTAAGTCCAATAGGACCCCGCGGGGTTTACGATGAGGCGAAGCGGTTTATGGAATCGATTACCATGGCCTATCATCGCCATCACGGATTGGAGACCCGTATCGTTCGCATCTTCAACACCTACGGCTCTCGAATGCGATTAAATGATGGAAGGGTTGTTCCTGCTTTTATTGGGCAGGCGCTGCGTGGACAGGATCTAACCGTCTTTGGCGATGGTTCCCAAACCCGTTCTTTTACCTATATCGATGACCAAATTGAAGGGATTTATCGTCTTTTGATGAGCGATTATGTGGAACCCATTAATATTGGCAATCCAGATGAGACCACGATATTGGAGTTCGCGGAAGAAATCATTTCGTTGACTGGAACCAACCAAAAGATCATTTTCAAGCCACTTCCTCAAGATGACCCACTACAACGGCAACCAGATATCAGTCGCGCAAAGGAAATCTTGGATTGGGAACCGCAAGTTCCTCGTGGTGAAGGATTGAAAAGGGTGTATGAGTACTTTAAGTCCCTTTCAGAAGAAGAGTTGTGGCAAGAACACCGCGATTTTATCAAAAACAAGTAGCAGTATTTCTGGCAAGGTGTATTTTTGCCCAAAATCGGCAAAATGAACATTCTTATTCTTGGCTCTGGCGGCAGGGAGCATGCAATTACACATAAAATTGTCCAAAGCCCATTGGCAAGCTCAGTTTTTGTAGCCCCGGGCAATGCGGGAACGAATAGCATCGCTGAGAATGTCAATATCGGAGTGAACGAATTCGGAAAACTTGCTGCTTTTGTAAAGGAAAAAGACATTCAAATCGTTGTTGTTGGACCAGAGGACCCCCTGGTCAATGGAATTCACGATTATTTTTTGGCCGATTCGGATTTAGCAGACGTTATGGTCATAGGTCCTCAGAAAGAAGCCGCCCAACTCGAGGGGAGCAAAGCCTTCGCCAAGGCATTTATGCAACGCCATTCCATCCCAACGGCCGCCTACCAAAGTTTTATCAAAGAAACGCTACAGGAAGCCTACCGGTTCATGGAAACCTTGAAACCGCCTTATGTGCTCAAGGCAGATGGCCTAGCAGCTGGAAAAGGAGTACTTATCATTAAGGATTTGGAAGAAGCGAAAAAAGCATTGGCTACCATGCTGGTAGATGAAAAGTTCGGAAAAGCGAGCCAAACCGTGGTCATTGAAGAATTCTTGGATGGGATTGAGCTAAGTTGTTTTGTCGTTACAGATGGAAAAGGATATAAAATTCTACCCACGGCAAAAGACTATAAAAGGATCGGAGAAGGCGACACTGGCTTGAATACTGGAGGTATGGGCGCTATTTCACCGGTTCCCTTTGCGGATTCAGCCTTCATGGAGAAGATTGAATCCCAAATCGTGAAACCAACCGTTGAAGGGCTGAAAAAAGATAATCTCCCTTATGTTGGGTTTATTTTTATAGGTCTCATCAAAGTGGATGGCCAACCTAAGGTCATAGAATACAACGTCCGAATGGGAGATCCAGAAACGGAAGCGGTTTTTCCAAGAATCGAATCGGATGTGATTGAATTGCTTCGTGCGATGGGTTCAGGAAGTTTGGATGCCTATCAACTGGAAATAAGCGAACAAACCGCTACGACCCTAGTTGCCGTCTCGGGAGGGTATCCTGAAGCATATGAAAAAGGCAAGGAAATTTTCGGTCTTTCCGAAATTGAAGGGGCAACTGTATTTCATGCAGGAACCAAATTGGACAATGGAAAAGTACTGACCAATGGAGGCCGCGTATTGGCTCTTACAACTTTGGATAGCGACATGGAAAAAGCCTTGGAAAAGGCGTATGCTCAACTCAGCAAAATTACTTTCGACGGAATAAATTACAGAAGGGATATAGGCTTTGACCTATAGATAGGAATGGGAGCTAATACTTTTGTCTTCTTCGCCATTATCGTTGAAGAATTTTAATTGCTTCATCCAGTAAAGCATGGCAATGAGACCAATAACCGAAAACACCCAGTTGATGGTGTTGGAAGTCCACCAGCTTTCCATGAATCTGAAAATATCATATGGGGCGAACAGATAGTTCACGAATAAGTCCTCAATGCCGTAAAAAAAATTGCTCATGTTGGCTATATTTACTTTACAAAATTAGTAAAACCTGATATGATTTCTAGCTTTTTTGGGAAAACAAAGCCTATAAATTATGTGGTTTTATCCATTTTTCTGGTTGTTTTTTATGCTGTTTTGGTCGGGTTTTCCAAAATGGGTGTCTCATCGGGGTCGGGATATATTCTAGAAGGAATCGCGCTTATCGCTTTGATTTTCGAATTGATCGTTATCAACGAAATTGTACGTTCCGAAAAAGTAACCGGCTTCAGCTCGTTCTCCATGCTGTTTTTTGTGTTGTTGCTCGTTACTTTTCCAGAAACCCTTATGGATATCAAAGGTATTTTTGCAAACCTTTTCGTTTTGTTGGCCGTCTGGCGGTTACTTTCCATGCAAAACCTGAAACAACTAAAACACAAACTTTTTGATGCTTCTTTCTTTGTTACGGTTGCCAGCTTGTTTTACGACTGGGCGCTTTTGTACTTTCTTTTGGTTTTTTTGGTCATCAATGTATTCGACCGAAACAGTTTCAAGAACTGGTTGGTGCCCTTGTTGGCTATTTTGACCACCGCAATTATTGGGATGGCTTTTATGCTTTTAAAAAATGATTTTTCATTTTTTTGGGAACACTATCAGTTTAGAATTGAAAGCGATGCCCTCCAAAACCTGGAGTATCGTTTTATCAAAATTTTGATTTTTGGCATTTTGATTTTACTGTTGATGGGAGTGGTGTTCTTAAAACAACGAAAAAAAGGTGGCGGAAAATTGATTACGCTTCGGATTTGTTTTTTGACCTTTTTGCTTGCCCTGTGCATTACATTTTTCAAACTTGAAAGTGCCCACACTATTATTTTGGGATTTTTTCCAACAGCGGTGTTTTTGACGAATTATCTGGAGACCTTGAAAGAGTCTAGATACAAAGAGGTGGCAACCACCTTGTTGGTTTTTATCCCGTTTTTCATTTTGGCGGTTGAGCTCAGCTTATAAAACGTAAAGCAATATCTTTGCCGAAACCCGAATACTTATGTTCAGTTCATTTGCCTTTGGAATTTTTGAGGAAAGTATTGACACGTATCATGTAAAAGACGATGTCTACCAACCCTTTTCCAATCCGTATCCAAAAGATAAGATAGAGCACCTTTTGTACCGTAAAAATTGGATTGACACCGTACAATGGCATTATGAGGATATTATTAGGGATCCGCAAATCGAGCCAAACGCCGCGCTGGACCTAAAACGCAAAATAGACGCGAGCAATCAAGACCGGACCGACCTTGTAGAGTATATTGATAGCTACTTTTTGCAAAAATACCAATCGGTAGAAGTGCTGAATGGTGCCACCATCAATACGGAAAGCCCTGCTTGGGCCATAGACCGACTTTCCATACTGGCCTTGAAAATCTATCACATGCAAGAAGAGGTAAACCGTGAAGATGCTACCCCTGAGCATATTGAAAAGTGTCAGACCAAACTGAACGTACTTCTAGAGCAAAAGAAAGATTTGTCCCAAGCCATTGACCAGCTTTTGGGAGATATCGAGGCAGGCCGCAAATTCATGAAAGTGTACAAGCAAATGAAAATGTACAATGATGATGAACTAAATCCAGTGTTGCGTGGCCAAAAATCCTAGGCCGCAGCATATTCTCGTTATTCGTCTATCTGCGTTGGGCGATGTGGCCATGTTGGTTCCCGTCTTGCAAGTAGTGTTGAACACTTATCCGGACTTGAAAATTACCTTACTCACCCGAGGGTTTTTTACACCAATTTTTCAAGAGTTGCCAAATGTTGAGGTATATTCGGTTGAAACGAAAGGCAGACATAAAGGCTTTTGGGGATTATGGCGACTGTACGGAGAGCTTAAGTCAAATTCGTTTACCGCTGTCGCCGATGTGCACAATGTGTTGCGTAGCAATATGCTAAGACTTTTTTTCAAAACCAGCCCAACACCTTTCTTTCAAATAGACAAAGGTCGCAATGAGAAAAAGGCGCTTACGCGAGAAGAGGATAAGATTTTTGAACCCTTGAAACCAACGCATCAACGCTATGCTGAGGTTTTTGAGAACATAGGCTATCCTTTGGATTTGGAACAATTTACATTTTTGGGAAAACAAGGTGTTTCCAAAACCGTATTGAATGTATTGGGAGAAAAGAAACAGAAAAAGTGGGTCGGAATCGCCCCGTTTGCAGCGCATTCAGGCAAAATGTATCCTTTGGAGATGATGGTTGAGGTAATCGACATCTTGAATTCAAAAGGCGATTGTCAGGTGTTGCTGTTTGGTGGCGGAGAGCAAGAAATCCGGAAGTTGGCCGAAATCGCCAAAAGCAGAAATAAGGTTTTTTCTGTAGCAGGAGAACTGTCTCTTGCCGAAGAGTTGGCCTTGATTTCAAATTTGGATGTCATGTTGGCGATGGATAGTGGGAACGCCCATCTCGCCGCCAATTATGGCGTTCCAGTGATTACGATTTGGGGAGTTACGCACCCGTATACGGGCTTTTATCCTTTTGGGCAGCCCGAAGAGAATGCGCTATTACCAAACAGGGAACAATTTCCCCTATTGCCTACTTCCGTATATGGCAATAAAGTACCGAGGGGATATGAAAACGTAATGGAGACCATTCTTCCAAAGCAAGTACTTGGAAAAATATTGGAAGTTTTAGCGGTTTAGGCGCGAATGGCCGAAGGACGCAAACTATTGAAATAGTGACGTAGCTGCTGCAGGTATTGGTATTTGGCCTGCTTCGGATTGTGGTTCATCATCATAGTTCGCATTCCTAAATAGGATGAGATAATGTAAGCAGCCACTCCTTCACAATCAATATGACGCGCAAGGTGTCCATCCAACTTTCCTTTTTTCAACATGCCAATCATATTGACCTCCCACATTTGAAGAATATCTTTTAAGTAAGCACTTATTTGTTCTTGTTTTCCATCCAACTCAGTCAAAAAGTCTCCAAGCATAAAACCATAAATCAACTCGTTGCTTTTTCTTGGTTCCAAGGCCTTGTCTAAGCTTTCCATGATGGCGGATAAAGGGTCCTCTTGAGCGGACAAAGGCTCAACCAATAAGGCATATATCTTTTGTGCCACAAGATTTTGAACGATGTAAACGAAAAAATCTTCTTTGGATTTAAAATGGTGGTAAAAAGCGCCTTTTGATAAACAAAGCTCTCGCAAAATGTCGTTCAAATTGGTATTGTGATAGCCTTTTTGCGCAAAAACATCGAGTCCTTTATAGCATAGTCGGTTGATGGTCACTTTGGATTTAAGGTGCTTTTCCATAAGATTTGGTTTTGTAGGTGTAGACCTTGCGGTCGGTTACAAAGTTGGCGCAGGAGTGAGGGTGCCGAAACAATATCAGTCGTATTCGTAAGAAAAATCGGTAAAAAACATCTTTTCAAGTAATCGTGGAACTAAATCAAAATAATGACCGACCCAGCGGTCGGTTTAAATGGTGCGTTTTGAGGATTAAATACGTTTTTGTTTCATAGGCGAATGGTTTTGGAGTGGCCAAAAGGAGTTAAATAGCATTTCTTTCAGACAATTTAAAGTAAATGATGAACCTTCGATTTTTGAAAACCACGCTGTTATTGGCAATTCTTCTTTTGAGCGCCTGCCAACGCACAAAAAAAGGGGTAGAAGCAAATGACCCTAATGAAATAGATGCATATATCGAAAACCTAATGAAGGTGCATGAAGTGCCTGGTTTGGCCCTTGCGGTTCTTAAAAAGGATTCCGTAGTACATAAAAAATTCTATGGAAAGGCTTCATTGGAATTTGATATCCCTGTAGACGAAAATCATTTATTCCGAGTGTACTCTACTACAAAGTTGCTAGTTGCTACTGCCATTTTTCAACTTCAAGAACAAGGCAAACTAAGATTGGATGATACGCTTGCGATACATTTAAAGGATGTCCCTGAGACTTGGGAAAGGGTTTCCATTGCTAATTTATTGACCCACTCATCTGGAATACCCAACTTTATTCAATTTGAAAGCCACTTGAACAACGAAGCGGTATGGTTAAAGTTGGTAGAGTTGCCTATGGAATTTGAACCAGGCACCGTATGGCGATACAATCAAACAAACTACTGGCTTTTGGCCAAGATTATTGAAAAGCAAAGCGGAATGACCTTGACAGAGTTCATTGCCCAAAATCAATTTGAAGGAGATAGAAATGGATTCGTTTTTTCATCCAATAGTTTGGAAGTGATTCCGAATCGAATTTCGAAATATGTTTTTGACAATGCCTTGGGCAAGTACCAAAAATCAATTGACCGTGAGCAATCCAGAGGGTTGGCTGGGAATGGACTGAATATCACCTTAGATAAATTTGTCTCTTGGAACCAACGGTTGGACCAAAATCAAATCCTGTCCAAGGAAAACAAAGCGAAAATGTGGACCTCGCAAGAGTTTGAAAATGGCAAACGATTTGCCTATGGTTGGGATGATTATAGTTTTGACGATGTGAAGTCCTTTGGATTTACGGGAGGGGGCGTCAGTGCCTTCAGAAAGTTTATTGACCACGATATCACAGTAATCGTCTTAACCAATGGATACAAATACACTCCAATTCATAACAGCATTGTAAACGGGGTTGTAGAGATTATAGATGAGCGATTAGAAGACAAATCCCGTTCTATTGAGGACACCATTTTCGAAGCGTTTATTACTAAACCATTCGATAAGGCCCTTAACGCCCTTGACTCCATTCAAAAATTGTATCCAGACGAACGTTTTGAGGGAGTCTTAAATCGAATGGGCTACACCCTTTTAAATAAGAAAGCAACAAAAGAGGCCATTGACATCTTTAGGTTGAACACCGAGAAATACCCTGAATCCTCAAACACATTTGATAGTTTGGGAGAAGCCTTTTTGGTTTCGGGCAATTTGGAAGCCGCTTTGGAACAATATCGAAAGGCACTCCTTTTAAACCCTGAAAGCACTAATGCCCAAAAAATGATTAACGGGATTACACGAGAGTTGGAAGTTTCCCATTAGTAAGATTCGTTTGTCTAATCACCTATTAAGCTAGAAATCTTCTGAAATGATATTGTGTTTCGTCAAATTATAACATGGTTTCATAAACTGGGATAAGAGGTATTATCTTAACTTACTAATTTTGAATTTCCGTGAAGAATGAATCGGATAGTAAATCGGGTTAATAGCAAAATAATGATTAAAAGAATTTGTATCGGTCTTTTCCTGACTATGGGATTTTGTGCCCTTGCACAGAATGAAAAGGATACCACATTAATAAACCAATTTGTGGACCATTACAACAAAAAGGAGTATGGTTTGGTATATGCGTTGTTCTCAGATAACATGCAACAAAAAACGCCCTTGGTACAAATAGAGGGATTGCTTGGCGGACTAAATGCTGCCGTAGGAACCATCAACCAAGCGGAATTTGTGGCTAAAGATGAAGCAGGTTTTTCTCATCATAAAACAAGTTTTGAAAAAGGAACTTTTGATGTGGCGATTTCAGAAGATGGCAATGGAAAGATGTCAGGATTCAAAATTGTTCCTTTTGTCGAAGAAGATTTTTCAAGAAAAGTCAGCAATCAGTTGAAAAATGATGAGGATTTGCCGTCCTCTTTGCAAACTGAGTTGATTTTTGAGTTCTGTAAAAGTTTTCCAAACCAGACAGAACTCGCCATCGGGTTCATTGATGCTGGAGTACCCAAGTATTATGGAATCAAAATGATGAACGACACCTTGTTCACGGTCGAAAACTATCAGAAAGCCTATGAAATTGGTTCCATTTCAAAAGTGTTTACCTCGACTTTGTTAGCCCACGAAGTCCAAATAGGAAAGGTAGCTTTGAAGGATGAAATCGCGAGTTATTTTGATTTCCCATTCCACGAAGAAACATCAATAACATTAAAAGCTCTGGCGAACCATTCTTCTGGCCTACCTCGCTTGCCCCCCAATTTGGATTTAAGGGAGGTAGATCCGCAAAACCCATACAAAGACTATGATGAAGCCATGTTGGACGCGTACCTTAGAGACGAGTTGAGCCTCGCAAGTTCGGCTGTAGGTACCTATAAATATTCCAATTTGGGCGCTGGCTTATTAGGATATGTTTTGGCAAAGCAAGCAGGGAAGACCTATGAAACATTGTTACAAGCCAACATCGCGGAAAAGTATGGCATGAAAAATACCACTTCGCTACGTAAAAAGGTTTCTGTGCCGTTGGTTAGCGGATTGGATGCCAAAGGAAAGCAAACCACGAATTGGGATTTTTCCGTATTATCCGGTGCAGGGGGCATACTTTCTACAATGGAAGATATGACCAAATTCACCATGGCACACCTGGATATGGCCAATACAGCACTCCAAATGACTACTCAAGAAACCATTCGGGCAAACGACTCAAAGAGCGTCGGACTGGGCTGGCACTTGCTCAAATCGGAATCTGGAAAGGATTGGTTGTGGCATAATGGAGGAACCGGCGGCTATACTTCGTCGTTGGCGTTTAACAAAACAACCCAAAATGGGGTAATCATACTGTCGAACGTATCCGGGGTAAGTCCCAAAATGGGATTTATCGATAAACTCTGCTTTCAGTTGTTGGAAAGTTTGGAGGCTGAATAAACCCCTAAATGAAAGAAGTCCAAGATGGATTCAAAACGAAAAGACCTTTTACAGAATGCAGGCACCCTAGTTGCCTTGGTCATCAGTATCATTGCGATGGCAACCTCCATTTATGAAGCCAACATTTTAAAATCTCAACAGAAATCCATGGTTTGGCCCTATATGAGTATTGGCACTAGTTATTCCAATAACGGTTTCAGTGCAACGGCTTTCAATAATGGTACGGGCCCCGCGATTGTAAAATCCATGGAGGTGAGTGTGGATGGCAAACCAGTGGAAACCATGCTCGATTTGGTTAAGGTTTTAATGCCCAAAAGCAACTTAGGGTACGATATTTTACGCCAACAGAAAATCAACCATTACGTTTTCAGACCGGGTGAGGAACTTGAAATTATTGGGTTCGCTTGGACCGCGGAAACACGGGAACTGGCTAAATTGATATACCAACGGGTTCGCATTCGTATCGGTTATGAATCTGTTTTGGGCGATAGTTGGATTTACGACTCCAAAGAAGATACCCATACCGAGGGGGAATTTGAACCTGAAGTGGATTACAAAAACTAATTCTAAAAATTACAGATGAGCCCATTGTGGTTTTTAGAAAAAACGGTAACACCTAGGCATTCACTTTGTCCTTATCAAAACCAAACATAGTGAACATCAAATGTACCTCCCTCCTTGTGGGGCTATTTCTGATGGGCATAGCTGCGAGCCAAGAATTTCGAGAGATGACGGATGTCTTTCTCATGAAGCTAGGATATATTCAGCCCTAGTTTTGTTTGGAAATGGTTTAGTTCTTTTTCACAAGAAGGGACAATGCTTTTTTCGCAAGATTTGCACACGCTGATTTCTACAAAATTTCGGAACTTGAAACACCGTATGTAATGTATGGTAAACCATCGGCAACAAGTCTGCAATCTAACATCTTGTATGCTAAATTTTATACAGCAAACCTCGAAGTAGACGATAAATGAAAATCCAACACATCCGAAATGCCACCTTATTGCTGGAAACAACAGATAAGGTAATTCTAATAGACCCTATGCTAGGCAAAAAAGGTGAAACGGGTCCTCCCTTTACGTTTTTTCGATTCAAACCTCAACGAAATCCTACTGTAGACTTACCAGACGGCGTAAGGGATAGCATTGAAAAAACAACGCATTGTTTGATTACCCATTTGCATCCAGACCATATTGACAAAAAGGCGGAACATTTTCTTAGGTCCAAGAATATTCCTGTGATATGTAGTGTAAACGATGAAAATGCATTGCGAAAAAAAGGGTTGAAGGTCACCCATATTTTGAATTATTGGGATAGAACTGATTTCTTAGGCGGTAAAATCGAAGGCATTCCCGCGAGACACGGTTACGGGTATATCGCCAAACCTATGGGTAATGTAATGGGCTTTTACATTGAATTGCCCAATGAACCATCCATCTACATTAGTTCGGACACCATCTACACAGAAGATGTGAAAAAGGTCCTTGAAGAATATCGTCCTGACATTAGTGTTTTGGCAGCCGGTTCAGCACAATTCGATTTTTTCAAACCTTTATTGATGACCATGGAAGATATTTTGAGGTTTATTCAAGATGCTCCAGGGAAGGTCATCGCCAACCATATGGAATCCGTGAATCACTGCCCAACTACCCGCGCAGAATTGAAACAAGAGATTGCGGATATGGGATTATCTGATAAAACGTGGGTGCCAGATGACGGGCAGGTTAAAACTTATTGACGTTAACGTCCAAAACGTACTTTTCAAATATGAATAAGGAAATCCTAAATAGAAAAGGTGCAAGAAAGGTTCAAGATATCTCAGAAGAAGTCTTGAACTACCTTAATAAAGGCACTATGGAAACCGTCAACTTGACCGAATGGCTGGCCATCGACCATGTAAAGTTGATAAAGGCGGTATTTCCTGAATTTGGAGTAGAACAAAAGAGCATTAAACAAATTTCAAAAGCAATTGCTTCGCAAAAGAAACCAACTGCCATGAGCACCACCAAATTGGTAGGAACCATGCTTTATGAAACGTATGCAAATGCCGAAGGCTTTAATGAGTTGATTGACCGAATAAGCAATCACAACTCTGATACGGTAAGATGCTATGCCACCTATCTTATTGGATTGAATGAGCGTCTGTCGATAAAAGAAAAACTAGAACAATCCCGAGAATTGGTCGCCGACCATCACTTTGGGGTTCGCGAAGTGGTTTGGATGGCGCTAAGACCCGAAATAGAAGACAATCTTGAACCTGCGTTGGGCATTTTGAATAATTGGACGTCTGACCCTGATGAAAACATCCGTCGCTTCACCACCGAAGCAACAAGGCCAAGAGGGGTTTGGTGCAAGCATATCGACCAGCTCAAGGAGCACCCCGAATTGGCATTGCTTATCTTGGAAAACCTAAAATCGGACTCCTCCAAATATGTTCAAGACAGCGTGGGAAATTGGTTGAACGATGCGAGCAAGACCAGGCCTGATTTCGTAATGGAGCTTACTGAAAAGTGGCAAAGAGAAGCCCCAAGCACAGAAACCGAAAAGATTATCAAGCGGGCCAGGCGAACGATAGATAAAAAGTAATAGTCTAGAACGTGTTGTCTATTTTGGAAACTCGTATTGACTAATAAGCTTGTCATGAAAAGCTTGAACTTCACGTAGTATTTGACCCAAATAAAGCTAAATCAAAGTTTTGGAGAGTTCGGGATTAATAAACATGATTTCTGGTGTAGGAGCAGTACTAGCCATTCTATTTGCTTTGCTGATACTGGCGAAAAAAAAGAAAAGCCTTCCAGATTGGATTTTGTTCTTCTGGTTCATCGTTTTTTCAGCCCACCTCTTTTGCGGATTGGGACACACAGCATACCCATCCATAAAAAGCTTTGAGGTATTTGTCATGACCATTGGTTTTTTGCATGGCCCATTCTTTTTGCTCTACTCCAAATCCCTTGTATATAAAAATTTGCGTTGGGTGGATAGCATTCATTTTTTGCCTTTTTTCTTTTTTACCGTGTTAGGCTTTTTTGTTCAAGACGATTTCAAAGCACGTTGGCAGGTGATACTATTGATTCCCAAAATCATTTCATTGGTGGCGTATCCGGCCTATGTATACCTGCAGCAAGCAAAACGCATCGCGTATTGGGAAAACAACCACTCGGACAGCACATTACTAGCACTGCGTTGGATAAAGATGATTGCCCTTTTGTTTCTTCTTAGTATTGGTATCGGAATTATCCGCTTAGTGGTGGAATTGGCAACAGGAGTGCCGTATTTTGAGCTTTGGGATGTATTGCGGTATGTGTTGCTCTTGACGGCAATGGGCTTTTTTGGGCTCCAATACGGCATGGTGTATCGACCGGAATATGTTCCTTCTATATTGCCAGAAGACGGTGCGTATAAACACAGTCCTCTCAAAAAAGGCGAAATTGAAAAATATGCCAATATGATTCTGAATTACATCGAGGATAAGCAACCTTTTCTCGACCCAAACTTTTCATTGACTGCACTTTCAGAAGCTACGGGTATTCGCAAGCATCATCTTTCCCAAATCATCAGTTCGGAAATGAACACGTCCTTTTATAACCTCATCAATTCCAAAAGGGTGGCCTATGCGTTACACAGATTAAAAACAGAAGGCCTATCAAAACTTACCTTTGAAGGATTGGGTTACGAATCAGGCTTCAATACTAAATCATCCTTTTACCACAATTTCAAAAAAGTCACGGGCAAGACCCCAAAGCAATACTTAAAGGAAATCGGTGGTCCTTAATTAAGTTGGAACGTCTTTTTAGGGCTTTGGTTGTTCTTAGCGGTTCACTTTGAAGAACAACATTCATGAACAAAAGAGACTTTCTCAAAACATCGACCCTAGCTGCCGCATCAATAGTAGTTCAACCTAGTGGAACCTTGGGAATAACAGGGACTACGAAACAAAAAAATGGTAAAAAAGCCCTTATGCTGGGCGGTAGGGGTTTCATCGGGCCATCAATCGTGAATGCACTTTTGACTGCAGGCTATGAGGTAACGCTGCTGAATCGCAACAAAACGAACCCCGACCTCTTTGCGGATTTACCTTTGATTGTTTGTGATAGGGAACTTGAAAATAAAGCAGGTCTTAAGGCCATCGCCCAGAAGCATAAAGAAACATATTGGGACGTGGTGGTCGATACCTGGCAAAAATCTTCCAAAGCGGTAGCGGATTTTTTGGAGGAATTCAAAGAAAACATAGGACATTACCACTACATCTCAACCATTTCCGTTTACGATAAATGGGACGACAAATACATTGTGGAAAGTGAGCCATTAAACCCTCTTCCCCCAACGCCAACCACCATTGCCGAAGAATTTCGCTACGCCTTGAGAAAAACCTTTGCCGAGGAGGCCATTCGAAAACACTTGGACAACTACACCATTTATAGGTCTGCTGGCATGAAGGATTACAGAACGGACCGTAAAGGAGACCATAGCGCTGAGCCGTATTGGCCCGTGCGATTCAATCGTGGTGGTGAAATACTGGTCCCCAAAATCGATAACCACAACATTCAGTTTACCGATGTGCAGAGCTTGGTGCGATTTGTAGTGCATTGCGCAGAAAACAACGTCTATGGCGCATTCAATGTGGCACATCCAACCATGGCCTTTGAGGATTACATCTCTTGTTTGGCTTACGCGACCCAAAAACCACATAAACTACATTGGATTGAAGGCGATTTTCTCAAAAACGAAGGTTTGCTGCCATATCGAATCGTACCCTTTTGGCGGGACCGCCCTGCGGGAGCCTACTATTTTAATATACAAAAGGCCCTTTCTGCAGGATTAGTGAACCGTCCCGTAACCGAAATGTTGGCTGACCAAGTAGCAGGGTACCTGAGCAGATATCCGAACGATGAGGTTCGTTTTGGCATTTCCAAAGGTGAGAAAACCATCAAATATTTTTCAATGGAAAGAGAAAAGGAAGTTATTCGAAAATGGTTGACCCACGGGTAAGTAGAATATTTTAAAATAAAAATCGTTTTCTAGTCATATTTGATGCTTTACGCGGATAAATGCAAGTTTGGGCAACACTCAAAAAGAGTTTCCCTAGGATTGAAAAATCGATTCAATTAAACCATTTTGCCTTTAAGGTGTCAAAGGAAAAAGCCACCATGAAAAACCTATTTTACACCTTAGCCTTGACCCTATTTTGTATTTCCTGTAATTCTGATGATACGGGCGATACTTCTATGAACGGGGAACCCTTGACCGCAGGTCTAGTAGAATTGGGCGTACAATATGGTACGGAGACCCGACAATTTGTAGACATTTACAAGGCAGAATCCGAGTGCCCTACCCCAATTTATTTCGACGCTCATGGTAATGGTGGAAACACTTCCTTACCAAGTTCTATTGTGGATGACTTGAACGCCCAAGGGATTTCAGTGATTGCTTGGGAATCATTGACCTCCGTGAACACACCAGATGAGGTAGAAACCGGTTGGAGCGATGCGGAACTTATGTTCCAATGGGTTATCGACAACGCTGAAACCTACAATTTCGATGTGTCCAATATGGTTATTGGCGGTTCTTCGCGAGGGAGTATTCTTAGTTGGGTATATGGACATAGACCCAATCCCGACATCAAGGGACTTTATATGTACAATGCGCTGCCCAGCACGGTATGGAACGCCCCAGAATGGTGGTTGCCCACCGAAAATATAACCGTGGCATCACCTCCAATCTATTTTGTGTATAGAAGGGAGCCAGGATCTTCAATGGACCCAGTAGACCCTGACATTCATGATCCAAATAACGGTATCGTAATCGTAGACCAATATGAAACATTGGGTATTGGTGACCGAACGACTCTAGTCCATAGCATTGGGGAAACCGAGAATACAGACAGGTACCAGTTTTTGGTCGAATTTGCGCTATCCGTTCTTGAGACTTGCCCATAACACTCACTGTATTTGGTCAAAAAAACCGAAATTCACATAGCAAAAGTTATTGCGTTTTTTGAATAGCAAAGCGTTTCGGTAATACCAAGACAATGATTGAAAACCTGCCCCATTGGATTAATGTGCTTTTTATAGCTACTTGTATCCTGACCATCATATTTTTCCATTATGCCAACGGAAAACCAATTCGATTAACGGTACTTATTGTATTGTGGTCCATTGCACATTCAATAGCAGCCTACACTGGATTTTATGAGGTAACCGATTCAATTCCACCTCGGTTTGGATTGGTTCTTGTCCCGAGCACCTTGCTGATGATATATGGGTTGCTGCCCAAACAACAAAAGTGGTTTTTTGAAAAAAGGGATATGAAAATAAGCACCTTTTTGCATACGGTCAGGTTACCGGTTGAAATTGTGTTATTTGGCCTGTTTTTACACCAGATGGTTCCCGAACTGATGACTTTTGAAGGCAGGAATTATGATATCATCATGGGGATAACGGCTCCCATTATTGGAATTTTGCTTCTTAAAAAGAGGATAAGCAAAAAGGCTTTGTTGATTTGGAACATTTTGGGATTGTTCTTGGTGACCTTCATCTTGGTCAATGGCGTTTTGTCCGCAGAACTCCCGTTTCAGCAATTTGCGTTTGACCAGCCCAACCGTGGGCTGAACTATTTCCCTTTTGTACTTCTTCCGGCCACGATAGTACCCATTGTAGTTTGGACCCATATATCTGACATCCTGATTTTGGTGAAAAACAGAAAGGAATAGGATACATTCGCTTCAAGAAACCCAACCTTCCGGTTTTAACGAAAATTTCCGAACTTCAATGGTTTCCAAGGGAATATGCAAAACTTCAAAACCATAAAGGAGTATTCGAAAGCTGCGGGAATACCCAATGCAAGATATGAACACTTTGTAGTGAGAAGTTTCCAAGAAAACATGCCAACCGTGGTGCATCGAATGCCTGCTTTTAGACACGCATTCTATGCCATTGCATTGAGGATAAATGGAGATGGAAAGGCAATGTCAAGCCATTACGCTGACTTTCCTGAAGGCTCCGTTGTTTTTTTTAATTCGCCTTTTCAGATTTTGTCTTGGGACATTGCACCAAATTGGGAAGGCTACTATATTATGATGACTCGGGACTTTATCTCCCAACACCACGTTTTTCAAGATTTTCTATCGATGTTTCCTTTTCTAAAAATTGACAGAGCGATTCCTTTTGAGGTAGATGAAACCGAAACTAGAGTGCTTTTGAACATCTTTCAGAAAATCAATGAAGAATATGAAGGGGATAAAAATGACAAGTTTGAGTTCATCAGCACGTATACCCTTTTATTGTTGAATCATATCAAACGGTATTTCAATAAGGAAACATCAGAAGAAAAAGCAAGTCAAATTATCAAAACGGCAGATTTAAATTTGGTAAGCCGCTATCAAGAGTTGATAGAAATCCACTTTAGGGAAAACGACGATTGGGACTACTCCAAAAATCTCCACTCCCCAAGTTTCTACGCTGAAGAATTGAACATTCATCCAAATTACTTGAACTCGATTGTAAAAAACAATTTAGGAATCACCGCTTTACAATATATCCACAGACATCTAATACATCTAGCCAAATCATATCTTACGCAAACCAACTTGAGCATCAAGGAAATTGCGTACAACCTTCAGTTCGATTCACCGAACAACTTCAACAATTTCTTCAAAAAAAACACCCAAAACACACCTGGTCAATATCGAAAATCAGCCAGTGTTTGAAATTCATACTTCTTGATTTGTTTTCATAAATAAGCCAGCCTTGGCTTGGCGGCATCTTTGTATCAACAAAAACAATTGATATGAAGAATTCAATAATAGTACTAGCAAGTCTTTCCACAATGACTTTATACGCACAAGAAAGCAGAAAACAAGCATCAAAAAATTACATTATGAAAAAAGTGACATTTAAAAGTGGAGGGTTGGACCTCGTTGGCAATCTTTATTTGCCTGCAGATTTTGAAGAAGGAAAGCAATACCCAGCGGTTCCTATTTTAGGGCCTATGACCTTTGTCAAAGAACAAGCCCCCACGGAGTATGCCAAGCGATTCGCGGAAAACGGATATGTGGCATTGGCATTTGACCCAAGGTATAGAGGCGAAAGTGCAGGGTTGCCCAGAGAATTGGAAGACCCTATCGCCAAAGTTGAGGATGCCAAAGCCGCCGCAGAATATTTGTCTTCGCTTTCAATGGTCAATACGGAGCAAATAGTTGGGTTCGCCCTTTGCCAAGGCAGTTCAGAAATGCTAAGGGCCGTTTCAGAAGATGCAATATTCAAGGGCTTGGTAACCGTAGCGGGGCACTACCGCGATAGAGAAGGCGATGTTCAATGGATGGGCACGAAAGAGGCTTTGGAAGAACGTATCGCGGCTGGAAAAGTAGCATTAAACGCCTACAAGCAAACCGGGGAAGTCATTAACGTGCCCGCCGTAGACGAAGAAAGAATGGATGTGGGAATGCCCGGAAAGTTTGTTTGGGACTGGTACCACACCTGGGCTGATAAAAAAATATGGGTGAATAATTATCCAAAAATGAGCGATGCCTTGTTGTTCGAGTACGAATCTATTACAGCGGCTGAAACGTTGGAGAAACCCTACCTTATGATTCATAGTGATAACAGCTTTTTGCCAGATGCAGCCAAAAGGCAGTTTGAAGCAGTGCCCGCAACAATGAAAAAATTACAATGGGAAGGGGAAACAGGGCACCTTCAGTACTATGATGACCCAGCAATTTTGGATAGAACGGCCAATCAAGCAATAGCATGGTATAACACAATATTCGAATAGCAAAACGCTTTTAGTTTTAATTGATAAAGACGGTTTGGGTGAAAGTCCGAACCGTTTTTGCGTAGAAATGCCGAACTTCACTAAGAGCTTGCAAAACAGCCCATCAAATCACCGCATTTGAACGTTACGCTAGACTTGGAGAAAGACCTAAAGGAACAATTTCAAAGCCTCATTGATTCCGAAAGCTTTGATGCTGCATCGGGCTATGCCATGGAAAAAATCAAACGGGTCGAGTTTCCTGACCAAATGGCATTCTACTATTTTGCTCCGGTAGAGCATAAAATCCCTATTCACATGACCAGTATCAACGCAAAAGAAAGTGAGTGGTATTTGGTCCATATGAATATCGGGGGGGATATGCATTTGAAACAAATGGAAAACCAGCCGTCAGAGTATCAACGGTTTGTGCCCTCAGGAGTGTTGCTGTATTGCCCCGGCGTAGTGGTAAAAACCAATTTTTCGGAAGGGCACCGGTCCGAACTGGCCACCATACGCTTTCCAAAGCGACTTATTCACAGTTACTATGACGATTCTTTTATCCAAGATGGCCAACTTTTGGTATATGAAGATTTGGAATATGGAATAGAAAAGAAAATACGTGCTGCCCTCAAGGTGATGGACAATAAACTAAAGTGCCACACAATCGTACTGGAAATCATAGAGCACCTATTCCATAATATCAAATCGAATGCATCCCAATCCAAAGTAATTGCCTTGCACAACGACGATATTCAAAATCTTTTGGCAGCTTCTGAGTTTTTAAAGAATCCGCTTTCCCCTACCATTCCTTCTATTGGAGAGTTGGCAAAAATCGCGAAAATGAGTCCATCCAAATTCAAAGCATGTTTTAAACAGTTTTTTGGTCGGGCGCCACATCAATTCCATTTCAATATTAAAATGGAATATGCTCGAAACGAATTAAAGCAGGGCCGCAAAACCCCCGTGGAGTTGAGCCATGAACTGGAATATTCGCATCCTTCCAATTTCACATCAGCCTACAAAAACTACTTCAACGTTGTGCCTTCTTCCGATTTTGTAAAAGGCTGATTTGACTTTCAGCACTACAATTCTGGCTTTTGCCACTATCGATACATTCAAAAATCCCTTAGAATTGTTATCATACAGTACCACCTAAACTTTTAAATAAAAAACGATATGAAACTAGCAAAGTTATTTTGGTCCTCCGGTTCGCTTTTGATGAATGTGGTCATCGGAATTTATGTGTATTTGATGAGCAATGCCCCTGTCGAGCGTGCAGCGCGATTTGAATACATAAATGAGCACTGGAATATGTATGGTGGACATTGGAAAGTAGAACTCCTTTTAATGACCTTTGTTACCATAGGGGCGCTCTACTTCGCACTTCGCACCCATGAAATGAGTTGGACGATGATATCGGTAGGGCAATTTGTGCTACTGTTGACCTATCCTTTTATGTTGGGCGGATATAAGAACACCCCGCTTGAGGTGGCAGAAATGGCCAATGAAATGGCCACCATCGTCTTTATTTTCGGTAATGTGGTTCTTTTCGCAGGACTTTTTCTTTTGTACTTGAAAGATGGATACCTCAAGCCATGGTTGAAAGTGGTTGCCTTTTCAATTTCTGGATTCCTATTGGTTGTTTTCTTGATTATTTACGCTGAAATCATTACTTGGAGCCAGGCCATGGTAATTGCGCCATTGGCCAATGTCATGTACCTCATCAATGCCTATTACGGCTTAAAGATTCCCTTGGCGATAGAACCAAGTACAGGTCTGGGCGCCGCCTCAAAAACATGAGCGGGCCATTGGCAAAACCTTCTTTGTTTATCCATATACGATAATGGTTTTTTATGTTTTAAATTTCCGACCTTCATCCATCAGAAAAGAGGGTTAGTAATGAAATCAGCACAACAAGGTGGACACCAATCCAAATAAGGCGACACGGGTCATACATGCGGTATTCGCCCTGGCCGCCCTTATCATTTTGATTGATTTTACTTGGCCTGGAAGCACCGTAAACGACACTATTTTAGACGTACAAAAGCGGCGCCAACAGTATTACAATGCAGCTCGAAACCATCATTACACCTATATGGTGGTTACGGGCCAACATCAATTTTTGGTCACCGAAGGTTTTGCCGCAGCAGAATTGAAGGATAGGAAAATAGAGTATACCATCTCACCTATATTTCAAGAAGTGAATTGGTACAGACTGTTCGAGGCCGAACGTAAATCGTACTACTCCCTAAGAATTGCCTCCGGCTTAATATTGCCGTTGTGCTTCTTCATTGCGTTGGTTGCGGTATATCATTACAAAAAGAACATTGGGATAGGCCTTTTGATTCTCCAAATCATCATGATTGGCAATTTGATATTGTTGATGACCTAGGTATTAGCAACGCATCATTTTTCATCTTTTTAGATGTGTCTTAAGTGCTTCTAGCAGAAAACGAATGATTTAGGCGTTGTAAGTGATTAAACCAATCACTCCATCAAGAGTCTATAAAAGAAAACCAACGATGAGAAAACCAATCACGCTCATACTACTTCTCCTGGTATTCTTCTCTTGCGATACGGATGACGCAGACCTAACCAACACCATCACAGACACAAATTCTGAAATCAAAAAAGGAATTTTTGGGCTAAGGGACGGCTCGGTATTATCCAATTTAGGGGCGGAATATACCCGAATTATCACTTGGGATACAGATATCAAAGCAATTTACAATGAACTCGACAACGGAATGCCTTTGGAAAATAACCTGTATTATAATCAAATAAAGGGGATTCATGACAATGGCATAAAAATCATCGTAACCCTAAGATGGCCCGACCAAAACTCAGCTGACCCGGCATTATATGACAGGGTACCCGAAGCGCAAGACAGAATGGAATCCCTTGACTTGCTATCACGGTTTTTGAATGATTTTGGGCCTTTGTTGGAGATTTATTCCGTGCAAAATGAAGTTGGAGGTCTTGGTCCCGGAACCTATACCGAAGAAAATATGGTCAATACTGGAAACGGAAGCCCAGCGGCACTCTGGTGGAAAGATATTGTGGAGAGGGTAACCCTTGAAAAAGAAAGCAACCCAGATTTGGCCCATTTGAAGATTGGCTCACCCGTACCCGTCTTATTGAAAAGATTGGTTTTTGATAGTGCTGGTTTGCCGCAAACCAATATTGACTTTTTCTATGAAACAGTCGCCTTTGGCAACGAATATTGCGATTATGTGGATGTGCATTTGAATACATTCAGTTTATCGGAATATGAAGAAACACTGCTTTTTTTGAACGGTTTGGTAACCCAGCCCATGATGGCCACGGAATGGTCTGAAGTAAGTTCCGCCAATGCGTATATCGCCCAGCCTATTTCGAGTGAACTGGCGTCTTATGCAGAGGAAATAAACTATACCATTCCCGGAAGTGTAACCACAAACGATGCGCTAGTCGAGCACCTCTATGACAATCCAAGCACCTTGGATTTTTGGCAATTCATGGTACAAGAATCCAATTATGCGGAAGGGTTTATGGAACAAAGTAGTGTATTACTCTCCGAAGCAGGCTTTGAAATATTGTGCTGGAACAGTGGTTGGCAAGAAGGGCTGACCGCCTATGATTTGAGAAGTTTTTATGCTACAAAAACGGTAGGCTCCGCAAATAACGAATTAAGTGATTTCACGAATGAATTCAAAAATTTATAGTCCTACCAATAAGAGTACAGACTTGTATTTGCCAAAAATTTCAGAACTTAATACTCAGATAAACAAGCACTAACAAAAAAGACCAACCTATGAAAACAACAACCTTTCTCACCTTTGTGGGCGACCAGTGTGGCAAGGCCAAAGAAGCCATGGAATTTTACACTTCGCTCTTTCCGAATTCAGAAATCAAAAGCATCACGCATTACGCTCCAGGCGAGGGTGGTGGCACCCCAGAACTCGTCAAGTACGGGGTTTTTACCCTAGATGGAACCGAATACCGCGTATCGGAAAGCAACTATGACCACAAATGGTCGTTTTCGCCAGGAGTATCTCTTTTTGTGGATAGTAGCTCCGAGCAGGAAATAGAAACCTTGTTCGAAAAATTGGTCGCCAACGACGGCATGGTCATGATGCCGTTGGACAACTATGATTCCGGCGACTATGGCTTTGGCAAAAAATTCGGCTGGGTGCAAGACAAGTATGGTATCTCTTGGCAGGTGAACCTTGAGGATTAATTTTGGAACCCGTCATTTCGAGTATTTCCGTAGCGCTTGGTGCGAAGGAAATGTATCGAGTACAAGGTTTTACAACCCAAGCAACCCCTCCAAAGATACTCCTCAGAATTTTCGAACTTTACAAAAACAGGGAATTCCCTGATTAGATTATTTTCAGCCCATGAAATCCAAATTAATAGTGTTGTTGCTTTTGGGCAACAGTTTAAGTCTGTTTGCCTCTAAGGTTGATACCTTGGTGGTGGAGAGCAAAGCCATGAACAAGAACATCAAGAATGTGGTGATTCTACCCGATACTTATGCTTCTCAAAAAGAGCAGTTTTCAGTGCTGTATTTGCTTCATGGCGCCGGGGGCGATCACAGAGGTTGGATTTCGCAGGTTCCTGAATTGAAGGCATATGCGGATACCTTCAATATAATCATCGTATGCCCGGACGGAGGAGAGACAAGCTGGTATTTTGATAGCCCCATTGACAAAAGTATGCAGTACGAAACCTATGTCTCTTCCGAACTTGTGGAAGCCTTGGATTCAAAATACAACACCTCAAAACGGAAAGAAAGAAGGGCCATTACGGGTCTGAGTATGGGAGGCCATGGCGCACTGTACTTGGCATTTAAACATCAAGATGTTTGGGGTGCGGCAGGGAGCATGAGCGGAGGTGTTGACATTCGGCCTTTTCCCAATAATTGGGATATTAAAGAAAGATTGGGAACCTATCCCGAAAACAAAAAAATCTGGGAAGAAAATACCGTCATCAATTTGGTGCATTTGCTGGATGGCGATTTAAAACTGATCATTGATTGTGGCTATGGTGATTTCTTTTTTGATGCCAACCAAAGACTGCACAAAAAACTGGTAGAACGAAACATAGCCCACGACTATATTGAAAGACCTGGGGTCCATAACTGGGACTATTGGGCGAACTCCATTAAGTATCAATTGTTATTTTTTAGTGATTTCTTTGAGGCGAACTAAAACGCGATAGTGCGTAAACGCCTAGTTTTCTGGAGGCTGAGCGGAGTCGTAGTCAATAGACCAAACCAATTGAAAATGAGAACAGCTTTCTTTACTAAATTTCCGAGATACACTATGAACTCGACAAATGAAAAAATGTGGTGATAAGCAAAAGCGAATTGACAGAACTGGAAATAAGAATTGATGAGGTTTTGTATTATCAATGGGACCCGATAGGTGTTTCAGTTTACCCCAATGCGCGAGGTGAGTACAGTTCGTACGTTCAGATTATACTAAAGTATGTTTTGAAAGAGGATGAAAAGCAGATTACCGAACAATTAGGTAAAATAGAATCGCTTTCAATGGGCTTAAAAGTGAATAAAGAAAAAAATTTGATGATTGCTAAGCGCTTGTTAGAATTTAAAGACGCCGTTGAAAGAGGGTTACGGTAAAACGAAACGATAGCTTAAAGAAATTTATGTTTAGTCGGCTTCGACTGCGCTCAGCCTGACCCTTTCCCTTTGACCTTTCGACCTTCAACCTTGTCACCCTTCCCCTTTGACCTTTCGACTTTTGACCTTTCAACCTTCAACTTTGTGACCCTAGACCTTCACCTTTCCACCTTTCACCCTTCAACCCAAACCCCCCAACCATCAATCGGAAAACCCGACCCACCCCCGAATTTGATACCTTACCCCACCACAAACCCGAAGAAACCCTTACTTTGCATTTGTGAACACCGCGCTGAACCATTTGCCCCTATCGAAACAAGACGAACTGCAGCTTGTGGCCCAGGCGTTGGCGGCCGCGAAGTTGGTGGAAATGGTGATTCTGTTCGGCAGCTATGCCCGCGGCAATTGGGTAGAAGACCAGTATGTCGAAAAAGGCATCACCTACGAATACCGTAGCGACTTTGATATTTTGGTGGTGCTCACCCACGAAGATTTAAAGCAAAAATTTCGAATTGAGGACAAGCTCAAGGCGGAGCTGATTGCCACCGGAAAAGTCACCACGCCCGTTAGCCTCATTTTTCATGGCATAAAGCAATTGAACGCCTCGTTGGTTATGGGCAACTACTTTTTTAAGGACATTAAGGAAGAAGGCATTGTGCTCTACGATTCAGGAAAGTACAAACTGACCCACCCCAAAAAACTCACCCCGGAGCAATACCGCCAAAAAGCCCAAGCGTATTTTGACCAGTGGTTCGAAAATGGAAATAATGCTTTGAAAATGTATAGGCTTAGTTTCAATGAAGGCTTGTTCTTTGATTCTGCCTTTCAACTCCACCAAGCCACCGAGCGCTACTACACCACCATTCTGCTCGTATTTACCGACTACCGCCCCAAAGACCACAATTTGGAAACGCTCGGTATAAAAGTGGAAATGTGCGATGCCCGTTTTGCCGTGTTCCCCAAGACTACCGACGAAGAAAAGCACCGTTTTGAACTCCTTAAACGCGCCTACATCGACGCCCGCTACAACATGGATGAGTATGCCATTACCCCCACCGAGTTGGAATACCTGGCGGAAAAGGTTGGGGTGTTAAAAGCACTTACTCAACAAATCTGTAGAGAACGGATTTTGGCGATAGGGAAGGGGTAGGAAATTGAAAGCCTAAAGGGATTTAAGTACCAGTTGCCGAGAAAGTTGACAGTTGCAAGGAACAACGCACACTTTTTTGTGGTAAATTTCTGAAATTCACTTATAATAGGATAGAATCAACATAAAACCTACCCATGAATCTTATTGAAAACTCCGATCGTATTCAATTTCACTATTATTTTATTGATGAGAGCCATGGTATTCAGGCCTTACTTAGAAACGAATGCGAAAAGGAGATTCTATATATTTTCAAAGAAATATCTGATACTTTACGACTACCACTGGACCTAGAAACTTTGCCTCCAGAAGAAGGTGGTTTTAAAGAAACTTGGCGGTTTATTGGTAAAAACTCAGGGCAAATAACTCTTATTGTAAGTGTGGCTACCCTAATTCTTTCAAGATTCCCGCCGCAAAATAGTGAATTGAATCAACTGCAAATTGAAAATCTCAGATTAGATAATGAAATAAAAAGAAAAGAACTTGAGAAACTAAATCTAGAATTTATTCAGGACGGAGAAAAAATAGATGACAAAACTGTTATAGACTCAGTAAAGCTTGTAAATAAGAATTATAAAATTACTTGGAGAAAATCGAATTTGTACAAGTAGCTTAATGAATACAAGAAGGTAGATTCAATTGACGTTCACCGGTTTGAAAAGGATAAGCCAATTGGAAACCCGAGAAAGATACCAAAACGGGAATTCTCAAAGTTCATCTTAAGAACAGATGAATTACCAAACCTCGAATCTAATCAGGCTATTATTGATGTAATCTCTCCTGCAATTAAGAGAGGTAAGTTTAAATGGAAAGGTTTCTACAACAAAGAAATAATCAATTTCATAATGAATGATAATACGTTCAAAACTATTGTTCTACAAGGTGGTGCAAGATTTTCAAATAAATATTCTATTGAAGTTGTAATGACCCAAGAAAGAAAAATAAATCAAGACGGAAATATTAAAGTAACAAATACAATTGTTCACAAGGTGAAGGCCTCAATAGAAAATAACGAACGAATTGAATATGAATAATATCAAAACAAAACCCAAACAACTTTAAATTGCAGTTTGCACAACCCTTAGTTTTAATTAGCCAGAATGAGAGAAAAAAGGATGTTAATATTAGAAGCATGTGGTCACGATGACGAAGCACTGGAAATAGCCGGAATAAAGACGCAGGCCGAATTGTATGGAATAAAAGTTGTCCAACAGTGCATCAAAAAAAAAGAACATCTAACAGCAGCACTTTCTCAAAATGGCAGTTTTGAGTATATCTATCTGAGTTCTCATGGGGACGATTATGGTTTTGAAAACGAAACTGGGTCGGTTTCGGTGGAATGGACAGACTTTGGGTCCTTGGTATGTGAAACCGAATGTTTAGAACGAAACGGAATTTTAATGCTGTCGTGTTGTAGAGGAGGTCTCAATCAAATAGCGTACGACATGTTTTGGCTATGTCCTCAAATTGAATATGTAGTTGGTCCGCGCCAAAGCTTGAACTCCGTAGATATGCTCATCGCGTTTCAGTTGTTGATGTACAATGTTGAAAATAGAAGGCTAGACCCAATTGTAGCTTGTGATAGGGTATTGAAAGGAACAGATGTTAGGTTTACATGTTTCGACAGAATGGAAACTATGTCAGATACAGCTTATCTTATCAGGACGAAGCAACTTGAAAGACTATTTACATAATCTATTCAGTACCCCCCCCCCGCTCCCGCGCGTTTGAAAAGCGCAAGGCAGCAGCAGTGTTGCCTTTCTTTGTTTTACGTAAAATTACCGAACTTCATTTTTCAGAAGATAAATTCCACCATCCTACTAGATGACCACTAGAAACCTAATCTTTTTGGTAATGATTTTAGCCATAATTCGATTGGGTTTAAGTTTTTATGGACCTTATCTGCTCATTCATGATGTTTTTTCACCTCTGAATCTGGGATTAATTGGAGGAACAGTAAATCTTCTTTTTTGGATAGTACTGCTTTGGTTGGGCTTTAACATTTTTGCCAAAAAGGAATTGAAAAAACACAAAAAACTCTTAGTGGCGTTGGTGGTTCTGCTCACTATTGTTTTTAGTACGAAAGCGATACTAGACCATACTCGGGATAATTTCATAAACAACGCGAAATCCAAAACGGTTCAGGGCGTAACGCAAGACAGCTTCGATGATACGCAACCCAATAAAGTATATCTAAAATCAGACTACGAGGGCGATACTATTGAACCCAAAATATACGACGCGAAAGGTACAGTGTACAGCATTTTCATTTATAATGAAACAGCACATTCCATAAAAGCCAATCAAAAAATAACGCTTAAACCCTTTGAAGGGTATTTGTTTAAGATACCGGACACAACGGGAATAGCCCTTGACAACGGAATCCAATTCTTCTTTGGCGAAACTGAAGGATTGGAAGTCGTTGATACCAAAGTTCAGGTTGCTGGTTTAGGAGAAGAATGGTGGGGTGACCTAAATGTTCCGAAATTCGCAGATTGGGCATTCTTAATTTTAGAAGTTGGAAAAGGGGACCCTATACCTGAATAGAGGTTACAATCGTCGGTTTATTTGGTTTCAATGAAAATTCACGAACTTTCATGTCTAGGGGTATAATTTGTTATGTCCTAATGTATTTTAAAACACTTGTGATAAGCATGAAAAAGGTGTTATCCATCCTAGTATTTCTAATCTTGACGTCAAGTATCAGGGCTCAGTATGATTCAACATCAAAAAATGGCGAAGGGTTTGATTCCGTTTTTGGTTTCTTGGAGGAAGGATACTTTACGGGCACCATTAATGGAATCCTTATTTTGGAGAATATGGATGGTTCGGAGACAATACTGGATTTTCAAGGTAGCAATGCCGAACTTGAAATTGAAAAGGATGAGCACAATGTATATGACGTGAGTTTTAAAAAATACTCTGGACAAACAACAAGTGGAAAAACTAAAATATTATATGAAACCTATGGACTTGCCAATGCTTTCGCAATAGATATTGGTGGGGTAAAATATGAATTATCCATGATTGATGGAGGTTGTGATTTGGTGATTAACGGACTAGAATATTTATACAAAAAAGAATCTGGAACGGAATATTTAATTCTGCGTTTTTCAAAGAAAATCGAACTTTGGGAAAACGAAGTTGTTGATGGAAAAAAGCTTTGGGTTAAACCAGAATCGACTGTTACGATAGCGATAGCACGATGATTTCCTTTTTGCAAAAACGCCTTTAATTTATTCTACCGCTGCGCGTTTATTTAACGTGTAGATTACTTTGAAAAGAACTTCATGAATTCGTACTATCTTACTTTTCCTTCGAAATTAGGCCTCTGACTAATGAGAAATCACCTGATTATATTTCTTTTACTACTACAAACCATTGGTTTATCACAAGTCTTGGAACGAAGACAAGAAATCCATGAAGGGTTCATAAAAGCTGCAGATTTAATCATCCTTTTAAAAGACATAGATTCTATCCCTGGGAAGTATGATGTAGTGGAACTCCAATCGGCCTATTTACAAAGTGTGGGGATTCTTTGCGAAGTAATTGGTTTTAAAATTGGGTTGCTCGATAAGGACGACCATACTGTATCCGAATTCTATATCAAGGGCAATCAAGTCTCAGATTAAGTTAAAGGAAATATTTCCGGACAAGAAGGAGTAAAAAAAATCAAGATATTTAGGCCCACCATTAAATGGTTTACGGGAACCTATACCCTTGGAGATGAAAAGGTATTCCTCATGGAATAGGTTTGGTTATCCACCTTGAGGGTACTTTGTTTTGCATCATATTTTATCAATAAACATTTAGTGAAACCTAAAGCTGTATATCTACTATTATTTTTAATTCCTTTAACGAGCTGCTTTTCAGAAAAGTGCAATTGTCCTGTTGATGAAGAAATAATTGAGGAAAACATTCAGGCTTTCAAAGAAATTGAAGAATCAAGTTGGACCGAAATAGGCCTTGAAGACTATAAATCATTCAATAGAGATACTTACAGGTTAATTATTTTCCCAACTTGGATGAATTCGGAGATTTCGGAATACCGAATGGAAAATGGATTGGGCAAACCAAAAATTTCAGTCAGTCGTTACAAGCGAATTGAATGGATAAAGAGTAATAAACTTAAAAAGGTAGGCGAAACTAAAGAATTTGTTATATCGGAAGATGAATGGGCTGAGTTTGAAAAACTGGTAACCGAAAAGTGCTTTTGGACAATGTCTGTTCGTTCGAAAGAAATGTATTTGGACGGGACAGGATGGATTCTTGAAGCGAAAAAGGGAACAGAGAATAATTGTTCGAATCGAAACTATCATATTGTTTCAAGAGTTGCGAACTCTCCAGCATATTTTGATTTGTGCGATAAGCTTTTGAGGCTAGCAAATAGTTCAAAAAAGGAACAGGACAGTTTACTAAATAAAAGCTGGACTTCGGACTGAGAAAACTCGATTTCCTAACTTTAAATTATTAGAAAAGTTCACCTAGCTCATATTGAAAAAGGTATTCGTAAACTTTCTGTTTGTACTTGCGGTTATTGGATTGGTAATCCTAGCTCCGTTTTTCTTTGGTAATTCTTTCAATTCCTATAACCGATTAGGCCGTCAAGGAGTCGGTGAAAATTGGTTTAGTCGTTTTCTAACTTTTTTTCTTGGCACTTACCTTGTTCTACCTTACTTGATTTATCTTATCTCAAAAGGATATAAAAAAAAGGTACTTCAAGGAGAAAAGTTGGCGTTGCACAAAATGGGCCATAATGTAAAAAGTTATTTTGAATTTAAAGCCAAAAAGGGCTTTGTTGAAATTTATGTTCAAAACCAAACCGGAGATACGTTAATTGTAAATAGAAGGAGTCTGCTAGAGAATGAAAAATGGCATGTATTCAAAGCCAAAAAACACCACTCCTTGTACTTCAGTAACGGTATTGTCTTTAATATCACCGAAGAAAGACACGTTGAACTTATAGATCAACGAAATCAGGTAATTGGATTGGGAGATGAATATATCCGAAAACATGGAATTCCTGAATATGTGAATCATGCCTTTATTTTGGGAAAACCCAACCAAGGAGATGGTTCTCCCCAAGAGTAAGCCTTAATTAAACTACCGTATTATAACCTCCTGTTACATATCCTGACACATTTGGGAGATGGGTGATACTGCGCTTTTCGCAATTGAGTGACCTTTACCAGCGACAAACCAATTCACACAAAAACCAAAACCCATGGAAAATCAAACCAAAGCCGAAATTAGAAACGGAGGCATCCTCCTCATTTTAGGGGCGCTCTTCACCATCATTTGCATACTGCTCGAAGTAAATGCAGGTTGGGCCTCCCTCTTTGTTGAAATCGAACGTACCAATTATGAAGCAGGCACATTCTTGTTCGAAAACTGGGCTGAAATGAGCAAGGTCTGGAGCGTAGCCTTATTTGGAAACCTGTTTTTAGCCATTGCCTCCCTTTTATTGTTCAAACATTCCATGAAAATTGGCTGGCTTCCGTCAAGCTTGTTTTGGGTCATCTTTTTCATAGGGAGTTTATTGGGTTTGCTTTCCTTCAGCGTTTGTTTGGGGAGTTATTACCACGCCCTTGCCGTTATCGATGAGTACCCAAGCCTGTTCGATACCATACGCGGGGTGGCCCTGTATCTATTTATGTATGGCGCCTTGTTTCAGCTGGTGGCGTTGGTCATCTATTTCCAACAAGGGTTTAGTGCCCAGGGCATGGTGCCGCGTGTATATGCTTGGGTAGCATTGGTGCTGGTGATTGGCTCGTTTGTGCTGACGGGTTCTGGCGTCGCGTCATTCGGCGTTTTGGCGATGGCCTGTTTCATCGTAATCCTGTTGTTGGGTCTGTTTTATGTAAGGGGAACCAATCTTCGAAAAGAGGCTACCTTACAAGAATAGCCGAAACCACTACCCACCATTATGAAATTCATCCGATTCGTTAGCCTTGTCTTGTTCGTTTTGGGATGTCAGACCCAAAATCCTAATGGACCGGAATTTACCTTAATCAAAGGCGCCACCCTTTTCGATGGGAACGGGAATCGATTTGAAAAAAGTCAAATCTTGATTGGCGACGGCAAAATTGTTTCCATTTATACCGCTAAAGCGGAAGTGGAGCTAACCCAAAACACTAAAATTATTGATGCTACAGGCCAATTCATCATGCCCGGCTTAGTGGATGCCCATGTACATCTTACCCTATCCGGATTTTATGATACCCGACCCGAATATGTCGATTTGACCAGCAAGTTTCCCTACCACGAAGTATTGGCCCAACGAAAGGAAATGGCATATAAATACCTGGATTCCTATTTGCATTCAGGGGTCACGGCAATTTATGATTTGGGGAGCGAAACATGGACCTACGACCTACAGCAATTGGATACTTCGGACCACCCGCATGTGGCCGCTACGGGCCCATTAATTTCACATTACCCAGACCCCGGGGTTATTGATAAAATATTTATCACCCCTAATTCATCAGCCGATGCGCGTCTTATCGCGGCTACCTTGACCGCACATGGCGCAACAGGCATAAAGTTTTGGCGTTTGGATTGGGAAAATGAGGAGTTCATGCAATCCATTCAGGCTTTGGTGGATGAAGCTAACGAACGGAACAACCATGTTATTTTTCATATTGCCAAGGCTCAAGAAGTACGAGATGCCATCGCTTTGGGCGGCGAAACCGTTATCACCCATCTACCACAGGATGAAATTTTGGATAAAAAGACGCTGAAAGTAATTGTAGAACAGAAAATCATCCAAATACCCACCCTGACCGTGCGAAAGGGATATCTGAAAACGATTCAAGGGCTGTTGGGAGAAGCCTATTTTATAGAAAACCCCAACAACACCATTGACGATTATACTTGGTCCATTGCAAACAACATGGCGCAATACAAAGCCTATATTGATTCTGTTTCGGTAATGGGGATGTTCCGTTTTTGGAGCAAACAAAACAGTGATTCCATCAAAAAAATTCGCACCGAAAACCTAAGAAGGTTGCATAAAGCAGGCGCTATCATCGCGGTGGGGAGCGATGCCGGAAACCCCATCATATTCCATGGCCCTGCCATTTATGACGAATTGGAAGCCTTGCAAAAGGCGGGTATTCCGCCGATGGATTTAATCACCATGGCTACCAAAAACGGTGCAATGGCGATGAAAAAAGAAGCTGAAATTGGCACCTTGGAAGCGGGCAAAGCGGCTGACCTTTTGATTCTGGACAAAGACCCTTCTTTGGACATTTCCAACGTTCGGTCCATCAGTCGGATAATGAAAAAAGGAAAATTCATTCAAAGAAAACCGGTCAACGATAGCTCCAAGTGATTCCTACTAGAGGAGACCAACTCTAGCAAAAATTTCCGAACTTGACTTTTTGGATGATATACTTAAGTAAGCCGAAGTATGTCTTAATTGTTACCTTGAGTTCCTAGTGCTCAATTAATTCACTATTTTAAGGTATGCATGAAAATTTGAACGAGTTCGCAGCGGAAACGAAAACCCTAATCGAATACCTTAATGCCATATTGCCGCTTGATGAGAACGAGAAGGGAATTGTTCAAGAACTATTTGTTCCAAGAAGAATCAAGCGCAGGCAGTTTATCCATCATGAGGGAGATGTTTGCGATTATGCCAATTTTGTCATTCAAGGTTGCCTCAAAATGTTCATGGTAGACGAAGAGGGCAAAGAGCACAACCTACAGTTTGCTGTAGAGAATAATTGGATTGGGGATTTAGGGAGTTTCCATTCTGGACAACCCAGTAAGCTATATGTAGAAGCTCTTGAAAACTCTCTTATTCTGCAAATCAGTAAAAAAAATCTTTTTCGCCTCTATGATGAGTTTCCCAAATTCAACAAGATTTTCAGAATTATGAAGGAAAAACATATTGTTGAATATCAGAACAGAATTTTACAAAACATCAGCTCTACGGGTGAAGAAAGATATCTTGATTTCCTAAAGCGACACCCTGAGCTTTTCAACCGAATTTCAAATGTTCAAATCGCGTCTTATTTGGGGGTTACACCAGTTTTTCTAAGCATGATTAGAAAGAAACTGGCAATGTCTTAAACTACTTTAATACCCTTTCTTAAACTACTTTATAGGTACTGCCCATGGAATTTTAAAAGCTTTGTGACCCTAATAGTTACAAAGAAAAAAGATGGCAATAAACAAAGTAGCACGACTCAATGCGTTTTCTGGTCCGGGTGCAATCAGTATAATGAATGAAGAAATCCCCACGCCCCAACCCGGTGAAATCTTGGTGAAAATGAAAACAGCTGGACTTAATCATGTGGAGAAGATGATTATGTACGGACACTTTCCGATTAAACCAGAACTAGCGGCCAAAATTGGATATGAGGGGGCTGGGATTGTTGAAGGTTTAGGCGAGGGAGTTGATGGTTTTCAAAAAGGAGATGAAGTTTGCATCATTCCCAATATGCCTTTCGACAAGTACGGCGTGATAGCCGATTACGCGATAGTTCCCAGCACATCCATAGTAACAAAACCAGCTAATATCAACTGGCAGGAGGCATCTGCCCTTTGGATGGGATATGGAACGGCCTATCAGGGTTTGGTAAATGCAGGGAGATTAAAGAAAGGTGCCGATCAAACTGTTCTTATTACAGCCGCCAGTTCATCAGTAGGTTTTCCTGCAATACAGATTGCCAAACTGCATGGAGCAAAAGTAATTGCAACAAGTAGAACCTTGGAGAAGGCAGACAGCTTAAAAGAAATTGGCGCAGATCATGTAGTGGCAACAACTGATGACCATTGGAAAGATCAAGTAGCAAAGTTTACCCTTGGTAGAGGTTTTGATATTGCCTTTGACCCGATTACGGGACCTTTCACAAGCCAATTGGCAGAAATCGCTGGATTTGGGGCTACGATAGTTTCTTATGGTACATTGTCAATGAGCGAGACGTCTCTTCCGCTCTTTCCCATGCTTATGAAAGGGCTCAAGTTTACAGGTATTGATAGCGGTCACCACCTATTAGGTAACCCTTGGCAGTTTGAAATCGCCAGAAAGCACATTATTGAGCATATTGAAAATGGAGATTACAAACTCAAAATCGACGCAACGTATTCAATGAGCGAAGTGGCAAACGCTTATCAAAGAATGGAAAGTGGAAAACAAAAGGGGAAGATCATTATTAACATGGACGAATCGTGATGTATCGAGTGAGGGGTGAATTCCTATTTGATAAGGCTGAGGAATTTATGAAGAAACTAACTGATGGAAGTATTGAACAACAAAAGCCTGATGGACCAGAAATAATTCGCGCTATGAAAAGTGCAACAATTGATGAAAATGGATTTGTCAATTGGACACAACGGTGTTTTTGCCGAACGCCTCTAAAGCATGAACGCAAAACAGTTTATGATTTCTTTTTTGAAACAATGAAAGTAACGGTTATCCTAAAACACGAGATAATTGAAGGAGTTTCGTTTATGGATAAACTCTCTTCCATAACGCAAAAGTCAAATCAGCAATGCGAATAATTCTTTACTAAACAGTTCATTATCAAATGTTCTTATCCTGTAAAGTTTGGGTTGACGCGTTCGGTCTCTCGAGTATGTAAGTCGCCCGAGGTTCTATCCTTACATAGCGCTTTTGGTTTAGCTAAAATTCCCGAACTTCATGTCATGGACGCTCTCACGAGCAAAAATTTACCATGGAAGAAATCAAAAAGTTCATTGACCAAATCCAGCCCGTGAATGCGGCGGACTGGAACTTTTTTGCTTCCAAATTGCACAAGCAAACCCTAAAGAAAAACACACCGCTCATCAACGTGGGTGACGTTGAAAACTACCTGTCTTTCATTTCCGAAGGGATAGTCCGCTATTATATTCCCCAAGAAGAAAGTGATTTGACGTTTGGTTTTTTGTTCGAAAACCAATTTGTTACGGCCTATGATTCTTTTATCACCCAAACGCCTTCTCCCTATCAAATTGAAACGCTGACGAACACCACCTTGTGGCGTATAACGTACAATGACCTACAAGAAGTCTACCACCAAACCGAAAGCGGAAATGTCATCGGGCGACGAATGGCCGAAAACATGTTTTTGATTAAGTCAAAGCGAGAAATCTCCTTACTAAGCAAAACCGCGGAAGAACGCTATTTGGATTTGTTTTCGGAACGGCCAAAGCTACTGAAAGAGATTCCCCTCAAATACATTGCCTCCTATATTGGGGTCACCCCACAAGCGTTAAGCCGAATCCGAAAGCGAATTACTTAACCTGGGTTCATTGTCTGGCCTTAAGGCATTTACCAATTTTGTGACTGAATCAAAAGAAGACAGCATGAAACCACTTATAGTCCTTTTAGCCAGCTTTGTGATTGCCATTTTTGCGGTAAAATGGGTCACCAAACAATATGATTTTGCCTTATCGGCCCGAATTGCCATGGCGATTATGCTCTGCTTTACCGCGATTGGGCATTTGGTCTTTACCAAAGGCATGTCGATGATGTTGCCGCAATTCGTTCCCTTCAAAACCAGTCTTGTGTATTTGACTGGGATTTTTGAAATTCTATTGGCAGTGGGATTGCTCATCCCAAAACTACAAGTGCTTAGCGGATGGACGTTGATTATCTTTCTCGCATTGATGCTGCCTGCGAATATTTACGCTGCCATACATCAGGTAAACTATCAAAAAGGAACCTTTGATGGCCATGGGTTGACTTATTTATGGTTCAGGATTCCCTTGCAAGTGCTATTTATTGTTTGGGCGTATTTGAGTGCGGTTAAGACCTTTTAAGGAAAAGGAACTCATTTTTCGCTTATGCTAAGAAAGAAGTATTCTTAGTTTCATAGAAATTGGCGAACTTCCATTAGTTAGATATCCAGCGATCATGAAAAAACTATTTCCACCATTCTTGCTCTTCTCATTTTCACTAATTGCACAGCAAAAGCAAATTGTTGATTTGAAATGGAAAATACGAGATACGATTACCTACGAAACCGTAATGCAAGATGTAATTCTTGAAAAAAGCGAAGAACGCGCTAAAAAGGATTCTATTGCTGAGAAAATGAGCGCAATGTTCAAATCAATGGAAAAACAATTATCTGACTTGAAATACGAAACAAAATTGTTTCCTGACAAAAACGGAAATGTGGACATTGCAATGATGCTTAAGAAAGATAAAGCAGATACTACTGAAACATTAATTACGGGAATGGCAAAAATGAATGGAAATGTAGTATTAAGAGGGAAAGTTAGTCCTGACGGAGAGTTACTAAGTTTCTATTATAAAAATGCTCAAAAAAATCTGATTTCGATTTTGTTTGAACTTCCCGCTAAACCTGTTGCCATTGGAGATAAGTGGGAATTAAAAGTTAACATGATTTCAATGGATCAAAACTTTAAAGCAGACACTCTCTTCAAGAAAAACAGTGTTCGACTAAAAGACATAAAAATGAAAAATGGAAACAAAGTTGCGGTAATCGAATATGATATTCAACAGTTCGTTTCAGGTGATTTCACAAACGGATTAGCGACTATGTTTTTGAAAGAAGCCACGGAAAAGAAATTATTCATGAGAATGTCTCATAAAGCAACTGCGGAGTTTGATTTAAAAAAAGGGTATTGGATTTTATACAATGGAATTATGGAGATAGAAACAAACCTTTCCCTTTTAGGGATGGGCGCCAATAAACGGACTGAATTTGAACTAACACCTGTAAACTAAATGTGGGTAGATAGCAATTGCCTGCTCAAGTTTATGAGTTGTGCAAACTTTTCCATAATAAGTTAAGCTTAAACTTAAGCCACTGTCCCCTGACAACTACTTCCAGCGCCAGCCGTACAGCCATAACAATGTTGTGAAATCACAATGTTTCGGTCATTTAGCACATCTTCGTTGTAATCCTTAATGTGTTTTACTTTGCTGGCCACTTTTAGCTCCAACATCTGGTTAAAATCACAGTCATAGAGCCAGCCGTCCCAACTAACCGAAATGGTGTTGGTGCACATCACATTGGCCACTGCCGAGGGATTGTAAGCCTCTACCAAGGCATACATATAGTCTTCGTAGTTTTCCGATGCGACCAAATAATCCAAAAAGCGGGATATGGGCAGGTTGGTAATGGCAAACAAATTGTGGAACTGGATGTCAAAATCTTCATCCAAGGCTTTTTTAAAGTCACGCTCCATGGCCGCTTGGTCCCCTGGCAAAAATGCTCCAGAGGGATTATACACCAAATCCAATCGCAAATCGCTGCCGGGCATGCCGTAGCCCACGGCGTTCAGTTCTTGCAAGGCCTTAATGGATTTATCAAAAACCCCATCCCCTCGTTGCTTGTCGGTTTTGCCCCGAGTGTAATGCGGCATGGAAGACACCACATGCACATTGTGCTTTTTAAAGAACTCGGGTAAATCATAATATTTCTTGTTCGCGCGAATGATGGTCAAATTGGACCGCACGATAAAGTCTTGAATTCCTGCTTTAGCGGCTTCTTCTACAAACCATCGAAAGTTAGGGTTCATTTCGGGCGCACCTCCGGTAAGGTCCAAGGTATGGGCCCCGGTATTTCGAATCACTTCAAGGCAGAGCTCCATGGTTTCGCGGGTCATGATTTCCCTTCGGTCCGGTCCGGCATCCACATGGCAGTGCTCGCACACTTGGTTGCACATGTACCCCACGTTGATTTGTAAGATTTCCAACTTGGTGGGGCGCAGCGGAAAATGGCCTATCTCGGCAATTTTATCTTTGAAGTAGGGCAGTTCGCCATCCGCAAAAATGCCCCCGTTCAAAATTTCCATCTGTTTATTGATAGAGGCAAGGTCGCCATCACGTGCTTTCAAAGATTTTTTCGCCGCCTTTTTGATTTGGGGTAATATGCTTTCTTCCATTTTTAAGTTTGATTTTGAGGTGGGGGTAACAGGCCCTTTGGCCCTTTACCCTTCAACCATCTTACATGGATAATTTGTTGTACTTGTTCATCATCTGCACGCCGTGAACCAAGGTCGCGCCACTTTCAATGGCGGCACCCGCATGCACGGCTTCCATCATTTCTTCTTTGGTAATGCCTCGTTGCAAACCATCTTTGGTGTACGCATCAATGCAATATGGACACTTGACCACATGGGCAACCGCGAGGGCAATCAAAGACTTCTCTCTAGCAGTTAGTGCACCTTCTTCGAAAACCTTACCGTAATACTCAAAAAATTTGTTGCCGATGTCTTCGCTCCATTCGGTAATTTTCCCAAATTTTCGAAGGTCTGCTGGGTCATAATATGAATTGGCCATAATAAGGATATAATTAAAGTTAGGGCGTAACTACGCCAAAAAATGAAATTGAAAAAACTTTGGGTAACCTAAGAAAAGGGCGAGCCTTTATTAAAACGAAAAGAAGGGACCAACTGTGGATGTAGCTCAGTTACAGACGCAAATTCCGAATATGCCGAACCAACCAATAGGGTCAAAAGCGTGATGAGGTATTGCTTCAGGGTTTTGATGAAACCTACCAAATACTTGGCATCATCAAGCGTATCCAAATCAAAATAGGTTTTCAAGCAAAAAACGGTACCGAACAGTTTAAAATAAGAGGTCAACGCCGTGAACAGCTGTCTTTGTTGCCAAGGAAGGTTTTCAAAATCCTCCTTCGAAAACTGGGTTCTATTCATTCCGATGAGGTAGGTACCTCCATCATAGGTAGGCCCGACCACCATTTGTTGGGTTTCCAACTTCGTTTTGGCCTGCTTGAGCAGGTTAACTGAAATGTGTGGACAATCGTTCCCCACCGAAATGACCCCATCATAACCTTTTTCGAAAATAGCTTCAAAGGCGTTCGCCAAACGTTCGCCAAAGCTAGCGCCTTCTTGTTCGAACTCACTAAAATGAAAACAGGGGATACCCGAGCCTTTAATAATCTTTTGGGTATGCCGGGTAAGCGATTCGAAAAGCTGCAAACTGCCGATGCCTTTTGCGCGCAAATCACTTTCTGCAGAATGTGCAAAAAGTATCAGGGCTATCTTGTTATGTGGATGTGATGGTGTCACTAAAGAACTTGAAACAGATATCAAGGTATTAAATAATCCGTAGGAAAAAAGCCTTCAGCCTTACAGGAAGTGTAGAAAATCGGAAAATTTAACAAAAAGACGCACGGGTCGGTCAGAATTTGGGAAATCCAAAAGAGAGCTCGTTAAAGGGTGCTTTTCGAAGTCAAAAGTTGGATTTTTAAGTAAAAAACCATTCTTACAAACCAGAAGGTCGGTAATTTTTCCCTGAAATTCGAAGCAAATCTGGCAGTGGGAGTTACTATGGAATTACTTTTGTGGTGGTTTACCGACCCAAATAGACAAAAGCATGCAAGAAAATTCAGTAGGATTGGTTTTATCGGGAGGCGGTATTCGCGGAATGGCGCATATTGGTCTGATTCAAGCCATGCAAGAAAACGGTATCGAAGCCGATGTTGTATCTGGAACGAGCATTGGTGCTTTAATAGGAGCCCTTTATGCCAACGGAAATTCAGTGGAAGAAATGCTGGCCTTTTTTCAAAAAACACCTTTGTTCAAATACAATTTCTTCGCCATCAACAAACCAGGCTTCATTGATACCGAACGGTATTATCCTACTTTCAAAAAGTTCTTTCCAAACGATTCCTTTGAAGCTTTGGGCAAGAAATTATATGTGGTCGCCACAGATTTGCTTAAAGGCGAGGAAAGGGTTTTTCATGAAGGTGATTTGATAAAACCTCTTTTGGCTTCTGCGGCCCTCACCCCAGTTTTTAGTCCTGTGGATATTGACGGGACCTTGTTTGCCGATGGCGGGGTAATGAATAATTTTCCAAAAGAGTACGTAAACGAAAGCGGAAGAATTATCATTGGCAGTAATGTTTCCATCGCAGGGGAAGTAGGCAAAAAAGACCTCAAAAATTCCTTGCAACTGGCAGGGCGTATCACGGGGTTGATGATTTACGCCTCCAGCCACAAAAAACTAAAAGAGTGCGACACCTTTATCGAACCGGCAGAATTGGAAAAAATAGGAGTACTGGACAAAAAGGGTATTGAAACCGCCTATCGTATTGGTTATGAGCACGGCGCTAGGGCTCTCGAACGCTTGCTTACTGAAAAAAAGCTTTCCACGGAATAACAAAAGGAAGCAATACACACCAAATCAAGAAGAAAAAAGCCATCCCTTCGGGATATGGTTTTTTATCAGATAGGGCTGGCAGGGCAACCAAAAGCAGCCAACTGCCCTTGTAAATCAGTTGGAAAAGCAAGACCAAGGCCATCTTTCTGGGGTAAAAAAGACCCAATATCGACAGCACAAAAATGGCACCCCAAAGTGCCCCTACCAAGCGAATCACTTCTGAATACGCAACCGTATTGCTGAATACTGAACTTACGGCCGTCTTGGGGGAAAACAGACTCGTAATGCTAATCCAACCTGCTACTATAATGTTTGCGATGTACACTAGTTTTAGAGCAATCATTTTTCGGCCATGTTTTTGATGTTTTCCATGACTTCTGGAAGCAAATCCCGAAATTTTGGCCCAAATTGTTTCGCGAAAAGACCCGCTGTGATTCCTTTGAACCAGACTTCGTGGGTAAAAAAAGTAGTGCCCTTTTCTACTCTCAGGTAACGGCGAACATACAAAGCTCCAAGCGGCAAATTGGTTTTAAAGGTATAGGACTGCCCTTCGGTGAATTCCGTTACTTTGAATTTTGACTTTCGGTCTTCAAGGGAAATGATGTGACCTTTCGCTTTTAGGTCAAAAGAACCTTCCATCTCAGCATCTTTAAGTCCAGTGTCCCAACTTTTCCAATGGGCGACATCAATCCAAATATTCCAGATTTTCTCGGGAGAGGCCGTTGTTTTAACGGTGTTCCAAAAATGTTTGTTGGATGGTTCCTCGGTTTGCCCTTTTCCTGCCCCTGGTAAAATGGCCAGCGCAAGGCAGATAACAGTATTTCTCATCTTTTTTAGGGCAAACCTAGCCTGCTAAAAACAAGAACTACTTACCCTATGGTAACTTATGGTTGTTTTTGGATTTTAGTGCGAATTCGGCTCAAGGACTGGGGCGTCACACCCAAGTAGGAAGCCAAATGTTTCAACGGTACACGTTGCACCAACTCAGGTCGATATTCGAGCAGTTTTATGTACCGCTTTTCAGCCGTTTCACTTTGGGCTTCCTCCAAGATGAGCTCGGTGAAGAATTGTACTTCTTGAATCAACTTTCGCACAAAGGTGTTCCATGATTCCAATTTGAACAGCAACTCACTTTGTTCGTATGAAATCTTCCAGAGAATGGAAGGTTCCAGTGCTTCTATGGATTCCCTTGAAGGAAGTCGATTGGCAAAACTATATTGCGAGGTAAATGCATAGGGTGCTACCGTGAAAAATTTGGTGGCGTATTCTCCATGTTTTAAAATGGCGAAGCGGAGCAAACCTTCTTCCAAAAAATAGACATGGTTGCAGATTTGACCTTCCCTTAATATAAAGTCCCCTTTTTTGATTTGTTGGGCATCAAGGTGGCTTGCAATTTCAGTCCAATCTTGTTCAGGAAGAAAAACATAGTTTTCTATAAATGTTCTGAACGTATTGGCTTTCATGGAATGCTTTTAAACATCGTCAAAATCAATGACCAAACTATCCGTCAGTGGAAGGGCTTGACAGGTCAGAATGAATCCTTCGGCAATTTCCCCATCAGTCAGAATTTGGTTCTTTATCATTTCAGCTTTCCCCTCTTTCACGCGCGCAATGCAACTACTGCACACGCCGCCTTGGCAAGAATAAGGGGCATCAACATTGTTTTTGAGCAATACGTCCAAAATAATACCCTTTTTTTCCATTTGAACACTGAAGTTCTCGTCGTCCAAAATAATGTCAATACGACCTTCACCATCAACAGCCTCTACTACAATGGGTTTTGCTTCGGAGGAGGTGAACAACTCAAAGTGGATGTGGTCTTTTGAAATGCCAACATTCGTTAGACTTTCGGTTACCAAATTGATCATCCCTTCCGGGCCACAGAGGTAAAAGGCCTCAAATGAAACGTCCTTGAACTTGTTTTTCAACATCAAGTTCACGGTTGAAGCTTCGATTCTGCCGAAGAGGGCACCTTCTTCATTCGCGCGACTGAACAGATATTGGATGGTCAACCGGTTTCCATATTCTGCTTTCAAAGCTTCCAAGCTTTCCAAATACATGGTTTCCACTTTGGTTTGATTGCCGTACACCAATACAAATGTGTTTTCTGGGTGGCTCTCCAAAACGGTTTTGGCAATGGCCATAATAGGGGTAATTCCACTTCCTGCTGCAAAAGCCATTATGTTTTGAGCGGAACCGTTTGATTCATAAACGAAGCGTCCTTCAGGAGGCATGACCTCAATTACATCACTAGCAGCCAATACATCGTTCACATACGTCGAAAACCTACCGTCGGGCACTTTTTTTATGCCAATGGTCATTTCACCCGTGGAAGGGGCCGAAGACAAAGAATAGGCACGACGCACTTCTTCGCCATTGATGTCTTGTTTTAAGGTAATGTACTGCCCTGCTAAAAACGAAAAAGTATCCTTAAGGTGGCTGGGGATGTCAAAAGTTAAGGCTACGGAATTGGGAGTGAGTTGTTTTTTTGAAGAAATGGTTAGCGGATGGAAATCGCTCATGAATTCAATTTTTTTACAAAATTAAGGCTTTCGCCTAGATAGATTGGCAGCCTTTTTTTGTACTCCTTGTAACAAAACCATAAAGAGATACACTAACTTGGGGAAAATTGTTAGGTATGCTGGGTCATTTTATTACCCTACAGCGAAAAGCGTTCTTTAGATCTTCTTCATTTGGCAAAAGCCTGGCCCTAAAACTCCTGATGGGGTTTTTTGTAGTATACATGTTGGTTGCCCTGCTCTTTTTTGGAGGTGCTTTGTACTTTATTTTGCGAAAACTACTACCTGGCGAAAACCCCATGTGGGTAGTAAGTCAGTACATGGTGTATTGGGTATTGGCGGAGTTGATTTTGCGCTACTTTATCCAAAAATTGCCCGTAATGGACATCAAACCGTTTTTGGTGCTACCCATCAGCAAGCAAAAAATTGCGCATTACATTTTGGGCCGTTCCGGCTTTTCGGTCTACAATCTACTGGCCTTCTTTTTTGCATTGCCATTTGTTGTGGTTTTGATTATGAAAGGGTACCCTGCCCTGAACGTTTTGCTTTGGTTCGTTGGCGTGGTGGCGATAGCGCTCAGCATTAATTACATCAACTTTATTATAAACAAGAGCAATGCTGCTTTGATTACCATCGTAGGGTTGTTGTTCGTGTTTTTTGTGCTGGATTATTTTGCCATTCTTCCGGTGACGACCTTCTTCGGACCTATTTTTCATGGGCTATATGCCTATCCCTTGACGGTTTTGATTCCGATAGCATTGGTGGTTTTGGCGTATTTCATAAACTTCAAATATCTGGTGAAGCGCATTTATCTGGATGCCTCCTTGAAAGCCAAAACAGAAACTGCAAAGACCTCAGATTTAACTTGGACGCGACGGTTTGGGGATATTGCACCTTTTCTGCAATTGGACCTCAAACTCATATGGCGAAATAAACGAACCAAAGCCCAAGTATTTATTTCATTGTTATTTGTCCTTTATGGCCTCTTTTTTTACACCCAGGATATCTATGTGAAAATGATGCCCATGCTTTGCTTTTTAGGTGTTTTTATGACCGGGATTTTCTTGACGAATTTCGGGCAGTTCATTCCCGCTTGGGATAGTGCTTATTACAGTATGCTGATGTCGCAAAACATCCCGTTGCGTAAATATTTGGATTCCAAAGCAGGTCTGATTACGTTTAGTGTGGTGGTCATGTTCTTTTTGACTATTCCCTATGTGTATTTCGGGTGGGAAGCTTTGGCCATTAATTTTGGGAGTGCCCTCTACAATTTGGGGGTCAACATTCCCGTGATTTTGTTTTTCGGCTCCTTCAACAAAAAGCGTATTGAACTGGACAAAAGCCCATTCGGCAATATGCAAGGGACCAGCGGCACTCAGTTTTTGATTATCCTGCCCGTTTTGGGCGCGCCTATCATTTTGTTTTCCATTTTCTACTTTCTCTTTTCTGTTGAAATTGGCGTTTTGGTATTATGCCTGTTGGGCATTGTAGGCTTGCTGTTTCGCAAAACCCTGCTCGATAAGATTACCGAACAATATCGCAGCAGAAAGTACAATATGATTGCAGGCTTTAAAGAAAAGGATAGCTAACTTCAATTTTATAAGTAAAGAACCATGATAAAGGCAACGAATCTCTCAAAACAATATGGCGGACAGCAGGTTTTGGATATTGAAACCCTCGAAATTCCTAGAGGACAAAGTTTCGGATTGGTGGGCAACAACGGCGCAGGAAAAACCACTTTTTTTAGTTTGTTGTTGGATTTGATACCGCCCTCTTCTGGTGCTATTGAGAACCAAGGGGTCAAGGTCGATAAAAGTGAAGAGTGGAAACCCTTTACATCTTCCTTTATTGACGAATCCTTTTTGATTGGGTACCTCACGCCCGAAGAGTATTTCTATTTTGTAGGAGACTTACGTGGGGTGAACAAAGCAGATGTAGATGCGCTGCTTGCCCAATTTTCGGACTTTTTCCACGGGGAGATTCTCGGGCAGAAAAAATATTTGAGGGACCTTTCCAAGGGAAACCAAAAAAAGGCTGGAATTGTAGCCTCTTTTATTGGTAATCCCAAAGTGGTGATTCTAGATGAGCCTTTCGCCAATCTGGACCCAACTACCCAAATTCGACTGAAGGGCATTATCAAAGAATTGGCCGACAGGGAAGATGTTACCGTTTTGGTTTCGAGTCATGATTTGATGCATGTCACCGAAGTCTGCGAGCGGATAGTGGTGTTGAACAAAGGCGAAATCGTAAAAGATATTACCACTTCGCCTGAAACCTTAAAGGAACTGGAAAGCTTCTTTAGCGCATAAGGTTTTTAGGGAAAAACCTTTGGATCATAAAAGAAGGATGCTCTTTGAATTTTACCATTCTCTACTTGATAAACGCAAAGTTCTTCCATTAAGCAACGTCCACTCCCTTTAAAAGTCACATCACTGGTCATGGGGACCATAAAATGGTTTGCTGCAATAATCGGGTCTCCCACCGTTCCGCCATGGGCTTCTTCAATGGAACTGGCCCACCCTTCATATCCTTTTATGATATTATGCAATCCTTCAGTGGTCTGGTTTGGCATACCAGGCATTTCTACGCTTATTGCGTCATCAGCATAAAGCTGATAGGCTTCAAGGTACTTGCCTTCCTTACAAAGGCTTACCAATTGGTTTGCTACTTCTTGTGTTGTCATTTTACAGTGATTTTATAATGAATAAATTTTATGAAGCGAGTATTTTGTTTAGATATTGGTTCAAGGGTTTAATGGTTTCAAAATAAGATTTGACTTCATCCACCAAACCTTCAGAACCATAAAAAGGGGCAAGTGGAAATTCGGCCATCGCATAATATTGTTTGTTGAAGATGAGCGGTGTTTTTTGGGCCTGGAGCATTAGTGTCTTGTCCATTCGCTTGGATTTTTCTCCCTTCAGCAGTCCAAAATTTTGAATGAATTCCGCACTTTCCACAATGGATTCCAGTGCTTTGGGGTCGGCTGCAATAGTGTTCCGTATTTTTTGTAGTGTTGTCGTATCAAGCATAAAAAGACCACCTCCTACATGAACTTTTTTAGCGTCAATGCCCAAATAAAAGCCAGGTAGTTCAGATTTTTTGCCCCCCGGAGAAAATCCAGCTTTCATAATGGTATGGTAAGGCGACTTGTCCTTTGAAAAACGAATATCGCGGTTGATTCGGAACAAGGCTTTTTTGGGGTCATCCAGAATTCGCGGCTCCCATGTCGTGAGTGTAGGAAGTATTTTGGCTACGATTTGAAGAAAAGGTTGTTTCACATCATTTTCATATCGGCCTTTGTTTGCATGAAACCAGGCTTTATGGTTGTTGTCTTCCAGCTCCTCAAAAAAATCGCAATAGGCTTCGGTAATCATGGTATTATCTTTTAGGTTCAGTTATATGACGAATACCTTGAGCGGTTTTGGACACTTTACATATCAAAAGTTTCCAAGGGCCGTGAAAAGCGCTCGTTGCGCTAGAGTTTCCCAATGTTCATGATGTTCAAATCCCAAGGCGTACCAGCCTTTTAGCGGCTTTTTTGTTTTAAAGGGGCTAAATGGCGTCAGTGGGCATGGAAAATCCTGCAATCGGAAATCATACCCTAGTTTAAAACCCATCTGCTTTTTTCTTGAGAAGAAAGCGAAGACCTTTCCGTAATAATGAATTGCTGGAGAGTGCATCATTTTTCCTTCCGTAACCGCTTCGTGCAAAAGACACAATTTTTGACGAATGGTATTGAACTGCTCAAGTTCCATGTATCAAAACTAAAAAAGTGTCTTTGGCTCGATGAAGGGCATATAGGACACTTTTACGGGTTGATTCTGCCACCGTGTTTTGCTAATTTTAGGAGATAACAAACGGTTATGAAACATGTATCGATTTTGGTGCCGAAACGCAATGCCATTTTGAGCAATGTTGTGGGTGCTTACAAGGTATTGCATGCGGCAAATCGTTTTCTGCGCGAAACAGGAAGGGCAAATGAAGATTTTTTCGACGTGAAATTGGTGGGCTTAAACAAGGAAACCCTTTTGTATGACGGGGCCTTTGCCATTAAGTGCCATAACAGTATTGATGAGGTTGACCAAACCGATTTGATTCTTATTCCCGCCTTTAGGCCTGACTACATTTTTGAAGAATTGGAACTGAACGATCCATATATCCCATGGATTTTGGAACAACGCACCAAACACAATACGGAAATCGCCAGCATGTGCTTGGGGGCCTTTGTTTTGGCCAAAACGGGCCTTATGAACGGTAGGCAATGCGCTACCCATTGGGCTGGAATGGATATTTTTAGAGCAATGTTTCCAAAAGTTGATTTGGTATCGAACAGGATTGTTACCGAAGAAGATGGTCTGTATTCCAGTGGCGGGGCATTCTCTTTTCTAAACCTTATGTTGCATTTAGTAGCCAAATACTGTGGGAAGGCAACGGCGATTTATTCGTCCAAATTTTTCGAAATTGAAATAGATCGAGAAGACCAGCATCAATTTGCCATATTTAGAGGACAGAAAGATCATAATGATGAAGTAATTCGCAAAGCCCAAGAGTATATTGAGCAACACAGCCATCAAAAAATTTCGGTGAATGATTTGGCAAGGAAATCCGCGATGAGCAATCGCAGTTTTGTAAGACGCTTTAAAAAAGCCACCCAGAACACACCTTTGGAATACATTCAAAGGGTAAAAATTGAAGTGGCCAAAAGATGTTTCGAATCGACCACACAAAATGTCAACGAGGTGATGTATAGCGTAGGCTATTTGGATGAGAAAGCATTCCGAACCGTATTCAAAAAATATGTTGGGCTTTCGCCAGTATCCTATAAAAACAAATACAACCGAAACTTAGCGGAATTTGGTTCCCCTACGGCATGGTAGTTCCCTAAAAATTTCGATTTTGCATTCGGAATGCATTTAATCGATGACACCTATAATAATTTAGGCAAATATGAGTTTTGATTAGGTAATAGCAGTGATGGGTTTGAACACTTTTTGCAAAACACTTAGTCTTTCCGTTCTGATTTTGGTTTTGATAAGTGCTTGTTCCGTTAAAAAGGACAAGTTTATCAACCGGAATTGGCATGCTTTGAATACCAAGTACAATACCTTGTACAATGGTAACATTGCTTTTGAGGAAGGCCGCGAAGAGCTTCGAACGAGCTATCGGGATGACTATTGGGAAATCCTGCCGGTGGAACGCCTGCAGGTATCCGACAAAATCAAGTTGGATTCGGAAGACAACAACCCCAACTTCATTATTGCTGAAGAAAAAGCAACAAAAGCCATCCAAAAGCATAGTATGGACATCAAGGATGAGGAACGAAATCCCCAGATTGATGAAGCCTTTTTGCTTTTGGGCAAGGCTCGCTATTTTGATGAGCGCTATATTCCAGCCCTAGAGTCTTTCAATTACATCTTAAAGAAATACACTGAAAGCAACAAGCTGAACGAAGCGACCATCTGGCGAGAGAAAACCAATATGCGTTTGGACAATCCGGAGCTGGCCATCAAGAACATCAAACGGATGTTTCGTTATGAAACGCTCAAGGACCAAGAAGTTGCCGATGCGAATGCGGTTTTAGCCCAGTGCTATATCAATTTAAAAGCACCTGACACGGCCATTCAAAAATTGAAAATTGCCCAAGGGTATACCAAGAAAAACGAGGAGCGTGGACGCTACTTGTTCATTATTGGGCAACTCTACAACCAATTGGAATTCAAGGATAGTGCGAATTACGCTTTCGACAAGATAATTGCGCTGAATCGTAGAACGCCGCGTGTGTACATGATCAATGCCCACCTGAAGAAAATTGGTAATATTGATATTACCGACTCCAATCGAGAAGATTTACTGGAATACTTAACGGATTTGGAAGAAAACCGCGAGAACCGTCCTTTCTTGGATAAGATTTTCAGGTCCAAAGCCAATTTTCACCTTTCCACAGCCTCGGACAGTTTGGCCATTGTATATTATAACAAATCACTGCGCGCCAATCAAGGGGATAGAAAACTCAGCTCTTTGAACTATCAAAGCTTGGCTGACTACTATTTTGACCAAGATGCCTATAAAACCTCTGGGGCGTATTATGACAGTACATTGACCAACTTGGAACAAAACACGCGAAAGTACCGTCGCATCAAAAAGAAATTGGACAACTTGGAAGATGTTATAAAGTATGAAGACATTGCCCAATATGCCGATAGCGTAATAACCGTGTATCGCATGCCCGAGGAAGAACGTAAAGCCTATTTTGAGGATTACATTGCAGAGCTGAAACGAAAAGAAGAAGCTGAAGCAGCCAAAGAACTGGAACGAACCACAGCTGGTTTTGCCCAATTCGCAAACACCAAAGGAGGCAAAGAGAACAAAGGCAAATTCTATTTCTACAACATCACCAGTTTAGGGTATGGCAAGAATGATTTTAAAACCCGCTGGGGCGAAAGGATTTTGGAAGATGACTGGCGTTGGAGCAACAAGAGCAGAACCCTGCCTTCTGAAGCTACCAGCGAAGAAGTAACCGCGGATGGTCAGCCCATTGAGGTTCCGGAAGACAAAAGATTTGATTTGGAATTTTATCTCTCCAAAGTCCCGACGGATATAGCCGTAATTGATAGCCTCCAAAACGAAAAGAACTTTGCGAACTATCAGTTAGGACTTATTTATAAAGAGAAATTCAAGGAAAATTTGCTGGCCGCGGGCAAACTTGAAAATGTTTTGGCCTCGCAACCCGAAGAGCGGCTCATCCTTCCTTCCAAATACAATCTATATAAGATTTATGAAGAAACGGGTAGCCCTTTGGTAGAGGTAATGAAACAGGACATCATCCAAAACCATGCTGATTCTCGATACGCCGAGATTCTTTTGAATCCGCAGGCCATTATTGAAGGCAGTTCGGATAGCCCGGATGCCAAATATGCCGCCTTATATAAAGTCTATAAAAATCAAGAGTTCTTGCAGGTCATTACCCAAAGCCAAGTATATATAGACCGATACACAGGAGACCCCATTGTACCCAAATTTGAAATGCTTAAGGCCAACGCAATCGGTCGCTTACAAGGTTTCGAACCCTTTAAGGAAGCATTGAACTTTGTGGCGTTGACCTATCCAAACAATCCAGAAGGGAAAAAGGCCGAAATCATGGTGCAAGAACAATTGCCCAAATTGGAACCCAAAGACTTTTCTCCAGAACAGGGATCCACAGGCACCGAAAACTGGAAAGTGGTATTCACCTTCAGCAGAGAACAAAACGAGCCTGCGCTTGCATTAAAACAGCGATTGGAAGAAGTTGTAGAGGACCTTCGATATAAAAATCTGGTATCGCGTGACATCTACAATTTGGAAACCCAATTTATCGTAGTACATGGCTTCAAAACAAAGGAGTTTGCACTTGGTTTTACCGAACTCATAAAAAAGAACAGGGACTACCGCATCAACGATGAGAATTTTGTAGTTTTATCGAAGAACTACAAGGTTATACAAGTCCATAAAAATTTAGAATCATACAAAAAACAAATTTTAACCCCAAAACCGTAGAACACAATGTTTTCCGACAACAAAAAACCCCGACCTATGACAGAATTTGGTGGACAACCCAACAGAATTGAGAAGAACACGAAAATCAAAGGTGACATTACCTCAGAAGCCGATTTTCGTATTGATGGCAAACTAGAAGGCAACGTAAAAACTTCTGGAAAAGTAGTAATTGGTAAAGATGGCTACATCAAAGGCAAGGTAGAATGTGTAAATGCCGACATTGAAGGCAAATTCAATGGTGAACTTTTGGTGAGCGACTTATTGTCATTGAAAGCCAACGCAGTTATCGAAGGAACGGTAAGTGTAGCGAAATTAGCTGTAGAACCTGGGGCAACTTTCAATGCTTCGTGTACTATGGGCAAAGATGCCATGGCGACCCGAAGACTTCAGGCAACGAAAACGAATGAGCCCGCAAAAGTCTCCTAACGACAAAGGGAACGACTATATGCGAAAAGGGGCCAAACTCTCCGGAATGGCTCTTCAAATGGGACTTACGATTTATTTGGGTAATGCCTTGGGAAAATGGCTCGATAAAACCTATGAATTGGGTTTTGCTGAGACCGCACTTACCCTTTTGTCCATTGCCGCTTCCATGTATTTGATGATTCACCAAGTTACCCGTATGAATAAATAATGGGTGGTTTTAAGCTGATATGGTCTTTAGCCCTTTTTCCGGTGGCCTTTACCTTGGTATGGCTGCTTGCAATTCATTTTGGAGGAGCTCCCGCAAATGAACACAGCTGGCTTTTTCAACACTATGTCTTCCATGGAATTTTCTCTGTAGGAATTGGAATCCTATTTTTCCTATTGAGCAAGCATCCCAAATGGAAATTTCAATTGGGATTTCTCTATTTGGCGACCGTTTTCATAAAGCTAGCCTTGTTTGCCTTTTATTTCCAGAATAGCATCGTATCGCCCGAAAACCTATCAAATAGGAAAGTTTTTATGATTTTGATTCCATTGTTCACAGGTCTGTCCTTGGAGGTTTTCTTCATTTCCAGATTGCTTAAAAAAGTGTCCTTGAAATAATTGAAAAATAAGGTGTGAAATCTTTGTTTAATAATTACCTTTGCGCAGATTTTTAAAGAGGGGTAATTCTGAAAAAAAGCTAATGAAGTTTTCGCATAGATCGCACCTTGTTTTTACAACGTTTTTTGCAGTTCTGTTTTCGGCCACGATTTGGGCCAGTGATGAGGAAAAACACAAAGGTGCCGTAAATTCACCTGAACATGTGGATGCCTACATTCAGCATCACATCAAAGATGCACACGATTTTCACTTATATTCTTATACGGATAGCCATGGAGAGCGCAAGCACGTAGGTTTTCCGCTACCTGTTATAGTTTGGTCCAGCAAAGGTTTGGTGACCTTTATGTCTTCCAAATTCCATCACGACGATGACGGTAAAGTCATCGTTGAAGCAGGTGGAACTCGCTTTGTAAAATTGCATAGCAAAATTTACGAGTTGGAAGGTGGAGCAGAGACCGTGGCGTTCGATGAAACCCATCATGCTACCAACGCACATAAAGTTTTGGATTTCTCCATCACCAAAAGTGTCTTGGGAATTTTGTTGGTGGGCTTGTTGATGTTCGTTTGGTTTTCACGCTTGGCGAGACAATACAAATCAAGAAAAGTTCCCAAAGGATTTGGCCGTGTTTTAGAACCACTTGTTTTATACGTTCGTGATGAAATCGCAAAACCAAACATAGGAGAAAAGCGCTACCGCGAGTTTACGGGCTATTTGCTGACTGTCTTCTTTTTCATCTGGATTTTGAACTTATTGGGATTGACTCCCCTTGGATTTAATGTTACCGGTCAATTGGCTGTAACGGCCGCATTGGCCATTTTCACATTGATCATTTACACCTTCAAAGGAAACAAAGGATATTGGGGGCATATGCTGTGGATGCCCGGTGTGCCTGTTTTGATTCGCCCGGTTTTGGCCATTATCGAAGTTGCAGGTGCTTTCCTTATCAAACCGTTTTCATTATTGGTACGATTGTTCGCAAACATTTCAGCGGGACATATCGTGGTCATGAGTTTGATTGCTATTATGGTTACCATGAAAGCTGAGATAGGCCCGGTGGGGGCTACGGCATTATCGTTTGTCCTTTCATTTTTTATAACGTTGATTGAAGTTTTGGTCGCTTTTCTGCAAGCCTACATTTTCACAATGCTTTCCGCTTTGTTTATTGGTATGGCAGTAGAAGAACACGATCATCATTAGAGTGTATATTTTGTTTAACTAGATATAATTATTATGACAGTTCCAAATTTAGTAGGTGCAGGTTTAATCGTAATCGGTGCTGGTATTGGATTAGGTAAAATTGGTGGAAGCGCAATGGAAGGTATTGCGCGTCAACCAGAAGCTACTGGTAAAATTCAAACTGCGATGATTATCATTGCCGCACTATTGGAAGGTTTGGCATTTGGTGCACTTTTCCTAGGAAAGTAAGCCATTCACAAATCAAAAGATACTATCCCGTAACGATTGGTTGCGGGATGGTATTACAAAACAAAACACATCATGGAACAACTATTAAACGATTTTTCTCCAGGCCTGTTCGTAATGCAGACCATCCTTTTGTTGGGATTGATTTTTCTGTTGGTAAAATTCGCTTGGAAACCGATATTAAATTCTTTGGAGGACAGGGAAAAAGGAATTCAAGATGCCTTGGACGCCGCGGAATCTGCCAAAAAAGAAATGCAGAATATTACTGCTGACAGTGAAAACCTTTTGAAAGAAGCACGTGCCGAAAGAGAGAGCTTGTTGAAAGAGGCTAGAGAGCTGAAAGAACAAATGTTGTCTGATGCTCGCGAAGAAGCCCAAAAGGAAGGCGATAAAATCATCGAAAAAGCAAAAGCCACTATCGATAGCGAAAAGAAAGCTGCGGTAGCTGATATCAAATCGCAGGTGGCCAATCTTTCTTTGGAAATTGCCGAAAAGGTATTGAAAGAAGAGTTGTCCGACAAAGGCAAGCAACTAAAGTTAGTTGAAGATATGTTGGGCAATGTAAAATTGAACTAATTCCGTATGAACGAGTCAAGAGCAGCCATCCGATATGCCAAGGCCACCCTCGATTACGCTGTCGAAAAAAAGATGGCAGACAAGGTAGACCAAGACATGCGGGATATCTCAGCCACCCTTAAGGAGAACAAGGATCTAGGAAATCTTTTGGGGAGTCCAGTAGTAAAGATATCCATGAAATCCAACATCCTAAGGGAGGTTTTCAAAGGTACAACGGAAACTACTAAGGGTTTGCTGGATACTTTGGTAGGCAATAAGCGAATTGAGTTGTTGGAGGCGGTTTGCTTGAAATACATCATTCTAAACGAAAAACGCAAAGGGGAAGATGTGGCCAAGGTAACCACCGCGGTTCCTTTGAACGCTAGTTTGGAAAAAAAGGTGTTGCAACAGGTTGCTAAATTGACCGGAAAAAAAGTAGCACTTGAAAACATTGTGGACGAGTCCATTTTGGGCGGTTTTGTGCTACGCGTAGGGGATTTACAGTACGATGCGAGCATCGCACAGAAGTTGGATACCCTCAAAAGAGAATTTACGAACAATATATAGTTAGGAAATACGAGCCTTTATGGGCTCAACATAATACAAGAATATGGCAGCAGTAAAAGCGGCTGAAGTTTCAGCAATACTTAAAAAGCAACTTTCCGGGTTTGAAGCAACGGATTCATTGGATGAAGTCGGAACGGTACTCCAAGTTGGAGATGGTATCGCCAGGGTGTATGGTCTTTCCAATGCACAGTATGGAGAACTTGTCGAATTCGACGGCGGAATGCAAGGTATCGTTTTGAACCTTGAAGAAGATAACGTTGGTGTGGTATTGTTAGGGCCTTCAAAAGGAATTATGGAAGGAGCTACCGTAAAACGTACCCAACGTATCGCATCCATCAAAGTTGGAGAAGGTATTGTAGGTCGTGTAGTTGACACTTTGGGGACTCCCATTGATGGTAAAGGAGCCATTTCAGGAAAAACCTTTGAAATGCCTCTTGAGCGCAAAGCACCTGGAGTAATTTACCGTCAACCCGTAAACGAGCCAATGCAAACAGGAGTTAAGGCGATTGACGCCATGATTCCAATTGGTCGTGGACAAAGGGAGTTGGTTATTGGTGACCGTCAAACCGGGAAAACCACCGTTTGTATCGATACCATTCTAAACCAAAAGGAATTTTACGATGCAGGTGAGCCGGTTTACTGTATTTATGTAGCCGTTGGGCAGAAGGCCTCTACAGTTGCTGCTATTGCCAAGACATTGGAAGACAAAGGAGCGTTGGCCTACACTACCATTGTAGCCGCAAACGCATCTGACCCTGCGCCGATGCAGGTATATGCACCTTTCGCAGGAGCTGCGATTGGAGAGTACTTCAGAGATACCGGTCGTCCAGCCTTGATTATTTATGATGACCTTTCCAAGCAAGCGGTAGCGTACCGTGAGGTTTCCTTGTTGTTGAGAAGACCTCCAGGGCGTGAAGCATATCCTGGTGACGTATTCTATTTGCACTCCAGATTGTTGGAAAGAGCCGCAAAGGTGATTGCAGATGATGATATTGCAAAGAATATGAACGACCTTCCTGAAACCTTGAAGTCAGAAGTAAAAGGAGGCGGTTCCCTTACTGCTTTACCGATTATTGAAACACAAGCAGGTGATGTATCCGCTTATATCCCAACTAATGTGATTTCCATTACGGACGGACAGATTTTCTTGGAGCAAGATTTGTTCAACCAAGGGGTAAGACCAGCGATTAACGTAGGTATTTCCGTATCCCGTGTTGGAGGTTCTGCGCAGATTAAATCCATGAAAAAAGTATCCGGAACGTTGAAGTTGGACCAGGCCCAGTTCCGTGAATTGGAAGCATTCGCCAAGTTCGGTTCGGATTTGGATGCGGCAACCTTGAACGTTATTGAAAAAGGACGTAGAAACGTTGAAATTCTAAAACAGTCCCAAAACGACCCATTTACCGTGGAAAATCAGGTAGCCATCATTTTTGCAGGTTCCAAGAACTTGTTGCGAGATGTGCCCGTGAACAAGGTGAAAGAGTTCGAAAGAGATTATATCGAGTTCTTGAATGCCAAGCACAGAGATGTTTTGGATACCCTTAAGTCAGGAAAATTGACAGATGGTGCTATCGAAACCTTAACGGCTGTGGCTAAAGACCTTTCGGAAAAATATAGAGGATAATATATCTTTTTCTGTCTCTCTGAGCGTAGTCAAAGGGAAACAGGAGCCCATAAATAGTAAAATTCCGCAGCAAGTGTGGAATAACAAATAAAAGGAATGGCAAACTTAAAGGAAATACGGAACAGAATCTCTTCGGTTTCTTCGACCATGCAGATTACCAGTGCAATGAAAATGGTATCAGCTGCGAAGTTGAAAAAAGCCCAAGATGCCATCACCGCTATGCGACCTTATGCCGATAAGTTGACCGAACTCTTGCAAAACCTGAGCGGAAGTTTGGAAGATGTTGAGGGAAACAAATATGCCGAGAATCGTAGCGTTGAAAAAGTACTTTTGGTGGCTATCACTTCCAATAGAGGGCTTTGTGGTGCTTTTAATTCGAACATTTTAAAGCAATGCAATCATCTTCTGGGTTCGGTTTACGAAGGAAAGCAAGTTGATTTTGTGGCCATTGGAAAAAAAGCCAATGATGCTTTGAGTAAAAAAGGAACCATTATCGCAAATCATAGTACGGTTTTTGACAACTTGACTTTTGATGAGGTATCCAAGATTGCGGAAATGTTGATGGAGCGTTTTGTGGCCGGAGAATATGATAAAATTGAACTGGTGTACAACAAGTTCAAGAACGCCGCTACGCAAATCGTGATGACGGAACAGTTTCTTCCCATTTTACCGGTGGATGAAGGAGACAATGCCAATTCAGAATATATTTTCGAACCATCGCAAGAAGAAATTGTGGAACAGTTGATTCCAAAATCACTTAAAACACAGTTGTATAAGGCCATTCGTGATTCCTTTGCCAGTGAGCACGGGGCACGAATGACGGCAATGCACAAAGCGACCGATAACGCAACGGAGTTACGCGACCAATTGAAGTTGACCTATAACAAGGCAAGACAAGCTTCCATTACCAATGAGATTCTGGAGATTGTTGGAGGTGCCGAGGCCTTGAATAATTAAGCTCAATCACTTGGCATTTGCTAAAGTGGAAACATATTGAACCTGACAAAGCCCTTGGAAAAGGGCTTTTTCTTTCTTCAAACTCGATTTGACCAACATGAAACCAAACAAAACGGCTTTACTTTTTATTTTCATAACCGTATTGGTTGATGTCATCGGTATCGGAATTATCATTCCCATTATCCCTGAGTTTATCATGCAACTGACAGGAGAGGGCAACCATATGGCCGTGATATATGGGATGTGGCTGACTACGGCGTTCGCTGGGATGCAATTCTTGTTTTCCCCCGTTTTGGGTGAGATTTCTGACCAATACGGCCGTAAACCCATCTTGTTATTGGCTTTGCTTGGGCTTAGTATTGATTATTTGATTCACGCATGGGCACCTACCTTGATGTGGCTTTTTGTAGGACGGTTTTTGGCCGGGATTACTGGGGCTAGTTTTACCGTGGCTTCGGCCTATATCGCCGATATCAGCACCAAAGAAGAAAAAGCCAAGAACTACGGATTGATAGGTGCAGCCTTTGGTTTGGGATTCATCATCGGTCCAGGTGTGGGTGGTTTTTTTGGAGACATTGATATTCGATTGCCATTTTATATTGCAGCAGGTTTGACTTTTGCCAACTTCTTGTTTGGCTTGTTTTTGGTTCCTGAATCGCTAAAATCAGAAAATCGCCGAAAAATTCAACCCCTAAAGATGATTCCTGGTGTTTCCTTGCTTGCCCTTCGAAACTATAAAGGGGTGCTTCGACTAATTTTTGCCTTCTTTTTGGCCAATTTGGCTGGACAGGCACTGCCGGCCATTTGGTCATTTTATACCATCGAACGCTTTTCTTGGAGCCCTACCGAAATAGGTATTTCCCTTGTGGTTGTGGGTATGTTGGTAGCTGTTGTTCAGGGTTTTTTGGTAGGCAAGGCCGTAGAGCAGTTTGGCAAACGCAAAGTGGTTGCATTAGGTTTCATGTTATGGACCTTGGGCATGTTCTTGTTTTCCATAGCATCTGAACCTTGGATGTTGTACGCCTTTTTAATTCCTTATGCCCTGGGAGGGGTTGCAGGGCCTACAGTGCAGGGTATTATATCCAATCAAGTTTCGGAAAAGGAACAAGGAAACCTGCAAGGTTCGATTACCGGTTTGGTTAGCATCACGGCGATTCTAGGACAACTTATTTTTGCTCCGGTCTTTTACTATTTTATTCGTCCAGAGGGCGAAATTTATTTTCCAGGAGCATCATATTCCCTAGCCGCGGTGCTATTGTTGATGGCCTTTTTATTAGCCTATTCCGCTATGCGTCGAATCGATTTGTCTGATTAGGTAACCGCCTAAGAAATCAACTCGTTAGCGGTTTTTTTATCTTTACCATTCAAAGTTGCCCCATGAAGTATGTAAAAGAGTTAATGGTAATTGCGCTTATGGTGTCCTATACTGGTTTTGCACAGCTTAACGTTTGTGGCAAACCTGTTTTTTCCGTCGAAAAAGCAGTTTGCAAGGCATGGTATAATCGAGGCGAGCAGTTGAGTTCGGGTTGGCGCTTGGAAATCAAGGTAGCTAACTTGGATGAAGCGGTTGTTCTCGAGGAAGCCTATTTCAGAAATTGTGTCGCTCAACTCCGTTTAGAGTCCCAAAAAGGAGCATCTTGGTTGGTCGCAGATTTTGAAAAATCAAAAAAAGGTGATGAGGATAATACCTTTGACCTGAAAATAGATGAAGCCGTCCTTTCCTATCAAAAAGATGGAAAAAAAAGGTATTGCAAAATTGTTGACGTCAAATCCGAAAAGCCCAGTTTTCATCAAGCTATGGATGACGGAAAAAGAAAGTAATTGAAACGCCAAGGCGCCCAAAATCACCTGGGACTAATAGCTTTTCTGTAACTTGCAGGCGGATGTTTGCGAGAACAAAACGAGAAATCCCCGATTGAATCCCTTAAAAAAGCTTTTTAAACAAACCTTTATCTACGGTGTGGCCACGGTGTTGCCCCGTGTGATTTCCTTCTTTCTTCTTCCTTTGTATACAGGAGTGTTCCAGAATGCGGCTGGGTACGGGCAATACACCAACATTTACGCTTGGATAGCCATTTTCAATGTAATCCTGGCCTACGGTATGGAAACCACCTTTTTTAGATTTTACAACAAGGAATCCAATAAGCAAAATGTAGTAGCTACGGCGTTGGTCTCTTTGCTGGTTTCTTCGCTAGGCTTTTTGCTATTAGCATGGTTGGCTGGGGATAGTTTGGCGACCTTTACCAATATTAATCCCGATTTTATTCAGTTCACTGCCTATATTTTGGTGCTGGACGCTTTGGTAATCGTTCCTTTTGCTTTTTTACGAGCTACCGAAAAACCTATGACGTATGGCGTGCTCAAAGTGTTGAACGTCATCGTCAATGTTGGGTTAAACCTGTTTTTTTTGCTGTTGTTGCCCAAACTTGCGGCAGGGTCCGAAGGGGATAATTTTTGGAGTAGCATGTACAAGGAGAGCTGGGAAATCCAATATATTTTCATTTCTAACATTATCGCCAGCGCCGTTACGTTCTTGGCACTATTACCCTATTATTTCAAAGTAAAATGGACTTTTGATATTACTTTATGGCGTAAAATGATGAAATATGCGATGCCAGTTTTGGTTGCTGGGATAGCTTTTACCATCAATGAAGTTTTTGATAAAATCTTGCTTACAGAACTGCTTCCACCTGATGTTGCCGAAGAAGAAGTAGGGAAGTATGCCGCCTGTTATAAATTGGCCCTGTTCATGACCTTGTTTGGAACAGCGTTCCGCATGGGCGTTGAACCCTTCTTTTTTTCACATGCTGAAACCGAGAACCCTCAAAAGACCTATGCGCAAATCACGAACTATTTTGTGATTCTAGGAAGTTTGATACTACTGACGGTTGTAGTATTTGCCGAAGTACTGGCTTCTGTGTTGATACGTAATCCCGTGTATTGGGAAGCATTACCTGTGGTCCCCATTATTTTGTTCGGAAGCTTTTGTTTGGGTATTTACCACAACTTATCGGTTTGGTACAAGATTACCGATAAAACCAGATACGGCGCTTTTATTTCGTTGATAGGAGCCACAGTTACCTTGGCCATAAACTTCATATTCATAGAGAAATATGGCTATATGGCGTCAGCATGGGCCACCTTGGCCGCATACGCTACAATGATGGCCTTGTCTTATTATTTGGGCAGAAAGCACTATCCAATACCCTATAACCTTAGAAAAATAGCCTTCTATTCAGGATTGGCATTACTCTTCTCAGCTCTTTCTTTTTATGTTTTTAACCGAAATTTAATAGCTGGAGGCATACTACTTTTGCTATTTTTGGGTATGCTTTATAAGCTAGAAGGAGAAACCCTTACTAAAATATTCCGTCCGCGTGAAGGTAAAAGTAATTAATACGTCAAAGCACGATTTGCCCCAATACGAAACCGATGGTGCTGCTGGCATGGATGTAAGAGCCAGTTTAGATGAGCCCATACTGCTTAAACCCTTGGAAAGAGCCATAATACCAACTGGTTTATTTATGGAGTTGCCCATTGGTTTTGAAGCGCAAGTCCGACCGCGTAGTGGGTTGGCGGCTAAAAAAGGAATAACCGTGCTCAATGCTCCAGGGACCATCGATGCAGATTACAGAGGGGAAGTGGGCGTGATTCTAGCCAATGTTTCCAACGAAGAATTTTTGGTGAATGACGGGGAACGCATTGCCCAATTGGTGATAGCCAAACACGAACGAATAGATTGGGAAAAGGTGGAAGTCCTTTCAAACACGGATAGAGGCTCTGGGGGTTTCGGTAGTACCGGAAGCGAATAGGGTCAAAACAGTTTCAATTAAAATCGATACATGAAAATTATTGTACCTATGGCAGGTAGGGGTTCGCGTTTAAGACCTCATACGTTAACGGTTCCAAAACCGCTGATTCCCGTGGCAGGTAAACCTATTGTGCACCGGTTGGTCAGCGACATTGCCAAAGTACTGAACCAACCCATATCGGAAATAGCTTTTATTTTGGGCGACCCAGCTTTTTTTGGAGATGAAGTGGTAAGCAGTCTTCAAGAGTTGGCTGAAGGATTAGGTGCTAAAGGAACCATATATCGACAAGACCAACCGTTGGGTACAGGCCACGCCATCATGAGCGCAAAAGAATCCTTATCTGGACCCGCCGTAATTGCATACGCAGACACGTTAATACGTGCAGATTTTCAATTGGACCCCAACGCGGATAGCGTGATTTGGGTAAAGCAAGTAGAACATCCCGAAGCCTATGGTGTGGTGCAACTCGATGAAAAGAACCATATCGAAGAACTTGTTGAGAAACCAAAGGAATTTGTTTCCGATTTGGCCGTGATTGGTATTTATTATTTCAAAGAGGTTGGTCAGTTGAAAGAAGAATTGCAATACGTTTTGGACAATGATGTGACGCATGGAGGCGAGTATCAAATCAATGATGGAATTAAACGAATGATGGATAAGGGCATGATTTTCGTTCCTGGTCAAGTTCAGGAATGGATGGATTGTGGAAATAAGACCGTTACGGTAGAAACCAATCAGCGCATGTTGGGCTTTTTACAAGATGATGGCGAAGCATTGGTTTCAAACAATGTGAACTTGGAAAATGCCAATGTGATAGAACCTTGTTTTATTGGGGATGGAGCGACCATACGAAATTCCACGGTCGGCCCTTACGTATCAATTGGTGCTGGCACGGTTGTAGATAATACAACTATTAAGAACAGCATTGTTCAGCAGAATACGATTGTGCAAAATGCAAATTTGGACAATGCCATGATTGGAAACCACGCCTTTTTTGACGGAAACTTTGAAAAAATAAGTATTGGGGATTACTCGGAATTGCGATGATATTTGTGAAATAGAATAGATGAAGTGGTTGGCTTTTTTTGGTATTTTGTTTCTGGTGCTGGGAAACCTAAGTGCTCAGGAGGAGGAAAGCGCCGAGCTTTTTCTTGATGAATATACCGATGAATTCCAGGAGCTCTTTTTTGAGGCTTTGAAGCAAAGAGGAATTCAAAACTATGACCGGGCTATCCAATTATTACTGGATTGCAAGCGACTTGACGCCCAAAATTCCATTCTGGATTATGAACTGGCGCGTGCCCATTTTAACAACAAAACACTTCCACAGGCATTGGAATATGGGATTGCCGCCCTGCGCACTGCCCCTGAAAATTATTGGTACTTGGAAACCGTAGTCTCCATACTTTCCGAACAAGGAAGCTCTTTAAAAGCTATGGGCTATACCGAATTGCTGGAAAACGTTGCCTTGCTGGATAATCTATCCCAAATCTATTTTAAAAAGAAACGCTATAAAGAGGCATTGGAAGTGCTTGATGAGTTACCAACATCTGAAGAAACCCGAGAAAGAAGAAGGCGTATCGAAGATTCTTTGGCTTCCAATCAAAAAAACCAACGGACTATTACCAAAACCACCGGAGTAATTTCCGTGGGGAATCCGATGGATGGCCTAAAGGCTAGAATGGAACAGCTTTTGAATCAAGAAGCCTATAGTAGTTTGGAAAAGGAATCCGAAAAAGCGATGGAAACCTACCCGCTGCAACCCTTTTTTCAGTATGCCTATGGCTATGCATTGTTCAAGAACAATCAAAATGCAAAGGCCATAGAGATATTGGAATCTGGATTGGATTTCATCGTTGACGACGCGATGCTGCAAAATAGGATGTATCAAGTGTTGTCTGAACTCTATACTGTTAAGGGAGATTTGAAAAAGGCCGCGGACTATAAAAACAAAATCAATTCAAAATCATGACAGGATTTTTGGCTTATGGTAAAAAGATGGCCCTGTTGCTCATAGGAATGGTCTTTCTTTCGTCCTGCAAATCCACCAAAACCATTGCGGGAGGTGAATTGGACCGGAGTTTGTCCACTAAGCGTATTATTGCCAAACACTACGAAGACAAGGCTGATTTTAAAACCTTAAGAGGCAAAGTAAAGATTGAATATGCCAAAGGAGATGATGAGCAAGGGATATCGGTTAGTCTGCGTATGGAAAAGGATAAGGTGATTTGGTTAAGCGCACCGCTTGGGGTAGTAAAGGCAAAAATCACCCCTGAAAAAATTTCGTTCTACAATAAACTGGAAGGAGAATATTTTGATGGGGATTTTAGTTATCTAAATGATTTGTTGGGAACTGAGGTAGATTTCGAAATCGTTGAGAATTTACTTTTGGGTCATACATTTTTGGATTTAAGGAAGCAAAAGTATACCTCGTCCTTTCAAGACAACACCTACGCATTGAAGCCCAAAAAAGCGAATGAGCTATTTAAGATTTTGTTCCAACTAGAGCCCAAACATTTTAAAGTACAAGCCCAGCAAATCGCTCAACCGGAGAAAGCACGTAAACTAAATGCAGAATATACCTATCAGAATATTGATGGGCGAGTTTTGCCAAAGCAAATCAATATTTTGGCCAGCAATAAAGCAGAACTCACCAAAATAGATTTGGAACTACGCAATGTGGAACTGAATAGAAACCTTAATTTTCCATACAAGATTCCAAAAGGCTATAAAAAAATTGCATTAAAGCAATATGGCAAGTAAAAAAACATACCATATTGGAGTAGTGTTAATTACGCTTTTTTGCTTCCAATTCCTTTCGGCTCAGACTGGAGAACAAAGGGCTCTGGAGGCGAAGCGGGCAAGACTCCAAAATGAAATCAAGGAAATCAATCGTTTGCTATTTGCCGAACGCAAGCAAGAAGGTAGTGTTTTGGAGCAAATGGAAGGACTTGATAAACGTATTAATGTCCGTCAAGAGTTGATACGGGTTACGAACCAACAATCCAATCTGCTCAATCGCCAAATCAATGTCAATATTAGGTCGATAAGCAAGTTGCGCGAAGACTTGCGCCTTTTAAAAGAGGAGTATGCCGAATTGGTTCGAAGATCTTATCAGAATAGGACGCAAAACAATCGCTTGATGTTTCTTTTGTCGGCCGATAACTTTTATCAAGCGGTGAAACGACTGCAGTATATGAAACAGTATGCGCAACATCGCAAAAATCAAGGTGAGGCCATCGAAACAAAAACCAATGCGCTGGCAGAATTGAACAAAACCTTGGTTTCGCAACGGAAGGAAAAGGATATTTTATTGGCCGAAAACAAAAAAGCAAAGGCCGCACTCTATAAGGAAATTAAGACACAAAAGGAACTGTTGACGAGCATTCGTCAAAACGAAACACGGTATACCGCTGCGATAGAAAAAAAGCGCAAGGAAGCGCGAAAGATTGACAGGGAAATTGATAAACTTATCAAAAGCGCTATTGTAAAGTCCAACAAAAAAACAGGTAACAAAAGCACAACGTCTTTTGCATTGACTCCCGAAGCAAAACTAGTGGCCACTAATTTTTCGGCAAACAAAGGAAAGCTTATCTGGCCGGTGGAAAAAGGAGTGAAAAGTCAGGGGTACGGCGTGTATGCAGACAAACTATACCCTAGTATCAAGCACCGAAACAATGGGGTTACAATTACTACCGATAAAGGAAGCAAGGCACGCGCTATTTTTGAAGGGGAAGTAGTCGCTATTTTATCTGTTCCAGGGGGAAGTAGGGCGGTTTCCATAAAACACGGAAACTACATCAGCACGTACTACAATCTTTCGAAGCTTTATGTAAAACAGGGAGACAAAGTTTACGCTAAAGATGTCCTTGGGGATATTTATACCAGTCGGTTTGACGGCCTCACCAAACTCAAATTCTACCTCTATAAAGATACAAGTCGCTTAAATCCAGAGGAATGGATTTATCAGCTGTAGTAATCTGCGGGAGCTAGAAAAGGCTAACTGAACAAAGCCTTCAACTCCGTGGCTTCGGCTGGTTTGATCTTACCCGCAAGCACTAAACTCAACTGTCTTCTTCGCAAAGCGCCGGCGAAACGTTCCTTTTCCAGGTCTGTTTCTGGGGTGATTTCAGGCACCTCAGTAGGTTTGCCGGTTTCATCTACCGCCACGAACGTATATATAGCCTCATTTGCTTTGGATTTCATTCCCGTGAATCGATCTTCCATCCAAACATCAATAAACACTTCCATTGAGGTGCGAAAGGCACGTGAAACAGAAGCTTCAATGGTCACCACGCTTCCTAAGGGCACGTTTCGGTTAAAGGCAACATGATTTACGGAAGCTGTTACGGTGATACGTCTGCTATGACGTCTGGCAGCAATACTTGCAGCACGGTCCATTCTGGCCAGTAGTTCACCACCAAACAAATTATTGAGTGGATTGGTTTCCCCCGGTAATACCATATCGGTCATAACGGTTCTTGAATGTCTGGGATGTTTGGCCTGCATATCTGATTTTCGGCAAAGATATGGCCTTGTTTAGGATAAGGAATGGTGAACGGAAAACTATTTTTCGGAAAGCAACCAAGCGTCAGCACTTTCAGACCGACGTATCTTTTTTAGAAAATCAAGCGCCACATCGGCATCTTGAAAACTACCATACGCGACTTGATGCAGCCCAAAACGGTTGGTGCCCAAATAAAGGGCGTCAAAACCCTTCTCTTTAAGCTGAGCAACTTTCCGGTCTGCGTTTTCAGCAATACGAAAAGCTCCAGCAATGATATGATGCTTCCCTCGAACAGCATCTTTTTTGGTCACGGATAGTGAAATCGCAGGCAATTCCAAAGGAGCGCTATCAAAAAATGTCGCCTCTTGTATGAGTCGGGATACCTCTTTTTGGGCATCCTGTCTAGCAATACTTTTTCTCTTGTTGAACGCTAGATACGAATTGTAAGCACTAGCGCCAACTGAAAACGCCAAAAGTAAAATAGCAGCGTACTTGAGCCAGGGCCTAAAAGCGGTTTTTTCCCTTTGTTCGGCAGTAATAATAAAGGGAATAGTCTCTTCCAAGGCTTCCACTTCCTCTTTCAATACTTCGCGTTCTATTTTCACCGGAGAAATCGCAGCTAGACCAAAAGAAGAAGTCAAATAATTTTGGGTCTCTTCTGGCTGAAAAACGATTTTACCTTCATGGGGCATCTTAAGCTTTCCAACTTCAGGAATTAGAATGGATTCTCCATTTGAGAGTCGTTTTTGCCAAGTTTCGCCTACTTTTTGAATTTCCTCCAGCAACGTATCATACGGCAACTTTTTGAGTTGGCCTATATGCGCTACAAGTAGTCCGTCATTGGTATTCAATTGCGCGTTGAACGAAACACTTTTTTTAGGAGGGTGAAATCGCCCCTTATCATCAAAACGAGCCGATTGGGAATGCGTAAGGAAAGCCCCAAAACCAGGAACAACGACACAATTGTATCGGTACAATAAATCACTGATATAGCCTTCTATACGCATAGCCGCAAATATTAAAAAAAATACAAAGGCAAAAAATTGGGCTTATCACTTTTTATTAACAGCAAAAAACAACTACTTTGTCTTTCCACCAAATCTAACTGTAAATGACTGAAAATGAAATTGTTGATGCGTTAAGACTAAGCATTGTAAGAAATATTGGGGGTGTTGCCGCGAAAAAACTGATTCAGCATTGCGGCAGTCCAACCGCAGTTTTTGGCGATAAAATGCAACGCCTGTTAAAAATTGACGGCATTGGCGTCCATACGGTTAAAGGTCTTTTTGATAGAACCTATTTGCGAAGAGCAGAGCTTGAATACCAACGACTTCGAAAGGAAGGATATGAAGTACTGTATTTTCAAGAAGAGCGATACCCGGAACGATTGAAACACTGTCCTGATGCCCCGGTCGTATTGTTTCAAAAAGGAAGCATCCAATGGGATACGGAGCGTATCATTAGTGTGGTGGGCACCCGAAATATCACTAAAAACGGCGAAAGGTTCTGTCTTGATTTTATTGAAGCCATTGCACCCTTAAACCCGACCATCGTGAGTGGGTTTGCCTATGGAGTGGACATAACCATACAAAGAATGGCTCACGAAAAAGGTTTGCAAACCATTGGCTGCATGGCGCATGGTTTGGATACTATCTACCCCAAGGTACATAGCAGGTATGAGAAAACCTTTATGCATCACGGTGGATTTGTTTCGGAATTTTGGACAGGAACCCCTCCGGATAGGGAGAATTTTCTGAAACGCAATCGAATTATAGCGGGTTTGAGCGAAGCCACTGTGGTTGTTGAATCCGCAGAAAAAGGAGGTAGCTTGATAACCGCTGATTTGGCCAATGGATACCATAGGGATGTTTTTGCCGTTCCAGGGCGAGTGAATGATCCTTATAGCGCGGGATGTAATAACCTGATAAAGTCACAAAAGGCCCATATGATGACCAGCGCAGCGGACTTGGTCTATATCCTCGGGTGGGATATTGAAAAAGGCCCTAAAAAACCCGCGCGTCAACAAAAGCTTTTTGTAGACATGGATGCACAGGAAAAAACGATCTATGGTTTTTTACAGGAACATGGAAAACAACAATTGGATACCGTCGCGCGTGACTTGGCTATGCCAGTCCATAAAGTTTCAACCAGTCTCTTTACGTTGGAAATGAAAGGGGTGGTGCGTCCTAGTCCCGGAAAGTGGTATGAACTGGTTCAATAACCTACTTTATTCCGGACTCTTTGAAGCACCTCGTCGGCAACAGTTCGGGCTTTGGCGGCACCTTTCTCCAGGGCTTCATCCACTTCGTCCAGATGCTCCATGTAGTAACTGAATCTTTCACGAGCCTGTCCAAAACGTTCCAAAATCAACTCATACAATGCTTGCTTGGCGTGGCCATATCCGTAGCCTCCGGCAAGGTAATTTGCGCTCATTTCTTCAATTTGCTCCTCATTTGCGAGAAGTTTGTATAAAGCAAATACATTATCGGTCGAAGGATCTTTGGCCTCTTCCATGGGTGTGCTATCCGTAACGATTCCCATAATCTGTTTACGCAACTTTTTATCGGGTTGAAAGAGGTTAATGATGTTGCCCTTGCTTTTGCTCATTTTTTGGCCATCGGTACCTGGGACGTACATGGTGGCCTCTTGTACTTTCGCTTGGGGCAAAACAAATGTCTCCCCCATTTTGTTATGAAATCTTGAGGCTACATCACGGGTCATCTCAAGGTGCTGAAGCTGGTCTTTGCCCACAGGAACAATCTCGGCGTCATATAATAGGATATCAGCAGCCATGAGCATGGGATAACAGAAAATACCAGCGTTTACATCCTCAAGCCGGTCGGCTTTGTCTTTAAAGGAATGTGCCAATGTTAGCCGTTGATACGGGAAGAAACAAGTTAGATACCAAGCTAATTCGCTCACTTGTGGAATATCACTTTGACGGTAAAAAACCGTACGCTCCGTATCCAAACCAAAGGCCAACCAAGCAGCAGCGGTGGCGTAGGTATTGTTTTTGAGGGTTGCTCCATCTTTGATTTGCGTAAGGGAGTGCATATCCGCTATAAACAGATACGATTCGTTCTCCGCATTTTGCGACATTTGAATCGCGGGCAAAATCGCCCCTAGAATATTTCCTAAGTGTGGGGTTCCCGTACTTTGTATCCCCGTAAGAATTCGTGCCATTTTTTCGAAAAACACAAATGTAAAGCAATTCGGGTATTGAACCTCAAATTGATATTTTTGAAAACGTGATAAAGGCGATAAAACATTTTGGACACCTGCTTTACCGTATCTGGTTTTATGTATTGGTAGGGTTGCTTATTATCATTTTTCTACCACTTTTGCTGGTCTTTTCCTTCTCACAGAAAACCTATCCACAGTTTTATTGGGTGGCGCGTAATTTATGGGCGACTCCAATTCTATATGGTATGGGCTGTCCACCCGAACTTTATTTTCATGCAAAACCAAAAAAGGGAGAAAGTTATATGTGGGTTGCCAATCATGCGAGCATGCTAGATATTATGTTAATGCTTTACATCAGCAAGACCCCATTTGTTTTTGTTGGAAAAAAAGAGCTCGCCAACCTCCCGCTTTTCGGTTTCTTCTACAAAAAAGTCTGCATTTTGGTAGACCGTTCCGATGCGGGAAGCCGTTCAAGGGTATATCGGCAAGTACAAAAAAGATTGCAATCAGGATTGGGCATCTGTATTTTCCCTGAAGGGGGTGTACCTGAGGAAGAAGTCTTTTTGGACACCTTTAAGAATGGAGCATTCAAAATTGCCATCAATCATGACCTTCCTTTGTTGCCCATATCAATTCTGGATACGAAAAAACGTTTTTCGTTTACCTTTTTTAGTGGCGGTCCCGGAAGGGTAAGAGCCATTGTTCATGGAGCAATTGCTACTGATGCGCTTTTGAAGTCGGATTATGCCCCTCTAAAAAAAACGGTGCGGGAAATTATATTGAAAGACCTCGAAGAAAATCTAGTTTAGGTCAAGTTGGGAAGCGAAATACGTATGCTTCCCATACCAGGTTGGTCTTTAGGGAAACTCACCTCTTTTTTAATGTTGTACGCTTTAGCTTCATTGAGTAGTTCAATTTGATGTTCCCATTTTGTTTGCTGCTTTCGATATTCTGGGGTGTAGTCCAACACAGTTTGACCAAAGTCCCCTTTTACATCAACACTAAGAACAACCTCCTGTGCCTCGATGGTAAAATTTATGGTGAAATGGGAATTGGTATGTTGCCGGTACATGGCGTATTCAATTAAGTTCTCAAAAAGTGTTAGTAAAATGGAAGCGGGTATTGTTGCGTATTCCGTATCCCCATGAAGCACCAATTTGTATCGAAATGCGTCAACATATCGAAACTGTTGTAATTTCAAATAACAACGCAGCATTTTGATTTCTTCGGACAAAGGGACCACTTCAAGCTCTAGATATTTTAGATGAAACCGAAGCAACTTGCTGAAGGTTGAGAGTTGGTCCAAAGCAGTCAATTTGTCGGCATTGGCCACATTTGATTGAATGGCATTGATAACGTTAAAAACAAAATGGGGATGTAGTTGGGAATTTAGAGACTTGAGCTTTAAATCAACCAGCTCTTCCTTGATTTTGAGAAGTTGGCGCTGTTCGTTTAACAGCTTTTGGGTGGAGCGGACGCTTTTGATTTTTATGGTACAAATGGATGCAATGACCGAAAGCATTTTAAGATGTTGTGGCGTAAAAAAGTTTCGCTCCGGATGTTCGCAGTCAATCACACCAATAATTTCGGATTCGTAGCGGAGCGGAACACATATTTTGGACAGACGTACCGCATCATCGACTAAATAACGAGGGTCTTTTGAGGTGTCATTGATAAGTTCAGGATTTCCCGAAAGGGCCACATGTCCGGTAATGCCTTCGCCAAGTTTTACCACCATGGGTTTGAAAACCACCCTGTCATGAGGATTTTTTGGGCCAAAAGCTGCTTTTTGAATCAACGTGTTGTCGGGTTCATTCACTATGCAAACTACACAATCAACAAAACCCAACTTGGAAATACAATTTTTAGCCAGCTCCCATAAAATGTCTTCCTCATTTTCTTTTTCCATGAGTAATTTGGAAAAATGAATAAGAATATCTTCAAATAACATTTTGTAGGTATAAGTAGTTGTTTTTTGGGCACTTGATTCACAGAAGTTACAGATAATCTAACAAATGAAAACGATATAGGTGTAAATAAGGATTTCAAGAAGCGCTTATCCTACTCAGAAATCATAAATTTTCAAGGGTAGATAAAGGACGACTTTTGTGCCTAGCGGTTCTCCATTTTCATTTGTTTTGTCCACGATGTTTAATATTCCAGGATTTGGGGTCATGGTCTTCAAACGCGCCAATGTCACCTCAATACCCCTCGATTTTTTGTTGCTACCGTGTTTGGTTTGGGGTTTCTTTTCTTTTTTTCTGCCTACCCCAGAGTCATCAATCGTACAAACTAAAATCTCTTCTTTTTTTTCAAAATGTATGTGAAGCTTCTTTTCACCTTCTTCTTTAGGAAGAATTCCATGAATGATAGCGTTTTCTACAAAGGGTTGTGTAATCATAAACGGAATTTCTACTTCTACGGCGTTTACATTCTCAAGCACTTGTATGTCATAAGAAAACACGCCATCGAATCTGAGCGATTCTAGCTGCAAATAATCTACTAGCATCTTAACTTCTTCCTCTAGGCTTGCATACCCATCAACGGAACTTTCCAGGGTATTTCGCGCCAAGCGACTGAATTTTGTGAGATAAGTAATGGCCGAAGTATTTTCTTTTTTAAGAATAAGATGTTGTATGGAGCCAAGGGCATTGAATATAAAATGGGGATTGATTTGCGCTCTCAGCGCCTTGATTTTGTTCTGCAGGGCTTCTTCTTTTAGCCTAAAGTTTTCATTAAGTTCCAGATAGAACTTATAGTTCAAAGCAACTGAAAACAACACAATTTCAACAAAGCTGCCGATTAGGAGATAGTATAAACTGTCTAAATAGAGCCCGTCTTCTGGTTTGGCGAGATATATTCTGGCCAACCCCGCAAAGGCAATGGCCAATGTGGCTATTACAATAAAACCAATCAGTTTGGTGGGTTTCAAATAAAGGACATAGAACGCTGCAAAAATGGATGAAATGGTTATGGTTTTAAAAAACACATCTACCAAGTAGATTTGACCTATGAGATAATCAGTATAATGAAATACAAAAATCAATAGCATACAGACTATGTTTATGAAGATTGTTGCTATGATAAGGTGATGTACGATGGGAGGGAAGTTCTTTTTGGTATCCAAAAATTTAATGAGGAACAAACAATAGGCAACGTGAGAGAGAAATACAAAACTTTGGGAAAACAAGTGCTGTATGTAATATTTATCAGGGAATAAATAATCAAAGGGTTCCAGATGACTTCCGATTAGGTATGCAAAAATTATGGCCAGATATATGGCATAATAAATAAACTCCAACCTTCTTCTTAAGAAGAAAAGTGTCACCGCAGAAATCAACATTACCAAACAAAAGCCTGTAAAAAGAATATAGGGAATCTGCTTTTTTGCGTTTTCAAGTGATATGGATGTATTGGGTTGTTTTTGGGTTGCTGTAAAACTCCAATATTTGGGATTTTCTCTGAAGGTGATTCGTTTTACTTTCAGAATGAGATATCGATTTTCGAATAGCTGGCTTTTTTTTAAGGGGATGTACGAGTAATAATTGGAAAACCTTATTTTCTTGGTAATTTTTTCTGAATCAAACTGGCCTATTTTCTGTTTTGAGACCGCTCCATTTTGATTCATATAAACCGAACCATAATCAAAGGAATTGAAAATAATGTAGGAAGTTTCAAAATGCGGTGTATTCTCAAAATCCAATAAAATCCAATAGGTGTCTTTTGGATACGTTTTCTCCTGAAAATTTTCCTGAGGTAAAAACGACTTTAGTTCACCAAATACTTTTTGAAAATCTCGTGAGGTCCCATTTGACTTTAATATTTTAATCTCCAAGGAATCAACAAAGTTTGATGAAGGAGTATTTTGTACTTCAAGTTCCTGGGCATGTACCGTTAGACAAAAAAGAAAAAGCAGATATCGGATAAAGGAAGTAACCATGCATCATTTTATCCGATGAAAATTAAGCAAAAACAACATTTGGGCAAATGCCTACTTAATTTGTAGGAAACGAAAAAATAACACCCCGCCATTAGGGCAGGGTGCTTGTGATTGTCTAAAGGGACAATCTTCCTAACCAACTTCGTTAAAAATTAAATCGGATACCGCTGTAAATCCCAACCGAGTAAGGTCTGAATGTGCCGGCGGTTTCAGAAAACGTATTTAATTGATACTTGAATACCGGCTCAAGATTGAATTGAAGCTTTGGTGAAAAGTCATAATTGAATCCTAATCCAATATTGGTACTAAAGTTAACGGAGTTGGCATTGTTCGCTTCACCCATTTCAGTCCGTAAATTTTGACTGGGAGATTCCAGTTGGATGGAATTGTCCACGAGGAACAAAGAACTGACTCCACCAATCACATTTACGCCGAATTTTTTGTCCACAAGGGCATAATCAAGTTCAAAAGGGACCTCGATGTAGCCAAATTGTTGAATCATACGGCCATCAAAAACCGATGTTTCCTCACTAAATACATCTGCGCTAGTATCTGGACCTTCGGGCAGCACGTTTCTACTGTTCCGCAAAACCAAGTTTCGAGAAGTAGAGTTATAGCTTATGTTGTCAATTTGTGCATTCGTTGAACTTGAGACTGAAGATGAAAACTCTACATCATTGGTATCATAACCAAAATCAACGCGGTGCACTCCCGAACGGATTTTAAGTCTTTTTCCAATATTGTACGCAACGGTCAAACCATAACTTAAATTAACGTTACCCGTTTTCGAAGCACCTTGAAATTCGGAATGTATAGGAGAGCCTTCACCATTACTTCCAAAGAAAATGGGAGCTATGGAAGGTCCGACCGACCATTTTCCTCCACCATTATCGGCTACTACCACGAAATCGTCATCAGTTTCTTTTTGCTGTTCGGCTATAGCATCAAAAATGGATTGTTTTTTATCCGCTTCGGTTTCCTCCAACTTTTCTTTGGTATCAGTAGTATTGTTTTTGGCTACTGCATCTGATGTTTTTGCAACTTCAGCAAAAGGTTTCTTCGTGTCATCCTCATTTGTAGGATTATTTTTGGATTCCAGAAGATTTTTATCCTTTTCATTGGTCGTGACGGCTACTGCATCTTCATTTGCTTTCATTTGCTTTTCAAGAAGCGTTTCCTGTTTTGCAGGGTCAGTTTTGGATTCCAGAAGGTTTTTGTCCTTTTGACGGGTCGTGACAGCCACTGCATCTTCGTTTGCTTTTACTTGTTTTTCGAGAAGCGCATCTTTTTTATCCTTTTCCAAATTCCCTTTCGAGTTGTTTTGCTCAACCAACTGAGGTGTACTCTCGGAAATACGCTGAGAATTTAAAGGATTGTCCTTAGCTTGCTCTTGCTGCACCAATTCATTTTGGGTAGGGCTTATTTTCAATGCATCTTCCTTGCCTTGGATTTGAACAGGCTCATCTTCTGTGGCTAACTGTGTTGGAGTATCCAACCGCAGGGAGTCTTGTGCCGATTCTTCATTGCTGTCAGACTTTTCATTGTTATCCGTATTCGTGATTACCTCCTGATTGGTGTTGTTCGGTGTAGGATTGCCAAACGGATTGAATACGTAAAACATGATAGCCAGCAGTGCAGCTACTCCACCGAGTCTCCACCATATGGGAATCACCCTTTTCTTTTCCTTTCTATTGTCTAGGGTAGCTTCAATATTCTGCCATACCATTGCATCCGGTACTTCAGAATAGTCTTTGAAACTATCTCTATACAATTGCTCTAAATTCTTTTTCCCCATCACTAATTCCTTTAAGCAATGTTTATATTTTCTTTTTCAATTTTTTCCCTTAGAATCACTTTCGCTCTTGCGAGATTGGATTTCGATGTCCCTAAAGAAGTTCCCAGCATTTCGCTGATTTCTTTATGACTGTATCCATCCAATACGTACAAACTGAACGTAATTCTGTATTTATTGGGTAGGTCTTGAATGTGCCCCAAAAGTGTGGATAAGCTAACATCTGCCTCATCCATATCAATTTCAATGGCATCATCCGGTATATTTTCGGTAACCACATCCATGTATTGCTCCTTTCTATATTTTTGGAGCACAGTGTTTACCGTAATTCTTTTAATCCAACCTTCGAAAGAACCTTTAAAATTGTATTGGTCTATTTTATCCAAGATGGTAATGAAACTGTCATGTAAATTATCTTCAGCTTCAATTTTGTTCCTAGAATACTTTAGGCACATCCCAAACAAAACCCCAGAATATTTCTGGTAGAGTTCCGCTTGTGCTGTGCGCTGCCCCTTTCTACAATTATGTATTAGTTCTTCTATATCCAAATGTTGGTCGATTTTGGATTACGAAAGTCTACTATTTTAATTTGTTACTCTCGCGGTCACCGGTATGGTGTACTCAATATATTCTCCATTACCTTCGCTATCCAAACCTGTATAAAACCGAAACGTATACTCGTCGGTAAAATTTACTCTAAACCTAAAACCCGCGGTAACCTCTTCTGCCTGTTCTGCGCATGCAGTCTCATTATCAGTTATCACCGAACCTATTACGGCTACCACTCTTTCGGTCTCTTCAGTTTGAGCCACATCAAAACCTTCGAAAAAGGTGCAGCTATCGGGCCTCAAATAGGTTACCTCAATGGTATACGTGCTGTCCAATTCGAAGGAATCCGGTAAATTAGCGGACACTACTGAAAGCGTGGTAAAATGAAAATTCGGTTCATCATCGCTGATATCACAAGAATAAAAGCACACCAAAATGAGCGACAATAACACCAATGGTATTCTTTTCATCACATTTCCTTTTCAAAATAGATGAAAAAAAGCACCTAGGGTTGCGTCAACCCCTTGATTTTACAAGAAATCAGATGAAATAAATGTTTTTTACGACTGAAGGGCATCTATCGCTTCTCGAATTTTGCCTTCAAGTTCTTCCGAAAGTTCCGGATTATCAAGCAATAACGCTTTAACCGCATCACGTCCTTGTCCTAATTTGGTGTCGCCATAACTGAACCAAGAACCGCTCTTTTTGACAATCTCGTAGGCTACACCCAAATCTAGAATTTCCCCTATTTTGGAAATACCTTCGCCATACATGATGTCGAACTCGGCGGTTTTAAACGGAGGGGCTACTTTGTTTTTCACCACCTTCACCCGAGTTTTGTTCCCTTGAACCGTACCATCGGTATCTTTTATTTGGGTAGACCTACGGATATCCAAACGGACAGAAGCATAAAACTTTAGGGCATTACCTCCTGTAGTGGTTTCCGGGTTTCCGAACATCACCCCGATTTTCTCACGAAGTTGGTTGATGAAAATTACTGTGCAATTGGTCTTGCTTATCGTAGAAGTAAGCTTTCGCAGGGCCTGTGACATCAATCTTGCATGCAATCCCATTTTGGAATCACCCATTTCGCCTTCAATTTCACTTTTTGGTGTCAAAGCGGCCACAGAATCGACAATTACGATATCAATAGCACCAGACCTAATGAGATTATCTGCAATTTCAAGGGCTTGCTCCCCATGGTCGGGTTGCGAGATAATTAAGTTGTCGATATCAACCCCCAACTTTTGCGCATAAAAACGATCAAAAGCATGTTCTGCATCGATAAAAGCCGCAATACCACCATTTTTTTGAGCCTCTGCAATGGCATGAAGGGTAAGTGTGGTTTTACCAGAAGATTCTGGGCCATAAATTTCAATAACCCTTCCTCTGGGATAACCTCCAACGCCTAACGCAATATCCAAGCCTAAAGAACCTGAAGAAATTACCTCCACATCTTCGATGACCGAATCCCCCATCTTCATCACGGCACCTTTGCCATAGGTTTTGTCCAATTTGTCTAAGGTCAGCTTAAGCGCTTTTAATTTTGCTTCTTTTTCGTTGCTCATGAAATATCCATTATGACGAGCTAAAATACCATATTCTTTTCGCATGCCACAATCTCGACGCAACCTTTTTAGAAACCTTGTATCTAATAATTGATAACCGAAGTAACTCGACTGAAATAACGGTTTGCACAGTATTTTCACCTTGATGGGAAACAGTGCTATGAAAAGAAAACCCAAGAGGCTCCCCACAAACGGGAGTCTTTTTTATTGCTACCTTTGCCCACATTTATAATTCGTTAACCTTAATGATTGGTATAGCATGCAACTGTACAATACATTGAGCGCTAGGGAACGGGAAAAACTTATAGAGGAAGCGGGAGAGGACCGTCTTACCATTTCGTTCTACCAATATGCGCATATCGGAAATCCTCTGATTTTCAGAAACCATCTTTTCATTCATTGGAACGAGATTGATGTCTTGGGACGTATTTATGTTGCCCAAGAAGGCATTAATGCGCAGCTATCTGTCCCAGCCAAAAATTTTGAAGTGTTCAAATCACACCTCGACTCCATTACTTTTTTGAATGGGGTAAGGCTTAATATTGCTATTGAGCAGAACAACAAATCTTTTCTGAAACTCAAGGTGAAAGTGCGTCATAAAATTGTTGCTGACGGCTTGAACGACGAAACTTTCGATGTGACCAACAAAGGAGTTCATGTAGATGCGGAACAATTCAATGCCTTGATTGAAGACCCCGACACGGTTTTGGTAGATATGCGAAATCATTATGAAAGCGAGATAGGCCATTTTAAAAATGCCGTTACCCCTGATGTAGATACTTTTAGGGATTCACTTGATATCATTGAACGCGATTTAGCAGACCATAAAGAAGATAAGAAACTGGTTATGTATTGCACTGGTGGGATACGTTGCGAAAAAGCGAGCGCCTATTACAAACATAAAGGGTTCAAAAATGTATATCAACTCGAGGGAGGCATTATTGAATACACCCGTCAGGTAAAAGACCAAGAACTGGAAAACAAGTTTTTGGGCAAGAATTTCGTATTCGACCATAGAAGGAGTGAGCGTATTTCAGATGATGTTATCGCACATTGCCACCAATGTGGAACGCCTTGCGACACCCATGTGAACTGTGCCAATGAAGCCTGTCACCTACTGTTTATACAATGCGAAAAGTGTGCTAAAAAAATGGACAATTGTTGCTCAACAGAATGTCAGGAGGTAATTGCTTTGCCCTATGCTGAGCAAAAAAAGCTTCGTAGGGGTAAAAAGGCGAGCAATAAAATCTTCAAAAAAGGACGTTCTCCAGTGCTCAAGTATAAAAATTAGGATTTCCCAGCCCTTCCAATTTATGTTATATTTACATTCATAAGTTGAACCCTTTTCGAAAAGCGTTTTAAGCTTTTCGAATCAATATAAAATGTATGGGATGTAGCAGTTGTTCAACCGGGACGGGTGGACAACCGCGTGGTTGCAAGAACAATGGTACTTGTGGCTCTGATGGTTGTAACAAGCTTACAGTTTTTGATTGGCTTTCCAATATGGCCCTGCCCAATGGGCAAAAACCCTTCGATTTTGTCGAAGTGCGTTTCAAAAACAGCAGAAAAGAATTTTTTAAAAACACGGAAGGCTTATCCGTATCGATAGGGGATGTTGTGGCGACCCAAGCGAAATCCGGACATGATGTTGGGATGGTCACCTTGACCGGCGAATTGGTTCGCGTTCAAATGTCTAAAAAGAAGGTTGACCCCAACGATAAAACCTTACCAAAAATTTATCGGAAAGCTTCTCAACGAGACATCGACGTTTGGCAAAAGTGCCGGGACAAGGAAGAAGAAATCAAAAAGAGGTCTCGTGAAATTGCCATCTCCCTTAATTTGGAAATGAAGTTGAGTGATGTGGAATTCCAAGGCGATGGCTCAAAAGCGACGTTTTACTACACCGCGGAAGAGCGTGTAGATTTTAGGCAACTTATCAAAGATATGGCCCGGGCTTTTGGGATTCGTATCGAAATGCGTCAAATTGGATATCGCCAGGAGGCACAACGCTTGGGAGGTATCGGTTCCTGCGGACGTGAACTGTGCTGCTCCACTTGGTTGACTGATTTCAGGTCGGTAAGTACCGCTTCAGCACGCTACCAACAATTGGCTTTGAATCCGCAGAAGTTGGCAGGTCAATGTGGAAAGCTAAAATGCTGCTTGAACTACGAATTGGATACCTACTTGGAAGCTTTGAAAGATTTCCCTTCGCAAGACAGCAAACTCCTTACCAAAAAGGGCCTGGCGTTTTGCCAAAAGGCTGACATTTTCAAAGAAACGCTGTGGTTTTCGTACAAAGATGACCCAGCCACCTGGCATGCTTTGGACAAAGACCAGGTCAATGAGATTTTGAAACTCAACAAGAAAAACGAGAAAGCCAGCAGCCTTGAAGATTATGCCCAAGACAGCGTAAGCGAAGAAAAACTCGTGTTCGAAAATGTCGTAGGGCAAGATAGTCTTACCCGTTTTGACCGTCCGAGAAAGAAAAATCACAAAAAGAAAAAAAGAAGAAAAGGCAAACCCAAAGCTTCGTCCAATGCTTAGGAAAATTTCACTTTTACTCTTTGGGTCATTTGTCTTTTTTGCCTGCAATGACTCGCTGGAGTATTCAAACTACCAAGACATCAACAACGGAACTTGGGCGAAAGACCGTCCAGTTGTATTTGAACTGCCTTCTTTGGATTCTTTGCAACAATATCATGTTTTTATACAATTACGGAACGATAACCGTTATTCTTTTAGCAACCTCTTTTTGATTGCGGAATTGGAGCACCCAGATGGAAAAACCATCAAGGACACTTTGCAATATAAAATGGCAGATGTCAATGGCGAATGGCTTGGAAAAGGCTTGGGAAGTATCAAAGAAAACAAACTTTGGTACAAAGAAGCCATCGTTTTTGATGAATCTGGCGTATATACTGTGACGATTTCCCATGCCATGCGAAAAAATGGTGAAGTGGAAGGCTTGTCTAACCTTGAAGGAGTTACCGATGTTGGACTTCAAATTGAAATAGCAGACCCATAATATGGCAAAAGCAAAACAAAAAAAAGCGCAAGGTTTCGGGAAGTACATCAAATGGTTTTGGATACTGTTTGGTTCCGGATTGTTTTTTGCGCTTATGATTTTTTTATTAGCCTCTTGGGGCGTTTTTGGCGAAATGCCCACCTTTGAACGTCTTGAGAATCCCGAAACCAATCTTGCTACGGAATTCCTCTCGTCAGATGGTGAAACGCTTGGAAAACTTTATCTGAATGACAACAGGACTTGGGTGGGCTACGATGAGCTACCAGAGAATCTTGTGCAGGCTTTGGTCGCCACGGAAGATGCGCGGTACTACGACCATTCAGGCATAGATGCCCGAGGAACCATTCGTGCGGTCGCTTATCTAGGCAAAAAAGGGGGCGCCAGTACGATTTCTCAACAATTGTCCAGACAACTTTTTATTGGGGTAAGAGACAAGAAGAGCACTACAAATGCGCTATTGCAAAAAGTAAAGGAATGGGTCATTGCCACCCGGTTGGAAAGAAATTACACCAAGGAAGAAATCATTGCGATGTATATGAACATCTATGATTTCGGAAATAATGCCGATGGTATTCGGTCTGCTGCGAGAATTTATTTCGGTAAGGAACCCTTGGAATTGAAAGTAGAGGAATCTGCCGTATTGGTCGGAATGCTCAAGAACTCATCGTTATTTAATCCAATGCGTAGGGAGGAGTTGGTTCGGAATAGAAGAAATACCGTGCTAGGTCAAATGGCCAAGTACGACTACATTACCGAAAAGCAAAAAGACTCACTGCAAAAGTTGGATATGGACATCAACTTCAATCCAGAATCACATAGGGAAGGTTTGGCGACCTATTTCCGAATGTATCTCCAAAGGTATTTGAAAAGTTGGGTAGCCGAAAATCCAAAACCTGATGGTGAAAAGTACAACATCTACTTGGACGGGCTCAAGGTGTACACCACTATTGATTCACGGATGCAGGCTAATGCAGAGAAGGCTGTTCAGGCCCATATGCAAAAACTACAAGCGGAGTTTTTCAACCAAAACACGTTGGAACGCAATCCTACAGCACCGTTTTTGGAATTGGAGACCTACGAAATTGACAACATCATGGAAAGGGCGATGAAAAATTCGGCCCGTTGGAAATCCATGAAACGTCAGGGCGCATCCGAAAACGAAATTCGTTCTTCTTTCCGCAAAAAGGCTGAAATGACCGTATTTGATTGGAACAGTGACTCTTTTGAAAAGGACACGGTAATGACGCCAATGGATTCCATTCGCTATTACAAAACCTTCCTTCGTACGGCGATGATGTCCATGGAACCCCAAACAGGGCATGTAAAAGCTTGGGTGGGGGGTGTAGACTACAAGCACTTCCAATACGATAATGTGATTCAAGGTTCTAGACAGGCGGGCTCTACGTTCAAGCCTTTTGTATACGCTGCGGCCATTGACCAATTGCGGTATTCACCCTGTGATTCCCTTCCGGACAGTCAATATTGCATTGAACCCTTAAAGCATAACAATCCTGAGGCTTGGTGTCCTAAAAACTCTGATGGAAAATATTCCGGTGAAGGCTTGACTTTAAAGAAAGCCTTGGCGAATTCCATTAACACGATAACAGCGCAATTGATTGACAAGGTAGGACCTGGTTCCGTCGTGAACATTGTGAAAAATATGGGTCTTTCCCGCGAGATTTTGGAAGTGCCCGCGATTGCTTTAGGTACTCCAGAATTTAACGTCTACGAAATGGTGGGAGCCTATGGCACCTTCGCAAACCAAGGGGTTTATGTAAAACCGGTTATGGTAACCCGAATTGAAGACAAAAACGGAACGGTGTTATACGAATACGTACCTGAAACCAAAGATGTATTGAGTAAAGATGTCGCCTATGCGATGGTAAATTTGATGGAAGGGGTAACTCAATTTGGTTCAGGTGGAAGATTGCGTCATTCTTGGGCGAAGAATCAAACGGTTTATAAAGAAGTGGTTACCGGATATCCTTACGAACTAACTAATCCTATTGCTGGAAAAACAGGAACTACCCAAAACCAAAGTGATGGCTGGTTTATGGGAATGGTGCCCAATTTGGTCACTGGAGTTTGGGTTGGTGGTGAGGACCGTTCCATTCACTTCCGCAGCTTGCGTTATGGTCAAGGCGCCTCTATGGCTTTGCCGATTTGGGGAATGTATATGAAAATGAACTATCAAGACGAGTCGCTGGGTATTTCCAAGGCTGCTTTTGAAGAACCGGAAGACCTATCCATAAATGTAGATTGTACCAAGATTCGAGAGGAGATAGGAAAAAAATTGGATACGGAAGACGATATTGACGATTTAGGATTCTAGGATAACCTTACTTTGCAAAACAAACTCAAGACAAACCGATGATTAGGAAAGTAGTTTCAAATGCCGAAGAAGCCCTGCAAGGGGTAAGTAGTGGAATGACTTTCATGCTCGGTGGTTTTGGACTATGTGGAATCCCAGAGAATGCCATCACTGAATTAGTGCGTTTGGGGGTTAAGGATATCACCTGTATTTCCAACAATGCGGGAGTGGATGACTTTGGCTTGGGATTGCTTTTACAACAGAAGCAAATCAAGAAAATGATTTCCTCTTACGTTGGCGAAAATGATGAGTTTGAGCGCCAGATGCTTTCTGGCGAACTTGAAGTGGAATTGACCCCTCAAGGAACGTTGGCTGAAAAGTGTCGTGCCGCACAAGCAGGGTTTCCCGCTTTTTATACTCCCGCGGGTTACGGTACTGAGGTTGCCGAAGGAAAGGAGACGCGAGAGTTCAATGGAAAAATGTATGTGCTCGAGCCCGCGTATGAGGCGGACTTTGCTTTTGTGAAAGCTTGGAAGGGCGATGAAGCAGGTAATTTGATTTTTAAAGGAACCGCAAGGAATTTTAATCCGTCTATGTGTGGGGCGGCGAAAATCACAGTTGCTGAAGTAGAAGAGTTGGTCCCTGCTGGGGAGTTGGACCCCAATGCAATCCACATTCCTGGGATATTTGTACAACGCATATTTCAAGGCGAAACTTACGAAAAGAGAATTGAGCAGCGAACCGTAAGAACACGTTGATTCGAATCAGAAAACAGACCTAACTAGTACTCTTTACGATATGTTGGATAAGAATGGTATCGCCAAGCGCATTGCAAAAGAAGTTCGTGATGGCTATTATGTTAATCTTGGAATCGGGATTCCCACCCTCGTGGCCAATTTTGTTCAGGAAGAGCTCAGTGTAGAGTTTCAAAGTGAGAATGGCGTACTCGGCATGGGTCCTTTTCCTTTTGAGGGTGAAGAGGATGCCGATATCATAAACGCAGGAAAGCAAACCATAACGACATTACCCGGTGCATCTTTTTTTGATTCAGCACTTAGTTTTGGAATGATACGCGGAAGGCATGTTGATTTGACCATCCTAGGTGCAATGGAGGTGGCTGAAAACGGAGACATTGCCAATTGGAAGATACCGGGCAAGATGGTTAAGGGTATGGGAGGCGCCATGGATTTGGTGGCCTCTGCAGAGAATATCATCGTAGCCATGATGCACACCAACAAAGCCGGAAAATCAAAACTTTTAAAAAAGTGCACCCTTCCTTTGACCGGAGTAGGGTGTGTAAAGAAGGTGGTTACCAATTTGGCCGTTATGGAAATTGAAAATGGAAGTTTCAAATTGTTGGAACGCGCTCCCGGAGTTAGTGTGGAGGAAATTGTAGCTGCAACAGAGGGAAATCTTATCGTAAATGAGGAAATTCCTGAAATGATTTTGTAAACCCTCGTCTTAACAAACTTCACAACACGAAACAAAACGTTCGCAACAAAGTTTTTTTAGAAACAAAGCCTTGGAATAATTTTGATTTTAGGATTTTTTTCCAAATCTTGTTAATCCAATTAACTACCATGGCATTTAAACTAAACCGAGCTACCGCAGAAGACAACATTCAGGTCTACCGAAACGATTTTTTTACAGGATTCATGCTTTTGATCAAGAAGCTGTTTATGTTATAAACATCCTGAGAGTACAACAAAATGTAGAAGAGCCGATGGGCTCTTTTTTTGTTTATGCCTGTTCTTAAAAAATGTACGCTTTCTGATGCTACTCAATTACTAGAGCTGGCAAGACGCACCTTTGTCAAAGCTTTTGAAAAGGACAATAACCCAGACGATTTTTCCCAATACCTTGATACTGCTTTTACCGAACCTAAGATAAAGGCACAATTGTCCAATCCCGATTGCTTGTTCTACTTCGCCTTCCAGGAAGAAGATTTGGTTGGGTATATCAAGCTCAACAAAGGTCCAGCTCAAACGGATGTAAAGGAAGATTTAGCGCTAGAACTGGAACGTATTTATGTAGATGCCGCCTACCAAGGCAAGGGTATTGGCCAATGGATGGTAGAACAAGCTATACAAATTGCCCAGAAAGCTGAAATGACCTCCATATGGCTGGGGGTGTGGCAGCGGAATACCGGAGCCATTCGGTTTTATGAACGATTGGGCTTTATAAAGTTTGGTTCGCATCCCTATTGGATAGGGAATGACAAACAGACTGACTGGCTATATCGCTTAGAGCTTTAGCATATCATCCAACAGTAAAATGTCACCTTCGGCCTGAAGCTTTTTGGCCAAAGCATTTTCAAAAGCTGCATGTATGAGTAAAGAAATGGCACGCGCATTACTTTTGGTTAAGCTGTTGGTTCTATAGACCACATCGCGAATAGTGGAAAAACTGATTTCACTTCGAATGGCCACATTGGCAAAATCGTTTTTGGAAGCATTTCTTCTCAAAATCAATGAAAGTCTTTCATTTAAGGGTTTGCCATAGTCTTCAAGATTGAATAGGCTTTCGGAGCGCATAATGGTTGCTGTTTCAGGCGTTTTCTTCATGATTTGGGTTTGATGATGAAACATTGAATTAATAACGTTTGGTATTTTACATATATTTGCTTGTAATCCAATTACAGATATAAAATGTAAGGATACACAAATACAATATTACGTAAAAATACTACACAATATAATAATTCTATGCTTAGCATAAAGCAATTCAGGCGAAAAAATAACATGACACAAACCGACTTGGCGGTTGAGATTGGGGTCAGCTTGAGAACCATACAGCTTTACGAGCGCCGCAATGCAAATATTCCCATGAAGAACTTAACCAAAATGGCTGAAGTTTTTGGAATGTCGATTACGGAAATGTATATGAACGAAGCCAATGAGACGGACCCAAAATATGGAAACCGAAAACCGTTCGTACACATGGGAAATCCATGTTACGTTATGGGTTACGGAAAGACCTTATTGATGGCGCCCATCATACTTTTAGAAGAACAAGCCGTTTTCATTCAGGCGCTTGGCACAAGTACCATAAAGGAAATGACCCATGCAGGATTCGTTTTGGAGGCTTTGGGTGAAGGCCATCACGTAGCGTTTGAGGTTTCGGGGGATGCAATGATGAACGGGACCATTGATGCCATTCCGAATAAGTCGCTTGTGCTTGGTACTGAAGTAGCGATAAAAACCTTTTTGAAAAAATCTGAAACGTACATTGGAAACCCTATGGTTTTAGTCTATGGCAATCGAATAATTTGTCGTCAGTTGAATGAAGTAGATGCCATTAATGGCATGTTGCGTTGTAAAAACCTAAATGACTCTCCAGAGTACCAAGATTTTGAAATTCCTATTTCCGAAGTTGTTGCCCTATATCGAGTGGTCAAGAAGCAATATTGACGCTATTTAAGTGTTGGATTACTTTCGCCAGACAGCCCTCCAAATCTTTCTTCACTTCTTTTTCCCAAAAACGAAATACGGTATATCCTAGCTCGGATAAAGCTTGGTTTACTTCTCTATCGCGTTGCATATTCCGTTCAATCTTGGGAATCCAAAATTCACGATTGGTCTTTATGTTGTCTTTTCGCATTTCCCAATGGTGACCGTGCCAGAATTCCCCATCAATAAAAATCACCGTCTTGTACTTTTTCAAAACGATATCAGGTCTTCCCATGAGTTTCTTGTAGTCGACACGATACCGAAAACCCTCGGCCCAAAGGGCTTTGCGAAACAAAAGCTCTGGCTTGGTGTTTTTGCCCCGAATCTTGCTCATTTGCTTCGACCGCTGGGGAGTGGTGTAAAAACCCAAAGCCTCGCTGAATCGAGGTACTTTTATGGGCGTTTCGTCATAGGATTTGGCCATATTTAAAAATACAAAACCTCTTCCCGGTTTAAAAGGTTTAACCATTCTTGCGCTATTTAATCCTTTGGTTTGCTATAACCAGCAAAGCTTTTAACTTGGATTGGTTTTCAAGGGTATGGGCAAAAACGCACAACAATTATTGTATATCAAACGCATCAATGATGTGGTGGTTTATATTGATGCCAATCTTCAAGAAGAACTTTCCTTGAAAAAACTCTCGGAAATTGCCTGTTTTTCACCATTTCATTTTCATCGCATCTTTTCAGCTTTGCTGAATGAAACCCCCAACCAATACATTATGCGCAGACGATTGGAGAAAATTGCCAATATATTGCTGCTGGATGAGTCTTTCACATCCTTGACCCATTTGGCCCAAGACCATGGTTTTAAAAGCATTCATTCGTTTTCAAGGGCGTTTAAGAACTTTTTCGGAATGAGTGCTTCTGAGTTTCAAGAACAGGGCAAAACAGAGTTTAGCAAGATTGGTAAAATGCATAGCAAGAATGGTGAAAGCAAGGTGTCTTTCGAAAAATACTTTTACACCATGGATAATTTAAAAACATGGTTACAAATGAAAACAGAAGTAGAAGTTAAGGAAATGCCCGAGCTTAAACTCGTGGATGTACGCCACATTGGCCCGTACAGAGAGATTGGAACAGCCTTTGACAAGCTCTTGAACTGGTCAGGTCCGAGGGGTTTATTGCAATTCCCCAAGACTAAAATGGTTGCCATTTATTACAACAGTCCCCGTATTACGGATGAGGACAAGATGCAATCCAGCGCTTGTATCACGGTTGAAGAGCCAGTGGAAGTCAATGGCGAGGTTGGCACCTTGAAAATACCAAAAGGAAAATTTGCCGTGGGGAGTTTCAAAATCAAGATGGAAGAGTTCGAAAAAGCATGGAACAGTATGTCGCTATGGGTGCCTGAAAACGGATTTGAACAACGTGATGGGCACTATCACGAAATTTACTACAACAACGGACGGGAACATCCCGAAGGGCTATTCTTTGTGGATATATGTATTCCCATCCAATAAAAGGGAAAGGCTGTTTGCTTCTTCTTTATCGTCAACCTGAACTCGTTTCAGGTTCTATTTACCCGTGAAACAGAGTATAAGATTCTGAAATAAATTCAGAATGACGTTTGGTGATAAGTAAACAGCCTTTTGAACTATTTGAAACCTTGGATTATCCTTTCACAGAAGCGGTAAGGTACTCTCGGTTCAAACGAGCAATGTTTTCCAAGGAAATTCCTTTTGGGCATTCCACCTCACACGCACCGGTGTTTGTACAATTTCCAAAACCTTCCAAGTCCATTTGACGCACCATATTTTGCACACGTTCTGTAGCTTCTACACGACCTTGTGGTAGCAGTGCGAACTGCGATACTTTGGCCGAGGTAAAGAGCATGGCACTTGCATTTTTACAGGCGGCCACACAGGCACCACAACCGATACAAGTTGCAGCATTGAACGATTTATCTGCCTTTTCCTTTTGAATCGGAATGGCGTTGGCATCTACGGGTCTTCCCGAGGTGTTTACTGAAATATAACCACCCGCCTGTTGAATTCTGTCAAAAGAACTACGGTCTACAATAAGATCTTTTATCACGGGGAAAGCAGTGGCACGCCATGGCTCTATTACAATCTCATCACCATCCTTAAAACTACGCATGTGTAATTGGCACACGGTAATGCGTGAATCTGGGCCATGAGGTCTTCCATTGATCATTAACGAACAAGTTCCACAAATACCCTCTCGACAATCATGATCGAATTCCACGGGCTCTTCCCCTTTGGAAATCAATTCTTCGTTCAAAATATCCAGCATCTCCAAAAAGGACATATCGCTTTCTACCCCCTCCAAGGCATAGTCAACCATTGCTCCTTTGGAACCTGAATCTTTTTGACGCCATATTTTCAAAAATAATTTCATAGCACTTATTTATATGACCGTGTTTTCAGCTCAATATTTTCATATACCAAATCTTCCTTATGGAGTTTGGCATCACTTGGTTTGCCTCCGTACTCCCAGGCAGCTACATACTTATAATTTTCATCATCCCGAAGCGCTTCTCCTTCTGGGGTTTGGTATTCTTCTCTAAAATGTCCACCACAAGACTCATTACGATGCAAGGCGTCCATGGCAAACAACTCTCCAAGTTCCAAAAAGTCGGCCACACGTCCGGCTTTTTCGAGTTCTTGGTTTTTACTATCGGCGGTTCCTGGAATTTTTACGTTTTCCCAGAAATCTTCACGCAGTTCGGCAATTTCTTTCATGGCTTCCAGCAATCCGTCTTCATTTCGGGCCATACCGCATTTGTTCCACATGATTTTGCCTAGTTTCTTGTGGTAGTAATCCACTGAATGGATACCACGCCCGGACATCAACTTTTCAATGCGTTCGCGAACCAACTTTTCAGCTTCCTCGAATTCCGGAGAATCCACGGAAATCTCTCCGGTTCTAATGTCATCGGATAAATAGTCACCGATGGTGTAAGGCAACACAAAATAGCCGTCGGCCAAGCCCTGCATCAATGCTGAAGCACCCAATCGGTTGGCACCGTGATCGCTAAAGTTGGCTTCACCCGCAGCATAACAACCCGGTATTGTGGTCATCAGATTGTAGTCCACCCAAAGGCCTCCCATGGTGTAATGCACCGCAGGATATATCATCATTGGAGTCTTATAGGGATTTTGGTCCACGATTTTCTCATACATCTGGAACAAGTTCCCATACTTGGCTTCCACCACTTTTTCTCCTAGTTGTCGGACGGTGTTGTCATCTGGATTTTTCATCCCAGAGGTCAACGCTTTTTCCCTTCCATATCGCATGATGGCAGCATCAAAATCCAAGTAAACCGCTTCACCGGTTTTGTTGACGCCGTACCCAGCATCGCAACGTTCTTTCGCTGCTCTCGAGGCGACATCTCGCGGCACCAAGTTTCCAAAAGCAGGATACCTTCTCTCCAAATAGTAATCTCTATCCTCTTCTTTAAGTTCTGTTGGTTTCAAACGACCTTCACGAATGGCAATAGCGTCCTCCTTCTTAGCGGGTACCCAAATTCTTCCGTCGTTTCGCAAGGATTCCGACATCAATGTCAATTTTGACTGATGGTCTCCTGAGACGGGAATGCAGGTAGGGTGTATTTGAGTATAACAAGGATTTGCAAAATAGGCTCCTCGTTTATGTGCTTTCCAAGCTGCGGTAACATTGGCGCCCATACAATAGGTAGATAGGAAAAATAGATTGCCATATCCTCCAGTGCCCAAAACCACGGCATGTGCCGAATGTCTTTCGATTTCACCGGTAACCAAATTTCGGGCGATAATTCCTCTGGCTTTGCCATCAACAATGACCAAATCCAGCATTTCATGACGGGTGTACGATTTGATTTTACCACGTTGAATTTGACGATTCATGGCAGCGTAGGCACCCAAGAGCAACTGCTGTCCGGTTTGCCCTTTGGCATAGAAGGTACGGGAAACCAAAACCCCGCCAAAGGAGCGATTATCAAGCAATCCTCCATATTCACGAGCAAAGGGCACTCCTTGGGAAACACATTGGTCAATGATATTGGTGGACACCTCTGCAAGGCGGTATACGTTCCCTTCACGTGAACGATAGTCTCCTCCTTTAATCGTGTCATAAAATAGTCGATAGACACTGTCTCCATCCCCTTGATAGTTTTTGGCGGCATTAACGCCTCCCTGCGCGGCAATAGAGTGAGCTCTCCTTGGAGAATCTTGATAACAAAAGGTCTTTACGTTATAGCCAAGTTCAGCTAAAGTAGCGGCTGATGATCCACCGGCCAAACCGGTACCTATCACGATAACATCAATATTTCTTTTATTGGCCGGATTGACTAAATCGATATCGTTTTTGTGTTTGGTCCATTTATCTTTTAAAGGTCCTGATGGCACATTGGAAACTAAGGAAACCGATGTTTTCTTTTTCGTCTTTACCGGACTTTTTACCGCTATTTCTGAAACAATTTTTTTCATGTCAATCAATGTGTTACAGGATTAAGATGGTGGTAGATGGCTATGAAGGCAAACAATAAGGGCACCACAACAGCAAACGTCTTTGCAAATTTCTGTACCCCGATAGAATATTTATTGTTGAAGCCCATGGATTGGAAGGATGACGCAAACCCATGCCAAAGATGCAAGCTCAACAATCCGAAAGAGATAACATAAATTACCGTCCTCCAGAAGGGCGCAAATTTTTCAACGGTCTCTGCGAAATAACGTGTCGGATCTTCAGGATTGGCCTGAACGTATTTGTATGACATTTCATGTACCCAGAAATCGTAGAAATGTAGCCCAAGAAATGCCAATACAACAAGGCCACTAATAATCATATTGCGAGAAGCCCAAGAAGCGTTGGCGCTACCTTTGTATTTCGCGTAGGAAACCCCACGTGCCTTTCGGTTTCTAATTTCCAAAATAAACCCCATTACAAAGTGAATTACAACCCCTGCAATAAGAATAGGCTGCATGATAAATTGAACAATGGGATTGTACCCCATGAAGTGGGAAGCCTCGTTAAAAAACTCTGGTGATAATACGGACGCCAAATTGATGGAGACGTGCAGAATCAAAAAAGTTACCAAAAAAAGACCTGAAAGGGCCATCACTACCTTTCGGGCAATTGAAGATTTCGTCAAGAGACTCATTCATGATGTATTTAGGGCAAATTTACGTCACGATTGAGTTTTTAACAAGTTTTCAACTTTTCAACACCCCTTATTTAGAACGAGTATAAGCATAATGTCCGATTGTGGAACTTTGCAATGTAAAAGCTAAAAAATTGCAGATATCGAAATGTACAATAAGCCCTTTTTTGGCCGTACATCCGAGGTGTTTTAAGGATTTAGACGCGAGTTGATGGGTTAAACAAAGTTTTGGGAGGAATTGGGAAAAATGGGGGAACTAATTACTACAGAATGAAAGTCTTATTCGGCAATACCGAAATGCGCAATGATTTCTTGGTAAGACATTTTGCTATAGTCAAGGTGCTGTCCTTTGATTGTAATGGTATCACCAGTATCCGCTGGTTGCCCACCAGGAATGATAATGTACCGATAATCTTCAAAAAAGGGAGTACCAACCGAGCTACCATCCAATGAAGCAATGGTAATACGTAAAACTTCTGGGTCTTCTAGCCGAAAAGAGTAAAAATTACCACCAGTAATAAAGGGAAGTTGCATGATATCTGGGGAGCTGAGCCCAGGCAAGTTTCTTCCAAATACCAATACTACGCCTTGGTCGATAATCTCTTGTGTCAAATCGGGCACATCGATATCAAAACCAACCCCGGTTGCAATTACGTTGTTGTCAAATTCGCTATCAATCCATTCTGAATAAATCACGTTGGCCGTACCGGTTTCACCTTGTTCTCCCTGATCACCTTGCGGTCCTTGGGCTCCCTGTGGTCCTTGCTCGCCTTGCGGTCCCTGAACACCCATTTCTCCATCCTCTCCAGAACAAGAGGCCAACAAGAAAAGGCTAAAAAGAAAAGCAGCGCTTTGGTTTACAAATCTGTTTTGTGTTTGCATAACTAAAATGTTTAAATGTTTTGATGCAAACCTAGCCGTGGTGAAGCGTGTCAATATCCCAAATCTGCTACTTCTGAAGAATCAGGACACCATTTTATACCGCGAACGATATTCGGACGGAGTTTGTCCGGTTTGCCGCTTAAAGGCATTGTAAAATGCTGATTTTGAGTTAAAACCAGCTTCTAAGCCAACAGCCACAATAGTATAGTTGGCGTATTCTGGGTCCATTAACAGTTGTTTGGCCTCATTGACACGTAGGGCATTGATGAATTCCGGAAAACTTGTTCCTGAAATGGCATTGATGAGTTGGGAAAGGTATCCTGGACTTATGCTGAGGTGGGTACTAGCCGTTTCCAAAGACAAGTCAGGATTGGTATAGGATTTCTCCTGGTTTAACCAACCCAGAAAATTTTGATAGTGGGCGTTTTCTTCGGTGAGATGACCTTGCGAAACCTTTTTTAGCTGCCTTAATTTGATGGCGGTAAGTTTGGCAATGAGCTGAAACAGTTGCACATGTTGGTCCGTAAAAAAATACTCTTCACTATGCTCAGAGTCAAGAATTCCCCACAATGCACCATCCATAAAAATGGGAACCGCGAGTTCGGAACCTCTGGCTTTGTCATCAACGATATAGCGCGGGTCTTGCTTGAGGACATTTACTTTTTGATACACACCGCTTCGGCAGGCACTTCCCACGATTCCAAAACCACATGGGATTTCAATGGGGCTTAAAATTTTTTTGTTCCCTCCATCCTTGTGCCCATAGGCCGCTTTTTGAATAAGGGTGTTTTTCTTGTCATCCAAGCGATACAGGATACAATCCTCCAAGTCGAGCTTGGCGATGCAGTTTTTGGCAATGTCCCAAAGTACGTCACTTTCCGTGTTTTTGTCGAATAGGGAAGTGGCAAAATAGGTCAGGATTTGGGTAATCTGGTTTTGCTCCGCGGTTTCTGGAAAGGGATACAGCGAACCGCTGATGAACGATTCGACATTCAAATAAGGAATGGAATTTTCTTTGTCTGATTTTGATTCGCGGCTGGCCAAATGGCGAAGTCCCCAAATCATTAAAACGGAGTAGGTGCTTAGATACACTAGCCATAAGGGATAGTATGGTCCGTGACCGGATAAAGAACTACTCCAACGCAGAAGTAAAATCACGCCTACCCAAACTACGCTCAATACTACAAAAACTGTAAATATATTGACCAGCCACTTCGTTTTTTGCTCAACAATATGAAACGGAAGATTACCAATTTTGCGTTTATACTTTTTTAAAACACGGTGATTGTAAATCGCAACCCCCATGGCAAATAGTACCGCCAAATTTTCGTCCAGTTCTTGGTTTACCCAACCCATCTCAGCGATGGAAAGCCAACGGTATCCTGCAAAGACGTTGACCTTTAAAAAAGTGTAGAGGCCAAAAAACAGTAGAAACGGAATGAGCAAATACCGGACTTTTTTTCGAAACTTTTGGAATTCACCAACATAAGCAAAGGTGAATCCGACGAACAAAACCGGACATAAAAATTGATACGGAAGATAAAACAGCAACAGAATTGGGTATTGTTTCGTAGTGCCCAAGTCAATCAAAATAACCTGAAGGATGACCAAACTACCAAATAGCACAAAAGCATTGAGTAATCTTGAAGTCCAATTCTTTTGCCCTTTCCATAACTTAAAGAGTGCCCAAATACTAAGCAACAATGAAAAATATAGGATGCAAGTGTTGAGGCTATTCCAATGCATTCCAGATTTTTTGAGGTTTACAAACGAAAGTTAGATAACTTGTAAGGGAAATAAAGCTGAATTTTTCCGGTTGGAAGCGGAACCTGTGTAAATGGTCAAAATCTGGGGGTAATCGTTATGAAGAAAACGGCTTTGTTTCCTAAAAACCAACCGTATGGATATTGCCTTGCTTTCTGTGAGCCTGACGGTACATTCTACGCGAAGAATTGCCGATGAGGCACAGCGCGCTGGACATTATGTTGAGCTGATTGACCATACCAAATGCTCGGTGAAGTTGGGAGAGGGTCCCCCTAAAATCTTCTTGGGTGAAGAAGATGTTACCCATGAGTTTGATGCCATCATTCCCAGAATTGGAGCTAAGGTCACACGACATGGGGCTGCTATTGTTAAGCAGTTTGAAATGAACAACGTCTTTAGCACCGCTCGTTCCTTGGGGATTACAAGGGCACGAAACAAGGTAAGAACCATGCAAATCATGAGCCGAAAAGGAGTTCCAGTGCCTCCTACATTGTTCTCCATCAACCCCGATAATATTGAAGCTCAAATTGAGCTCTTAGGCGGTCCTCCAGTAATCATCAAGTTGCAAGAAGGCACTCATGGCTATGGGGTTATTTTAGCGGAGAGCAAGAAATCAGCAAAATCCATTATTGATACCTTTTATAAAATGGATACTAATATTTTCCTGCAACAATTCATTTCCGAAGCGAACGGCGAGGACATCCGATTGATAGTAGTAGGAAACAAGGTTGTCGCTAGCATGAAACGAAAAAGCAAGTTGGATGATTTTCGGTCAAATGTGCACCAGGGTGCCGAAACCGAAGCGATAATACCGACCGAAAAAGAAAAAAATATGGCTGTCAGTGCCACCAAATATCTCGGGTTGGGAGTTGCTGGAGTGGATTTGATTCGTTCAAAGAAGGGTCCGTTGTTGATTGAGGTTAATGCTTCACCGGGCCTTCGTGGAATTGAGGCGGCTACCAATGTCAATGTTGCCAAAGAAATTATTAGTTACATCGAACGCAATGCCCGAAGAAAAAAAAGATAAAAGCCAAGCCATCCAAATCAATAGCACACAGGTATTACCGGGAGAATACGCTTTGGTAAAATTGAACATCGGCCGGCTGCCCACTGGGACCCTAATTGATATTCCAGTTCATGTTTTTAATGGAAAGAAAAAAGGACCCGTAGTGCTCATTCAAGCGGGATTGCATGGCGATGAAATCAATGGGGTGGAAACCTTGAGGAGAATGTTGGACGAGAATTTGTTTCAGATAAAGCGTGGTGCGGTTATCGTGGTTCCCGTCCTCAATATTTTTGGTTTTATCCATTTTTCAAGGGATGTACCTGATGGAAAAGACGTCAACCGCAGTTTTCCGGGAAGCAAAACCGGGTCGTTGGCCAGTAGAATCGCCTATCATTACACTCAGGAGATTTTGCCCCATGTTGATTTTGCGCTGGATTTGCATACGGGAGGAGCCCAGCGGCATAATTATCCGCAGGTGCGGTATACTCTGAACGATAGGGAAAGCAAAACCTTGGCTGAAGCCTTTCGCGCACCCTTTTGCTTACCTTCCAAGTTGATAAACGGTTCGTTTCGAAAAGCAACGTTTAGACTAGGGGTGCCTACCATAGTCTATGAAGCTGGGGAAAGCATGCGGTTTGATGAAATGGCCATTACCTTGGCCATCAAAGGCATATTGAACGTGCTTCGCTCGCAGAAAATGTTGATTGCCCCTAACAAAATGAAAAAAAGTACTTCGGTGCACTTAGCATCATCGCGCTGGATTCGCGCTTCTCGAGCAGGAATGTTCATACCCCTAATCAAAAACGGCGAGCAGGTTCAAAAAGGGAAGGAATTAGGATACATATCGGATGCCTATGCCAAGCGGACGAAGTTTGTGAAGGCACCATTTGAAGGTTATGTCTTTTGTATCAATCATCAAGCGGTAGTGAACCAAGGAGATGCCCTTTTTCATTTGGGAAAGCAAGTGTGAATCAAGTAAGCTGTTCTTCCCGTTCTTGAATGCGCTTCAAACTCCAAGCAATAGCCTCTTCCAAATTGGTAAATTGCCGGATGGAGCTGTGAAAAAACATCCGCTCCAAAACCAAACTGGCAAAACTGCCTTGGGTACTCCCCACCACGGAATAAAAATCAAGTTGGTGGCGATTCTTAAAGAATTTCGCCCAATCCGTCGGTACTACGGAGTAACTGTGGATACGATTGGAAATGTAAGCGATAGGTTTTTCCGTGCCATAAATTTCGTAGGCGGCTTGAATGGCTTTTTGGGCCATTTCCCAAGAGAAGGTTACCGCCTCATTGATTTCTGAAATGACCAGACCATCAAAATAATAGAAAACGCCGAACTCGAATTCACGTATTTCCCTAATTCTTTTAAAGATGGGCAAATCCCTTACCCTTTTCATAGCGTGCTTCTTAAAACAAGTACCGGCTAAGATAAAGTATTATTGGATTTTAACCCACTTCAAAATTCGGATTTTCATGTATGAATTTTCTGATTATCAACAAGATAACTTTACATAAAGCTATTAAAATCTAGTTATTGGTCCATGTTGTTCAGTTGAATTTCCAAGGCCTTGGTAGAAGCTTGTACTTCTATTAAAGAAAGAATGAGTGAAACCATCAAAAACACCAAACTGAATCCGAAAACCAGTTTGGCCCAACCTTGGTATTCAACGTACACCAAAAACATGGTCACGGCAGCCAACAAAAAACTGATAATCGCGGTACCCTGCATGTTTTTGATGATGTTCAAGCGCTTTCGCAACGAGTTAATCTGCCTTTTCAGCGGACTGGACTCTGTAGCCTCAAACTGTTTGTGCAATTGTCGAATCAGCGCTGCAATGGCCAAGTATCGGGCATTGTAGGCTAGCATCGTCAACGAGATGGCTGGAAAAAGTAGTGCAGGAATGCCTAAAGTAAGTTCCACTTATTCAATTTTAAATGCAACGCTTTCCTTTTGACCGTTTCCAGAGAGCTCGATCTCATAGTTACCTTTGGGTAAATACGTTTTTCCGTCTTTCGCAGGTTCCAACTTCATTTTGTTCTTCTTGAGAAAAGCAGATTTCCCTTTTTCGGAGAAGGCGACGTCATAAGCGAGAATGTTCACGCCTTTGTCCGCGGTAACACGCGTTGAACTTACCGAAATTCCATCTACGGTTTTTACGGTGGCGTCGAAATCCCCCGCTTGTGCGGCATAAAAGTGTAAATCAATTCCAGGGGTGTCTGGTTTTAACCAACTGCTCCATGAACTGCCCCAACTTTTGTTGTGCTTGATGTTTTCCAAAGAAAAAATAGCTAGCGCTTTCCCAAGTACTTCAGCATTCATTTGTTGAAGCGCCGAAATATCGACTTTATAAATGCTTCTTCCATGAGTCCCTACCAAAAGGTGTTTGGCTTTGGGTTGAATGACCAAATCATGCACTGCGACGTTGGGTAATCCATTTTGGAAAAGCTCCCAATTTTCACCCTGATTGAATGAAACGTACAAGCCATTATCCGTACCCACGAAAAGCAAATCTTCATTTTCAGGGTCTTCCACCAAAGCATTCACCGGAGAAGTTGGAATATTGGCGCTGATATTTTTCCAAGTCTTTCCATAATTATCACTAACAAAAACATACGGTTTGAAGTCATCCCAGCGATAACCATTTAATGTGGCATAAACCCGTTCTTTTTTGTGTTTGGATGCCGCGACTTCTGATACCCAAAGGTCTTTTGGAAAGGATGTCGAAACGTTTTCCCAAGAACCCCCGCCATTTTTGGAAACCTGCACCAAACCGTCATCACTTCCGGTATACAACAATCCAAATTTGAAGGGCGATTCTGAAATTGAAGTGAGCGTACCATAGGCCACATTACCTTTCTTCCCACCTTGAGTCAAATCTTCGGAAATGGCTTCCCAATCATCTCCTTGATTTAACGAACGGTGCAATTTGTTACCACCTAAGTACAAAATGTCCTGGTTATGACCGGAGAGCAAAATCGGAGTTTGCCAATTAAAACGATACGGTGATTCACCCAATTCATGCTTCGGCTGAATGTACTTGCGTTGGCCCGTACCGAGATTCAACCGGTAATAATTGCCAAACTGAAATCCAGTATAGACAACATCCGAATTTCGATTATCAATTTGAACTTGCATCCCGTCACCGCCCATGATCATTTCCCATGGGTTTTTCCCAGTTTGAAGCCAACGTGAATCTTGCTTGCTGGTATGCGCGCCTTTCCAAACCCCGTTGTCTTGTAGTCCACCATAAACATTGTAGGGTTCCTCATTATCCACATTTATGGCATAGAATTGCCCCACTGTTGGGGAGTTGTTTTTAATCCAGTGAGCACCGTCATCATAGCTGATGTTGACCCCACCATCATTTCCATTGATGAGGTGGTCCGGACTTTTTGGATTAATCCAAAGCGCATGATGGTCGGAGTGTACGTTCTCCTTGCTTATGGATTTGAAGGTATTCCCCCCATCTTCCGATTTTATCAAAGGAACCCCAGCCAAATAAATGTGGTCTTTGTTTTTGGGATTCACCCGAATTTGGGCGAAGTAGTAGCCATAACTGTAAAACAAATCATCAATATAATCTTCGTTCATTTTGGTCCAAGTGGCACCCGCGTCTTCGCTGCGATACACTTCTGCGCCAATCACAGGCGTATCAAATAACAAGGAATTGGCATTTTCAAGATACTTGGCCAAATCAATGGGTTTTACGCTTCCGCTACGGACCATTTGTTTCACATTTTCAGCACGGTATTTTTCTTGGAATCCATTGGTTTTCAAAAATTCGTTCAACTTTTTGTCCTCCAACGCCAAAAAAGAAGTGTTGTCCATGGTTTTGAAGTCCTCCTTGGTCAAGCCGTCTTTTTCATCCTTTTTCTTTTTTTCACGACGGAACTGGCTATCATGTACCGCGTAAACTAAATTGTCATCAAAAACGGCAAGTCCGATTCGACCCGTGCCCTCTCCAGTCGGAAATCCACTCTCTTTTGTAGAAACCAAGGACCATGAATCGCCTCCATCCAAACTTTTATAAATGGCAGAACCCGAACCGCTGCCTTTAAAATTCCAAGCTTTGCGGTCTTTTTGCCAAGCTGCAGCGTATTGTATTTGAAAGTTTCCGGGCGCGTTAGCCACATCTATGATTCCCGAAACATCATTCACAAAAAGGGTTTTCTTCCAAGTTTTTCCACCATTTGAGGTTTTGTAGACCCCTCTTTCCATATTAGCAGAATATAAATGTCCCAGAACGCCTACAACCAACTCGTCTGAATTATTCGGGTTGATTAGAATACGCCCGATGTGATGTGAATCAGGAAGGCCCATGTTTTCCCATGTTTTTCCGCCATCTGAAGATTTTAAAATTCCAATTCCGGCGTAAGAAGAGCGCGAGGAATTGTTTTCTCCTGTACCCACCCAGAGTGTGCCTTTTTTCCAGTCTACGGCAATATCACCAATGTTCTGTGTGTCCGAAGTGTCCAAAATAGGGTTGAACGAAGTACCATTGTTATCGGTATGCCACAAACCTCCCGAGGCATACGCTACATAAAATTCCGTCGGATTTTCGGGATTGACTTCGAGGTCAACGACGCGTCCGCTCATAACAGAAGGGCCAATATTACTTAGCGGAATGTTTTTGACCAATGAAGTCTCGACCATGGTCTTTTTTTGTGATAAGGCTGCGGTTACAGCAGTAGCTTCTGTAGCGGTTTGTTGTGCAAATGAAACCAAAGGAATCAAGAGTAAAGTAAGGAATCGGTAGGGATTCATGAGATGGATTTTCGTTTGGCTACGGAAGGTATGAATTTGTCTTGGGTAACGCAATTACCTACTTTTGAATAAAGCACAATACAGCATGAAATATCATCCTATTGATTCGCAACTTTTTGTCAAAAACCGAAAGAAATTCATGAGCCACATGCGGCCCAAAAGTTTGGCCGTTTTCAATTCGAACGACATTTACCCGATTAGTGCGGATAGTACCATGCCGTTTGAGCAACATCGTGATATTTTTTATTTGAGTGGCGCAGACCAAGAAGAAACGATTCTAGTTTTATTCCCAGAGGCATCTGCAAAAAAGCATCGTGAAATTCTCTTTGTTCGCGAAACCAACGAACATATTGCGGTTTGGGAGGGTGCGAAACTCACCAAAGCCCAAGCCACTAAAGTATCAGGGATAGAGACGATTTATTGGCTATCGGATTTCGAACGCATTTTCTTCGATATCATGACCGAGGCAGATACGGTGTATTTCAATACCAACGAGCACTATCGCCAAGCGGTGGAAACCCAAACGCGGGAGGACCGCTTTATCCAAAAATGCAAACAAGACTTTCCAGCGCATACTTGGGCGAAAAGCAATCCGATTCTTCAAGAAATTCGAGGGGTTAAAGAATCCGAGGAAATTGAATTGATGCAACAAGCTTGCAACATCACCGAAAAGGGTTTCCGACGCATTTTAGAATTTACCAAACCTGGTGTTTGGGAGTTTGAAATGGAGGCAGAGTACCTTCACGAATTTGTGCGCAATCGCTCAAAAGGTTTTGCCTACACGCCGATTATTGCCTCTGGAAATAATGCGAATGTGCTGCACTACATTGAAAACAACCAGCAGGTTAAATATGGAGACTTGATTTTGATGGATGTCGCTGCGGAATACGCAAACTACTCTAGCGATATGACGCGTACCATCCCGGCCAACGGAAAATTTACGGAAAGACAAAGGGCGGTATACGATGCCGTGCTGCGGGTAAAGCATGAAGCTACGCAAATGCTCGTTCCCGGAACCCTTTGGGCGGAATACCATAAAGAAGTGGGAAAAATCATGACTTCCGAATTGTTGGGACTTGGGTTGTTGGATAAAGCGGATGTCCAAAACGAAGACAAAAATTCACCTGTCTATAAAAAGTATTTTATGCATGGGACTAGCCATCATATCGGATTGGACACTCATGATTATGGTGCACTAAAGACACCAATGAAAGCGAATATGGTATTTACGGTTGAACCTGGAATTTATATTCCTGAGGAAGGTATGGGCATTCGTTTGGAAGATGATGTCGTTATTCAAGAAACCGGAGAACCTTTCAATTTGATGCGCAATATTCCGCTTGAAGC
>JBCCKH010000014.1:0-124926 GCA_039027495.1 Bacteroidota bacterium
AAAACTAATACTACTGAGCGAGGTATTAAGACTAGGCTACTATTAATTCGTTTGCATCATCTAAAGTAGTATTGTCGAAACGTTTCAAGTAAATTTCTGTAGTCTTTAATGAGCTGTGTCCTAGCCCTTCGCTTATAATAGCGGTGGAGATTCCCATATGTTTTGCTATGGTTGCCCATGAATGACGTATTGAATACGTAGTAAAATGCTCCTTTATACCTGCATCATGAGCAATTTGTTTCAATCTTTCGTTGACTCGCCTTCTGATAGTTTTATATTTTTCATGATGTAAAGTGCTTCCATCATAGTTTGATGGAAATAAGAAACCATCATTATATTCTTGTTTTAAGTAATAGCTCAGAATTTGATTTAGTTCTGGGGTTAGTTTTACAGATAAAGGGTCGCCTGTTTTACTTCTGCCATAAAACAATCTGTCTTGGTTGATATTCGATTTTTTTAGCTTAACTAAATCGATAAGGTTCATACCTCTACAATTGAACATAATTAAAGCATAATTTTTGGTATGCCATAATGCAGAACCTTCGGGATAATGTACTGTCCTAATTTTCAAGAAGGTCTCTTTTGGGACGGCTCTTTTCTTGGTAGGATTTGAAGAAGGTATTTTATAGCGTTTAAAAGGATTCTTTACTACATCTATTTTATCTTCATAAAGCGCAGCATTAAATAGGGCACGTAAGGCTCTAATATGCGAATTGATTCCATTCGGTTTTAGTCCTTTACTTTCTTTATAAATCTCAAAGTCTTTTAATATACTAACGCTTAATTGGTCTAAGGGGAGGTCGTTATTATTATTGAATTTTATAAAATCTTTTATGGCATAGTGATACCATTCTGCCGAACCAGGCTTGTTTAGTCTTCTTTTACGCTCAATAATCACTTTGCCCCAATCAGATAACATTAAACCGTTTGACATTTTACTTTTAAGCTGCGGGCTGATTTTATCTTGCCATCTAGTTTTGATTTCATTTATTAAAACATCAATACCCATATATTGAATTCCGTCTCCTAATTCATGAATAAGACTTTTAGCATCATGAAGTTTATTATACAGTATTCTATTAATATTATCACAATCTAAAGTTTTATTTATGGCAGCTGATTTTTTTAAACTTTGCTCTTTGTCGTTCCAACCAATTTTGGAAGTATAATATGGTAAACGAATCATTCTCGGTTTGACGTGATAGACTCGTAATGCAATCGGAAATAGTTCCGAATTGGAACTTTTCGATGATTTTCGAGTGTCTAAAATGAGTCTAACTTTTGCCAATTTTGATGCTTTATTTACATCAAGTTAGGAATAAAAATGCACAGTTTGTGCACACTTTTTGTTGAAATCAGATGATATTGAATGATTTCAAATTTTATGAAAAATCGCGTAACACTCTGAAAAACAAATAAATAAAATGATTTTTTGATTTTAGAAGAATGCTGATTCGGAAACTGGCAGGCAAGAGGCCACCGGTTCGAATCCGGTATTCTCCACGAACTAAAAGGCCTTCAAATTAGCGAAGGCCTTTTAGTTTTTTAGAATTCGACTACAGACTTTTTCGATTCAAAACTGAACTTTTTCTTTACATCAATATATTTCCACATGTATCGAAATACAGATGCAACTGCTATTTTGGGGAACAGATTAGAATTGTTTTAGAAACGTCAATTTGATAATCCCCTGTGTATTTTGGAACCTTATCGGGTCCAAAGCACTATTCACTCCATCCACCTGATTGTCATTGAAAACGATAAAAACATAAGATAAGGGCAGGTATTCCCACGAAAGGCGAGAATTGACGGTTGAACTATTGTTGCTCGTATTGTATTGGTAAAAAGTAATGAGTTGTAATCTTGGATTAAGTGACAAGCGAAGTTCTGTACCCAACAAATTGGTTTCAATAGATTCATTATCAATCCCTAATGCCGTTATTTTATTGTATTCGTAATTCGCGTTTAAGCTAATGTGGGGAATAGGGGCTAGACGAAGCGACCCCGTGAAGGTATTTAGATTTCCGTTGAAGTATTCCCCAAAGTTATAACCTGCGCTAAATCCAATTTTTTTTGAGAAATCACCGGTATATTCAACGATATGCCGTTGGTATGAATAATCAGCGGCTTCAATATTTATCCCCAAAGGCGAAAAAGGGTCTCTTAGGGATTGCCAATTCAACCGAAAGGCATATTCCAAGAGGCTTCCGTTTTGAAATTCAAAACTGAAAGGGCGAATTGACACGAATCCTTCCCTAAAAGACAAATCATCCAGATAATGATAAAAGAATGTAGTGATTCCTGGACTGAATTGTCTGGTAAACTTGGGTAACCATTTGGGACGCAGGCTTAGGCTCATAGCAGGACTGGTCAGTAAATAGTTGTTCGCATCGATGAATCCCACCTTAGGGTCGTAGTTCTCGGAGATGACGCTTTCGACCAGTCCGAGATAAACCAAGTTGTCGGAATAGTAGGCCCATAAAGCCCCGGAATACCCCTCGTTGTCTTCCACACCTGAATTTTTAGATCCCGATAGCATCCAGAAAGCATTGATAGCCTGAGTTGGTCTTAAGAACCCATCAACGGTAATCGTGGTATTGTAATTTGAAAACCCATCGGAATTGGGTTCGTCGTATCGAAAAGTAGCCATCCCTCCTATACGGTTTTGTCCACCTATATTTCTGGAATAACGGGCAACGGCAAAGTTCGCGGCGGGCTGGTTATTCGAAGCATCTTGTCTCAGTACAATGGCACCGATATTCTGTTTTGGACTCCTATTCGTGAATCTGCCTCCTACTTGAATGGGAATGGGATTTCCCGTATTGTCCAAACCGATGCGTCTGCTAAAAAAAGGCTGTAAAAGGTCCCACGCCGCCATTCTATAAATTTCGTTTCCTTCCAAAAAAAACTGTCTTCTTTCTGGAAAGAAAACGGAAAACCGGGTTAGGTTTATGACCTGTCGGTCGACATCAGCCTGCGCAAAATCGGTATTGTAAGTTAGGTCTAGGACCGAGTTTGGACCCATAACCCATTTTATTTCTCCCCCTGCTTTGACCTCGGTGTTTTCTTCCACTACCAAATCACCTTCCTTTTGTCTGTTGGTATTCATCAAAAGGTAAGGGTTGACCTGAATATTGGCTTTAGGTGGAGGAGGCTCAATTCCTGTTAAGATAGCCTCATAGGGCATTCGGTAAACGTTGAACTTTCTAGGGACCGCAGGAAAGGAAACATATTCGTTGTTAATCCTAATGTTTCGCGTCAAGATAATACCCATAGCCTTGCAATTTTCTGGATACCGTAAGGTTTTCCATGGAATGGCTATTTCCGCATACCATCCCTCATCCGTTATCTGGGTCCTGACACTCCAAAGGGCAGACCATTCCCTATTGAAAATCTCATCATCCATGACCAACAATTCCCTTTGGGCCCCATATGGATTGGTTTGAAAAGAAACGGCATTGCGTTTATCGAGAAACCCATCGAGTACTACCCCAAACATGTCATTTTGAAAGTAGTTAAAGTCGCGTTGGAGATTTTGAGCTAGTATTTCCCGTCTACCATCGTTGGTTTTGCAAAAAGCACCGATGTAAAGGTTTGCTTCGTCGAACAGGACTTTTGCTTCGGTGTACCTACTCGCTGGATTTCCTTGAATCGGGTCCTTTTGAATGAATTCTGTTATAGGTGTGGCATTGCTCCAGCTAGGTTCACTGAGATTTCCATCAATTTTTATATCTCCGGCAGCTCGTATGGCCTGTATTTCGGAAGCAATCTCAGGAGGTGGAAAAATGTCCGGGTTATCTTGGGAATAGGATACTGAAGCAAAACAGCATATTAACAAAGGAAAATAAATTAGCGATTTACTTGGCAACATACGTTTTTCTTCTCCTCTTAAACTTTGGTTTGCCAGACTGGAACATACTGATGATTTCGAAAGATGGTCTTTTTCGGAAGTTTAAATTATGAAGGGAGATGCATTATTTATTTTAATTGCGACGAAACCCAAAAGTATTGCGACGAATCAGGAAAAGAACAAGCAAAATCTATAAAGACAGGAAAGCGTTATTAAAACCTGGCGGATGTCGGGTATGCCTTTTTGGATTCTAAAAGAATTCTAGTCGGGACCTTCAAATAGTAAAGAACCAACATCGTACATATAGTTTGGTAAAAGGCCTATTTTTCTATCAATTTCTCAATGTTTTTGCGATAGGTTTCTCCAATCACAAATTCTTTGTCGCCTAAAAAAACGGTACTCTTTCTAACGGCTGAAATTCTATCTACGGATACGAGGTAAGACCTGTGTATTCTAACAAATTGACCATCAGGAAGCTCTGATTCCAAGCTTTTGAACGTGGTTCGCACCACAAGAGGAAATTCGACGCTTTTTAAATAGAATTTGACATAGTCCCCATAACCCTGCAACCAAATGATATCATCGAATTTGACTTTTACCAGACTATGTTTGGAATTTACAAAAAAGTGGTCCTTAGTCTGTTTGGGAAATACGTGGTTCTTGCCTGTTTTTAGTTCGAATATTTTCTTGGCGCGATGGCAAGCCCTCAGAAATCTTTCCATAGCTACTGGCTTTACCAAGTAATCGACGATGTCCAAATCGTAGCTTTGTAATGCATATTCCTCGTAGGCCGTAATGAAAATTACCAGAGGTTTGTTGTCAAGGCTTTTGATGTACTCGAGTCCACTTAGCCTTGGCATATGTATGTCTACAAATATCAAATCAATTTGATTTTTTTCAAGCAGGTCCATTGCCTCGAACACATCATTGCAGGTTCCCACTAGGTTTAGGAAGGGTATTCTGCTGATGTTGTCTCGAACAAGGGCAAGGGCTAGTGGTTCATCATCTACGGCAATACAACGCATCATACTTCGAATGTTATGCTAAGTTTTATTTCGAACCATTCACCCATCTCATGAATGTCAAGTTTATGGTTGGCACCATATATCAGTTCTAACCTCCTCCTTACATTCGCCAATCCTATTCCAGAAATGTCTTTTTTTTCGAGAGGGGCTTTAGAATGCCTATTCTTCACATTAAAGAAAAGGGAATTGTGATTTTCCCTTAAACTAATTTTTATATGTGGGTCTTGTACATGACCTGTTCCATGTTTGAAGGCGTTCTCCACGAATGTAATCAATAGCATTGGCTCGATCATATTATGCTCTCCTTCCAGAATAATATCTTCTTCTAAAACCAGTTTTTCTGCGAATCGTTGTTTTTGAAGATGAATATAGTTGTGAAGGTATTCGACTTCTTGATGGACTGGCACCTTTTTCTCTCTCGTCTTGTATAGCATATATCGTATTAGCGAGGAAAGCTTGATTAAGGTTGGTTCAAGGTCATCACTGTTTTTCCGAACGAGGGCGATGATGTTGTTGAGCACATTGAAAAGAAAATGTGGACTAATTTGTCCCCTGAGAAAGGTAAGTTCTGCCTTAAGATTCTCTTGTTTCATTTCCGCTTCGACCCTCTCTGCCTCAGCCTTATCAGAAATAGCCCTAAAAGCAATTGCCGCTGCCAAAATACCCAAAAAAGGTGCTAGACTATACCTGACCGATATAAAGAAATTGGATGCGTATTCTTGAATTAGAAAAGTATAAAACGGACGCCGTAGCAACACGACCATGGCAAAAAAAACAATCTGAATGGCGATGAAAACCAAATAGTTTTTAGCGTAGAGAAATCTTGGGATAATCAAGAAAGCGTTGAGATAAAAAACGATAATCCAAAAAATATTGATAATGCTCTCGAGGTAGTGGAGACTATAGGTCTCTTCATTAATATGAAAATGTGGATCTAACTCTGAATGGTACGCGTACGGTAGTGATATCAGAACGGACCAAGAGAATACATGTAGTATAATGATATTCCATTTAATGTTGCGGGTTTTGGTAAACTTCATGGAATTCAAATGGGTTTTGAATGTTTTACGCTTGCGTTGACTGGAAATTATAAAATAAACAGATACGAGAAGTTCTAAATGCAACGGGAACTCCTAAAGAAGAGTAATTTCCTATGGTTTAGGACTATAGCGTCTTAACCCTCAAAATTTAAATGAAAGCTTTTGTAGCGGAACAAATACATTGCCTAAAGGGATTCGTATTTTAGAGTAAAATCTAAGTTTGGTTATGGAAGTATCAGGAAAAGTAGCCTATATCACAGGAGGTTCCAAAGGAATAGGCCTTGGCGTAGCTAAAACCCTTTTATCAAAAGGGATGAAGGTTGCGATAAGCGGGAGAAATGAAGCCAGCCTGAAAGAGGCACTTACACAACTGGGAAACGCTGGGGAGGTTCTAACACTCAAAAGCGATGTCAAACTTCTTTCTGACGAGGAGAAGGCCGTAGAAACGATTCTACAACACTGGGGGCAATTGGATGTCGTTGTTGCCAATGCTGGGGTTGGGCATTTTTCGCCAGTAGATGAACTCTCTTCCGAGGCATGGCAAAGTATGATGCGAACCAATTTGGATGGTGTTTTCCATACGCTCAAAGCTTCCGTGGAACCCTTGAAAACCTCAAAAGGGTACTATATCACATTAGCTAGTTTGGCAGGCACGAATTTTTTTGCTCAAGGTGCGGGCTATAACGCCACCAAATTTGGTGTGGTAGGTTTCACACAGGCGGCAATGTTGGATTTACGAGGGTACGGGATTAAAGTAAGCACCATAATGCCAGGCTCAGTGGCTACACACTTCAATGGTAACGAACCTTCAAATAAAGATGCTTGGAAGATTCAACCCGAGGATATTGGAAAGTTGGTTTTGGACCTTTTGCAAATGCACCCCAGAACGCTTCCTAGTAAGATTGAAGTGCGTCCTTCCCGTCCAGATCTAAAAGGGAAGTAAACGGGTTTCCGAGAAATCGATTTTGGGGTTTAAGATTTCGCGAATGAGGGTTTTGAGTTGCGTTTCGAAATCAACCATATCTTGGGCAGTAAGTATCGTGTTTCGGTCAATACTTAGCGGCAGTAGGCCCTGTCGGATGGTTTTTATGGGATAGATAGCACCCTGTACAGCAGAAAGGTCATGGTTTTTTGAATACAATAGACTATAGCACAATAGCTGGAAGGCTTTGGTTTTGTTGGATTCAGAAATGCTCTCTAAACTGTTTGAAATCTTCACTTCTGCGGGGGTGACCCGTCCTGTTTTATAATCCGAAATGCAACGGATGCCATTGATATCTTCAACACGATCTAAAAATCCTTTTAGTTTAATGGGAGAATCCAGCTCTGGAAGGTCCAAAAGCATTTCATATCGTTCCTCCAACGCTACAATTTTTATGGTATTTGCTGCCACACGGCGTTCCTCCCATTTTATGAACTCCGCCAGATACTTGTTGACAACCTTATGAACCAATAGAAATCGTCCCACCTTGAGATTGACATCTGGAAGGTGTTTTACAAACATATCTAGAATCGCTTGCGAAAGCCTGCTTTTCATTTCCTGTATGGCGGAAGCGTCCAATGTTCTTCCCAAGAAGGGGAGGTATAGGGCATGCAGAATATCGTGAATTATGGTGCCGAAGAGATTAGGTGCTATAGTCTCTTGGGAGATTTCAGGCTCATTTAACCGAAGCACATAGCGTTGGTAAAACTCCCACGGATTTTGAATGTAAACCGACAATGAGGATGGAGAAAAGCCAGAGATCGCAAGCTGTTTCAGCTTCTCCTGTAGCAAAGGGGTTTTCAGTACTTGGTTGGGTAAATTGGGCGTAGCCCTTACTTTGGGCGTAGCTAGCGTATGGGTTATTCGGCCAACAAAACGGGCGTCAGTAAGCAGCTGGGAAATTAAACGGCTACGTTCCCCTCCCATTAAGGTGTCGGGCTCAGTATTGTAAAAAAGATGAACGTTTTTGGCGCGTTGCAGGAGACGATAAAAATGATAGACATATATGGCATCTTTTTCCTTATAAGTAGGTAATCCGTATGCTCTTTTTACATCAAAAGGAATGAATGAATTATTGCTTTTGCCTGCGGGAAGTACCCCTTCGTTGACAGAGGTCATAAAAATGGTCTCATAATCCAGAACCCTACTTTCCAGCATTCCCATGATTTGTAGACCATCTACAGGATCTCCAAGAATATCCAAGGTTTCGGATTGGCAAAGTTGGTCAAATAAGGGCTTTAAAGTGTTTGGACTTGATAGAAATCCATAGGTTTCCTGGTAAGACTTTATTTGATTGAAAATGGTGTAAAAGCGAAAAAGTTGCTCCAGTTCCAATGTTTGGTTCTTCAATGCACTCGCCTTTCGTAAGGTTTCAATGATTTCCAATAAATCATCTAAAATCGAGACCATTTTTGGCGATTTGGTCAATACCAAATCAAATAGTACGGGACACTCACCAAGCGACAGAAGCATTTTGGTGGAAACAAACAGTGTATCAGAGGTGTTGAGAAAGGAACGATACGCGGCCAACGTTACATCCTTTTTGTTGGGAATGAGGCTTCGGCAATAGGGATTGCTAAAGAGCTTTTGCAAGAGCACCTTGGGCCAACCCTTTGCATTTTGAAGGCTTTTGATCTCAAGCAAAAGATTGAAAAAGTTGGCTAACGGTGAATCTTGTAACGGTAAACCCATGGTAATGTTCACATCTTGTAAGGTGCCAGGAAGAGACGATAGCAACGGAGATAGCAATGCCTCATGTGCCAATACTACCGCAGTATGGTCTAAATCCTTCGTTTGAAGTTCACCCAGTTGTTCGGATAGTTTTTTTATTTGAACAATGTCCTTGGGTACTCCGGTAATGTGTATTTGTGGCGAAGGATTTAAATGAGACCGAATACCTTTTGGCGTTCGTGTGTTATAATATGGCCAATGTTTTACGTATTGACGAATGAACAAGCCGGCATCGTGATAGGAGTCGGAAAGAAAGCTCTCATCAATGTCCCAATAAATTTCAGAAGACCCATGCTCCAATACTTTTTGGATTATGGCGGATTCTGCGTTGTTCAGCGCATTGAAACCTATAAAAATGATAGGTGATTTATCTTGTGCTTCGAGATAGGTATCCAAATGGTTTACCGCATCTCTGTAAATCGAGCCTTGATATCCCTTTTGTTTCGACTTCAATCGGGTATTGAATTCCTGATAGATAGGATGTAATTGACTCCATAGAGCCAAATAATTTTCAACCATCTCGGTTTTTCGCTCTTGAACAGACCAATGGTCAATTTCTTTAATGGCCTTTAAATAATTGAGAATATCATCAGCCGGAATAAGATAGCGGTCTATTTCATTGAAGTCTTGCAACAAGGTTTGGCCCCATTTGGAAAAGGAATGGAAGTCTTCTTGCAATGCTGCGCCAAGTCGATTTTGATACACATGGAACAATTCCATCAATAGCTCAATGGAAGGCGCTAGGGTTAGCGAAGTAATTTCACCAATAAAGTCTTCGATGGCGAAAATATCTGGTGCAAAAATGGTTTGGCTTACTCGGGCTTGTAGGTGTCGCTTTAGGAAAAAAGCTGAGCGTTTGCTGGGGAGTATATAGCGGCATGCGGTAATATCATACCCTTGTGCCGCCAAATCGGACAATACCTCCTCCAGAAAAGTTTCGTGCATGCCTAAAAATAAAAAAAGGCCCAGCTTTCACTGGACCTTTTCTTCAAGAAATTATTTTCTCTTATTTGATAAGGTTGATTTCAACCCTTCTATTTTGTGTTCTACCAGATCTTGTGTTGTTGGTAGCGATTGGCTTGTCTTCACCATAACCAATAGCGTTCAAACGATCAGCACCAATTCCTTTGTCGATAAGGAAGTCACGTACGGAGTTAGCTCTTTCTTCCGAAAGTTTTTGGTTCAATTTAGCAGAACCAACGCTATCAGTGTGTCCTTCAACAGTAAACTTAGCTGTTGGGTACTCATTCAAGATTTGGATGATATCTACCATTACTGAAGTAGACTCAGCCTTGATTGAAGATTTACCAGTATCGAACAAGATAGTTCTAGCGTAGTCGTTCAACTGCTTTTGAACTTCTTCAGTTACTTCTGGGCAACCATTATTTGCAACAGTACCAGCTACTTCAGGACATTGGTCATCTTTGTCCAATACACCGTCACCGTCAGTATCAGGCCATGGGCATCCTTTGTTCTCAGCAGGACCTGCTTCGCTAGGACAGTCATCATCTTTGTCAGCAACACCATCACCATCAGCATCAGGACATCCGGCCAATTCAGCTAAACCAGCTTCGCTAGGACAAGCATCATCTTTGTCGGCAACCCCGTCACCGTCAGCGTCAGGACAACCGTTCATTTCTTTAGAACCGGCTTCATTTGGACAATCATCTTTGGCATCTTCGATACCGTCACCGTCAGAATCAGGACATCCGTTGAAAGCTTCCAAACCAGCAACTTCTGGACAAGCATCGTCTTTGTCGTAGATACCGTCACCGTCAGTGTCAGTTCCACCAAACTTAATGCTCACACCAGCCAAGTGTTGGAAATGCTTAACCAAATAATCTTCGAAAGCATGCTTGTATTGTGTTTGGAGGGTCAAACCGATGTTTTCAGTAAACCAAATGTTTACACCGATACCACCATTAACGGTACCAGCACCGATTTGGTCAACCCAAGTATAACCACCGCCAATCTCTACGAAAGGATCAACTGTGGTATTCTTTAAAAAGGCATACTTAATGGTACCATCAAGTGCGTAGTGGGATAGGTTGTCTACACGAACATCACCTAATTTGTCAATTCTGTTCAAGGAACCACGAGCACCCACAGTGAATCCATCACCTACATAACGAGATACAGAAATGTAAGAAACAGAAGGAAGAATGTTCCAGTGGTCAGTGGCATTAAAGTATTCGCTGAAAACGCTACCGGTTTCGAAACCGAAGTTTTGTAACGCGCTATCGTCACCTGTAGGGTATACATCAATCGCGTTAACTCCAAAACTCACCTGCCAAGGATTATTCTCGTCTTGCGCTTGGATGCTGTTGAAACCTAGGAAAACCAAGGCAACAACCAATAATTTGCAAAGATGTTTCATGCTCAAAATTTTAAGTTTAAGTGTTTATCAGCAGCAAATGTAAGTTGTTAAGAACTATTAACAAAATCTTAGTTTCATTTTTTTTAACGCAGTACATGGAAGATTTTGGACACTTAAACGACGTTTAATGCCTTGCCCACTTTCGTGAATGCTGCAATCGCTTTGTCCAAATGTTCAACTTCATGTGCTGCGGATAGCTGAACTCGAATTCGTGCTTTTCCTTTGGGAACTACGGGATAAAAGAAACCAATCACATAAATGCCTTCTTGTAAGAGCATGTTCGCCATCTCTTGGGAAAGCTTGGCATCGTATAACATGACAGGCACAATGGCGGAGTCTCCATCGATGATATCAAACCCAGCCTTTTTCATCCCTTCTTTAAAGTAGGTGGTATTGTGTTCCAGCTTGTCGCGGAGCGAAGTATCATTACCAAGCAATTGAAATACCTTAATAGATGCTCCTACAATTGCGGGCGCAAGGGAGTTTGAGAACAAATAGGGTCTTGAACGCTGCCGCAGCATTTCAATGATTTCTTTTTTTCCTGTGGTATACCCTCCCATGGCACCTCCCAGGGCCTTACCCAAGGTGCCAGTGATGATGTCTATTCGGTCCAACACTCCTTTGGCTTCAAGCGTACCCCGACCGGTGGCGCCAATAAAGCCTGTAGCATGGCACTCATCAATCATAACCATGGCATCGTATTTTTCAGCCAAATCACAAATGCTGTCCAAAGGGGCCAAAAGACCGTCCATAGAGAACACCCCATCAGTAACAATAATTTTGAACCGGGCACCATCTTTTTCGCTTTGCTGCAGTTGGGTTTCCAAGTCGGCCATATTATTGTTGGCATATCGATAGCGCTTTGCTTTGCATAGTCGAACACCGTCGATAATGGAAGCATGGTTTAGGGAATCAGATATAATGGCATCTTCTGCGGTAAGGATTGGTTCGAAAACCCCTCCATTGGCATCAAAGGCGGCCGCATATAATATGGTATCCTCGGTACCATAAAAGTTCGCAATCTCCTCTTCCAATGTTTTGTGAATGTCTTGCGTGCCACAAATAAAACGAACGGAAGACATCCCAAACCCATGGGAATCCAAAGTATCTTTTGCGGCCTTCACTACTTCAGGATGTGAAGAGAGCCCCAAATAGTTGTTCGCACAAAAATTGATGACTTCCTCTCCAGTGGAAATCTGTATCATAGCGCCTTGTGGAGAAGTAATGATACGTTCCTCTTTAAACAATCCAGCAGCTTTGATTTCTTCTAGTTCCTGTGCAAGGTGTTCTTTAATTTTTCCGTACATATTTTCAATTTACAAGAATAGAGGTTGAACCTCTTCATTTATATATATAAGTATAGTGTTCTCAATCGTGTACCCCATGCTTTGAAGTGCTTGGGCATAACCTTGTATTTGAGCCACGTGGGCTGTATCGTGCTTTCCCGTCTTGTACTCCAGTATACTGGCATTCATTCCAGAAAGTACTATCCGGTCAGGACGAACACTGTTTCCGTTGTGCAAAAGAATTTCTTTTTCATTGAATACTTGAAATTCTTTCGTAAAATATTTGGTAAGCAAAGGGTGGTGCACCGTAGCTTCGACTTTTTTCCAAAGGGTTTCACGTTCATCCTTTCCAAACAAACCAGCCTCTTGCATACTCGTAAAGGTAGTTTCAAGCTCATCATCATAGCGTACTCGACTCAGGATTTCATGTAATAAAGTTCCTGTATCCAAAGCACTTTGTTGGGGAGTGTTCCAAAGCTGCCCGGATTTGGTTGAAATTCGGAATGAAGGTGCATTTTTGGACCGGTAGGCGTATTGCACGGTTTCCAAGGTATTGTCCGTCTTTGAACTTTCCGCGTTGTAATCCAAACTACCCAACGCAAAACACCCATTTTCCAAAATGGCCAGATTTGTTGAGTTTGCATAGCCATACAAAAGCTCAGAATAGGAATTGGCCTGTTCGGGGGCAACATTTTTTTTAGGGGTTTCCGATAGTACAAAAAGCGCTTTTTCCGCGCGGGTCATGGCTACGTATAATACATTAATGGCATCCAATTGAATCTGGGCGGACTCTTTTTCATAAGCTGCGCTAGAAGCGTCATCAAAATGGAGCATGTTTTCAGAATACGAGAGCAAATACTCTGATATGCCCAAGCTTTCGGTTTTTGAACTGGCGCTAACCCAAATCTTGTTCTTTTTTCTTTTGTCAATGATTGGGGTATCCGCATAAGGAAAAATAACAACCGGAAATTCAAGACCCTTTGATTTGTGTATGGTCATGAGCGTGACCGCATCAGCCTTTTCAGGAGCAGAAATAGCAAGGGAAGATTTTTTGTCTTCCCAATAGTTTAGAAAGGAGAAAACATCAGGGCCGTTTTTTTGCTGATGGTCAAAAACCACTTGCATAAAAAAGGTAAGATGAGCGGGCGATTTTTCTTGAAGCTCGAAATGAACCACAGCTAGTTCCAAAATATCATATATCGGGCGCGTGGTCATAGTGTCGAGCGAAAAATCAAATGCTTCTTTCAAGAATTCATGAACACTATGAATGTGTTTCTCGACAAAGTCATGCAAATCCTCATTTCGGGGTGCCAAAAAGTGAAGGAGCTCAAATCGGGCCAAATCGTTTTTGGAATCGTGGATGGCTTTCAACAGGTTGACCAAAAACAATATGGTTGCATCGTTTTCGAGCAACAAAGCATCGGAAGAAATTAGGGGCACCTCGGCTGCGGACAAATGGTCGGCCAGCAAAGCACCTTTTTTGTTGTCCCGCACCAAAATGCAGATGTCTGCATACCCATATCCTTGCTGCCTTACTTTGGCGATGGTTTTTTCTGCTTCGGAAGCATATGCTGCATGAATTTCACCGTTTGGTGGTAAGAAGTGTAATTCCACATATCCGCCCGAAGACGGATTGGACAACTGGGCACTGGTTTCAAAGAGGTTCCCGTAACGTGGTTCTGCGAAGAGGGGAGCGAGATAGGAAAAGAAACCATTATTGAACGCAATGATATTTTCGGTACTTCGCCAGTTCGTGGAGAGGGTTTTGATTTCTGGGCCAACCACAAATGGCTCCCGGTTCTCTCCGCCCAGTTCAAGAAGTTGTTCGGCCTTACCCCCCCGCCAGCGATAAATGGCTTGTTTGGCGTCTCCTACCAAAAAAAGTGTTCCTGTTTTTCCGTTGCTATCTACTGCGACCAAGCTATTGGAAACCAAGGGAACGAGATTCTCCCATTGCATGGCTGAGGTATCTTGGAACTCGTCAATAAAGTAATGGCGATAGCGTTCCCCCAAACGCTCGTATATAAAAGGTATAGGTTGCGCTTTGATTTCGTTTGCGATAATGCGATTTAAAGCAGAAATAGGCACGATGTTTTCCTCTTCTTCAAGAACTTTTAATTCTTGGGATATGGTGTTCACCAATGCCAACGGGACGAGATTTTGGTAAATGGCGCTTAGGTGGGCCCTTTGGTAAATCATTTCCTTTAATGTGAAAAACCCTTGCACTAAAACGTCTAACCCTGCATCATTTTCCATGGGATGCTTGGCTTTTAGGATTTTGCGCTCCAAAAAGCTTTTTTCCAGGGTATTTGCATATAGCTTTTTAGGAGCTATTTCACCTTGCTGAATTTTTAAAAGATGGTTGGGAAAGGTTTTTCTTGGAAAATCTTCATGTTCCAATCCGAGCTGAGCAATTTTTTCCAACAGGGAAGTAGCTTGTTGCTGCAATCGCGTTTGAAGCTCGATAATCTCCTTTCGTAATTCGGATTTCAGTTGGGTAAAATAGGAGAGCGGTTGGTTTTGAAGGTCGGCCATTCTTCCCATATCGTTTTCTTGAAAAAGAAGTTTTCCAATTTCGATAAGGTCATGGGTAATGTTCCAGCTCTTTTCATCGTCAATTTTTTCCAAGGAAAACTGCAACAACAGTTGGGTCAATTCCTTTTCTTGGCCTGCTCTATCCAAAACACGAGTGACCGCTCTGGCCAAAAGGGATTCCACATCAAGTTCAACTTCAAAATTTTGGGCGAGCTTTAAGTCACGGGCGAAGGTCTTGATGATTTTGTGGTTAAAGCGATCAATGGTGGATATTTCAAAAAAGGAATAATTATGCAACAATTGCTGCAAAAGGATGGCACTTTTTTGCTGAAGCTGTTTTGGGGTCAGTCCCGTTTCTGCAACAAGTTCTAAAAACATCAGAGGGGGCTCTTCAAGAATGGAGGGCTGGGAAAAAGCAAATAAGCTCTCCAGAATACGGGTCTTCATTTCGCCAACCGCCTTGTTGGTAAAAGTGAGTGCCAACATTTCGCGAAAACCTCGGTAAGAGTTACTTGAAAACAGAAGCCCAAGGTACCTTTTGGTCAGGGTATAGGTCTTACCAGACCCAGCAGAAGCATTGTAAACCACAAAAGGAGAAGCGTTCAACCTGTTTTTTGTGCAAATTAATCAATAGGGGAATTAACTTAAGGTTCTCTTATCATATTTTACCGGCTAAAGCCGTATTTTTATGGGAACATTAATAACATAAAAACTACAATATCATGGCTTTTGAATTACCAAAACTATCCTATGCGTACGATGCGTTGGAACCACATATCGATGCACGTACCATGGAGATACACCATACAAAGCACCATAACGGGTATACTACGAAATTGAACGGTGCCGTTGCTGGAACGGATTTGGAAGGCAAAAGCATTGAAGACATTCTGGAAAACCTTGACATGTCCAATGCTGCTGTCCGTAACAATGGTGGTGGTTTCTACAACCACAGACTTTTTTGGGAAGTAATGTCTCCCAACGGTGGGGGTGCTCCAGATGGTGCTGTGGGTACCGCTATCGATGAAGCATTTGGCTCGTATGACAGCTTTAAAGAAAAATTCAGTGCTGCAGCCGGAACCCGTTTTGGTTCAGGATGGGCATGGCTTTGCGTGAAAGAAGGCGGGGCTTTGGAAATTTGCTCAACACCAAACCAGGATAATCCATTGATGCCGGATTCAGGATGCGAAGGCTTTCCAATTTTAGGACTTGATGTTTGGGAGCATGCCTATTACCTGAACTACCAAAACAGAAGACCGGATTACGTTTCCGCTTTTTTCAATGTTATCGATTGGGGGAAAGTGAACGAACTGTACGCTGCGAATAAGTAAAAAGCGCTCAAATTATGAAAGAAGCCTCGGTGAAAACCGGGGCTTTTTTTAGTTAAAATGGGTACAATAGAAAAGGGCGGGAAAGCTCCCACCCTTTTCGTCCCAAATCTTACCATAAACTTAACCTACTTATGCTATGGCAAAACTAAATTACTGGTATTGTGAGAAATAACAAAGGTTTTTGAGGAAATTTTTGAATTGATAGGAAGCTTGTTCGCTGCAATTTTAACATAACAGCTTGGGGTTCAAACAAAAAGAAGGCGGAACATGTTCCGCCTTCTTACCCCAAATCTTACCATGAACTTAACCTACTTATGCTATGGTGAAACAAATGTAAGTTGAGCTTTCTCGGCGAAGAAAGCTTTTAGATGAAACCCCTTTAATTCAGGTGAACTGCTGTTACTGAAAGCGGACACTACTCTGGATAGCGAAAAGGATTACGTTTGCAGAATTCGGGATTACAGCAAAATAAAAAAGGTGGAAGAGATTCCACCTTTTTTGCCCCAAATCTTACCATGAACTTAACCTACTTATGCTATGGCCTTACTAAAGTAGGTTTGAAGCTTGCTGACTAACGAAAAACCCGATGATTAGCGTATTTCATCGATGAAATGCACACCTCGGAAATTTAAAATGAATTCCCTTAATAGGCCCGTTGGTTTTTTCCTTCATAAAAATTCATGAATGCGCGGTTGACCACTCGGTTCCCCCCAGGGGTCGGGTAGTCTCCGGTGAAATACCAATCGCCCAGGTTTTTTGGGCAGGCTTCATGAAGACTATCGATGGTTTGGTAAATGATTTTTACTTCCGCTTTAATTCCTTCAGGACTTAATATTTCAGCAATCTTATTGGAGATGGTTTCAGGTGAAAAAGGTTCGTAGAACTTTTTAACGTGATTGATTACTTTCCTGGCCTTTTTATGTTCCTGCTCCTTACACAGTTTATAGATTTCATCTACAATGTGCATGGTACCCTGTTCTTGATGCAAGGCCAAAGCAGCTTTGAATGCGATAAAGTCTTCCAATTTGGCCATATCGATACCGTAACAATCGGGATAGCGGATTTGAGGAGCGGAAGAAACTACAATAATCTTACCCGGAGACAGGCGATCTAAAATCTTGAGGATACTTTTTTTAAGAGTCGTTCCGCGAACAATACTATCGTCGATAATGACCAAATTGTCTCCGGCCTTTACTGAACCATATGAAATATCATAAACATGTGTGACCAAATCATCCCGACTACTATCTTGGGTAATAAATGTCCGTAGCTTTGCATCTTTGATAGCAACCTTCTCGATTCTTGGACGGACGTCCAAAATTGCATTGAGTTTTTCCCTGGTAATGTCTGTGCCCAAATCCAAAATTTGCGATTCCTTTTTTCGGTTGAGGTAGTTTTGGGCTTCTTTCACCATGCCAAAAAATGATGTTTCTGCGGTGTTGGGAATATAGGAAAATACCGTGTTCACCAAATCATCATTAACAGCCTTCAAGATTTGTGGGAATACCAATTTCCCCAACATCTTCCGTTCTTGATAGATTTCTTTATCGCTTCCTCTTGAAAAATAAATGCGTTCAAAGGAACACGCTTTTCTTTCGAGTGGGTCCAAAATGGGGTCTACATGTACCGACCCTTTCTTTTTGATGATAATGGCATGGCCTGGGTCCAGTTCATGAACCGAATCATAGGGGACATTAAATACTGTTTGAATAGCAGGTCGCTCTGAAGCTACCACCACCACTTCGTCATCTTGGTAGTAGTATGCGGGGCGAATTCCTGCCGGATCTCGAAAAACGAAGGCATCCCCGTGCCCTAGCAGTCCGGCCATGGCATAACCGCCATCCCAGTTTTTTGAAGATTTTCGAAGAATTTTGGCAATGTTCAGCCGTTCTGCAATGATAGGAGTGGCTTGACGCTTATTGAATCCTTCTTTTTTGATGTCTTTATAGATCTTGGCCACGGCGTCATCCAAAAAATGTCCGATTTTTTCCATCACCGTGATGGTGTCGGCCATTTCCTTGGGGTGCTGTCCCAACTCCACTAAGTTTCCAAACAATTCCGAAACGTTGGTCATATTGAAATTCCCAGCCACAATCAAATTCCGATGCATCCAATTGTTTTGACGTAGAAAAGGATGCACGCTTTCGATGCTGTTCTTTCCGAAGGTACCGTACCGCACATGTCCCAAAAGCAACTCCCCTATATAAGGTATGCTCCGTTTCTGTTCGGCGATATCGTTTTCCATTTCTGGATTTTCGCTCAGAACGCTATTGATACGATGGTTGATTTGCGCAAAGATGTCTTGGATGGGTTGCTGCTGGGCCGAGCGTACCCGACTCATGTATCGCTCTCCTGGCTGCATGTCCAGTTTAATACTGGCAAATCCGGCACCATCTTGACCGCGATTGTGTTGCTTTTCCATCATGAGGTACATTTTATTCACCCCATAAAAAGCCGTACCGTATTTTTTCTTGTAAAATTCAAGAGGCTTAAGCAAACGGATCAGTGATATTCCGCATTCGTGCTTAATTGCATCACTCATATTACCTAAAAAATAAAAGCCCCGAACAGTGTCAGGGCATTCTTTAACTTAATTCTATGTTGAATTGCGTCAATTCTTTGAACTGATGCAAGCGTTGGTCAATTTCCGATTTCTCCAAGGAAAGCATTCGCTCTATCCCAAAACGCTCCACACAAAACGAAGCCAAATTGGACCCCTGAATAATTCCGTTCTTCATACTTTCAAAAGAGATGTTTCTTGCCTCGGTTATGAAACCTGCAAAACCTCCTGCAAAGGTGTCGCCTGCACCGGTTGGGTCAAATACTTCCCGTAATGGAAGTGCTGGTGCAAAAAACACTTTGTCTTCATGAAAAAGCAAAGCTCCATGTTCTCCTTTTTTGATAACCACATAGCGTGGCCCCATCTCTTGGATTTTTTCTGCAGCTGCAACCAGAGAATATTCTTCGGTTAGCTGTCTTGCCTCTTCGTCGTTTATGGTAATCACATCGATTTTACCAATAACCTCCATCAATTCATCCCAGGTATTGTCCATCCAAAAGTTCATGGTATCCAAAACAATCAGTTTTGGTTTCTTTTCCATTTGGTCGATAACGCTCAACTGAATGCTGGGATGAAGATTGCCAAGCATTACAATGTCGGCATCCTTATAATTATCTGGAACCACAGGGTCAAAATCGCCTAAGGTGTTCAATTCGGTAATCAAGGTATCCCTTGAATTCAAATCGTTGTGGTACTTGCCTTTCCAATAAAAGGTTTTGCCCCCTTTGATGATTTCCACACCGGAAATATCAATACCTCTATCCTTTAAAATATCAAGGTATTCTTGGGGCATGTCTTCGCCTACAACGGAAACTACACCAATATCGATTTTGAATTGGCTCGCAGCCAAACCAATAAAGGTTGCCGCACCACCTAGTATTTTTCCAGTTTTCCCAAAGGGAGTTTCGATTTCATCGAATGCAATCGAACCGACCGCCAGTAGTTTGGACATTTTTTAAAATTTGCTGCAAATATACGGTTACCTTATTCATTTGTGCCAACTCTGTTAAGGAATTGAAAAACGTACAGATTGCCTCACGGCACAACCTACTTTCTTCCAAAATCCGCGGGAATTTCTCCCCAAGCTTTTGTTTCCCATTTGACTACTTTGGTAGTGTAGGTATTCGTCTTCAACCATTCTTCTGCACGGTCAATCAATTCAAAAAGCGTTGCATTGGCTTTGGTCTTGGACAACTTTGTGCCACACCTTTTCTTTTTTACCCAACCCATGGCAATTTTGGAGTCGGAATATAATATTCGGTTGCTCTTCTGTTTTTGTAAGAAGGCCAACCCGTGAACTATTCCCAAGAACTCTCCAACATTGCTGGTGCCTTTTTCAAAAGGGCCTTGTTTGAAGAGTACTTTTTTCGATTGGGTATCCACTCCTCTGTATTCCATCTTCCCTGGATTCCCACTTGAAGCGGCATCCACAGCTATAGAATGCATATTGGGTTTGCCAATTCGCTTGATTTCTTCAGCACTCAATATTTTCTTTGGAGTGCTTTTACCTTTATAATCGTCGTATTTTCCTCGAAAAGCTTTCTTCGCCTCCGCGAAAGTAGAGAAGGCTTTGTATTGCGCTCCTTTAAACCCGGCGATTTGCGCTTTACAATCGGCCCAGGATTCATATATCCCAGGTTTTTTGCCTTTCCAAACCGTGTAGAACTTTGGTTTTTTAGCCATTTTCTTTAAAAAGCAGTTTTTTGATGACTTCTGGATAGTGGGCATATTCCAAAGTATGGACCTTGTTGGCAATATCCTCTAAGGTGTCCGATTCCTCTAAGGGAGTTGTGGCTTGGAAAATAACAGCACCCTCATCATAGTGTTCATTCACATAATGAATGGTAATGCCCGTTTCTGGCTCTTTGTTCTCTTTTACGGCTTCATGCACATGCTGTCCATACATTCCCTTACCGCCATATTTGGGAAGCAATGCAGGGTGAATGTTAATAATGGTATTTGGAAAAACGCGGACCAGTTGCTCAGGTATTCTCCACAAAAACCCAGCAAGAACAATTAAATCAGGTTGTAGCGCTTTCAGCAAGCGTACTACGGCATCTCCTTCTGAAAAAGCGATTCTATTGAAACAAAATGCTGGAACTTGCAATCGGTTGGCACGGTCCCAGACCTTTGCCGTGCGTTTATTGGTGAGGATACCTACCACCTTGACATGGGCATCTTTTTCAAAAAACGTGCAAATACGTTCGGCATTGGTTCCGTTGCCAGAAGCAAACAGTACAATTCGTTTTATATCATCCATGTCTGGTACCTAGATAGCTATTGTATGCTTGGCGAAAGTAAGATTCTCATTTGTAAGATGTTCAAGGCGGTCACATTTTATCGACAAATGGTGTATTTAATCCAAAGTTTTATATTTTTGCCATCAATTAAATTTTAAAAACCAATAACATTATGTCAGACATTGCATCAAGAGTTAAGGCTATCATCGTGGATAAACTAGGTGTAGATGAAAATGAGGTAGTAGCTGAAGCAAGCTTTACCAACGATTTGGGCGCGGATTCCTTGGACACTGTTGAGCTAATCATGGAATTTGAGAAAGAATTTGATATTCAGATACCTGACGATCAAGCCGAAAACATTGCAACAGTTGGTCAGGCGATCACCTATATAGAAGAGGCCAAGTAGATTAATGATATTCAATATAGCTTTTAAATTATCCATGTGATCGTGAATCACATGGATAATTTTTTTTTAATTTAGGTTTTAAAGGGTAAAATCAAACTCATGCAGTTAAAGCGCGTAGTAGTTACAGGAATGGGGGCGCTTACCCCTATTGGAAATAACCTCAATGCTTACTGGGAAGGACTCAAAAACGGTACTAGCGGTTGTGCACCGATAACCTATTTCGATACCGAGAAATTCAAGACCAAGTTTGCTTGCGAAATCAAAGGGTACAATGCTCAAGATTATTTTGACCGTAAAGAGGCCAGAAAATTGGACCGCTTTGCACAATATGCGTTGGTATCTTCCGATGAAGCTATCGCCGATGCGGGCTTGGATTTGGAGAAAGTAGACAAGTTCCGAGTTGGAGTCGTTTGGGGCGCTGGTATAGGCGGCCTGGAAACCTTCCAGAATGAGGTAATCGGTTTTGCATCCGGTGATGGAACACCGAGATTCAATCCTTTCTTTATCCCGAAAATGATTGCTGACATTGCTCCGGGAAACATTTCCATAAAGCATGGTTTTATGGGACCTAATTATACAACGGTCTCAGCATGTGCCTCTTCTGCAAATGCCATGATTGATGCCTTGAACTATATCCGTTTGGGTCATTGCGATGTGATTGTAAGCGGAGGAAGTGAGGCAGCAGTAACCATTGCAGGAATGGGTGGTTTTAACGCCATGCATGCCTTGTCCACACGAAACGAAAGTCCAGAAACCGCTTCGCGTCCTTTTGATGCGACTCGGGACGGCTTCGTGCTCGGTGAAGGTGCTGGTGCTTTGATTCTTGAAGAATACGAGCATGCCAAGGCACGAGGCGCAAAGATTTACGCAGAAGTATTGGGTGGAGGACTGAGTAGTGACGCTCACCATATGACGGCACCGCATCCGGAAGGTATTGGTGTGGTTCGGGTAATGCAAAACTGTTTGGAAAACGCAGGATTGCAACCTAGTGATGTAGATGCCATCAATACCCATGGCACTTCCACACCTTTGGGAGATGTTGCCGAGCTAAAGGCAATTTCCAAAGTATTTGGTGATCATGCACCCAATATCAACATTAATTCCACGAAATCCATGACAGGCCACCTTTTGGGTGCCGCTGGTGCCATTGAGGCCATTGCGTCTATTCTTGCCATGGAAAATAGTATGGTGCCACCTACCATTAACCATAGTGTGGTGGATGAAAACATCGACCCCTCATTGAATTTAACGTTAAACAAAGCACAAGCCCGCGAAGTAAATGTTGCCATGAGCAACACTTTCGGATTTGGAGGGCATAATGCCTGTGTTCTTTTTAGAAAAATAGGATAGACACATGGGATTAGCGTCGAAAATATTTAAATCCCCTCCCAAAGCGGATGGGGATTTTTTTTTGGCGATGAAACAAATCCTAGGGTTTAAACCCAAAGAAATTGAAGTGTACAAACGTGCTTTTCTTCATCGTTCCCTAAACAAAAAGGATGATGAGGGCAACCCCATGAATTACGAAAGGCTAGAGTTTTTGGGAGATGCCATGCTCGGCACCATTATTTCCAAGCACCTTTATAAAGAAGTCCCTGGAGGAGATGAAGGCTACCTAACCAAAATGCGGTCAAAGGTGGTGAGCCGAAAGCACTTGAACGAATTGGGAAAAGATTTGGGCCTTTTGAAATACGTACAAAGTCGCATTCCCAAAAGCCACTTTGGCGAAAACATCCACGGTAACGTATTTGAAGCTTTGGTAGGCGCCATTTATTTGGATAGAGGCTATCCCTTCTGTGAAAGGTTCATCAATCGAAAAGTGATAGAACCTTATGTGGACATAGAGCAGCTCGAAGGAAAGGTTATCAGCTATAAAAGCTTGGTGATTGAGTGGTGCCAAAAACAAAAGAAAACCTTTCACTACGACGTCTACGATGATACTGGTAATGATACCCTTCGCCATTTTGCCGTAAAATTGAGCATTCAAGATAAAGTGATGGCCAAGGCCCGAGCTACTTCCAAAAAGAAGGCCGAAGAAAAAGCATCCAAACGTGCGTACTTCGCACTACAGCGCAAAATCGAAAACCAGCAAGATTAAAAAAAGGTAAACTATAACGTTTTCGTAAGAATTTAAGAGGCAATGGATTACCTTCCCTTAGGCAGACACCTTGATTAAGGTTATATTTACCTTTCGTACCGGAAGTATGTCCATTACGCTAAAAATTGAAGAAAGTTTTTTTGACGAAGATTTTCAACTGCTTGCGCTGCACACCGCTATGGAAGACCATGCCATGGCCTATGCGCTCAACGCTTTTTGTGGTCTTCATTTGAAACGAACCAATCAAGACCTTGAATTGGGGACTTCACAACCTTGTCCGACGTTCGTTTGGGAAAATGAGGTACAAGAAATGTATTGGACGCTAATCAAAAATAAGATAGAAGAAGAAAGGAACGTTCAAGACTCCGGGCTCTTTGGAGTTACACAAACCGCATCGACATCCTTTGTTTTGCAAGAGCACAAAGAAGTGGATTATTTATTGAAAATAGAGGGGAATGAAGAGGGTCTTCAAAGCATATTGCAACAGATGCGCTCTATTCCAAAATTGCTGACCGCGTACGAAATTCAAACAAACAAGCTGAAATCCAAAAGAAACCTAATCTTTTAAGAGATGCCAACTAGAAAAAAGACCAAAATTGTAGCGACAATAGGTCCGGCCACGAGCAAGAAAGAAGTATTGAAAAATATGATGTTGTCGGGTGTGGATGTTTTTCGCATCAATTTTTCCCATGCCGCACATGATGATGTTGCCGAAAGAATACAAATGATTCGCCAGCTCAACGAAGAGCTTCAAATCAATACCGCCATTCTTGCTGATTTACAAGGCCCCAAGCTCCGTGTAGGGGTTATGGGAGGAGAAGCTGTTGTTGCTCCAGGAGATAAAATCGTTTTTGCGACGGGTGAACCTTTTGAAGGGAGTGCCGAGCGTGTATACATGAACTACGCGAGCTTTCCCAAAGATGTAAAACCCGGAGAAAGGGTTTTATTGGATGATGGAAAGTTGATTTTCGAAGTAAAATCGACCAACGAGAAAGATGAGGTTACCGCTGAAGTAATTCAAGGTGGACCTTTGAAGTCCAAAAAAGGGGTGAATTTGCCGAATACCAATATTTCCTTGCCAGCCCTCACGGAAAAAGATGTGGAAGATGCGAAGTTTGCTGTTTCGCAAGATGTGGATTGGATTGCTTTGTCCTTCGTACGACACAGTCAAGATTTAATTGACCTGCAGAACTTAATCAACCAACATTCCGAACATAAGATTCCAATCGTTGCGAAGATAGAAAAGCCCGAAGCCGTAGATAATATCGATAAAATCGTTGCCTACTGTGACGGTTTAATGGTAGCCAGAGGAGATTTGGGCGTTGAGGTACCTGCCCACGAAGTACCCTTGATTCAGAAAAAATTGGTGTTGCGAGCGAAAAAGGCAAGAATACCCGTAATTATCGCTACGCAAATGATGGAGACGATGATTACCAGTCTCACACCAACTCGGGCAGAAGTAAATGATGTGGCGAATTCCGTTATGGATGGTGCCGATGCTGTAATGCTTTCTGGAGAAACCTCAGTTGGGAATTATCCCGTGCAGGTTATTGAAAAAATGACCAGTATTTTGCTCAGTGTGGAAGGTTCAAGCCTTATCAATGTACCGCAAACCCCTCCGCATATTCGCACCAAGCGATACATCACCAAATCAGTATGTTATCACGCGGCATTAATGGCCAATGAAATCAAAGCGAAAGCCATTTCAACATTGACCAATAGTGGGTATACGGCCTTTCAAATTTCTGCTTGGCGGCCAAGTGCACATATTTTGGTATTTACGTCGAACAAACGTATTCTAACACAACTCAACCTTTTGTGGGGGGTAAAAGCGTTTTATTACGACCGCTTTGTCTCTACAGACGAAACCATCGATGACGTAAATCAAATTGCTTGTAAAAAAGGCTTTTTGGAAGTTGGGGATATGCTTATCAGCCTTGCGGCAATGCCCATAAAAGATAAGGGAATGGTAAATACCTTGAGGGTCACTGAAATAGAAACCTGTAATTTTTAAAGAAGGAAAGTTGCGTTATGCAACTTCTCTTTCGTAAGCAATAAAATTGACTACATCGCCTTTGGTGTTATAGATAGGGGCGCCTTTTATCCAACAATTGTAAATCGTTCCATCCTTACGGTAGTTTGTAATGGTTTTCTCGAAGGGTGTGCGTTTTTGCACAGCAATTCCAATTTCTCGAGATGTTTCATCGCAAGTCTTTTCTCCTTGAAACATTTTGGGCTTTTTACCAATGATTTCCTCTGGTTGATAACCATTCATGGTAAAAATATTTTGCGTTGCATACACAATATTCAGGGCGGTATCGGTTACAACAACAACGTATTCCTTATCCAAAATACCATTCTTGAAAGGAACATCAGATTCCCATTTCTGGGCGATAGATAATTGGTGTAAATTCTTTACATCTTGGAAATTTCTACACACCTTTTGAAAGTGTTGTGCGTATAAATCCATTGAGCTTATAGGGAAGCTTGGGATGGCCTTATTTTGATAGAATTTACTAACCGCTGCGTCGTAATGTTCGATAGTTTTCATATTCAATACTATAAAAAGTTTAATAGCCAGTAAAATCTGAATAATATATTAACAGTTCTGTTTAACGTTTTAACCAAAAAAACCTTTTATCCAGAAGTAAGTGTCAACAAGAAAATACGACAAATGGTAAGAAAATCAGGGTTTTAAGGTAGTTAAACAAAACGCACCCAACTATGAAATACGAGTATAGAGATTCAAAATTAGGCTCCATAATGGGCTTTACCGACGACCTAAAACGCACTTTAAACCACTTTTCGATTACCCAAAATACCATTAAATTTTTGTGGAATAGAAATGACGAAACCATACGTTTGGCAGTTGATAATATTCCGATTGATTTGGCTCCAAACCAATTGATGACCGTCACATATTTGCACCATGTTTCCTTTGAGGAAACCATCCTTCCTGTAACTGGGATTTTGTTCAACAGACCTTTCTATTGTATTTCAGACCACGATAGCGAAGTTTCCTGCAACGGAATCCTTTTTTTTGGCACTCAAGATATTCCCATCATCACCATTGATCCCCCTCACAGGCGCAAATTTGAATTGTGGTACGAAGTATTCGCAGAGGAATTTGGAACGCCAGACAACATTCAAGGGGATATGTTGCAAATGTTATTGAAGCGTCTCATTATAATGAGCACCCGTTTGGCAAAGGAACAACTCATTGTAAAAAACCTGAACAACGAACAAATCGATACCATTCGCAAATTCAATTTCTTGGTAGACCTTCATTACAAAACCAAAAGAAAGGTGAGTGACTACGCCGAGTTGTTGTTCAAGTCTCCCAAAACCCTTTCCAACCTTTTCTCTATCTACAATCAGAAACCACCCCAACAGATTATTTTGGACCGTATTGCTTTGGAAGCGAAACGCATGATGCACTTTACGGAAAAGCAAAATCAGGAGATTGCTTACGAGTTGGGTTTTAATGACCCTTCCCATTTTAGTCGCTTTTTCAAAAAAATGACCCAAATGACCCCTTCCGAATTCCGCGAAAATGCGGTTACCGCCCCCTAAGGGAAATTTCGACAAGTCGTCGGGAAATTGTTGCTAACCCTTGCCCGTTTCGGTGCGCCATCTTTGTACCATAATTAAAAGAAAGGTAAAGATGAACGCAACAGAAAAATCAATTTTCAATCTCATTGAAATTTTCAGCAGTAACAGAAAAGTAGAGCGGGATACCGTTTTGCCAAAAACCCATTGTGACCAACGAAGTCATCATGATTTCTACTGTGATGCTGAAAAACCCTTTGTAGCAAGCACACAATTTTAATAACAACATATAAAGATTCAAATTATGAGCAATTTTAATGTTCCAACAAGAGACGAAGTAAGTAGCAGCAACCAAGCTATTTTTGACAACCTGGAAAAAGCCGTGGGATTTGTACCCAATCTCTACGCGACCTACGCCCATTCGGAAAATGCGTTGGGCAATTACCTTACATTCTCCAGTGCGAAAACCTCATTGAACGCCAAACAAAAAGAAGTAGTAAACTTGGCCGTAAGTCAAGCGAACAACTGTATTTACTGTTTGTCCGCCCACACCGCCATTGGAAAAATGAATGGATTCACTGACGAACAAATTCTTGAGCTGAGAGCTGGATATGCTTCTTTTGACAACAAATTGGATGCCTTGGCCAGATTGGCCCGAAACATCACGGAAAATAGAGGTGCTACGGATGCTGCTGTTTTGGAAAACTATTTTGAAGCCGGATGGACCAAAGAAAATTTGATTGATACCATTCTTTTGGTAGGGGATAAAACCATTTCAAACTATATCCACAGTACCACTAAAGTACCCGTTGACTTTCCAGTGGCACAACCTTTGGAAGTGACAGTTTAATCCGAAATAGTAAAAAAACAAGAAAGATGAAAAAAGCAATATTGAGCATCGCGATGGTTTTGGTAGTGGTTTTGGGAGGACAAGCCCAAGAGATGATGAAAGAGAAGGCTGCAAAAACCATTAAATTGGAACAAACGCCTGGTGAATTCACCCAAAAACAACTTACGGTTAAAGCAGGGACCTATGTTTTTGATATCTCCAATGTTGGGGTGGGACACGATGTAGGTTTTGTGTTGGTGAAAAAAGGATTGGACATCTCTAAGCCCGAAAACCATATCCAAACAGCATATGTTATCCAAGCGGTAAAAACGGGAGAAGCCCAACAGTCGAAACCCACGACTTTGGAAAAAGGGGAGTATGTATATTTTTGTCCGCTCAACCCCACCGAGACCGACAACACTTTGATTGTCCAATAGGATTTTCAAATCACTATAGCAAGAGCACGTCTTTAAGGCGTGCTTTTTTTTATGATTTTAGAGCAAGATGTTCAAAAAAGGAAGGGGCAATGCTTTTGGACAAGTAAATAGGCCAATCACTTTTGAAGAGATAACTTTCTGTAATCGCGCTTTCGTACAGTAAATAGATACCACCAGAAACCTTTTCGATTTCCGCTTTGGAAAGATTTTCGATATTATCTGAAACTACCTCTCCCAGTAGCAATAGTAAGGCTTTCTTCTGTTTTTGCAATAATTTAATCAGACTGGTCTGTCTGTGTGAAATCTCCCCAAGAATATTAAGGTCCCAACAGCCATAAAAATCATCACTCCTAAAAAGGTCGTTGAGATAATCAAAAATAGCCAGAAGCTTATTCTTTCCTATTTTTCGCCGGTCGACATAGGTTTTTAGGCTTGCTATAAATTGCTCATGCCGTTGCGTTAAATAAGCAATGCAAATGTCTTCTTTGGATTTAAAGTGGCTGTACAACGTAGCTTTTGCAATATCGCATCGGTCAATGATTTGGTTGATGCCCGTGCTTTGATAGCCCTGCGAATAAAAAAGCGCCCCTGCGGTGTTAATGATGTGTTGGTGAAGTTGAGCCCGCTGCATCGTTAAATGTAAGTAAGATATCAGGCTTTTCAAAAAACCCCATTTTTAGAAATCAAAGCGCAGCTGAACGGAGATGGCCTCCTCCTTGGTTTCTGAAACTGGTTTCTTCTTATCCTCGGTGTTGAGATTGGATAGGGAAATCCCCAACAGGCGCACTGAATTTTCCAGTCCAGTTTGATACAGAAGGTCTTTGGCAGTTTCTAGGATTAGGGATTTGTCGGCAATGAAATAGGGGAGGGTCTTGCTACGGGTATTCAAGGTGAAATCACTGTATTTAATCTTTAAGGTGACTGTTTTTCCTGAAATATTTGATTTTTGAAGGCGCTTCTCCAATTCCTGGGCAATGTTTTCCAAACGTTCGAGCATGAAAATTTCACTACTGAGGTTTTCCGAGAAGGTCCGCTCGGCCCCTACCGACTTGGGAATGCGATGGGGCTTTACCGGGCTATTGTGAATACCGCGAACCACGTGATAATAATGCGAACCACTCTTTCCAAAATGCTGTTCTAAAAAAAGAATGCTTTTTGCTTTGAGCTCCTTTCCTGTAAAAATGCCCAGCTTGTACATTTTTTCCGCAGTGACTTTTCCAACACCATAAAACTTTCTGATATCCAACTCTTCCAAAAAAAGAATGACTTCCTCAGGGTTGATGGTCTTTTGTCCATTGGGTTTGTTGATGTCACTGGCTACTTTGGCGATGAATTTGTTAATGGAGATTCCCGCGGAAGCTGTTAGCCCAGTTTTCTCCAAAATGTTTTGTCGAATTTCTTTAGCAATCAAGGTTGCCGATGGATTTCCCTTCTTGTTTTGGGTCACATCCAAATAGGCCTCATCCAGCGAAAGCGGTTCTACCAAATCCGTATACTCGAAGAAAATATTGCGTATGGTTTTGGAGATTTCTTTATAGCGTTCAAATCGGGGTTTCACGAAAATCAGGTCAGGACAGTTGCGTTGTGCAATGTATCCTGCCATTGCACTGCGGACCCCAAATTTTCTGGCTTCGTAACTGGCCGCCGACACCACACCGCGTTTGGAACCACCCCCTACGGCAATAGGCTTTCCTTTCAGTTCTGGATTATCATGCTGCTCCACGGAAGCATAAAAAGCGTCCATGTCTACATGTATGATTTTTCGCATGGGAAAATCCGTATCCATACCCAAATTTATGGCTATATTTCATAGCATGGAGCATGTGGAAATTGAACGAAAGTTCTTGGTGAATTCGGAAGCCTTTAAAACTGATTTTGAAACTAAACGCCGGATTACCCAAGGGTTTTTGAACACAGACCCAGAACGTACCGTTCGGGTTCGCATTATGGATGAAAAGGCCTGTTTGACCATAAAGGGTGTTTCCTCTGAAGATGGGTTATCTCGATTTGAATGGGAAACCGAAATCCCCAAAACAGATGCCGAAAAACTACTGCCGCTATGCGGTTCCGAATACATAGATAAATACCGCTATTGGGTACGTTGCGGGAAGCATTTGTATGAGGTCGATGAGTTTTTAGGGAACAACCAAGGCCTTATCGTGGCAGAGTTGGAATTGACCCATGCCGAAGAGGTATTTGAAAAACCAGATTGGATTGGCGAAGAAGTAACCGGCCAACCAAAATATTATAATGCGATGCTAGTACAACATCCATTCATAAATTGGTAATTTTGTAAGACACACCTTTCAAGAATCCCGACCAAACCATCTAACGCTACAAGTATACCTTGTTTTACAACATTAAATTTCGTTTTTGATGTGTCACAAATATATTTGGGTAAATGGTACACCCTTAAAAATCAAAGAAAGTCGGATACAATGAAACGTTGGAGCATTCCCCCAATCCACCTCATTTTTCTTTTTCTTTCGCTTTTTCTGTGTCAAGCAACCTTTTCACAAGATAGCGACAATGACTCCGTTCCCGATGTTACCGATATCGATGACGATAACGATGGAATCCTAGATGAAGATGAGATTTTGGGATGTACGGGAAGTTTGACCTATGCCTTCTACGACCTTTCTCCGACCGGTAATACGGTTGATAATATTCCTACCACTGGGGAACTGGCTACCGGAACCGTTACGGATTTTGACATAGATGCCCTTCAAGCCTTAGTTGATCCTGGAGATACCGAGACCTTTTCGATTCGCTATACCGGGAGTATCCTCATTGCTACTGATGATACCTATACGTTTTATACCAACTCTGATGATGGAAGTAAGCTCTATGTGAACGGTGTGGAGGTAGTGGACAATGATGGGGCCCACGCCAGTCAAGAGCGCAGCGGCAGCATTTTTCTGGCAGCAGGCAACTATTCGTTTACGGTTGAGTTTTTTGAGCGAACGGGCCAAGAAAATTTGTCCGTAGCCTATGAAAGCACCACGATTGCAAAATCTGATATCCCATTTTCCATTTTGGCCTTGGCTACTATTTGCGATTTTGATGGCGATGGTTTGACCAATGATTTGGATTTGGATTCCGATAACGATGGAATTCCTGATAATGTTGAAGCGCAAACCACTTTTGGATATATTCCACCTTCCTTGGTAGATTCCGACGGTAACGGTTTGGATGATGCCTATGAATCGGTTCCCGGTGCAGGCGAAGGAATTGCACCGACGAATACGAATCCCGGTTCAAGCTTTGACTTCAATAACCTGGATTCGGATGGCGATGGTTTGCTGGACCAAGATGAAGCTGGTCTAACCTTAACGTTAACAGATTCTGACGGAGATGGTTTGGATAATGCCGTGGATACTACGAATGGTACCTTGCCCGGAGGTTTACCAAACTATGATGACGCCAACGGAACCATAAACACCCCTTCCAGTTTGCCTAATGTGCAAAATCCTTTGGTGGCTGAGGTAGACTATCGAGATGCTTCCTTGGATTCGGATATGGATAATGTCATCGATTCGGTTGATGTGGATGATGATAATGACGGAATCTTGGATACCGACGAAACAAATTGCAATGGGGAGATTTCGTATGAATTTTATGATTTATCCCCCACCGGAGATACTGTCGACAACATTCCAACGGCTGGAGCCTTGACCACAGGGACCTTCACGAGTTTTGATGTAGATGCTTTACAGGCCTTGGTGGACCCAGGTGATTCGGAACGTTACTCCATTCGCTATACGGGTTCTATTTTTATCGAGACGGCAGATACGTATACCTTCTTTACCTCTTCGGATGACGGAAGCAAACTCTATATCAATGGAACTGAAGTTGTGGATAACGATGGTGCCCATGGTGTACGAGAGCGTAACGGAAGTATCAGCCTGAACTCTGGATTCTATACCATAAGGGTGGAATTTTTCGAGCGCACCGGTGGAGATTTCTTATCCGTAAGTTATCAGAGCAGTACTATTACAAAGACCCTACTTCCTTTTTCTATTCTTTTCCCTGACGGAAATGAATGTGATACTGACGGTGATGGGACTGTCAACCGTTTAGATACCGATAGTGATAACGATAATTGTAATGATGCCAATGAGGCTTACAATTCGCTTTTGGCAGATGCGGACGGTGATGGCATTTATGGTACCGGAACGCCAACCATCAATTCGGATGGGTCCGTAGCAGGCGCACCCTATACGACACCTGTGGACACCAATACCAATGGAGCGTTTGATTTTCTGGAAGCCGGTTCGGGTGCTCCTAGCATTACTACACAACCTTCAGATATTTCTTCCTGTTTGGGATGTAGCGTTGCTTTTAGTGTGACTGGAAGCGCCGATGCCTTTCAATGGCAACGATTTGATGGTTCCAATTGGAATGATTTGACCAATACAAGCCCGTTTAGCGGAGCGGATACCGCTACCTTGACCGTGAATCCTTTGGACAATACGTTAAATGGGGCAAGATTTCGGGTAATTTTAACCAATTCCGGGGTAATTTGCCCAGTACTTTCTGATGAAGCAGTGTTATCCGTATCTGGCGGAACCGTCATTACAAATCGTAGGATTACCTATCGCGTGAATCGAAATTAAATAGCATATACTTTATGCGTGGTTGGCCGTACTGCTTTCCATTTTGGTTTTTGGGACCTTTTGAAATACCATTCTTTTTCTAAGTAGTTTTACCAAAGGAAAAACCAATCCGGTCAATATGAGGCTTCCGCCAACAAAAAGGATATTGAAAGAGGAAGAAAAAACCGTTTCTGCGTTGAGCACCCCCAAAATGAGCATGGTCGAAAAAGGAAAAGAAAGGGCCAAAAGCGATAGCGCAAAATCGCTATTGAATGTCTTTTTTCCTTCATTTTCTTCCAAACGGTCCACAACTGAAATATGGGCATAAGGCCAAAAACTACAGGCACTTAGGCCGAAGGCCAACAAGAGCAAAACACTTTCTGTGGATTGGATTCCAGTAAGTATGGCAAATATCCATCCCAAAAGGAATACCACCCCAGCACGAATGGAAAGCATGGAAAAAATCTGAAAAAATTGGTTTCGTTTGATTTTTAAGCCCAATCCTATAAAAAGCAACACCAAGGGCGTCATAATGAGGCTAAGCTTTTCAAGAATATCGCTAAGCAATATGGGCAGGGAATCCATTGTGAAACCAAACGCCAACAAAACCAAAGCCACGCCGATAAAGACATTTACAGGTTCCGAAATCAAGGCTTTTAGCACAGAACGAACATTATCACTCCCTTTTTGTTTTAAGGTCATGCTTCGGTAATGCCAGTTCATGGCGATAATGTACAGCCCGACCAAAACAAAGATTTTGTTTCCCAAATCAGCCATGGCCACATTTGCCAAGGCATTTTCACCCAAAAACTCCAACACGAAGGGAAAACAGGACAAGCCTGGCGCCAAGGATGGAATCAGGAGATGGGCGGTTTTGAATTCTGGGGTGTTTTTTTGAAATCCCAAAAGAGGCAGAAAAACGGGTGTCACCAGAAAGAGTATCAGGTTCAAAGCCAAAGCCATAATGGGTAAAAACAGGAGGTTCCATTGAATCTGAACCCCCATCAGTGCGATAAAAATGGTGGATGGTAAGGCTAAGTTCAGGATGATTTTCTTCAAGCCTGTTCGCTCCGCCTTTGTTTTTATCTTCGTTTTGAGCAGTACCCCAATCAGGATAAAACAAACAAAAGCAAGTGTTTTGTAAAGACTGGAATCCATAAGGAGCTATACCAAAACTTTGGTGAGGGCGTCCGCAAAAAGTTTCATTTCATCCATGGTACCCATACTCACGCGACACCAATCTTGGTCCATAAATTGGAAAGCCCTTACCCCAACCTTCAAGTCTGTCATTTTCGCCAAAAACTCCTGTCCACCAAGGTCAATAGGAAATAGGATGAAACTGGTATGTGAAGGGACATAATCAATGTTCATTTGTGAAAGACGCTCATATACATATTCCCTGCACTGTTGGTTGAGGATTCTTGATTTATCTAAGAATTCGGTATCGTCCATAGCTGCACTCGCCGCCAAAACGGAAGGATAGGAAATGCCCATGCCACCACGGGTGATTTCGCGAAGTTTTCCAAGGGTCGCTTCTTGACCAACGATATATCCAACACGTAACCCCGCCATTCCATGAATTTTGGAGAACGTTCTGGCGATGATGATATCCTTGCCTTCGCTGATTAGACTTACCATGCTGCGTTTGAGTCCTTCTCCTAAAAAGGCAAGATAGGCTTCATCCACAAACACGGGAACTTTTTCCGATACACGAGAACAAAAATCCAACAACTCATCATGGTTAGTAATGGTAGCGGTTGGATTATTGGGGTTGCAGATGTAGACCAATTTGGTTTCAGCATCCACTGCAGCCTCCATGCTTTTTAAATCGTGAGACCAGTCTTTTTTTAGTGGAACGGGTTTCCAAGAAGCACCTACGGATTTGGCCACTTGTATCAGCGACATATAAGCGGGGTCTGCCGATACCACATTACCGCCCTTCATGCAAAGCACCATGGCCGTTTTCTCTAGCAAATCGGAAGAACCAGGCCCCATCATGATATTTTCGAAAGCAACTCCTTCGAACTTGGCTATTTTTTCCATGAGTTCCACCAGCTCTTTCCAAGCATAGCGATTGCCTCCTGCAGCACCGTTTTTAAAAGCTTCGAGCGCTTTTGGGGATGGACCATAAGGATTTTCATTGGCATTCAGCTTCGCATCCCAGACAGGAAATTGAATTTTGTCTTTAAGCAAATACTCTTTGAAAAAAGGACTATACAACGCCTCTCCATTGGAATTGAGGGTCAATGGTACTTTGGATTGCTCAGAAAAACCTAAATAAGGCGTCGCTACGGCTACACCGGTGGCAAGCGCCCCTTTTTTAAGCCAATCTCTTCTTGAAATCTGTTTTGAGGTCATAGGAATTTTTTTGGGTTGGCAATAGCTTCTAAATTAATAGGTTAGCTATCGGAATCCTATGACAATTCCATAAAAATGAAGGGGCAAAAATGCCAACTCCTAAAAACTAATGGATTATGAAGGGATTTTTTGAAAGAAATCCGGGATACCTTGCTTACAAAGAAGCTTTGAATTGCTCCAGAAAACGAACATCATTTTCACTGAGCATACGAATGTCTGGAATTTGATGCAGCAGCAAAGCAATACGGTCAATTCCCATTCCAAAGGCAAAACCAGAGTATACCTCGGGGTCAATGCCGCAGTTTTGCAACACATTGGGGTCAACCATTCCGCAACCCATGATTTCCAACCAGCCAGTACCTTTGGTCATCCGATAATCGGTTTCTGTTTCCAATCCCCAATACACATCAACTTCTGCGCTAGGTTCCGTAAATGGGAAATACGATGGGCGCAAACGAATTTTGGATTTACCGAACATCTCCGTGGTGAAATACTGGAGCGTCTGTTTCAAATCAGCAAAAGACACATCTTTATCCACATATAGTCCTTCCACTTGATGGAAAAAGCAATGTGAACGGGCCGAAATAGCCTCATTGCGATATACTCTCCCGGGAGATATGGTTCGAATAGGAGGCGTATTGTTTTCCATATAGCGCACTTGCACCGATGAGGTATGCGTACGCAACAGAATATCTGGATTGGTTTGCACGAAAAAGGTATCCTGCATGTCCCTTGCCGGATGGTATTCCGGAAGATTCAAAGCTGTGAAATTATGCCAATCATCCTCAATTTCGGGACCTTCTGATACATTGAATCCAATTCGCGAAAAGATATCGATAATCCTGTTTTTAACCAGTGATATTGGATGTCTGGAACCCATTTCCAAAGGCTCGCCCGGACGAGTAAGGTCACCAAACTTTCCAGCGGTATCTTGTTGGTCTTCCAAAGCCGCTTGTAAAGTGCTTACTTTTTCCGTAGCCTTGGTTTTTAGCTCATTGACCACTTGGCCAAAGGCTTTTTTTTGGTCCGGTGGAACGTTTTTGAATTCCGTAAAGAAGCCACTTACCAGACCTTTTTTCCCCAAGTATTTCACGCGAAAACTCTCTACCTCTTCTGGCGAATTGGCTGCGAACTGCTCTACTTCAGCGATATGTTCCTTAATGGTTTCAATCATTTTCCACCGTTTTATTGGCCGTCAAAGGTAGCAAATTGTCTTTGAAAATATAGGCAATCAAGCAATGTACCGCGACCCCTCCAAAGAAGTGCCAAAGCCAGTGGGTTCCCATAGGCAAAAAGGTTTGCTTGAGGTCTATGGTTCGAAAGAACACGGCCATCCCAAAAATGCCAAAGGCTAAGATGAGATAGGGAAAGAACTTAAACTGGGTTTTGAATTGATAAATTAAAATAGGTACAAGCACGGTAATTGCAGTGATGACGTAACCCAGAGATATACGAAACTGTTGCGGTACGGGAATGGCACGTACCAAAAAGGACACCCCCAGAATGGCGATAATAATAAAAATACGTTGCCAAGTAGGTTCCACAATTTTGAAAATAAAATAGATGACTGCGGCCGTGCACAGTAGCATAATGGGAACCCAATCCATCAGTAGCCAGAATTCGTGACTTCTGGTGCCATGGTAAACCGTTCCCCCGATAAAACTTAATCCAATTATCGGTAGCACCCATGCCAAAAAAAGATGCTGTTTGGTGTTTTTGTAGATTTTGCGACCCCAATAAAGGAGCATGGCCACGAAGATGAGATTGCTAAAGGTGTTGAAAGGTTCTGCAATAATTCCCCCACCAAAGGTTTCCTTATAAATAGGTCCTGAGTCATTTGGAAATTTTAGGGCCAGTTCTAACAACAATAGGTCGTCCATGGAATTGCATTAAGAGGTGTGGGTGTCGGGAATATTATGTTGCACCCAATGCAAGCAGGTTTTGAAGTCTGGGAAAATATGTTCCTCGGGAATCAAATCAGGAACAATGTCTATGCGTTCCATCATATACCGCGGTTGTTCCAGTATCTCTACGAACAAAACGTCCACATCATTGTTTTTAAGATCTTGAAGTACATCTTCCATGGCATATAAACCGGTTTGGTCCATATACTGCATTCTTCCCATTCGAATGATGACCACCGAGGCCGTATCGGGAATTTGCAAGGCGAGTTGTTGAAAGTCGCTAGTAGAACCAAAAAATAGAGGGCCGTTGAGGTGCTTAATGAAAACTTCTTCTTTCAATCTTTTGGGAAAGTCCTTTTCATCGGACCAAGCTTTTTCCTCACTAAGCGTGGTGACATCGGAACGTTTAGCGGTTAAATCCCCCATTTTCTTCATGAACATCAAGGATGCAAAAACCAAGCCTATACCAACGGCATATACCAAATTCCAAATGGAAGATAAAACCATTACGGTAAGCATTATAATGACCTCAGAACTTAATTTTAGTGGCCCTAACGCAATGTCTTTTGGCATATGCGGAATGGCGCGTAGCCCTTTGTAATCCATTACCCCAATGCCAACGGTGACCAGAATACCCGCTAAAACGGCTGCGGGAATTTGTGAGGCTATGGGACCCATAGCCAATAGAATCACCAAAAGCAATACTCCGGCAATCATTCCCGATAAGCGTGTTTTACCTCCGGAATTGATGTTGACTACTGTTCGAATAGTGGCGCCAGCCCCCGGAATTCCGCCAAAAATTGCTGCTATACTGTTTCCTATTCCCTGGCCCACCAGTTCTTTGTTGGGTTTGTGTTTGGTTTGGGTCATGTTGTCTGCCACTACCGAGGTCAATAAAGAATCAATGGCACCCAAAAGGGCTAGGGTAAGCGCTGTGAAAATATAAGGGGATACAGAACTCAACGAGAAGGAAGTGAATATCTCCATTCTAGGAAGGGGCAACCCACTCGGGATTTGTTCGATAGGGCGATACTCCAAGCCAAAACCGTATGCCACTCCTGAAACCACTACCAAGGCGACCAATGTGCTCGGAATGGTTTTGGTGATTCTTTTGAACCCATAAATGATCAGAATAGTGGCCAAGGCTAAGGTCAATTCCAACCAATTAATATTGGAAAGGGCCCTAGGCAAAACCCTAAGAGTACCCAATACGCCAGAGGCGTCTTTGGCGGCCAAAGTTTTGGCTTCTTTATCTTTATCCGCGGGTGTGATTTGTTCCGCTCTTTTAAGGGTTTCTTCAAAATCTTCTAAAACGAGAATACCTTCTCCTGCCTCATCTTTTAAAATGTTCTCAAGGATTTCTTCTTCTGCCAAGGCCATGTAACTGTCTACGTAAGCCTTGTCTTCTTTGGGATAATATCCTACGGCGGGTAAGATTTGCGTAACTAGAATAATGACGCCGATGGCGGTCATAAAACCTGAGACTACAGGGTAAGGAATATATTTGATGTATTTTCCTAGTCCAAGAAGTCCCAACCCTATTTGAAGAATGCCTGCCAATAGAAAGATGGTCAGAATCGCGGGAAGTGCTTTTTCCACATCACCATCGTTCACGGCAATAATTCCGGCGATAACCACCATACTTACCGCGGTCATAGGAGCGGTAGGACCCGATATCTGTGTATTGGTTCCGCCGAAAAGTGCTGCGAAAAAACTGATGAAAATTGCGCCATACAAGCCAGCGCTGGGCCCCAGTCCTGAACTTACACCAAAGGCGAGAGCTAAGGGCAATGCAACGATACCAGCCGTGATTCCTCCAAATAGGTCCCCTCTAATGTGTTTGAACATGGCGCGGGATAAAACGATTACATGTTTTGGCCAAGATAGTGAATTTGACCCATGAAAAAAGGCCCAAACACAACGGGAGGGCCTTTTATAACAATGTGTTTGGAAATCTTATAAAAAATGGACTTTTCCGTCTGCGATATCATACATCGCGCCTACGACCAAAATTTCACCGTTTTCTTCCATTTCGGCAAGAACTGGGCTCATTTGCCTTAAATTATCAATGGTCAGGTAAACATTTTTTTCTGCCACTGCGTTCACAAAAGTAGAATTTTTTGAATTCCGTAGACTGGGGTCTTCCGGTTCAGAGATAGCTTCCACAGCTGGTTTGATTTTGCTTAAGAGGACAGTTAAATTACCCATTTTGGCATCATCACAAGCGCCTTTAACAGCCCCACAACTGGTATGTCCCAAAACTACAATGATTTTGGTGCCCGCCAGTTTACAAGCGAACTCGATACTTCCCAAAATATCCTCGTTTACAATATTTCCGGCGACGCGTGCACTGAAAATATCCCCAACACCTTGGTCAAATACCAATTCTGCGGAAACCCGGGAGTCAATGCAACTCAAGATGGTTGCAAAAGGATATTGTCCGGACGTGGTTTGCTTTACTTGCTCAATTAAGTCGCGCGGGGTCTGGTTTTGTTCTACAAATCGTTGGTTACCCTCTTTCAGAAGCTTCAGCGCTAACTTCGGAGTCAATGCTGCCTGTGTTGCTTTCGTCTGTGTTATCATGTGAAATACTTTGATTGTCTTTTTTGTCTAGTTTAAAAAATCTGATGTAGCTATCTGGGTTTTCCACGATGCCTCTTTCTGAAATGAGTTTGATGTGGATATTCTTGTTTTTGGCCTTTTCGGAAAAGTCTTCAAGAATTTCGATGATGTCATTGTCCAAAAAACGAGTCTTACGTACATCTAATTCCAGGTAGGAATCTTCAGGAAGACTGTCCAATTCTTTTAGGATGGCACCTTTATTAAAGAACGTTACCTCTTCGGCCAAGGTCATTTTTATTTTATGAACGCCGTTACTTTTATCTTCAATATGAAGAAAGTGGGAGTTTTGGTAGCTTTTGATAAGGATAACCACGATGCCCACAGCAAGTCCTAGACCAATACCTATCAATAAATCCGTGAAAACGATACCCAGTACGGTTACCACAAAAGGAATAAACTGCTTCCAGCCCAATTGATACATGGTCTTGAACAATTTGGGCTTGGCCAATTTGTAGCCCACAATAAATAATACGGCAGCCAGAACGGATAACGGAATCATGTTCAGTAGTCTTGGGATAAGCAAGACCGAAATCAACAAAAAGAAACCGTGGATGATAGCCGAAGCTTTGGTACGCCCACCAGACTGGATGTTCGCCGAACTACGCACGATTACCTGAGTAACAGGAAGACCTCCAAGGAACCCAGATATAGTGTTACCAACACCTTGCGCCATAAGCTCTTTGTTCGTTGGTGTGGTTCTTTTGTAAGGATCGAGTTTGTCCGTAGCTTCAACACAAAGCAGGGTTTCCAAACTAGCCACCAAGGCTATGGTAAAGGCAGTAATCCATATTTCAGGATTTCCGATGACCCCAAAGTTTGGAAAGCTTAGCAGACCTCCTAAAGAATCCAAACTGTCAGGAACGGGCACTTTTACCAGATGTTCTGCCGAGATGCCCCAGGTAGCATTACCTTGGGTCAAAGTGAAATATACAATCCCCAAAATCACGGCTACCAAAGGCCCTTGAATGAGTTTGAATATTTTTGCCTTTTTGGTCAATACCCTATCCCATAAAATCAAAATGCCCAAGCCAATGATAGCAATCAAGGTAGCTCCTAGACTAATGGAGTTGATTGCGTTTAGTATTTCACTAAAAGTATTTTCCCCATCTACTTGGAAGAAGGCAAAATCGCCTTCAGGATCGGCATCGTAGCCAAAGAAATGTGGAATTTGTTTTAGAATGATGATGATACCAATACCTGTCAACATTCCTTTGATGACGGAAGAAGGGAAATAATAGGCAATCACCCCTGCTTTCAGAATACTAAAAACAATTTGGATAAGTCCTCCTAAGACTACGGCCACTAAGAAGTTTTCAAAACCTCCCAAAGTTCCAATGGCGGTCAATACAATGGCGGCCAAACCGGCAGCAGGACCACTTACCCCAATTTGGGAACCACTAAGGGTACCTACTATAATACCCCCAACAATTCCAGCAATAAGGCCAGAGAACAAGGGAGCACCACTGGCCAGCGCAATACCCAGACATAGGGGGAGTGCTACAAAAAATACTACGATACTAGCGGGTAGATCGTTTTTGATATACTTGAACATAGTTTTGCGAATTGATTAGATGCGATAACCTCTTCGATAGAAAGAGGTTGTTTGATTAAAAAAGGTTGTGTCGTTTTACTTATGTGAAGCTTCGCGGAGGAGGCACATTGACTTCTCCAAAAAAATCGAGGCCTAAATCGAACGCATATTGCATTTTAAATATAGGATTTAGCTCCGAAAAAGCGGCAGTATGCCCTAATGTGTTGAAGAACAAATCACTTTCATCACTCTTTTTTTCGGACTCCTTTTCGGTATTTTTTTCTTCCTCAGAGGTGTCTACTAAAACCACCAAATCCTTTTCTATATCAAGGATAGAAAGCAAGGAGGGCGCCAATATCGACGATATGAGCAAAAGGGCGATTAGGGGAAAAGTGATGGATTTTATCAATCTGTTACTTTTAAACAAAAATAAAAGTAAAGCTATTGATTTTAGTTAAAGTTTGATTAAAAATCTTTTAGGAGCTTGATTTTTTCAATTTTAACCCAACCTATTTGACCGTCTTCCAGCTTGATCTTGCGCCAAGCTTCCAAACTATCCAATACGTTGACCTTGGTGCCTTCATGGAGGGTAAATACGGATTCACTACTGGCATTGGGCTCCGCTTGTATTTTAACTTCACGCGCAAAGATGATGGCCGGGTTATCTGATACAAACTCGTGGTACTGCAGATAAGCCAACAGAACAGCGGTGCACCCTAATATCAGACTGATTACACTGCTAACAAAAGCCACCCGTTTTTGACTTGCGATTCCCAAGAAGTAATAGGCCAAATAACAAAGCACGCAAAACATCATCAAGGCGATAGCCCAATACGACCATTGGTCGAATGAAAGTCCGTTGACAAGACCATCATAAAGCTTCCCCAGTTCGGTTTGCGGCATTTGCTCGACCGCATCCAACCGCATGTTTTGGGCATAGCCCAGATTATTCAAAATTTCGGGGTCGTTGGGTTTTAGAAGTAGGGCCTTTTCGTAGTAATAAATGCTAGGGCCAATCTCGTTTTGTTTGTAGTAGCAGTTGCCCAGATTAAAATATAATGCGGCAGAATGCTCTCCATTTTCAAGAATACTCAGATACTGTTCAGCAGCCAGATTGTATTGCCCTTTGTTGTATAGTTCCGTGGCTTTTTCAAACCGTGCCGCATTCTGCCCGAATAATGAAGGGAATGTGAACACCAGTCCCAGAAAAAACAATGCGACCTTTCTCATAATTGCTTGTCGAGTTTGGATATCACTTCACTCGCTTTATCGTAGTCCTGTTGCATTTGAACTTCTGAAAAGGGACTGTAACGCGCCATTTCACAACTCTTTAAAAGGCCAATGAATCCTTCAATATCGTGTTCCCCAACATTTTTCTGCTGTAAAATGGATGTTATTTTCTCTTTGCTGAATTCGGTAGTCTCAATTTTGAGCTTCGCTTTCAAGTAGTTGTGCAAACCTTTCTCCAAGGCTACATAAAATGGCTCTTTGTTTCCGAGCTGTTTTTTGGCGGTAGAGAGGTACTTTCGTGCAAGTCTATTGGCACGTTTCATTTTGTTCCCTTCAACATCACTAGCCATGGCTTCGCGCTTCTTGAATGAAAAAACCGCGATGGGAATCAGCAAAAGTGGACCAAAAAGTAGTAGATAAAACCGATTAGAGCCAAAAAAGAAATTGGTTCCGATTTTGGTGAGGTTGGGACTTAGTTTAATGAAGTGAAACTGTTTTCCTGTGGGTACAACCAGTTGTTGATTGGCCTTGCCTAAAGCACCATTTCCGACTGCTGTATTGTTGGGACCTTCCAAAACCTCAATACTGATTTCATCTGAAGTCAAGGTTACGTATTTCTTCTTTTTGGGGTCAAAATAGCTAAATGAAATGCTTGGCAACGGGTACTTTCCTCGGAAGGAAGGCACTACAGTATAGGCGTTGCCTACTTTTCCTTCCATACCGCCAATGGTTGTCCTGACTTTTTCCTCAAACTCGGGTTCATAAACCTCCAACGAGCTTGGAAGCTCAGGTTCGGGCAAACGGAACAATTTTAAATTTCCTTTTCCAGAGATTTCAACTTTGGCTTGAAGGGACTCGGAGGCATTCAACTTTGTCTTGCTGGTGGTAACCGAAAAATCAAACTCTCCTACCGCACCGCCAAAGTTTTGGGGTTTACCTTTTTCCGGGAGTGCCTTTACATTAATGCTTCGTTTACCCGCAGATACGGTTTTGCTGGTTTGGGAATAGATTCTACCCCCAAAAAAGTCCCTACGATTTGTGGGCACATCTACGAAAATTTCAAGTGAAAGCGGCTCGATTTCGAGTTTGCCTGCTTTTTGGGGATACAAAACCACTCGTTTGAGCACCACGTAGCGATAGGGTTTTCCGTTGTATGTTCCGTTTTTGGCGGTATGCTTGGTCACCGGAATGTCTTGACTCCAAAAATTGTTGTACTTCGGATTGTCCAACGGACGGTAGTTGGTGACACTGATATCTGGACTTACGTAAAGTTTGTACAGTACCGAAACGGCTTCGTTCATGTACGGATTTCCCTTGGATACCTCCGCTACGAGATGTAGACTTTCATCCGCTACATCATCCACGGTTTTTTGACCATTGGGTTTGTCCACAGCTGCCGTTATGGTTACCGATTTGGGTAAAGTTTTATAAGTTTCGCCCGCTATTTCGATTTTGGCTTGCTTTATCGTAAACCTTCCTCTTGCGGTTGGCACTAAAATGTAAGAGTACGATTTGGAGAAACTGCGTTTTCCATTGGTCCAAGAGGAACTTATGGATTGAGAGGGCCCCATAACCACTTTAAACCCTTCAAACGACGGAGGCGAAAAGTTGTCCCCATCTTTGTTCATGGTAAAATCGACCCTTAGCCTTTCGTTTATACCCAGCTTTTCCTTGCTCAGCTTCATCTCGAAGGATACCTCTTCATCTTGGGCATATAAAGCACCAATGCTCAAAAAGAGCATTGTAAAAAAGACGCTAAAATTTTTACCCCAACACTTCAACATCACCAATCTTTCTCGTTCTTGATTTTTTTACCTTTTACTTTTTTGGCTTCCATTTTTTGCTGCACCTTTTTTTCTTCATTTTGCATGGCTTCTAGCAAATTCTGGATTTGTTGTTTGGACAATTGATTTGGTCTAGGTTGTTGCTCTGATTTTTCTCCTTTGTCGCCTTGGTTGGGCTTTTGCTCTTTTTCTTTCTTCTTGTCTCCGTCTCCTTTTTGGTTCTCCTCAGGCTTGTTTTGTCCTTGCTCTCCTTCATCGCCGTCCTTGTTCTTTTCGTCCTCTTCGTTTTCGCCTTCGTTATCCTTGTTGTCTTCGCCCTTGTTATCTTGGTCTTTGTTCTTGTCCTGGTCCTGTTTATCCTCGTTTTTGTCTTTGTCGTTTTGGTTTTGGTCGTTCTTTTGGTCGTCTTGTTCCTTTTTTAGCATTTCTTTAGCTAGGGCAAGATTGTAACGGGTTTCATCATCGGTAGGATTGTTTCGCAAGGCTTCTTTGTACGCTTCTACTGCCTTTTGGTATTCCTTGTTTTTCATGAACACATTGCCCATGTTATGAAAAGATTTGTGCTTGCCTGTTTTGGAGCTCGACTTTTCTCCGGCTTGCTTGAAACGACCAAAGGCTTCTGCATAACTTTCTCTATCGTAGTAAGCATTTCCCAAGTTGTAGGGGGCTGCGGCATTTTCCTTGCTTTTGGAAATGGCTCTTCTGTAATCCGCCTCGGCGGTTTGGAAATCATTGGCGGTTAGCTCTTTGTTGGCCTGCCAAGTTAGGTCTTTGGAAGCCTTAAGGTCCTTTTTCAACACCTTTTCTTCGTCTGACTTTTCTTGTGCCAACCCGACAGTTGTTGCTCCGCAAAGGAAAAGTGTAACTAATCTTATTCTCTTATGCATCTTCATATTCGTTGAAAAGATTTAGTTTTTTTAGCCATTTGGTTTTTCGGTCCAATAGGAAGATATCCAAAAATAAAAAGAATAAGGCTATGGCCAAGAACCACTGGAATTGGTCCTTGTACTCCGCAAACTGCTTGGCCTCAAACTCCTTCTTATCCATCTGTTCCAACTGTTCTTTGATTACTTCTACCGCCTCACTGGTATTGCTTCCATCAATGTAAAGGCCATTGCCATCATTTGCAATTTGGGATAGAATAGGCTCATTGAGTCGTGTAATCACTACTTCTCCTTGACGATCTTTTTTCAAGGTTTCAATAACCCCGTTTCGTTTGATGGGGATGGGAGCACCTTTAGCTTTACCCACCCCAATAGTGTATACCCGAATTCCATTTTGAATGGCATTTTCAACAGCGCCGAAGGTGGCGTTTTCAGAATGGTCTTCCCCGTCAGAAATGATGAACAACACACGATTGGTTTGCTCTTCATCATTATAATAGGTACTCGCTAAATCGATGGCAGCATCAATAGCAGTTCCTTGAGAGGATAGCATGTCGGTGTTCATGCTTTGCAAAAACATTTTGGCAGCCCCATAGTCGGTAGTAATCGGCAGTTGCGGATACGCTTGTCCCGCATAGGCGATAATGCCAATTCGGTCACTGGCCAGTTGATTGATGATTTCGGATACCAAACGCTTGGCTTTGTCCAAACGGTTGGGTGCGATATCTTCGGCCAGCATACTTTTGGAAACATCCACGGCAAAAACAATATCGACGCCTTCTCGCTTGACCGTCTCCAGTTTGGTGCCAATCTTAGGATTGACCAAGCCTATAATCAAGAAAACCAATCCCAAAACGAAAAAAATAAGTTTTAAACCGGACTTATTTCTTGATTTGTCGGGGGCAATTTTTTTCAGGAGGCGCGGTGAAGCAAAAGCTTTCTGGGTACGGCTCTTCCAAATTTGAAGAAAAAAGAATACCAGCACGATAACAGGGATTATCGCCAAAAGGTAGAAGTATATTTTTTCGTCAAATTGAATCATTCCGTTCTAAATAAAACTTTTGAACAAAGAGCTTCGAAGCCCCCATTCCAACAATAGCAAAAGACCTGCCAAGAAAATAAGGGAACGAAACTTCTCTTCGTATTTGTAATATTTGAATTCTTCTATCTCTGTTTTTTCGAGTTTGTTGATTTCGTCGTAAATCTCTTCCAACTTCTCATTATCGGTCGCCCTAAAATATTTACCACCAGTGTCTTTGGCAATCTCCTTCAGCAAAGCTTCGTCAATTTCAACTTGACGCATGCCAAAGCGAAATGATCCATCCCGATTGTACGCGATTGGCGATAGGGCGTTGCCGTTGGTGCCCAATCCTATGGTATACGTTTTTATGCCAAATTCGATGGCCAAATCTGCCGCCGTTTTGGGCTCAATAAAGCCTGAATTATTTACACCATCGGTTAACAAAATGATAATTTTACTGATGGCCTTGCTTTCTTTCAACCGATTCACGGCTGTTGCCAGTCCCATGCCTATGGCTGTACCGTCTTCCAATTCTCCATAGGTAATGTCGCGAAGGGCGCTCAAAACAATGCCTTTATCGCTGGTGATGGGCGTTTTTGTATAGCTTTCGCCGGCATATCCTACCAGCCCAATTCGGTCATTGGGGCGTTTTTTGATGAATTCCGCAGCCACTTTTTTCAAGGCAGACAAGCGATCGGGTTTTAAATCACGCGCTAGCATGCTTGAGGATACATCAATGGCCATAACAATGTCAATACCTTTAGTGGTTTTGGTACGAGTTGAGATATCTTCGGTTTGTGGTCGCGCCAATGCGGTAATGATAGCTGCCAAAGCCAATAATCGCAGTACAAATAAAACCGGACGCAATTTGGATAACCAACTTTTAGTGGTAAACCCTTGAATACTTGATATTTTGAGGGAGGCACTTTCATGCTTGAGCTTGAGCAAATACCAAATCACGGCCACTGGAAGCAGTAAGAGCAACCAGAAAAACTGTGGATTCGCAAATTCAATATTCTCTAACATGCTACGCCTGTATTTTTACTTCTAGGGTGTTCAATATTCTTTTTACGATTTCTTCGGCATATTCGTCGCCATCCTCCCAAGTGATGACCACTTGTTGCATAAACGCTTTACCCCCGAAGGTGAGAATGTTGTATTTGGCCTTTATGGACTCGCTTGAACCTTCTGGGGTGATTTTTCCTGAACCAAAGGTTTTAAGTCCGGTTACGCCCGAACGGGTAAAAAACTCTTCTTGCTTTGTAATGATGTTGCGAACTCCCTGTGACTCGAATTCTTTTAAGGTACTGCCAATGACTTTCTCAAAATCAACTTCTTCCTGCGCTTCCTTAAAGGTCATCGAGCGGGATGAGACGTAAAAAAGCTCTGTCGTCTTTCCATAGGAAAAGGTCTGAAGTTCCTTAATCAGTGCTTCCATTTCTTCGGAAAGCCCCGCTTCTTCTTGGCGAATCAACACCTCAGGCGTTTGTAACTCTATAGGAGGATACCCATAGGCACTGGACACCCATTCTCCTTCAAGGAGGGTTTTGGTAGGATACCCAAAAACCGTGTCCCGAACCGTTTTAGCTCCAAAGAATACTATGGAAAATACGGTTCCAAGAACCAAAATCCCAGCAAAAATCCCAGCGGCCCAATACCATTGCCTTCTACGTTGCTTTTGAGCCAGTTCTTCAAGGTATTCCACATCTTCCAAAAGGTCATCTTCTGTAGGTTCCGGGAGAGCATCATGGGTTTTCTCCACAATCAACTGTACCATTTGGCGGTCTTGTTCCGCCACGGATGAAGAAGGTTTGGAACGCGCGAATTTGACCAAATCCGCAGTCTGCAATATTTTTCGGAATTGTTGAATGGTGTCTACATCCAAATCCAACTCCCCAGCATCTTTTAGCAGTTCAAGCTTGTCAATCAACTCATCCGTAGTACTTTCCAAAGCCGATACTTGAACGTCTTCTTCCAAATAAGAACGCACAATATCCGTAAGTTCGGAATAGTACTGTTTGAATTCATCTTGAATCAGGTATTTTGAGGTTTCCAAGCGTTTCAATTCCAATAAAGCGCGGTCATACGGGGGCAAAAGGGCTTCTTTTTCTTCTTCGGTCAAAGGCTTTTCCCTAAAGTAAAACCAGTATACTGCGGCCGCAACGACAAGCAAGCCCAACAAGACATACAACAAAATCCACCAAAACTTGGAAAGGCTTTTTTCAACCTGAATCAACGGTTTAATGTCGAACATTTTCTGTTTGGTAGTGTCAACAGCTACGTCCGCTACCTTAATGCGAAAAGAATCCGTGAAGAAAGGTTGTTCGTTTATGGCCACGCGTTGTGGTGGAATCGTATAGGTGCCACTATCGAATTGTGTAAGGGCGTAGATGCGCTGTAACACTACACGGTCTTTTTTTCGAATCGTATCGGTCAACAATGCTTCAACGGTTTCTAGTGGAGAAAAGGTTTGCCCTTCTGGAAAATGTACCACACTGGTGGAATCCGTTTCTACAGAAATGGTGTATTGGATTTGTTCCCCTATTTTGATGGCTAGGGTGTCCAAGGAAACTTTGACGCTTCCTTTTTGCTGGGCTTGACCGGTCAGGAGACCTCCAAAAAGCAAAAGACAGGTCGTACAGACCTGAAAAAGATGTTTTTGAAAAATGTTACGCGTATACTTTTCTCCCATCATCCTCTCCTTTTGAAATAACCGAGTAGCTTTTTCACGTAACTCTCATCTGTTCTGCAATGAATGACGCCACACCCTGCTTTGGTAAAGGCGTCATTGAAATAATCCACTTTTTTGTGATGGAATTTACTATAGTCGTTTCGCACTTTTTTAGAAGTCGTGTTGACCAATTGTAAAGTCCCTGTTTCCGAATCTTCCATCTGTACCAAACCAATATTTGGAATGGATTCTTCTCTCTGGTCATATACACGAATACCGGTTACATCGTGCTTGTTGCCTACGATGCGGAGGGTGTTGTCGTAATCATCTGCGATAAAGTCCGAAAGCACGAAAACAATAGCCTTCTTTTTCATCACGTTGGTCAAAAACTTTAAGGCACCCGCCACATGTGTGCCTTGGTTTTTGGGTGAAAATTCCAAGAGCTCACGAATAATCCGAAGCACGTGACTTTTTCCTTTTTTGGGAGGAATATAAAGTTCCACTTCGCTAGAAAACAAAATCAACCCCACCTTGTCATTGTTTTGCAATGCCGAAAAGGCCAAGGTTGCCGAAATTTCGGTTAGGACTTCTTTTTTGAATTGCGTGGTGGTACCAAAGAGTTCCGAACCGCTGACATCTACCATGAGCATCATGGTCAATTCCCGTTCTTCTTCAAAGACTTTTACGAAAGGTTCATTGTAGCGGGCGGTAACGTTCCAATCAATGTTTCGAACGTCATCCCCAAACTGGTATTGGCGGACTTCGCTAAACGTCATTCCGCGACCTTTAAAGGTCGAGTGGTACTCCCCACCAAAAATATGGTCGGACAGACGACGCGTCTTTATCTCAATTTTGCGTACTTTCTTAAGTAACTCTTTCGTATCCATTTACTAGAAAATGGTTCGCAGTTTTCGGTGTTTCAAAGAAGAAGGGTTCTTGGTGCGTTTAAAACAACACCAAATTTCACGTGTTTAGGGTACCTCTACCTCGTTCACGATTTTGTTGATGATTTCTTCCGATGTGATGTTTTCGGCTTCGGCTTCATACGTGATGCCGATACGGTGACGCAATACATCATGTACTACCGCTCTTACATCTTCCGGTACCACATATCCTCTTCTTTTGATAAATGCATAGCATTTGGATGCGTTGGCAAGATTGATACTTCCTCGGGGTGAAGCCCCGAAACTGATTAGGGGTTTTAGATTTTCAAGGTTGTATTTTTCGGGATAGCGTGTGGCGAAAATCAAATCCAGAATGTATTTCTCAATTTTTTCATCCATATATACCTCACGAACCGTTTGTTGTGCACTTAAGATTTGTTTCAAGGTTACCACAGGTTTTATAGGCTCTGAAGCACTGCTTCTTAAGTTTTGACGAATGATAAGTTGTTCTTCGTTCAGTTTTGGATAGTCGATAACTGTTTTCAACATAAAACGGTCGACCTGTGCTTCCGGTAAAGGATAGGTTCCTTCTTGTTCCACAGGGTTTTGGGTGGCCATTACCAAGAAGGGTGCGTCCAATTTGAACGTCTCGTCTCCAATAGTGACCTGCTTTTCCTGCATGGCTTCCAAAAGGGCGGACTGTACTTTAGCTGGTGCCCGGTTGATTTCATCTGCTAAAACGAAGTTGGCGAAAATGGGTCCTTTTTTAATGGAGAAGTCATTCTCCTTCATATTGTAAATCAGTGTTCCGATAACATCTGCAGGCAAGAGGTCAGGCGTAAACTGGATTCGACTGAACTCGCCTTTAACCGCTTTGGACAGGGTGTTGATGGCTAGGGTTTTGGCTAGACCAGGGACCCCTTCCAAAAGAATGTGTCCTTGTCCCAATAACCCAATTAACAAACGTTCGACCATGTGTTTTTGTCCCACAATGGCCTTGTTCATTTCTAGCGTAAGCAAATCGATAAAGGCACTTTCATGGGCAATTTTCTCGTTTACCGCGCCAATATCAATTGTTGTATTTTCTTCCATACAGATGTGTAAAACTGTGGTATCTTCGTTAGTGTTTTTCCAAGGAACGCAAAATGAAAATTAATTTAAAATCAGGCTGTTAATTAATGGTTAAAAATACGGCAACTGCCTCATTTTATGAACTATTTAAGGCTTGTGCCAAAACCCTAGAACCCTTGAAGATAAGATGAAAAATTACTCAAAAATTATTGCCGGAACCATGACTTGGGGAAAGTGGGGTTCTCAATTGGACACCAACGAAATGGTAGCACTCATGGAACATTGTCTGGATAGTGGAATCACCACTTTTGATCATGCCGATATTTATGGTGATTATACTACGGAATCTGATTTTGGAAAAGCCTTTGCGAAAAGTTCCATTGCTAGGGAATCGGTTCAATTTATCACGAAATGCGGAATACAAATGACCTCAGGTAGACCGAATCGGGTGAAGCACTATCAGTATGACGCAGCTTACATCATTAATTCTACCGAAACTTCCTTAAAAAAACTCCAAACGGATTATCTGGATTTGTTATTACTTCATCGTCCGAGTCCACTGATGAACCCAAAGGAGGTGGCAAAAGCCATTACCACATTACAAACATCGGGAAAAATCAAAGCCTTCGGGGTTTCGAATTTTTCACCAAGTCAAATTGCCTTGTTAGAGAAGGAAATTGCAGTTTCGGGGAATCAAGTGGAATGCTCCCTTTTGCACACGGACCCTTTTTATGATGGTACGTTTGATGATACTATCGCGAATGAACGAATGGCCATGGCATGGAGCCCTTTAGGCGGTTTTTTCGGAGATGATTCTGCTCGCACAGAGGCAATTAAAAAAGTGCTTGACGCCTTTGGGGAAACCTATGATGCCAATGTGAGTCAGTTATTGCTGATGTGGTTGATGAAACATCCGGCCGGGATACATCCTGTGGTCGGAACGACCAAAAAGGAACGTTTAACGGATTCGGTTGCAGCGGCCCATATGGATATGGACCTTCAGGATTGGTTCGTTTTGCTGGAAGCAAGTTTGGGCCATGAGGTCCCTTAAAAGAAAAGTATGAAACAAAAAACAGTATTAGTCACAGGGGCGACAAGCGGCATTGGGAAAGCAACTGCAGTTCTTTTGGCAGAACATGGCTATCGTTTGGTCGTCTGCGGAAGACGAGAAGCCATTTTGGATGAACTGGTCGCTTCTTTGAACGAGAAGACCGAAATACATGCTTTGGTTTTTGATGTTCGAGATAAGGAAAAGGTGTTTCAATCTATCGAAAGCTTGCCGAAGGATTTTTCGCAAATAGATGTGCTCGTCAACAATGCAGGCAACGCCCATGGTTTGGACCCTATTGAATCGGGAAGTATGGATGATTGGGAAGCCATGTTGGACATCAATGTAAAAGGCTTGCTGTATGTTTCCAAAGCTATACTACCCCAAATGGTCGAACGCAAGTCGGGGCATATTGTCAATATTGGCTCTACTGCGGGGAAAGAAGTCTACCCCAAAGGGAATGTTTACTGCGCGAGCAAACACGCCGTTGATGCCATTAACAAAGGCATGCGTCTGGATTTGAATACTTATGGGATTCGCGTGGGGGCCATTAACCCTGGTTTGGTTGAAACCGAGTTTAGTAAAGTGCGCTTTAAAGGTGACGAAGAAAGAGCAGATACCGTATACCAGGGCTACAAAGCGTTACAAGCAGAAGACATTGCCGATTTAATTCTCTTTATGATTTCTCGTCCAGCTCATGTGAATTTGGTAGACCTTACCGTGATGCCGACAGCTCAGGCTAGCAGTACGATTATCAACAAAACTTTATAGTAAGCCCCAACAGCTCTTCGGAATAAAATGAAGGCACTGCCTTCCAGACCCGTACTCGTTTTATACCTTTAAGGGGAGGATTCCAATTTGCCCATGGTCAACAAACGATTACTTGTTAAAAACCTGCTTGCGCACAACGATGAGAATAGCTTTTACGATAAAAAGCGGTTCATACGAATTGGGGAGAAAGAGGGAAAAGCCAAGTTTTTGAAGCATGTTTGCGCTTTGGCCAATAGTAATCCCCGAAACAATTCCTTTATCGTTATTGGCGTGGAAGATGAAGACAGCGCCATCATTGGGGTCGATTTTTTTGACGATAGCAAGATTCAAAACTTGGTCAATGCTTACCTCGACAATCCCCCCCTTATTTCATATGAAAATATTCCTTTTCCACATTTGCCTGAAGGAAAGGTAGTCGGTTTGGTCACTATCAAATCCAATGGAAAAGTTTGCGCCTTACGCAAAAACATCTGGAAGTATTATGGTGGTTCGGTGTTTTTTAGAGAAGGAAGTATAAGTCTCCCCAAAGCTTTTGATATTGAATTGAAGGACATCAATTCTGCGGTGGTAGCCACCATTGAACAGCATGCCCGAAACAATATTGAATTAACCTTGGACGCAGTCATCAATTTTATGAACGTTCGACATGCCGATTTGAAAAGTGATTACCAAGTCTTTAAAGAACAGTTTGTGGTGTGTTGGGCAGGAAATATCAAGAAAGTCAACGACCAAGTCTACTATTCAAGAGTGGACATTGAACTCATTAACGAACAAGTGAAGTTGTTTTATTCGGCCTTGGATGAAATCACGATTAGCTATGATGCGAATTCATTTTCCACCTTGGAATATGTGCAACTTGGTTTGGGTTCCCAACAGAAATACTATCCCTTGGAAGAAATGGTCATTACCTTTTCGGAGAATGGGAAATATACCATCAATAGCGAACTGGTTTTTGAACCGCCTCAATATGACAAACGCACCTTGCACCACGTACTGAACACCAATAATGCGCTCCTTCAGAAATTGGAGAAAAAAATAACCCTGAATAGCGCGGAAAGTAAGGACCTGAAAAACCTACCGGCAGCCTATTTGATTTGTTATCTCAATGGCTTCGAAGAGGCAAAGGAGCAAATGGAACGGGCTCGTAGCTTATTGAAAAATACAAATAACGGGGCTTACCTTTCTTTAAAAGAATCCCTACGGATTTTACGAAAAGTGCGATACAACTAAGATTTCACCAACCACATGAGTTGGTACGGTTCCAGTTCCAAAAGTCCACTGGACATGGTATAGGATTTTCCTGAAATCAATTCTTTTGCTTTCCCTTCATTCAAATACCCCAACTTGGTCATCCATCCCGCTTCAACCGCTTGGGGAACTTCATCAAAGTTGGCTAAAACCAAAACACCAGCAGCTTCAACGTCCGTTCGTTCAAATACCAAGAGGTGGTCGTTACCTGAATAATGCAAAACCCTAGGGTTACTGTCTGCAAAAATGGGATACTTTTTGCGAAGTGAAATAAGGGCCTTGAGATTTTCGAATACGGTGATTTGCGGATTCTTTTTGTTTCTGGGTTCTTCCAAAACTTTCCAGTTCTGTTTTGGCCGATTTACCCAGCGGCCATCTTCTTTTTTGGCTTCGTCCTGTAAAAAGGAATAATCGTTTAATGTGGCAATCTCATCGCCAGCATATAACATGGGGATACCGCCATACGCCATGATGATACCATGCAACAATGTGATTTTGGCGATAGCGGTTTGAATCTTGGGAAGATTTTTTTCCTTAAGCGCTTTTTCAAGCCCCAACAAGGAGGCTGCGCTTCCGGTAATGCGCCCATCCCCCGTTTTTGGATTGTACATGAACATCAATCCCGTGGCAGGAGACCATTGTAACCGTTGGCAATAATAATCCAAGAGAAATTTGCGGTGCATAAATGGATTCCAACCGATTTCCTCAATTAGCCGGTCATCATAACCTAAACCAATATCATCATGGCAACGAACATAGTTCAGCCAGGTACACTCTTTTGGTTTATCGTGAATGCGTTCCAAGGTTTTTTGAAGTAAAAGCGTTTTTTTGGTGGCAATGGAGTTCCAAAGCAATGCCATTAAGGAAGCATTATAGGCTACTTCGCACTCATTGCCCTGCATATGACCTTCGCCAAAATATTTTAGAATTTCCCTTGGTGCTACGATGGCTTCAGCCAACAAGATGGTTCCCGGAGCAATTACCTGCAAACACATCCGAAACAGTTGAACCAAATCATGTGCTTCGGGAAGGTTTTGGGAAATGGTTCCCATTTTCTTCCACAGAAAGGCGAGGGCATCAAAGCGGACAAAATCAACGCCTAAATTCACCATGTCCATCAAATTGGACAACATTTCGAGGAATACTTGGGGGTTGGTATAGTTTAAATCCCATTGATAGTGATTGAAAACGGTCATCACCCAACGGTCAATTTCGGATTGATAGGTGAAATTTCCGGGTGATGTTTCTGGAAAGACTTCCGGGAGCGATTTTTCAAATTCTCGCGGAATGGTGTCATCCGCATACATATAGTAGTAATCCTGAAAGGTCTTGTCGCCTTTTAATGCTTTTTTGGCCCAAGGGTATTCTTCTGAAGTATGATTGACCACAAAATCCAACATCAGATACATTCCCTTTTCACGCATCGCTTTGGTCAAATCCAACAAATCTTTTTGCGTGCCGTATTTAGAGTCAACCTTATGATAACTGTTGACAGCATAGCCGCCATCGCTTTCTCCTGAAGGACGCGTCATCAAAGGCATGAGATGTAAAAAATTGACCCCCAACTCTTCGAAGTAGGGAAGTTTTTGGTGTAGCCCTTTTAAGTCTTTGTCAAAATGCTCTACATACAATTGCATCCCTACGATTTGTTCAGACTGATACCAATTGCCTGCCTTTACCCTTTCAACATCCAATTTCTTGAGGGCCTTTGGACGGCCTTTGAATAATTCGGAAAGGCGTTCGAGAAGAGCTTCGAAAAACGGCTCATGTTCCGGTTGGGCATACAACTTAAAAAACAACCTTTGGATAAAACCAAGATTGGCTGCCAATCGTTGTTCAAACAAGGCGTTCGTCTCTTGGGTTTTATGTTGCAAGGTCAATACCTTATGAACGTGGGCCTGATTCATGGGTTCTCAACTTGCGCCTTGGTGGGTAACGAAGCAATAGCTCCATAATTAGTAGTTGTAATCGCTCCTGCGATATTGGCTTTTTTGACCATGTTGGATAGCAGCTCGGAATCTTGTTCAATCATGGCATAATGGTCCAAATGGGAAATCTGATACAAGAGACAGCCCATAAAAGCATCGCCAGCGCCAGTTGTATCAATAGCCTTAACGGGAATACTGGGGACTACCTTTCGGATGGCGCTCGTGCTCACTAAAGTACCTTCTTTTCCTAAGGTAATGGTTATGACCTGGGTCCCTACTTTATGCAAAACTTCACAAGCTTCGTGCACATCCGATGTGCCGGAAAGTAATAAGGCTTCTTCTTTGCTGAACTTGCAGAGATGGGATTTCTCTACAAAGGGCATACACTTCTTGATAAATTGCTTTTCGTTGTCTCGCCACAAATCTTCCCGAAAATTGGGGTCGAAACTGACGAACATGTCATTGGTTAGGGCATCAAACAAATATTTGTTATAGGTAGTTTCCAAAGGCCCGCCCAAAAGGGCAGTTGCCGCACCAAGGTGAAGCATGTGACCTTTAAAACCTTTTCGTAGGGATGGGTCATAACTCAATTCCCTATCCGCACCACGGCTGAATACAAAATCCCGTTCACCATCTTCGGCCAAAGAAACAAAGGCAAGGGTGGTAAAAGTTTTGCATTGTTGTACGAGGGATAAATCCACTCCTTCGTCTTGAAGGGTTTGCAACAAAAAAGCACCGAAAGGGTCTTCGCCAACACTTCCGATAAAGATGCCTTTGCCCCCAAGCTTTGAAATGGCGCAAGAAACATTGGCAGGCGCTCCTCCAGCTTTTTTTGTAAACTCGGTTGCAGAAGACAAATCACTTCCTTGATTTTCGGCCACGAAGTCAATAAGCAACTCCCCGACGCAAAACACCTTTTTCATAATGGATTTTAGGAGATATAGGTTGAATGTAACCAGAAAAAAACACCAGCGCAAAAAAACAGGGTTTTTCTGCAAGCAAAGGGTATCAACAAAAAAGGGGCATGATACTATCACGCCCCTTTTGTTAATGGTCTTTAAGTGTTATTTCTTGATAATCTTAAAGTTTTCATTTGTCTTGGAACCAACGATTTTTACAAAGTAAATACCCGGTGTGGAGTTCGATGCATTCCAGCGTACGGGACGGGAAATATCCCAATCCTTAACTTCATGCACCATCTGTCCTACCATGTTGAAAATCTGAGCGGTTACCTTAGTGTCATTTTCCGTCTTGATGGCGAAGAAGAACTCATCCGTAGAAGGGTTGGGCCATACTGCGGTAATGACTTCAGTTTCGATATTCGCAAGGTTTTGCACTTGAGGCGTACCCGCTACATCGGAACCTGGAATAGCCATTGCCGTATCTTCACTGTTTGTGGTTTCTACCGAACCAAAGATTTGGAAAACTTGGTCCACAGGATCACCACCAAAGGCTACAGAAGCTGGAGTCCAGTCAACTGCACCTGTTCCGAATAGATTGAAGGCATCCCTAAAGCCGGATTCGTTTCCAATCAAGCCGGTTTGGGTAGCCCAGAACCATTGGGTGTTGTTTGGAGCAAAGTCCAAATTGACATATACGGATAACCAATACGTTCCTGAAGCCAACACAACATCTTGGGGTAAATCCAAGCTTAGGTTCGCGTTTGTAGGGTCTGACGTTGGTGCAATCGCGCCACTATCATATACCACGGCACCTGGCAAACCATTATTGTTTTCATAAATGACTACGCTGGCACTGGTCAATAATGGACTATTATTGGCACCACCTGGTGCAATAATACTATTGATGGTCCACTCATCACCATCTGGCACGATAAAGTCATCTGCTGATTGTGCCAAAGCACCAAAGTCGGTAAACAACTGTGATGGTCTAGTACCTATTGCGGCACCATTTTGCTCATAAATCGGGAATTCGGTAAGGGTCACGGTGAAACCTTCGGACACTTGCTCTTTTCCTGAGGTAGCAATCAAACCAATCGCAGCTGAACCTTCAGCACCAGGTGCAAAAGACAATAACACTTTATCACCTTTAAGCTTGGCCGTAACCAAGTCTGGATTCGAGTTGGTCAATTCTATGGAAATTGGCTTTCCTTTTGAGCTAACGAACAAATCGGTAACATCTACTTCGGTATCAGGACTCCCTAGAGGTAAAGTCAAATCGGGCAGTAAATAGGCTACGCTTAGCTTAGCTTCAGGCGTATTGCTTGCAAAAAACTGCGCGTTGTAGATTCCGTTTCCATGCGCGGCAACGGCAACAAAACCATCATCACGGGTACGGATTTGAGGTACCACAACATTTCCGACTACAAAAGGCTCTCTGAACCAGCGGGTTCTATCGCCATTTAACCAGAAGGCCGCATAAAGTCCGGTACTGGTTCCAGCGTAGAAAATATTGTTGTTTCCTCCTATAGCAAACCAACGTACGGATGGTCCGTTACCGGTTCCATCAGGATTCTCCTCCAAATTACCACTGATACTCTGCCAAGTTTCCCCGGCATTTTTACTCACGAAAATACTTTGGATGTTATAGTTGGAGAACACAGCGTACACACGGTCAGAATTGTTTGGGTCAACATAAATCTGATTTATGTTCCCTTCGGGCAATCCTTTTCCAGTGGAAATATCGATAGGTTCTTGGTCATCGATATTGGCATTTTCCATCTTGTAAATCATACCTGAAGATGTTCCGTAGTACAATCTATTGGCAACCGGGAAACGAGAAATATCAAGCCCCGTAATTTCTGAGCCATCGGGAGTAGCTGTTTGGGTCAATTCCGTCCAGTTTACACTGGCAAGACCGTTTGAAAACAATGGTACTTCGTCCAAATCCCTATTCCGCCACATACGGTCGCCCGCAGGCATGTACATTACGTTGTCATTGATTGGGTCAAGGATAAACGGTGCTACGAAATCAAATCCTGAAGCACCCGCCGGTTGTATTCTGGTAAAGGATACGAACTCTCCAGCTTCATCAAAATTCAAACGGTATACATTTCCAAATTGAGAGGAAACATAACGGGTAAGCCCACCATCTGCAATGGCATTGTATGAACCATCCCCACCGAAATCACTTATCCAGGGGTCAGAACCATTGATTGAATTGGTAAACCATGTTCCATTATCTTGGAAACCAGCTAATACATCGTTGCTGTTCCCTTCTGGGTCAATTGAAATCGCATAAGGTTGCGTGGTGATATATCCATTGTTCAATGAAGTCCAACTTACGGGTTCTGTGGTAATGGTAATATCTTCGGTTACTTGTACCCCGCCATCATTGGATGAAATGGCCTTGTTCGGATTAGAAGGCAAGAAAACCAAATTGTGCTGGTCTGGATGGTGGTTTGGATACAAAGCAAAACTGTTGCTAAAAATCGTGTATCCACCAATCCAACCTTCGAATCCGGTTGGTGTAGTGAATCCAGTAATAGAACGATACAAGTTGGTGCCGCCCAAGAAAATTAAATCAGGATTGGTTGGGTGTACTTTGATAATCATGTTGTACGCCCCTTGCAAGTTCAAGTTACCGGCAATACCACCCACAGCGGTTGGTAAATTCGCCGTTAAGTCTGCCCATTGCTCCTCAGGCGTTTCCGCATCGGCTTGATACCTCCATAAGAAGGCTTCTCCATTATTGCTGACGTCATATGAAAAGAAATAGACTCGATTCTCGTCAGAAGGGTCGTAAGCCATCACAGTACGTCCAAAAGAGGGAAAGATACCATCAGGCGTAATGTCCGTCCAAGTCACACCGTCTTGAGAAGTGTAGAAGCCAGCGGTATCTGCAAAAATATCGACGGTAGCGTAAAGTGTTCCATTTGGAGTCACGATTACTTCCGTCTGGCTATCAAAAGCACTTGGCAATACTTCATCAAAAGAACGTGCCCCATCGGTAGAACGGAACAAGCCATCAAATGTGGCGGCATATACGTCTCCTGTTTGCGGATGTACCGCAATGCTGTTAATCAAATCAAAAGAGGAGAATGACGTTACATCATTATCGCTGGTATTTCGCATACGAATCCAGCTTCTACCGTTGTTGAAGGATTTGAAAATCCCGGAACCAGTATAAAACGCACCAGGCGCACCGGCAGAATTTCCATAACGCTCCCCAGAAGCATAATACCAAACGTTTTGACGTCCTTTTCTAGGGTCTTGGGCGATTGCTGTAATACTGGGCGATTGCCACTTTCGGGTTACGCGTCTCCAGCTTTCCCCAGAATTGGTGGAACGCCAAAGTCCTCCAGAAACACCACCCGCTAGAATGGTATTTTCGTTACGCATGTCCAAAGCAAGGGCTCTGGTTCGGCCACCCACATTGGCTGGTCCTCGGTTTCTCCAGTAAAAGAATCTTCTTCTTGAAGCTTCTTCACCGTGCTCCTTGGCCATTTGCTGCTGGATGTCACCAGTCGCAATTCTGTCAGAGAACTTTGCCTCTTTGGATTGGATGTCATCGGGAATTTTACCCGTCGCGGGGTCGCGTAGTTGTCTTAGCTCGAAAGCTAATCGGTCCATGGCTCTATCACCCACAGCTTTGGGTTTGGCACCTACAGGACCTGATTTACTGTCATACAGTTTTGATTGTTTGTACAGATTATGGCCCTTTTGGGGACCATCGTCAGCGGATCTCTTTAAGTCTTGCGCCGAAAGCGGTAACAAAAACAAACCCAATGCAATAGAAAACAATACACGGATAGGTAAAGGTTTTTTCATATAGTAGAAGTTAAAATGAATTAGCCTTTCAATATAAAAAAAACTAAAATTCCTGTTAAAGCTTTCTTACTAAAATCGATGAAATGCACTATGAGTTTTTAACAATTTGGTCGAAATCCCAGCGTTGGGCACATCCATAATCAAAAGTTAAACCCGAATTTGGGCCATGCTAGGCTTTTGTGCTGTATACTTGCGCAAAATTGTTGGCATGAGAACATTGGCGATTGGAGATATCCATTCGGGAGTGAGGGCTTTGGAACAAGTTATGGAGCGCGCAGTGGTAACGGAACAAGACCACTTGATTTTTTTAGGAGATTATGTGGATGGATGGAGTACTGCGACTGAAACCATATCTTTTTTAATGGACTTGCAAAAATCACATCAATGTACTTTTATTCGGGGTAACCATGATGAATTGTGCAAGGAATGGATGCTGACCAAAAAAGAAAATCCACAATGGCTTGCGCATGGCGGTAAGGCTACCCGTGATTCCTATCTCGCTTTGGGAGAAGAAGCTTGGCCTGAGCATTTGACCTTTTATGACGCCCTTCAAAACTATTATTTGGATGAACAAAATCGATTGTTCCTTCATGCCGGATTTACCAATCTCAAGGGAATAGCTTTCGAATATTTTGAACAATTGTTTTATTGGGACAGAACGTTGTGGGAGTTGGCCAAGGTCTTGGGTGACAAGGTAGATGAGAATGACCCAAACTACCCGCAGCGTTTTACACACTACAAAGAGATTTTTATTGGACATACGCCAATTTCCAAAGTAGAGGAGGTATTGCCCTTGCGAAAAGCGAAAGTCTGGAACTTAGACACCGGTGCTGCCTTTAAAGGATGTCTTACGCTAATGGATGTGGATACCAAGGCCTACTGGCAAAGCGACCCCGTGCATACGTTTTATCCCGGCGAAAGGGGTAGAAACTAAAAACACCAGGTTGACCCCGGTGCTTTTGTCTTTTTAGAATTTTCCTGCTTTGTGTTCATCTTGCCATTTGATGAGCTCTTTCCATTGGCCTTCATAGGCCATTTTCGCTTGCATGGGCCACGAAGCCGGGTCATGGATGCGATAACGGTCTCCACCAGAATCCAGAACCTCTTGGCATTTTGCAACAGAAGCTTCCGAAAGGGCCTTCCAGGTTTTGATGTCAAAATTGTGGAACAGCCCTTCGATTTTAGGGCCTATACCTTCTACAATTTTAAGGTCATCTTGTTTTATTTTCTTGCCGAAAGCTGCTTTGGCTGCATCAGCATCAAAAGGAATGAGTACAGGACCCGCATCGGCAACAATAGCATTTGCTTCAGAGGCAGCGGCCGTTGAAGTACTGGCTGAAACCAATTTTTGGTTACAAGCGTCAAGGTCTGCCTTCAGTTTGGCGTTCTGGTTTTCCAGATTTTTCAGCGCATCAGAATGGTCTATGGTTTTTTCAGTATGGCTTCCTTTTCCAATGAGATAGCCGAGAATTCCGGAGATGATACCTACCAAGGCAGGGATGATCCAACACCAGATATTTAGATTTTCAAAGTTCATTGTATTGTATTTATGATTAGTGTTTTATTTGAGTGTAACTACCGTTCGGCGGTTTTTGGAACGGCCTTCTTCCGTATCGTTGGAAACCATAGGTTCATCCGGACCTTTTGAATCGGTTAGGATTTTGGATTCCATAATACCATTGCGAATGAGATAGGCTTTGGCAAAGTCTGCTCTTTCCTTTCCCAATTGAATGTTCGTAGCGCGCTGTCCGGTGTTATCGGTGTGGCCTACAATCAAACATTGTGCATCGGAAGCCTTGTCCAAATATTTGGAGATGTCCGCTACCTTTTGGCGTTGTTCTGCAGTGAGATTTATCGCTGCTTCGCCTGTGTTGAAATAAAGGATAAGGGGTTCCGCTTTGATTTTGTCATAAAGCGCTTGCAAAGCCTCACCTTCATCATCACTTTTCTCACTTAAGCCGAAAGTAATAGGTCCTAAAAGCGTGCTTTCGTCCGGAACCAAAGTTTCTTCCAACTTGCCAAAGGTGTTGATTTGACTTGAGGAAATTCCAGAGATAACCAGATGGTTTTTTACCGAGTTGGCACGAGCCAATCCAAGGTTGGGAAAGGCAGTAGGATTCGCTTCATCCGCACGGTACAATCCGGTCAGGTTAATGGACATGTTTTCATTTTCACCCAAAAAGGTTTTCAATTGTTCTACGCCGTCTCCGACAGAAGTAGCCAAAGGCATCAAAAAAGAAGGGGATGACAAATTGAAATTGAAATTGTCTTGTGAGGTAAAATCCAAACCATCCGCGCTAAGCGCAAACGGAAAAGAAGATGGCTCTGGTTCTGGAGGTACCGTTTCTTCGTTCACGGTCGAACTGGAATCCTCTTGGACAGGTATGCCTTGGCATTCACTACAAAGATTCAGATACAATAAAGTACCCAAAACAATTGTTGCCAAGATACCCAAGAGATAGGTAGTGTTCTTAGACATTTGTTTAAATGATTAGTGTTATGCCTGTAAATTATTAAAAAAAACGCTAAACTTTTGAATTTAAGGGCAAGAAAGCTAGCTGTTTAGGACAACATTTTAACAACTACAAAAAGTAAAGAACCTGATAAAATCAACCAATCATACAAAATATGGCACCAGTTATGAGAAGGTCTTTTCATTATTGGTCGTATTGCATGACCTTAGTACCATATTAGGTAAACAACCCTATTTCTCCCGACAAAGTTCCGGCACTGGAATAGGGTTTGATTTAAGTTTGAGTTAGTTAAGTTGGTTTAAAGACCGTCAGTATTATAGTTCAGCAGATACTGGCGGTTTTTTTATGACCTTAAATGCTGTTTTGACCAAGTCTTCGGCGCGAGAAGAAGTTCCAACCCATAGTTCGTATTCCATTTCTTCTATTTCCCATTCCTGTTTTTCAGAATTGAACCATGCCAACTCGGACATGGGTACCTTAAAGGAAACCATTTGAGTTTCGTTGGGCTCCAGTTCAATTTTATGAAACCCTTTCAAAAGTTTGTTAGGACGGTCTACCGCACTGATGGGGAAACCCACATATAGCTGAACCACTTCTTTTCCTTTCATAGCTCCCGTATTGGAAACTTGAATATTTACTTGAAGTGTCTCGGTGGAAAGAAGCTCAGGTTGTACTACTTTTAAACTATCTACTGCAAAAGAGGTATAGCTCATTCCAAAACCAAAAGGATAAGCGATATCCAATGCCTTTTTTTCAAACAGGGTATAGCCATGATAGTAATCGTAGGTGGCGGTTTCCGAAAAAGGTTCAAACGTAGGATAATCGGATTGGTTTTGTGCAATAGTGAAGGGAAGTTTTCCGCTTGGATTGGTTTTTCCATAAAGGATGTTGGCCAAGGCGGTTCCTCCTTCCATACCGGCATACCATGAAAAAAGAATTGCGGGTACGTTATCTTCCCAAGAAGACAAATCTATAGCACTTCCCCCAATATAGACCACGGCTGTTTTCGGATTTAATCCTCCCAAGCTTTTGATAAGCTTTTCATCTTCATCAAGGAGCCTTACATCTTCACGGTCCCCTCCAATTCGGGTCTCTCCTATGAATTCTCCCGCTTTAGCAGAAGCTTCCATCGTCTCTCTTTTCAATACAATGAATTCGCCTTCATCTTCATGAGTGAATCCAACCACGAGAATAACTTCATCCGCTTTTTCAGCCAAAGCTTTTGCGGAAGCCAAATCCTTGCCATCATGAAGCTCAACTGTATTGCCCAAACTTTTGTGATAAGCTACTAGCCCTTCGTAGGGTGTGGTTACGTAAACTGGGGTAGCATCGCTACTGCCATGATCACCCGTATTTTCTACATCAGCTAAGCGACCGATTACTGCAACGGTTTTTCCTTTTTTGGAATCAAAAGGCAGGGTATTATTTTCATTTTTGAGCAGAACCATCCCCTCTTCGGCTGCTTCTTGAGCTAGAGCAATATGATTTTCTCGCCCAATGATGTCCAAAGGATAGTCAGATTGGTCGTTGGCGATGGCATATTTCAAACGGGTGCGTAAGGTTTGTACCACTAGGCTATCGATTTGCGCTTCCGTAATTTGTCCTTCTGCAATCGCTTTTTCTATCACTTCAGGGTCGTATGCCTGCTGTACGGGCATTTCAACATTTAGGCCCGCTTTAATACCCGCCACGCCATCATACACTCCGTAAAACCAATCGGTGGAAATGAAGCCTTCAAAGCCCCAATCTTTCCTTAAAATATCGGTTAGTAGACGTTGGTTTTCTCCACAAAATTCACCATTCAAGGAATTATATGCGCTCATGATAGAGGCGGGTTTTCCCTCTTGAACGGTTTTTTTGAAGTGAGGCAGATAAACTTCGTGAAGCGTTCGGTCATCTACCGAAACATCAATGACCCATCGTGAATTTTCGATGCTATTCAAAGCAAAATGTTTGGGGCAGGCCATAACATTATGTTTTTCAATGCCTTTTACTGCGGCGACCCCAAATTCTCCTAAAAGCCAAGGGTCTTCGCCATAGGTTTCTTGAGCTCTTCCCCAGCCAGGGTGACGCAAAAGGTTGATGCAAGGAGTTGCAGCATAGTTGGCCCCGTTTGCTCGTATTTCAGAGGCAATCACTTCATGGATGCGTTGTTCCAAATCGGTATTCCAGCTTGCGCCGCGGGCCATGGCGACGGGAAAGGTGGTCACCCCATCAATGGATTTGTCCCGTACTCTAGCGCCTCGAGGTCCATCAGACAGTACCCAAGCAGGAATGCCCAAACGTTCATTTTCACCCACATAAACGTGTGGAAAACGCTTTTTGCCTAGAAAATTGGTCAACATTTTAATCAAACCGCCAGCATACGTCTCCCCTCGCATTTGAAGTATTTTTTCTTCTAAAGACATTTGTGCAACATAAGCTTTGGCTAAAGAATCAAGGGTTTTTTCCGTGGGTTCTGCGCTTACGTTTTCAATGGAAGTATGCAAGGGTTTCATCTTGTATCCCACACCGGTGAAGTAAATCGCAGCGACAGCAACAACGAATAATAGCACTAGGATTCCAACGATTTTGATCAATTTTATGAACACCTTTTTCATGAGGGATGACTTTTGAGAATTTCACAAATATATTCAATGTGTCTTTTTGCCACAAATAAAATTTTCATACCTTTATTTTATGGATATGGTTGACATTGTTGAAAAAGGCGAACAGTTGTTTTTGCCAAACATCTCAGTCGACATTGCAATTTTGGGTTTTCAGGAGGATAAGCTCAAAATCTTGCTTTTGGACTTTGAGGGCAAATGGACCCTGCCGGGTGGATATGTGGGAAAAGAAGAGTCCACTGATGATGCGGCTGTTCGTGTGCTAGAAGAACGAACAGGAGTAAAACAATCTTTTTTAAAACTATTTACGGTTTTTGGTGGGGCCAATCGAAATTTTAAAAAGGAGTTTCGTGAGGTAGCTAAAAGACTGGATATGCCTTGGAGCGAAGACCTCTGGATAAACGGCAGGTTCGTCTCTATGGTGTATTATGCGTTGGTCGATATTGACAAAACCCAACCCACGGGAGGGGAATGGCAACAGTCTTTTGGTTGGCACGATATCAAGCAACTACCACCTATGTGGCTGGACCATGAGCAGATGGCACAAGCGGCTGTGCAAAAATTACAACGAGATATAACCTTGGAGCATATTTCGTTCAATTTACTTCCGGAAGAATTTACGATGCCTGAATTGCATCGACTTCACGAAACGATTTTAAACAAAAGGCTCGAGCGTAGTCGCTTCCAAAAGAAAATGCTTTCCCTTGGTATTTTTGAACGTTTGCCTGAACCGAAACAGGATGCTCCGAGAAGAAAACCATTTTTATATCGTATCAAAACAGAACTTCAAAACTCGTAATCATGAAAAGACGCACTGCCATTAAAAACAGCCTATTGGGTACAGGAGCCTTATTGGCCGTAAGTCCCTTTGAAGGAATTTTAGGGCAATCCCCATCTGAATTCGAATCCAAAATCAATATTGGGGTCCAGCTTTTTACGATTCCTAAAATGGCAGAAGCAGATTTGGAGGGAACCCTAAAGAAACTCTCCGAATTGGGATACACTGAAATAGAATTTTTTGGCCCTTATGAGTTTAGTTCAGACAAAGCGAAAGCGGATTGGGAAAACATCAAACCCATGCTCGGTCTAGAGAAAAATGCCTTTTATGGCTATTCCGTAAAAGAAACTGTGGCGCTGTTAAAGACTTACAAGCTTTCCACTCCATCATTGCATACGGATTTGGATACGCTTCGAAACAACCTGGATAAAATGTTGGATGAGGTAGCACCCTTGGAAGCCAAATATTTGGTGTTACCTGCCATACAAGAACAGCGAAACAGCTTGGATGATTACAAGAGGTACGCTGAAGAGTTCAATACTTTTGGTGAAAAAATGTCCAAATATGACATGAAATTTGTGTATCACAACCATGGGTATGAACACAAAACCTTTGAAGGTGAAACCCCCATGGATTTTCTGTTGCAAAATACGAACGAGGCCTTCGTGCAGTTTGAGTTAGATGTCTTTTGGATGCAAGCTGCAGGGGCAAATCCAATCGAATATCTAAAGGCTTATCCCAATCGGTTCAAGCTATTGCACCTAAAGGATGCTAAAGAATCTTTTCAATTCGCAGGAGATGGGACTACCCCCGAGGAATGGGTACAAGGCTTCCCTTTTATGAGCGACCCCGGCGATGGGGTATACGACATCAAAGGAATTGTGGAACAGGGTATAAAATCGGGTGTAGAACATTTCTTTTTGGAACGTGATTTGACCCCAGAACCCGAAAAAACCTTAAAAAACTCTTATGAATACCTCGCTGGTCTGTAGCTCGCGCCTACAAATCGAATTTGATGCCTTGAGCCAACGGTAGTTCTGTGGTGTAGTTGATAGTGTTTGTTTGTCGACGCATGTACACTTTCCAAGCGTCTGAACCACTTTCTCGGCCTCCGCCGGTTTCTTTTTCGCCACCGAACGCACCCCCAATTTCAGCACCAGAGGTACCGATATTGACATTAGCGATTCCACAATCACTTCCCGCAGCAGACAAGAAAGCCTCTGCTTCCCGAAGGTTGTTCGTCATAATGGCTGAAGATAACCCCTGTTTAACCCCATTTTGCAATGCAATCGCGTCATTCACATCCCCAGAATATTTTAGGAGATATAAGATGGGTGCGAAAGTTTCTTCCTGAACAATATGAAAATGGTTTTCGGCTTCGGCGATGGCAGGTCTAACATAACAACCGCTTTCAAAACCTTCTCCAGAAAGCACTCCACCTTCAACGATTACCTTACCTCCTGCTTCTTTAACCGTTTCAAGCGCCTTGCTATATTGGGCAACGGCTTGGGTATCGATTAGCGGTCCAACATGCATGTTCTCATCCAAAGGATTACCAATTTTGAGTTGTTGGTAGGCATCTACCAAAGCAGTTTTCACTGGTTCATAAATAGAATCGTGGATGATGAGTCTTCGCGTAGAGGTACAGCGCTGTCCTGCTGTACCCACAGCACCAAAAACGGCGCCGATAACCGTCATTTTAATATCTGCATCAGGCGTTACGATGATAGCGTTGTTCCCACCAAGTTCCAAAAGGGATTTTCCCAAACGAGCCCCTACTGCGGCCGCAACTGCTTTTCCCATACGAGAAGAACCTGTAGCCGAAACCAAAGGAATTCGTGTATCCTTGGAAAGCATTTCCCCGACGGTATAATCGCCATTGATCAAACATGAAATGCCTTCAGGCAAATTATTTTCCTGAAGCACTTGCGCAATGATATTTTGGCAAGCTACTCCACAAAGTGGTGTTTTTTCGGAAGGCTTCCAGACACAAACATCTCCACAAACCCAAGCCAAGGCCGTATTCCAAGCCCAAACCGCAACAGGAAAGTTGAAAGCGGAAATAATTCCGACCACACCTAATGGATGGTATTGTTCATACATGCGGTGACCTGGTCTTTCAGAATGCATGGTCAACCCGTGCAACTGTCTGGAAAGTCCAACCGCAAAATCGCAGATGTCAATCATTTCCTGAACCTCGCCTAACCCCTCTTGATAGGACTTTCCCATTTCATAGGAAACCAATTTTCCTAGGGGTTCTTTGAGTTCTCTCAATTTTTCACCGAACTGTCGTACCACCTCTCCGCGCTTTGGAGCAGGCAGTGTTCTCCAATGTGCAAAGGCCGTCTGTGCAGTCTGCATCACTTTTTCATAGTCCTCGGGAGTAGTAGCGGATACTTTGCCTATGACCTGGCCATCTACGGGAGAAAAAGAAGTTATGGTTTCTCCAGAACCAAAGTCTTGGGACCCTGTTGAGGTACCGGCATTCATCTCTTTCAAACCTAAAGCATCAAAGACCTGCTCTAATCCAAAACTGTGAGCAACAGACGATATTTCTAACATTTGAATGTTGTTTTGTTATATTTTCCACAAAATTACGAAGAAAGTGGTTTTGCGTATGCTTGTGAACTACAAATAATGAGCGAGTAGTAAAAAGGTCAAAGCCAATACTGTGGGCACCCCCTGAACAAAGAAGATTTTCTTGGAAACGCTGACCGCTCCATATAGCGCTGCAACAATTACACAGGACAAAAAGAAGAGTGCTACATTAAATTGCCAGTCGGAATTGGTTATCAAAATAGACCAAACCAATCCAGCCGCTAAAAAACCATTATAAAGTCCTTGATTGGCCGCCATAGCCTTCGTGGGCTCAAATAAATCCTTCGGAAAGTTTCGAAATACTTTCTTCCCTCTGGTAGTCCAAGCGAACATTTCCAGCCACAAAAAATAAAAGTGCAAAAGGGCAACAAGCGCGATTAGCGATTTGGCAATCCAAAGCATACCTTAAATGAGTTTTATAAAACGTTTATCTGCAGGCATTACCGAGCCGCAATTGCGACAAGTACGCAATTCTTCAGAACCGTAAAAATCTTCAAAATGCTTCAGAAAGTCCTTTTCAATATCTTCTAGGGTGAAATAAACTTCGTGTAGTTTCGCATTGCATTTATCACAATACCACAAGAGTCCATCTTTCCCTTTTAGGTCTTTTCGTTTGCGTTCAACGACCAGACCAATAGAACCTTCATGACGTACTGGCGAATGCGGTACTTTGGCGGGGTGCAAATACATATCCCCTGGACCCAGTTTCATGGTCTTCTTTTGTCCGTCTTCTTGAATATGAACCTCTATTTGCCCTTCGAGTTGGTAAAACAGTTCTTCCGTCTCGTTGTAGTGATAATCCTTTCGGGCGTTGGGGCCAGCTACAATCATGACGATGTAGTCTCCTGCCTCTTTGTAAAGATTTTTGTTACCTACAGGTGGTTTTAGGGTTGAACGATTTTCTTCAACCCATTTCATCAAATTGAAGGGTTCCCGTGTCGCCATCCATTAAATTTTCTGTAAGATATGAAAAGATGACGGTTCGGTTTGCGTGTTGAAATTCTCATTATTTCAGGGTCAGGAATATTTGTGTGAAATATGGTTTACCGGAAGCGTCCAAATTGATTTTCAACGCCGTGTGGGAATATGTCCCCTCCAGGGTGCCTTTATGGTCGTTGCTATCCAGCCAGCCTTCCAGGGCTTTTTCGGCGGTACCATAGAAACGCGCAACGTTTTCAGCAACTTCCGAAGCGCTGGTTTCATTGGAAATACTTGCAGCACGACTATTGAAATTGTCATGGCTTAATCGATTTTGTGAAATCATATAGGTGTTGTGGTCCTCAGCGTATTTTTCTACGGTAGGCATGGACAGCAGAGTTGATTTGCCCAACTGGGCGCGATGTTCATTGATTAAGTTCAATAACTCAATCTCCATTTGTACCACATCTATTGGATTGATTTGACCGTCTGTACCGGTCCCTACGGGTAGTTCACCATTGGATTCACTTTGTGAACAGGTCACGAAAAGTGAACCCATCACCAAAATGGCGATGATTCTCAATGTTCTCATTTTCATATACGATTTTAGAAACCGTTAGTATTCTCTTGTGCTCAAATGCTAAACTATTGGAGCTTAAAGGGGAGCCCCAATAAAATCCATCAAGCACCTGATTCAACCGATAAGTAACCGGTTTGAATTGCTTTTCTTACAGATGTGGAATGATTAGGGAAGCCGTTGGTCGGGTAAAGGGTTCCTTTCACGGAGAGGACTCAAATAATTTCTTCATATTGAGCGTTTTCGTGCGTTTCTTTTTTCTCCAATACAAAATCAAAAACGAAAGCTCCTATATCGCGTACTGGTGCATACAGTATTGAACTTTCTCGGGTTTCTTCTCCAACAATATTGAATTGTGCATCCAAGCGATCAAAGAAAACAAGTAAAGCGCCTAGGATGACAGCTACGCGAAGTGCACCAAAAACACCTCCTGCTATGGTATTTAACCAACCCAACATGGCGAAATTGGCAATTTTGGTCAAAAACTTTCCAGCAAAATGAACTAACACGACGATGATGAAAAATGTAATAAGAAATGAAGCAATCTTGGCTTGGTTTCCTGACCAATTCCACGATTCGTTTAAATAGTTGGCGGTCAGGTAAGAAAATCGAATGGCACCATAAAGTCCTGCAATAAGGGTAACAAGGGACGCAATTTCGACGAACAACCCATTGCGAAGGCCTTTGTATAGGCCCCAAATCAACAATACACCCAGAACAATATCCAAAAAGCTCATAGACGGATTTTAACAAATATAGCCTATTGGTTCGTACTTTTGTTTTCTGCTGTACAAGGGATATGGGAAGAGATGATGTATTAAAATCAAGATGGGAACTTTTGGTGCGAAAGCTGTCCGAGCGGTTTTCGGACGGAGAGGATTTAGACCTGGACGGAATGTTGTATTTGGTAGGGGTGCAAGAACTCGGGGATTACCAAAGAACATTCAAAAAAGACGAAAAGATAAACCTTATACATGTTGCCATCTGCCGGTTGTTGGAACCATACGGTTATTACGACTTTGATTTTTTTGATGATGATGGATGGCCACACTACAAGGTAGTACAACAACTCCCCCCATTGAAGGCTGGAGAGCAATCCGTATTGATGAAAGAGGCACTCGTACAATATTTTTTGGACAAAAAGGTAATAGAGTAGCATAGTCATGTGAAATAAGCCTAAAGAATGCTAACTTGCACCTCTTCTAAAGGACATCCACCCAACAGAAATGATGATTCCTTAACATTTGTATCGGCAAACACCCTTCTCTTTGCAAGGTTTTGTCAACAAAAAAATGAGCTATGAAAGAAAATATTCGTTTTTCCAATGTAGATAGGGCTTCCAAAATCGTGGAAATCAAAAAAACCCACTTTGATTTGGTCGTGATTGGCGGAGGTATAACGGGAGCTGGAATTGCCTTGGACGCCGCATCTAGAGGGATGAAAGTGGTGGTGCTCGAAAAAGGCGATTTTGCTTCGGGTACCAGCAGCAAATCCACCAAACTCATTCATGGAGGACTACGGTATTTAAAGCAATTTGACTTTTGGTTGGTCAAGGAAGTAGGTTCGGAACGAGCTATTGTACATAAATTGGCCCCACATCTTGTCCTACCTGAAAAGATGTTGTTGCCCTTGATTGAAGGAGGTTCTTATGGCAAATGGCTCACCTCCATCGGGTTGAAAGTCTATGATATTTTGGCCCAAGTTTCTGGGGATGACAAACGCCAAATGTTGGAAAAAAAGGAAGCAATGAAACTAGAACCCCTGCTTCCGAAGAAGATATTGAACGGTGCAGGCTATTATGCCGAATACCGTACGGATGATTCCCGGCTTACCATTGAAAACCTCAAAACCAGCTTGCAATATGGCGCACAAGCATTGAACTATGCTAAAGTGAACGACTTTTTGTACAAAGATGGTCAGGTAAACGGAGTAGAAGTATCCGATGAGGTAACGGGAAAAACCTTTTCCATTTCGGCAAAGCAAGTGGTCAGTGCCGCAGGGCCTTGGGTAGATGAATTGCGCAGCGTTAACAATTCCAAAAAAGGAAAACGTTTGCACCTTACCAAAGGGGTGCACTTGGTATTTCCAAGAAAGAAACTTCCCGTAAAACAATCTGTGTATTTTGATGTTCCCGATGGGCGAATGATGTTCGCCATCCCACGCGGGAAGGTGACGTATGTGGGTACCACGGATACCAACTTTAATCTGGACAAAGACGATATCAAAATCGATGCCGCCGATGCCATCTATTTGATTTCAGCCGTAAACAATATGTTCCCAGACATCAATCTGGAGCTGGAAGATGTTATTTCTTCGTGGGCCGGGCTCCGTCCTTTGATTCATGAAGAAGGCAAATCGGCTTCCGAACTGTCAAGAAAAGACGAGATCTTTACTTCTGATTCCGGTTTGATAAGTATCGCGGGCGGAAAGTTGACAGGATATCGTAAAATGGCCGAGCGCATCGTGAATCGCGTGACCAAAAAGATGGAAGAAGAACAGCAATTGATTTTTGAAGCTTGTACTACGGACAAGATTCCACTTTGCGGGAATGAATTCAAGAAATTCAAACACGTAAAGAAATATATCGCTGAAGTGTATTCGCGTTTGAAAGAAGAAGGATTCTCGGAGTATGATGCTTGGTATTTGGTGACCACCTATGGCAAGCAAACCGAGAGTATTTTGGAAACTTTTGCAGCATTAAAGGGGGAATCAGCGCCAGAAAGATTGATTCGTGCCGAAGTACAGTTTTCCATAGCAACCGAAATGGTGTTGAACCCCATGGATTTCTTTATTCGCAGAACAGGACGGTTGTATTTCGATATTGACAGCATTCGCGAACATCAAGATGCGGTTCTTTCCGAATTTCAGGAAGCTTTTAGTTACCAAGCCGAACAACTTTCTGAATTCAAGACGGCTTTGGAAGACGCTTTGGAATCACACTCCAACTTTTCACTCGAACGCGTTTAGGGGGACAGGCCGGCCATTTGTTGTGCCCAGCCAATGATCAAATCAATCGTCCCCGAATCCCATTTTCCTGGCTTGCCTTCAAAAGAATCTTTTGGACTTTCATGAATGGTATTCCAATGGTCTAGTCCAGGGTATTCGTACAGTTCATGGTCTTTGTGATCGTTTCGCGCAAGTACGTCGATAATCATTTTGTTATCATAGGCCGACATAATCCAATCATTCGTGCCTCGCAAGATTCGTACAGGAACCGTTACTTTTTCCCAAGCACCGGCCAAATCAAATTCCTGTAATTGCTGGTAGTATGCCATGGGTCTACCGTACATATGCTCAGGGTCATGATAATTGTATGCGGCCAGGGCCGGACGTTCTGCAACAATCTGCTGATAAGACTTTTTTTCGATTAGCATGCCATGATATAGTGGAATGTAGTAGGCATTCATTTTTTGCACGATTTCGGATTCGCTGTTGCCTTTAAAAGAGAGAATTCTGCGTTCAATTTCCAGCATATGCTCGTACCAAGTCTTGAAAAAAGTTCCGTCGGAAATAATACCAGCCAAATCGAATTCGTTCGCAAGCACCGGTGCCAATGCACTACCCATACTAGAACCATAAACGATAATTTTTTCGGTATCCACGTACGCTTTTGACTTGAGGTGGACAATGGCGCTTCGATAGCCTTCCCAATCCATCAAAAAATCCGATTGACTGCAATCACCTTCACTATCACCAACTCCGGGTTTTTCGATGCGCATAACCACCATGTTTGATTTTTCCACCAAGTTTCGAATCGTTTTTCCCCAGTTGGTGCCCCTGCGTCCGGAGTAGGTCTCAATGCTTGAGCAACTCAATCCTCCAATGAGCACTACTGCAGGCTGTTTTCCTGTTTTTTTGGGTTTTGTAATGATGACGCGCTGAGTAATGCCGTAGCTACTGGTGATTTCTTCATAGAAGGTTTCCAAATCTGGATGCACCTCCTTTTTCAAACTATTGAATTGCACGGACTGCTCAACTGTTTTGGCTCCTCTAAGGACTTTGATGGAGGTTTTGGTACTGCCGCGCAAACCGTATTGGATGTCGCTCCATACGTTAGTGTCCTTAACCAAAACCCCATTGACTTTGATGATGATGTCTTTCGGTAAAAAGCCCGCTTTTTCCAGGGGACTATTTGGTTCGAGTGATATGATTTTGGCACCTGGCACTGGGGCTTCGGGCGCTTTGATTTTGGCTTCAAAGAGTGCCCTTCTGCCCAATGTTTCAGATTGTGACCAAGTAGAAGTAGAGAGTAGTAAGCTTAGGATAAAAGGAAGGATTACTTTGTGCATTTGTGGTTTGTTTAAGACAGGCATAAAATTAGAATGGCTACTTTTAGTGATGACAGAATTTATATAAAGACCACTGGTTTTTATGCGTACACCCCGTTTAGTATGATGATGGAATGAAGAACTTTTATCTGTTCAATTCAAGGATAGCGACCCATGCTGTTTTTTGGGTGGGATACTATTTGCTGTTTGGGCTGATTTGGGTAAATGAAGCAGGTTATCTCGCTTCTTTTTACCTGGAATTTGTGCTGATGCCCATCCGTATTTTGGCAGTTTACACCACCATTTATTTTCTGCTTCCGAAATATCTATTACAGAAAAAATACATGCCTTTTTTGTTGGGGTATGCATTGGTATTGCTGTTAGGGGGTATTTTGCAACGCGTATTCATCCATCTGTTTTACGAGAACTTACTTTTGAATGATTCCAGCAATGGGCTATTCAATATAATGATGATTGTTAGGGCCATAGTATTGATCAATACGACGACCTTGTTGATTTTGGCCATTAAAATTTTCCAATTGTGGGTAGTTGAGTCTGAAAAAAACAAGGCTTTTGGACATGAGGTTCTCGAAATCCGGTCAAGCCGAAGAACGCATCGGGTCCCTACACAAGACATTCTTTATATTGAAGGATTGGGAAATTACGTGACCTATCATCTGGCGGATGACTCCAAAATTACCAGCTACGGCACCATCAAAGCCACTTTGGAACAGTTGCCGAATTACTTTAGCCGGGTACACAAGTCCTTTATCGTAAACAAACATCATATCAAATCCTATGATACGATGACCATTGGGGTGAAGGACAAATCCATACCCAGAGGGAAAAGCATTTCCGATGAAGTTTTGACCTTCTAAGGCAATCAATCCAACCTTTCGGTAAGTTTCGTGAAAATCTTTTTGGGGTTCTTTCCTTTATATAAAATGGAATGTACTGCATCAATAATGGGCGTTTTGGACTTCTTTTCCAAGCGTTCCATCAAATCATGGGCACTTTTTGCGGCGTAATACCCTTCGGCCACCATGTTCATCTCCATCATGGCACTCTTAACGGTGTACCCCTTGCCAATCATGTTGCCAAACATACGGTTTCGGCTAAAAATGGAATAGCCCGTGACCAACAGATCACCAAGGTAAGCGGAGTTGTTGATGTTGCGTTTCATTTTATGAACACAAGCAATAAAACGCTTCATTTCGCGGATGGCATTGCTCATCAGCACACTTTGAAAATTGTCCCCATAGCCCAATCCATGCGCAATACCTGCGGCAATAGCATAAATATTTTTAAGCATTGCGGCGTATTCGGTTCCGATAATATCGTCTGATATTTTGGTTCGGATGTAGTGGCTTTTCAACTGATTGGCCACCAGTTCAGCTTTTAAAGTATCCGCGCAAGCAATGGTCAAATAAGAAAGGCGTTCCAAAGCAACTTCTTCTGCATGACACGGACCGGTAATCACACCTATGCTCTCAAAAGGGACTTGGTATTGTTCATGAAAATGTTCGCCCACAATCAAGCCTGTTTCTGGAACAATTCCCTTGATGGCCGAAAAAACCACTTTTGTGGCGAGCGGAACAGATGCCTTTTGCAGTTCATTTTCCAAAAAAGCCGAAGGAATCGCAAAAATCAAGATATCATAAGCATTGATGATGGAATCCAGTTCCGAACTCAAATCCAGTTTGGACACATCGAATTGCACTGAACTAATGTATTGTGGATTGTTGCCTTCCTGTTGCAAATGGCGGATTATGGAATCGTTTCGAATGTACCAACCGACCGTATCCAGATTTTCTGAAAGCATTTTGACCAAGGCAGTCCCCCAGCTTCCTCCGCCGATTACGGCCATTTTTGGTTGTTTGTTCATGTAGGCGAATTTCCCATCAAAGCTAAAGATTCCTAAGAACAACCTATTAACAACTGATTATCAAAACTTTATGATTTTTGGCACAGTGCTTGGGTTACATAGTACAAATACCACTACTATGAAACGAACAATACACTTTCTCAGCTTGTTTTTTATCGGACTGCTCGTCAGTTCATGTTATACGGAAGTCCTCATTGAAGATGATTTCATCGAAGAATCCCCCTTGAATACCGCTTTGGTACTGGAATCTTTCGATTTATGGTACGTGGATATCAACGCGAGCAACGTTCGAGCCTCCGTACCGTTCTTGCAGAACGCCTTTACGGTATCCTTCAACCGAGGTGTGTTGTTTGCCAATAATAATTTGGTTGGGATTGGTAGAACCGGAAACGGTATCGGGATTGATGTGGGGTCTTATGGAACCCTAGCTGGTGCCGTGGAAATCAATCATGATTTGGATGGACGATGGATATTGGAAGTATATGCCCTAAATGGGGATACTATTGAGTTGTATGACCCAAATTCAGATTCCAGCTATGTGTTGCGGGGTCATTATACGAATACAATCCATTATACTGGAATTTTTTACGATAATATCCACTTGTTTTTGCAAGAATACCGGGCGTGGGAAAAAAGTTTTACCAGTGAAGTAGGAGCCCTCAATGATTTTGATGATGAAAACTACCTGCGCTTTGTATCTGGAAACGGTCGCGGAACCTTTGAATCGTCAATTGACCCTGTAGGATTGGCCCCAGGACAGATACAATGGGATTATGTTGGAAACTATGAAGTGTTTGACGTGGCCAACGATGAAACGCTCAAAACTTTAACACTCGATTACGACTTTTTGGGCAATGATTATTTTGAACTCTACGTTATCAACGATGGAACCATAGAGCTATATCACGTCCCAAGTGGAACAACCTACGAGTTTAGAGGACGTGGTTATCAGCAGTTCCTGAAAGGCGATGGAAAGCAAGGCAAACCTAGAATTAAGTCGGCTAATGCGACCATGCAAGTAAAGGCACAAAAGAAAATGTAAGGACTTGATAAAAGTCTCGACGAAATAAATAGTTTTTTGGTTGGTTATTTAGTTAGGAATCGCCCCAGGACAGCTGTTCGGGGCGGTTCTTTTTTTAAACCATTGGCCCCTTGAAGTCAGACGGATTCTGTCCCGTAATCTTTTTAAAGCTACGATTGAAATACGATAGACTTTCAAAACCACATTCGTAGCAAGCCTCACTTACATTCTTTCCTTTCAATAACAATCGCTTCGCTTGACTGATTCGGTATTGGTTCAAAAACGCAACGAAAGTACTTCCCGTAGCTTTTTTGAAGTACCGGCAAAAGGCAGGTTTGGTAAGGTTGCACAAAGCGGCTACTTGTTCCAAAGCTATCTTGTGTTGGTAATGCTCATCGATATAGCCATAGATTTTCCGCAAACGGTTTTGGGCTTTTGCGCTGTATTTGTTCACAAAAGGTTTGGTATGCAAAAGTTGAAATTCGGCGGATTGGGCCAATTCCTTTAATATTTGTAGGATGGTCATGAAGAATTGAAAGGGCTCCAATTCATGTAGGGTTTTCATCATTGCTCCCACTCTTTGCTTGGTGTCTCCGTGAAAAGCAATACCATAGCGGGACAGCTCCAACAATCTATCAACTTGTTTCAATTCTGGGAGACTGCCCACTACCTTTTCCCTAAAATCAGATTTCATATGCAACACCTCTTTTCGGTAGGAGGTAGTTACCCCGTGATCAAAATTGAGGTGGGGAATATTGGGGCCGATAAGCACCAAATCACCATCCACATAATCAGAAATATGGTCACCTACATGTCTTTTAGCGCTTGCCCCTTCAATATAAACCAACTCCAATTCGGGGTGAAAATGCCAATAGAAAAGATGATTCAGCTTGGGGTCATGCAATAGCCGAAAGGGACTTTTGGCATTTGGCGATATGGTTTCGAGCTGTACTTTCATCAATCTATTGGACTGAAATTACACGAAATTGACACAAAAAAAACAATTTGAAGTATAAAATATCAATATTGTTCAAATATGAATCAATATCACGGTAGAATGCGATGAACCATCTCGTTAGTTTTGAATCAAGAATCAAATCCTGAGATATGAAACAAGCAGCAAAAATGGAAATGGCCAATAAAGCACACGAAGCGATTCCCGGAAACCCTTCAACAGCCACCAGCAGCAAACTGCATTTAAATGACCGTTCCAATGGGACTCCCCTTAGGGTGTTGTCCGAGGCGGATTGGAAATTCTGGTTGCACAACGGCTACATCGTGGTCAAAAATGCTGTCCCCAAAGCACAGGCCCAAGCTACTGCAGATTTCTTATGGGAATTTGATGAAAAAGACCCCAATGATTCCAATACCTGGTATGCTCCGCCTAGAGCGGAAATGCAAATGAAGGAACTCACTGGAACCGGCATGGTTGAGGTCTACAATAACCAACATTTATGGAACAACCGACAAACCCAAAAAGTTTATGATGCCTTTGTAGACGTTTGGGGTACCGAAAAACTATGGGTGACGATTGACCGTGCAAACCTAAACTTCCCCCAACGACCCGGCGAGCAAAAAAAGGGCTTCATCCATTGGGATTACGACCCTGAAACCAAGCCCCAAAATGTGCAAGGCGTTTTGGCATTGGCAGACCAAACCGATGAAAACATGGGCGGATTTCAATGCATCCCTTGGCTTTATCGAAACTACGATACTTGGAAATTGAGTCAGCCTGAAGACCGAAATCGTTTCCAACCTGATTTGGAAGGTTTGGAAGATAAAATCGTAAAGGTGAAGATGGAAGCTGGGGATTTACTCATTTTCAATAGTACCGAGCCCCATGGCATACGACCCAATAGATCCAAGGACAAAGTTCGGATAGCCCAATACATTTCCATGATGCCAGCTGAAGAGGACAATAGTGCTTTACGCGAATGGCGCATCAATTCTTGGAAAAATAGAGTGGCACCAGAAGGGTATGCTTTTCCCGGTGACCCCAGAAATTGGGAACGGGATAAATACGAGACTGCTAAGCTGACCCCCCTTGGAGAACGATTATTAGGACTAACTTCCTGGTAAGGGTATCAAATCCGTAAAAATGAAACGGTTCCCATGCTACTTTTGGGAATAGTTCTATTTTTGCCCGCTTCAAAACGTGGGCAATGAAAAAGTACCTGAATCTTTTTGATTTTTCGCAGAAAGTCAACTACCGCACCGAAGTTTTATCGGGTTTGACGGTGGCGCTGGCTTTGGTTCCAGAAGCAATTGCTTTTGCTTTTATTGCGGGTTTATCTCCGCTCACCGGCTTGTACGCAGCTTTTGTGATGGGCTTGGTGACCTCTATTTTGGGAGGTCGTCCGGGAATGATTTCTGGCGCAACGGGCGCAGTGGCTGTGGTCATCGTGAGCTTGGCGAAGGATTATGGGGTGGAATATGTTTTTGCCGCTGTGATTCTGGCAGGGATTCTGCAAACGGCGGCTGGATTTTTGCGGTTGGGGAAACTGATGCGTTTGGTGCCCCATCCCGTCATCTTTGGTTTTGTAAATGGCCTGGCCATCATCATTTTTCTTTCGCAAGTAGACCAATTCAAAACGGTTGATGGAGCATGGTTGCAAGGCACATTACTATACACCTTTGTGGGATTGGTGCTGTTGACCATGTTGGTTATTTGGGGTCTTCCCAAACTGACCAAGGTAGTTCCTGCTTCTTTGGTCGCCATTCTACTGGTTTTCGGATTGGTGTTTTTTTTGAATATTGATACCCGAAGTATTGGCGATATCGCTTCCATTCAAGGGAGTTTTCCACCTTTTCACATTCCTGAAATCCCTTTTACCTTGGAAACCTTGCAAATTATTTTTCCATATGCTGCCATTGTAGCTGGGGTAGGATTGATTGAAAGCTTATTGACCCTGAATATTGTAGATGAAATCACCGAAACACGGGGTAGGGGCAACAAAGAAGCCGTAGCTCAGGGCACGGCAAACATCCTTTCCGGATTTTTTTCCGGAATGGGTGGCTGCGCTATGATTGGCCAAAGTCTTATCAATACCTCCAATGGTGCAAGGGCGCGCTTGTCTGGGATTGTGGCTTCAGTCATGTTGCTCATGTTCGTCATGTTTGGTTCCAGTCTTATCGAGAAGGTTCCCATGGCTGCCTTGACCGGTCTGATGATTATGGTCGCTTTAGGAACTTTTGAATGGGCCAGTCTGCGAGTGTTCAAAAGAATGCCTAAGTCCGACGTTTTGGTAATGGTTTTGGTGACCTTGGTTACGATTTTCCTTCACAATCTGGCCTTGGCGGTATTGGTTGGCGTGATTATTTCCGCTTTGGTTTTTGCATGGGACAACGCGCTTCGTATCCGTGCACGGAAACATGTGGATGAAGATGGCGTGAAGTATTATGAGATTTATGGTCCTTTGTTTTTTGGAAGTACGACGTTGTTCGCTGAAAAATTTGATGTGCAAAATGACCCAGACGAAGTAGTTATCGACTTCGCTGAAAGCCGGGTTGTGGATATGTCAGCCATTGAAGCGGTGAGTAAAATCACGGAACGCTACAAGAAGGTGGGCAAAAAAGTCCATCTGAAACATTTGAGCCGCGATTGTAGAAGACTATTGGCCAATGCACATGACATTATCGAGGTCAATGTAATGGAAGATCCCACCTATAAGGTTGCGGTAGATAAGATTTGGCCTTATAAATGAGGTTGACCTTAAAAAACGGGTTATTCTCTAACTTTCCCCATGAAGACACTTACCTTGGGATTTATCGGGTTTCCACTGGCTCTTCGCAACATGGTGATTTGCCCAGCGTGATAAATGCAATCTGAAAGCATGCCATTAATGAGATTCCAATACGGGAAAGCTGTACTATTGTCTCCGTTTTGAAAAACCACTTGAAACGCTTCAAATTCTTCAGCACTTTTCCCTAGTATGGCTTCGCTAGCCTGTTTTAGGTTTCGAAGGGTTTTTTCCCGAAGGGTTTCGTATGGAATTTCAGAAAAATCCGCTGGGCGCACATTGGGTGTAGCCGTAGGAGCGTTTAAAATCATTTCCGACATTCCATAAATGTGTTGAAGTGTTTCCAAAACGGTTCTACCATCTTCTGAAGGCTTGTAGGCCAAATCTTTTTCAGTAAGACCTTCTGAGGCCCAATGGTACCGGAAACCCAACCCGTCAATCATACGGGAGACCACGTTTCCTGGAGAATAATCTTTAGGATATTCCAGAATCTCCTGGTACGGAACTTCCTGTGATTTTAGTTCATTTCCCATAGTAGATAAAAATACAACACTCACTAGTGTGATGAAAAATGATGGACAGTTGCTTCTTTTGGTCATTCGGGGCATAATTTTTTTGGAATTTACAATGTACGCAGGTATTCCGCAATTTCGCGCGCTTCTTCTTCGCTCAGATTCTGGTTGTTCATTACCGCTTGGTACTCTTTAAGTAGTGCCTTGGCGATGGGATCCTCAAGCAGCATCCCATCGGGATTCAATATCATGTTCATCACCCATTCAGGGCTTCGTCGTTCATAAAGGCCGACCATAGCAGGTCCTATCATGCGTTCGTCAATCATATGACAGCGCATACAAAGAGCGTTGAATTTCGACTCTCCATTAGCGGCCATGTCTTCATCAATTTGTTCGGGAAACAAAAGGGATTCAATGGGACCAATGCCCTTGTTATCCAAATCTACCGGAATCGGTTCTTTAACCTCTTCTTCTTCGGGAACTGTTTTGGTATACTTCACCTCAAAACCATCCTCCTTCTCCTGTTTTGGTTTACAATTCCAAAAAAATGTCATAGATAAAAAAGCATAAACCAAAGGCCGTCTCAATTTGGGATTCATAAAACTAAAATTGTGTTCTCTCCGCTAAAATTACGAAAATTGAAAGGCAGCTTCATCCTGAAATTAATGCATTCAGATTTGTGGATGAAGATAGATTGATAATTTTCCCGTAATTTTCAGGATTAATTAACGTACCACTAAAATTCATATGAGAAAGCTGTTTTTTTTAAGTTCAATGAGTCTTATTCTTGTTTTCGTCGGCTGTGGTGAAAAGAAAGAAGAAAAAAAGGAAGAAGGGTTCCAAGTAAGCAGGACCAAAAAAGAGGAGAAAAAAGAAGTTGACGAAAATGTAATTGCGCTTTCTTCTAACGATTTGATGCAGTTCGACAAATCTGAGTTAAAGGTAACCGCTGGAAAAAAGGTAACCTTGACGCTTCGTCATACAGGAAAAATGGACAAAATGGTCATGGGCCATAATTTCGTTCTATTGGCCACGGGTACAGACTTGGCAGATTTTGCTGCTGCTGCTGCGATAGCCAGGGAAACCGAATACATACCTGAAAGTGATGCGATTCTTGCATACACCAAGTTGATAGGTGGCGGTGAGTCCACTACGATTACGTTTGATGCCCCTGCTGCGGGTACTTACGATTACCTATGTAGTTTCCCGGGACATTATGGGGTGATGCAAGGAAAGTTGATCGTAGAGTAAAACAAAGTTCTTTTTCGGTTTCAAGATAGACTCAGAGGGGTACTTTTTCCATGAAAAAGGCAAGTGCCCGTCTTTCGGTATAGGTGATGTTTTTGGGTCCCCAAAACCCTACATGGCCCCCATATTTTGGAGTTTCGAGAAAGAACGATTTTGAGTTTTTCGCTTCGGAAAAAGGAAAACAGTCTTCCCCCAGAAAAGAATCGTTTAGGGCATTGATCAACAACACCGGTATCTGGATATTTGGTAAAAATTGCTTTGCACTACACTTTTGATAGTAATCGTTCGCATCCTTAAAGTTATGAGCCTTGCTGGTATAGAAATTATCAAAATCCTTTAGTGTGATGATATGTTGAATATCCTTTTCTGCAACCAAATCTGGAAACATTTCTTGTTTTTGCCGCAGTTTGGTCAAAAGGTGTTTTTTGAAACGTTTTGCATAGAGTACGTTTTTGGGCGCCATGAGCATTTTACAGGAATCGGTCAAATCGCAAGGAACCGAGACGGCCACAGCGGCCTTGACCTGTTTTGGAATGGGGTTGCCTTCCCCTAGGTATTTTAGGGTAAGGTTGCCCCCCAAACTAAAGCCTTTGATAAAAATGGTATCGTAGCGGTCCAAGGCAACCACATGCTCCAATATTTCGACCAAATCTTCCGTAGCACCTGAATGGTATGATCGAAACTTGGCGTTTGGACTGCCACTACAGCCTCTAAAGTTCACGGCGCAGGTATGCCATCCTGCGGACAAAAATACTTTAGCACTTCCTGTGATGTATGGTCGTTGGGCCGAACCTTCCAAACCATGCAAGACGATAACGAGACTCCTTTTTTCTGAATGGGAATACGTCCAATCCAAATCCAAAAAATCCCCATCTTTAAGGGTGATGCGCTCCCGTTCTTGCGCTACTTCTGGTACTTTGCGTAGCAATCCAGCGTAAATAGTCGAAAGATGCCCGGATTTTTGCCAAAAAGGGGGATTGTACTCAGAACTGACTAAGGGCATTAATACAAGATATTGTGTTTGGGTTTTGTTTTTTCCGGCAGGTCCTTTTCATCCAACATATCCCGAAGGTCGATTTCAATCGTGGTGCATAATGCGGTCATGGGAACATCATTGATGCGACCTTCAAAAGGATCTTCACTGTTGCTTCCTACCTTTTCCATGGTCACGAAAATCCATGAAATCAAAATGGAAAAGAAGATAATCAATACCAGTAGCCAGATATCCGCTATGCCATGAATCTGTGATAATTGTTCGCCAAAAACGCTAAGGAGTCCAAAAGGCAACAACAGCACAAAAATCCAGGTAAATAAGGTACTGAAATAGGCATACTGTCTGGGAAAGGGGGTGTTTTTTATCCTTTCGCATTTGCCTTGTAGGTTGTACAACTCTTCCAAGTTGGCGTGCAGTACTTGTTTGTCGAACTCGGTGATTTTTTTTGCTTCCAACAACGTTTTTACCTGTAGTCCTTGATTTTTCACAAGATGCGTCGCCACGTTCTTACGTGTTTCCAAATCTTCTATCTCCGTCGCAGAGAGCAAATGTTGCATGTCATGACAACCGGGGCTTCGTTCACCATGGCTATCAAAAAGGCGTTCGACAGCTCGGTTTTCCTTGAGGGAAAAACTAGTGGGTTGACGCAGTTGAATGCGCAAAGCATTGATCCATGCAATATGGCGATAAACCATGGTTCGCTGCGCCTCAGGGTCATTTTTCACGAAGCTCAATACGTTGTTCGTCCAGGTTCGGGAATAGTTAACGATACCACCCCAGATTTTTCGAGCTTCCCAGAACCGGTCATAGCTCTGGCTGTTTTTAAAACCGATATAGAAGGCAACAGCAATACCAATTACTGATATGGGTTGAAAAGGGATATCCAAATTTGTCCATCCTAAAAAGCTGTAAGCGGTGAAAACAGCCGTGCCATAAAAGAGAAAAAACAAAAGGTTCTTCCACGAATAGCGGATGATGATGTTTAAACTTATGTTTCTTTTGATATACATATTGGATAGGGTTTCTTAAAAATACTTAAATCTTCCAATCTTCAAGCTACCCTCAAGTTTTGAAACATTCTTTTTGTATTTTTAAGAGACAAGGTTCGGTTAGGGAATAGAAAGTTTAAACTATTGCATTCCTGAGCATACCTAAGTCAATACTTCGATCATGAAAGACCCAAGATTTCCTGAGCTCACCCAACGCCAAATCAACACTTTAAAGCCTTTAGGTGAAGTAGAATGCCATCAAGATGGTGTTCGGGTTTTCACCTTGGGGGATTTACAATATGATTTTTTCGTGGTATTGGAAGGTGCAGTGGTCATTCAAGACCCTTATAACGAGGCTGAAATTGTTACACATCGAAAAAACGAGTTTACCGGGGATAGTGGGATGCTATCGAACCGCGCGGCACAGTTTCATGCGGTGACCGTAGGAAATACCCAGGTGCTGCGTATTGTTCCTTCTGCATTAAAACAGGCGATAGCGAGACATAGTGATATTAGTGATGTTTTGCTGAATGCTTTCCTTTTGCGTCAAGAGAGTGTCTTGCGAGATTACACCGGCGGCCTCAAATTGGTGGGTTCAGGGGTTTCCAAAGAGACTTACGCCATTCGTGATTTCATGGATAAAAACCACATTTGGTACAATTTTTTGGATATTGATACTTCTGAAAATGCGGTAGAACTGCTGGAGAACTTCAATTTGACTGCCGAAGACCTTCCTATATTAATTAATAGCGAGGCCTCGGTTTGTCAAAACCCATCTTTGGAACAATTGGCGCGTTACACCGGGGTGTTGATGGATTTTGAAGACAAGGTATTTGATGTTTTGGTGATTGGCGCAGGTCCTGCGGGACTGGCCGCTAGCGTTTATGCAGCCTCAGAAGGATTAAATGTTGTGACCATTGATAGTCGTTCACCCGGCGGACAGGCAGGGAAAAGTTCCAAAATAGAGAATTACTTGGGTTTTCCGACGGGAATTTCAGGAAGTGATTTGGCCAATAGGGCATACGTTCAAGCCCAAAAGTTTGGTTGCAACATTTCCATTCCGCACAAAGCGGAAAGGGTCGAGCACACGGGAACACATTTTATTCTTCAAGCTACCAACGACAAAGTCATAAAAACCAAGGCGATTATTGCCGCGACAGGAGCTAATTACCGGCAGTTGCCCATTGACAACATCCAGAAATATGAAGGGAGTGGGGTCTATTATTCTGCGACGGGCATGAATGCTTCCGCATGTAAAAACGAATTGGTTGGTGTTGTGGGTGGGGGAAATTCCGCAGGGCAAGCGGCATTGTTTTTGGCCGACCACGCCAAGGAGGTTCATGTCATTTTAAGAGGCAATGATTTGGGTGCCAAAATGAGTGATTACTTGGTGCAACGTATCATAGCAGCGGAAAATATCTTTGTACACCTAAACACACAAGTGGTGGAGTTATTTGGGGAACATCATTTGGAAACGTTGACGTTGGAAAACAAGTCAGGCGAAAGAACCGGAAAAAGCATTACCAATCTATTCACTTTTATTGGTGCCAAACCTTGCACGGAATGGTTACAAGGCATCGTCGTAACAGATGATAAAGGATTCATTTGTACGGGTCCTGGAATTCGTCCTGAGCAACAGCTGCGATGTGCCATTTATAGTCAAAGGGAGCCACAATCCTTGGAAACCAGTTTGCCTGGCTTTTTTGCCGTAGGCGACGTTCGCAAAGGTTCCGTTAAAAGAGTAGCTTCAGCAGTTGGGGAGGGCTCCATGTGCGTGAGCCAAGTGCATCAATTTTTGTCGGATTGGAAAACCGTTGAAGCAGATGCTGTTTGAGGGCTAGGCGAACTTTTCCAACAATTGCGTTTGTTCTTCAATAGCACTTTTGAATTCACTTTTGAGATTGTCCACCAGTTTTGCGATAGGTTGCACATCTGTAATAGTGGTGACCCCTTGACCTGCAGACCAGATAGTCTTCCAAGCTTTGGCCTCGGTATCCAACTCTTTCCCAAAGTCGATTTTGTGTCCTTTTTTCAAATCCTCTTCGGTAATGCCAGCAGCTTGAAGGCTTGCGGCTAAAAAGTTGGCGTGTACGCCTGATATGGCCGCGGTATACACCACATCACTCGCTCCGGCATCAATAATCATTTGCCGGTATTCATCAGTGGCCTTGCTTTCATCCGTGTTGATAAAACGGGTTCCCATATAGGCCAAATCAGCCCCCATTTGCATGGCGGAAGCTACGTCTCGACCCGTACTGATACAGCCAGAAAGCAGGATAGTTTTGTCAAAGAATTTTTTCACTTCAGCCACCAAGCTCATGGGATTAATGCTCCCTGCATGTCCTCCTGCTCCTGCGGCTACGAGAATCAAACCATCAACACCCGCTCCGGCTGCTTTTTCGGCGTGGCGTTTTTTGATGACATCATGAAAAACCAAACCACCATAACTGTGCACCGCATCTACCAACTGGCTTACCGCACCCAAAGAGGTAATGATCAGGGGAACCTTATGCTTCATACATAGCTTTAAATCGGCTTCCAATCTTGGATTGGTTTGGTGGACGATGAGGTTGACCCCAAAAGGAGCGGCTTTTTTACCGGTCTCCTTTTCAAAAGCATCCAATTCGCTTTTGATTTGGATTAGCCATTCTTCAAAACCTTCACTGCTGCGTTGGTTTAGAGCGGGAAACGTACCCACAATTCCGTTTTTGCAACATTCTATGACCAATTGTGGTCCTGAAATAAGAAACATTGGAGCAGCAACCACGGGTAAGTTCAAATCTTCGATAAAACCAGCTTTTTGACTCATAGGTAAGACATTAATGGATGTTTAAATTATGTAAAAAAGGACCACTTGTGGTTACCCCATTCCCAAAACTATGGTATTTTTACGAGTATTATGCATGCATAACAAAATTAGCACTATGTTTTTCAAGGAATTCGATATTCGATGGAGTGATTTGGATGCCAATAGGCACCTCGCGAACTCAGCCTACATCAACTTTATGAGTCATACGCGAATGGCTTATTTGGGTCAATTGGGCTTCAATCAAAAAAGTATGGCCCAACACGATATCGGTCCGGTGATATTCTATGAACACATGTACTATTTTAAGGAAGCTTTTGCTGGAAAGCCAGTGAAGGTATCTTTAGGATTCAAGGGCATGAGCGAAAACGGAATGTTTTTCGAGTTCCAACATGACTTTTATGACAGTGAAGGCAAGAATTTTGCACGATGCGAAATGATGGGCGCCTGGATGGATTTGAAAGCACGTAAGCTAACGGGACTGCCTCAGATATTCTTGGACGCTTGGGCGGATATGGAAAAGGATGAGGACTTTAAAGTATTGACCAAAGAAGATACTCGAAAGTTCATGCGGATTCCAGCGGATTTATAGCGGTTTGCATTATTTGTTTTGACTCATTTCAATCTTGTCTCCGACCTTTAGGGTCTTCCCCTTTTCCTCGGAAAGATGAATTTCCAAGCTCGTATTTTGAATTTCAAGAGCCACATTATAGCCCTTATCATGTGATTCTATTTTCAGAACGGTTCCGGTAATCAAAGTGTCATCTTGATTTTGAAAGAATTTGTCCACTTTTCCTTCCTTTACGATTTTGCCGTTGTCAATGTGATATACCCAATCGGAAAGTGCCATGATTTCATTGGGGTCATGACTTACCAATACCGTAGTATAGCCAAATTTGTCGTGTACCTTGCGCAAGAGGTTTTGCATCCGCTTTCGCAAATCAAAATCAAGGGCAGACAAGGGTTCATCAAGCAGAAGAATTTTGGGTTGTTGTGCCAAAGCCCTGGCTAGCGCAACACGTTGTTGTTGTCCTCCCGACAGCAACCGAGGTTTCGCATCCTGCAAACCTTCCAAATCCATAAACGTCAATAAATCCCGCGCTTGTTTTTCATCCCGATGGGGCATGGCAAAACAAAGGTTCTCCACTACGGTCATATTTGGAAAAAGGGCAAAATCCTGAAATACGAACGCCACATTCCTTTTTCTGGAAGGAACATCGGATTTGCTATTCCCGTTAAACCAACTTGTTTCATTTACGTTGATATTTCCGTCATCGGGAGACATCAATCCGGCTAGCATTCGCAAAATAGATGTTTTTCCAGCCCCTGAAGGACCATAAAGAGTTACCAGTTTCCCTTCCGGGATAGCCAACTTCACATCAAGATGAAAGGCACCTTGATTTCCTTGCAACCTTTTTACCAGGTGGGCACTGATCATTTCCGCAGGGTTTTTAAATAGCCTCCATTTACGGCATATACCGTCAACAAAATGGAAAAGGTAATCGCGAATAAGATAAGCGAGTAGGTATTGGCGGAGGCATAATCCAATGCTTCAACACGGTCATAAATGGCGATGGATGCCACACGAGTTTCTCCGGGAATGTTTCCGCCAATCATCAACACGACTCCAAATTCGCCAATAGTATGTGCAAAAGCCAAAACAATACCCGTCCATACGGCCGGTTTGATGTTCGGAAGCAGTACGTCCTTCAGAATGACCCATCGCGATTTTCCCATCAATTGCGCAGCTTCCTTTAAGGATTTGGGAAGGCCCGAAAATCCGGCTTGAATGGGTTGCACCATAAACGGAAGGCTGTAAATTATGGAGGCCAAAACCAAGCCTTTAAAAGAAAACACGAATTGTAGCCCCAAATTTTCACTCAACCACTGCCCAACGGGATTCCTGGGACTTAATGCCACCAAAAAGTAAAATCCCAAAACGGTTGGCGGCAGCACCAAGGGCATGGTAACCAAGGCTTCCAGAACGGGTTTTAATTTGGAACGTGTTCCACTCAGCCAATAGGCCAAAGGTAAGGCTAGCACGAAAAGGATTGCCGTGGTAACAAAAGCCAATTTAAAAGTGAGATACAGCGGTTCGAAATCCATAAATCAAAACCAAGTTAGGTATTTTAAAACAGGATTCAAGGGGATTTATAACCGTGGTCCAATAGAATTTGTTGGCCTTTTGTAGAGAATAGAAAATCGCGAAAGCGCTGTGCAGAATCCTTTTTTTCAGGACTTTTTCCTAAAACCAAAACCCCTTGGCCTAGAGGAGAGTATCCCTTTTCATCGATGGCTTGCCAGTGCCCCTGTTGAAATATTGGACTGGATGTCACATAAGAAAGACTGGTAAACGCTGCTTGTGCCGCTCCAGAAAAGATAAATTGGTTGGTTTGCGCAATACTTTCCCCAAAAACCAATTTGTCTTCCAAAGTAGTGTAGAAACCTTGTTTTTGCATAACCTCAAGGGCCGCTTTGCCATAAGGAGCGTTTTGGGGATTGGCCATGGCGATGTGTTCTACCTCAGGAATGGTTAACGATTCCAAGCTGGGAGTTTTGACCGTAGCATGCCATAAAACCAAACTTCCATACGCAAATAGTTCGGGTGGTTTTTGTCCTAAATTTTCTTGATGGAGCAAATTGGGATACTTCATGTCAGCGGACAAGAAAACATCGAAAGGAGCTCCTTCTTTGATTAACGCCATTAATTTTCCTGATGAACCAAGTACAAATTCACAAGGAATACCTGTTTCTGCCGTGAAAGCACTGCTCAATTCGGGTATGGCAAATTGCATATTGGAGGCTGTGGCCACTATAATTTCTGTGTCGGATGTCGTCCGGTTCCCACAACCCATAACCCATAACAGAAACCCAAAAATGAAGAGTCTTTTCATCAAAATGACATATCGTTCCCAAATGTATGGGATTTGTCAGGAGCCTTAGGGTTGAGGCTTAGGTTTTTTACTGGCCAAATAAACCCCAAGTAAAACAAGTCCGGTGGCGATAAGTTTTACAGCAGTGATTTGGTCCTTCCCAGAGAGTACGGCGAAAAGAATCCCGAAAAGGGGCTGCAAATAGATAAATGCTCCAACCGTGGAAGCTTTTAGTTGCGTCAAGGCAAACACATTAAACAAATAAGTCATAAATGTGGTTCCAACAACCACAAAGATTACGGAGAAGTATGCCCAAAGCGGCATGGACGACCATTCAATTTCCAAAAACTCGGGTAAGGTAATGGGTAAGTTAATAAGAACCGCTATGGTAAAAAGCCATTTCATCAGCGTAAAAGGATGATAGCGCTCAATAAGGGTTTTTACTACGATAAGATAAGTGCCATAGGCGGTCGCATTGATGACAAATAGGATGTTGCCCAAAGGAATGTTAGGCGCATCCCCCCTGACTTCCGCACCGAAGAGAATGAGGGCCAAAGCCCCCACAAAGCCCAGAAAAATTCCGAAACCTTTGAAGAACTTAATGCGTTCTCGAAGAAATATGGCTGAAAGTGCCACCACAATGATGGGTGAAATAGTGACCAACACTGCGCTATTTATGGGGGTAGACAACTGTAATCCCTTAAAAAAGGACAACATATTGATGACCATCCCCAAAATAGCACAAAGGATTATCCGGGGCCAATGCTTTTTCTCGATGTGTTCTTTGGGACCAAAAAAGGAACATATCCCAAATAGGAAAGAGGCGCCAACCACTCGCAAAAAAATAAACCCAAAGGGTTTTACATAGTGTGGCATGACCCCTTTGGCTATGGTATGGTTCACACCATAAATCAGGGTGGCGCCAATGGCAGCCAAAATAGCGAGATTACGTTTACTCATCCGTGTAGGGCGGCTTGTGCCGCAGCAACTACCTTTTTGGAATTCCCGATAAAAATCGCATCATCAAAAAGCATGACGGGACGTTTCAAGAAGGTATATTGTTCCAAAATCAAGTCGCGATAATCGTTTTCAGATAGCTCTTTTTCATGCAGTCCCCTTTGGCGGAAAAGCATCGCCCTTCGACTGAACAAGTTTTCGAAATTCCCCGCCAAAGCCTTCATCTCCTCCAGCTGTGCGGCTGTAATCGGTTCGGTTTTAATGTCTTGCAAAACGACCTCGTCCAACGGGGCTAATTCTTTTAGGATACGTTGGCATGTGGAACAGGTGCCAAGGTGGTAGATTTTTTTCATCTAGCATCTACTTTTAAGGGTACAAAGGAACTAAAAAAAGACCAACCTGCTTCACGACAACGCATAGTCAATTGCTGCTGAAGCATGAATTTTGGTGGTGTCAAAGGAGGGGAGACCCACTTGATGTGCTGGGATAAGGATAGGTAACTCAGTACACCCTAAAATCACGCCTTCTATGCCTTGGCCGGTAAGCTTTTGAATCATCTTCAAACAAGCTTCTTTTGAGGCTTCGGTGAACACCCCTTTGACCAGTTCGTTGTAGATAATGTTATGCAACTTCACTCTATCTTCAAATTCTGGGGTAATTACTTCTAGCCCGTGGTTTTCCTCTAGAATTTTGGAATAGAAACCTTTTTCCATGGTGAATTGCGTACCTAGAAGGGCGATTTTTTTTAACCCTTGTTTGACAATAGCTGCGCCGGTTGCTTCAGCTATGTGCAGAAAAGGAACATTTGTCGCTCGGGTTATTACGTCACTTACCAAATGAATGGTGTTGGTACCCAGCAAGATGATGTCCGCACCGGCCTGTTCCAGACGTTTGGCTTCTTTTGCCATTAAGGTGCCAATTTGTTCCCAGTCATCAGCAAAGGATAATCGCTCGATTTCTGCGAAGTCCACTGAAGACAGAATAACTTTGGCGGAATGGGAGCCACCTAAGGTGTCGCGAACGATTTCGTTGAGGTATTGGTAATATACTTTGGAAGATTCCCAACTCATCCCTCCAATCAATCCAATGGTTTTCATGCTTTTCGTTTTTTGATTTATTTGATTTTTGATAGGTCTTCCGCGCCACAAATGGTCAGATTATTCCAAAATAAGAGCCATTTTGAACGCCAAGTACGTTTGTTGTGAGGCGGAGAACAAGTTTCGATAGGGTTACAAGCAATTGTTTTCATATTTATATATCGCTAAATATAGATTTGTTGTTTCAAATAAAAATTACAATACTTCCTTAAGGGTCGAGTAATAGGCCTGAATCACTTCCTCGTTTCTTCTATAGTAAGTCCATTTGCCGTGTCGTGTTGGAATCACCAGCCCCGCCTGTTGCATGGAATTTAAATAGGTGGAAATGGTCGATTGCGAAAGTCCGGTCTTATCCTGAATATACCCCACACAAACCCCATCATCAAAATGGTCAATATCCTGATGCGGCGGAAAATGAAGCTCTGGATCTTTAAGCCATTTTAAAATATTGACTCGAGTTCCGTTGGATAGTACTTTGCTAACTTCTACAACATGCATACCCCAAAGATATAAAATATCGACATATCGAAAAATATAGATATGAATTTAACCCAACTTTAGGATTTGTTTTTCCGTTTAAGATATTTGTTGGCTTCTTGGAAAGGGATGGTCAGCACAATTGGTCCTTCCGCAAATGATGCAATTTCATAAGGATTGTAGAGTAGTTGTACCCCATCTGGAGTGTAGCCAATGTTTTCAGATAAATGGAAGACTTCAGCTTCAAACATGAACCCAGTTTGGTTGATACTATCATCTTGAGGGACTTTTTCTTGAATCCGGAATTTGGTTTCAGCGTAGTGGGTAAAACCTTCTTCATCATCGAAAAGCTCCCAATTCTCCATTTCTTTCCCTGTTATTTTATCAAAATTCAAATAAGTGACCTCACTATTGCCATGGGCGCCACCAGTAAACAAATATGCGTTTATGACCACCGTAACCATTTGTGTATCCTCGTAAATAATATCTCCTGAAAAAGTGGCTTCCCAAGGAATGGTTTGGTCATTGAATTGCCGTTTCACCTCTTCAAACCCTGCATTGAAGGAAGCAATGGCATTTTCCAAAACCATTCCATCGGTGTTTTCCTCAAAAACCAAGTGTGCACTGATTTCTTCCGTGATAGCATTATTGATATGGCCCGCAAGAGGAATTTCATCTAATATTTGAGGTACTTGAATATCAATTTTAGGACAAGATTCGCAGCGCTGTTCTTTAATCGAAGTCAACTCGTACGTAAGTTTTTCTTCATTCGTGCAACCAAGGAGAACGAGAAAAAAACAAATGCCTAAAAGGGGTTTTTGAAACATAGTGGGAATTTGGAGCATCAAAAATAGAACTTCATTGATTACTCTGAAAGATAACGATACCTTTGTGGCCAATTTACAGTGACATGAGCAAAAAAGACCTGAAATTCAACAGTAAAACCATACATGGTGGACAACATCCGGACAAAGCTTACGGTGCAGTCATGCCTCCCATTTATCAAACCTCTACCTACGCCCAAACCACTCCTGGTGGACATCAAGGATTTGAATATTCCCGAAGTGCCAATCCTACCCGAACGGCTTTGGAAAATGCGCTGGCCAGTATTGAAAGCGGGGAATATGGTTTGGCCTTTGCCAGTGGATTATCTGCTATTGATGCGGTCATCAAGTTGCTGAATCCGGGTGATGAAGTGGTTTCAACCAATGACTTGTATGGAGGAAGTTATCGTTTATTCAAACAGGTTTTTGAAAAATACGGGATCACATTTCATTTTATCGGGATGCAATCCGTGGAAACCGTAGCTTCCTATATCAATGACAAAACCAAGCTGTTATGGGTGGAAACACCAACCAATCCCATGATGAATGTCATCGATATCAAAGCCATGTCGGACCTAGCGAAAAAGCATGACCTATTATTGGCGGTGGACAATACTTTCGCCACACCTTACTTGCAACGCCCGTTAGAACTAGGAGCCGATATCGTAATGCACTCCGCAACCAAATATTTGGGCGGTCATAGTGATGTGGTGGTTGGCGCCTTGGTGGTTCGCGATAAGGATTTAGCGGATAAGTTATATTTCATCCAAAACGCAAGCGGAGCCGTATGCGGCCCGATGGATAGCTTTTTGACCTTAAGAGGTATTAAGACGCTTCATGTGCGCATGGAAAGACATTGCCAGAATGGAAAGGCAGTTGCCGAATATCTGAAAAACCATCCTAAAATTGAAAAAGTATATTGGCCCGGTTTTGAAACCCATCCCAATCATGATATTGCCAAAGCACAAATGAGCGGTTTTGGTGGAATGATTTCATTTGTAACAAAGGGTAGCAATTTCGAGGAAGCCATCAAAATCGTGGAACGCCTCCAAGTATTTACCCTTGCCGAATCACTAGGTGGTGTGGAAAGTTTGGCGGGACATCCTGCGAGCATGACCCATGCCAGTATTCCAAAAGAAGAAAGAGAAAAGAGTGGTGTGGTAGATGCACTCATTCGATTGAGTGTTGGTATCGAAGATGCAGACGACCTGATTGCAGACCTAGAACAGGCGATTGGTTAATGTGTTATTATTTTGGAAAAAAGAGCTAATTAATTATGTAAATAGCATAATTTTGCGCTCAAATTCCTAATTCAATAAAAAAGCCCTGCTTTTTGGGCTATCCATTAACAATTTATCAATCCTTTTTATGGAAGCAAAAATCAAAGCGTTTATGGACGAGGTCCAGGCCCGAAACGGTCATGAACCTGAATTCCTGCAAGCAGTCCAAGAGGTTGCTGAAACCGTAATACCCTATATCGTAAAACACGATATCTACCACGGAAAGAACATTCTTTTAAGAATGGTAGAACCTGAACGATTGATATCGTTTCGTGTAGCTTGGGTTGATGATGACGGAGAAATTCATGTGAATCGCGGTTACCGTATCCAGATGAATTCTGCGATTGGACCCTACAAAGGAGGATTGCGATTCCATCCTACAGTAAACGCCAGCGTTTTGAAGTTTTTGGCCTTTGAACAAGTATTCAAGAACAGTTTGACCACACTTCCCATGGGAGGAGGAAAAGGAGGTTCTGATTTTGACCCCAAAGGAAAATCCGATGATGAGGTGATGCGTTTTTGCCATGCCTTTATGACCGAACTTTGTCGTCATATTGGACCAAATACAGATGTTCCCGCAGGAGATATTGGAGTGGGCGCACGTGAAATCGGTTTCCTTTTCGGGAAATACAAAAAGATACGAAACGAGTTTACTGGGGTATTAACAGGCAAAGGGATTTCGTGGGGAGGTTCGTTGATTCGTCCGGAAGCGACCGGTTATGGTACGGTGTACTTCGCCGATAGCATGTTGAAAACCAAGAAAGAATCTTTTAAAGGTAAGAATGTGGTGATTTCCGGTTCTGGAAACGTAGCACAATATGCGGCCGAAAAAGTCCTTCACCTAGGGGGTAAAGTATTGACGCTATCTGACTCCGGCGGATACGTTCACGATAAAGACGGTATTGATATGGACAAGTTAGCCTTCGTTATGGACCTCAAAAACAACAGAAGGGGCAGAATTTCCGAATATGCCGAGAAATATCCTTCTGCGGAATACCACAAAGGAAAAACACCTTGGGAGGTCCCTTGCGATGTGGCCTTGCCCTGTGCCACGCAAAACGAATTGGACGGGGCTGCTGCAGAAACGTTGGTAAAAAATGGTTGTATTGCTGTGGCAGAAGGGGCTAATATGCCTTCTACGCCTGAGGCGATTCATGCGTTTCATGAGGCAAAAATCTTGTTTGCTCCAGGTAAAGCCTCCAATGCTGGTGGAGTAGCGACTTCTGGTCTTGAAATGTCTCAAAATTCGTTGCGCATCAGTTGGACACGTGATGAAGTGGATGATCGTTTGAAAGGTATTATGGAAGACATCCACGATTCTTGTATCGAATATGGAATGGAAGAAGATGGCCATTGCAACTATGTAAAAGGCGCAAACATCGCAGGCTTCGTAAAGGTAGCGGATGCTATGTTGGCCCAAGGAGTCATCTAAATAACTCTTTTTTAAAATAGCAACGGTTGCCCTAGAGTAAGTATTTTTATACCCTCAGGCAGCCGTTTTTTTATGCAGGTTTCTACCAACGCTATTGTACTAACTTCTTTAAAGTATGGGGATACGAGTCTTATCGTAAAAGCCTATACCGCTTCCGATGGATTAAAGTCTTATCTGCTCAAGGGACTTCTTACCGCCAAAAAATCAAAACTTCGGGTGGCATACTTCTTCCCATTGACCCAGTTGGAGCTGGTGGCCAACCATAAGGACAAAGGCACTTTGGAAACCATTCGGGAAGCGAAAGTAAAAGTCCATTACAAATCCTTGCACACCGACGTGGTAAAGAACAGTATCGTGCTGTTTTTAGCAGAAATGTTGGGTATGAGCATTCAAGAAGCCGAACGGGATGAAAGCCTTTTTAATTATTTGGAATATAGTTTGCTTTGGCTCGATACCCATCCACCAAACCCCAACTTTCACTCACTTTTTCTGCTCAACCTGACCAAATATTTGGGTTTCTATCCCGATACTTCATCGCAACAGCTGCCCTATTTCGATTTGTTGGAAGGAAATTTCAGCCATCAACCTACCTTGAATCCGATGGTGCAGGCGGAAAATTTAACAGCCTTTCGAAAGCTGTTGGGCATAAATTTTGATAATCTAAAGACAATCAAAATCAATAAACCTTTGCGGCGCGAACTCCTAAAAACCATTATCCTCTATTTTGAGCTACATTTGCACGGTTTTCGAAAACCCAAATCCCTTGACGTGTTAAATACGGTATTTGAATAGCATGCCTAAAGCGGTATCCATACTTTTTTTCTTTTTGGCCTTCTTCTCAATTTCAGCACAGGAGGTAACCGTTCTGGATGCGAATTCAGGAAATCCGGTGGTCAATATTGCCATCTACAATAAGGCAAAAAGCAAAACCGCTATATCTGATTTTGATGGCAAATGTGATTTGAGTCTTTTTGATGCCAATGAACGAATCACGTTCAAACACATCAGCTATCAAACATTTGTCACCACAAAGGCACAAATATTGAAAAAAGGCAATCAAGTTTATCTGGATTTGAAGCCCGAACAACTGCAAGAGGTAGTGATGTCTGTTTCCAAATGGGAACAGCAGAAGAAAGATATCCCTCAAAAAATTGAAACTATCGCTGCGCGTGACGTTGCCTTCACCAATCCACAAACTTCTGCAGATTTATTACAAAATAGCGGGAAGGTTTTCGTGCAAAAAAGCCAATTGGGTGGTGGCAGTCCCATGATTCGGGGTTTTGCCACCAACCGCCTTTTGATTTCGGTGGATGGGGTTCGCATGAACAATGCCATTTTTCGAGGCGGAAACATTCAAAATGTAATTTCCGTAGACCCGTTTACCGTGAAAAATACGGAGGTGATTTTTGGTCCGGGTTCTGTGATTTATGGCAGCGATGCCATCGGAGGGGTGATGAACTTTTTTACTCAAAAACCTCGTTTTTCCTTTAGTGATAGTCTTGCGGTTTCCGGTGGGGTAAAGTACCGTTTTTCCTCGGCGAACAATGAAAATACGGGACATTTCGACATCAATTTTGGACAGCAAACCTGGAGTTCCTATTCCAGCATTAGCTTCAACAGTTTTGGCGATTTGGTTATGGGGCGCCATGGCCCAGATTCGTATTTGAGGAACACTTTTGTAACGCGTCAAAACGACCAAGATGTGCTGGTGGCGAACGAAAATCCAAGAGAACAGGTCCCTTCGGGATATGACCAAATCAATCTACTTCAAAAATTTGCGTATCGACCCAATAGTACTTGGCGCTACGATTTGGGATTGCACTATTCCGAAACATCCGATTTCTCTCGCTACGACCGCCTCATCCGCCCTGATGACGAAGGTGATGGACTTCGCTCTGCGGAGTGGTTTTATGGACCCCAAAAATGGTTTATGGCCAATTTGCAAGTCACCAAAAAGGGGAAAAACAAGTTTTATGATGGGGTAAAACTCACGACCGCGTACCAACGTTTTGATGAGAGTCGAAACAGTAGGGAGTTTCAAAACCCTTTACGTTCCGCGACGGAAGAAACCGTACATGCCGCCTCTATAAATTTGGATTTCGAAAACAAGAAAATTGGAAATCTAGGGCTCTATTATGGAGCAGAGTACCTCTTCAATAAAGTACGTTCTTCGGGCAGTATTTTAAACGTGGACACAGGAGAAAAGGTTTTGGGCCCTTCTCGATATCCGGACGGGTCTACTTGGCAAACTTTTGCGGGATATCTCAGCGGCGAATACAAAGTAAAACCCAATTTCACCTTGCTTTCGGGAATTCGATATAGCCAGGTTTGGGTCGATGCGAAATTTGATAGAACCTTTTTTCCCTTTCCATTTGAAGAAGCCGATTTGATTACCGGAGCGTTGACGGGGAGTTTGGGATTCAGTTGGTTCCCCAAAGCAGACCTCCAAATCACCTTAAACGGTTCAACGGGTTTTCGGGCACCCAATATTGATGATACAGGAAAGGTTTTCGATTCTGAGCCTGGCTCCGTAGTAGTTCCAAACCCAGAATTGGAACCAGAGTATGCCTATAACATTGAACTCGGAGTTCGGAAAAACTTTCATGACAAGCTGGTACTTCGGGGTTCCACTTTTTATACGTATTTGGTGGATGCCTTGGTCCGAAGGGATTTTATCTTCAACGGACAAAATGAAATAATATACAACGGCGAACTCAGTAATGTCCAAGCCATCCAAAATGCCGCCAAGGCTTACGTTTATGGTTTTGAATTGGGTCTCAATGCCTTTTTCACGGAACGTTGGTCCTTGGCTTCAAACTTGACCATAACGGAGGGAATTGAAGAAGAAGCCAATGGGGAAGATACCCCAGCGCGACATGTGGCACCTACTTTTGGGGACATCCATCTAATTTGGCAAAACCAAAAACTAAAGGCGGATTTCTTCTTAAACTATAATGGAGAAATCCCTTTTAACGACCTTGCCCTTTCGGAACGCAACAAGCCTTTTATCTATGACAATGATGCGAATGGCAATCCTTTTTCACCCTCTTGGTACACCTTGAATTTTAGGTCGCAATATCAAATCTCAAATGCGCTCACGGGCTCTGTCAGTTTGGAAAACCTAACAGACCAAAGGTATCGCACGTATTCTTCAGGGATTGTTGCTCCAGGCACCAACCTCATACTTTCTTTGGATTATGCGTTTTAAATAAGAAAAGCCCGGTATTCCGGGCTTTTTGAATTTTAAGAAGAAAGGATTTATTGCTTCATCTTCTCTTTGGCATCGTCAGCCGCTTTTTTCACATCATCGGCGGCTTCATCCATTGCTTTTTTGGCATCTTCGCCCATCTCTTTCGCTTGGTCCATGGTATCCTCACCCATTTTCTTGATGCTGTCCATGGCCTGCTCTCCCATTTCCTTAGCCTCTTCACCAGCTTCTTTGGCGGCATCCATGGCCTCGTTGGCAGTTTCTTTGAGCTCGTCTCCAGCTTCTTCCAAAGTTTCAGCCGCTTCTTCTGTGGCCTCTTTGGCCTTATCTGATGCCTCTTTACACGAAATAGCTCCGACAAAAGTCAAGCTAAGGACCAATAGGGATAAAACAATTCGTTTCATAAATAAATAAGATTAGTGTTACTGCTCTAAAATACATATTTCGTTTCACACGGATGCGGTCTCGTTTATCATCTTTGAGTTAAGGTAATAAGGATAAAACGACCTTGTTTTACTGCCGCTGTTTCAGCTAAATTCATAATTTTGCAGACTTGCAATTTTAGACGAGGAAAGAATCATGAAGTTCGCTGAATACAAAGGGTTGGATTTGCCGAAAGTCGCAGAAGGAGTTTTACAATTCTGGAAGCAGGAGAAGATTTTCGAAAAAAGCGTCTCCACACGGGAAGGCAAAGAAAGTTATGTGTTTTATGAAGGCCCCCCTTCTGCCAACGGCATGCCTGGTATTCACCATGTAATGGCACGAACCATCAAAGATATTTTTCCACGATACAAAACCATGAAAGGGTTTCAGGTGAAGCGCAAGGCAGGTTGGGATACCCATGGTCTTCCGATTGAATTGGGCGTTGAAAAAGAACTTGGCATCACCAAAGAAGACATTGGAAAAACCATTTCGGTGGAAGCGTACAACGAAGCCTGCAGAAAAGCAGTGATGCGTTACACGGATGTTTGGAACGAAATGACCGAACAAGTAGGGTATTGGGTGGATATGGATGATCCCTACATCACCTACAAATCCAAATACATGGAATCGGTATGGTGGTTGCTCAAACAAATTTACGACAAGGGATTGTTGTACAAAGGCTACACTATTCAGCCTTATTCCCCAAAAGCGGGAACAGGACTCAGTTCACATGAGCTAAATCAACCAGGCACCTACCAAGATGTTACCGACACCACGGTAACCGCACAGTTCAAGGCAATAAAAGAATCTTTGCCAGAGGCATTCCAGAAGGTTGATGGAGACGTTTATTTTTTGGCATGGACCACCACGCCCTGGACGCTTCCATCCAACACAGCATTGACTGTTGGCCCCAAAATAGATTATGTTTTGGTACGCAGTTTTAATCAATACACCTTTGAACCTATCCACGTGGTTTTGGCTGAGGCATTGATTCAAAAACAGTTCTCCGGAAAGTTTTACGAAGCGAACGAACCAGCCGATTTTGAACAATTTGAAAAGGGACAAAAGAAGATTCCATTTCAGGTCATGGCTAAAACTTCAGGGACGGATTTGATTGAGAGCCGATACGAACAACTTTTGCCGTATACCTTGCCATATGAAAATCCTGAAAATGCATTTCGTGTCATTTCCGGAGATTTTGTGACTACTGAAGATGGTACCGGAATTGTGCACACAGCGCCTACTTTTGGTGCAGATGATGCCCTGGTGGCCAAACGAGCCCAACCTGAGGTGCCCCCCATGTTGGTTTTGGATGAACAAAATAATCCCGTTCCCCTTGTGGATTTACAAGGGCGTTTTCGTCCAGAACTGAAAGAATTGGCAGGCAAGTATGTCAAAAATGAATACTATCTCGATGGTGAGGCCCCGGAAAAATCTGTAGACGTCGAGTTGGCGATTACCCTCAAAGAACAAAATCGTGCTTTCCGGGTTGAAAAGTACTTGCACAGCTATCCAAACTGTTGGCGTACGGATAAACCCATCCTGTATTATCCCTTGGACTCTTGGTTCATTAAAGCTACTGAGGTCAAAGATCGAATGTTCGAATTGAACCAAACCATAAATTGGAAACCCAAAGCTACCGGCGAAGGACGTTTTGGAAACTGGTTGGCCAACGCGAACGATTGGAACCTTTCACGCTCAAGATATTGGGGTATTCCCCTGCCCATCTGGCGAACGGAAGATGGAAGTGAAGAAAAAATCATCGGCTCCGTTGAAGAGTTGAAAACCGAAATGCGAAAAGCGGTTAGCGCAGGCTTCATGGATCGTGACGTTTTTGAGGATTTTGCGGTAGGCGATATGAGTGAAGTCAATTACGATAAAGTAGACCTTCACAAGAATGTGGTCGATGCCATTACTTTGGTGTCCACGTCAGGACAACCCATGCGCCGCGAATCGGATTTGATTGACGTTTGGTTTGATAGTGGTTCAATGCCCTATGCGCAATGGCACTATCCTTTTGAAAACAAAAACTTGATTGATGATGGCGTGACTTTCCCGGCCGATTTTATCGCCGAAGGGGTAGACCAAACGCGAGGTTGGTTTTATACCCTACATGCCATTGGCACCATGGTGTTTGATTCCGTGGCCTATAAAAATGTGGTTTCAAATGGTTTGGTTTTGGACAAAGAGGGCAAAAAAATGTCCAAGCGATTGGGCAACGCCGTCGACCCTTTTAAAACGTTGCCGGAGCACGGTGCGGATGCGACCCGCTGGTACATGATTTCCAATGCCAATCCCTGGGATAACTTGAAATTTGACATTGACGGGGTGGTCGAAGTAAAACGAAAGTTCTTTGGGACGCTCTATAATACCTACTCCTTTTTTGCCTTGTATGCCAACATAGATGGTTTTGCCTACAACGAGGCAGATATTCCTTTAAAGGAGAGACCAGAGATTGACCAATGGGTTTTATCGGAGTTGAATACACTTATCACCAAAGTGGATGAAGCGTATGCCGATTATGAGGCCACCAAAGCAACACGTTTGATTTCTGAATTTGTTCAAGAGAATTTGAGCAATTGGTATGTGCGCCTTTGCCGAAGAAGGTTTTGGAAAGGGGATTACCAGAAAGACAAGATATCTGCCTACCAAACCTTGTATACTTGTTTGGTTGAGGTGGCCAAACTTTCAGCTCCTGTGGCACCCTTTTATATGGACCAGCTCTACAAAGATTTGGTGGCGGTTACCGAAAAAGATGCTTTTGAAAGTGTTCACTTGGCCGATTTTCCAAAATCTGATTCTGAAGTGATTCAAGGAGATTTGGAAGAAAAGATGCAAATGGCGCAAAAGATTTCTTCTTTGGTACTGTCCATTCGACAGAAGGAGAAAATAAAAGTACGTCAGCCCTTGCATAAAATTATGGTGCCGGTTTTGGATGAACATCAAAAAACGGCCATCGAAGCGGTATCGGATTTGATTAAGTCAGAAGTGAACGTAAAAGAGCTTCAACTTTTGGATGACGCATCAGGAATTCTCATCAAGAAAATCAAGCCAAACTTCAAGGTGCTAGGCCCAAAGTATGGCAAGGAAATGAAGGCCATAGCAGGGGTTATTGCGACCTTGGGGCAAGAAGATATCCAAAAAATTGAACGGGAAGGCGAATTATTGATTCCCGTAGAAAATAAAAACATTAAATTACAGTTAACCGATGTAGATATCAGTTCCCAAGATATCGAAGGGTGGTTGGTTGCGAGCTCTGGCCCGTTGACCGTAGCCTTGGACATCACCATCGATGATGCCTTGAAACAAGAGGGTATCGCTAGGGAATTGGTGAATCGAATTCAGAATCTAAGAAAAGAATCGGGATTCGAGGTTACCGATAAAATTGATATCAAAGTGATGAAAGATGGTTTGGTGGAAGATGCAATTTCGAACAATGAGGAATACATCATGACCGAGACCTTGACTGCAGAGCTGAATCTGGAGGAACATCTGGAAGAAGGCGTGCCCATCGCTTTTGATGACGTTAACACAAAATTGTTGATTCAAAAACATTAGGAAAATGGCAGAAGATTTAAAAATAAGATACGCTGACAGTGATTTGGAGGAGTTCAGAACACTGATAGAGGAAAAGATAGAAAAAGCACAAAAACACCTTGAGTTGCTGAAGAGTTCTTATATGAACGATGGCAACAACGGTACCGACGATACCTCTCCTACCTTCAAAGCTTTTGAAGAAGGTTCGGAAACCATGAGCAAAGAAGCGAATACCCAACTGGCCATTCGTCAAGAAAAGTTCATCCGCGATTTGAAAAACGCCCTTTTGCGCATTGAGAACAAAACCTATGGCATTTGTCGTGTCACTGGTAAGCTCATCAACAAAGAAAGATTGAAGCTTGTGCCCCACGCCACCCTGAGCATCGAGGCCAAGAACATGCAAAAGTAAGGCAGTGCCTTCCCCTCTTCGGACTGGATTTACAATGGTTTTGCTCGGTTTGGGGTGTTCCACATCGGTTTGCGCCCAAAAATTGGTGAAGAAAACCGTAGTTGACCCCGAAAATCAAGCCATAACCATTCAAGCAGACCATTGTTTTCAAGTAGACATTTCCAATTCGGAAACCGATGAGCTTGTGGTAGAGGCCGAAATGGAAGGCGAGTATGCCTCGAACCTACTGGTCAATTTAGAAGAAAAAGGAAAAACTATTTTTGTAAGTACGGGCTTCACCCCGAATTTTGACCATCCCAATGACAAGTTGAGCGCCCACAAGGTTATTGCCATTGCCTTGCAAATCAAGATCCCCAAACACAAACAGGTTACTGTTTTTGGCACGAGCGCTAGGATTTTGGTCACAGGGTCATACCGCAACCTGGGGATTGTGCTTGCTGATGGAGAGTGTATTTTGGATAATGTTGGGGAGACAGTTGAGGTCAAAACCCAAAATGGAAACATACGTGTGGTTTCCGGCAGCGGTATCTGTAATGCATCTAGTGATTATGGTCAAGTCATAGGTGATTTGGAAGCCACAGGAAATACAGTCTACAACCTTCATTCCAAAGAGGGTAATATCTACTTGAACAAAACAAAATAATATGGCTACTTTTGCCCATTCTTAGCGGTTGACATGAGTTTGAAGAAATCTTTATTACTAATTGTTTTGGTGCTTCTGGTGGACCAAATCAGCAAGATATACATCAAGACCAATTTTGCCCTACAGGAATCAGTAGAGGTGTTTAGGTGGTTCAAAATATTTTTTATTGAAAATGAAGGTGCTGCGTGGGGCACCAAGTTGAGTGACCTTTTGCCGATATCAGAGTCTACCGGTAAACTCATTTTGACTGTCTTTAGATTGTTTGCCATTGTTGGAATCGGATACTGGCTTAGGGACATCATTGTGAAACAGTCACCTCGAACCTTGATATTGGCGGTTTCATTGATTTTTGCGGGTGCCTTTGGTAATATTATTGATTCCGTATTCTATGGGGTCATTTTTGACGATAGCTACGGACAAGTGGCCCATTTGTTTGCTGATGAGCCATACGGCAAGCTATTTTATGGTAAGGTGGTGGATATGCTTTACTTCCCAATGATAGACACTACTTGGCCGGATTGGGTTCCGAAATTAGGAGGGAATCCTTTCCGTTTTTTCGAACCGGTTTTTAATGTAGCCGATACAGCCATTAGCACTGGAGTAGGTATTTTAATCGTCTTCAATAAAAAAGCCTTTCCAAAGAATGAAGAGGCCTAGCGTTTGAATTGGTATACCGTTTTTGGGGTAACACAGTAATGCAAGGGAACATCGTTGGGATGAACATCTGGAATAGGTTCGGGTTCCGCTTCAAAAAAAGACAGTCCTACAAAAACTGAATCTTCGCGACACTTTGCCAAAAAAGTATCGTAAAACCCTTTCCCATAGCCTACTCGATTTCCAAGCGGGTCAAAAGCCATAAGTGGTACAAAAACAACATCAATTTGAGCTTCTTTAACCTCGTAACCGTTAACAGGTTCCGGTATATGCCATTTGTTCGTTTTAAGGCGGGTGTTATCGGTAAGCAAATAATGTTTTAGGGCATTGGGTCCGGTAACTTTGGGAACCACTATATCTTTGTCTTTTCCTTGTAACAAAGTTAATAAGGGTTCTGTATCGATTTCGCGATTTTCTGGAATACTAAGGAAGGTATGAAAACAAAAAAAATCCCAAAGAGGGACCGTTTGTAATTGATTTACGATTGAAATACTGTTATTTAAAATATGCTCTGCAGTTAACTGATTGCGGAGCCTTTTGTATTTCTTTCTAAGTTCATGTTTCAACACCTTAAATGTTGAAGGGGTTTGGGGGAAAGTTCAGGAAAACCGTGGTTACTTTTTCGTAGCCACAGAGAAAAAAATCTTGAAAAAAAGCATCAAGATTACATACATTCCAAGAACCATAATATAATTCTCCATTCTGCTAGTAAATTGGTGGGTTGAAATTACGTAAATAAATTGGCAAAACACCGTGAAATGCACTTTTTATCGGTGAAAAGCACTTTTTTTAGCAACAGTTTAACAGAAAACTAGAATTTTTTAATGGATTTTTTGGCTGAATCTGCTTAAGAGAGTGCATTGTTTTACAGCGGTAATTTAACGATTGGTGAAATCAAATAGGACATCGACCTGCATCAAGCCACCGTTTGTTAATTTTACACCAAAAGACTTCAGAATCCTGCTAACTTTGTAGTAATTGCAGTTCCTCTTATGGCCCAACCTTCCATAAATGTACAGATACAAACCTTGCCCTCCCAGCCTGGAGTATATCAGTTTTTTGATGATAAAGGAAAGTACTTGTATGTAGGCAAGGCCAAAAACCTCAAAAAGCGGGTAAGCTCATACTTTACCAAGAACCATGAGTACGGCAAGACGCGGGTGATGGTCAAAAAAATACAAAGTATTCGCCACATTGTAGTGGCTACCGAATCTGATGCACTTTTATTGGAAAACAATCTCATAAAAGAGCACCAACCCCGCTACAACGTGCTGCTTAAAGATGATAAATCATACCCTTGGATTTGCATCAAAAACGAGCTTTTCCCCAGAATTTTCATGACCCGAAACATCATCAAAGATGGTTCGGAATACTTTGGCCCCTATACCAGTGTAAAGGTGGTAAAAACCCTTCTTGAGTTGATCAAAAGCGTTCATCCTCTAAGAACTTGCAAACATCAGCTAACCCGAGAGAAAATCGATGCAGGCAAGTTCAAGTTTTCTTTAGAGTATCATTTGGGCTTTTGTCAAGGTGCTTGCCAGGGAGAAATTTCGGAAGAAGACTACGATGCCCGAATAGAGAAAGTTCGCGAAATCATAAAAGGAAATTTTCGTTCTCCACTTCTGGATTTTAAACAGCAAATGCAGAAATATGCTGCGGAAATGGAGTTTGAAAAAGCACAGCAAATCAAAGAGAAAATCGACATTCTCGAAAACTATCAGGCCAAATCCACCATTGTAAACCCAAAGATTACGAATGTGGATGTTTTTACGATAATTGCCGACGAAACCCATGCCTATGTCAATTTTCTTCAACTTTCACACGGTTCCATAACCCGTTCACATACCCTTGAAATCAAGAAAAAACTGGATGAAACCCAAGAGGATTTGTTGGCTTTGGCCATTACGGAACTGCGGCAACGTTTTCAATCGGATTCCAAAGAGATTTATTTACCTTTTCCGGTAGTGGTCGATAGTGAATTAAAGATGACCATCCCAAAATTGGGAGATAAAAAACGAATTATGGAATTGTCGGAACGAAACGCCCGTTTCTTCCGCCAGGACCGCTTTAAGCAAATCAAAATCATAGACCCTGACCGTCATACCAAGCGTTTAATGGGTCAAATGAAATCAGATTTAAGACTGTCTGAAGAGCCTAGGCATATCGAGTGTTTTGACAACTCCAATATTCAAGGGAGCAACCCCGTGGCAGCTTGTGTGGTCTTTAAAGACGGCAAACCCTCTAAAAAGGACTACCGCCATTTCAATATTAAAACAGTTGAAGGTCCTGATGACTTTGCAAGTATGGAGGAAGTGGTTTTTCGTAGGTATCGAAGATTGTTGGAAGAAGAAGCCCCTTTGCCCCAATTGATTGTGATTGACGGGGGAAAAGGACAACTATCCGCCGCCTTGAAAAGTCTAGATGCTTTAGGCCTTCGTGGCAAGATTGCGATTTTAGGCATCGCCAAGCGATTGGAGGAAATCTATTTTCCAAACGACCCTATTCCTTTGTATTTGGACAAGAAATCAGAGACTTTGAAGATCATTCAACAATTGCGAAACGAGGCACACCGATTCGGAATTACACATCATCGTAACAGAAGAAGCAAAGGAGCACTCTTTTCCTCGCTTACGGATATTGATGGTATTGGTGAAAAAACAGCTAACGAGCTGTTGAAAACATTTAAATCCGTAAAACGGATTAAAGAAGCACCCGTGGAAAGTTTGGCGAAAACGGTGGGAATGGTGAAAGCAAAAAAGATTTATGAAACGTTTCACTCTTAAGCATCAACGCTACTTAAAGATATGGGGTATCCTCTTCTCCTTCTTACTTGTTGGGACAGGGTATCTGCAAGCTCAAGAGAAGGATGTAAAAGTAGGATTGGTACTTAGCGGCGGAGGGGCCAAGGGCCTTGCCCATGTCGGCGCCATAAAGGTAATTGAAGAATCCGGAGTGAAAATAGATTACATCGGCGGCAGCAGTATGGGAGCCATAGTGGGTGCTTTATATGCCTCTGGCTATTCTGCAAAAGAATTGGATTCTATTTTCAGGAGTACAGATTTTTCAGCTTTGATACAAGATAACTTTCCCAGAAGTGCCAAGACATTTTACGATAAAGAGGACGCTGAGCGATATGCCTTAACGCTTCCCTTTACCAATTTCAATGTTTCGTTTCCGCAAGGCATATCTGGTGGACAAACGATTTACAATGAATTGGTAAGGTTGCTCTTTCATGTTAAGGATATCGAGAATTTTGGAAATCTCCCCATTCCGTTTTTGTGCATTGCGACCAACGTGGAAACAGGAGAAGAGGTCTTGCTAGACCGGGGATACCTCCCCGAGGCGATTATGGCCAGTGGTACATTTCCGTCCTTATTTGAACCTTCCGAAGTGGATGGCCAAATTTTGATTGATGGTGGTGTGGTAAACAATTATCCTATTGACCAAGTACGTGAAATGGGGGCTGATATTATTATCGGAAGTGATGTGCAACATGGCTTGGTGGATAGGGAATCGCTGACCTCCGCGACGGAAATTTTGTTGCAAATCAATAACTATCGAACGGTTAGGGATATGGAGAAGAAATCGCAACAGACTGACATTTACATCAGGCCCGATATTGATGGTTTTACAGTAATTGATTTTGAACGCAGTTTGGAAATCATGGAAACTGGAAAAGCCGCTGCAGAAAATAAAATAGAAGATTTAAAGGCCTTAGCCGCACAACAAAACAGAGAAACCGAAATCGTAAGAGAGAATGTTAGGGTTATGGATTCGCTTACCATAAATCGTTTGATCATCAAAGGAAACGACAGGTATACAAGAGGGTTTATCAAGGGAAAACTTCGCTTCGACCTAGGGGAAGCCATTTCATTTGAGGATTTTAAACAAGGCATCACCAATCTTTCAGCCACCGGGAATTTCAAGGCTATTCGTTATGAGCTCATTTCCAATGGCTTGGGCACTGATTTGATTTTGAAGTTGAAAGAAAACGACACCAAAATGTTCATTAAAATGGCAGCGCATTACGATGATTTGTACAAAAGTGCAGCCATGATAAATCTTACCAAAAAGAACTTGCTTTCGAACGATGATGTTGCTTCATTTGATTTTATTTTAGGAGACCATATCCGATACAACTTCCAATACTATGTAGATAAAGGTTCGTATTGGAGCTTTGGCGTCAATTCAAATTTCAACACCTTTGATGAACAGGTTGATTTTAACCTTATTCGTTCCAACTTCGATGTGCCCGATGACCCCAACATCAGGGAAATCAACCTTGATGTAACGGACTTGACCAATCAGGTGTATTTGCAGACCGTGTTGCGCGAGGAGTTCGCGGTTTCATTGGGTGTTGAACATAAACTTTTACGGTACAGCACCACTACTTTAAATGATTTTGCCGGTGATATCGAAACCAGTTTTGTACCTACCGGTTCTGACCGCACTTTTTTTGAAGATTCTAATTATTTCAATGCCTTTGGCACCGCGACTTTGGATACGTATGATGACAAATATTTTCCTTCAAGAGGACTGTATTTCAATGGCGATTTCCATCTTTATTTATTTTCTTCCGATTTCAATGATAACTTCAAGGAGTTTTCAATTGCCAAAGGAAGACTCGGAACGGCGATTTCCGTGTTTGATTGGTTGAGTTTGAATTTGGAAGCGGAGGGTGGTGCAAAATTCGGAACTTCCAATGTGACCTCTTTTGATTTCGTTTTGGGAGGGTATGGCAACGATTTTATAAACAATTTCGTTCCCTTTTTTGGATACGATTTTTTAAGTCTTCCCGGCAACAGCTTCGTAAAGGCCTTTGCCAGGACCGACATTGAGTTTGCACCCAAAAACCATTTCTTGCTAGCGGCGAACTACGCCAACGTAGACGATGATCTGTTCCGTACGGGGGATTGGTTTACCGCTCCTACCTTTTCAGGATACGGCGTAGGCTATGGCTATGAATCCTTTTTAGGTCCTGTACAGGTATACTATTCTTGGGCTCCTGAAAGTGGAAACGACCATATTTTCTTCAGCGTTGGCTTTTGGTTTTAGCGGGGATAAGAGAAATAATCATCGGATTTGTCAAAGAATAGCAAAGGTTAGTTAAAGTACGTTAAAAACTTATTTTCCTACAAAACCTTAAAGTATCTTTACAAAACATAAGGGGTGGTTCCCTTATCACTTTAAGTATTGGTTTTTCATAATTTAAAGTTTGGTTGGTTATTTAGGAAAAGCCCAGTGGATACTGGGCTTTTTTTTGTGGTACAATATTTTGGAACAGCTTTTGTTTAAGTAATTGTAAATAACGAATACAAGAAACTGAATCTTAGTAACTTTACAATAAGAATAAGCGCTATGAAGAAAATATGTATCCTACTTTGCATTGTGCTGTCAATATCCGCTTTCGCCCAAAAGCGGAATCCCGCCTATAAATCGGGAGAGTGGCTCAAATTCAGAATCCATTACGGATTCCTGAATGCCAGCTATGCTACCCTACATTTAAGTACCGATAAAATAGACAGTATTCCCGTGTACCATGTTGTGGGCAGGGGACAAACCACGGGTTTCGCCAGCATTTTCTTCAAGGTAGATGACACCTTTGAAAGTTATTTTGACCGATATGACGGCAAACCGTATCGATTTATACGCAAAACCAATGAAGGCGGGTACACCAAGGATATAGAAATAGACTTCAATTACGCGGACGATAAAGCCGTCTTAACCGATAATAAAAGTGGAAATGTCCAAGATTTTTCAGTGAATACAAATATTCAGGACCTACTCTCGGCGGCATACCATTTAAGAAATCGTTACGAAATTGATGATTTTGAAGTAGGCCAATCCATTGATATGGATATGTTGTTCGATGACGACGGTATTTTTAAATTCAAGCTTAAGTTTTTGGGGAAAGAAGTCATCCGAACCAAATTTGGCAAAGTAGAATGCCTTAAATTTAGGCCCTTGGTTCAGTCTGGACGCGTTTTCAAGGAAAAAGAAAGTTTGACCCTTTGGGTTTCCAACGACCTAAATAAAATACCTGTTCGTATTAAAGCAGACTTGGCGGTAGGATCCCTTAAAGCGGATTTGGATGCCTTCAACGGACTACGCAACCAGTTTAAGATTATCATGAACTGAGACTAAGCGTCTTTTACCTATGGATGAACATATTGAGTCCCAGATTAACAAACTTGAAGAAAAATTCAAAGACTCGGGACAAGACCTAAGCTCTTATTTGGATGGGCTGCTCTATCAACGCTATCTAACCTATTGGGACTACATCCATCTCGACACCCTATTGAGTCTACAGGTGCCAAGAACCCATTTTCCCGATGAGGAGATTTTCATCATTTACCACCAGATTACCGAGCTCTACTTTAAGCTAATACTTCACGAACAAAAACAAATCGTTGAGGATAAGTCTAATGATTTGGTCTTTTTCCAGGAAAAGGTAAACCGTATCAACAGTTATTTCAAGGCTCTGATTTCTTCCTTTAGTATTATGATTAAAGGAATGCAACGCGAACAGTTTCTGCGCTATCGCATGGCCTTGCTCCCCGCAAGCGGATTTCAATCGGCACAGTATCGCATGATGGAGATTTATGCCACACCCTTGCATCATTTGGTGCACCACACCGAACGCACCAAGTATTCCGAAAAAAATAGCGTAGAACAGCTTTTTGAACACATTTACTGGAAAAAAGGAGCAACCGATATACGAAACGGCGAAAAAACCCTAACCTTAAAACAGTTCGAGTTTCGATACACGCCCCGACTACTGCGTATTTCGAATCAAGTGAAAAACCAGACCATTTATCACAAGTTTTTGCAGCTTTCCAAAACGGACCAAAATAATGAGACCTTGGTCGCATCCATGCGCTTACTCGATGTAAACGCCAACGTAAATTGGCCATTGATGCATATGGGCTCGGCATATCGTTATTTGGCCAAAGACAACCAAGAGGTAGGAGCCACTGGAGGTACTAATTGGAAGACCTATTTACCCCCAAGTTTCCAGAATATTATTTTTTTCCCAAATTTGCACTCAGAAGAAGAACGGAACAATTGGGGCAAGCAGTGGGTCGACCATGTGTTTAACCCTGATAAAAATAAGTTGTAGCGAATGAGATATTGGGGCATCTGTATGGCATTGGCCATAACTATCCAACTTACGGGTTGTAAGGAAACACCCAAAACCGAAACCCTCGAAATTGCCCAAATACCCGTAGAACCTGTTATTCAAAAGGTATATGGGTTTAACAAAGAAGACTTCACCATTGTTCGGGATACCGTTAAAAACGGGGATAGTTTTGGACAGCTAATGTTACAGAACCACGTAGACTATCCCAAAATTGTAAAGATATCCGAAGAATATAAAGACAGCTTTGACGTAAAACGCATCAAGGTTGGGAGACCCTACACCATTCTAAAATCCAAAGATTCTTTAGAAACGGCTGAAATCTTTATCTACGAAAACGATAAAATTAATTTTACGGTGGTGGATTTAAGGGATTCTGTTACCGCCTACAAAAGCAAAAAGAAAGTCACCTACAAGCAACGTGAAGTTGCTGGGGAAATCCAAGGTTCACTTTCCATGAGTCTTGATAGTTTGGGCGTGGATTATTTGGTGACGATTGATTTATCAGAGATTTATGCGTGGACGATTGATTTCTTCCGTTTGGAGAAAGGCGACCGCTTTAAGATATTGTTTAAGGAACGTTATATCAACGATTCCATTTACGCAGGGGTTGAGCCTATCGAAGCCGCCTTGTTCGAACATAAAGGCCGGCCCATTTATGCATTTCCCTTTATGACGGATTCCATCAACAAGGTTTCCGATTTCTTTGATATTGATGGAAATAATCTGCGAAGTACTTTCCTCAAGGCACCAATTAAATTTGGGTATCGACTTTCGTCGCGCTATAACTTAAAGCGTCGAATTGCGTATTACGGCTATAAAGTTCGTCCCCATTTGGGAACCGATTATGCAGCACCCATTGGGACGCCAATCGTAGCCACTGCTGATGGAACCGTCACCGAGTCAACCCGTAGAGGAGGCAATGGTAAATATGTGAAAATCAAGCATAATGGCATGTACAGCACCCAATATTTGCATATGAAAAACCAGGCCGTGCGTCGTGGCGACTTTGTACGTCAAGGTGATGTCATTGGATGGGTGGGCATGACCGGGAATACCGGAGGTCCCCATGTGTGCTATCGCTTTTGGAAGAATGGACGGCAGGTAGATCCGCTTCGCGAGAAGCTTCCAGCGGCTGACCCCATGGCCGATTCACTGAAACCGCGATTCAAAAAAGTAATTGCACCCATTAAACAGCGTTTGGACTGTATCGAATTTCCAGAAACCGAAAAGCCAAAAACGGACAACCTTTTAACCCTTAACTAACACCATGGCCCTTCCCAAATGCAACCCAACAGAAACCGAAAGCTGGCAAAAACTACAACAACATTTTGACGAAATCCAAAATCAGCATTTAACCGAATGGTTTAAGGCTGATGCAAAACGGGCAGAAAAGCTGAGTCTGGTTTGGAACGACTTTTTAGTGGATTTCTCCAAAAATCGAATTACCCCAAAAACCTTGGAATTGCTTTTGGAATTAGCCAAGGAGGTAAAGTTGGAAGAAGCGATGTCGGCCTACTTTGATGGAGAAATCATAAATGAAACCGAACAAAGAGCTGTACTGCACACGGCGCTCAGGGCCAATGCAGAAAGTACAATTCTGGTGGATGGTGAAAACGTGGTTCCAGGTGTTCAAGAAGTACTTGCTAAAATGCATAGCTTTTCCCAAACCGTGCTGGACGGGTCGGTAAGTGGTTTTACTGGAAAAGCCTTTACGGATGTCGTTAATATTGGCATTGGGGGCTCTGATCTAGGACCGGTAATGGTAACCGAGGCCTTACAGTATTACAAAACACGCTTAAACGTACACTTTGTAAGCAATGTGGATGGAGACCACGTGCAAGAAGTACTGAAAAACCTAAACCCAGAAACCACATTGTTCGTTGTGGTGTCCAAGTCGTTCTCAACGCAAGAAACCTTGACGAATGCGGAGACCATTAAAAAATGGTTTTTGCAAAACGCTTCCCAGGAAGATGTTGCCAAACACTTCGTTGCAGTTTCCACCAACTTGGCCAAAATTCGAGAATTTGGAATTGATGAGGACAATGTTTTCCCCATGTCAGATTGGGTGGGAGGTCGATTTTCACTTTGGAGTTCGGTAGGACTTTCCATTTGTTTGGCCGTTGGTTTTGAAAACTTCAAGCAGCTTTTGAAAGGTGCCCAAGCTATGGATGAGCACTTTAAGACCGCTAGTTTGGACGAAAACCTTCCAGCAATATTGGGACTGTTGACCGTTTGGTACAACAATTTCTTTGGGGCCCAAACCGAAGCTGTGATTCCCTATACCCAGTATTTAAGCCGTTTTCCAGCCTATCTACAACAAGGTATTATGGAAAGTAATGGAAAAAGCGTTGATCGTTCGGGGAATCACGTTTCGTATCAAACCGGTAATATCGTTTGGGGTGAACCCGGAACGAATTCCCAACACGCCTTTTTTCAGCTGATTCATCAGGGGACCAAACTTATCCCCGTGGATTTTATCGGCTTCAAAAAATCCCTTCATGGAGAAACAGACCATCATAACAAATTGATGGCCAACTTTTTCGCGCAAACTGAAGCCTTGATGAATGGTAAGTCAGAGGCCCAGGTTCGTGAAGAGTTGTCCGGTCAAGGTCTTTCTGAAAAGGAAATGGATGGGCTGGCCCCTTTCAAAGTTTTTATGGGCAACAAACCTACTACCAGCATTTTAATTGAAAAATTGACCCCATTTAATTTGGGCGCTTTGATTGCCCTTTACGAGCATCGCATTTTTGTACAAGGCGTAGTTTGGAACATTTTCAGTTATGACCAATGGGGGGTGGAATTGGGCAAACAATTGGCCAAAAACATCCTGTCAGATATTGAAAGTTCCGAAATTGGCGATCACGATAGTTCTACAATGCTTCTTCTTCAAAATTTCAAGGGCTGATTTGCGAAATTGTAAATTGTTAATTTCTGTTGATAACAATTTGTTTTTCAGGTATTTTAATATGTTAACATATCGTTAACTTGTAAAACCTTTTTTAACTTTCCCTTAATCAGGTAAAGTGAAAAATGACACACTTTTGCAGGGCTATTTAATCAAATTAAACTTGAAAATGAGAAAACTTTACTTGGCTTTAGTGGCGGTTTTAGCATCCACTATGGCATTTGCACAAGGGGTTACCACTTCCTCTATGGGGGGTAAGATAACCGACGCGGCTGGAGAACCACTAGCGGGTGCCAGCATTGTGGCCGTTCACGTTCCCACAGGAACGACTTATGGCGCGGCAACTGATTTTGATGGGTTTTACCGAATCTCAGGTATGAGATCAGGGGGACCCTATAAGATTACGATGTCGTATATTGGATTCAATGATGACGTCAAAGAAGGCGTATTCCTCAACTTGGGTTCTACCGAAAGAATTAGTACACAACTACAAGAATCTGCTACTGCTTTGGACGAAGTAGTAGTAACCGCTGTTTCAAGTGGAGTATTTGGAGCAAATAAAACCGGGGCGGAAACCAACATTTCGCAACGTCAAGTGGCCACTACGCCAGCTGCTTCCAGGTCCATTGCGGATTTTGTGAGATTGACGCCTCAAGCCCAGTTGACGGAAGGAGATGATGGTTTTTCCATTTCACTTGCTGGTCAGAATAACCGATACAACGCAATTTATGTGGATGGAGCGGTAAACAACGACGTCTTCGGACTTGCAGGCTCAGGAACCAACGGGGGTCAAACCGGAGTTAATCCACTATCTGTTGATGCCATTGAAACATTTCAGATTAACATCGCGCCTTTTGATGTAAGACAATCTGGTTTCTCTGGAGGTTCCATTAACGCTATTACGCGTTCAGGTTCCAACGAGTTTCAAGGATCGGCCTACTATTTCACAAGAAACGAATCGCTATCAGGTAAAACACCTAGTGCGCTTTTGAACGATGGTGATGAAAGAGAAAAATTAGCGGAATTTTCTGCCAACACCTATGGTGTTCGATTAGGTGGTCCGCTTATCAAGGACAAACTGTTCTTTTTCGTAAATTATGAAAGAGGTGAAACCGAGATTCCTCAACCTTTCATCTTTAGTAATTATACGGGGCGTTCCACGGAAGCAGATCTTGCAGGGTTATCAAGTTTTTTGCAAGGTAATTTCGGTTATGATGCTGGAATTTTTGATAACAATACCAGAACACTAGAGAGTAATACACTTGTTGCAAAGTTGGATTGGAACATCAATGAGAATCACCAGCTTTCTTTAAGACATAGTTATGTAGGGGCTGAAAACCTTGAAGCTAGAACATCTGGAAACCGGGAAATTGGTTTTCTCAATGGTTCAGAATTCTTTGAGTCCAATACGAACTCTACAGCACTTGAATTGAATTCTAGATTTGGAAATAAATTCAGTAATAACTTGGTTATTGGGTATACCGCCGTTCGTGATGATAGGGACCCTTCCGGTGCAGAATTCCCATCTGTAGAGATTCAAGATGGTGACGGAGATATCTTTTTCGGTGCGGAACCTTTCTCAACTGCAAACTTGTTGAATACCGATTACCTAACCATTACGAATAACTTCAACATCTACGCCGGTAGGCATACCGTTACCTTGGGGGCCAACCTTGAATTTGCTGAGGTGAAGAACTTATTCTTCGCCTTTAACTTTGGTTCTTATGTATTTGAAGATCAGTTTGACGATGACGGAAACTTGTTGTCTACGGGTCTAAATCAGTTCCTAACAAACCAAGTAGCCAACGAATATAGCCATGGATACTCTTTGGTAGGAGACCGAACAGTAGGGGATGAGTCTGCTGGTTCAGCCGACTTTAAAACGGAACAATATGGTTTTTATGTTCAAGATGAAATTGACGTGACAGATAATTTCAGAGTAAGCTTGGGTGCACGTATTGATATTCCTGTTTGGAAGGATGGACCAGTTAATGATGAATTCAACACTACCACAGTTGGATTGCTTGAAGCAGCGGGTAAAGACCTTCAAGGCGCTCGTGTTGGACAAGAAATCAGCAATGCTGTTTTCTCTCCCAGATTCGGATTTAACTGGGACGTAAACGGTGATCGTACCACTCAGGTTCGTGGTGGTCTTGGGGTATTTACTTCTCGTCTTCCATTGGTATGGCCTGGAGGTACCTACAACAACAATGGTGTAACAGGTGGTTTTACATTTGATGCCACTTTCTTTGGCCCAGGTGCAGGACAGTTGTTTGAGCCAGATGTAAACAATCAGTTCAAGTCCGTTGAGCCAGGTACCGGCGGATTGGGAGGTAATATCGATTTGGTGGCTTCTGATTTCAAATTGCCTCAGGTAATGAAGTACAACATTGCAATTGACCAAAAACTTCCTTGGTGGGGATTGATTGCTTCTGCAGAATTGCTTTACACTGATGTAATTCAAGATATCTATTACGAGAACTTGAACTTACGTGGCCCTGTCAGGTTCTACAACGGAGCAGATAATCGCCCCGTCTACGACAGAGGTGACGAGATTGATGATACCTACGGGCGTATTATTTTGGCTTCAAACACAGGAGGCGGTGACGCGACGAACGTTACGTTTACCCTAAGCAAGCCTTATGAGAATGGTTTTGCTGGTTCTGTCTCGTATACCTACGGAGAATCCAACAAAATTTTTGATGGTACTTCTTCACAGAACAGTTCACAATGGAGAAACATCCAGACCGTTAACGGTAAAAACTCTGTTTTGCCCGTAACACGTTCAGACTTTGCATTGGGGAGCAGAATCGTTGCAAGTACTTCTTACAGATTGAATTGGAATGAAAACTTGGCAACTACTATTTCCTTATTTTATCAAGGTTTCCAAGGAACTCCTTACAGTTTTACTTATAATGAAGGACGTGATATTTTGAATGACGATTCTAGAGACAATGCTTTGATTTATGTGCCAAGAGATGCTAGCGAAATTGTTTTCGCCAACCTTACCGATGCTGATGGCAACCTTATTGCTACTCCTGAAGAACAATGGCAAGCCTTTGATACCTTCATCAGCAATGATGATTATTTAAGTACACGAAGAGGCGGTTACGTTGATCGTAATGCCACCAGAGGGCCTTGGAGCCATATTGTTGACTTAAAGTTTTTACAAGACTTCAAAATCAAGTTTGGTAATACCAAACACACGTTCCAACTATCGGCCGACATCTTTAACTTCACCAACTTCTTGAACAAAGATTGGGGAAGACTTAAGTTTGTTCGTGGTTCAGTAAGTCCGTTGACCACAATTTCCAATGGTGACACCCCTACCTTCAACCTGAACACGGGAACTGTTGGATTGGATGGTACACCTGACTTTTTGGAGTTTGATGATGAGGGAATTCAGTCATCTAGATGGCAAGCCCAAATCGGTTTACGTTATATCTTCAACTAAGAATAACCACCATAATAATGAAGATACCCCGCCAACTGGCGGGGTTTTTTGTTGCCAAAAATCTCTATTTTTAGAGCTCAAACCACTTACCTAATGGAAATCTTAAGAAATTTACATTCGTATTTGGCCTATATTGTTTTGGCCGTATTGGTGTTTGCCGTGTTCAATGCTATCACCGGATGGTTGGGCAAAAGGCAGTTCACCATGCACAAGGATTTAAGAATAAGTTTGTTTGCGCTTATTTTCAGCCACATTCAATTATTGATAGGTCTAATCTTGTACTTTGTTTCCGATAGTGGTTTGAGAGCGGTACAAGCCCTTGGTATGTCGGGTTTGAATTCGGCGGCACGTCTTCTCGCCGTGGAACACCCCTTCACCAACATTATTGCCATCGTTTTGATAACCGTTGGGTGGTCCAAACACAAAAAAACCGATGAAAGCACCACTAAATTCAAGCGTATTGGCCTCTTTTATGGTATTGGCTTGTTGCTCATTCTAAGCCGAATTCCATGGGCGCAGTGGTTTAATTAGGAACTTTCTTCAACAGATACAAGTAAACTGGAAAATGGTCACTGTATCCCCCAGCATAGCGCCCGCCCGCGTAGGTGCGAAAAGGATAGCCTTTGTACCTCCCCTTTCGGGTAATCAAAAATTTAGGTTTCCAAACCCCTGCTTTCCAAAAAGAGAGGGATTCCTTTGATTCTGAAATTAGATTTTGGGTAATGTAGAATTGGTCAAACAAGTGCCAACTGTCCCAATGCGCCAAACTACCCACTCCCTTTTTGTACAAGGCATCCATGGGATTATAAAGTCGATGCAAACTATCAGGTTGTTTAAAGTTCCCGGTTTTCAAGGTCTTTTTTAAACTGGTATCAAAAGGGTCGTCGTTAAAGTCGCCCATGCCCACGATTTTGGCTTGAGGTTCTAAGGTCAAAAGTGAATCGGTGATGCGTTTGTTCAAGAGCGCTGCACGAATGCGTTTGGGGTTTGAAACAACCGCTCCTCCTCTTCTTGAGGGCCAGTGGTTTACGATAAAGTAGAATAGCTCTCCATCCAAATAGCCGCCAACCACCAATTGGTCTCGAGTGTACTGTCGGGTGCCATCATCTTCAAAAAGGAGAAGGCGTCTACTTTGGAATGAGGTGGGCGTAAAACTTTCATCACGATACAAAAGGGCGACATCAATCCCTCTTTTGTCAGGAGAATCATAGTGTACCAAATCATAATCTAAACTTTTAAGTTCAGGATGGGCGACTAAATCTTCCAATACTTTCCGATTCTCTACTTCGCAAACGCCAATCACATCCGGTAGAATAGTACCGCCTTGTCGGGTTTTCAAACTGCGAAGAACCTTTGAGATATGGTCAAGTTTGGTTTCGTATCGCTTTTGTGTCCAATGGTACCGACCTTCTGGTGTCCTTTGATCATCCCATACCAAAGAGTCGTTTGTGGTATCAAACAAGTTTTCCACATTATAAAATACAACGGTACGAAGTGAATAGTGCTCAGAGGATTGGGCAAGTCCTGAAATGCAAAAGACCAATAAAAGCAATGTTGGGCAAGTTTTCATGAAATAAAATTTGGGATTGGAAAATAAAATTGATTATTTTTCGCCATATAAAGAAAGACAATAACCTCAGTCTTTACAAAAAATTCGTACAATGAGGTTATTGTTATCCTCCCTTTTATTATTTGTTGTTCATTTTGCCATTGGCCAGAATCGGGTAGAGTTGACCGGGTGGCTCTTGGATGCTGCGAGTAAGGTCCCGCTAGAAAATGTGCGGGTTGCCATAGAAGGAGAAGTGAAAGAAACGTACTCCGACAATAAAGGATTCTTTGCACTTAAAATACCTGTAGGGTTTGATGGAATTCTAAATTTGTCAAAGAAAGACTATCAAACCAAGCGAATTCCCCTTGACCTTATCGAGAATGATTTGGCTTTTGGAAATATCTTCCTTGAGAAAGATGTTACTCAAGAACTCACGGACAATCTAATCACTCTGACCGACGCCGAGCTATTGGATGAAAATGAAGCTGACGTCTTTTCAGGAGGATTGCTTCAAGCAAGTCAAGACATTTTTTTGAGAAGAGCGGCATTTGATTTTGGGCAGGCTTTTTTTAAGGTGAGAGGCTATGATTCGGGCTATAGTAGGGTCTTTCTAAATGGGATTCCAATGAATCAACTTTTCAACGGTCGACCGCAGTGGAGTCAATGGGGTGGGTTGAATGATGTCATGCGGAACCAAACCTATGTACATGGAATTGCCCATAATCCCATAGGAATTAACCAACTTTTAGGAGGAACCGCCATAAATACGCGGCCTTCTGAAATGCGGGAAGGCATACGCATCTCGTCATCACTATCCAACCGAACGTATACGGGGAGAGCTATGACCACCTACGTTGCAGAAAATGCACAAGGGAATCTGGCCTATGCCATATCCGGTTCGCGACGTTGGGCCAAAGAGGGTTTTATTTCGGGGACTCCATATGATGCGTGGTCTTTTTTTGGCGCTGTGGAGTATGCACTAAATCGCGCAAATAGCATACTGCTTACAAGTATCTTTTCCAAAAATAGAAGAGGAAGGTCTTCCGCAATTACCGAAGAAGTTTTTGAAGCCATGGGCCGGAGCTACAATCCAAACTGGGGCTTTCAAGATGGTGAAATTAGGAACGCGAGGGAAAACCGTCTTTTTAAACCGATACTGATGTTGAACCATTGGTTTACCTCAGAAAAAATCTCTGTTAGTTCTGGATTGATGTATCAGTTTGGAAAAGATGCCAGAAGCCGACTAGGATATTATAATGCACCAAATCCTGACCCGACCTATTACCGATATCTACCCAGTTTTCAAATTAATAGCCCAATTGGGGCAAACTTTATCGCCGCCGAAAAAGCCGAGGAGGGATTTTCCGAACAAGCACAAATCAATTGGCAACGTTTGTATCAAGCCAATCAAAACAGTCCATCCGGTCAAGCAGCCTATCTACTCTATGATGATGTTTCAGAAGACCATATCATGGCCTTCAATACGATGTTTGAGTTGCAACCGCTTCCTAAAACCAACATCTCTGGAGGACTACGCTATCGACGCGAAAACACCCAAAACTATGCTTTGATTCAAGATTTGTTGGGGGCCACATTTCATGAAGACATTGACGTTTTTTCAGAAACTCGAAATGACTTGAATGGACCCTTGCAAAAAGGAGAGGGCGACATTTTTAATTACCACTATGATATAGCTTCCTCTAGGTTTGACTCCTTTCTTCAAGGACAATACACCGCTAAAAACTGGATGGGTTTCCTTGGTTTTGGATTGACTACACTAAGTAGCCAAAGAAGTGGGCTATTCGAAAACGAAAGGTTCCCATCAAGTTCGTTGGGCGAAGGGGAGAAAATAGGAATTTCAACCGTTTCGGTTAAAGCAGGTGGACGTTATTTCTTGACGGGCCGGCATTTTTTCGAAGCGAACGTAGGGAGGTTGCAGACGCCTCCTGCTTTGCAAAACCTATATATCAATCCTCGTGAAAACCAACTGCAAATAGACCAGCCTCAGCCTGAAAATATCACGACGGTTGACTTGGGGTATCATTTTCGATTGCCAAAACTTACCGGCAGAGTAACGGCTTACTATACCCGTTTTCAAAATGGAACGGATATCAACTTCTTTTTTGTGGATTCTGGCCTGGGGTCAGATTTTGTGCAGGAAACCGTTACGGATTTGGACCGTTTGCATAAAGGCATCGAACTAGGCATAGAATATGCTTTTTCACCTACTACTACATTTTCTCTGGCGGCAAACCTAGGGGAGTACGTATATGCGAATACCCCTGAAATCGAAATCAATTTCGACCCGAGCGGAGATCCTGAAACACTGATTGATGCCTCAGGAAATAAAAACTTGGGTTTTGCGGATATCAAAGGATTGCGTCTCAGTCAAGGTCCTCAAACAGCAATTTCTTTGGGGACTTCCTACCGAGACCCAAAATATTGGTGGTTGGGATTGACAGCCAATTACCTTGAAAATAATTTTGCTTCATTTTCCACCATTAATCGAACAGATAGTTTTGCGCTTGACCCAGAAACGGGATTGCCTTTTGCGGCTGCCACTCCTGAAAATATGGGAAATCTACTTGCTCAAAAACCGATTGAGAACATGTATTTGCTAAATCTCGTTGGCGGAAAATCATGGTACCTCAAAAAAAAATACGTCAGTGTCTTTATAAGTATCAACAATCTTTTTGATACGGTTTTTCGCAGCGGTGGCTATGAGCAAAGTCGTAACGGCAATTATGCCCAGTTAGCTGCTGATAATCTTAGTGGTTCTCCTTCCTTCGGACCTAAATATTGGTACGGTTTCGGAAGAACATATTTTCTGAATCTGGCCGTAAGTCTTTAATCGATTATACCCCTTGTTATGAACAAAAATGGTCTTATATGGCTGGTAACGATACTGCTAAGCCTTTCCTGTAAAAACAACTATGATTTTGATACGCTTAGCTCAACCTGCCCAACAACTTTGGAAGCAAATATGAGTTTTGACGAACTGGCCGAGCAATTTGGCGGAGAAGTTTTCCAAGTTCAGGAAGATTGGATTGTGGAGGGATATGTGGTTTCTTCGGATCAAGCGGGAAATTTTTTCAACGTGCTGCATATACAAGACCTTCCGGTTAATCCGACAAAGGCCATGGTGGTGGAGTTGGACCAAAGGGAATCTCACCTTTTCTTTCCAGTTGGTAGCAAAGTGGGTATCAAACTCCAAGGATTGTATATGGATGAAAGTGACGGTTTGTTGGAATTGGGTGGTGCGTTTACGTCCTTTGGCTCCGTGTCAGTGGGTCGTATTCCTTCTGCTGCCGTACCCATGCATGTTTACGCTTTGTGTACGGAAGGGACTGTGACCCCCACTATAGTCAATTTGCAAACCTTGGCCGAACAGCCTTCAGGGATCTTGATTGAGTTACAGGAAATTGAAATGGCGGATGCTGAACTGGGGAACACGTTTGCCATAGAGACGGAAGACACAGAACGAATTCTGCAAGATTGCGAAGAAACCCAGACCACCTTATTAAATAGTGGTTATTCGGATTTCCAAAGTGAGATGCTGCCAGAAGGGAAGGGCACTTTGACCGGTGTGCTCTTAAAGGATGGGGACGATATTCAAATTGTAATCCGTGATTTGAAAGATATCCAGTTTACGGAGGAACGATGCCCCGAAATCATCACTGAATTTACCTCCGAAAATATCTTTATTTCCGAATTGGCAGACCCTGATAACAACGCGAAAGCAAGATTTGTGGAGTTGTACAATTCTGCTGATGAATCTTTGGATTTAAACCTGTGGACCCTTCGTCGCTATACAAACGATAACCTGGAAGTCAGCTCCGAAATTGATTTATCAGGATACATTCTGGAAGGGAAAAGTACCTTGGTGATTTCGCCCAACGCTGAGGAATTTGAATTGGCCTATGGTTTCCCACCAGACTTAGGAGTTTCCACAAATAGCCCGGCAGATTCCAATGGGGATGATAACCTGGAATTGGTAGACCCCTTTGGAAAGGTGATTGACGTGTTCGGAATTATAGGTGAAGATGGTTCGGGAACTAATCATGAATTTGAAGACGGTCGCGCCTTAAGAAAA
>JBCCKH010000015.1:0-122486 GCA_039027495.1 Bacteroidota bacterium
GCGGTGAAGACCTATGTGGACACGCAAGTGGCCGCTGCCGCGGATGACGACATCACGGACGTTAGCTTCGACGGAACGGACCTAACGGTGGAAGAGGGCACGACGAGCTTCAGCGCGGACATCTCCGCTTTGGACGACAGTGCGGGCGTTGCAGCGAATGCTGCGAACATCACCACCAATGCTGGCAACATCGCGACCAACACGACGAATATTGCAACGAACACAGGTAACATCACAACGAACACGGGCAACATTACCACGAATGCGGGCAACATCGCCACGAACACCACGAACATCACGGCCAACGCCAATGACATCACCAATCTCCAGAACGACAAGGAGGACACAGCGAACAAATCGAACGACGGGACCCTTGCGGGCAATTCAGCCACGGACTTCCCCACCGAACAGGCGGTGAAGACCTATGTGGACACACAAGTGGCCGCTGCCGCGGATGACGACATCACGGACGTGACCTTCGATGGGACGGACCTAACGGTGGAAGAAGGAACGACGAGCTTCAGCGCGGACATCTCCGCCTTGGACGACAGTGCGGGCGTTGCAGCCAATGCAGCGAACATCACCACCAATGCTGGCAACATCGCGACCAACACGACGAATATTGCAACGAACACGGGTAACATCACAACGAACACGGGCAACATTACCACGAATGCGGGGAACATCGCCACGAACACCACGAACATCACGGCCAACACCAATGATATCACGGACCTCCAGAACGACAAGGAGGACACGGCGAACAAATCGAACGACGGAACCTTGGCGGGCAATTCAGCTACGGACTTCCCCACCGAGCAGGCGGTGAAGACCTATGTGGACAACCAGGTAGCTGCTTCAAACACCCTTAATGACGGTCAGATATTTGTTGGAAATGCCAGTAATGTAGCTACGGGAGTCACGGCTTCTGGGGATGCGACGATATCTAATACAGGTGTGATTGATTTAACTGCGGATGCCGTTGAAACTGATGAAATTGAAGATGGGGCGGTTACGAGTGATAAGATATTGGACGGCACTGTTGCAACTGCTGATTTGGAAGATGATAGTGTAACTGCAACTAAGATAAATGCAGACGTAGCCGGAGCTGGATTGACGCAAAATGGCACGACCGGAGCATTGGAAGTTGATGCTACAAGCTCCCAGATTGATTTGGATACGCCCATTGATATTGATGGCGACGGTACCGATGATTATACCACTGTAGAACAAGTATTACAGGATGTAGCGCCAGTAATTCCTGCTATTAAAGCAGCAAGGGTTTTTTATCCACCATCCATTGCCATTGATGCATCTTCGAATGTAACGGGTGCAACCAAAAATTTATATCAAGAATATGTAAATCAGTATGCGCCCACGGCGTCACCATTTACAGACACTTTTGTGCGAAGTGATGTTGGTGGTGCGGATGAGGCACCTGCTGCCATACCAACCTATGCGGCGGATGAATTATATTATTACATCACCTTTTATGATGATACGGTTTTCGATAATGTTAGTATTAGTGCCACTGGGGTAATGACGTACGATATTATAGCGCAGCCGTCTGATTACAATTCCTTGATCAACGTGGTATTTGTGGTAAAGTAAAACCAAATGGTCAAGGGTATTTTGAAATCAAACACTTTACATAAAACACTGCCTTTACTGCTCTTACTTCTTTTTTGCGGAGTTTGGGAGTCGAATGCACAGTTTCTACTGCAAGCACCAAACAGTGGAGATGAAACCAACTATCGCTGGTTTGAGGCTTCTAGTCCTGCTACTGCGTTGGGAACCAATTCATTTTATGAAGCAACCCAACCCGGGGTGTACTACGCAACTTACGATGGGACACTTTGCGGGTCGAATGCAACAGGATATTTCATCCTCACCGATTGTGAAGCCCCGAATAACCAGGTAACCTTGGATGTTACGGCAAATGTTTCTGCTGGGGCAACGGTTAGTTGGACACCGGCACTACCTGGCAGTCAAAACAGCCCAACGGTAACCAGTACGCAAACCGTTTCCCGTTATGTAGCCACGATTACAAAAGCAGGAAATAGCAAGGCTTTACCCCGATTTACTGTAGTGTGTATGAGTCAAGCCGCCAATTTGGTGGATGACCTTGCCACGGTAGATGAAGATAGTTCGGTGGTGATACCCATTTTTGATAATGATTCCGATTTACCCGCTGCAGGAGTGCTCACTAACAGCGACCCAGCCAATGGAACGGTAACTATTGATGATAACGGTACTCCTAACGACCCAACCGATGATATTGTAACCTATACCCCAAATCCAGATTATAATGGTCCCGATTCCTTTGGGTATACCTTATGCAACAATTTTGGAGATTGCAGCACCGCTGATGTAACGATAACCGTAAATCCTATTGTTGATGCTATTGATGATTTGGTAGCGGTTCAGGAAAATATGCCTGAGGTTATTGACGTTTTGGCCAATGATAATGACCTCCCAACCCTGGGTACATTAACTACAACTGCGCCCACCAACGGAAGCGTAACGATAAATGATAACGGAACGCCAAATGACCCTTCGGATGATACAATCACCTATACACCTAATCTTGATTACACAGGTCCGGATAGTTTTGATTACACCCTATGTGACAACAACGGAAACTGTAGCACAGCTACGGTAAGCATCATGGTAAATGCCAACGGTGTGGATTTGGATAGCGACGATGATGGTATCCCCGATGTCTTTGAAGATTTAAATGCTGACAATGATAACGATCCCTCTACGGATGCTACGGATACCGACTTGGACGGAATTCCCGACTATCTCGATATCGACAGTGACAACGATGGAATTCCAGATAATATTGAAGCCCAAACTACGCTTGGATACATTCCACCGAGTTTGGTGGACAACAATGGTAATGGAGTGGACGATGCATACGAAAATGCAGGAAACACCGGCTTGATTCCAGTAGATACGGATGGGGATGGTTTCCCAGATTATGTGGATGAGGATAGTGACGACGACGGTGTCCCAGACCTTATTGAGACGAACGACAGCAACCTTGATGGTATTTCAGATGTGTTTTTGATGAACTCCGACCAAGACAACGACGGTTTGGATGACGTATTTGAAGGCAGCGTCTTAAACGATGTTGATGTAAACGATGAGATTGATGATCCGGCAACTGATTTGCAAGATACAGACCAAGATGATGAATTGGATTATCGGGATACGGATGATGATGATGATGGTATCCTAACCCGTGATGAAGACTTGGACCAAGATGATGACTTTGCCAATGACGATTCAGATGGTGATGGAATCCCGAATTATCTTGACCCAGACTTAGACCCAACCAATGTTGAGGATATCGATGTTATCAACGTAATAACGCCAAACGATGATACCGTACACGATTTCCTTGAAATTCGAAGAATAGAAAACTTTCCAAACAACACAGTCAAAATCTTTAATCGCTGGGGCGTACTCGTCTTCCAGGCTAGAGGGTATGACAATAGCTCAAATGTATTCGATGGTACCTCCGAAGGACGCGTAACCGTTGATAAGGACAACAGACTTCCCGTAGGAACCTATTTCTACATAGTGGATTACGTAAACGAAGAAGGAATAACGAAGCAGATTTCGGGCTACTTATACATCAACCGATAAGAGATGAGGATTTTGGAAAATAGAATGAACAAGAAAATACTTCAACAGTGCTTTTGGGCCCTATGTCTTCTGGGAACGTTGCCCATGTGGTCTCAGCAAGATGCACAATACACCCAATACATGTACAATACAGTTAGCGTAAACCCAGCTTATGCAGGTTCACGTGGGCATTTGAGCGTGGCAGCCTTGTATCGTAACCAATGGCTGGGATTGGATGGCGCACCCGAAACACAGACCTTGAATATTCACTCCCCAATCGGATATCGTGGGGTGGGTTTAGGTTTATCGGTGGTTAATGATAAAATTGGCCCCACTTCGGAAACCTACTTTGACGTAGATTTCTCTTATACGATTTACACTTCTCTCGAAGGACGCTTGAGCTTTGGCTTAAAAGCCAGTGCACATATGTTGGATATCCGGTATTCTGAGTTGGATGAATTCAATATTGATCCACAGTTACAAGCACAACAAGATATTCAAAACCAGTTCACCCCAAATGTTGGTGCAGGGGTTTACTATCACACCAATAACTTTTATGCTGGCTTTTCGGCGCCCCGTATTTTGGAAACGGACCATTTTGATGAGTCCTCGGTATCCACTGCTAGAGAACAAGTCAATTTTTACTTGATTTCTGGGTACGTCTGGGACTTGAATCCAGATTTAAAATTCAAGCCCACCATTTTGACCAAAATGGTGCAGGGAGCACCCCTACAAATGGATTTGTCCGCAAATTTCATGTTCAACGAAAAGTTTGTCGGTGGAGTGGCCTATCGTTGGGATGCGGCGTTTAGCGGTATGTTTGGATTTCATCTTTCTGATGAGATGTTTGTCGGGCTTGCTTATGACCGCGAAATCACGGATTTGGGCGCAACAACCTTCAATGATGGTTCCTTTGAAATCATCGTTCGCTTTGACTTCATCCGAAATTTGGGGAACCTCAAATCCCCTCGATTCTTTTAATCTTTTTCTTTATCGTCCCATAGGACAGGTTCTCTCTAAACACACTATTTTTGCTCTATGAAAGAGGAAATGGTGATTTTGGTTGACCAAAACAATGAGCCTCTTGGGTTGATGCCCAAGATGGAAGCACACGAAAAAGCGGTTTTACACCGTGCATTTTCAGTTTTTATTCAAAATAAGGAAGGACAAATCATGTTGCAACAGCGTGCGGCGTCCAAGTACCACTCTCCCTTGTTGTGGACCAATACCTGCTGTAGCCATCAGCGGGATGGTGAAACCAATATTGAAGCGGGTAAGCGTAGACTTCAAGAGGAAATGGGTTTTGAGGTGGAATTGAAAGAGTTATTTTCATTCATTTACAAAGCACCTTTTGACAACGGCCTTACAGAGCATGAGTACGATCATGTGATGCTGGGCTTTTATGATGGTCTCCCTGAAATCAATCCGGAAGAAGTAGAAAGCTGGAAGTGGATGTACCCGCATGAAATCAAAGAAGACATCGCAGAAAACCCTGAAGAATATACTGCTTGGTTCAAAATTATATTTGAACGATTCTATCAATATTTCGAGAAAAAAGACGCGTCCTAATGAAAGTGAAAGTTAGTAGAAAGGCCAATTTTAATGCGGCCCATAGGTTGTACCGAAAAGATTGGAGTTTTGAGAAAAATGAGGCGGTTTTTGGCAAATGCAACAATCCACGCTATCACGGTCACAATTATGATTTGATTGTTAGCGTAGAGGGTGAGATTGACCCGGAAACAGGTTATGTAATGGACATGAAGGTGCTCAAGGACTTGATCAAAGACCAAGTCGAAGAACGCTTCGACCACAAAAATTTGAATGAAGATGTTCCAGATTTCCAAAACTTGAATCCAACAGCAGAGAATATCGCGGTGGTTATTTGGAACTATCTCAGACCGCATATTGATTCAGCGAACAAACTTGAAGTGGTGCTCTACGAAACACCACGTAATTTCGTAACCTATACCGGATAATGTTATACCCATTAAAATTCAAACCCATCCTTAAAGAACGCCTTTGGGGCGGAACCAAGCTCAAATCCGTTCTGCAAAAGCCCATTGAAAGCGATATTACTGGTGAAAGCTGGGAACTTTCTGGGGTTGAAGGCGATATTTCTGTGGTAAGCGAGGGGAGTTTGGAAGGGACTTCCCTTAATAGTTTGATTGACCTTCATGAGGAAAAACTACTGGGGAAAAGCGTTATGGATAGGTTTGGAAAAGACTTTCCAATTCTCATTAAGTTCATTGATGCACAAAAAGACCTTTCCATACAATTGCACCCAAACGATGCCTTAGCCAAAAAGAGGCATAACTCTTTTGGAAAGACCGAGATGTGGTATATCATGGATGCAGACCCCAAAGCACAATTGATTGTTGGGTTCAATCGGGATGTACAGCAGCAAGAATATGTGGAGAGCCTAGAAAACGACACTTTATTGGAGTTATTGAACTACGAAGAGGTAACCGAGGGAGATACTTTCTTTATTAATACTGGAAAAATTCATGCTATCGGGGCTGGCGTCTTGTTGGCTGAAATTCAACAGACTTCCGATATTACCTACCGCGTATTTGATTTCAATAGAAAGGATAAAAATGGGAATCTTCGGGAGCTTCATACCGAACTGGCTCTTGATGCGATAGACTATGAGCGTAAAGAGGATTTTAAGGTCGCTTATCCCATAGAGGGTAATACATCCAATACTATGGTTGAAAGCCCATATTTCAAAACCAACTATTTAAACCTGGATACTGATTACACTTTGGATGTAAGCCAAAGGGATTCGTTTACTATACTAATGTGTGTAAAAGGCAAGGCTACCGTAGCCAACGCAGCAGGTAAAACCTCGGTTAAAAAAGGCGAAACACTGTTGCTGGGAGCTGATACCGATGTGATAGAAATTACAACTTTAGGAGCAAGGTTTTTAGAAGTTAGCATTTAATAGTACCTTTAAAAAAAGGAAAATTATGGCCAGCATACGCGACCTCAAAAAAGATGTAAACTTTGTTTTGGGCGATATTATCGAAGCGGTTTACATCTGGGAAGAAGGTTCAAACAACCAAAACTCGGAAGAAGGCTCGGCAATTATTGATAAGGCAATCGAAGTTTTTGACGAACTCATGGGGCAAATCCATGCAAAGGAAGTGGATGATCTAAAAAACCACTTTAAAAATGTGCGCAATAACCTTGAAGAACGAGCCACTGAGCTTATCGAACAATTGAATGGCCTAAGCGGCTAGTGGTTCCTTTATTTCCCTAACTGCTTCCCCAACTCTTTCCCATATTTAGATTGGGCAATCTCTGGTTTTAAGAGCCGGTAGATGGAATCCAAATAGATGGGATTCGCATCCTTTATTTCTTTCATCAATACAAAAGGAGTTACTTCCGTATCTGGATGATTGAGTCCAAAATTCAAGGCGTAGCGATAACGGTTCACCGTATTTTTACGAAGGATATTTTGAAGGGAATCAACAGCCAAAGTATCTCTTTGCATGGCTTGGGCGATTTCCAGTTCTCTAATGTTGAACTTGGACATCATGTCCGTGAATTCTGAGTAAAGGTCGTGCGAAGCGCTACCAGTGATTTGTGCATTGGCATCAAAGGTGTTCCATTTAGTATTGACTTGAATGACACCAGGCTCAGCGAAAAAAGCAATGCGGTCGTTGATATCGTTTTGGTCCTCCTTGGTTAAATAGAGGTATAGTACCTCCGGTCCTTCCAAAAAGAAATCAAATGTAAACTCCGCCTCACCCTTAATTTCTACTGAATCCAGCTTGACCAAAGTTGAATCTTGCAAGCGTTGCAAATACAAGGTCCCCTTTTTAAGGCCTTTGATATTGCCAGCAATGGTCGTGTTGTTTTCTTTGGAAGGAGAGCATGCCGCAATGATTAGCAACAAAACCCAAATGAAATGATATCTTTTCATGGTGTATTTTTCGACCCGCAAATATTGGAATATTTATTGAATTTGAGGGATAAAAGTTCCATTTTGAATCCGTAGTGAATTCCTTTGATGAAAACCGTTTGTGCAGATGAACCTAGCGCACGGATGCAAGGGTGTTTTGGTTCGTTCGGGCCAACGCTGACGCCTTTTGAAAAGTACGTTTGGCATCGTGGAGGTTGCCCAGTTTGAAATATGCTTCACCAAGTTGGTGCAAGGCTTTTTCTGAATTGGGTTCATATTGAAGAATCCATCTTGAGAAATGGGCACTTTGTGCATATTCACCTCTGTGATAGTATTCATTCGCCAAGGGTAAAGCGTTTTGAACCGTGGGGTTTGCCGTAAAGATTTCTTCCAAAACCATAATTCGAGGTTTTTTTGATGCTGCAATTTCATGGTACTCTTTTACAACTTCAGGAAGGTAATCTTGGGCCAATACTTTGGAAGAAAGGCGTTCTAAAGCATTCCAGCGTTCGAGGGCGTGGTATGTATCCAAAAGTTTTAGTACGGTCTGACGGCGATACGGGGTCTTTTGATATAAACCTTCAAAATGAAGCAAAGCGGCATTCCATTGGTGTGTGGAAATGAGTTCTATTCCAACATCATATTCTTGATGTAAGGAAGAGTTGTAAGGAGTTGAATTTTGATGTTTAAGATTTAATGGAACTACTAAAAGTAAGCCAAGCAAAAGGCTGATTTGTTTTTTTGAAGGGAGTGTGGTTCTATTTTTCAATCTGTAAGATATGTTTTGAAGTAGTGGCGGAAGGGTAAAATAGAAACCTATACTCATCAGAAAGCCAGTTGCCGCAAAGGGCGGATTTGAAGGTGAAAACCAAAAAGCACATAACAAAAAAGAAAAACACCATACTATTCCGAAAACTTCATCCAACGACCTTCTGCTCAGATAAAAACCCAGTGGTAACACGACAGCCCATGCCAATTCGTGAGTTAAGCCGGCACCAATGAAAAAAAGTATGCCAACCGAAATAGTTTTGGCCTGATTATTTTTCAATAACCAAAAACCTATAATCAAAAATACGGTAGCGGAAAGTTCTGCACGATACATCACATTACCTAAAACGGAGGCAGTACTTGGTAACAGGGTTAAAAGTGCTAGAACAAAAAATCTATATTTTCGATGTTGAGGTTCAGGTATTTTGTCGATGCCAGTAAATGGAAAACTTAGGAGTATTCCACAAAGCAGTAACAACAACAACCAGCTGTGAAACCGAAAAACCAAAGGATTCTTGAATTGATGGTCCAATGAGAGGCCCAAGGTGAAAAGGGGTCGAAATAGGTTTTCCCCTTCATAGTATGACAATGTTTTGGAATCCGTAAGGAAGAGTAGGATGTTTGGGTGTTCCAAACTTAAATTATCCTCAATAAGAAATTGCTCTGATGAAAGAAACGCGGGTTGTGTTAGCCTGGCTTGATATCCGGAATACAATAGAATACTTAGTATACCAAGTCTCTTCCAGAATTTTGCAGACTTTAGGAATAAAACCGGTTTAAAACGATTCGGGTTTTGCAATTTGACCATTTTGATACTATACAAAGTATCATATCCCTTTGGTCCTTTAGGGGATGAATTAAAGGAAACCCAAGTTGGGTTGACCAATTCAGGTTTTGAATTGAGGAAAAAATCAGACTGTTGCGGCAACTTCCATTAAAAGTGCACAAATGTATGCACCTGCTGTTCCGACAACATAGCCGAAAACAGCCAATAAAATCCCCACTGATGTCAATGAAGGATGAAATTCTGCAGCGACCACAGGAGCTGAAGCTGCCCCGCCTACGTTGGCTTGACTTCCAACAGCAAGGAAAAAATAGGGTGCCTTAATTAATTTGGCTACCAGAATAAGTAGCCCGGCATGGATTGATATCCAAATGAACCCAATGGCAATCAATCCCGGATTTTCCATAACTCTGCCCAAATCCATTTTCATACCAATGGTGGCGACCAAAATATAGATGAAGACTCCACCGATTTTACTGGCTCCAGCGCCTTCATAGTTTTTGGCTTTGGTAAACGAAAGGCCAATTCCAATGGCCGTGGCTACCACAACCATCCACAAAAACTTTGACCCTAATGAGGACAGAATTTTTTCTTTGTTGCGAATCACTTCGAAGTTGGCTTCCAAGAATTCGGCGATGTAATGTCCGAAAAAGTGCGCTAGTCCGACGCCGAAAAAGGCATAGAACAACAACATAATGAAGTCGTGCAGACTGGTGACGCGTTCAATTTTTTTGGTGTGTTCAGTGACCTTTACTTTTAACGCTTCTATGGAACTGGTATCCGCTTGAAGCCATTTGTCGATTCTCTTCGTCTTTCCAATCCCCAAAAGAATAATGGCCATCCAAACGTTGGCCACCACGATATCAATCAAAACCATTCCTCCATATTTCTCTTGGTTAAATTGAAATACTTCCAGCATGGCTGCCTGATTGGCTCCACCACCAATCCAACTTCCAGCGATGGTTGCCAAACCGCGCCAAACGGCATCAAAACCTGCTCCTCCAACCGTTTCGGGAGAGAAGATGGAAACAATCAGAATGGCAATAGGTCCCCCGATGATGATTCCCAAGGTACCCGTAAGAAACATAATCAACGCTTTTGAACCTAGATTGAAAATGGCCTTCAAATCGATACTCAAAGTCATCAGAATCAGTGCAGCGGGTAATAAATAGCGGCTGGCAATAAAATAGGTTTTTGAGGCTTTTTCGTCGACGATACCTGTACTAGCCAAAATAGCGGGTAGCAAATAACACATTAAGACGGTTGGAACAATGGAGTAAAACTTCTTCCAAAACTTCACCTTGGACGAAGCGGTAAAGAAAACGAATCCCAAACAAAAACAGAGAAGACTAAAAATTACCGTGTCATCGGTGAAAGGAAGTTGTTCCATAATAACGTGCTAGCGGGCCAAATATAGAAAAATCAGAAATGCGCTTTTAAAAACTCCGCTACCCCATTTTCTGTATTCGCGAGGGTTAGGGCATTTGCAACATCTTTTACCTCGTTCTTGGCATTGCCCACTGCAACCCCATAACCTGCCGTGGCTAACATATCAAGGTCATTGTAGTTGTCTCCAAAGGCCAAAACGTCCTGAAACGAATGCCCATTTTCGAGTAAAGCGGCAATACCCAAGAGTTTGGAAGTCCCTGCGGGAGCCAGTTCAGAAAACGTATCACTAGAACGGTATAGGATAAGTGCTTCGCCTAGTTGTTCCTTAAGGGGTTTTTCCAGCGCATCCAGTTGCATTTTGGTTCCCATCAGCATGATTTTATGGGCTCCTAGATTTTGTGAACCCCAGCGCGCAAGAGTGTCCATTGTTTTTTCAAAGAACGGTTCTGCTTTGGTATTGAAGGTTTCTTTTTCCACCCGCAACGAGGTTTCTTCCACACACCATTCATTATGAACATACAATCCCAACTTTACTTCGAAACTCTCTGCTAATCCATACAATTTCTGTAATACTTCAGGCGGTATCATGACGTTGGTTACCGTTCTTTCGCCGGATAGGACCAAGGCACCGTTGTAGCTCACTAAGGGATTTTCGGAAATTCCGAGACGGTCCTGAACGTAGGTCATTGATTTTGGCATTCGTGCTGAAACCAAAATAATCTTCAGACGTTCTTTTAGGCGTTGAAATTGTTCGATGGTGAAATCGGACACGTCATTTTTAGTAGAAAGCAAAGTGCCATCAAGGTCCGAACAGAGGTATTTGAAATCCATGTTAGATGTTAAGCCAATAGGTCAACTTCAAATTTATGGAACGGTTTCGGGGCATGAAGGTATTTACAAAATAATTGTCGTTGTAGACCAAAAATAAGTCTGACAGGGGTGCAAAACGCCATTGCAAACGGGAATTGAAGCCTAAATTATCCCGTTGGTTACTATATTGAATCAAGGTTGACCAAAATACCGCCTTGTTGAAGGTGACATCGAAACGCGGACTTACCAACCAAATATCAGCACTGGAATGTGGATTTGGGAGTTCAATGCGGTCATAACGCACATTGAGCCTAAAATTGAATTTCGGTTGCAAACGGAGGTTTCCAAAAGTTTCAACAGAATAGCGATTTCCATTGAAAAAACCTCCTACGGAAGGTTCGATACCGTAGGCGAAAACTTTTCTTCGGTCTGACCTGAACTCGGCCCGGTAGCTGGTAAAATGATACCCTTGGTCAGCCGGTAGGGCGACTGCATCGTCCTTACCGGTAGGTTCGAACTCATCCGTCAAAAAAATGTATTGGTTGGTGATTCCCCCATTGATTTGCACCAGGTTGTTGAACTCAGCGCCCCAACCAAAACTGGTCTCCCGGTCCGTGTTTTGATACTCCAGCCCAGGTCTCCAAGTATGTGAATTGAACAACTCAAAACCGTGGTTGTTGATTTTCTTCTCTTTGGGCCAGAAGGTTCTCGTAATATTGCCTGTTGCTTTAAAGATATCTTTTCGCGGAATAAACCCAAGGTCCGATGTGAACTCCTCATCCACATAAACCAGGTCGATAAAACTGCCGTATTTTCTTGTGTTGTAAGCAGTAAAGGCACCTAGGGAATAATTTCCTTCGCTATCATTGGGTTGAAAGGATTTGTGGCCATAGAACTTCCCCACCCAAGTATTGTCTTCTGAAGCCAGGTTGTAGTCCAGGCCCACTACTCGGTTGTACTCTTCCGATTCCTCAATGAAGTCCGGGGCATCGAAGGTTTGCCGGTTGATAATGAAGAAACTTATGTTCGAACGCGAAAATACCTTTTGCTGTAGGCTGAACATCAAGTTGTTGTTGGAAGCGATAAAATTTGCAGCATCCTCTTCCGTTTGAATGTTCAAAAAGCCTAGACGAAGGTTGTTGTTGATTTTTCCGCTCAAGCGAATGCCTCCAAGGATTCTGTTTTCAATCGTATTGTCCGCGGTATCGGTGGCAATTCCAATACGTCTGGAGAAAAAGGGATTGGCATCCCGACCCCCTCCAAAATTCCCAAAAAGGTCATTGTTATCGATAAAAAATTGCCTTCGTTCCGGTAGGCCAATTTCAAAACGGGTAAGGTTGGTGATAAAATTGTCTACTTCAACCTGTGAAAAGTCAGGATTCACCGTAATGTCCAAATTCATCCCATTACCGATAGCTACTTTGGCATCCCCACCAACTTTTACATTATTGGTGGTTGTGACGTTCTCATAATCTTTCCCCGAAAATCCGTTTACATAAGGAATTATGGCCAAAGGTGTTCTTGATTTCCCCAGTGGTTTTTCGAAGACCATATCCCCCATAAACGCCAAATTGAAAATCAACTGGTTTTGGGGAACCCGTATCCAAGTACTTCGTTCATTGGATTGCATGTCAAAACGGTAGCTGTTGAAACGCCATTTGGTTTCACCTTCGCGAAACTTGAAAGAGGTGAGGGGGATTACAATTTCAGCGGTGTAATAGTTGTCGTATATTTTGGATTCACCACGCCATTTGACATCCCAAGAGGTAGTAAACCCTCTAAAATCTGACCCGCCACCAGTGATTAGGGCTTCCCTTCGCACTCCATACGGATTTATTCCAAAAAGAAAGGCATTGGTGCCATCATTAAAGGTATCAAACAGCAAACTAATATTATCGTTGCCTCCAGCTCGGAAATCTCTTCGCAGGGACGGAACAACATAGTCATTGCCCTTGGTGTTTAGTTTAAGCGCCAAATAGAGGTTTTTGGAATCGTACAGCATTTTGATGTCGGTTTGCTGACGCGCGATTACCGAATCGGTAGGAAAGTTTTGTTGAAAATCATGAGCACTTTCGGCGGTTTGCCAAACCGCTTCATCCAAAACCCCGTCTATTTTGATGGGTTGGTCAATAAGCCGGACCGTAAATTGTTTGGGAGAAGATTGCGAAAAAAGACAACATGCAAATAATGCCATAAATGGCATTACGTAGGGTTTCAACATTGGTCACTTTGAATTAGTTGGGCAAATTTAAGGGGAAGGCTAGTTAAAAAAATCCCAAATATTGCTAAGGTTTTGTGGCCGTTTTCCTAGCCATTATCGTTTAGAAACTTTGTTTCCGGAAATATGGCGTTGTCTTGAACATTTGAATCGGTCAACGTCTTCACCTCTTTTTTTGGCATGTTTGGTATTGCGTCCCTGCACGCGCTTGCGCCACATGCGAAAACTGCTCGGTTTCATTTCGCGACGCATGATTTCAATTGTCTCTTGTTCAGAAATCCCAAATTGATAGGTGATGGCTTCGAAAGGTGTTCGGTCTTCCCAGGCCATTTCAATAATGCGGTCCAACTCCCTTTCGGTAAAATTCTTTTTCATAGACCACAAAAATACGGATTACCGAATGATGCGAAAGGTAAGGTTGATTCGCGGACCGACTTTTTTTGCGGTTTTAGCGATTTGATGTTGCCAAAAATGTTGTGTTGGGCCAGCCATGAGCAGCAAACTTCCGTTTTCCAACAAAAGTTTGTGCTTTTGGGTTTTGTCATTTTTATGACGTAAGTTAAAGTATCGTTCGTATCCAAAACTAACCGAGGCAATTACAGGATTTTGACCTAATTCCTTCTCATCGTCGGCGTGCCAACCATTACTGTCTTGACCATCTCGGTACAGATTCATCAAACACGTGGTGAACTTTTCCATGCTTTGCTGCTCTATTGCTGTTTTGATTTCAAGAAGCCTTTCAGAAAAGGGGTGGGGTTGCATAGTAATATTGGAATAGGAATAACTTTTCCCATTATTTCCGTACAATGCGGTAAGCCTTGGTTGGGGATAGACTTTACCGAAAACTTTGATATCATCCTGTTGCCAAGGGGTCTGTTCCAATAATTCTTGAAAACAGTTGTCCGCCCAATCCTGTTCAAAAAAATTAGGATAATAGGTTATCTCACTATCCGGAAGCGGTAGACGATGTGCCTCGGCAAACAAGCCCATACTAGGTCAAAACTGCTTTAAGTTGATTTCTATATTCCGATGGATTTTGTCCGGTAAATGCTTTGAAGGACTTATTAAAGTGTGAAAAATTGTTGAATCCACTCTCAAAACATACTTGGGTAATGCTCATCGGTTGTTCGGCCAGGAGCTTTGAGGCATGTACCAAACGATATTCGTTTACGAATTGTGTAAAGGTTTTGTTTGTGATTTTCTTGAAGTAGCGACAAAATGAGGGTACGGTCATGCTCACCATGTCGGCCATTTCATCCAAACTGATATCCTCTTTAAAATTTTGTTTCACATGATTGAAGACTTTATTGATACGGTCGTTGTCTTTTACCTCGGTTTCCATGGAAAAGCCTTCAGCGTTCAACACCTTCAAATCGGTTGAGGTGGAAAGGGTATTCAAAATATTCAAAATGGACAGCAGCCGTTGAAAATCGGTTTGATATTCCAAGATTTCCATTTTTTCGCCAACCTTTACTTTGGTCTTGCCATAAAAGGCGATACCCCCTTTGGCGACTTCGAACAATTTTTGAATGTTCTTCATTTCTGGGATGTCAAAAAAATCACTTCCCAAAAAGTCATATTTCATTTGGATTAGGGTCTCACTTTTGTTTCCCGTGAGCTTATCGGTAAAACCGCAGTGCGGAAGATTGGAACCGATTAAAATCAAATCTCCTTCACGAAAGTAGGACACATGACTTCCAATTTGGCGTTTACCTGAGCCACCGTTAATATAAACGAGCTCCAACTCAGGGTGATAATGCCATCCGTTATTCTTGTTCTCCTTGTTTTCCGAGAATTTTTGATATGTAAATGAATGTCCAAAGTTTGGGGCAATGGCTTCAAAAGCAGGTTTTGCATTCATAACTCAAATTTTCCTTTTCTATAGTAAAAGTATACTGTCCCTAAAAGCGCAATCTATACAAAATTACCAAAAATCTATGCTATTTTACCTTTTGTGATGATTTAACATATGTTTAAGGGTAATATTCCACAGTTATTGGCCAAAATTGTGGTAGAAACGCCCGGTTTCCTGAAATACTTTTGGATTGTAATCTTAAAAACGAAAGTTATGAAATTAGTAAGAGCGCAATTTTTAGGAGTAGCATTCAGTTTAGTAGCCGCCGTCGCCATGGCTGGCCCTAAAGGTGGAATGAAGAGTGAAGTTGAAAAAAACTTCATTACAGTGGATTTTGACCCTGTATTCGTAAAAAAAGATGGAAGAGTTATGGTCAACCTTCTTAACCTTGAACAGGGTAAGGTAACCTTTAAAGTATATGATAGTACGAACCGTTTGGTTTACATCGAATCCGTAGATGGGGATTTGGTGGTAGAAAAGTCATTCAACTTCGAAAAAGCTTTTGAAGACGAATACACCGTGGTGGTAAAAGATGCTGCAGGTACCTACAGCGAGACCATCACTGTAAAATAGTTGTTTAGTTTAATTTCAAGAAAAGGGCCTTCCAAGTTTGGAGGGTCTTTTTTTATAGGAACTTTTTTAGCTTTTCTCGCTTTTGTTCGGGAAGCGCAGTATTGGCAATCGCAAGTTCCAATAGGGTCTTACTTTTCTTTCTCGTGTACAAAAGTTCGTAAAACGCCTTAATGGTGAGGGCCGAATCACTTTTTTGGTGCAGGGTCATGAGGTCGCCCACCTTGACTGTTCCTTCCTGAATTACGCGAACATAGCTTCCGGGATAAGCATGGTCTACGAATTCTTTCAAAATACCTTGGTTTTCAAAACGGTACCCCAATTTATAGCAGGGTTCTCGAGGCTGTGTTATTTGAACCAGCGCTTCTCCTAATTGATAGATGTCCCCAATGTTCAGGGTGGCCTCGTCCAAACCTTCTACAGAAACATTTTCCCCAAACATGCCCCATTGCCAATCCAGATGTGGATACTTTTCCTTCCAATAGGGGTAATGGTTTGCTGAGAACAAATAGCAGGCCTTGTAAATGCCCCCATGCACTTTTGGATTGGCGATTACGTCATCTGCTACGCCTTCTTTTCCCAAATGAATCGGGTTGTCTACTGGATTTTTGAAAATTCCAGTGGTATGGGTTTCACCATTCCAGGGGAAGGATACTTTATCGCCCAAGTTTACACTTACTACCTTCATAGGAGTAAGTTACTAAAGCTTTGGTAGATTGAAGGATGGTTTAGGCAAAAACCGTTTTTCTATGGCGCATTTCCAAAACAAACAGTTTGATAATGCTTTCCCCGATGTTTTCGAGGTCGTAGATGGTATTGTCCTCGTTGGGCTCCAAAAATTCCGTATCTCCCTCTTCAAATTGTACCAAATTGATTTTACCCGTACCAAACCGGGATATGGCCAAACCATTCGTCATGCAAATGATACTATGCGGAAATTCATGTCGCCGAAAGGGAATACGTTGATTGGGCCAAAGGGTAAGGTCCCATAATCGTGAAGTACTATTTTCAAAAAGGAGCTTCTGGCCCAAGGAAACGTTGATTTCGGATTCATCACGAAGTTCCTTGATTTTTTCAAGGTCCCAATGCTCGAAGTTTCCCACGGGATTGATTTCTACACATTTCATAGGGAAGTGTTATTTTTTCAAGGTGATATACAATACATAAAAAGATACCACTACGAGTAATGGCAAAAGCATCAAGTCATACCGAACTACCAAGGACGGATTGATTTGTAACCAAGACTGTATCTGGATTTCCCAGATAATAAAACAGGCCCAAATAATGGCCAAACATAACCAACTTGCATATTTAGATAAGTCCATCGTCATTTTTTCAGGCGGCAAAATTGCTATAATTCGGTAAAAATGGGCTGAGGCAGAATGTAAAAGTAGTACGGATTTCTGAATTCAGTACATATACTTAGAAGTATACCTACTTAAATTACATGATTCTGGAATCAGAACACCTTTTACTGCATTGCGGTAGCACGATATCGGGTAGGGGTGATACCAGTTTCTTTCTTAAAAGCCTGGTAGAAAGCACTTTTGCTATGGAATCCCACCTCATGACCGAGACCCTCAACGCTAAGGCTGGCAGCCATTTTGCTATCGAGTAGTTGCATAGCTTTTTTGATGCGAAATCGATTGATATACGTATTGAAATTCTGTTTACGTACTTTATTGATGGCATTAGAAATTTTACGAGGATGAATATCGAGTGCATTCGCAAGGTCCAAAAGGGTCAGTTCGGTATGCAAAAAGATTTCGGAACGCATCATGTGTTGGTCAATATCCAATACAAGCGCTTCCATATCTGAATCGGTCATGGTGCCCAGATTCGGATTTTCTTTTTTAGCGATTTCAGGCTTTAATGAAAGACCGTATTCGTCCAAATTGGACAAAATGGATTCCACGTTGAACTGAAGGGTACCATGAAAGGATATCCAATAAATGATGGCAAAATTGGCCAAGGTGAACAACACTTTGATTTCTTTGGGGGTAATCGGAAGAAAGAGCAATACCAAACCGCTCATATAATAGAGAATACCCAAAAAGGTAAATGTTCGTGCCCACTTGAGTTCCTTGTAGTGCAAGCTCGAAAAATGTTGTTTTACCGCACTCATATGGGCATCGATGTACACCAAAGCTTTGTAGGCGATGAACAAGGCATATCCGTTTCCTATGGAAAAGACCAGTTTGTACCACAACTCATTTTCCAAAATGAGCTTTTCCTCATAAGGAAAAAAGAATAGAATGGTTTGCATAATAAAAACCCCTATTCCTGGAATCAGAAGCCAATAGTTTACCTTTTCATCACAGAAAATGGAAACCTTTTGGATATAGATATAAAACAGCGGAAACAGTAACCAGGTATGGTTTAGTGGCATCAAGTACAACTCTGGGTAATATGCCCAAAATCCGAGATCTGTGAGTACCATCGGAATTTTTTCGATGGAAAACATGAATACAAAGATTCCTAGAAAAAAAGTGGGCTTGTACTTTTTACGGTTGAGCAGAATTAAGAGGGTACCGAGCGTTAGCCCTTGAATGATGGCAACCGTATCCAATAATGATATTGTGTTGTAATTCAGTTCCATAGCCCCTCTAAAATACGGATTTTACTGATAAAACTTGATAGAATAATCTAGGTTTTATTTACGGAATGCCATCGAAGAAATTCGAAAAGCCTAAGGGTTTTTTTGGAGAATCTAATTACACTATTGACTTAATTTCCAAAATGGGATGGTTTGCCAAACTTCAGATGTGGTATCTTTTTCTTTCAAGGATCTTCTGTAGGCTTTGAGCAAATTTTTTCCTTCCGGCACTTCTGAAAGGTCTAAGTAGGTTTCGAAGCCCATACGTTCTTTCTCCACTGTCATCAAAAAATCGCCATCAACTTTTAAGGTATCGATGGTAAACGTCAACATCTTATCAAAAACCTTTAAATACCGTAATCGTATGCTGTCTTTTTGTCGTTTACTCTTGATTTTTTCATCCCAATCTGTAGAAAACTGAATAGAAGTAGATAGTCCTCTCCGGTCTTTTTTGGGTCTTAAGGTGCTATCGTACTCAAAAATTCTGTTTTCCAGACCTTCCGTGAAGGGCACGAAAACCCTCAAATAAGGAGTAGTAATAGTTTTGGACGGGATAACCAAAGTGCCTGGAAACCCTTCTTTCTCATCGAACATATCAAAATAGTTTTCCGGATTGGCAAAAGTGGCCGATGAACTTTTATTGGGTTCCCAAAAGTTGGAGTTTTTCTGTTCCAGCGTACTTAAAAACAAAATAACCACGTAAATCGGGGTTAATGAAAGGATTAATCGCTTACCAAAACGATTGTCCAAAAAATTGTAAACGAGCGGCCGATACAAGAAAGAAAGCGTTAAGAAACTAAAGACCCAATAAATGGGAAAATAGACCATGGCAACCCACTTGTTTTTCTTCAAAATTCCCTGGAAGGTGAAGTCTATAAGGGTCAAAAGCATACCAGTCCCCAAAAAGATGACCAAGACCACACCAAAACCCTTGGCAATCCAACTTGGGAGGGTATCACTCGCAATGATAAAATTGGAAACCAATACCAAAGCAATGATGACCATGGTAATGGATAGGACATAAAATATCAACAAAAAGGAAATCGCAAAAAGAACGCTACAATAATTTTCCAAGGTAGCGATGTATTTGTCGAAGGAAACGATTCGTTTTTGAAGGTAATTTCTGAAACGGTCGGCATAGCCCAACTCGTCAAAGTCAATATCGCCGGATACATATCGAAGCCCCAAGGCACCAATCCATAAGCCTCTTAAAATCACATGTAGAAGTAGATTGAACAACAAAATAGAGCAAGCGGTCAAAGCAATGAGGTAGATGACCACGCTATAAACCTGCTGATTGTTTTCCGCACTATACATTTCCTGACGTAGCGGGTCATAGGCCGTAAAAAGACCAAAAATGGCGAATCCAGAGATGATGAGTTCCAGTTCCCAACTTTGTTGTTGCAGGGAGTCCAGAAGCTTTTTAAAAGCTGGACTTTTGTAATCATTGCTCATGGTCTTTTCGGTATTGGAACGGTGGTTGACCTCTAAAGTAAAAAAACCGTTTCTTTTAGGGGTAGTTTTTTGCCCTGCAAATTACGGTTGAAGACTTAGGACAACCTATTTCCCTTTTTTAGCCAATTTGTGATTTACTGTCTGCTTTGAGTTTTTCCATTAGGTCAGTCTTATAACTATTGCTCACTGGAACAACATCCGCATTGTTCATAACGATTTCACTGGATGAAAAAGCCTTGATGTTAAGGGGATTTACAATATAAGAACGGTGGGCACGCAACAAGCCATATTCCTTGAGTTCTTTCTCGGCGGTTTTTAACCGTTGGAAACACATATGATTTGAATTGCGCGTAACATAATTCACATATTCTCCTTTAGCTTCCAGATAAATAATTTCTTGAGGTAAAAGATGAACCGTTTTTCCTTCGCTTCGAATTTGTACCGGATGTTGATAGTCCTTTCCAATTTTGTTGATTTTGGACACGTACTCCGTTTTGGCGGCAAGTCCCCATTCGTAAATCGAATAGCTATAGCCTATGAAAATGAAAGCTGCTGAGGTAAAGAACAAATAGAAGACCGATCGCTCCGGGTAATGAAACACGGTCCATTCCGGAAGATGGTGCTGCAAAAAGAAATATACCACCAACCATCTCAATACCGTAAATCCAACGGTCCATGACCAAAAGGCATATTTGGGAAATTTTGGGGATTTACTAAGTTGAAAATACCCTACGGCAAACATGCCAAAAGTTTCGCCAGAAATGAGCATCGCCAAGAGTATGGCATAAATGGGTAGGAAGAACTCCCGGTAATAATTCCATGACGCCAAGAACAATAACAATATCCAAAGTAGGGTTTTGTTGCGCCTGGTATTTAGCTTGGACCAATTGGTTGAAATTTTTCCTGTATTCATTGAAAAGCGCTCCATTGGTGCACGAAAGGCACAAATTCTGATGTTCCTTGCACAACACGTGTTCATTGTTAATGTATCAATAATAGTTTAATCCAAAACTTTTTTAGTATGAAACGGATTTATTTTTTAGGAATGGTATTGGTTTTATGGGGCCATATCAGTGCCCAAACCACAAAGTTTGAAGGTAGCATCATAAACGCTAGTGAAGTACCTTCGGCGGTCATTGCATCCCAAGCAGAAAATTTTGAGGGCAAAAAGGTCGTTCGTTGGAAAAGACAAAACTCTAAAGGAAGAAAGGGCAATAGTTTTACACGATATGTATCCGTGATGAAAGAAGGCAAGCGCCCTTTGAGTAATGCCCGGTATACCCCATCTGGCGAATTATTGTATTATGCAGAGTATTATGGCTCCAAGAATATTCCGGCATTTCTTTTGCCAGACCTTGAAGCCAGCTTTCCAGGCTATCGAATTACCGGAGGGACACATATAAGGTTGTATAAAACCCAAAAAGAATATTACCGTATCCGTCTTAAAAAGACTAGCACGATAACCTATGTGTTCTACGATAAAAATGGGAATCAAGTGGACCGAAACAAGCTGCCCAAGGATGCTGATTTTTAGTGCCACTTTGGTAAAGCAGCAAAACACTTTAAAATAAAAAACCGTTCCCAAAAGGAACGGTTTTTCTAAGTATACTCTGGCGATTACTTTATCATGTCATAACTGCGCTGGATGAACTTGGTCAATTCCTCTCCTTTAAGCAATCCTTTGGAGAGTCTGGCCAAATCCAAGGATTGGTTGATGAGTCGTTCACGTTTCTTCGCGGTTTTAGTGTTTAATATCTCTCCGACCAATTCATGATTGGTGTTTACGATGAGGTTGAACATCTCTGGCATGTTACCCATACCGAACATGCCTCCACCACCCGTTTGCTGCATATCTTTCATACGGCGCATGAATTCGGGTTCCGTTATCATAAAAGGCGCGGCACCGCTGTCCATGGCTTCCAATTGAACGGTATAGCCAGTTTGTACCACACTTTCCAGCTCTGTTTTCAGCTTTTCTTTTTCTTCGTCCGAAAGTTTTGAAATGGCCGTGTCTTCTTTTTTGATGAGGTTGTCCACATGGTCAGCATCTACTCTTGCGAATCCTATGTTCTCTTTGGCGCCCTCCATTTTTTGCATCAAATGGGCAATAATGGGCGAATCCAATAGGAGTACTTCATAGCCTTTGGCTTTGGCCGCTTCAATGTAACTATGTTGCTCTTCTAAGTTAGAGGCGTATAAAAAGACCTGCTTGTCATCCTTATCCGTTTGTGCAGCTTTCGTAGCCTCTACCAATTCTTCGTAGGTAAAGTATTTGCCATCTACTGTTGGATACAACGCGAATTTCTCCGCCTTTTCGAAGAACTTGTCTTCCGAAAGCATTCCGTACTCGATAACCACTTTGATGTCATTCCATTTCTGTTCAAACTCTTCTCTATTGTTTTTGAACAACGAATTGAGTTTGTCCGCCACCTTTCTGGTGATGTAGGATGAAATCTTCTTTACCGCGCCATCTGCTTGAAGGTAAGACCGTGAAACGTTCAAGGGAATATCTGGAGAGTCGATGACCCCGCGAAGCATGGTCAAAAATTCTGGGACGATGCCTTCTACATTATCAGTCACAAAAACCTGATTTTGATAAAGTTGAATACGGTCCTTTTGCAAGTTGAGGTCGTTGCTGATTTTCGGGAAATACAAAATACCCGTCAGATTGAAGGGGTAGTCCACATTCAAATGAATGCTGAACAAAGGTTCTTCAAACTGCATGGGGTAGAGTTCGCGATAAAATCCTTTGTAATCCTCATCGTTCAGGTCTGCGGGAGTTTTGGTCCATGCAGGATTGGGATTGTTGATGATATCATCCACCTCTTGCGTTGGTGCAGGGTCCTTTTCTTTGGCACCTTCAGGTTTTGGAAGTGTTTCAGTGCGGGTTCCAAACTTGATGGGCACCGGCATGAACTTATTGTACTTCTTTAAAAGTTCGCGAATTTTGGCATCCTCCAAAAATTCTTCCGAATCTTCGGCGATATGTAAAATAATCTCTGTACCGCGCTCGGTTTTGTCATGTTCCTCCAAGGTGAATTCAGGGGAACCGTCACAACTCCAATGCACTGCGGGCTCATCTTTGAAACTTTTTGTAAGGATTTCAACTTTGTCTGCTACCATAAAGGCCGAGTAAAAACCCAAACCAAAATGACCAATGATACCGGCGTCTTTTCCGGCGTCTTTGTACTTGTCCAAAAACTCTTCTGCTCCTGAAAAGGCGACCTCGTTGATGTATTTTTTGACTTCTTCACTGGTCATACCAATACCTTGGTCCGAAATATGGATTCGTTTGTTATCCTTATCCACTTTGACTTCAATAAGCGGATTGCCATATTCGACCTTAGCTTCACCAATGGAAGAAAGGTGCTTTAGTTTTAAGGTCGCATCGGTAGCGTTGGATATTAACTCACGAAGAAAAATCTCGTGGTCGCTGTAAAGGAATTTTTTGATTAGGGGAAAAATGTTCTCTACTGAAACATTGATTTTACCTGTTGCCATGCTATTTCATTATTTGGTATGCAAGAATCAAAAAAAGTACCACCCGAACCGAATCTGACAAACTGACATTTATGGGTGATTGAAGGATTTCGAAAACTTTAACATCATTTTGTTTACTATTTTCTTTGAAAAGCTAAACAAAGTTGTATATTTGAAGTGTTATAGAAAATTGCTATGGAATAGTAGATGCTATAACGAGTTTGTTTATTTATTGGTTAGGTTGTTGAGAACGCACTTTCGCCTGAAGGTGCGTTTTCTGTTAGAAGAGTCCTAACCATTCTGTTGCATATATCGTATCTTTGTTTAAACGAAAATCTATTGGTTATGGCAGCTGGAGCTACTACGAAACTTACAGAAGACAAATTGATAACTTGGTACATGGAGCTAGTATTGGAAGAGGAGAAGATACCTACTTCCATCTTTAAGTTTTGTAAAGCCAAGAAAATCAAAGAAGAAGAATTCTACTCCTTTTTTGGCTCATTTGAAGGGTTGCAACAACGGATATGGGAAAAATTCTATTCCAGTACGATTGGGGTCATGCAGAAGAATGAGCAATACGGACAAATGACCAACGAGGAAAAGATGCTCACCTTCTTTTTTACTTTTTTTGAAAACCTTACCCTTAATCGCAGCTATGTTCTATTTGTTTTGGGCAGGCACCAGGACCAAATGGAGAAACTGATGCAGTTGAAAGGTCTGCGCAACCATATAAAGGGTTTTGCAGCGGAGTTGATTGACGAAGCCAATAGCGATAAAAACCTTAAAATTCTAAAAAGAAGTCCTCAATTGTTTTCAGAGGGGGCATGGGTGCAATTTGTCTTCTTGTTGAAGTTCTGGATGAACGACCGTTCACCTGGTTTCGAGAAAACCGATATGGCGATTGAAAAGTCGGTTACTACTATTTTCAAAATTTACGACAACGGTTCACTTGAAAAGATATTGGACTTCGGAAAATTTTTATACAAGGAGAATTTTGCTTAGGTATAGCGTATGAAAACACTGGATAATATCCCAACATCCAAACTGGAGCGCGCAGGAAAACTCGTGAAGACGGGTGTCAAAATTGGCGGAAACTACGTCAAATATTATGGCAAAAAGTTGGTCAATCCTGATACCGATAAGGAAGAACTCAACGAAAACAACGCAGAGGACATTTATGACGGCTTAAAAAGCCTCAAGGGAAGTGCTCTTAAAGTAGCGCAGATGCTCAGCATGGAAAAAAATCTATTGCCCCGCGCCTATGTGGAAAAGTTCTCTTTATCTCAATTTTCAGTACCTCCCTTGTCCGCACCTCTGGTGCGAAGGACCTTCAAAAAATATTTGGGCAAGTACCCTGAAGACATCTTCGATAGTTTTGAAAAAGACTCCATCAATGCTGCCAGTATTGGTCAAGTGCACCGAGCGGAAAAAGACGGGAAATCTTTGGCGGTAAAAATCCAATATCCCGGAGTAGCAGAAAGTATTGGTAGCGATTTGGCTCTGGTAAAACCCATTGCCATGCGTATGTTCAACCTCAAAGGGAAAGATTCTGAAAAATACTTCAAAGAGGTAGAGAACAAATTAGTGGAAGAGACCAACTACCTTCTGGAGCTACGACAGAGCCAAGAGATAACAGAAGCCTGCGCCGGAATACAAAACATACGGTTTCCAAAATATTACCAAGCCCTGTCCAGCGAACGTATTTTGACCATGGATTGGATGGGGGGCATCCACTTAGGTGAATTTGCGCAAACGGATTTCGAAGCAGACTTGGGTAACAAATTGGGACAGGCCCTTTGGGATTTTTACATGTTTCAAATCCATCAATTGCGAAAAGTCCATGCTGACCCACATCCCGGGAATTTTTTGATTAGTCCAGAGGAAACTTTGATAGCTATCGATTTTGGTTGCATCAAAGAAATACCGGATGAATTCTATATTCCCTATTTCGAGTTGGCCCAAGAAGAAAACATCAACAATGATGAAATCTTTATGGAAAAACTATATGAGCTGGAAATTCTAATGCCCACTGACTCGGAAAACGAACTCCGTTTTTTCAAGGCGCTTTTTAAAGAAATGTTGACCTTGTTCACTTCACCCTTCAATCAAGAGGAGTTTGATTTTGGTGACCATGGGTTTTGGGGGCGTATTGCAGATTTGAGCGAGCGCTATTCCAAAGATGACCAAATACGGAAAATGAATGGTAGCCGAGGCTCCAAGCACTTCCTGTATATGAATCGCACTTTTTTCGGACTCTATAATTTGTTGCATGACCTTAAAGCAAAAGTACAGGTGAATCACTTTCAGCAATACTTGAACTAATTTTGCGATATTCTCTGCATCTAGAATATATTTTTTACTTTTCCCAAAATATGGGTTTCGTTTTTACGAAATCTTCCTCATAAGCGCAAACTATGTATAACTCAAGAATCGCAGGACTAGGCTTTTATGTGCCTGAAAATGTCGTAACCAATGATGATTTGTCCAAAAGGATGGATACCAATGACGAATGGATTCAAGAACGGACAGGTATCAAAGAACGCAGACATGTGGTCAAAGGAACGGATACGACCACCTCTATGGGTGTAAAAGCAGCCCAGAAGGCGATTGAAAGAGCTGGTATCGATAAAGATGATATTGATTTTATCGTGTTTGCAACCCTTAGTCCAGATTATTATTTTCCTGGTCCTGGTGTTTTGGTGCAGCGCGATTTGGATATCAAAACCGTGGGGGCTTTGGATGTTCGCAATCAATGCTCAGGGTTTGTTTATGGACTTTCAGTAGCGGACCAATATGTTAAAAGCGGGATGTACAAGAATGTTTTGGTCATCGGTTCGGAATTGCATTCACATGGTTTGGACATGACCACAAGAGGACGGGCCGTATCTGTGATTTTTGGTGATGGTGCGGGTGCAGCAGTATTGACCCGTGAAGAAGACACCACAAAAGGGGTGCTTTCTTCCCATTTGCATTCTGAAGGCCAACATGCAGAGGAGCTTTCCTTGATTGCGCCTGGAATGGGGAAACGTTGGGTTACGGATATCTTGGAAGAAAATGATGAAGAAGACATTTCGTATTTCCCCTACATGAACGGACAATTCGTCTTCAAGAATGCTGTAGTTCGTTTCAGCGAGGTCATTATGGAAGGCCTACAGAAAAATGGAATGACCCCTGAAGATATCGACATGCTTATTCCGCATCAAGCGAACTTAAGAATCTCTCAGTTTGTACAGAAGAAATTTGGACTCTCTGACGACCAGGTGTTCAATAACATTATGAGTTACGGTAACACCACTGCGGCCTCTATTCCCATAGCCTTGACCGAAGCGTGGGAAGCTGGTAAAATCAAAGAAGGTGATGTGGTAGTACTTGCTGCTTTTGGTAGCGGATTCACTTGGGGTAGCGCTATAATTCGCTGGTAAAGAAAAACCCCGCCCGAAAAATTTCAGAGCGGGGCTCGTGATAGACCTTGATTAATTTTTCAACCAACCCTTAACCAAGGAATATCAAAATCATTATAAAATTCCACCACCGGACTGTTTGGTGTTGCTATCCCTTCTTTTTCGTCCTTTAGCCCTGTTTTTACCGCTACCAAATCGGTAGCTAACGCCTAGGTAAAGTGTTTGGCTTTCCCAATTAAACTCTCCGTTTTGAACATAAGGGCGTTGGCCGTTGAACTGTGAGAGCATGGTGTTGAAAACGTCGTTGAAATTGGCGCTGAACGTTCCCTTCCCTTTGGCAAAATTGTATCGTGTTCCAAAGTTCAAGAAGTACATAGGTTCCATTTCAAACTGAATGTTTTGGTTTTGCCCTCGATAAAATCCGAACAATTGTAAAGTTAGTTTCTTACTTACCGTAAAACTGTTGTTCAAACGAAGATTCCAAGCCGTGTTGTCTACTTCAACGTTTTCTACCACGATATCTTCTTCCGTTGCATTGCCAGGCTCTCCTTCCAGGCTTTCGGTAATTCCTCGTTGTGTTTGACTGAACAAATCAAAACTGCCATTGATGCTCCACCATTTTGTGGGTTTATAGTTCACGGAGAGTTCAAAACCATAGGCAGAGGTGTTGTCAAAGTTGTCATACGTTAAAATCAACCTGTTGAAATCCAGCCTATCGACAAATACGGCACGGTTGATTTCATCTTCAACACTTCGGTAAAAGACGCCTGCCATAATGCTACCTTTTTTGAGTCTTTTGGTATAGTTCAGTTCATACGAATTGGTAAACTGTGGTACCAAACTCGGATTCCCAAAACTCGAAATTAAAGGTGTTGCAAATTCCCGAATGGGATTCACCTGTCCTAATCCCGGTCGGTCCACCCTTCTGCTAAAACTGGCTTGCAATTGGTCTTTTTCATTCAGGTTGTAGGTGAAAAACGCAGAGGGATACAACTGGGTATAGTTATCCGTGAAGGTGCGTATGCGATTGGTATCCGCAACAACCTGTACATCTTCGAGTCGTGCGCCAATTTGGTAGGACCATTTTTTATAGCGCTGTCCGAAAGTAACGTAAGCTGAATAGATGTCCATGCCATAAACAAAGTTGGTCGAAGGAGTAGGGATGAGGTCGCCATTAGAATTGAACGAAAGTCCGGTCGAGGCATAATCCACATCGGTTTCAAAAAATCTGGCTTCTACACCGACCTCTAACTTGGAAATAGAATCCAAAGGATTCACGTAATCCAGATTGATGAAGGTTTGATCACGTTTGGTGTCCACAAAGTCCATATAGTCTGGAAATAAGGTTGCGCCTTCCGAAGTGAAATTCGCGTCTTCATCATTTTCAAAACGATTGTGGTCAATTTCCAGTTCAATGTTGTGCCCTTCCTTGGCAAAATCCAGTTTATAGTCAAAATTGTATTGTTCACTCAAATTACTATTGACGTTATCGAAAAACTGAATCAAGTTTCGAGAGGCATCCAGATTATAGGTAATGTCCGTAATGCCCAAACCTTCGCCATCGAAGTGGTTTTGATTGGTGAAGATGGACAGTGTATTCTTGTCATTGATATAAAAGTCTACCCCTATTTTATAGAGATGGGATTCGTTATCGTTGAAAAAGTCAAAATCTTGGCGCGAATTCTCGTCTTGCCGAAAAATGAATCCGTCGTTGAAATAGTCTCCAATATTGGTTCCATAATTCCCGTAAAAGTTGAACTTCCCGACTTTGTAATTCAAATCAAGGGAGGCATTGTATTTGGGTCGGATACCTTGGGTGTATCCTAGGTTAATGTTTCCGTTAAAACCCATATTTGCATTTTTGTGCAATACAATGTTGATGATGCCGCTCATGCCCTCAGGATTATATTTGGCAGAGGGGTTTGTTATCAATTCAATGGATTTTATGGAAGTTGATGGAATCTGACGCAAAAGCTGCGCAACAGGCACATTGGATAGTTTTCCATCTACCATTACCCTAACATTCGAGTTGCCCCTTAGGGAAAGCTCCCCGGTTTGGGCATCCACATTTACCGAAGGAAGATTGTTCATGATATCAGAAGCCGTGGCCCCAGCGGTCGTCAAATCCTTTCCCACGTTAATGACTTTTCTATCCACCCGTTGCTCAATGGTAGTTCGTTCCGCAACGACTTCTACTTCTTCAAGCGCTTGGGTGTTTTCCTTCAAGGTAATGGTTCCAAGGTCTAATTTTTTGTTTTTCTTGGTGATTTCCAGCTTTTGGACGTGGGTTTCGTACCCAATGAATTGTACTTCCAAACGAAACGTACCCTCTGGTAATTTCTTTACCTCAAACCGTCCGTCTTCTGTGGTAATACCACCTGTAATGGTTTCAGTCCCATCCTCCGATTTGATGACAATTGCAGCATAGGCTACCGGTTCGTTTTTGGCTTGGTCCATAACAATGCCCGTAATGGACCCAATTTTGGTATCCGTATCATTTTTTATTGAATTCCCGTATTGGAAAAAGGTGTTGCAGAAAAGCAACACAAACAGAAAGCGTTTGCCCCTCATGAGTTTGCTCGTTTTTTTGATTGATTAATGATTGATGATACAAACCAGACGAACTTGACTAGTTCTTGTTACGAGGAATCTCAATTTTAACATTTACGGGTAAAAAGATACTTTAATCCAAGGGTAAGGAATAGGGAATACGTGTGACCAAGGGCATAAAAAGAAGAAACCCCGGCTTCCCAATACAGGTACACCAGGGTTGTTTCATTGATAAGCTATACTAAACACTAACCATTAACTATAAAAAATACAGTCTTACCAATGATGTATTTCTTCGAATAGACGCAGTTTTTGCCATTTGGTTACAAACTTTCGATTAGTTTAACACATAAATTAACATATGAGGTCAACACTTGTTTTTGGCGCTTCACTCAATCCAAGTCGATACAGTAACCTAGCAATACGGCGTTTGGTGGAAAACGGTTTTGCTACAAAGGCGTTTGGGGTTAGGTCTGGTGCCGTTTTCGGAGTTGAAGTTAAGGATAAGCTTTCGGATATTCAAGATGTTCATACAATTACCCTTTATTTAAATCCGAAAAGACAGCAAGACTATTACCAAGATATTATAGACTTGGCCCCTAAAAGAGTGATTTTCAATCCGGGTACCGAAAACTTGGAATTTGAGCAAAAACTAAAGGAGGCAGGAATAACGGTGGAGGTGGCCTGCACTCTGGTGATGTTGGCTACGGGGCAATATTTATGATTTTACTTTTTTTCGAATAGCCCACAAGCCTAAAAAGGTCAACAATCCATTTAGGGGAAGCAATTCATAACCAATTACATACCCACCTAAATAACTAGGGTTCAACTGTCCAAAAGCTGCAATGATTACCACCGAAAGCCCACAAACTATCCAAACGTAGCGGTCCCAAATGGCATATTTGGTAAAGATGCCAAAGGCGAAAAGCCCCAAGAGTGGTCCATAGGTATAACCAGCGGCAACCAAAAGTCCATCGATTACGTTCCGGCTCAACAAATATTTAAAGCTGATAATAACCAAAATCAGCAAGACACTCATACCAATATGTACCTTCTTGCGCAGACGGACCTGTTCTTTTTCTGGTTTTTGGTCAATATTCAAAAAATCAACACAAAATGATGTGGTCAAAGAGGTCAGGGCGCTATCTGCACTGCTGTATGCCGCGGCAATCAACCCAAGCATAAAGGTGATGGCCAACGTAAGACCCAATCCTCCATTCAGGGCAATTTCAGGAAACAACAAATCGGATTTGGGTTTTCCATCCATCAAAGGGATGGAGATGCCATTTTTGTCTGCATAGATAAACAACAAGGCGCCAAGCAACATGAACAAAAATGTCGCCAAGACCAATACAATACTGAAGGAAATCATGTTCTTTTGGGAATCTTTGAGCGTTTTGCAAGTGAGGTTCTTTTGCATCATGTCTTGGTCAAGCCCCGTCATGCAAATGGTTACAAACGCACCTCCTAAAAATGATTTAACAAAGTGGTTCCGGTCCAAAAGGCTATCTGTGAAGAGAAACTTGCTATAGGTTTTAAGTTCTTCGGAAGCCAAAAAGGCCCCAAAACTCCAGTCCATAGCACCTAAAATCAAGTACACCGACAGCCCAACGGCCAATAACATGAAAAAAGTCTGTAACGTATCCGTCCATACGATGGTTTTGATACCCCCACGGTTGGTATACACCCAAATCAATAATATGGACAGCACCACGGTAAGTTCAAAGGGGACGCCTAAATCATCAAAAACGAACTGTTGCAATACGATGGCCACAAGAAACAACCGAAAAGCTGCGCCCAACACCCTGGAGATAAAAAAGAAAAATGCCCCGGTTTTATGGCTCACGGTTCCAAAACGGTCAGACAGGTATTCATAAATTGAGGTTAGGTTGTACCGATAATAAATCGGAAGCAATACGAACGCCACCACGAAATAGCCCACCAAGTACCCCAAAACCACCTGCATATAGCTGAATTGGGAAGCTTCTACCCAACCCGGTACCGAAATAAAGGTGACCCCTGATAAGGAAGCCCCCACCATACCAAAAGCAACGACGTACCAAGGAGATTGTCGGCCTGCCTTGAAAAAGTCATTGTTGTTGTCGTTTTTACCAGTGAAGTAGGAAATTGCGATAAGCACCAAAAAATAGGAACCAATCAGAAGCAAAATTTGTACGGAGGACATCTATTGGGTTTGATTTGCAAAGTACAAAAGTAAATCGGTACTGTTAAAATCGTAATTTTGCCCTTTAATACGGTAGATGGATTTCTCTTCTAAACTTTTGGAAAATGCAGTATATGAGATGTCGCAGTTGCCCGGCATCGGGAAACGGACTGCGTTGCGTTTGGTACTTCATTTGCTAAAGCAGCCCGATGCACAAACCGTGCATCTGGCCAGTGCCTTGGTGAAAATGAAAGAAGAAATCAAGTTTTGCAAAAAGTGCCATAATATCTCTGATACTGTACTATGTGAGATTTGTGCCAATCCGAAACGAGATGAAAGCTTGGTTTGTGTGGTTGAAGATGTTCGTGATGTGATGGCTATTGAAAGCACTGGTCAATTTCAAGGATTATACCATGTTTTGGGCGGAAAGATATCCCCTATGGAAGGCGTAGGTCCCCAAAACCTCAATATTGCTTCCTTGGTAGAAAGGGCTAAATCAGGAGAAATAGAGGAGTTAATATTCGCCTTAGGCTCCACCATGGAAGGGGATACCACCAACTTTTATATTTACAAACAGTTGGAAGGCCTTACTATCAAAACCTCTACCATTGCTCGAGGAATTGCTGTGGGTGACGAACTGGAATATGCGGATGAAGTTACCTTGGGAAGAAGCATTTTAAATCGGGTTCCTTTTGAGAATTCGATAAAAGCAGACTGATTTAAAGTGTATTTGATAGAATAAACATAATAATAACCCATTTTCTTTGTTATTTTTGCAAAGAATCTAACGAACAAAGGTTTAAAACACCATGTCAAAATTTGAATTGAAATTGCCGCAAATGGGAGAGAGTGTTGCCGAGGCGACATTGACATCTTGGTTGAAAGAAGTGGGGGATACCATTGAATTGGACGAAGCGGTTTTTGAAATTGCGACCGATAAAGTAGATTCGGAAGTACCCAGCGAGGTGGAAGGCGTTTTGTTGGAAAAGCGTTTCAATGTAGATGATGTAATAAAGGTCGGAGAGGTTGTCGCAGTGATTCAAATGGAAGGTGATGCTGAAGTTATTGATGAAACTCCCGAAGTAGAAGTGCCAGAACCTCTGGTTCAAGAAGAAGCCCCCGAGGTTGTAGCTCAGTTGGAAGAAAATATGGCCCAGGTCCAAAATCAGGTCGTAACCCCTTCCATAAGTACGGCCGAAGCGACAAGGTTTTATTCCCCATTGGTAAAAAACATCGCAAAGGAAGAGGGGATATCTTTGGAAGAACTTGAGGCAATTCCTGGAACTGGACTAGAAGGAAGGGTTACCAAAAATGATATTAAAGCCTTTTTGGAACACCGTGGTTCGGGCTCCAATGGTATGGATGTAGTAGTGCAACCCGCAAAGGTGGTCGAAACGTCAAGCACTAAGGTATCGCCTACCGAACTAAAGGAGGTTGCTAGCCCAAACATTACTTCAGAAAGCAATGCAATTGGTGATGAGCGAATTCCGTTAACACGCATGGGCAAGTTGATTGCCAAGCACATGACCGATAGCGTGGTGACCTCCGCGCACGTACAAAGTTTTGTAGAGGTTGATGTGACCAAAGTAGTGGAATGGCGCAACAAAGTCAAAAAAGCCTTTGAACAACGCGAAGGTGAAAAGTTAACGTTTACCCCAATTTTTATGGAAGCGGTAGCTTTGGCCATAAAAAAATACCCCTTGATGAACATTTCTTTGGAAGACGACGTCGTCATCAAGAAGAAAAACATCAACCTGGGCATGGCCGCAGCACTTTCTGATGGAAACCTTATTGTTCCTGTCATCAAAAATGCAGACCAATTGAATTTGGTGGGTATGGCCAAAACCGTAAACGACTTGGCGAATCGTGCCCGAAACAATCAATTAAAACCAGATGAAGTGCAAGGTGGGACCTACACCGTTACCAACGTGGGTACCTTTGGTAGTGTTTTTGGAACACCTATCATCAATCAACCCCAAGTGGGAATTTTAGCCCTAGGTGCCATTCGAAAAGTCCCTTCGGTTATCGAAACGGACCAAGGAGAGTATATCGGTATCCGAAGCAAAATGTTCTTATCCCATAGTTATGACCATCGGGTGGTCAATGGTGCTTTGGGAGGTATGTTCGTCAAAAGCGTAGCCGACTATCTTGAGGCCTGGGACACCGAAAGGGAAATTTAAATCTACAGAAGTCTAGCACTTGTTTTACCTTTAAGCCTCTAAAGGTTTTCCGCCAATGAAAGTATTGTGTGTTTTGCTGCTGTTCGGCATTGTTGTCTCTGGTCAAGAATCCCCAGAATTCGAAAAAAGGACATTTTCCAAAGATGGATTCCAAATGCCCTATCGCATTTTGTTTCCCAAAGACTTTGATAAAGACAAAAAGTACCCCCTTATCTTATTTCTCCATGGCTCTGGAGAACGCGGAAACGATAACGAAGCACAATTGGTACATGGTTCGTCGCTATTTACGGCTTCGGATTTTAGAGACCAATATCCGGCAATTGTTGTTTTTCCACAGTGTGCGGCGGAAAGCAGTTGGGCACGAATCGAGGTGAATGGTGATTTTCCCGATAGAGAGTTTGTTTTCTTTGAAAAAGGGGAACCCACCCAACAAATGGAGCTTTTGGAAGGGTTATTGAAATACCTCAAAAAAACCTACCGCTTGAATAAAAACAGAATGTATGTTGGCGGCCTGTCCATGGGTGGTATAGGTACTTTTGAACTGGTCCGACGCAATCCCAAAACGTTTGCGGCAGCCTTCCCGATTTGTGGTGGTGCCAATCCGGCTATCGCGCCCAAGTTAAAACGACCGGTTTGGTGGGTGTTTCATGGAGATGATGATAAAGTAGTGCCTGAAAAGTGCTCGGCCGATATCGTGACCGCCATGGGACAACAAAAAGTGGAGGTAAAGTACACTGTGTATCCAGGAGTAGGTCACAATAGCTGGGACAACGCTTTTGCCGAACCTGATTTGATGAATTGGTTATTTGCCCAAACCCGTTAATACAAATCCATGGAATTACAACTTAAAAAACCCATCTGCTTCTTTGACCTTGAAACTACGGGAACAAATGTGGCCAAGGACCGAATCGTGGAAATTTCCATTCTCAAAGTTTTCCCAAATGGAAACAAGGAAAGCAAAACATGGTTGGTGAATCCTGAAATGCCAATCCCGGATGAGGTGATTGCCGTACATGGTATTTCCAATGAAAAAGTAGCAAGCGAACCAACGTTCAAGCAGCTGTCCAAAGAGATTTATCGCATGATTCAGGATAGTGATTTGGCTGGATTTAATTCTGATAGGTTTGATATACCGCTTTTAGCCGAAGAAATGCTAAGAGCAGAAGTTGATTTTGATATGAAAAAGATGGTTTCGGTGGATGTGCAAACCATCTTTCATAAAATGGAAAAACGAACGCTTGGAGCAGCGTATCAATTTTATTGCGACAAGGATTTGAAAGATGCCCATAGTGCCGAAGCAGATACTTTAGCGACGTATGAGGTGTTGAAATCACAGTTGGACCGTTATCCGGAATTGGAAAATGACATAAAGAAGCTCTCTGAATTCACTACAAGACGCCAATCTTTGGATTTTGCAGGCTTTATCGGCTTGAACAAAAACAAGGAAGCCATATTCACCTTTGGAAAGCATAAGGACAAAACCGTCGACGAGGTCATGAATACCGAACCAGGGTACTTTGGTTGGATTTTGAATGCTGATTTTCCACTCTATACCAAGAAAGTGCTTACGCAAATCAAATTGAGCAAGTTGAATAACAAGCTTTCCTGACCATGAAGTTGATTTGCATCGGAAGAAACTACGCCGCACATGCAGCTGAGCTGGGAAACGAAAGACCTACAGAGCCTGTCGTTTTCATTAAACCCGATTCTGCCATCCTGCCCAAAGAGCAAGATTTTTTCATTCCCGAATTTTCCAATGAGGTGCATTATGAAGTTGAGGTTTTGGTGAAAATCAATAAGGTTGGAAAACATATCGCCCAAAAGTTCGCACACAAATACTATGATGAAATTGGTTTGGGGATAGACTTTACAGCGCGTGATGTGCAACAGTCGCTTAAGGCCAAAGGATTACCTTGGGAGAAAGCCAAAGGATTTGATGGAGCTGCTGTAATCGGTAAGTGGTTGCCGAAATCACGGTACGAAAATGTTGACAAACTGGCTTTTCAACTCAAAAAAAACCAACAAGTGGTTCAAGAAGGGGATACCGCTTTGATGCTCTGGAAGATAGACGAGTTAATTGCCCATGTCTCCACCTTTTTTATGTTGAAAAAGGGAGATATTCTCTTTACAGGCACTCCAGCAGGGGTTGGTAAAGTAAGTCCAAATGATTACCTTTCAGGTACCCTTGAAGGAGAAGAAATGTTCTCAATCAACGTTCGCTAATGATTTACAGCCTCGATAAAATCAATGAGATGGCCGAAGGGGACCAAGATTTTATAGTCTCGGTAGTTTCGGTTTTTTTGGAAGAAGTCCCCACAGATTTGGAAGGGCTTGAAGACGCCATAGGCCAAAAAGATTACGAAAACGTATACAAACTTGCCCATAAAATAAAACCCAATGTTGACTTGTTGGGAATGGAGCAAACTCGAGCAACCGCCTTGGAAATTGAAACTTTAGGCAAAAGCGTAGCCAATATGAATGAGATAGAAGAGAAATTCCCGTTGCTTAAAAAGGATGTTCTTCAAGTAATTTCCGAACTCAAAAAAGATTTCGACCTGTAGATGCAAGCCGAAATCATCACCATTGGGGATGAAATCCTCATTGGGCAAATCATAGATTCCAATTCGGCCTTTATTTCTAAGGAACTCAACAAAATTGGCGTTTCCATATATCAAATTACTTCGGTCCAAGATACAAGGGAACACATTTTGGAGAGTCTCGCCGTTTCGGGTCAAAGGTCTGATTTGGTTATTTTGACAGGGGGTTTGGGCCCAACAAAAGACGATGTAACCAAACATACCCTATGTGAATTCTTTGAAGATGAGCTCGTAAAGGATACTGCTACATTGGCTCATATCGAAGCACTTTTCGACAAATACATTTCTACACCTATTTCCGACTTGAATCGACAACAAGCGCTAGTCCCTTCCAAAGCCCAGATACTTCACAATGCACATGGTACCGCTCCTGGAATCTGGATGGAAAAGGAAGGAACGGTTTTCGTTTCCTTGCCAGGAGTGCCGTTTGAGATGAAACACCTTATTCAAAATCAGGTTGTTCCTAAGGTCGTGGCACGTTTCGAACGACCGCATATCATTCACAAAACCTTGCTCACATATGGTTTGGGTGAAAGTGCCATAGCCCAGCGTATCGAGCATTGGGAGGATAACCTGCCTAAGGACATCAAATTGGCGTACTTACCGAACTTGGGACGCGTTCGCCTGCGTCTGAGCGCCACTGGCGGGGATAAAAAGGCACTGGAGCAAGCTGTGGATAACCAAATTGAGAAAGTCATCCCGTTAATCGAGGATATATTATATGGAATTGAAAAGGATGGCACCATTGAAGAGCAGTTGGCACAAAAATTTACTGAAAAAGGTAAAACCTTGGCTTGTGCCGAAAGTTTTACAGGGGGGAGAATTGCACAACGTTTTACAGCTATTCCTGGGGCTTCAAAGTACTTTCAAGGCGGTGTGGTGACCTACGCCACAGAAACCAAAATCAAGGTTCTTGGTGTTGACCGAGCGCTTATTGCAAAACATTCAGTGGTCAGTGGGGAAGTGGCAAAAGCCATGGCTGAAAACGCCAAAGAACTACTAGGTGCTGATTTTGCGGTCGCCACCACAGGTAACGCAGGCCCAGAAAAGGGAGATTCAGATGCTGCTGTTGGGACCGTCTTCATTGCTATTAGCACACCAGAACGTACTTTTGCAGAACGTTTTGTGATGGGAAACCACCGGGAAAGAGTCGTTCAAAAATCGGTAAACAAAGCCTTCGAAATGCTTTGGAAGGAAATTTCAAAATTCTAATCAAGAATTTTGTCCATCCCATAGAAAAGACATAAATTTGCAGCCTCAATAAAATCACTCAAAATCTACGGAGATGTCCAAAGTTTGTGAAGTAACGGGGAAAAAGGTAATGTTTGGAAACAATGTTTCTTTCTCTATCAATAAAACGAAGAGAAGATTTGACGTGAATATTTCCAAAAAGAAATTCTATATCCCTGAAGAAGATAGATGGGTAACCTTGAATGTCTCTTCAAGAGGTCTCAAGATTATCAACAAAAAGGGAATTTCAGCAGTATTGAAAGAAATGAAGGCCGCAAAGTAGGTCCGAAAAGCATACGATAATGGCAAAGAAAGGCAATAGAATTCAGGTTATTTTGGAATGTACGGAGCATAAAAACTCTGGTATGCCCGGAACTTCAAGATACATTACCACAAAAAATAAGAAGAACACTCCTGACCGAATGGAAATTAAGAAGTTCAATCCCATTCTGAAGAAAATGACCATTCACAAGGAGATAAAGTAATACGACCATGGCAAAGAAAACGGTAGCAACACTTCAATCGTCATCCAAAAGATTAACTAAGGCCATCAAAATGGTAAAGTCACCCAAGTCTGGTGCCTACATTTTCTCAGAGGCGGTTATGCCTCCTGAAATGGTCAATGATTGGCTTTCCAAAAAATAGAAAGCAAAGCACAGTATACGAACCGCTCCTTGAGCGGTTTTTTTGTTTTTAGACTTTTCGCTCTAACCATAAATCCCATTTTGCAGTTTAACAAAACTCCTCTTACTTTCCTATCTTTGAAAACTTGCTTGAGAACATGAGTGTATTCAAAAATATTTTTTCCAAACAGAAGAAAGAAACCTTGGACAAAGGGCTTGAAAAGTCCAAGGAAAGCTTTTTTGGAAAACTGGGCAAAGCGGTTGCCGGAAAGTCCAAAGTGGATGATGAAGTCTTGGATAATCTTGAGGAAGTATTGGTTTCTTCAGATGTGGGAGTGACAACCACACTTAAAATCATCGACCGTATTGAAAGTCGTGTTGCAAAGGATAAATATTTAGGGACAGAAGAACTCAATCAAATCCTAAGAGAAGAAATCGCAGGATTATTGTCTGAGACCAACGAAGGTAATGATACCGATTTTGTGGTACCCAATACTCAAAAACCCCATGTAATCATGGTGGTAGGCGTCAACGGTGTAGGTAAAACAACAACCATTGGCAAATTGGCAAGCCAATTCACCAAAAATGGGTTGAAAGTAACCTTAGGGGCAGCGGATACCTTCCGTGCTGCCGCCATAGACCAATTACAAGTTTGGGCAGACCGGGTTGGTGTTCCCATAATCAAGCAAAAAATGGGAAGTGACCCAGCTTCCGTAGCTTTTGATACCCTGAACTCGGCAGTTTCCGAAGGGGCGGATGTGGTGCTGATTGATACGGCTGGCCGCTTGCACAATAAGGTGAATTTGATGAATGAGCTGTCCAAGGTAAAACGCGTAATGCAAAAAGTAGTGCCCGATGCACCCCATGATGTGCTTCTTGTTTTGGATGGTTCAACCGGGCAAAATGCTTTTGAGCAAGCCAAGCAGTTTACCAAAGCCACCGAAGTCACCAGCTTGGCGGTAACCAAATTGGATGGAACAGCAAAAGGAGGTGTTGTTATCGGAATTTCAGACCAATTTCAAATCCCTGTAAAATATATTGGCGTTGGTGAAGGCATTGATGACCTTCAGGTATTCAACAAACTGGAATTTGTAGATTCTTTCTTTAAACTGTAAAATGAAAAGGAAAAGCTTATGGTTCGGGATAATTTTACTGGTAACCGTAGCTGATTCCATTGCCCAAATCAACCATCCCAAAGCAAGTCCCCTTACCACGCTTGAGCAATCGGTGGGCCTTTCGACCATTACGATAGTATACTCCAGACCTGCTGCACGTGGTCGACATTTGTTTGGTCCTGATGAAAAGGGTATTCAAGGTTTGGTACCGTATGGGCGTATTTGGCGTTTGGGAGCAAATGCTAGCACAAAGCTTACCATATCAAATGATATGCAGGTAATGGGAAACCCTTTACGTAAGGGCACCTATGCGCTATATGCTTTCCCAAACAAAAAGACCTGGGAAATTGCGTTTCACACCAATCTTACCCATTGGGGAGACGGCAGAAAGGCTTATAAGCCCGAAGAAGATGCCTTCCGAATTACGGTGAATCCAAAATACGTTACTGAGTTTCAGGAAAATTTTCTCATCACTTTTGACGCGATTACCCATAATAGTATGGTAATGAAAGCGATTTGGGGGAATCTCCAGATTTCAATTCCATTTGAAGTAGATACCAAAACGCTTATGCTGAATGAAATTGATAAGCAAATCAAAGAAAATCCTACGGCGCAAACTTATTATGAGGCCGCAAGATATTTTCAGGAAGAGAACGAAAACCCGGAAAGGGCACTTAAACTTTTGGAAACAGCCATTGCTTTAGAAGGGGATACCTACTATTTCCATCGGGTAAAAAGCCTGGTCGAGGCGCAATTAAAGCGGTATGAAAGTGCTATTGGTTCTGCCCAAAAATCATTGGAATTGGCTGATGCCCTAGGGAAAGATGAATTTGTAAGACTCAACCAAAAGAATATAGCACTATGGGAAAAGGAGCTAAAATGATTCGACACACCCTCACGCTTTCGTGCTTTTTGCTGCTCGCTTTTATAGGATGCAAAGAGGAACCTAAAACCGTTGTTACGCAAGCAGTAGAGGAACCAAAACCACTTTGGCCAGAATATAACGATTCCCTAGAGGTAGTTTCCAATGCCGACCACGAAAAGGGCCGTATGCGCTTTAAGCTCATTCAGTCAAAAACATTGGATAGAAACAAAGTGTTCCAGCCACTTTTGGCCGAGGTTAACAAGATGGACAGTGCGACCTACCAGCGCTTGAAACCTATGATTTTGGAGCAAGATATCCCCACACTTCAAAACCATGTGGATAATGGGGATTTTACGTATGAGACCTTAGTTCGTTTTTACCTGTATCGCATCTACAAATATGAGTTGAATCCAGAAACCTGCTTGCATACCATTATTTCCCTTAATCCCAATGTCATTCAAGAAGCGCGCGCTTTGGATACCAACAAAAACAGGACCCATCCCATATATGGGATGCCCATACTTTTGAAAGATAATATTGGAACAATTGAAATGCCTACCACTGCTGGAGCAATTGCTTTATCGGGGCACCAAACGGATGATGCTTTTATTGTGGAGCGTCTCAAATCGAAAGGGGCATTGATTCTAGGGAAAGTGAACCTGAGTGAATGGGCGTATTACTTCTGTGGAAAATGCCCTGTGGGATACAGTGCCATTGGCGGACAAACCCTAAATCCGTATGGCCGAAAAGTATTTGAAACCGGTGGTTCTAGTTCTGGTAGTGGAACTGCCACGGCTGCAAATTATGCCGTTGCTTGCGTGGGGACGGAAACTTCGGGTTCCATTCTATCCCCCTCCAGTCAGAATTCCGTAGTGGGACTTAAACCTACTATTGGGTTATTGAGTCGGTCGGGTATCGTTCCTATTTCAAGTACTTTGGACACGCCAGGTCCCATGACCAAATTTGTAAAAGACAATGCCATTGTATTGCACGCGATGATGGGTTATGATAAAGATGATGATGATTCCGTGCTGACCAGCTGGGATGACCAATGGTTCAAATTGGACAGTGTACCCAACATTACAACACGACGTTTTGGGGTTTTCAAAGATTTGATGGAAAAAGACTCCTTGTATCGTAAGGCGACTGAGCAACTCCGTTCCACTGGAATTCAAATTGTAACCTTTGAAAGCCCTGATATTCGTTTAGAGGGTTTTCGTACCCTTTTGAACGTGGATATGAAGAATGACCTGCCCAAGTATTTTATGGCACAGTCGAAAGATTCCGTTGAATTGGACTTGGCCACTATCGAAGATTTTGTACGTTTCAATAAGGAGGATTCCTTGGTTCGGATGCCTTACGGACAACGCTTGTTTGAAGGTATTTTGTCAGATACCACTTCACAAGAGGCTTTGAACGTTTTGAAAAAATCACTTCAGACTGCTGGAAGGCAATTCTTTGATGAAGCCATGCGCGAACATGATTTGGATGGAATACTTTCCATCAACAACTATCATGCGGGCTTTGCTGCAGTAGCCAAATATCCGGCGCTAACCCTTCCCATGGGTTTTAGACCAACTGGAGAACCTGTAAACATGACCTGCATCGCCAAACAATTCCAAGAGGAAAAACTTTACGGAATGGGACTGGGTCTCGAAACTATTTTGAATGGTCGGAAACCCCCTGAACTTTTTATGGATTGAGCTCGCTGATATAAGCGTTTAGTCTCCCCCAAAGGTCATTGTCAAAGCTAGAGGGACCCAAAAGGTCTGCTCCGGAATCTTCTCCCATACGAACTACTACCAATCCCGAACTTGGAACGATATATAGCTTTTGGTCGTTTTTGCCTAAACCGGCATAGAGGTCAGCAGGAGCATTAGGAACCAAACTTCCATTTTGACTTTGTAGAACACCGGGTGCCATAAAAGTATCTTTTCCGTTCAACCACCACAGATAACCATAGGCAGGGTTGAGGGACTGGGAAGAGTTTTTCATCGCAGTACGGTAGGTTGTATCGCCTAATATGGTTTCTCCGTCCCAAACCCCGTTGTTCAAGTTTAGGATACCAAAGCGGGCCATACTCCGGGCGGTACTAAAAAATATGTTATTCGGGTCAGTGTTGAACCAAAAACCATCCATTCCTACTTTATCACGAATTTGGGCGTTGAAATACGCTTGCCATTCTTCCCCAGTAGCGTTTGCAACAACTTGCTGAAGTAGCGTGTAGGGACCATTATGATAGGCCCAACGGGTTCCTGCATCACTTACATAGGTCAAGCAACTTGAGTCATAACATTCAAATTCTCCCTCATTGAGACCAGAAGTCATGGTCAACTGGTGTTTTACGGTAATCAATGCTTCCTTGTTCGATGGAGTTGATGTCCAACCTTCACCCAAGTAGTCCGAAGTGGGATTATCGATATCCAAAAAACCTTGCTCTTGTGCAATTCCCACGGTAAAGGCAGTCAACGTCTTTCCGGCGGAAGCCCAGTACCAGCTTGTATTTTGGGTATGTTCATCAAAGTACCATTCCAATACGATTCTTCCATTTTTGAGTATCATAAAGGCCTTGGTGCCATTGGCGTCCAAAAAGGAACGCAACGCATCCTCTTCAACAATATTCCAATCCAGTTGGGTGGCCGAAACCGTTGTCCAATCGGGAGAATTGGCAGGTGGAAAATACAGATTGGTAGGTACAGGTTGTTCATCAATGGGCGTTTCGCCTTCTGAACTTTCTGAAGAACAAGCAGTGATGAAGGCAAAAGATAAAAGCAGGAGATAGACTTGTTTCGCCATGGTGATTTTCTTTGTAAGACGTTTTGGGTCCTTTAAGGTTTAACGCGAAAAACCTAAAAATATTCGAGCAAATCGTTGTAATGCATTGGGTTATCTTATTTTTGCAGCCTAGTTGAAATCATGCGGACAAAGTCATTAAAAAAGAACCGAATTAATGTAGTGACCTTAGGGTGTAGTAAGAACGTTTACGACTCCGAGGTTTTGATGGGGCAGTTGAAGGCCAACGATAAGGAAGTAGTCCATGAGCAAGAAGGTAATATCGTGGTAGTGAATACCTGCGGTTTTATTGCCAATGCCAAGGAAGAAAGCGTAAACACCATACTTGAGTATGTAAAGCAAAAAGAAGATGGGGTGGTCGATAAAGTTTTTGTTACAGGCTGCCTAAGTGAGCGGTATAAACCTGATTTGGAGGTAGAAATTCCCGATGTGGATGCCTATTTCGGTACCACTGACCTGCCCCAATTGCTAAAAGCGCTCGGCGCAGATTACAAGCATGAGCTTATTGGTGAGCGTTTGACCACCACGCCCAAAAACTATGCTTACCTCAAAATAGCAGAAGGTTGTGACCGTCCGTGTTCGTTTTGTGCGATTCCCTTAATGCGTGGAAAACATAAAAGCACCCCTATCGAAGATTTGGTGGTAGAAGCTGAAAAACTGGCTGCAGATGGCGTAAAAGAATTGATTCTCATTGCACAGGATTTGACCTATTATGGCTTGGATTTGTACAGAGAAAGGCGTTTGGCCCAACTTTTAAAGGCCTTGGCCAAAGTTGAAGGTATCGAATGGATTCGTTTGCATTATGCTTTTCCAACCGGTTTTCCGTTGGATGTATTGGAGGTCATGAAGCACGAACCCAAAATCTGTAATTACATTGATATTCCTTTACAACATATTGCAGACCCTATTTTGAAAAGTATGCGTAGGGGCACAACGCGAGCCAAAACCACCCGTCTATTGGAAGATTTTAGACGAAGTGTTCCCGAAATGGCCATACGTACCACCTTAATTGTGGGGTACCCTGGTGAAACGGAAGCGGATTTTGAAGTGCTTCGAGAATGGGTCAAAGCCATGCGCTTTGAACGCTTGGGTTGTTTCACCTATAGCCATGAAGAGAATACGCATGCCTATCAGCTGAAAGACGATGTTCCCGAATCAGTAAAACAGGAAAGGGCCAATGAAATCATGGAAATCCAATCGCAGATTTCATGGGAGCTCAACCAAGAAAAACTGGGAAAAACGTTTCGTTGTCTTATCGACCGAAAAGAAGGTAACTATTTTGTGGGACGTACGGAATATGATTCCCCTGACGTAGATAACGAAGTACTTATTGATGCTAAGGAGCATTATTTGAAAATAGGCGGGTTTTCAAATATTTTGATTACCGAAGCCACGGATTTTGATTTGTACGGAAAGCCTTCCGAAGTGGCTTAATCGATTACTTTATAAAGTAACATAGGATACCAAATCCGATACGGTTGGATGGTCATTACCTCCGGCTGGTTCAATGGTGATGTTCAAAGACTCAGCTGCTTCAATGTATTTCAGCTCAATCAAATTGTCTTTGGAATCCAAAAGTCCCATGTCAATCATCTCACCCTCAACATCACTCCACATTTGGTAGGTTTTGTCCGCAGGTAATGGCGGAAGGGTTTCGGGGTTTACGAAAACAATTTTTTGGTCATGGTTCACGTAGGCTACGACACGTGAGCCCGGCGCTTTCTGATTTCCATATAAAACGACCGGGATTACTTGACCGTTGTTTATGTTTTCTAGATTTGTGTTGACGGTTTGATAGCTATCCTCAATGCTTTGGATTCTACTTTGCAAACTGCTGGTTTGGTTCTGCAAGTCTCTCAAATTGGTTTCGGTGGACTGCCATTTGGTGAACATCCAAAACGTACTTAGTCCGAATAAAAGGGCCAGACCCGCTGCGATGGGCAATGCAAATTTTTGATAAGTATTGGAAGGCTTTTTTTCGATAACCTTTGTGAGTTGGTCCTTTACCTCACTTGGAGGCGTAATGGATTGTTCAAATGCCAAAGCTTCAAAACTTGCTTCCATTTGCTCATACTCCTGTCTGAGCGACGCATCCTTTTCCAACAACTGCTCTACGTGAAGCTGTTGGTCCAACGGCAAATCACCAATTAAATATTGTTCCAGTAATCCTTCCTCTACTATTCGCTTCTTTTCCATCATATCATCATTTCAAAAAAAGACCAAACCAAAATCAATTCCCTACCATATATGGCTTTCAATTGTTTCAACGCCTGTCGGATATAAGACTTGAAAGTGCCCAGGGGTACGTCCATCACCTTATGTGCCTCCAGATGCGTGTGTCCCATGTAATACACCAACGTAATGGCTCGTTGATGATGGGGTTCCAATTGCGCCAAAGAACCCTCAAGTACCGTAAAGTCTTTTGGGCCTTCTTCCACCTCTGTATTGGTATGTACACCTAATTCCTCGGTTTGGATGAGGCTTTTTTGTTTTCGTATGCTATTTAATACCGTATTTCTTGCAATACGATAGGCCCAAGTGTAGAATCTTCCTTTTTTTGGGTCGTAGCCGTCAATGTTTTTCCAGATTTTCACGAAAGTCTCTTGCAAGAGGTCTTTGGCCAGGTCTTCATCGCGGCACATCCGGAGAATCACCCCATATATCGCTGCTGAATAGTTGTCATACAGCTGATAGAGTGCCCTTTGATCTCCTTCTGAAACCTTTTTGGTCAGTTGTATGTCATTCAAACTTCGCATCATCGCTATGTTAAAGATATGATAAAAATACCTCGGGCTCATCCATGGGCAAAAAGACCGTGTAATTAGAAAAGAACAGCGCGCAAAAAATCTAAAAATTCAATTTTAATTTCAAATCTAAAAAATGAAAAAGTTACTCTTTATTACCTCGATTTTGGCTCTGGGCTTGTTTGCCCAAAAATCCCAAGCACAAGACATTGTGGATGTTGCCGCCTCAGTTGAAGATTTCTCAACCTTGGTTACGGCTGTAAAGGCAGCTGATTTGGTGGGTGCACTAAAAGGGGATGGACCTCTAACCGTATTTGCCCCGGTAAATTCAGGTTTTGCAAAAATCGATGCTGAGACATTGAAAAGTCTGCTACAACCTGAAAACAAAGATGCTTTGACCGCAATCTTGACGTATCATGTTGTTTCTGGAAAGCTAATGGCTTCTGACGTAGCGGCTGCGTTAAAAAGTGGAAAGGGAAAAGTTGAACTCACAACATTGAATGGAGGGAAATTAACTGCTATGAGCAAGGACGGCGGAATCTATTTGAAAGACGCCAAAGGCAACTACAGTAAGATTGCCAAAACAGATGTAACGGCATCCAACGGAGTGATTCATGTGATTGAGGATGTTGTTATGCCCAACTAATTGAAGTAATGGGCTGATGTAAAAAGCACCGCATCGCGGTGCTTTTTTTGTTACTTTTTTTTGCGTTCTATCTCCAGTTGATGGATTTCCCGTCCCAGTTGGGCCAAAAAGGGAATCCCGATTTCATCATATTCATAGGCATCATCATTGAAAATACCATCTGAGTTGACCAAAATGGTTGCCGTTAGCAAAAAGTCCACGTTGTTTTCCGTATCCTGGATGTATGCGCAATCGGTAAGCGTGCCATAGGCGTAGCCCACCTTATTGTAAATTTTGATGCTCTTGGGCATGGGTTCAGTGTTGTCTCCAAACAGAAAAAACTTCACATAACTATCGTAGTACGTCTCTGCGTCGTAGCCTTGTGCTCCAGGTAAGGTATGCATGGTGGTTTGTAAAAACTGCAATTGGTCTTCGCTCAGACCAAAGCGTTGGTGTGCCTCAAATTGTTCTGGAAACATAATCCGCTTTAAAACATTGTGCTGGGTTTCAATGGGGTAGTGGTTCTTCAAGCTAAAATCAAATGGCTCTTGAATTAGGGAATCTCCCGCATAATACCCGATGCCCTTTAGGGTTTCCAAAATTCTCAAGGCTTTTGGCGGAGTATTGTGTATCACCTCACTTGTCGTGGTTGTGCTATCGTTAATGTAAAGAACCAAAGGCTTGGTGGTTACGTCATCTGCATTGCCCGTAGAAAGGCGATGTGCGATTCGAACCGGTCCTGCTCCTGAAAGTGTGATTCTACTATTCAAATCATCTTGGCCCAAAAACTCAATCAAACGATTGTTGGCCGCATTGTCTGATACTGCAAAAATTTCCTTGATACACTGGGCGATAGTGGTTTCTATAGAATCCCCTTCAATATAAAATCGGGTATTTCTGTCCAAAGAATCCAATCCATTGAGTTTTTCCAGCGCAGCTACGGCAGCCGGAAATTTCACTGTACTCGCTGGATAAAAGTATTGGCTGTCATTAACCTGAAAACCATAGTCCGTAAAAATCAGACTATCCTTTGTACGGTCAATTTGGGTGTATAGTATTTGCACCTTGTATTTGGATAGGCTATCCATAACGGTGGTAATTCTTTCATCCTCTGAAGACAAGGCAGACAGTAGTGGGTCTTTTTTAGAAGCTTCGCTGCAGCCTAAAAGAACAATCAAAAGGAATAGAACACTAATTCGAGAGGGTGACATGCGTAGGGGTTTGGCTTATTCAGAATAGATTTCTCCACGGTTGGGTCGCAGAATCTCGCGTACATCTTTCATTTCGAATTCGGCCACAACCAAATAGGCAATGCTATGCATATCAGAAAAATGCTCAAAACCAGAGATGTCATGTTTCAGTTCCTCTAAGGTTACGAACTCCGCCAAATGTTTTTGATAATGTTCTGCAGTTCTTGCCGCTTGGGGGCCTCTAAAATCCCAAATGAGTTTAATTTTTCGGTCCAATACAGGTTTCATAGTTTCTCGATTCAGTTCTGGAGCAAAAGCATTTTCTGCAACCAGAAAGGTGAACAAAAGCTTGGTTTTTTAAAAATACCAAAAATAAAAGCGGTGGTAAAGTATATAAAAATCTGTTAACGAGTTCTTATCGGAGTTGCAGGGCATAGGGTATTTTTTATTTTTGCCCAATGTTTTCACTCCAACGAAAGGTTTTTTTCGGATTTTTAGGGCTTTTTTCCGCATTTTTGGTTTCCTGCGAAGGTCTTTTTGCAGATAAGGCTGAAAAGGAACCCTTGGCGCGTGTTGGTGACGTGTTTTTGTACAAAGAAGACGTTGCTACCCTTTTGGATGAAGGACTATCACAATCGGACAGTGCAATCTTCGTGACCAATTATATCAATGATTGGGCTTCCAAGCAGTTGTTGCTTTCCAAATCCAAAATCAACCTTCCTGAAGAAAAGATTTCTGCTTTTGATTTGTTGGTAGATGATTACCGGGCTGAACTTTACACAAGGGCTTATTTGGAAGCGCTGGTTTTCAATGCACAAGATACTATGGTGACCGATGCCCAACTAAAAAGATATTACGAGCAGGAAAAAGAGAACTTTCGATTGAGCGAAAAATTGGTCCAGTTACGTTTTGTAGGGCTTCCAGAACAGTTTTTGGATAAGGATGAAGTAAACCAACGCATGTCCAATTGGTCCGAACAAGACAAACGGTATTTGGATTCCATTTCCCTACAGTTTAGAAAAATCCATTTCAATGATTCCGTTTGGGTGAGTACGGCAAGAATTCGGGAAGAAATACCTCCGCTTACGGCCTTGAATGAAGATGAGCATCTAAAAAAATCACAATTTTTTGAGTTAGGGGACTCCACTTCGGTATATTTGGGCAAGGTGAACGATGTTTTGGAGGTGAATGATGTGGCTCCCTTTGAATATGTGGCACCACGTATTCGTCAGTTGATATTGAATCGCAGACGTTTGGATTACATCAGAAAGTTGAAAACCGAAATTATTGATGAAGCCACAAAAGAAAATGAATTTGAGGTATATGGGAAATAAGATGAAGTTTGTTGCAATGGCATTGGCGCTTGGTTTGACGGTTTCCGTCCAGGGTCAAGGTGAAGAAGATATGGCCATGGCCAATGACTCGACCCAAGCAACTAAAAGGGTAAAACTGGATGGGGTTGCAGCGGTAATCGGAGATTATGTTATTCTGGAATCGGATATTGACAAAACCTTGATTGACCTAAAGAGTCAAGGGGCTTCCACTGCTGATATAACACGTTGCGGATTGCTGGGCAAGTTGATGGAAGACCGATTGTATGCCCATCAGGCCGTACAGGATAGTTTGTTGGTGTCAGATGACCAAGTCAATGGCCAAAGTGACCGACAAATACAGCAATTGGTGGCACAAGTAGGCTCCATGGACAAGGTTTTGAAATTCTACAAAAAACCGGATATCGAAAGTTTCCGAACCGAGCTCTTCGAAATCAACAAACTTCGTATGCTTTCCGAAAAGATGCAAGGTAAAATCGTTGAGGAAATTGAAGTGACCCCTGAGGAAGTGCGACAATTCTTTAAAAGGATTCCAGAAGACGAAAGACCTGTTTTTGGTGCAGAATTGGAAATTGCACAGATTGTCAAACAACCTAAAGCACCGCAGGAAGAAAAACTTAAGGTCATCAATCGCCTCAAACAAATCAAACAAGATGTTGTGGAGAATGATGCCAGTTTCAATGTGAAAGCCATTCTATATTCACAAGACCCAGGCTCGAAATCCAAAGGAGGTTTTTATAGCATGACCCGCGAGACCCCATTTGTAAAAGAATTCAAGGATGTGGCATTTAGCCTTCAAGAAGGGGAAATCTCAGAACCTTTTGAAACCGAATTTGGGTATCACATTATTTATATCGAAAAGATTCGCGGTCAAGAATTGGACCTTCGCCATATTCTCATCATTCCTGAAATCCCCGAAGCTACTTTGTTGGCTGCCGCACAAGAACTGGATACCATTCGAAAACATGTAATGGAAGGCAAATACACTTTCGCTCAGGCCGCAGTTAACTTTTCTGATGAAAAGGAAACCAAATTCGATGGTGGATTGCTTCGAAACCCAATCAATTTTGATTCAAGGTTCGAATTGACCAAAATGGACCCAGTGTTGTATAATCAAGTCCGAAACTTGAAAGACGAAGAGATTTCAAGGCCCATCAAAGAAGATGACCCTCGTGGCGGAGCGCCAAAGTATAAGATTATGAAAATATCCAACCGATACGATGAGCATAAAGCAGATTTCGCCAAGGACTACTTGAAGATTCAGGAACTGGCTCTTCGTGAAAAACAATTCAATACCATCAAAGAATGGATGAATGAACATATTGACGATACTTATATTCACGTGAACGAGGAAAACAGAACATGTGATTTCGCCAACAACTGGGTAAAGGAATAAGCATGTCTGACGTTGCTGCAGTAGAAAGTCTAGTTCAAAAACATCAAGCCCTCAAAACTGAAATCGGTAAGGTAATTATCGGTCAAGAGAAGGTAATTGAGCAAATCCTACTCTCCATCTATACGGGTGGACATTCCCTATTGGTTGGAGTTCCAGGATTGGCTAAAACATTGATGGTCAATACTATAGCTAAAACCTTAGGACTTGATTTCAAACGAATTCAGTTTACTCCTGACTTGATGCCCAGTGATATCTTGGGTAGTGAAGTATTGGACCAAAACCGAAATTTCAAATTTATCAAGGGTCCTGTTTTTGGGAATATCATCTTGGCGGATGAAATCAATCGTACCCCTCCGAAAACGCAAGCAGCATTATTAGAAGCCATGCAGGAGCGTGCAGTGACCATTGCCGGCAAACAGTTTAAGTTGGATGAGCCGTATTTCGTGTTGGCCACACAAAACCCAATTGAGCAAGAGGGAACCTACCCTTTGCCCGAAGCCCAACTGGACCGGTTCATGTTTGCCATAGAGCTGACCTATCCGTCACTAGAAGAAGAAATTCAGGTAGTAAAAGTCACGACCAATGATGAAACCGCCACGGTGAATACGCTCTTCAGCAGTGATGAGATTTTGGCGGCACAGCATTTGATTCGGCGTATTCCCGTACCAGATAATGTGGTGCGGTATGCCGTGGAATTGGTCACCAAAACCAGACCTGGTATGGAAGGTAGCTTGGACTTCATAAACAACTTTGTGGATTGGGGTGCAGGGCCCCGAGCCTCCCAAAATCTCGTTTTGGGTGCAAAGGCCAACGCGGCCATTAGTGGTAAATTTTCACCAGATATTGAAGATATTCAGGCTGTTGCGACGGGCATTTTAAGGCATCGAATCCTAAAAAACTACAAAGCCGAGGCAGAAGGTATTACCGAGGAGAAAATTATTCAAGAACTGCTGTAGTCCTTGCTTACCCCAGTTATTTAGGCCCATTCTAATTCTTAAATCCTAGGTATTTTAGTAATTTTACGGAATTACATTAATCCTAAACACAATTCGATAATGGCATTTGACATTGAGATGATTAAAGGGGTTTATGCTACCATGGGCGAACGCGTGGATAAAGCACGTGAATTGGTAGGAAAACCACTCACCTTGTCCGAAAAAATTCTGTATTCCCATTTATGGGAAAGTACACCGTCCGAAACCTATACCAGAGGTAAGGACTATGTAGATTTTGCTCCTGACCGCGTAGCCTGTCAAGACGCTACCGCACAAATGGCGTTGTTGCAGTTCATGCACGCGGGAAAACCAAAAGTGGCCGTACCTACTACGGTGCATTGTGACCATCTGATACAAGCAAAAGTTGGTGCCGAGGCAGATTTGAAAAGAGCCAACGAAACGAGCAATGAGGTTTTTGATTTTTTGGAATCGGTATCCAACAAATATGGTATCGGATTTTGGAAACCTGGTGCTGGAATCATCCACCAAGTAGTTCTTGAGAATTATGCTTTTCCGGGTGGAATGATGATTGGAACAGATTCCCACACGGTTAATGCGGGGGGATTAGGTATGGTGGCCATTGGAGTGGGAGGTGCGGATGCTGTGGATGTAATGGCAGGAATGGCATGGGAGCTTAAATTCCCAAAATTGATAGGGGTGAAATTGAAAGGAAGACTTTCGGGATGGACTGCACCAAAAGATGTTATCCTAAAAGTAGCTGATATTCTTACCGTAAAAGGAGGAACCGGAGCTATCATAGAATATTTTGGCGAAGGTGCTACGTCGATGTCTTGTACCGGTAAAGGAACCATTTGCAATATGGGAGCCGAAGTGGGCGCAACTACCTCGACATTTGGGTATGACGAATCTATGGACCGCTACTTGCGTGCAACCAACCGGTCTGATGTAGCAGACGCTGCTTTTGCCGTAAAAGAACACCTTACTGCGGACTCGGAAGTATACGCGAATCCGGAAGATTATTTTGACCAAGTCATCGAAATCGATTTGAATACCTTGGAACCGCATTTAAATGGTCCTTTCACTCCGGATTTGGCCACTCCGATTTCCAAAATGAGTGAAGCAGCCAAAGAAAATGATTGGCCCTTGAATGTTGAGGTTGGATTAATCGGTTCTTGTACCAATTCATCTTACGAGGATATTTCTAGGGCAGCATCCTTGGCTAAACAGGTCGCTGAGAAAAATTTAAAGACCAAATCAAAGTTTACCATTACTCCAGGTTCTGAACAGGTACGTTTTACGATTGAAAGAGATGGTTTCATCGATACCTTCAATACTATTGGCGCAACGGTATTCGCCAACGCGTGCGGACCTTGTATTGGTATGTGGGACCGGTATGGGGATAAAGCTTCCAACGGTCCTCGTAATACAATTGTGCATTCTTTTAACCGAAACTTTGCCAAAAGAGCTGATGGCAATCCAAATACCTTGGCATTCGTGGGTTCCCCTGAATTGGTAACGGCAATTGCCATTTCGGGAAGATTGGATTTCAATCCGCAAACCGATAAACTCATTAATGAAGATGGTGAAGAGGTCATGTTGGAAGAGCCAAGGGGCTACGAGTTGCCGCCGGAGGGTTTTGCCGTAGAAGATGCGGGGTATGTAGCACCTATGGAGGATGGTAGTGGCGTTCAAGTGGTCGTGTCACCAACTTCTGAAAGACTACAACTTCTAGAGCCTTTTATACCCATTACACCCGAAAGTTTGAAGGGTGTAAAACTGTTGATAAAGGCATTTGGCAAATGTACTACCGACCATATATCCATGGCTGGGCCATGGTTGCGCTATCGTGGACATTTGGATAATATTGCCAATAACACACTCATTGGGGCAGTAAACGCCTACAACAAGCAAACGAACTTTGTCAAAAACCAGCTGAGTGGTGAATATAGCGCTGTGCCTGATGCACAACGCAATTATAAAAAAGAAGGGATTCGAACCATCGTTGTAGGTGACCATAACTATGGTGAAGGGTCATCGCGGGAACATGCCGCCATGCAGCCAAGACACTTGGGTGTGGCTGCAGTATTGGTGAAGTCTTTTGCGAGAATTCATGAAACCAACCTCAAGAAACAAGGTATGTTGGCCTTGACTTTTGCCAATGAGGCAGATTATGATTTGATTCAGGAAGATGACACCTTCAACTTTGTGGATATTGCAGACTTTGCTCCAGGTAAACCCATCACTTTAGAGGTGGTACACGCAGATGGCAGCATGGATACCATTGTAGCAAACCATACCTACAATGATTCGCAGATTGCTTGGTTCAAGGAAGGTTCTGCTCTGAACATGATTAAAAAAGAAAATGCTTAAGTATAGCAAAACAGAACACAAAACTCCTGGTTGACCATCAGGAGTTTTTTGATTTTGACCAAAACCAGCTTATGAAAGTCAGTAAAAAGACCATCCTTAATATTGTATTGATTTTGTTCATTTTATCCTTTTTCGTGACACCTTTGGGATATTATGGCAAGCTCTTTTTGAATAGACTTTTTGCTTTTGCCCCAGCGCCCATTGAAAAAAGTGAACGTAGCCAAATCACAGACTATGATTGGCAGCTTAAAGATGAGGAGTGGAACTTTTTCAACTTTGAGAAAAGCAAAGGGAACGTGGTTTTCATTAATCTTTGGGCCTCTTGGCGTTTGCCCTGTGAGGCAGAGTTAAAAAGTATTCAGGAGTTTTACGATAAATACCACGAAACGGTTGACTTTTACATCATTACCAATGAAAATAGACCACCCGTAGAAGCTTTTATGGAGGAACATGGCTTTTCATTTCCGGTTACCTATCTGATTATTGGCGAAAAGATGCCCATTGACCCAGAGAAAGTACCCTCTTCCTACTTGATTGATAAATCCGGTGAAGTGGTTATTTACCAAGACGGTATTGCGGATTGGAGCAACGGAAAGGTCGACAAAGTTTTGACGGAACTGCTTGAACAATAGCCTGTGTCCCAAGTAACTACTATCACACTTTTTCGATATGAGGGCTTACAACAAAAATTATGGGCCTTCGGAATGATGCAATTTGCGCATCGATATTTGAAAAATGTGGGAGGTCTTGAGTTCTACAAGCTCTGGGGAAGTGGTAAAGCAAATTTCAACCCAGCCCCTGATTGGAATGTCTACGCACTATTACAAGTTTGGAAATCCGAACAAGATGCAAATCATTTCTTTGAAACTTCTCCATTGATGCAAAAGTACCATAAGAAAAGCGCAGAACTTTGGCGTCTCTTTCTAAAAAATCGGATTAGCCGAGGGGAATGGACTGGGAGGAATCCCTTTGTGGTAAGTAAAAGCCTGGATGAGTCGAATCCATATGTGGTGGCCATAACCCGAGCCACTATCAAAACCAAGTTGTTGTATACATTTTGGAAGTATGTTCCCGTTTCGCAGGGCGGACTGTACGATAATCCTGGTTTGCTCTACACCAAGGGTTTCGGGGAAGTACCTATTAAACATATGGCAACCTTTAGTGTATGGGCAAGTCAAAAAGACCTTGATGCTTTTGCGTATCAAAATAGACCCCACGCTGGTGCCATTCGAAAAACACGCTCATTGAAGTGGTATAGTGAGGAGCTGTTTTCACGCTTTCAACCCTTTCGCTCAGAGGGAAGCTGGGGTGGAAAAAATCCGCTTCCCAAACTAGACCCGAATAAAGGCAAAGTATAGGAAGAATACAAATTGTGCGAGGTATAGATTCAAAGAGAAAAGCTTATCACCACCAATTTTATTCAACCATAGTAGTATTTGCATGATTAGTCCTAAAACAAACCATGTCACATAGTTTTTCAAGGGTACGGTTCCTTCAAATTCCCAAAACGCAAAGTTTGGTGCGTTAAGTTCCATGAGATAGTCCAAAAAAACCATTAGAAGGGCACCGATGACCAGATTTCCATATTTATGGAAGGGAAGTTTTTGGGCGATTGCAAATGAAATAAAAGCCAATAGGGCCCAAAAGCAACCGATGAGCCAAGGGACACCATCGAGCTGTGGCCCAAAATTCGCTCCGTAGGTGTAGGTCCCAAAAAGAAGTTGATAGTTTACTCCCAACCACTCGGCAAACATGCCCATGGCAAAAAAAAGGGCAAATAGCGCGGCTTTTTTGATGGAATCCATAGAAAATACCCAAAGGAACAAAAAGAGCGAAAGGGAAAGATTCATCGGGGTTTTGGACAAAAACCAGTCTTTGTTGCCAATGGTTATCCCAATAATCGCTGAAATATGAAAAAGCCATATCAGGAATATGGCCAAAGGGCGTTTCATTTCATTGAGCTGTTTCATAAAGTCAATCGACAAGGTCACCCACAATCTTGGCAGACATCAGACAAAGGGGAATACCACCTCCGGGATGGACCGAACCGCCACAAAAATAAAGGTTTCGAATCTTACGATTAAAATTAGGATGCCGTAAAAAGGCCGCATATTTGGAATTACTGGCCGCCCCATAAAGCGCTCCACGATACGAGCTAGTAGCGGATTCAATGCCTGAAGGGTCTAGTGTAAACTCAGTAACGATGTGGGATTCAATATCCACTTCCAAATTGCGGTTGATTTTTTGGATGATATGTTGGCGTGCTTCTTTTTTGAGTGTTTTCCAATCTTGCCCGTACTGCCCGGGAGCATTGATCATGACAAACCAATTCTCTTGGCCCTCGGGGGCATCACTAGGTTCTTCCTTACTGCTAATATTGATATATACTGTTGGGTCGTGGAACAAGGTCTTCTTTTCAAAAATGTGTTCGAACTCGGTGGGGTAGTCCTCGCTAAAGAAAATGTTGTGCAAATCCAATTCTGGGAACGTTCTTGAAACCCCCCAATAAAAAATTAACGCAGAGCTTGAGCGTTCTTGCTGTAAAACTTTCTCAGGTTGTTTTTCCGTTTTTAAAAGCTTGTTGTATGTAGGAAAAACGTCCATGTTCGAAACCACGAGTTCTGCTTCCAGGGTTTTTTGGTCAGTGACCACGCCTGTTGTTTGTCCCTTCTGAACCAAAATTTGCGCTACGCGTTCGTTAAATTGAAATTGAACTCCCACATCTTGCGCCAACTGAAACAAGGCTTGGGTGATTTGATTCATTCCTCCTTGGGGAAAATACGTACCGAAATGCATCTCCAAATGTGGAATCATTGACATAATGCCCGGTGTTTGATAAGGGGAAGAACCATTATAGGTGGCATAACGATTAAAAAGTTGTACCAGTTTCGGGTTTTTGAAATGTTTGGCATTGGTCTGGTTCAATGAAGTGTTGACATCCAATTTGGCCAATTGCAAAATAGCGCGAATGGTATCCTTAGAGAGATAGGTCCCCATCTTGTGCAAAGACTTTTCCAAGAAAAGCGTGGCGGTCAAATCGTACTTTTCCCTGCTGTTTTTGAGATACTTTTCTAGGCTAGATTCAGATTCTTCGAAGGCTGTGGCGGCTTCTTGCACAAAAGTATCCGGGTCAGCGCTAACCGTAAAACGTGTTCCATCTTCCCAAAAGTAATTGCAAACGGTTTTTTTTCGGATATAATCGAAGTAGTCCCTGGGATTTTTGCCATGCAACAAGAACAACTCATCCACAAATTGGGGCATAGTGAATAGGGAAGGACCTAGATCAAATCGAAAACCATCGGAGGTTTGGGTGTGGAGTTTGCCGCCAGGGTAGGCATTTGCCTCAATTACCGTTACATTGTATTGTTTGTGTGCCAGACGTATGGCCGTGGCCAACCCGCCAATTCCCGCGCCAACGATAATGGCTTTCGGCATGAATTACTTTTTGAAGTATTTAAAGGGGACCATGAGCATTCCGAAACATTCACCGTCTTCTTTTCCTAAATGCTTATGATGGATTTTATGTGCCCTTCTTACACCACGTGCATACCAATTGTTGGCATTGCGAAACATTTTAAAGCGCTGGTGGATAAAAATATCATGAACCATGAAGTAGGCGATACCATAAGCCAAAATTCCAAAACCGATGGGCCATCCGTACCAAAATCCAGTGTTGTCACCAATCATGATACAAGCCATGCTAACAACAGCGTAGAATATAAAAAAGGTATCGTTTCGTTCAAACCAAGAATCGTGGTCTTTGCGATGATGGTCTTTATGCAAACTCCATAAAAACCCGTGCATAACATACTTATGCGTAAACCAAGCCATAAATTCCATGATGCAAAAGGTTCCTAAAAAAACCAGAACCCAAAGGGCTATTTTCATTTATACCAGTTGTAGTTTGTAATTTACGTAGGACTGTGCCAAAAGTCCAAATTTTTGGTAATTCGGTACACGAATTCTGGTATTTTTTATTTCCAAAGGCGGGGTGCTCTGTAGTTTTTGCAACAGTTTTCGGTAGTATTTGTACGCCGTGTAAACACCGAATTTAGCTTCTTGTGGTAACCTGGAAATACCTTCCATTCCCTTGGCAAAATCTGCCTTGATTTCGTCAACGATTCGTTTTTTGGAGGCTTCATCCAACTCCAATAAATTCGTGTCTGGAAAATACGTGCGTTCCAATTCTTCGAAATCTGCTTTCAAATCCCTTAAAAAATTGACCTTTTGAAAGGCAGAACCCAATGCCATGGCCGAGTCCTTCAGCGATTCATATTTTTCAGCATCCCCATTGACAAAAACACAAAGGCACATCAAGCCCACAACATCGGCGCTTCCATAAATGTACTCTTTGTATTCCGCTATGGTGCTGTACTTCTTTTTGGACAGGTCCATGCGCATACTTTTCATAAAAGCATCAACCAAGTGCTTGGGTATGCTGTATTTGTGGTATGTGTGTTGAAAAGAATTGAGAATTGGATTTAGACTTATTTTTTGCTCCAAAGCTTGTTCGAGTTCCTCTTCAAAATTCTCAAACAAGGTAGCTTTGTCGTAATCATGAAAGGTGTCCACAATTTCATCGGCAAACCTCACGAAACCATAAATATTGTAAATATCACCTCGTATGGAGGTAGCCAACATTTTGGTAGCCAATGCAAAAGAAGTACTGTAGGACTCTGTTACGATTTTGCTACACGAATACGATACGTTGTCAAAAATGGATTTCATGATATTGGTTTTTTGGAGATTAAGCTGGAAACCAGTTTTCCAGATATCAGAGAAGGTGGCACACCTGGACCAGGAACGGTCAGTTGCCCTGAAAAGAAGAGGTTTTGGACTTTCTTGCTTTTCAGGTTGGGTCGTAAAAAGGCTGTTTGCCTTAGGGTATTGGCCATGCCGTAGGCATTGCCTTTATAACTATTGTATTGTTCAACAAAATCGTTGACGCAAAAACTTTCTTTAAACTGAATGGCATCTTTAACGGATTGTCCAGTACGTTTCTCGAAACGGTCGATAATCAGGTCAAAATACTGTGCTCTTAATTCGGGCGTATCTTCCAAACCTGGCGCGATGGGCACAAGGAAAAAACCAGTTTCACATCCTTCAGGCGCCATTGTTGCATCAGTGACCGAAGGGAAGTTTACATAGAAAAGAGGTTCGGATGGCCACTGGGGTTCATCGTAAATCTCTTCGGCATGTTTTTCAAAATCCGTGTCAAAAAACAGATTGTGGTGTTCGATGCGGTTCAACTTTTTGGTGAATCCTACGTAAAAGAGTAGGGAAGAAGGCGCGTAGGTTTTTCTTTCCCAATACGTCTCCGTGTATTGTCGGTATTCTGGTTCCAGCAGCGTTTCAGAGTGATGATAATCCGCACCGCTGATGACATAGTCTGAAAGGTAGTCTTTTTCATTGGCCTGCAGACCTTTTACTGTTCCATTCTCTACGAGGATTTTATCTACAGGCGAATTGGTATGAAAGATTACGCCAAGTTCTTCTGCCAAAGCTCTCATGGCTTTGATGATTTCGTACATGCCGCCTCTGGGATGCCAGGTACCCAATCCAAAATCCGCAAAGTTCATAAAGTTGTAAAAACTTGGTGTTTTGTTCGGTTTGGCCCCGAGAAACAAAACAGGAAACTCCAAGGTAGAAACCAGTTTTGGATTCTTAAAACGTTTGCGCACTTCGTGACTAATACTCTTGAAAAACTGGTCCACGCGAACTACAGTCTCCTTGGTCACCAATTCCAAAGGTGACAAGCCAGGCCTCAATACCACCTTGTTAATGGCGATATCGTAATTTTCTTGCGCTTTGTTGATAAACTTTCGCAAATGGATGCTACTTCCGGACTCGATACGCTCAAATTCATCGCAAATTTTGTCCATGGTATCCCCTATGGTAATCACATCGTCGCTAAAAAAAATCTTATAAGCCGGACTTAATTTGTCCAGTTGATAGTAATCGGATGTTTTTTTCCCGAAATCCGCGAAGAATTTATCAAAAATATCGGGCATCCAATACCAACTAGGTCCAATATCAAAGGTGTAACCGTCTTTAATGAATTGACGTGCTCGCCCTCCAACGGTATCATTTTTTTCGAAAACTTCTACCGCGTAACCCGCTTTTGCCAAATAACAAGAGGCAGAAAGGGAGGAAAAACCAGAACCGACAATATTGACCTTCTTCATCCGAAAAGGAGTTATAACATGGAAATCAAGTGTTCAATTGAATTGAACGCCTGAATATTTGAAGGTAGTGAATCTTGTGCTATGTTTTGTATTTGATGCCCAAGTACCCAAAGTTTTGAGTTACCAGCGGCATTCAAGCTGACCGCGAACTTATCGAAGTAAGTGCTAAGTTCGTCTTTGGTCGGGGAAACCGTGAAGTAAGAGACAAAGTGCAAGTTGTCGTAATACTTCAACAAGTCTTGCAGACTTTCAATGGGCATGGTTTGTCCCAAATAAATGGATTTATACCCTCGAAGTGTAATTTCGTAGTTGAGATAGAGAAGCCCTATTTCATGTATTTCGTTTTCTGGTAAGAATAGTGCAAAAACCTTATGGGTTTTGGTGGGTTCTACCAGTTGTAATTTTTCCGTATTAAGATAAATCTTTTGCTTTATCAAATGCGTCATGAAGTGCTCATGGGAAGGGCTGATGGTATCGGTTTGCCACAATAAACCCAATTCATTCAACAAGGGGATGAAGACCTCGTTGAAAATATCCCGAAAGGAACGCTCTGCCAAAAGACTATTATAGGTATTGAGAAACAGGGTTTGGTCAAAATTTACCATGGCCAACTTGAACGCATTGATGGCATGGTTCTTCTCACTGTTACTAGCTACGATTTCACGAACGATAACGGGAATGTGCGATTCATCGAGCTTTGCGATTTTTGATATTTTGTAACCGTTATTGTAAAGAAGGGTAATATTGAGAAGCTTTTGAAGACTGGCCAGACTGTATGAACGAATGTTCGTGCTGGTGCGTTCTGGGGTAAAAAGGTTATATCTTTTTTCCCAGATTCGGATGGTATGGGCCTTAATCCCCGAAAGGTTTTCCATATCCCGAATACTAAAAGATTTTTTTACATTGTTCATCTTTTTGGTGTATTCATTAAACAAATTTACGATTTAATTGATGCCAACCTAATCTGAAGTCTTAAAATTTGGTTATTTGTTTAAGAAAATCCGATTTGTGGTGGATAAAAAACAAAAGTTCCTAAACAAAAAAACCGCAAAGAATGCGGTTTTCAGTGCCCACGACTGGAGTCGAACCAGCACGTCCGTAAGGACACTACCCCCTCAAGGTAGCGTGTCTACCAATTCCACCACGTGGGCCAAGGTGTGTATTGGGGTGCAAAAATAGCCAAAAATCATTATTGACCCTATATACCCGCTATTATTTGGGGTTTTCTCAACAAGTTATCTACTTTCGAAAATGCAGTATCCCTGAATTCCGGGTACCACCAAAGGGCTTTGTACCGTACTTTTACCACCATAAATTCAATTAAACCGTATTATGAAAACCAAGCTAAAGGGTTCCTTATATTTCTTTTTTTCCTATTTAAGTCTATTCTTTATTACGGAACGCGCAACCGCTCAAAACGATACTATCTTTTATGATGACCAATGGAAAAAGTCCGATAAGCAGATAGCTGCCTATTTTAGAGTGGCGACCCAAGAATCGGAAGGGAAGTACCTGGTCAAGGATTATTTTATTACCGGTGAGTTGCAAATGGAAGGGGTTTCGCGCTATCCTGATAGAGATTATTGGGAAGGAAAAGTGGTCTGGTACAATAAAGATGGTAGCTTGCTACAAATCGGAAACTTCGCCCAAGGACGCTTGGATGGAGACTTTGAAAGTTATTTAGAAGGCAAAAAACTCAAGGCGGTGTATAAAAATGGCCGTTTGCTATCAGGGAAAACCAATTCGCTATATCGGAATTATCGGTTCTATTCAGAAATTCGAAATGACACCCTAGTCGAGATTTCACATTTGGGCAGTTTGGATGGCCCACGCAACGAACGTTACCTGATGATGGATGGTTTTGGCTCTTATCAAACCATGCGAACTATTTCCTATGATGAAAACAACAAGGTCATCGCCGAAGCGGAATATCGCAATGGGGGTATCTTCAATGGTTCCGAAATGAGTTTTTATGATTTTGACAAGAGCGGCAAGAGCATTTCGCATTACGAAAACAGCAAATACCTCAATGCATCGTATTACGATAAATCTGGAATCCTTCGGGTAGAATTCAAGATTAAGCCCAAGTATCGAAACATCTTCTATGACGCTTCGGGTAAGGTTCTTGACAGTGTTACGTATTATTGGAAAAATGGTTACCTCGCACCCTTGGAGGGAAGAAATTACGTTCAAGCCCCAGGGTTTTATACCTCCAAACAGGTAGAGTTCAATCGTATCCAGGCCTATAAAGGCGGGGAGATGGAATGGGAAAAAGAGTTTCGTGACAACCACCTTTTTTCCTACGTGAAATATGGAGCGAAAGGGAAGCGAGAACGGATATTGTATTATGACCCTTCTGGGAAAGTGAACGATTCCTTGGTGTACAAAGAATACGCTCCTTGGGTTGGAACGGAATATGGAGTTGACCTTATGCGCAAATACAAAGAAGGAAAAGTGGTCAAGGAAATGCTATACTACAAGGATTCTGACAACATTTTTAAGGACAGAACCGGACCCCTGGAGATTTTTTATGATGAAAAAGGAAAGGAACTGGGACGTATGACCTTGGAGGTCGATAATTATTATGCTCCTTTGAACGGCAAACAGTTTTATAAGGATGGCCAAGGACGTTTGAACACCATTTATGAGTACAAAAACGGAGCTAAAACCAAAGAAACCTTCATCAACTACAATTACGAAAGCCAAAAACCCTATAAGGAAGAAACCTTTTATGATGCCAGCGGATATAACTACGTGAAGAAGGTAAAGTACTTCAGCAACGGTAAAAAACAGTCCGATATAGAGTACCAACGCTATAAGGAAACCAAGGGCAGTTTTTATGATTTTGAAGGGAATTTGGTCAGTACTTACGATTATGCCGCAAAGGATGGCGAATTCTTTGAGTATTTCTACGCTTCAGATTCACTTTCACATCGTGAAAAGTGGATGGACGGTAGTTTGGAACGCCTGCTTCGCTATGAGGAAAAATATCTTACCGGTAACGAGAAAACGGTGGTACTGGTGGAGGATGTTGACGTAAACAATGTCTCTAAAATTTATACACGCGATGGTGTGCTGCTTTCGGAATTGCAATACAAGAACAAAAAGCCTTTTGCGGGGACTTTCTATGATTACAAAACCCGAGAAAAAGTCACGTATGCCAATGGTGTTCTGGAAGGGAAGTATCAAAAATTCAGATACGACCAGTTTCCTGAGGAAGAAGGAATGTATGCCAATGGAGCAAAAAATGGCAAGTTTACTTTTTATGATTCCAGTGCTAATGTGACCCATTTCATCAACTATGTCAATGGCAAAAAAGAAGGAGAGGCCACTTACTATGGAAAGAATGGTGAGGTAGTTTCGACCATGATTTTCAAAAATGATAATCCGTTTGAAGGCAAACAGGTTATCAAAAAATACAAAAGCCACACAGAAGAGGTTTACAACAAAGGCCAATTGGTCAGCACGATGGAGTATTTGCCCACAGGAAATGTATTTCGGGAATACAATACTGCTACAAATGACCAAGTGAAAATCTATCACCCTGATAGTGAACAATTGAAATATGATTTTGCCCTTCGTAGCGATGCATTGGATGGCACGGTGAAACGTTTTGATACGGATGGAAACGAAATCCACTCGGCGAACTTTGCGGATGGAAAGTTTCAAAGTGGTACCCTATGGATTCGTCCTATTTACGACTATGACAAGGTGCAAGAAAAAATAATCTGCACTAAATCAGATGATACGGTTGAAATGTCCATCATATCCCTTGAAGGGAAGACCATTTTCAAGGCCATGGAGCTTGTGGACGATAAATCATATCAATCGTATTTGCAGAAGCTCAACCTGAATTTGGATTATGTGAATTATCTGGATTTGTATTAAGCGAATACCATTAGAACAAAAAACACCGCATTGCGGTGTTTTTTTGCTGTAATTCATGGATTTATTTCATCAATTTGGGCAAAATATAGGTTTCCAAAATCTTTTCAGGCTGTCTCAACAACTGACCTTTTCGATAATTTCCGGAAGTGATGGCCACTACCGTATTCAGCTCAGGAATAACAAAAATGTACTGTCCGCCATTGCCACGTGCTTCAATTGAGGCAATTGTTTTTTCGTTTACGGTATAGTCTTGGTGCCACCAGAAATACCCGTATTCATTTTTGTCCGATACGTTTTCCAATCGCGTATGCTTTTCAAAAGAGGCCTTTACCCATGCTTCAGATAAAATCCTTTTACCATTCCAAGTCCCTCCGTTGAGATAAACTTGTCCAAATTTTAGCATATCACGAGGGGTTAGGTACAATCCACCGCCAAAGTAGGGTATGCCCGTGTCGTCAGTATTTAATATATAATTGATGATGCCCAGTGGAGCAAAGAAGTTTTCTTGCATGTACTGTTCCAGTGGTATTTGCAATCTTTCATTGAGATAGATACCAGTCAGGAAAGGGTCAGCTGATTTGTAGTTAGTTCGGCTGCCAGGGGATTGTTTTAAGGGCGGTTCCAAAACAGTTTTCAACCAATTGTCCGAATCTTGGTATTGTCCTTCTCCAACCCCAATGCCTGAACACATGGTCAATAACTGCTCCAAGGTGATTTTGGATTTTTCTTCGTCCTTTGTGTATTGAAACGCTTCGGGAAGATGCTCGTAAACTTTTACTGCGGTGTTTTCTATAATACCGTCGTCCACGGCAAGTCCTATAATAGCTGAACCGATACTTTTTGCTGAGGAACGCATGTCGTGAGGAATTTGGGCATGATACCCGGCAAAGTACTTTTCATAAACAATTTCGCCGCCTTTGGCTACCACTACACCTTCCGTACCTTCCAAAATGGCTAGTTCAACATCCTTTTCCAACTTCGGAAAGGTTAGGGGATTCGAAGTGGTTTTCCAACCATCATCTGGAGAATGATTGCCCAGATTATTAGTTGTTTCCCCTGGTTTTATTCTTTTATAGGATATGGAGGTAATGGGATGCTTCCCAAAACTTGCTTCCAATGCAAGGGTTGAGGGTTTCAAGACGCCCGTAAAGTCCATCCCGGTTTTGTAATCGTAAAATGAAACATTATTGCCAGTTTTTTTGAAATCCATACACCAGAAGGTTCCAAACATGGGATAAGCTGCATATTCTTCTTCCGTATTTACTTTTTGTATGGTCAAACTCAAGTTTTGGGGTTGTAGGTAATGAAGCATGGATAGCTTCCATGAACCTTCATACGTGTTTCCTTTCTTTTCGAGCTGAACGGGATACAAGTCTTTGTTCAAACGCATAAACCCAGAAATGGACGAATTTGAAGTATCCACATTACCCAAAAAGACTAGTTTTTCGGTTAAGTCCAGGTTCAATCTTTGGGAGAGCGAAAAGGTTTTACTGAGAATTTCGTGGTCATTTGAAAGGGTAAATGTTGCTAGACCTTCATCTTTTTGGGTAATGGCAAGGGTGAAATCAAAGGCAGATTCATCAGGAGTGGTTCCTATCCATTCTCCGGCATAGTCTCCCATGTTTTTCTGCGCAAAGTTTGTAGCGGTACATAGCAGAAACAGCGATAGGAGCAAAAAGTTCTTATACATGTTTTGGTTTTTAGTACAGCCTAAAGAACCCGTTTTTCAATTTTTGTTACGGTAGGTATTGTTAAAGTTTCTTCGATTCTATTTAAACAAAAGAGAAATAAAAAATCGGCCTCTTACCCAAAAAGGCAAAAGGCCGATAACCAACTAACTAACCTAACGATGAAGGCTATTCTATTTTGTAAATCACTGTGAGGCTCCAGTATTCCTCATAAGCACTTCCTGCATATGAAACCCAGGTCGCTTCTTTGGGGCTGTCACCACTTACCGAAAGAATTTTGCCAGGCTTTTTACCCATTCCTTCGCAAATGAGTTTGGCATTGGCTTTGGCGTTTTCCATGATTTCGGCCAATAAGCTTTTTCGTTGTTTTGGGTCAAAAACCGATTTGAATTGATAACTCAAGGCCACTCCGGACATTTTGACGCTGGATAAAAGCTCCAATTCTGATTTGGATGTTGTTTCGTAATCCAAAATAGTACCGTCCTTCTGGTATCCCATCAACAAGAACTCAGATTTTGATTCTTTGAATTTTGCTGGGTCAAATCCTTTTTCTTTTAACGCTTTGAAATACTTTGCTTTGAGCTCTTCCAAATTCGTGCAATTGGGCTCGGCATAGTACAATTGGTCCATGCTCAAAGTAGCTTTGATACGGTATCCTTTGGTTTCACGAGGGACAACGGCATGCCCATAAACTGTAACCGTGTTCGTGAAATTCTCAAGTTGTTGGCCCTGGCCCGTAATCGCTATGAGCAACAGTAAAAGGGTGAATATGGCTTTTTTCATGATTATGGATTTAGGCGATGGTGAATAAAAATGAAGCGACAATCATCCAAATGCCTACAATGATGCCGAGGATTCCGATTTTCCCTTGTTTGGGTGCTATTTTTTCACGCAGTTGGGCTGCTTTTTCAAGGGCATCTGGATTTTTGCCCAAAAACAACTTGTTCATCAAACCAAAGCCCAACATGAATCCTAAAACGGCCTCTACAAAGCTTCCGGTCATTAGGGTAATCCACCAAATGGGTGCTTTGGTCAGCCAACCCAAATTGAGGATGCCCGTAATAAGGCCCCAAACGCCCCAAATACAGAACACAAGGCCAATCCATCCTTGATAAGGTTCGATTTTTTCCAAAAGTTCTTTAGCATTGGGTTTTTTGGAGAGGACTAAAGAGGGTACGGCAATTATGCTGAGCAATACCAGGGTAATTCCATAAATCATAATCTTAGGTTTTTAATTATGATGTAAAACTACCTTGCTAGAGTACGGAGCTCAACCCTGAAAGAAGTGAAAACACCCTCCCTGAAAACAGGGATGCCTAGTCGATAAGCCCCAGTTTTATAGCGTATTTAGTAAGGCCAGCCAGATTTCGAACCCCAAGTTTGGAGATGAGATTCTTTCGATAACTTTCAATGGTGTGTTTGCTCAAGAAAAGCTGGTCTGCGATTTCTTGGGTGGTTTGTTCCATGGCAATCAAGCGTAGCACCTCTTTTTCTCTTTTGGATAGACTTTGCTCCGGTGCAGCATCTTGCATGGTCATGCCTTTGAGGTAGGCATCCTTTATGGTTTGCGCAAAATACTTTTCACCGCCAAGAATGGTTTCAATCGCTTTGAGCAATTCTTCTTTGGGGGCATTTTTGGGAAGATAGCCATCGACACTCTCCTGAGTCAAAGTACGAACGGTTTGCACATCGTGTAGCATGCTCACCACCAAGGTTTTGATTTGGGGATGGTTCTTCTTGATGAACCGATTTAATTCCGCTCCATCATATTCGGGCATGTTCAAATCCATAACCACCAAAGCAACGCCTTCTTCAGCATTGATGTTCAAGTATTTTTCTACGTTTTGACCATTTTTTGCCGTCATCACAATTTCGAGATGGGGCTGCGGTTCAAGAATGCTTCGTAAGCCATCCAAGAACATTTTATGGTCGTCTACTATGATGATTTTCGATTTAGGCTGCATGGTCATGTACTGGTATTTCGATGGTTATGGCGGTGCCTCGATTTAAAACACTATCAATGTTGACGTTGCCCTTAAGATGTCCTAACCGTTCCTTCACATTTTCGAGTCCAATACCCCGAGCGGTTTTGTTTTGGTCGAAACCGATACCGTCATCTTCATAAAGCAATTGGAAAACACTGTCATGTAAATTCAAATGCACTTCTACGGTATTGGCTTTGGCATGTTTGAGGGTATTCGTAATCAACTCCTGCAAGATGCTGTAGATTTCCACCTTGAGGGCCTCTTTCAAACCGTTAACCGCGTGCTCGGGATATGCCGAAAAACTGACTTGAATGGGTGAAGCTTCCTCAATGGTTTTCAAATAGTCTTGCACTAAGGTTGTAAACGCATCTTGTTTGAACCGTTTGGGAATCAAGTCGTGCGAAATGTCACGGACGAGTTCATAAGTTTGGTCAATTTGTTCAAGGACGTTATGTTGTGTTGTATCCGATTCTTTCAGATTGGCCAATTGCAGCTTGATGCCGGCAAGATTACTTCCGATACTATCGTGCAATTGTTTCGCGATTCTACGGCGTTCATCTTGCTGTGCGTTCAATGAGGATTTGGCCACTTCGAGTTCATTTTCCTTGATTAGGCTATTCATCTTTTGGGCGTTCAATTCTTTTTGCCGCAAATTGAGTTGACTTTGGGTTTGCAGTTTTTGATAATACACATACAACAACGCCAAAATCGGAATCAAAATCACTAAAAATCCATACAAAAAGGCTTTTTTGATGGTGGTCTGTCGGTCAATTTCATTTTCCTTTTCCAGTTGAGACTCTTTCAGCGCCAAGATTTGATTCTCTTTTCGAAGGCTTTGGTATTTTACCTCGAGCTCTTGTACCAATTCGGAATTTTGTTCTCGTTGAATCCGATTCGAAACTGCCAAATATTGCGTCATCAGGTTGTAGGCGTTTTGGTAGTCACCCTTCTTTTCGTAAGTCTTTCGAAGGCTGTTGATGATTTTCTTTTGGAGTTCGAGCCGGTTCCATTGAATGGCATTGGTATAGGCCATGCTCAAGGTCATTTCGGCTTGGTCAAAATAGCTGAGTTCCGTGGCCAACCTGCCATATTGGACTACAGCCTCTGTGTAGACATCATAATATTGGTCCTGTAAACTACCATTGATTACTTTTTCATAATATCCGAAAGCCGCATCAGTGTTTGTCAAAGCACGTTCGAGTTGACCCAAATTGAGCGCTATACGGTATTGTAATTTCGGATTTGGTTCCTTTATGAGGAGGTTTTGTGCCGTGGCGAGGCTGTTTCGACATTTTTCGAAATTCTTTTTCTCAAAATAGATAATACCCAATAAATAGTGGGCCCTTGCAGAAACCGTGTCGTAAGCGGTACACTCCTCCAAAATGGAAAAAGCCTTTTCCAATTCACCTTTGGCAAGATAAATTCGACCCACCCCTAAAATAGCCTCATGGTAACTAGGGTCTTGTTTTTGGGTGGAATCCAACGCTATCGCACTGAGATACGATTCCAAGGCTTTATCATACAATCCGTTTAGGTATTTGCCATCACCATCCATTCGTTTCTGAAAGATGCGGTCGGAAGATGGAATAGGTTCTTGTGTGGTTTCCAAAACCTTTTTCAGGAGTTGTGCATAGTGTACTACGGAATCCCCATTCCCAGAGGCAAGATATTTCAAGGCAATCTCAGAGAGCAGGGTAATTTTTTTGGTATCACTTTTCGCTTGATCAAGGGCAGCATACAAAGAGTCAGGAACGGTTTTGGGCATATAGCCAAAAGCCTGGATTTGGGTGTCTTGGGCCAATGCTATCTGGGTAGAGGTTCCGATGAAGACCATCAATGAAAACAAAAAAACCTTGGAAATCGTCAAGGGTTTTAAACCCATAGCAAAGGAATGGTATTTAGAATGAGATTGAATGGCCATAATGTGCTTATCCCATAACGGAAAATAACGCGTTAAAAGTACAAAAGGGATGGGAAGCAAAATACCCGGTTTACCGGGATTCGCCCTTTACGCAAAACTGGTGCATCAGTACACATGCAATGGGCCACGATGCACGGTCTCGTTTACGGTTAAAGCGTAACGGTATACGTTATTTTTGAAGTCGTAATCGTCCAAATCAATCTTGAAGGTGTTAAGATTTGGACCAAGATGTCCCTCAAACACTTTTTCGACTACATTTCCATAGTAATCCAGCACTTCGAGTTTCGAGTAACTATTTTCCGCTGGAATGGTGTAGGCAAAGCTCAAGGTATTTTGGGTTGCATCAGTGCGAATGGCCAAGGGGACCTTATTTCCAGAAAGCTGTATCTCCGTAAGGACCTCGCTTGCATAAATGACCATCTCCTCAAAGTTGTTTTGTGCTACCATTTTGAGATAAACCACCTGTTTTTCATCGTCCCAGAAAAAGGTAGAGATATTACTTTTTTTGACTTCGGCAAGCGAACCTACAGCATACAGTTGGTTTCCAAAAGAGCGCATGGAAACCGGATTTTTGTGCGGATAGGGCATTTTTAGAAGAATACTTTTTTGCGATGAAGCTTCCCATTCAAAACCAAAGTCATAAAAGGGAATTGTTTTTTCGCCAAAGTCCAACTCGTACAATTCATCGGACACAACCTCGAAGGTGTAGCGATTGTGATTATCGGATTGTTCCAGCCTTTTACCGTTTTCGTTTAAAACAGAAATGCCCTCGAACGTGCCGTTATGCTCATGTACTGGGTCGGTAAGCCCTAAGCCGGTCGCAACAGTAAGTACTCCGGTATTCAATCTTGGCGAATAATAGATGTTTTTTTCTTCGGATACTACCTCGCTCTTACGATGTTTGAGAAAAGAGTTTTCAGCATAAATAATGAATCCAGTGGCCTCTAGTGTACTTTGAGCGGTATGTTTTCCATGATGTCCATGGTGAACATTATGGTGTTCATGATGTGAAGCTTTTTTTGGTTTTGAAGATTCTGAAGACATGATGGTATGCTGCAGCAGGCTTCCATCCGCGTCATTGATTACTGACTTTCGGTTGAGTTTGCCAAAAGACAACGCTTTGGTGTCCGTGAACTTTAATTGCCGAAAATAGTTATGTTGCCGAACCGTTCCTTCGAAATAGATACCTATACCATAGTTGGAAATGGAAACGGTATTTACTTTAGGCGCAGATGTACCATACCTATCGGAGACGTAGATAGCTTTCGAATCATGATGATGCCTCGCGCCATTGAAAGTGAAGTCGCAATTTTGTAAATAGGCAGTGCCAGGAATACATCCGATTGTGTTATTTAGAAAGACATAGTTTTCGGCCAAGAAGTTGGGGTAGTTGAAAACAGCCCCTTTACTGAAACCTTGAATATAGTTGCCGCTGGTTTTGAAGAGCCGTTGAGTCGGAAAATCATCAACTTGTAAACCGAGACTCTCTTTTTGCAGGATTTTGTTGAGCTGAACAATGTGGTTGTTGTCGAAAACCAGATTTTCATCGGTTGCCATGCTTTGTGGTACGTTGGCATCCATTTTAGAATTCAAGAATCCGATACCGTTGGTGTTTCCTTTTACATATACTCGGTTACCCGTAAAGGTGTGATTGAGGCTGTTCATAATCACTGCAAATTTTCCCGAACTAGAAAAATTGTAGATGGTGTTTTCAATAAAACGGGGTCCCTTTTTGCCTAGTACTTCGTTACTGACCACAGTGCTGTTCGAAGAGGAATACAATACGTTATGTCTAACATCGCCTAGGCTGTTATCCAATTGGAGATCAACATTTTTGGATTTATGAAAAAAGCAATTCTCCAATTTATTTCCTGAATTTGAACATCCTCGAAAGTGCAATGCTGGTGCATCGGTGGTTCCTAGTCCAATAAATGCGACACCTTCAAGGTGGATGTCTTGGTCCGTTTCAAAAAGCAGATGTCCTGAGTTTTTGTTTTTTACGGTAAACGTGATGTTGTGGTATGGAGTCTCCAGATTTTCAATTTGGGAAGGGTTTTCATTCTTGGGGATAGGTGTGGATAAACCAAATAACTGAAGACTTCCTCCATTATACACACGGGTTTGCCCCGCTTTTGATATCATTTCCAAAGAAAGCTCATGCCCAAAAGGGCGGTCTTCGGTACCTGCGACGAAAACTCCTCCATCAATATCCAAGGTTCCAACTTTAATTTTGACATTTTGGATATCCGCAATTTCCAGCACTCCTTGAACCACCAAATTATCAACTATTAGACTACTGTCCTTTAGAGTCAGCACTTCGTTTTTTGCAATGACCAACTCGGACATTTGTTGGCTATGCACTAAAGTCGTCCCGCCGAAGTAAACAAAACACAGAATGTAGGTGATAAATCTCAAGAGGCCTCCGTTAATTATCATCTGGTTTAAGGTTTGACAACCTTCATGGATATGGATGAACTGTCCACCCTAATCGTAAGAATGTAGACGCCTGAGTTAAATCGGATACCGTCTAGCGGAATACTATGGGTTCCTGAATTCTGTTTTCCGGAAAAGATGTTGCCCAGATTTCTTCCTAGCACATCGTAAACATCAATGGACAGAAACTCGTTTTGCAGAAGGGTGTATTCCAACCTGGAATCGGGACCTAGTGGATTGGGATATACTTTCATATCCCTAAAAAATTGTTCTTTCGAGCCGATATCCAGTCCAAAATTGGTTCCGGTGTTTTGGCCTTTGGGAATAATGTTCACATAGGATTTCCCATCAGTTCCGGTAACCATTTTAAGGTAAATGGCACCTTCATCAGCATTGAAATAATAGGCATTTTCGTCTTGTTGGTTTAGTTCCGCAACACTGTTGACCTGTTTGATGGGCATTTCGTCCGCATCCAATACTGCCGCATCGGTATACGGCATGGGAAACTTGAAAATACTCCATTCCCCAGCTGCGCCAAGAACGCTTCGCAAATCCATACGATGGCCTTTGTCTTCCATTTCCCATTGACCCAAAATAGTATAGGTTTGTTGTCCGAAGAAATTAAAATAGCGTTGTTTGGCATGTTGCATTTTTGGAATGCGAAGGTCATCAAAGTCCCGGATGAGCGATACTTCCTGTGGAAGGTCAAAACCGATACTTCCGATTCGAAGTTGCATCGCTCCTTGTGCTTCTAAAATATAAGCTTGCCATTCTTCGTGGTAAGCAATCGCATCTTTTTTCAAAGCCGAATAAGGATGTGCTATCAGTACAGGGCGATCATAACCAGAAAGGCTACCGTCTTCATCCACTAAGAAGGATGAATTCTCGTTACGTCCTTTATTGCCCTTGCTGGACATCCAAATTGGATTGGTTTCCCCAACGATTTTGATTTGTCTCAGAAAGTTCTCTTCCTTGTGTATGCCAGCACCGACAACCGCTGCTGCGACCTTACCGGGTTCGATATCCTTATTGATGTCCACAAAAGTGACATTGGTCAATTTAGGTTCTTTGCTGCCACCTTGGGCAATGGAATAATATCCCGCTCGCTTGTCCCCATGTCTAAGGTTTCGGTTCACTCCACCAATGGTGTTCTTAGTCTTTCCGATGACCAAGGTGTTTTGTACATGGGATTCTGAAGACAATAAACCAATGGAATTGTCGGCCAAAATGAAGTTATCGAGGGTAACGTTGGTGATTTCGGTCCACACTCCGCTCATCATGTTTTTGTATCCGGTGTAATTGCTCAGGGTCCACATCAAGTCCCCGTTTTGGAAGGTGTTCATGAAAATCCCGTGTCCGAACCCAACTTTTCCATACATCGCGACATTCGATACACCTTCATTTCCCAAATTTCCAGGCACTGAACAGGAGTGGGCCACATTGCCATCAAAAACTACCGCTCTTGGCAATAAGTCAAAGTCTTTGAATTCCCTACCCCGACCTCGGGTGTCTATAAAAAATCCGTTTCCTCTTTCCACACCGCCTACATGGTTTCCAATGATGTTGTTGTGTGGATTGCGCATCCAGAAACCAGAGGAGCGTTGTTCGCCCTGCGTACTGGTCTTTCCATCGTCTTTAGGAAATGCGAAAAATTCCTTTTCAGGATTTCGAGTAAGTATCGCAAGATTGTTTTTAAAAGTGTTGTCTATTTCATTCCCATCCTCAGCAGGAATAAAGGCATGGTTTAAGATGTTGAACGCCACCACATTTTCTATCAAAACATTATCGGTTTGATGCACCACTACCGCTCGCTGAAGACTATGGTGCACACTTGAGTTTTTTAGATAGTCGCCTTCGCGGTCCCCTGCGAGGTGCCAGTGAAAATTATAACGAGCTTCAATACCGGGTTGGCCCAGTGCTGTAAATTCTACTCCTTCCATATGCACAGGCCCTGATGAATTCATAATCATGATGTGACCCCCGTAGTTGCTTTCATGGGCATCTGAAGCGCCTTGTATTTTTATATTTCGATTGAGCAACCCTACTTCAGCTCGCTCGTCAACTATTTTTCCTTCGTATTCTTGGAGCTCGCCAAAGTGGCTGAAATTCAAGGAAGGTGTGAATGAGATGTTCCTTCCTACAATTGCGGTTATGGTAACTTCTTCGGCTTCAAAGGCGTCGTATCCGCTTGGAGCGATAACCAAACGGTCACCAACACCCCATTGGGTAGGGTCTCTGTCCAATTCCAAAGTAGTCGCGCCCGCTTCCAAAGTTTTCGAGAGTTGTCCCCAACTCAGTTTTTTGGCACTTTCTCCATGGAATTCCAGTCGTCCTCCTGCCATCGAAATCAAAAACCGCCCGCCCATTTCGTTCACATCTTCTTTAGGTCCGGTTAAGGTGATGGTTGCTTGATTTGTGAATGGACTTTGTTCGGTACCAATCTGAAGTAGACCGTTGACCATAATCCAACGTGCAGTAAGCGAAAGGTTCTTGTCTTCAAAAAGTAAATTTCCTTCTATTTCAAGACTACCTAAACTAGCCGTATTGGTATCCAACATAACGGTGGTCCCTTTTGGTATGACCACATTTTCATTGGCGGCGGGTATTCGTCCCGAAGGCCATGTTGAAGGATTCGACCATTTGCTTTGTGAGAAGCAATTCAAGGTTAATAATTGAAAAAGTATTACAAGGGGTAGCTGAAGAAGTGTAGCGTTCTTGTTCATGATTTAGGGGTTTTGCTGTGGGTCAGGGATAGGTTATACCCTGGCAACACCAATAAAACAACCCTCTACTCGATAAACCCTACCCTTTTTTCGATAAAGTGCACAAAAAATGTAAAAAATCGATGAAATGCAGTAGAGTCGTATCAAAACTTGCTGGTTTTGTGCTTGTATTCGCTGTATCATCGAAAGGAGCGCATCTTTAGAAGGTTCAATGAAAGACAAATACTACAGTTCAGTTTAAAGTGCTGGTTTTCAGTTACAAACCACATTGTTGATAAGATTGTTGAGAACGAAAATTTCGCAGTGTAAAATGAATGTGAACAAAATGTGAATTTTACAGTGTCGTTATTTAGAACGATTCTCTAGTTACTCAAGCACTTTATGGAAATTACCCAGATTACTAAACGAGATTTTAGCGCACAGCCTTTTGCCTTATACAAAATAACAGATGCTATTTTGAAAGCGATGACTGCAGTGGATAACGGTCAAATGACTGACGCTCAGAATATTGCAGAACAGGTACATACTGTTCTTTTGAACAGAAAAACACAAGATGAATCGTATGTGCCCACCGTTGAAGAAGTTCAAGATGTGGTGGAGCAGAAGCTGATGTTGAGCGAGTTTCAAGATGTGGCCAAGGCCTACATCATTTATCGAAACCAACAAGCTCAGAGTCGAAAAACCAACATTTTTGAAAAGCGCATCAATCTAAAACCATATGAATATCCGGAGCTGTATGAATATGTGCCAGCGATTCGCCATTCGTATTGGATTCACACCGAATTTAACTTTACGAGCGATATTCAAGATTTTAAATCAAGGTTGACCCCTTTGGAGCGAAGTGCCATCAAAAACACCATGTTGGCCATTTCACAAATTGAGGTGGCGGTAAAAAGTTTTTGGGGCGATATTCACCATCGCATGCCAAAACCCGAGATCGGTTCGGTAGGAGTCACCTTTGCAGAAAGTGAAGTGCGCCATCATGATGCCTATTCTCATTTATTGGAAATTCTAGGGTTGAACAAAGAATTTGAGCAGCTAAAAAAGAAACCCGTTATCATGAAACGGGTGCAGTATTTGGAAACCGCCCTAAAAAATGCGAAAAGCGAAAACGACGAAGAGTATGCGGAGTCCATCCTGTTGTTTTCCTTGTTTATAGAGCATGTCTCCCTGTTTTCCCAGTTTCTCATCATAATGGCCTTCAACAAGCACAAAAACATGTTGAAAGGTATTTCGAATGTAGTGGAAGCCACTTCAAAAGAAGAACAGATTCATGGGGATTTCGGAATAGACCTTATCAAAATCATACAAAACGAGCGTCCAGAGTGGTTCGAGGAAACCTACCATTTGAATATCCAGCAACTCTGTGAGGAGGCTTTTATGGCTGAAAGCAAAATAGTGGATTGGATTTTTGAAGAAGGAGAATTGGACTTCCTTCCCAAAAACGTCATCAATGAATTCTTAAAGAACCGCTTCAACAGCTCTTTGGCGAGTATTGGCATCGACACCGTATTTGAGATTGATAAAGACCTTTTGGCCCAAACGGAATGGTTTGACGACGAGATTATTGGTACCAAGCACGGCGATTTCTTTGTAAAACGCTCCATCAATTACAGTAAAAGAACACAAAGTATAACCAGCGACGATCTTTTTTAATACATGAAAAATACTACGGTTTCAAACCAAAAGAACGAAATCAGTTCTCCCAGTAAAACCCAAGAATTAGTTAACGCCAGAAATGAAACCCTTGCCAGCTTGAAAGCGGAAGGGAAAAGCGATGGCTTTGCATGGCTCAACGAATACAGCCGAAAATTTTTGGCGTCGGGCTATTTGACAGAAGGAGCCACTCCCGAAAGCCGAATTCTTGAAATAGCACAAAGGGCAGAGCAAATTTTGCAAATACCGGGCTATGCTCAGAAGTTCTACAATTATATGTCGGAAGGGTTTTTCTCCTTGGCTTCGCCGGTATGGTCCAATTTTGGAAAGGAACGCGGTTTGCCCATAAGCTGTTTTGGCTCTCACATTGACGATGATATGGGCAATATTCTCTATACCCAATCAGAAGTGGGCATGATGTCCAAATTGGGTGGTGGTACTTCGGGATATTTTGGTAAAATCCGCCATCGTGGTGCCCCGGTCAAAAACAATGGAGAAGCATCAGGTGCCGTGCATATCATGCAGTTGTTTGAATCCATGGTGGATGTGGTTAGCCAGGGTTCAGTGAGGAGGGGAAGATTTTCACCCTACCTACCCATAGACCATCCCGATATCATGGAGTTCTTGGAAATTGGAACCGAAGGCAACCCCATCCAACAGTTGACGCATGGGGTGACCGTGAGCAACCAATGGATGCAGGAAATGATTGATGGTGATGTGGAGAAACGAACGATTTGGGCGAAAGTACTGCAGAGCCGAGGCGAAATGGGGTATCCCTATGTCTTTTTCAGTGATAATGCCAACAATGGCTCGGTTGACACGTATCAGGATAAAAAGCATCGCATTTATGCCAGTAATCTTTGTACGGAAATTATGCTGCCATCCAATGATAATTGGTCGTTTGTTTGTGTGCTTTCAAGCATTAACGTGCTGCATTACGACAAATGGAAGAATACTGATGCGGTAGAAACGATGGTGTATTTCTTGGATGCGGTGATTACCGAGTTTTTGGAAAAGTTGGAAGTATATCGAGATTCATCCGATAGAGAGGACCGACAGACCTTTTTGTTTATGGAAAGGGCGTACAACTTCGCCAAAGAAAACCGAGCGTTGGGCCTAGGTGCACTGGGATGGCATTCCCTGCTACAATCAAAACGCTTGGCTTTCAACAGCCAAGAAGCCTACGATTTGAACAATGAGATTTTTAGAGAAATCAAAACCAAGTCCTATAAAGCCTCTGAAGAATTGGCACAGCGTTTCGGAGAACCCGAGGTATTAAAAGGCTATGGACGCAGAAATGCCACCTTGAATGCTGTTGCACCTACGACGTCCTCTGCATTTATTCTTGGGCAAGTGTCCCAGGGTATTGAACCGATTTGGTCCAACATCTATGTAAAAGATATTGCGAAGATTAAAGTTACCATCAAAAACCAATATTTGATGGAGTTGTTGGAAGAAAAAAACGAGAATACACCAGAAGTATGGCGCAGTATTCGCGACCGAGATGGTTCTGTACAACATTTAGAGTTTTTGACTGATGAAGAAAAGGCCGTTTTCAAAACCTATTCGGAAATCGACCAACTGGATATCATTTACCAAGCCGCCAATCGTCAAAACCATATTGACCAAGGACAATCCGTTAATATCATTGTCCACCCTGACATGCCGACAAAAGAGGTAAACAAAATTCACGTTACCGCTTGGAAACTTGGACTAAAGTCGCTGTATTATCAGCATAGCATGAATGCCGCGCAAAAGTTCAAGCAAAAGAAAGACTGTGTAAGTTGTGAAGCGTAAGTAGCGCAGCCCGAAAAATACATCCCATAAGTCCCAAATAAAAAAGTCCGTACCAGTCTGTATGGACTTTTTATTTTTTCGTACACCAATTTCTAACGGCTTCATATTTCAGAGGGGAAATGCGTCAAAGCGTATTTAAGTAGGCATCGGCATTTTGCAAATGCGCGTTTCGCTTTTCCGCACTCATTTTGTCGAAGGTTCTGACCAACATTCCCAATCTGGGATTACTCAAGAAGAAGTCGCGGTGTACATGCATAAATCGCCAAAACAAACCATCCCAAATGGTTTGCCATTCGCCCTTTTTGAAATCGCCCATTTTGATCAGGTAATTACTTCCGCTGATATACGGCTTGGTTGACATCATACCCCCATCTGCAAACTGACTCATGCCATACACATTGGGTACCATGACCCAATCATACGCGTCGATATACATTTCCATAAACCATCGGTACACTTCGTCAGGGTCAAACTCGCAGAGCAACATAAAATTCCCCAAAACCATCAGGCGTTCGATGTGGTGGTTATAACCAGACTTCAATACCTTGGCAATGGTATTGTCCACGGGAAGGATTCCTGTAGTTCCCGTGTAGAAACCTTCAGGTATCTTTCGAGTAAAGCCCCAATAGTTTTTGGTGCGTTCTTCAGAACCTTTGGCCTCATACACCCCGCGGATAAATTCCCGCCAGCCAATAATCTGTCGTACAATGCCTTCAGTATTGTTTAGAGCAACCGAATTTTTCTCCGCAAAATCAACTATGCGTTCCAAAACGTACCTTGGTTCCAAAAGGCCACTATTGAGCAAGGGTGATAGCAAGCTGTGGTTCAAAAGGGTCTCTCGGTCTACCAAAGCATCTTCATAATCCCCAAATTCGGCAAAGCGAAAGTCCAAAAATTGTTCGAGCCAAGCGCGTGCAGCTTCAAAATCAATGGGATATCGAATGGATTCATCCAAAGCACCGGGATTTTCACTGAAATAGGTATTGACATATGTTTCAGCCTCTTCGTGGCACGTGGTTTTTTTAGGGAAGTGAACAACTGGTGGTATTTTTTTCGCTGGATAGCGCTTTCGGTTTTCAGTATCATACGTCCATTTACCACCGCTGGGTTTTCCATCCGCTTCAATCAAAATCCTTAAGGATTCTCTTTGTTGCTTATAAAATTGGGTTTGAAAAAATTTCTTTTTGGTCGGTTTGAAAAATGCGGCATGGTCTTCTTTGGTGTTGATGAATGCGGGTGAAGGATACAGCTTCAAAACTATTTTTTTATCAGCGCATGCCTTTCGAAGGCGTTGTTCCAAATAATTGTCAACCGGGTCAAAAACATGTACTATTTCCGGGGTAACTGTATCGAAAAAATGTCGAATGTCGCTTTCGGTTTGATGACTTTCCACATAAGTTACATTATGGCCAGAATTTTCCAGAACTTCTGCGTACCTGCGAAGGGTAGCTCGGTGGAACGCTATTTTTTGTTTGTGAAAACGGTATTGATTGAAAAAGAGAAACTCCTCGAGGATGTGAATCTCTCTACCTTTTTGTAGCAACGCGTTTTGCTCAAACAATTGATGGGGGAAAACGAGTACCAATTCCATTTTTTGGATATAAAATCTTTATTCTGAGAATTCCGGCAATTCGTTTGCTTATCGAGAGGCAGGTTGTTTGCGTTGGATTTCATGCAAAACATAGTATGAACGCCACAGAAATCAAAGATAGGACCTATCGGTTGGTTGGGAAAGGGAATCAAATGATTTTATCCAAACTGACATTCGATTGAAACAGTGAAATCGCTCGAGCGACTTTCCACGGGGTACGCCGATTTATTTTGACCTCCACGTGGCTAATCGCGTTTACCGTATCGTAAGTGTCCAGTTCGGTGGCCAAAAGCGGAATTTTGTTATCCATAAGGTATGGGTCATTGACATCGGCCATGTTGGGGCTTCCTTTAAACTTACTGTAGCTCGTGATGATGACACCGCTAAGGGGTGAGGTTTCAAAGCCTTCTTGTTCCGACTTTTGTTTGATTTTTTGAATTTTCGCCTTGAGATTTTCAATGTTTACAATGAGTACTACGTTGCGGAATCGTTTCAAGTCTTCCACTGCTATGAGTGACCCGGCGATGATATCTTCCACTTGGTTGTACAATTTATCTTCATTGAGCAGCACCTTGCCCTTAATGGCATTTTTTATCGTGGCTAAAAGCGGATAACTCAAAACACTGTCATACGGCAATAAACCAAGAATCGGAATTCCCATAGGTTCCAACATTTGGTGCAAACAATGCAACACCTTTTCCCTCTTTTCGGGCAAAACCTTGTTGATGATAACCCCTTTAACCGGCACATCCAACTCACGGAACAATGCCAAATTCATATTGAGTTGATCAAAGGTGCTACCAATACCACCTTCCGCTACCAGTATCACATCACTGCCGAGCATTTTGGCTACTTGCGCATTCGATAAATTGACAATACTGCCCACACCAGCATGACCTGTTCCTTCAAAAACCACTACATCATGGTTTGCTTCAAGATACTTTTGCGCGGTACGAATCTGGTCAATAAAATTGAATTGATTAGGATTTTCAATAAAACCTTGGGTAACTCCAGAAGAAATAATTACTGGACTATGTACAGAAGGAACGGTTTTAAAATTGAGCAGGTTTTCGAACAGGACCACATCTTTGTCCACCATGGCATCTCCGATGAGGATATGGTTTTGTCCTACGGGTTTACAGTACCCTACATTAAATCCTTGCTTTTTTAAAGAAGCAGCAATACCCAAAGTACTTGTGGTTTTACCTTTATGTTGCCCGGTCGCGGCAATAAAAAGTTTCTTGGTCATATGCCCTAAAGATACCCGCAAAAATCAGCTCATACAACCCCTACGCTTAAAGTAAGACATCTAGAACCAAAAGAGCTCAAGTACCGTTTTCTATCCCAAGGGAGTTATTGGGTCAATTTTTTCTTGACCAAGGGAATCACTTCATTGCCGATAAGTGCAATGGATTGCTTTAGATGTTCATGGGATAAACCTACATCCATTTGAAAGTTAAAACGTGTAATACCTCCCAGTGCTTCGCTATGCCGAATGATTTTATCCGCTACTTCTTCGGGACTACCAATAACAATGGCACCATTTTCATCTGTCATGGCTTCAAATTGTGCTCGGGTCGGGGCTACCCAGCCCCGTTCTTTGTTCATGGATGCGAGGACCTCGGCATAACCGGGATAAAAGATATCAATGGCTTCCTTTCTAGATGGTGCGACATAACCGAATGAATGCAACGCAACGGGAAGTTCCGAAGCGACGAAGCCAGCATTTTCAGCCGTTTTGCGATAGACTTCGACCAATGGCGCAAAATATCCCAGTTTGCCCCCTATGGCTGCGACCATCAATGGCAGTCCCAGCTTCCCAGCTCTTGCGAAGGATGAGGCGGTGCCTCCCACGCCCAACCAAATCGGCAGCTTTTTTTGTTTGGGTCTTGGATAGATGGTTTGTTCCCTTAACGGTGGACGATAGCGACCTGACCAAGAAATCGTTTCATTTTCACGGATTTTTAATAACAAATCCAGTTTTTCAGCAAAAATGGCATCATAGTCGTTCAAGTTATATCCAAATAAGGGGAAGGAGTCCACAAAGGAACCACGCCCTGCAACGATTTCTGCCCTGCCATTGGAAATCAAATCAATAGTTGAAAAATTCTGGAATACCCGAACAGGGTCCGAGGTACTCAATACTGTAACGGCACTAGTCAATCGAATGCTTTTGGTTTTTGCCGCAGCTGCGGCCAATAGTACAGCCTGAGCCGAATCCAGAAATTCTTTCCGGTAGTGTTCCCCAATTCCGAAGGCATCCAGACCCACCTCGTCTGCCAATACAATTCTTTCGAGCAACTCGTCTATGGCGGCTACACGGTCTCCGTGTCCTTTTGGTGTCGCCGCAAAACTATCAATCCCTATTTCCATACGTTTCTTTTTTAGGGTTACATCGCGTCAATATGCTGTTGGAACAGGTCCAGTTGCTCTTGGAACTGGCTCTGATAGGTAGCATCAGCAATCTTACCGTCTTTAAAAAAATGGTTGAAAGAAGGAAGATAGAAATCTGCTATTATTTTAGTGCCAAAATGTGGAAAAAGCTCTTTGGAAATCTTCAGCACATTGTTCATAGGCCGTTTGCTTGGGCTAGCCGATAGGAGAAACATAGGGTTGCCATTCCAAATATTCATTGGCTTTTCCATTGGTATTCTAGACATCCAGTCCCATAGGTTTTTGAAGGCCGAGGTATGCAGTCCATTATATTCAGCCACTGATATTATTATGGCATCGGATTCCTGTATCAAGTCATGGAAACGAATCGCATTTTCATGTACACCGCAGGCTTTTTCTTCGTCAACGGAATACAAAGGGGATTCGTAATGGTTGAGGTCGGCAATCATAATTTCGACGGCTTTTAGTTGGTTTGCGGCATAGGTGGCCAGTTGCTTGTTTATGGAGTTTTTGCTGTTGCTTGCGCCGAACGCCAGTATTTTTTTCATGAGTCGTTTTTAGTCTTTTATTTTAAAGGGAATGGTTTCAATCACTCCTTCCTTTTGATATTTCAATGTTCCAATAGCATGGTCAAACAAACCATTGATGTTGTTGCCCGAAGGGTCTTCCAATCGGGTATTGATATGTAGGATATAGGATTTGGATTGCCAAGGTTTAGTAGGAGAAAAACGCCATTCAGTTTCTGATTTGCCAATGGATACCTCGCCATCAATTAGGGTATGATTTGAATCGGTTATAATCAGGCGTTGCCGTAAAGAATTATAATCTAGCATTTGGGGAAAATCCAATACAAAAGCTTCGGTAGTGCCTGCTTTGGGAAGGGTTATTTGCCATTTGCCGGTATCCGGAATTTGCAAATCGGCCTTTTCTACACGAAACACCTTTTCGAAAGGCTTTTGCATGCTTTCATGTTTTACATTTTGCAGTCCGTCTATACGAAGAGTATACTTTTTTTTGGGCTTCAGTGCCCTACCAAAAGCGTTGTGGGCTTGCAGCCCCGTCTTTACCCTCGCTGGGTCCAGAATCAACGTTAATTGTGTTTGTTCAGGGTTCCATAGCTCGTAGGCATTATTGAAAAAAACGTTTTTCACTTCAATTCCCCGGTTGTCTATAAGCTTGATTTTTTCAATGTTTCCAATGGTTTTCATAGGATGCGAAAATTCCACATAAATACGGAGCAAGTTTTCTGGAACTATTTCGGAAGAAGGATAAACGGCTTGCACAACAGGTCCGGCAGATTGTTGTTTGCAAGCCGTCAACACCAAAATTGAAATAATCAAGGAAATGTTTTTCCTCATATTGCTATCCTTCATCCGAGAATGTTGAATGGAATTATCTTCCCATTTTTTCCGAAATCAAGTCTGGGTATCCTTCCATCTGTTTGGCCATATCGTGGTATTGTTTTGTAGCTTCCTGTGATTCCGGATATTCGTAATCGGGAAAGTCATATTCTGAAATAAAATCACTTAACCGCAGATATATACCCGTTAATTCAGAAACCAAATCGATATCTCCCGTTTCAATGTTTCTTCGGACGACGCCCAACATTTGCTGGTTCTGTACATCGATTTGCATCACATTGGCTGTTGGAATTTCTTGCATGCCTTCCAAACCTAAAGCGAACATGGTTTGCTGCCCTTCCATTCCACTCGCTTTGGTACCTGCAACTACGGCATCGAAGGGAACCATTGTTCCCCCACGATTTTTATGGGTTACCAAAAGATTCTTGGTGAGTGAACCATCCATGCCTTGGGTCATCACGGTTATCATATCGATGGGTGCGTTGCCATAGCCCAATTCGGCAATGGTCTTGCCCTTGATATCGGCTTCGGACTGTATTTCATCTGTTGGAATGGTCACCAAAGGTGTACACGTATAGCTTGCCAAAAGGGTGGATGCTCCATCCACTTCGTCAAATAACATGGTTCTTATAGGAGCTCGGGTTTCATTCTGGGCATGTACCGCATGATAGATTTCGATGCGGTTCACCGATTCTTGCTCATTTGAGAAGGGATACGCAATTTTCCGGAGTGTAGAAGCAAATTCACTATTGGTCAGTCCAGCTACATAAATATAACCTTCGTGATAATCAATATCCGTAATATTCAATGCACTGGCTGGGGTTTCCTTCCAAAAAGACAACTCGGTGGATGCAGGATTATTCAGGATCACACTGGTGCTACTTTCGGGAATATCCAGAAAACGGATATCCGCCGTCATGGGATTCGCGACGGCAATTACCGATTCGGCATCCGGTTGATGCCCCAACTTTACCGAAACATAGGCTTCTTGACTTACAGGATGAATCTTCATGTCGTTAATGATGACATCTCTAGGCGCAATTCCTAGTTTCTCGGCCAAGAGTATATCAAAGCCTTCCATATTGAAAGGAACCGCATCTTTTAATTCAGCAGCTTCGGTGGGAACAGCAAGGATTCGAGCCCCTTTGCTATCTCCGATAAAGAGGACATTCTCTGGACCAAAGGCCAAAATTGAAGCCCCCGAAAGTTTGGCTTCATTTGATATTTCCACCGTATTGGGGGTTTCCGATTCGGTATCTGTTTGCGCCATGTCCTTTGTGCCTCCCTGCTTGCAAGCCGCGATACACGCAACCAGCAATAACAATAGTATGGGTTGAAACTTCATTTCGTTATCGTTTTTGAGTTAATCGATGCTGAAAGAAGCGTCGGAAAGTTTTAACCTGACGTTCATTTCACCTTCGTTGATGTTCCACCGGTATAACGTATATTTTCTCACACCAGTTTTGTGCATTGGGTCTTGGTCGGCAATTCTTTTGGCTTCTTCAAAGGAATTCGCCCGAATCATAATAGCGCCGTACCCTCCAGCATTATCGGCTCCCTGGATAGTGGTTTGCCCTCCCATGATCATGGTGCCTTGACTTTCTATTTTATGAACAAAATCCATGTGGTCGGGCAATATCTTAGCTACCTCGTCAAAGGATACAACAGGCTCAGTGACATAAAGGTACACCTCTTTGTTCATTCCTGTATTCAATTTTTCTGCTTCTTCCAAAACGGCATCTTGTGCGTTGAGGGTAATGGTACCTACACAGAGGAAAATGGAGCATGCTTTTACTAGTTTTTCAAGTGTTTTTGTAGTTTTCATAATGGGTTCTTTTTTGTGTTTATATTGAAATGAGTATTTCGTGGATTTAAAATTTGAATTCCAAGGTTGGGCCGGTGTAGAAGATGGATTCTGATTCCCCCGATTCTTTAACAAAATCCCCTGGAATGAAATATGTGGAGCGCCATTCAAATTCTATATTTCTGCTGATTTCATACAAAATCTTCATCCCAATGGCACTTCCGAGATAGGCGCTGGAACCTGCCGTGGCTTCTCGAATCTGAAAACGGGGGGGAGTATACAAACCGTCGTTTTTGGAGGATCGAAAGAAAAAGGCATAGTCCATATAGATGGAAAAGTCTTTAAAGGGGTAGATCTTAAAATTGGGATGTAGTCCGTTTAGGTTGACCGGAGTATTTACCGCAGCAAGGCTGTATAGGGCTGGATTTACGAAAATAGGGCTATAGGTTTGCAACTTATTATCGCCTTGGTCCCTGTCCCCAGAAGAATAATCGAACTTAAGCCCAAAAGTGGGGGTCCATCCTGTATTTATCAAGATATATTTATAATCAAACTCAAAGTTGAAAGCACTGATGGAGGCATCACCCAAATCACCAAACTGATATACCAATTCCGTGTTGAACACCATGCGTTTTCCAATGGTGCCGTAGCGGCGGATGCCTATGGAATGGCGGGTTTCCTCGCCGCTTAAATCACTAAAGGCCGAAAAATCAGAGTGAAATCCCAAATAATAGAGTTCGGTTTTGCCTAGGATTTTTCCGACTTTGAAATCAGCGTAAACACCCCATAAACTGGGATTGCCAGAATTTCCGTTAAATAGGGTGAAATCATTGTCGAACACATCGAATTCAGGATTTACTTCCCTACCGAAAAGTACTTCAACTGAATTCTGGTTGAAAAGGTAATCTGCTTTTATCAGGTCCAAACTGCGTCTGACGTTGGGCCCGTCACGACGATCTAACAATCGTCCTGCGCCGTAGGTGAGCTGTTTTCTCCCAAACGTAACAACGAATTCGTTTTGTTTGCTTGGGATACTGAGTTCCACAAAAGCTTGATGCAAGGCCAATTCGTCATCTTCTAAGGTTCTTTCCTCACCACCACTGGTAAAGCCATGATACAGCTCTCCGAAAACCCTAAAATGTTTTCCTAAACTTAAATTGGTATGGAAACTCAGTCGATGGGAATAGTATGAATCATCTTCGGTGGTATAGTCTTCGTTGATGGTGCTTTCATACCGGGGTCTGTAAGAACCTCCCAAAGAAAGATATGAGGTTTTGTCAGCGTTTAGCCCAATGAATTTTAAATCTTGGGCGAACATTTTCTCATACTCTTCTGCCGTTTCTTCATCTCTTAAATATTGGTAATCTTCATCCCCACTGTCGTTCATAAACGCTGGGGGTTCTTTTTTTTCGGTCTCTTCTTGTGCGTAGAGGTGGTACAAATCAGTTATACCAAGCAGTATGAATAAAAAGAGTAGTTTTTTCATTTTCGTTGGTTGATGTGTTAGTGAGCTTACTCCTGTAAAGTTTATCCAGAAAAAAATGCTGTGCATTAATCAGAATTAAGAAATAAACTACTTGGACTGCAGATATTTACTTTTTGCCTTGCTCAAAGCTTCAGGGGTGACGCCCAAGTAAGAGGCGATCATTCTTTGCGGGATACGTTCGGCAACTTGTGGGTAGGTGGCAATGAAGTATTTGTACCGTTCAATTATGGATGAGCTCATGAGCATTACCACACGTTTTTGCAGGGCAATCATTCTACCTATGACTCTTGATGTATTGCGTTTGGCAAATGCCAGGGTTTTGTCCCGAACCAGAACCTTGGAGTCTTCCAAAGCATCTATGAAAAGCTCGGCCGGCACTTGTGGCGGCAGATGGTCGGTAATCACGGTTCCCTCTGGTCCAAACAGAAAAATATGCTCTTTTCCCTTCTCATCAATGGAGTAACAACGGAGCAATCCTTTTCGTACGACATATACTTTGGTGTCACGATCTCCTTGCCGTTGTAGAATTTGTCCCTTTTTGACCCAGATGGTTTTCATGTGCATCAAACTTATCCACGAAATTGTTGACGGACATTAATCCAAATTAAGAAAGAAGCGAGCGCGGGGATTCAGAATATACCATTCGGAATGAAGTATAGGAAATTCACTACAATATACATGACTTTCTCTTATGACTTGAGGGTGCCGACATAAATCTACAGCTTTAAAGAAAGGGCAATGTCGAAAGGCTTTCAGCTTTGCTTTAGAATTTGCACGCGATAACAGTCCCTCTATTTTTAGGGTCGAAGATGCGAAAAGCAAAAAAATACACCCCGTGACGAATGAGCCAAAAGGTTGAGGTTTGCTCATCTTGAATTCTCGGACAAATAGGATTGGATTTTATTTGAAATTATAACAAAGGGCTACCCCAATATGGGATAGCCCTTTACTTCCGAAGGTAGATATTTTATTCGCTTAGGTAATCCAGGTTGGATTTGAATCGCTATATACATTCATTTTCAATGGCTTTTAGAGGTTGATTTTTTCTACAGGCAGGGTGAGCGATGTGGGCCTACGTTCAGCAGTACACATGTCGTTGTCCTCAGGACGTTGTCCAAAATAAAGGTGACCTTCGTCGTCCAATTTCATCAAATCATGGTCTTCTGCACATTGGGTAACGGATTTCCAAAATGAGCATCCAACGCTTGAGATGTCCTTTTCGATATCGACCTCCAAACCACAATTTGTGAAACCGAAACCTTCGATGACCTCTGGATTGTCCATGTGGAGAGTTACCCGTTTTTGGTCTTCGTAAAAAATCGCGTCGTAGGCTCCTTCCACTGCTTCGGAAGGTTTCAAGACCTCGAAGTTCCCTTCTGTTCGAAAGGTAAAAATCTTCTGCGCCTGGGCTGGGTCAAAAGAAAGTACAAATTCCAGGGTCCAATACCCTTTTTCAAAGGTAAAGGTCCGTTTTCCATAAGTTCCATGTCCCCAATCAACTGCTTTAATGTCCGAATAGGTTCCGCTAAGATTTTGGAGTTTTTGTTTTGGACTTTCATTAAAGGTTGTCAAGGTTACCATGAGAAAGGCCGATAATGTCAAAAAAATAGTTTTCATTTTATTGGATTTTAGGTTTACTATTTTAATGACGTTCCAAACCGATTGAATTGGACATCAATCCAAAAATGGATTTAGTAGGCTTGCGAAGCTGGTTTAAACCGGGTCCGGATATGAGCTATAGTGTTGAGGGAAGAATAGCGTAAGGGGTATAGAAAACCTTGAAAAACAAAAAAGTCTGTAGCAATATACCACAGACTTTTTATGTAATGTGCGATGGTGACCTGACTGGGGCTCGAACCCAGGACCCTCTCCTTAAAAGGGAGATGCTCTACCAACTGAGCTATCAGGTCGAAGAAGCTTATCACCGTAAGCGGGTGCAAATATAAGTTCTATTATTTATTTCGCAAGCTGAAATTTAGATTTTTTGAGGCCTTAAAATTGATTTTGCAACCTGTTTTTCGACGGACCGAATTTCAATGGTCTTCCCTCTTCTCGGAATAGTGTACATCCGGCAAATCCGATAAAGTTTTCGCGGCCTGTTCCGCTGTGATATCACGTTGCGCATTGGCAAACATTTCATACCCTACCATGAACTTCTTTACCGTCGCCGAGCGCAAGAGGGGAGGATAGAAGGCCATATGAAAGTGCCACTCGGGGTAGTCTTTGCCATCGGTGGGAGACTGGTGTATTCCAGAAGAGTATGGAAAAGACGTCTCAAAGAGGTTGTCGTATCGTACGGTAACCTGTTGCATCATTGCTGCAAAGGCATGTTCCTCTTCCAGACTAAGGGACTGAATGTTTTGATGGGCCTTTCTTGGAATAATCAGCACCTCGTACGGCCAAGTGGCCCAAAAGGGCACTAGTGCAACAAAATGGGAATTGGCAGAAACGATACGCTCACCCGCTTCCAATTCCTGTTCAAGATAGGTTTGGAGCAGCGTTTTACCGTTTTTCTGATAGTAATTTTTTTGTTGAACCCCTTTTTTTCTAGGTTCTTCGGGAATCGAGGATTGGGCCCAGATTTGGCCGTGTGGATGCGGGTTGCTGCATCCCATGATTTCACCTTTGTTCTCAAAAATCTGAACATGATTGATTTCTGGGTGGTTGCCCAATTGCTGGTACTCCTCTTTCCATAATTGGACAACCTTTACAATATCATCCAAGTGCATCAATGGGAGGGTCAAGTTGTGTTTAGGGGAAAAGCATACCACTCGACATATGCCAATTTCAGGTTCTGCCTTTAATAATCCTGATTCGAAGGGAGCATCTTTTTCTTCCATAAGAATGGCGCCAAAATCATTGTTGAAAACATAGGTGCTTTTGTAATCTGGATTCCGCTCTCCATTAGCCCGTAAATTCGTGGGGCAGAGATAACAGTTTGGGTCGTATTCGACGCCTTCTCCGGTAGGTAGGTTTTCGGTTTTCCCTTGCCATGGACGCTTGGTTCGATGGGGCGATACCAAAATCCACTCCCCGGTCAAAATATTGAACCTTCTATGGGCCTTTTCGGCTAAAAATCTGGACATAGTATTATTGTATGCGTTTCACCCCATCACCGATTTTAACGGTATGCGGTGTTAGTTGAATTTGAAACTTTTTTTGATAGGCTAAGGCCGTTTGTTCCACAAAGAATTCCACCTCGTCTTGATGTACCAGATTGATGGTACAACCTCCAAAGCCACCTCCCATCATCCGTGCACCTATTACGTCTGGATGGTGATGGGCTTGCTGCACCAAGAAATCAAGTTCAGGACAACTTACTTCATATTTTTCACTCAAGCCTTTATGGGAGGCATAAAGCATTGCTCCAAAAACAGAGAGGTTTTGTTCGGCCAGCGCAGCACTGGCATCCAAGGTCCTCTGATTTTCTTCAATTACATATGTAGCCCTTTGAAACATCTTTGGTGTCATTTCACTTTGGTATTCCGTTACTATTTTTTTTGGGATATGGGCCAATGCCTCATACTCGGAATGCTTCCTACGAATGATTTCAAGGGCTGCTTCGCATTCCTGACGACGAAGGTTGTATTCGCTCGTAGCAAGGTTGTGTGAGACATTTGTGTTCAGTAAAACGATGACATATGGTGATAATTCCGCCGGGACGTAGTCATAGGATAAATCGTGGCAATTCAAATGTATCAGCCTTTCCTTTTTACCCCGAACTACAGCGAACTGATCCATAATACCACATTTCGTCCCTACAAAATGGTGCTCTGCATCTCGAGCAATGTAAATTACCTCTTCGTCGGTAACGGGAATGTCAAAAAGGGTTTTGAGGGCTATGGCAATTCCACATTCCAGTGCAGCGGAAGAACTCACGCCGGAACCAATGGGGAGATTGCTTTCCACAATACAATCGAACCCCGAAATCCTACCGGGATGTTTTTGTTCCATAAAATGGATGACACCCAAAAAATAGTTGTGCCATTCTTGCGAACTGATTTCCAAGTTATCCAGATGTACTTGAAAGGTATCATTAATGCTTTTGGAATAAATGGTACAGCTATGACTATTGTTTTTACGTAAGCTCAAGGTAACGGTCAAATCGATGGCTGCGGGGAGCACATGCCCACCGTTGTAATCCAGGTGTTCCCCTATTAGATTGATACGGCCCGGGGATTTGATGACGACTTCAGGAATAAAATTCATTTTTCAACGTGGGGATTAATTTGGGAATCATGTGTTAAATGGAACACGATGTTTAAGCATTCAGTAAACCCTTCATAAGGTTTACCAGAATATAAAGGTCAGCACGCCAATTAACAACAATAAAACTCCTATCCAATTCAAATACGATTGGTACCAAGGAAGGTTTTCGGTCCCCTCGGTAATAAGTCCTTTATTAAAAGTATACCGTGCTACTTGTTCCGTATTTGGCGCAGGGGAACCTTCGCTTATCACCATAAAAATGAGAGTGCTGACCACCGTCATGATGCCAACATTATAGGTGTAGTGCAATGGCCATAGGTCCAACCTGCCCAAAATAAACAATCCCAGGCCAGCCAGAGTTCCCAATATCAAGGTCCAAAACGCCCCATCCTTGTTTCCTTTTTTGTAAAAAACACCCACCAAGAACAGAACTGCGATAGGCGGAACAATTATGGAAAACATCTGCTGCAAATACGCCCAGATGCCACCAAAGTTCTCAATCATTGGTGCCCAAAGTGCGGCAATGACCATTAATATGAGCGTAGTGAGCCGACCATATTTCACGATTTTTTCATCTGAGATGTCGTTGTTTTTGGTTTTGATGAAATCCACCACTACCAAGGTCGAAGCAGAGTTTAAGGTAGAATCCACACTACTCATAATGGCGGAAATCAATCCAGCCAAAACAAGACCTACCAACCCAACAGGTAAAATGTTGATGACCGCGGTGGGAAATACTTGGTCCGAATTTTCCAACCCGGGAAAAAGTCCAATGGCCATTGTACCTGGAATGACCATGATGAACAAAGGGACAATTTTGAGAAAACTGGCCAAAATAACCCCCCAACGGGCGTTATTGATGTTTTTTGCACCCAGAATACGCTGTACAATGTATTGATTGGTAGTCCAGTACCAGAAACCGAGAATGGGTACGGCCATGAGTAATCCGGGCCAAGGGAGTGATTCATCATCCCATGGCCGCACAATGGATAGGAAATCATCGGGTGCATTGCTGACCACGTTGCTCCAAGAAAAATCGAGTTTTTCGAACATGAGGTAACTCAAAATAGAACAGCCGACAATGAGAATAATAGCTTGAATCGCGTCGGTATACACAACAGCTTTTAATCCACCAAAAGCGGTGTAGATACCTGCGACAAGTGCGAGTACCAAAGTAGTTTGCCAGATGACCAAGTCAGGGAAAAATGATTTTAGAACTATCGCACCTGCATATAAACCGCCTGCGGTGTCCACCACAATACTGGTGAAGATGGTCACAATGGAAAAGAACTTGCGCGAACGTCGGTCGTAGCGCAGTTCAAGAAATTCCGGTATTGTTGTGATTTTGGATTTGAGATACAACGGAATAAAAATCAATGCCGCGATAATCAGGGGTATGCCTGTCATCCATTCGTAGACAGATTGTACGATTCCCGAACTATATGCCGCTCCTGAAAGACCAATAATGGTCGATGTTGAAATATTCGAAGCAAATAAGGACAAACCAATCAAGCCCCAACCAAATGTTCTGCCACCAAGGAACAAATCCTCACCGGTTTTGGTGTTTCTGGCTACGAGAAACCCTATTACAAGCACCGCCACAAAATAAATGGCGATGACGGTCAAGTCGATTGAACCAATACCTGTATTCATACGTTATGTGTTAGTTTGTGTTAGTTGGAGTAGCCCACTACTCGGTACATGAAACAGCTGGCAACCCTCTTTCATTTCAACAATTCCATTGGTTTGCAAAATGCCCTTGCAATCAAAAACTGTATAGTTGTAGGGCCCTAAATCCAAGGCGATATCCACAATGATTTTTTGGCTTGACTTTGCATTCAACACATCTATTTTTTCTAATTTTTTGTCGAGAAAAACGACTTGGTCTGAATGTAAGCCAAAAATTGCTTTATGGTTGTTTTGCACGTATTGGATAGGATAGTTTTGCAAAGGCAACTGCGGATGATATCTGCCTGTCAATAATAACTCCGCATTTTCTTTCCAATATTGGGTATAAGAGGCGATCATTTGGAGTTGTTCTGGAGGAGCTTCTGTGAGCATTACTGATATCTGGGGAACCCCAAACAACGTATTGATATAATGTAGCGCTGCATCTTCCACAGGTTCGTTAAAGCTCCATTTTACCATGTCGGCATGCACGGCGGTATTTCCAGCCAAAAGCTTAATATCCGCGATTCTTACCCGGTTCATGGTGTAGTCGCCTGGGCAATCGAATGCCCGTAGCATGTTCCCATACTTGCGCATAGCTGGACCGGTATACTTTTGACGGAATTCGATAAAGATTTCAGGGTTTATTTTTTCCAGTTCCCTCCGTATCTGGGTCAGTAGGATGTCTACCGCTCCATTGATGCTCAACACGTCTTTTCCATCATAATCAAAATTGGTTTCCGGATAGCTTTTAAAATCATCAATAAAATCCAACTTTAAACCATCCAAATTCCAATCGCGAACGGCACTGCTGTAGGTATTGACCAAATACTCCCTCACCTCGGGATAGCGTGGGTCAAAAACGGGAGCCCAACGATGTTTTTCAGTCAGGAACTTGCCTTTGAACTTTTGATAGGCCTTTGATTTGATACCGCAGAACGGAACCGAATACCAAACTCCGACCTTCATACCTAGGGATTGTATTTTTTTGACCAAGGCTCCAAAGTCTTCAAAGCGTTCCGGTTCCCAATCCCCGGTATAGTCGTATCCCCGGTTGTTGTCTTTGGTTTGCCAACCGTCATCTATGATTATGGATTCGAATCCCATCTTTTTTGCAAGGGCACATTCTTCCAATAGCAAGTCTTCCTCTAGATTTTGATGGAATTGATACCAAGTGGAGTAGAGCGGTTGTTTAGCGATTTCGGGTACGCCAATGGGTTTTAGATTTTCATAGGTCTCCCACCAAGCGGATGTCTGGCGGAGCGCTTCGGAAAAAGGAATCCTTCTTGAATCAATTCGAATATCAATTCCAAACTCACGAATGGGGTAGTTGCATTCGGTGAAAAGCACGATTTGACAATAAAATGTATTGTCTTCTTCTCGATACTTCGCGCTCATTTCTATTTTGTTGATAGCGTTTGAACACGAAAAACAAATAGCGTTTTCGTCGTTTGTGCGAAATAGCGCAATTACTGGAGCATCTATCGAAATTCTTGACTCATGGGTTTCCAGTTCCCAATCAGCTTCGATGCGTTTGGCAAAGTCCGCCGTCGGTTTCCAAACGCCTGCCACCCCAACGGCCGGGAACTTCCATTCAAGGACTATCGGTTGCGGCATGAATTCCGTTTCATGTGCTATTTCAAAACGATATAGGGAAAGCTCATGACCTTCTGATAAATGGGACAACTTGCTTTGGGCTTGGTTGGTATTTTGTTTTATCGTGGGATGGAATTGTGCTATATGTTGTGATGGAATCATTATTGTTTATTGATGGTAAAGACTCTAAGACTGTCATTGTTTTGTCCAGCGAGAATTAGGGTTTGGTTTTTTTTGGTGGTGATTTTCGCGATATGACTTGCCTGACCTGGAACATAAAATCCGCTTTCGTGAGAGGACAGTACTTCAAAACTACCGGTGCCATCTCCTTTTAAAAGAAGCCCATTTAGGGCGTCAAACTTGCCATATTGTGATTCGGCATAAAAGTCATTTCCCGCAAGCAAGGCATCCAAATGGCCATCTTTATCAAAATCCCCTACCAAAAAGGTGTTCACAGGGGCGCTTTGGCATTTTTTGGGAAGTGGCTTAATGGCGAAATCAAAGTTGCCCAGGTTTTCAAGAAGAATGCTTTGGGATAGGCTACAGTGGTATGTACTTTGTTCCAAGTCGTCGATTTGAAGCAAAGTTTGGTAATCCGCCTTTCCAAAGGATTCATAGGAGAGGTAACGATTTTTAATGGAAACGACTTGCTTCATCACATCATCCCGTGAATGTAAAGGCATGAGTTGAAGACCGGTTCCAGTTTCTTGATAGGCCCCTATAATAGGGTCGATACTTCCGTTCTTGTCAAAGTCTTTGTTGTAGAGAAAAACTGGATGTTCCTCTGTTGGGTGGATGAAATTGTTCGTGCCTTGGTTTCCTAAAAGGAAGTCGGTGTCGCCATCGTTATCAAAATCACCTACCCCTATACAATTCCATCTTCCGGAGGTATCCACTTTATTATTTTCTTCGGAAAGAAAACGCGTTTTTTGGGAGACCAGTTTTCCATTTTGGTTTTTGAGCACTTCGATGGGTTGCCAATCCTTGACCAAAATAAGGTCAACCCAACCATCTTGGTCAATATCATCCCATTGGGCATCTTTGACCATTCCCAAGTTGCTAAAATCTTCTGCGAGGGTAAAATGTCCTCTTTCATTTTTTAAAAGATGGCTTTGGGGAGACTTGGGGTATTCTTTGGGAATAACCCCGCTGCCGACAAAAAGGTCTAAATCACCATCCTTGTCATAATCGTGGGCCCGCACACAGCTGGTACTGGCTTTGAATTCGGGAAGTATGTTTTTAGCAAGGATGAATTCCCCTTCCCGATTTTCGTAAATCCTGTCTTGATAACGGTCGTCATTTTTGAGGTATTCGCTTCCCCCGCTGGAGACATACAAATCTTGGTCCCCATCTTGGTCAAAATCAAAAAATACCGCCGCTGAATCCTCAAAAATGGAATCAAGCTTCTGGGTCAATTGGGGTTTCCCGTTCTCGGAAAACGTAAAAATCTGACCGGGTTTGTTATGACTACCGCCCATAAAAAGCAAGGAACCATCTTCTGCGCTTGCCATGCTGGGACCTTTTTTGGAATGTTGGGTGAGCAGCAAATGTTGATACACAAAGTCATTCGAAAAGTTTTCTTCGTGCAAGTAGGGCAGGGTTTGATGCGATGCTTGGAAAAGGAGTTCTTGTTTGGAACCAAGCTTTTCTTTCTTCAATGTTGCTTCAGCATGACCAATGGTTACCGTTTGATTCGCTTTGATATTTTTTAGTGTAGTTTGGCGGCGGTCAGGCCAAAATACTTGAATGGAATCGACGGTTTGCGTATTCAATCCGAAGTAAGCGATTGGACTAACAGAGGACAAATACCCTCGAACAACGGATTGATAGTGCATTTGGTGTTTTCCTTTAGTCCATACTTTAAGGGTAGCTCCAATTGCCTTCTTGTTCTTTGCTGCTCCTTCCAACCGCACTTTCAAATAGTTGAACTCTGGATTGCTTGCGGCATTGTTTTTTAATACGAATGCCTTTTGGTCAATGTTGTTGACGATGATGTCCAAGTCGCCATCTTGGTCAAAATCCGCAATAGCGGCTCCATTGGATATGGATTCAGGTTGCACTACCCAGGTATTGGATACATCTTTGAAATCTGTATTTCCTTCATTTTCATAGAAAAAATTTGGCATGACCACACGAGGACGATTGCGCAACAATTCTTTGATGCGTTGGTCTCGGGCTTCTTCGGTGCCAAAAACATTGTTTTGAACGCTAAAGTTGACAAAATCGAGATCTGTTACATCCTTGCCATACCCGTTGGTTATGATGAGGTCTTTGTCTCCATCCGCATCAAAATCTGCAAATAAAGGTCCCCAACTCCAATCCGTTGCGGCAACTTTTGCTTGGAAGCCTACTTCTTGAAAGGCAAGGGTTTGGCTGTTGATACTGCCAGAATGGATTTGTAAAGTGTTGCGGACGAATTGGGAACGATAGCCATTTTGAACGGCCATCTCATATTTCTCGTAGTTAGTCATCCCCTGCATCTGCTTGCGTCGTTCATGTCGAAACGGTAACATATCCAAAACCATTATATCCTGTTTGCCATCATTGTTGACATCGGCAATGTCAAGCCCCATTGAATTGTAGGTTTGGTGTTTGAAATAGCTATTACTTACTTCCGCAAAATGTCTAAGGCTGTCGGTTGGAGTGTTGAGGTATAACAAATCGTTTGTTATGAAATCATTGCCTACATAAACATCGGGATATCCGTCTTGGTTAAAGTCAGAAATGCCCAATCCTAAAGCAAACCCTTTATGCACCATTCCTGATGACTTTGAGACGTTTTCGAAATAGGGATGGTCCAATGTTTTGGGTTGGATGTTTTCGAGCAATACGTCAGTAAGGTGTTCAGGGTAAAATCGTTTGGGAAGTGGCGAATTTTTATCAAAACGAACATTACCGTTTCGGGCAATAAAAGCATCCAAATCCCCGTCGAGGTCATAGTCGAAAAACACGGTTTGTTGTGCATAGCCCGGTTCGGAAAGCCCATATGGTTTGGCCATTTCCACAAATTTGGGAGTATTTCCATCTCCTCGCAACCCTTGGTTTATATAGAGTAGATTTTCGCAGTTATCGGTACAGTTAATGCCGCCGACATTAAGATAGATGTCATCCAAACCATCTGCATTGATATCCACCACAGACACCCCGGTTACCCAGCGTTTTTGGGTAATTCCAGCTTCTGCCCCTACGGCTTTGAACTTCAAATCGCCTTGATTTAGGTACAATTCGCATGGGACTTGGTTTCCGGTGAAAAAAACATCTTCCAAGCCATCATTATTGAAGTCACCTACACCGACTCCGCCGCCATTGTAGCAATATTGAAAATCAATGACATTGATGCTGTCGTTTTCGATTATCGTATTCTGAAATTGAATCCCAGTATGCGAGGCAGGCATCAACTCAAAGAGCTTGATAGAGGTCGTTTTATCCTTGCATGCCACAAAGGATAAACCCATCGCAATACCTAAAAAGATTCTTTTCATGTACCCCACACGTTTATATCAAAGGCCAAGCTAAAATAACCGCTTGGCCTTGACCTTATTGAAAAAAACTAACTCAAACTTAATACCCTGGGTTTGGCCTCAAGTTAGGATTTGCGTTCAACTCCGTAACTGGAATCCAAAGTAATTCATCTCTATTGGGTGTGAAAAAGGCAGATTCTCCTGCCAATGATTTTGGGTGTCTTCCACCAGCGATGGTAGACCCTTGTCCCATAACTTCGTCAGCAAGTCCCCATCGTACCAAGTCTAGAAAACGATGCCCTTCACCAGTCAACTCCATGATGCGTTCATCCACGATGGCATCAAAGATTTCACCTTGACTAAGTCCAGCTGGAATATCAGCGATTTGGGCTCTTTGTCTCACTTGATTGACCAAACTGGTTGCGGGACCGGAGTTCCCTAATTCATTTTCTGCCTCGGCTAGCATCAATAGCACATCCGCATAGCGAATCAATCTCCAGTTTACCCCTACGGTTTGTCCAAATCCAGGAAGTTCTTCGCGATTTCCTGCAAAAAGCATCGCATACTTTCGGGTGAACAACGCATCCACCCCAGCGACTGCTGCGGCTTCAATGTCTGGTGCGAAATCTTCCAAGAATGGACGACCTCCATAGCCCGTAGCTCCTGGATAATCAAAAGCGATTGTCGCATTACGGCGGAAGGTATCCCCATTATCTTCAAAAACTTGGAGAATATGAGGATTGATATAATGCCCTCGGTCCAAACTCACAGTTGGAGGCGAATAATCGATATAGAAGTTACTTTGCGAACCGGTCAATGGTGCATCTGACCCCCAAACAAAGTTGTCTTGGGGTGAGAATTGCAATTCGAATACCGATTCCATATTGTTCTCGTTTGCCGTGGTGAAGTTTTCCTCATACTGTTCCGCGGGAAGGAGGTCATACACCCCACTATCTACAACGGCTTGTAAATCTTGTTGCGCTTGCGAATAGTTGCCCAGGAACAAATGGGTTTTACCGCGTAAGGCCAAGGCTGCACCACTAGTGGGTCTGCCTAAATCACTAGAAGACCATGTCGCTGGAAGTCTGTTGGCCGCTTCGGTCAAATCGGACACGACGGCATTGAACAGGGCTTCTTGGTTAGAGGGCATCGGAAAGAAGTCCTCTTGCGTTTGTGGTGTGTTGAGTACTAAAGGAACATTACCCCAAAAAGCGGCTAAATACCAGTGCGCGAATGCTCGCATGAAGTACGCCTGTCCCAAGATTTCGTCTTGTGCGCTCCCTGCCGGAAGATTTTCATCATTGGCTTCTTCCAAAATGGTATTCGCACGAAAGATGCTTTGGTACAATTGCGGAAACATATCCGTAGACCAACGACTTACCCCAGGAACCCCTTGCAGGGTAGACATTGTGGTATTATTTGCAAAGGGAACCACATTAAAAGCATCCGAACGCAAAAGCGGTCCAGTATGTACTACCCTTCCCCAAAAGAATACTGCGGTGATAGGGTGTATCATCCCATTTACGGCTACCCTAAAGTCTGCTTCGTTGTTGAAAAAATCCAACTGTGAAACCGTGTTAGGGTTTGAGATTTCTAGCTTTTCTTCATCGCAACCTTGCAAAGGAATCAACAAAGCCGCGGTAAGCATTGCAATCAAAAATTTATTTGTCTTGACTTTCATTTTTATAATTTTCATTTATTCATAACCATATGTTAGAAAGACGCTTGCACCCCTATGATAAAGGCTCTAGGTCTTGGCTGCGCTCTTAAATCAATACCTCTACCAAAAATGGGAGGAGTGTTATTGGGATTTCCGAAGAAACCACCACCTGTTCCGGCTTGGGTAGAACCAATTTCTGGGTCATACCCACTGTAATCGGTAATGGTGAAAACATTTTGCATGTTGAAGAACAAACGCGTATCGTTCACCCAAGGCAAGTTGATTACATTGGTAAGGTTGTATCCTATTTCCAAGGTTCTCAGTCTTAGGTAGGAACCGTCTTCCACATAAAAATCAGAAGGCAGTTGGTTACCGGCGGCGTTTGGCAAAGAAGCCCTTGGAATATTGGTATTTTCATTTTGACCCGGAACAAATGAATCCCGCACGTAGCCGAACTTGTTTCCGTCCAAGAAGAAGGTACCGGTAAAGCGCGTGGCATTGAAAATCTCATTGCCTTGAACCCCATTGAAGGCTAGACCAAAGTCCCAATTTTTATAGGTTCCGTTAAAAATCAAACCATAGGTGAAATCGGGTATCGGAGAACCAAGGTTTACCCGGTCATCATTGTTGATGATACCATTCCCGTCTATGTCGACTCTTCTAAAATCTCCTGGTTGAAGAATGGCTCTACGCTCGGGATCGTTGGCTAAACCAGGGTCATTGTCTATTTCAGCTTGATTGCGGTACAACCCATCATTTCTAAAACCGAAGAAGTACCCGACCGGCTCACCCACTTCAAAACGGTTCGGGGTATTCCCTTCCTCATCAATGGATGGTCCCACCAAAGGATTTGGCAACTCTGTAAGCTCGTTGCTTATGGTGGCAAAGGTGAATCCAAGGTTGAACTTAAAATCACCTCCAGTATCATGCCTATAATTGGCTTGGAATTCAAAACCTTTGTTTCGGATGGAAGCTGCGTTTTGTGTTACCGGATTCGCAGACCCTGTTGTAGAGGGCACGGATACAGCAGCCAACACATCATTGTTGTTTCGAATAAAATAATCTGCCGAAAACGTCACATTATTGTTCAACAAGGCCCCGTCCACCCCAAAACTGGTGGATTCAGCCGTTTCAAAGGAGATGGTCTCATCTACCAAATTGGTAATGGCAAAACCACCTGCTGTAACGTTATCGAAACTCACATTGGAAGAGGAGTTCAACACCGATTGAAACAGGTAATCACCAATGTTTTGTGATGCCAATTCACCATAACCCCCTCTAATTTTAAGGGTATTGAACAAGGAGTCTTCTGGCCACCATGATTCATTGCTGATAACCCAACCTGCGGAGAAGGCGGGTAACACGATATTGTTGAAATCATCATCAGGGGAGAAGCGGGATGAAGCGTCTCGTCTGACGATGGCCGAGAACAGGTATTTATCGTCAAATTTATAATTTACCCGTCCAAAAACAGAAAAGATTCTGGAAAGGAAACGACCTCCGCCCGAGTTTACAATTTGGTCAGCGAAGCCTGCAATATTGGTAATGTTATTGGACGGAAGTCCTTCTGCTTGTATCGCCAAAGAGTTGTTATCGATTTGTTGACGGGCACCCCCGAGCAAAATATCGATATCGTGTTTCCCGAAACGATTTTTATAGTTAATGGTCGGTTCAATGTTGGTAGAAAGAATTTCACCACGGACCTCGGTGAGGTCGTTCAGCTCGTTGAGGTTGTCCTGTTGGTCCGTTGGACTCAGGTCGAAGGTGGGCGAAAAGAAGTTTCCATAAGTATTCCGGTAATCGACACCAAAGTTCAAGCCTGCGGTAAGGCCTTCCATGATTTCATATCGGATGTTGATATTCCCTAAAAGGTTTCGTTCAATGGTTTCGTCATTGACCAAATTGGCCAAAGCGTAATTGTTTGTTCCTCCAGAACCATTGTATAGGTTGGAATCGATGGCTTCAAAGCCACCAAGACGTTCGGGTGCAAATTGTCTTACCACTGGGGCGGTAAAAGTGTTGTTCCCATAAAAGTTGTTTTGGTCCAAATCCCTTTGGTTGTAGGCAAAAGACTCTTCTATGGTGAATTTTCCTTTTTTGAAACGGCTATTGAGACGCACATTGATACGTTGAAATTCGGTACTGAGCACAATACCTTCTTCGTCGTAGTAGTTGGCGGAAAAGAAATAGGAGGAATCTTCACCACCGCCAGAAATATTGAAACCATAGTCTTGGATGATTCCGGAGTTCAAGGATAAATCTTGAAAATCAGTATTTACGCCCGGGTCTACGATATTCGCAGGTTGTCCTTCGTTAATACTCCGTTGGTTCAAGAAGGCAACAAACTCAGGTCCATTGAGGAAATCCAGCTCTCTCGCCACGGTATTGATTCCCGAACGGATATCCACGCTTACTCTGGGTGAGGAGTTAGAGGCTCCTCTATTGGTGGAAATGATAATAACCCCGTTGGCCGCTCTTGTACCATAAATGGCAGCTGAGGTAGCGTCTTTCAGTACCTGAATGTCCACAATGTCTTTTGGATTGAGAAAAGTAATGTTGTCAACAATAGTACCGTCTACAACATAGAGCGGAAAGGTGTTGGTCAATGAACTGATACCCCGAACAATAACATTGGTGGGAGCGCCAGGTTGTCCACCGCCACTTTCAACCTGAACACCCGCAAGTCTACCTTGCAGGGCGTTGGTAGGGTCGGCATTGACCACTTGTTTGATTTCTTGCTGCTTGATTTGTGAAATGGCGCCGGTCACGTCTACTTTGGCTTGGGAACCAAAACCAACAATAACGACTTCATCCAAGCTTTGGGCGTCAACCACCATGGTAACATTAAGTGATGTTTGATTCGTTACGGCAATTTCTTGTGTTTGATAACCAATGTAGGTAAATACCAGTACGGCATCTGAGGCTACGCTAATGCTGTAGTTACCGTCAAAATCCGTAGTGGTCCCGTTCGTGGTCCCTTTTTCGATGATATTGACTCCGGGGAGCAGCCCATCACTATCGGAAACGGTTCCCGATACCGTGATTTCTTGGGCCATTGCTGAGGCAATAAAACAAAAAGCCCATAAAAAGAGATATTTTTTAGGGTTGGTTCGTTTCATAAAGTTTAGTTTAAATTAATTTCATTTACATATGCTATGATAGTCTATGCTATTTTTCAAAAGTATAAAAATATTGTTAAATAAAAATTATGAAGCTCTTTTTTTAACTAATCATCAAAATTAGGCCCTTTAAAATAGTAAGGTGTAAATTTGGACTAAAGCGAGTCTCTTTCGATAAGTGTGGTGGGAACAACGATGTTACCGGGTTTTATCTCCCGTATTGTACCGGCGGTGAGTGCCGCCATTTTATTGAAGTCCGTGGAGATGGTCGTGATACCACCAGAAACGATTTCTTTCACAATATGGTCGTTGAAAGACAAAACACCAAGGTCTTTTCCAATTCGAAAATCAGAGTTTCTACAATCTCTTAAGAGCAACCAAAGGTCGGCATCATTGATAAACACATAAAGCAAACCCTTTTTGACCGATCCGCCCTTATATTGTTTTTCGACACGGTGGGAAAGCCCATAGTCTTCAGAAAACTGGACAAAGGACTTTAAGATACCGTCAGGATAGTCCATATCATCCCTAAAGAAAAGCACCAGTTCTTTATATTTTTTGATTTTTGGCAAAAGTCCAGTCAGGTTGTTGTAGGTGCATTGTTCGAATTCTTGGGTGATATAAGTGAATTCGGTTCCAATATTCAGATATCGGTCCACGATTACTAGTTTTTCAGGACTTATTGTACGTAACGATGCTTTCAGGGCCTTATCTTCTATCGGTGCAATGACATACATGCCATATTTTCCACGGATGTTGAAGAAAATGGTTTCGAATACGTCTAAGTTGTTGTGATGGAAAAAAACATCGATTTGGACTTTTTCTCCCAGCTCTTCTCTAAGGGAATTGTAGAATTCTTGCTGAAACCGTTGAAAGGAGTACATCAGCAAAGCAATTTTTAGAAATACCCCTGTTTCGTTGCTTACGATAAAGTAACCCTTTGTCTTTTTGGATTCAATCAAACCCCGGTCTTTGAGCTCCTCGTAGGCTTTAACGATAGTTTTTCGGGCAAAACCCAATTCCTCTACCATAATGTTTATGGAGGGCAGTTGACTGCCGACAGGCAAATGTCCGGCATCAATAGCTTCTATAATCCCAAGCACCAAACGTTCGTGTTTTGAAAGGGCATTCACCCCTTCTAGCTGCTTTATGAAACCCAACAACTTCATTCCCTTTTTTTCAAAACGGTTAATATTACGAAAAAATGGAGATTGATAACAAATTGTTGGTTTCCATTACGGTTAATCGGTTCAATGGACGTTTTATGTATGCTTCCAATGCGGTTTGCCGACGAAATAATGATATTTTTGAAGCTTTCTAAATACTTGAAAAATCCAGAATGAAAATAGTGTTGTTGGGCTATATGGCCAGTGGAAAATCTACCGTGGGGAAACAACTGGCATCACGGATAAATTTACCTTTTATGGACTTAGATACCGTAATTGAATCCAGAACCCAACAAACGATACCAGAACTTTTCGAGAAAAAGGGTGAAATCTCTTTTAGAAAAGAAGAGTATTATGCTTTAGAGGCGGTTTTGGAAGAAGAGGAGGGATTTGTACTTGCCTTGGGAGGGGGCACTCCCTGTTACGGAAACAACATGAACTTGATTTTAGAAAAGGCAGAACAATCCATATACTTGCAACTTTCCATAAATAGCCTTGTAGAACGGCTACTCCATGAAAAATCGTCACGCCCGCTGGTGCAACATCTAAATGAAGAAGACTTACCTGAGTTTGTCGGAAAGCACCTGTTTGAACGCAGGCAATATTATTCGCAAGCGACCCACACGGTTATTTGCGATGGGAAAAGTGTTGAAGAAATTGTCAAGGAAATTTTGGAAATTCAATCTAAATAAACCCCGTACGTTTTGGTATCAAAGGTCACACGAACGTGCTCCTGCATGGAAGTGGACAGCGAAATCCCTTTATAATCGGCTTTTACCGGATATTTTTTATGGTTGCGGTTTACCAAAACCGCAGTTTTCAATTGTTTGATAGGTGTTTTTAAAAAGTGGTACACGCCGTAAATTAGAGTACTACCTGAATTGAGGACGTCATCTACCAAAACAATGGATTTATGGGCATATTGATTTTCGGCAATCGAAGTTTTGACACCACTTTCAAGTGGGTTTTGTTTATCCATCAATACCTTGCAAAGGGTTATTTCCGCCTCGGTAATACGGGCCAATACCTTAACGATTTTCTTGGCAAAATTCAGACCTCCACCATCAATACCAGCAACTATAATCTCTTCTTCGTTCACATTTGCCTCATAAATCTGATAGGCAATGCGCTCTATTTTATGTTCGATTTGCTTTCGGGTCAGAATACGGTTCTCCATGGTTTGTCAATTCAGGGGTAAAACTACAAAACATCTTCTTCGGTATCATCCAGATAGTCCTCAATGTCCCGTCGGTCTTTTTTAGTAGGGCGTCCCAATCCCTTTTTACGATAGTGCTCCTGTGCTTGTTTCACCAATTCTTGATGGGCAAAGGCCTCTTTCGGGGTGGTATCCTTCCGGTAAATATCCACAAGTTTCGCGCCAACACGACTTTCTGGAATGTCAAGGACGACCAAACTATAGTCGATTTGGTTTTTTCGTACCACAACTTTATCCATAGGATACACTTCACGTGAAGGCTTGACCACCGCATCGTTGACCCGAATATGTCCCTTTTTTACAGCCGTCGTGGCAATATTCCTGGTTTTGAAATAACGGGTGCACCACAAAAACTTATCCACGCGCATGGAAGCTGAAATCTTTGTTAAGGAAAGACCAAAAATAGGGGAAAATTGTATCTTGCTGGGCTAAAAATGATTTGATGAAGAATTGGATTCTGTTAGGCGTAATTTTTAGTACGGTTTTCGTGGCATGCAACAATGATGATGATGCAGCTCCTGAAGCTGACCCGCCCTTAGAATTATCTGAAGTAATTGCTGAAGACAACGCTGAAATCGAGGCGTTTTTGGATACCCATTTTTACAATTATGAAGAGTTCGCGTCACCTCCCGCTGATTTTGATTTTATTATTGATATTGGTACCATCGAAGGTGACAACTCAGATAAAACACCTTTGAGCCAACAAATGGAACGCCTTACCATTGACTTGAACTCAGATGATTTGGGATTGGATGGTGACGAAACCGTTGAGCATGCGTATTACATACTTCGCGTAAGGGAACGCGTACCGGACGGTCCAAAACCTACGGTAGCAGATTCGACCTTTTTAAAATATGAGGGGCAATTGTTGGATGGCACCTCTTTTGATGAAAACCAAAGCTTTACCTGGTTGGAACTTCCTTTCACGGTGAGAGGTTTTGCCGAAGGGGCCTCCGAACTTGTGGCGGGTACTTCAGCGGGCATTGTCGACAATCCTGATGGTACCGTCGATATTACGGATAGGGGAATCGGTATGGTGATTTTCCCTTCTGCCATGGGTTACTTTGCTGGAGGAGGTCCTTCAGGAACAATCCCGGCCTATTCTCCACTCTTGTTCAAATTGGATATTGGGCTTTTCGTTGAAGACACAGACCGCGACAACGATGGTATTCCTTCTATTTTGGAAGATGTGGATGGAAACGGAAGCCTTCTAAATGATAATACTGACTTTGATTCCGAATTGCTTACGGGTATAATTTTACCGAATTTCAGGGACGCGGATGACGACCAAGATGGGATACCTACCCGAGACGAAATTTCTGATGAGGATGGAAACATCATTATACCGTATCCGGATAGTGATAATGATGGCACCCCCGATTATCTAGATCCAGATAATTAGAAACAAAAAACGCCCGTAAAAACGGGCGTTACTTTTTTAAAAAGATATCTCTGTTACAACTTTAATGATGCACTAAAAATCACTTGGGAAGGTCTTGAATCCACCCTACCGGAAATATCGGTAACATTGTTGCCAATGAATTCCGCTTCGTTTTCTGAAAAACCGCGTTCGTAACGAACGTCCAAACCTAGTCTTCCAAGATTAACCCCAACGCCAATATTAAGACCTACCGTAAAATCGTTTTCCACGTCTTCCACGTTTAGGCCGTCCAGGTCGTTGCTGAGCGTGTACTGAAAAGCAGGTCCGGCGAACACATGCAAGGGCCCAATAATCTTGTAACCCAAAAGCACGGGTAAATCCAACTTGGAAATATCGTAATCGTTACTATTTCCGTCTACAGAATAGGTGCTTTTGGTTCTAGTATATACCAATTCGGGTCTTAGGTAAATTTTAGGAAAATCGAGCTTTCCCCAAAAGCCTACATGAAAGCCAGCTTTTCCTTCGCCGCCATCAACGATGTTTTCACCGGCGTCTCCAACAGCGCTAATCAAATCGCCGTTTTTGTTATAGCTCAATCCGGCTTTGATTCCAAAACCAGTTCCACTTTGCGCAAATGCTACAGTTGAGAATAGGGCGAACGCGCCCATTAGAAGAATTCGTTTCATAAGTGTTTCGTTTTAATTGATTGATGATGGCAAAAATGTTGCCAAAATCACTTTCGTTTTAGCACTTTTAAAACGGCTTCTTCTATCGCTTTATTATTTAATCCATACTTTTCCATGAGTTGCTCTGGCGTACCGCTTTCCCCAAAAGTGTCTTGCGTGGCAATAAATTCTTGAGGGGTAGGATGGTGTGTAGCAAGGACACGCGCAACACTTTCGCCGAGACCGCCAAGGTAGTTGTGCTCTTCAGCAGTGACCACGCAACCTGTTTTTTTAACAGAGTTCAAAATGGCCTCGTCGTCCAAAGGTTTAATGGTGTGAATATTGATGACCTCTGCAGAAATCCCCTGGCTTTCCAAGCTTTCGGCAGCTAACAACGCCTGCCATACCAAATGTCCCGTTGCGATGATGGTAACATCTGAACCTTCTTGCAAGGTCAACGCCTTTCCGATTTCGAACGTCTGGTTTTCCGGGGTAAAGTTGGGTACTTTGGGTCGACCAAAACGAAGATACACCGGGCCATGGTGTTCAGCAATTGCCATGGTAGCGGCCTTGGTTTGGTTAAAATCACAAGGATTGATTACCGTCATGCCTGGTAACATTTTCATCAGACCGATGTCTTCCAGTATTTGATGTGTTGCCCCATCTTCACCAAGAGTAAGTCCTGCGTGTGACGCGCAGATTTTCACATTTTTATCAGAATATGCTATGGATTGACGAATCTGGTCATAGACACGACCCGTGGCAAAGTTGGCAAAGGTAGAAGCAAAAGGAATTTTGCCCCCAATGGTAAGCCCCGCGGCAATACCCATCATATTGGCCTCGGCAATACCTACTTGATAAAAACGTTCCGGATTTTCAGCAATAAACGTTTCAATTTTTAGGGAACCCACCAAATCAGCGCAAAGCGCAACCACATTTGGATTGGTTCTGCCCAGTTCGGTCATGCCTGCCCCAAATCCACTTCGTGTATCTTGTTTGCCTTGGTCTGTATATTTCATATGATTTTCTTTATCTATTTAATCCGCAAACAGGTTAAGATTTGCGGAAGCTTTTCGTTTGTTATTTTCTATGTGGATAAGTTCCAGCAGGACTTCACCGGTTTTGGTTTCGGCATAGACTACCATCCCCGAAGGAATGTCCAACTGCATCATTTCTCCTGCCGCAGCGCTTAGGATTGACGGAAAAAAAGTATTGTAATCCAGCGGATATCCTGGGTCGAAACCCAAATATAAGATGTCATCTGGTTTATGGTCTGGTGCGACTGCGTATAAAGGAACCTCTGCCAATCCCATTCGAAAGGACCGGTCTGTTTTTGTAGCCTTCAAGGTTTGGGTCTTGGTCGAATCAATGGTTTTTCCTCGATTCATAAAGGGAGCAAGGTTGACGTGGCCAATGACGGTATTGTCACCCACGTTCATTTGCATAAGCATAAAGAGGGTTTCCAAGTTCATCATCAAGCCCACTTCTGTGTTTTCATCTTGGGTTTTGGGTTGAAAGCGTTGGGTTACGCTTTTCAAACTTTTCGCGACCAACTTGGATTTGGAATACAGAAACTTTCCCCTATCGCCGACACTTATTTGAACCGTATCGTGCGATTTGGGAACCAAATAGGTCGCCGTATAATCCAAATGGTACGTCACTTCTTGCGCCTGCATGGAAATCACGAAACAGAAGAAACTCAGAAAAATCCCTTTAAAAAAATAACACGGTTTCATTTAGTAGTCTCCTAAAGTTTCCGGATTTTGTGCCAAGGCCGTTTCCAGTTGTTCATCGCTAGGCGCCTTTCCGTGCCAAGCATGGGTATGCATCATAAAATCCACTCCATTGCCCATTTCGGTGGTCATCACAATACAAACAGGTTTGCCCTTTCCGGTGCGGCTTTTGGCTTCTTGTAGTCCTTCGACGACTTGCTTCAAATCATTTCCGTTTTCAATTTCCAAGACATCCCAACCGAAAACTCGGAACTTCTCCGCTACATTGCCCAAAGGAAGCACATCTTCGGTACCGCCATCAATTTGTTGGCCATTTCGGTCAACCGTTGCGATGAGGTTGTCTACTTTGTTCCCTGCCGCATACATGATGGCTTCCCAATTTTGCCCCTCTTGCAGTTCTCCATCTCCATGCAAACTGAAGACCAGGTGGTTATCCTTGTTCAATTTTTTGGCCAAAGCGGCACCTATCGCGACAGACATCCCTTGTCCTAAAGAGCCTGAAGCAACGCGCACCCCAGGCAGGCCTTCATGCGTTGTTGGGTGGCCTTGTAATCGGGAATCAATCAATCGAAAGGTATTGAGCTCATCTATGGAAAAGTATCCTCTTCGTGCCAATACGCTGTAGAAAACGGGTGATATGTGGCCGTTGGAAAGAAAGAAAACATCTTCTCCGACACCGTCCATATCGAAGCCATCTTTCAACTCCATGATTTCGTTGTAGAGGGTAACGAAAAATTCGGTACAGCCCAAAGAACCTCCTGGGTGTCCTGAGCTAACTTTGTGTACCATTCTGAGGATATCCCTTCTCACTTGAACTACTAGTTCTTCGAGTGCTTCGTAATTTGGCATCGTATTTTGTTTAGGTACTCAAATGTAACCGCAATCCACCGGCAAAACAAGTAGTAGACTATTATTTTCCCAAATGCTTTTGAACCATTCCCAAATCAGCGTTAAACCTGCGGTAGTGGAGCGGAGTTATTTATATTTGTGGTTTTATTTTCAGGATTGAAATTTACACTTCACCAAAAGGATACGGGCAGTAAAGCTCGGGCTGGAACAATCGAAACGGACCATGGGACGATTCAAACCCCAATTTTCATGCCCGTGGGTACTGCGGGAACCGTTAAAGGTGTGCACCAAAGAGAGCTGAAACAGGATATTAACCCGGATATCATCCTCGGAAATACCTATCATTTGTATTTGCGTCCCGGAATGGAAATTTTGGAACAAGCGGGTGGACTGCACGCTTTTATGGGATGGGAGAGCAATATTCTGACAGATAGTGGGGGCTATCAGGTGTATTCCCTGTCAGATAACCGAAAGATTACCGAAGAAGGGGTCACTTTTAAATCTCATATTGATGGGAGCAAACACTTCTTTTCACCTGAACGGGCGATGGACATTCAACGGACCATAGGTGCTGACATCATTATGGCGTTTGACGAATGCACCCCCTATCCCTGTGACTATGATTACGCCGAAAAGTCTATGCACATGACCCATCGCTGGCTGGACCGATGCATCGAACATTTTAACAATACCCCTTCAAAATATGGGTACGAGCAAACCCTTTTCCCAATAGTGCAAGGGTCGACGTATACGGATTTGCGAAAGCAGTCTGCGGAATACATTGCTTCGGTAGGGGCAGCTGGTAATGCGATTGGAGGGCTATCCGTAGGAGAACCTGCCGAAGAAATGTACGCGATGGCAGAGGTAGTATGTGATATACTTCCTGAAGACAAGCCTCGTTACTTAATGGGGGTTGGAACCCCTATAAATATTTTGGAAAACATTGCTTTGGGTGTGGATATGTTTGATTGCGTGATGCCCACCCGAAATGCAAGAAATGGGATGTTGTTTACGTCTGAAGGTACCATCAATATCAAAAACAAGAAATGGGAAAACGATTTTTCACCTGTTGACCCTATGGGCCATACCTTCGTAGATGAAGAATACTCCAAAGCTTATTTACGGCATTTGTTCGCGGCCAATGAATATTTGGGAAAACAAATTGCTACCATTCATAATCTAGGCTTTTATCTTTGGCTGGTGCGAACGGCTAGAGAGCACATTTTAACCGGGGATTTTGTTGAATGGAAAAATGGCATGGTACGCCAAATGTCAAAACGATTGTAATGTTAACGATACTTGACCGATACATTCTGAAACGCTACTTGGTGACCTTTTTGGGGATGTTGATGTTGTTCGTTCCCATTGGCATTATGGCCAACCTTGCGGAAAAAATCGGAAAAATCATTGATAATGAGGCACCGCTTCGTGAGGTCATTATCTTCTACGGGAATTTCACTTTGGTCATCGGGAACTTGCTCTTGCCCATCTTTCTGTTTTTGAGTATCATTTTCTTCACATCAAAGCTGGCTTCCAATACAGAAATCGTTGCTATTTTAAGTTCAGGGGTGTCCTTCAATCGATTTCTCAGACCTTATTTTGTAGGAGCCACATTGGTAGCCGTGCTCATCTTTTTTATGGGGATGTTCATTGTACCAAACGCCAGTATTGGATTCAATGAGTTTGAGTACAAATACTTTAAAAGAGGCCGTCAGGATAGGGTAACCAACAATATTTTCAACCAATTGGATGGAAGCAATTATTTGTACGTCAGCAGTTTTGACCCCAACCGGAAAATTGGATACAACTTTACATATGAATACTTCGATTCCATTCAAAAGTTGAACTACAAAATTTCAGCGAGCAACATCCGCTATTTGGAAAAGGATAGTACCTACCGGTTAACCAATTACGTGAAACGCAAACTTCGTGACAGTGTTGAGATTATGGAAACCAAAAGGCGATTGGATACTCTTTTTGCATTTAAACTGGATGATTTAACACCCGTTTCGTATGTAGCAGAAACCAAGAACCTTTTTGAGCTTAACGAATTCATCGAAGACCAAAAGAAAAAAGGCGCTTCGAATGTCAATGCCTATATTTTGGTAAAATACAAACGTTGGGCGCTTCCGATTGCGGCTTTTATCCTTACCATCATCGCCGTGGCAGTATCTTCCGTAAAAAGAAGAGGAGGGATGGGACTGAATTTGGCCTTCGGGATTGGTGTAGCCTTTGTCTATATCTTTTTCGATAAGGTGTTTGGCACCCTAGCGGAACAATCAGGCTTTTCTCCTTTGCTTGCGGTGGTCATTCCGAATATGATTTTTGGCATCTTCGCCATGTATTTATTGATAAAGGCAAAACGCTAACCTACGGACTTTCAATAGGAAGGCAATCAGCAGTAATGTTTTATATTTGCGCCACGAGAATGTAAGAACACTCCCTTCATGGAATATTTGGATTTTGAACTCCCTATAAAAGAACTTGAAGACCAATTGCAAAAGTGCATGGTCATTGGTGAAGAAAGTGATGTTGATGTCACCGAAACCTGTCAGCAAATCGAGAAAAAACTAGAGGAAACCCGAAAAAGCATCTATAAAAACCTAACGGCTTGGCAAAGAGTACAACTCTCACGGCATCCCAACCGTCCGTATACCATGGATTATATTAATGCTATTTGCGGGGATACCTTTCTGGAACTGCATGGGGACCGCAATGTGAGAGATGACAAGGCGATGATAGGCGGTTTGGGCAAAATAGGCGACCAGAGCTATATGTTCGTAGGGCAGCAAAAAGGGTACAATACCAAAACCCGACAATACCGAAACTTTGGTATGGCCAACCCCGAAGGGTATCGCAAGGCGTTGCGTCTGATGAAATCTGCTGAAAAGTTTGGAGTGCCCGTAGTATGTTTTGTAGATACTCCAGGTGCGTTTCCAGGTATTGAGGCGGAAGAACGCGGACAAGGCGAAGCCATCGCCCGAAATATATTGGAAATGACCCGCTTAAAAGTACCCATCATAGTAATTATTATTGGTGAAGGTGCCTCGGGAGGTGCTTTGGGTATTGGCGTGGGCGATAAGGTTTTAATGTTGGAAAATACTTGGTATTCTGTGATTTCTCCAGAATCTTGCTCTTCCATTTTATGGAGAAGCTGGGAATACAAAGAAATTGCGGCAGAAGCCTTGAAGTTAACCGCACCAGATATGAAGCGCCTAAAATTGGTTGACGAAATCGTGAAGGAACCCTTGGGTGGTGCGCACACGAATAGAGAAAAAACTTTCGAAGCGGTTAAGAATAAAATTTCAGGCCATTATGAGGAGCTGAAAAAGTTATCACCAAAAGAATTGGTCAAAACACGAATGGAGAAGTATACCTCCATGGGGGTGTTTCATGATTAAAACCTTAATTCCGTAGCGCGTATAGGGGTACCTTTGGCTAAATTGGATAGTTTAACGGTTATTAACAACACCGCTACAGTTATCAACAGTACTTTTGTTAATGAGTTGTGAAAACCAAAGCCCTTGGTTTTCACGTTAACTTAAGGTTAATTGGCTACTTTCGCTCTTATGGAAAAACCCAATCCAGTAATCGGACAACGCGTAGACAAATCTACCCTCATCAACCTTGAGCGCGGCAAAATTCCACCGCAAGCAGTTGATTTAGAGGAAGTTGTATTGGGCGCCATGATGATTGACAAGAAAGGTGTGGATGAAGTTATTGATATTCTGCATCCGGAAGTCTTTTATAAGGATTCACATCGCCATGTGTACGAAGCAATTTTTAAATTGTTCGAATCGTCCGAGCCAGTGGATTTATTAACGGTTTCAGCTCAGTTGAAGAAGGATGGGCACCTTGAAGCCGTTGGGGGGGACTTTTACTTGATAAAACTAACCCAAAAGGTTGCTTCCTCAGCGCATATTGAATTCCATGCGCGAATCATTCTTCAAAAATATATCCAAAGAAGTCTCATTAAGATTTCAAACGAAATAATTGAGCAAGCATACAATGAGGGAACCGATGTTTTTGACCTTTTGGACAATGCGGAGGCCAAGTTATATGAAGTAACCCAAGGAAATTTAAAGCGTTCGGCTGAAACGGCCCAAAATTTGGTTATTCAAGCCAAGAAGAAAATTGAAGAGATTTCCAATAAAGAAGGTTTAAGTGGTATTCCTTCTGGTTTTGATAAGTTGGATAAGCTTACCTCAGGTTGGCAACCCAGTGATTTAGTCATTGTTGCTGCGCGTCCGGGTATGGGTAAAACGGCATTGACCTTGTCCATGGCACGAAATATTGCGGTGAATTCAGATACCCCCGTTGCATTCTTTTCTTTGGAAATGTCCTCCGTACAGTTGATAACCCGTTTGATATCTTCCGAAACGGGACTCTCTTCAGAAAAACTGCGTACAGGAAGATTGGAAAAACATGAATGGGAGCAATTGAATGTAAAGGTCAAAACATTGGAAAAAGCACCTTTATTTATTGATGATACGCCTTCACTTTCCATCTTCGACCTAAGAGCTAAAGCCCGTCGTTTGGCTTCGCAACATAAAATCAAACTGATTATCATTGATTACTTGCAGTTGATGACTGCCGGAGGTAGTCAAAAAGGCGGTAATCGTGAGCAAGAGATTTCGACCATATCTCGAAACTTGAAAGCCTTGGCCAAAGAATTGAATGTCCCGGTAATTGCACTCTCGCAGTTATCAAGGGCCGTGGAAACTCGGGGTGGGAGTAAACGCCCTATCCTTTCTGACCTTAGGGAATCGGGAGCCATTGAACAAGATGCGGATATCGTTTCCTTTATTTATAGACCCGAATACTACAAAATTGATGAATGGGATGATGAAGAAAGAACCCCTACACAAGGCCAAGCGGAGTTTATTGTGGCGAAACACCGTAATGGTGGATTAGACAACATTAGGTTAAAGTTCATTGGGTCACTCGGTAAATTTGATAACTTAGAGGACTTTGATTCGCCTTTCGAGTTCCAATCCAAGATGAATTCGGATGAGCAGAATCCTTTCATCACGCCAAATCTGCCTAGTGCAGACGAAGCTTTTGGAAGCGCTATGAACCAAGATGACCCGGATGATAATGACGTGCCGTTCTAAATTATTTCCCTGTTTTTCCAGACGAAACATTACCTTTTTCTTACTTCTATTTATTTTCTTTTCCTTTTCAAAAGGGAATGCTTCCATGATTCTTGTGCCCATGGATGCCGAAAGTCAGGCGAATCACTTGAAAGCCTATGGCATTACCTATTGGGTATTGACCAAACAGCAAAAAGTACAATGGTTATTGAACTATCGCGGCGGTTCTTTTTTGTTGCCAGATGGAGAGGTTATCCGCAAAGAGTGCCAGATTCGGGGGGTGTCCTTTGAAGTCGTTACGGATGACCAAGCGCAACAAATTCTGGATGATATAAGCAGTCCTTCCCAAAACCAAGAGGCCGTTGTGCTCGAGAAAGCTCCGAAGATAGCCGTATATTCTCCCAAAGGGAATCAGCCCTGGGATGATGCTGTTACTATGGTATTGACCTATGCCGAAATACCGTATGAAACGGTGTATGATGAGGAGGTATTGGATAACAAGTTGCTCTTATATGATTGGTTGCACTTGCATCATGAAGATTTTACTGGGCAATATGGAAAATTTTATGGTGCCTATCGGGCCGCTCCCTGGTACATCAAAAACAAGGAAGAGGCAGAAGCTTTAGCCGCAAAATTGGGATACGATAAAGTTTCTGAGCAAAAAAGGGCAGTAGCCATAACCATTCGAGATTATGTTATTGGTGGCGGTTTTATGTTCGCTATGTGTTCTGCAACCGATAGTTTCGATATTGCTTTGGCAGCGATGAATACCGACATCTGTGAACCGATGTTCGACGGTGACCCTTCTGATGCCAACTATCAGGCGAAACTGGACTTCAAAAATACATTTGCGTTCACCAACTTCACCTTGGAACGAAATCCATTGCGATACGAGTTTTCTTCCATTGATATGACCAACAAAAGACAAAACATACCCAAGGAATCCGATTATTTTTCTTTAATGGAGTTTTCGGCCAAGTGGGACCCTGTTCCCACAATGCTCACCCAAAATCACACCACTTTGGTAAAAGGCTTTATGGGACAAACTACCGCTTTCACTAGAAAACAAATTAAATCCACAGTATTGGTGTTGGGGGAGAACAACTTGAATAGCGAAGCACGTTATGTGCATGGCATCAAAGGCAAAGGCTTTTTCACCTATTATGGCGGACATGACCCTGAAGATTATCAACATAGGGTAGGGGACCCAAAAACCGAATTGGAATTACATCCTACTTCGCCCGGCTATCGCCTAATTCTGAACAATGTGCTGTTTCCTGCAGCACGAAAGAAGAAGCAGAAGACTTAAGATTTAGTACAACTTCAAAACCGGATTCTACTGGTAACCGTGCTAATTACGGGCATTGCTAATTCAGATTCTCCTAAAGTCCCATTGGTACTGACGTTTATTGCGGAATTGAAGCCCGCCTCCACGAAGAAGTTTTCTTTTAGCTGATACCCCATTCCCCCAAGAATTCCTGTTCGAGGCGTTCCGCAACCGGGAGAACCTAATTTATCTTGCACAATTTCAATTTCACTACCAGAATAGATATAAAATTTTGGACTTAGATACTTTTTGAAACGTAAACCTGTCCTAGTCCTATTACTGGTTAGATAGGTATCATAAAACGTTTGCAATTCGGTATGGAAGGTGTCGGAAATTTTATAATTGAGCGCGAACATGGCGTGTCGTTCTCCAGCAAAAAAATCTGGATAGGAAAACGTATCAAGCGTAAGTCGCTCGGGTGGAGGGGTTTCAGCAGGGCTCTGTTGAGCAGAAATACCAAAAGACAAAAGCACGAGCAAAAGAAAAGAAAACCGATTCATGATTGAAGAATTTGTAGTAAAAGTTAAGTAAACATGAAACCCAGCGCTGTTAAGGGATTACTAATCCCAAAACTTTAACACAGAAAAGACCCTTTTAAAAGCGCTCGTAACCTAAACTTTCTGAAGCGCAAAAGCTTTTTTTGAATTGAAAAGAAAGTAAAAATTAGATACGCGTAAGCGTAGTGATGATTTCTTTGTGCTTGGGAAATTTTGTGATAAGCTCTTCTCGTTCGGGTAATTCAAAGTCCGCAAAATCAAAGCCTGGAGCAACGGTACATCCGACAAAAGAATAACCGTCGGAAGCAATAGTGTTTGCCGCAAACCAGTCACCGCCTGCCACAACAAACTGCGGTACCTGTCCATCAGAGAAATTGTTACCTATGGTATGCTCGGAATATTCGCCCTCCTTAGAAATTACATGCAATTTGAGGGGCGAACCCGCGTAAAAATGCCAAATCTCATCCTGTTTTATTCTATGAAAGGCTGAAAACATATCTGACGTCAGCAAAAAGTAAATGCATGTGGAGTGGTTTCTATTTCCTTTGTAGTTTTCAGGAAGGCCAGTCTGTTGTGTGACTCCCGAACTTCTATACGTTTCCTTGAAATACCCGCCTTCCGGATGGGGTTTCAGGTCAAATTTTTTGATAAGAAAATCGATATCAGTCATACGAGTTGTTCCAAAATACGTTCCACCCCAAAATCATCGTTACTGGTCGTTTCAAAATTGGCCACTTCTTTTACGTTTGGATGGGCATTTGCCATGGCAAAACTATATTCCGTTAGCGCCAACATTTCCAAATCATTGTTATAGTCTCCAAAAACCAATACCTCTGAGGTTTGTATTTTAAAGGTTTCCAAAACTTTCAACAAAGCGTTGCCCTTGTGCGCTTTTTTATGGTTAAGGTCTACCCAATGTTGCCCTGAAACCTTGACCTTTACTTGGTTTTCAAGGTGTTTCATTTTGGGGTAGATGAAAGCTTCAGCGCTTTGGCCGTGGTACACGGCAATTTTTACGATTTCGTCTTTAACCGCTTCAAAGTCATCAACGATTTCGTAGGAAGCATAATATTCTTTCAATTGTTCCAAAAAAGGCATGGATTTGCCGTCAAAGTAAGAGGTATATTTTCCACAAAGCATGGCATGGGCACCATCAATGTTTTCTACGATGGATAGCAAATTACTTTGCAAACCTGGAGGAATTGGCGTCACCGATATTTCATCCTCTCCTTTTTTGACCAAAGCGCCATTTTCTGATATGAATATGATGTCGTCTTTAATAGGGGAAAGCTTTTCGGCCATACTATGGTATTGTCTCCCGCTCGCAGCAACAAATTGAATGCCTTTTTCCTTGAGCAGTCCGAATTGCTCAAAGAATCTTGGGCTAACTTCATGATTGGAATTTAACAGCGTTCCGTCCATGTCGGAAACCACCATCTTGATTTTGGATAAATCCATAGTTTTGGTTAAAGCCGCAAAGGTAGAACTTGAAACCGCAATGAAGTAAAGTTTGTAGTATTTTCAACCTATGAAGTTTTATCAAAAGGGAATACGTTTGACCGCTCGAAACAGAGGATTTCATTTGATTACCCATGAGGTCTTGGATGCCATACCGCAGATTAAAGATATTGACATGGGATTTCTTCACGTATTCATAAAACACACCTCAGCCGGACTGACCATAAACGAGAATGCTGACCCAACGGTGCGCGTTGATTTCGAAAGTCATTTTAATGTTATGGTTCCAGAAGGGGCGAGTTATTACAAACATACGTATGAGGGGCCAGACGATATGCCTGCCCATATCAAAGCTTCCTTGTTGGGCAATTCAGTACAACTTCCTATCACTAGAGGGCGTCTGAATCTTGGTACTTGGCAGGGTATCTATTTGTGTGAGCATCGGGATTATGCTTCAGGTCGAAACTTGGTACTGACCGCTTTCGGGACATAAGCCTATGTTGAGTTGGAAGGGCTACTTTAAAACCTTTTTTTGAATCTTTTTCACCCAAAGTTTGTACATACGTTTTGAAGGGTGAAGACTGTCGGAAGCAATCAGCGCTGAATTGACTTCAGCATTTCTAGATATTTTGGTGATGTCGATAAACGTAACGCCCCTTTTTTTGGTCGCGGCTTCAATAAAGGCGTTATACGTATCCAGTTCCTTAACAATCTTGTCTTTCGCCTTGTATTTTGCGAATGGCGTCACACTCCAATCTGGAATGGAAAGAACGAATACCTTTGCTGGGTCATTGTTGGCGAGTAGAATGCTTTGCTCCAATAATAAAAGAAACTCCTTTTCAAAAAGAGCAAGGTCAATACCTTGGTATTGGTTATTCACGCCAATGAGCAGCGAGACCAAATCATAATCCGTTTCTTCTTGGTTCGCAACTTCCTTCAAAAGGTCCGTAGTGGTCCACCCAGCTTTAGCAATCGTTTTGGATTGGGTAACTATGACCCCCTTCTTCTTCAAAGAAGCTATAAATTGAATGGGCCAACTGTTTTGAAGGGTTTCTCCCGTGCCCGCTGTGTAACTATCGCCTAGGGCCAAAAATTTGAATTGCCCTTCTTGTGAAAGCCCAACTATCGGGATATATAAGGTTAGGAAAAGAAAGAGAAGGTACCGCACGTTATCATGAGCTAGGGAAAGCTTAAAATACAAAAAGTCCCGCTCATGGAGCAGGACTTTTCAAAAGCGGGAGTAGTTTGTTTATTTTACTTTCTCGACGATAGCTTTGAACGCATCAGGATGGTTCATGGCCAAATCGGCAAGAACCTTACGGTTCAATTCGATTCCATTGGCTTTTACTTTACCCATGAACTGTGAGTAAGACATTCCATGTAGTCTTGCTCCAGCATTGATACGGGTAATCCAAAGGGCGCGGAAAGTTCTTTTCTTGTTTCTTCTATCACGGTAAGCATAAAGCATTGCTTTTTCTACCGCATTTTTGGCTACTGTCCAAACGTTTTTACGTCTTCCAAAGTAACCTTTGGCTTGCTTCATCACCTTTTTTCTTCTAGCTCTTGAAGCAACTGAGTTTACTGATCGTGGCATTTCTTTTACTTTTTTTGTAGCAGGCGGTCAATATAAATTGACACTTTGGTTGAGCCCGACTCCAGGGTTAATAATTTACCGAATGAGCGATTACTTTAAACGCAATTGCTCTTTAATACTGTTGACATCCGATTCGTGTACCAAAGTAGAATGGGTCAACTTTAGCTTGCGCTTTTTAGATTTTTTGGTCAAAATATGACTCTTAAAAGCGTGCTTTCTTTTGATTTTACCAGTACCGGTAAGCTTAAAACGCTTTTTGGCACTGGATTTTGTTTTCATCTTAGGCATTGTCTGCTTTTTCTCAATTATGTATCGGAAACTCCGATATCCCGCTTATATCTAAAACCTTTCGGCTCTATTTCTTTGTTTTGGGAGCGATGAACATAGTCATTCGCTTTCCTTCTAATTTTGGCATTTGTTCCACCTTTCCCAGCTCTTCCAGCTCTTGTGCGAGTTTCAATAAAAGAATCTCACCTTGGTCCTTGTACACTATGGAACGCCCTTTAAAAAAGACGTATGCCTTTAATTTTGCACCATCCTTTAAAAACTTCTCGGCGTGACGTTTTTTGAATTCATAATCGTGATCATCAGTTTGTGGACCAAATCGAATTTCTTTTACAACCACCTTTGAAGCTTTCGCTTTCAGTGCCTTGTCCCTTTTCTTTTGTTCGTAAAGGAACTTTTTGTAATCCATTATTTTACAAACAGGAGGACTGGCTTTTGGAGAAATCTCCACCAAATCCAATTCCAATTCTTGTGCTTTTGCCAAGGCTTTGGAAGTCGGATATACTCCCATTTCGACATTGTCACCTACGAGTCTTACCTCAGGTACGGAAATGTCTTTGTTAATTTTGTGAGGGTTTTTGTTTTCCCTCCTAGGTTGGGGCCTAAATCTTCTTCGTATTGCTATGACTTTTCTTTTTAATTCAACAAAACTTTAACTAGAACGACTTTAAGGTACCACTTATTTCAGAAGCGACCAAGTCCGAAAAGGAGTCGATATCCAATGGGCCTAAATCCTCGCCACCATGCTTTCTCACGGATATTTTTTCGCTATTTTCCTCCTGCTCCCCAACAATGAGCATAAAAGGAATTTTTTGCATCTCCGCCTCCCTTATTTTCTTGCCAACCGTTTCGTTACGGTCGTCAATGAGCGCGCGAATTTCGTGATTTTCTAAAGAATTTAAAACTTTTTGTGCATATTTTTCATGTTTCTCGCTGACAGGCAGTACTATAGCCTGATTCGGAATCAACCATAGAGGGAAGTTCCCACCGGTATGTTCCAACAATAGGGCCACAAAACGTTCCAAGCTTCCAAAAGGTGCACGGTGAATCATTATAGGACGATGCAACTCGTTGTCACTTCCTTTATAGGTAAGGTCAAAACGTTCCGGAAGGTTATAATCCACTTGAATAGTTCCCAATTGCCAGCTTCTACCCAAGGCATCTTTGACCATGAAATCCAACTTTGGACCATAAAAGGCTGCTTCACCTTCTTCGATGGTATACTTAAGTCCTTTGTCTTCTGCCGCCTCGATAATGGCTTTCTCCGCTTTTTCCCAGTTTTCTGTACTTCCTATATACTTTTCAGGCTTTTGTAAATCGCGAATGGATACTTGGGCCGTATAATGGTCAAAACCTAAAGAGCTCAATACATATAATGACAAATCAATTACATTTTTGAACTCCGATAACAATTGGTCCGGAGTGCAAAAAATATGTGCATCATCTTGGGTAAATCCTCTTACACGAGTCAACCCATGAAGCTCTCCACTTTGTTCATAGCGGTAAACGGTACCAAATTCTGCATACCGTTTGGGTAGGTCTTTGTAACTCAACGGAGACACCTTATATATTTCGCAGTGATGCGGACAGTTCATTGGTTTTAGCAGAAATTCCTCCTCATCCTTCGGTGTATGGATGGGCTGAAAACTATCTTCTCCATATTTCGCATAATGCCCAGAAGTTACATATAACTCCTTTTGACCAATATGAGGGGTAACAACCATCTCGTATCCTGCTTTTTTCTGGGCTTTCTTTAAAAAAGTTTCCAGTCTTTCTCGAAGCTCCGCCCCTTTGGGCAACCATAAAGGAAGCCCTTGACCCACGGTTTGGGAGAAGGCAAACAATCCAAGTTCTTTGCCCAGCTTCCGGTGGTCTCTTTTTCGAGCCTCCTCTAGCAAGTGCAGGTATTCGGTAAGTTCCTTTTGCTTTGGAAACGAAATCCCATAAACACGTGTAAGCTGTTTGTTGTTTTCATCACCCCTCCAATAGGCCCCAGCAACACTTAAAATCTTGAACGCTTTTACAATACCCGTATTGGGAATGTGTCCACCCCTGCATAAATCTGTAAAAGTGCTATGGTCGCAAAAAGTGATGCTACCATCTTCAAGGTTTTCTATTAGCTCTACTTTATACGGATTGTCTTGTTTTTGGTAAAAATCCAATGCGTCAGCTTTGCTTACCTTGCGCATTTTAAACTCATGTTTTCCACGAGCAATCTCCAAAGCCTTTTTTTCAATTGCCGGAAAGTCCTTTTCGGAAATAGTGTGTTCTCCAAAATCAACATCATAATAGAATCCATTCTCGATGGCAGGACCAATGGTCAATTTTATGCCTGGATACATTTCTTCCAGAGCTTGCGCCAAAATATGTGAAGAAGAATGCCAAAAGGCTTGTTTGCCCTCGTCATTAGACCAAGTATATAAGGTCAGGCTTCCATCTTGCTGCAAAGGAGTGGAAGTTTCGACAACGCTGTCATTAAATTTAGCGGAAATCACGTTTCTCGCCAGTCCTTCGCTAATGTCTTTTGCCACGTCCATTGGAGTAGTTCCTTCAGCTACCTGTTTTGTAGCGCCATCGGGCAATGTAATCTGAATCATTACGATAATTTAAGAATGGGCAAAGATAGGTTCTTGAAAGTAGGAACACAATAGAAGAATGATATTGATGCTAGTATAGTATTGGTATTCAAAAGGTTGTCTTTTTAAGAACTATTTTACGCAAGGATTTTGTTTTTTATTTACCTGTAAATAATTGATAATCAATAAAATATACTTTTTTTGATTTTTTTTTGAAAATAGTTTGGTGGGATTAAATAAAGCTATCTATATTTGCACCCGCTTAATCGGTTAAGGCTGGTTTAGTGTTAAGGAAAGAGAAGGGGTTTTTTAGGGAACTTTTTTCTTTTTTTTTGGAAGTTCATTGAACATATTGGTATAGACAGCGTAAAAGAGAATAACGAACCAAGATTTTATATTGGAGCTTGGGCGGGAGAGCGTCATGTTGGA
>JBCCKH010000016.1:0-121657 GCA_039027495.1 Bacteroidota bacterium
GTGCCTATAGAGGTTCCTTTAAACCAAATGGTGGCACCCAAAAGGGTCTCTCCGTCGGCCTGCCCTTTAAGGGTGCCACTTATCGTAAATTTTTCTTGGGTAGAACCTAAAAAGGGTATGAAAAAGACCGCAAAAATCAATATTTTTTTCATAAAGTACGTGTTGTTTTCTTTAGGGCATTTTGTTACGGAATCAGCCAAACAATAAAAAGAGCGTCACTAAAATCAGATTGAAAATCAACAGATTCCTTGGTGTTATATATGACCTTAACCGCTTCATTTTTTAATGGTCTGAACTTTAATTTCAACTCAAAAATAGGTTTGTGATGAGCGGCTTGGAAATCAAGTAGGTTCAGAATACTCTTGTTGCACTCTTTTGAGATACAATGAGTATTACTAACTGTTTTTCAGGTACTTAAAGAAGGAGTTGAAATGAAGTGAATAACGTCCGGAATACGCATTCTGGACGTTTTATGACCTTTTTTTGAGAAAAAGAGGAGTTTTTAAAAGGAAAAGAAGAGATTAATCCAACTGTTTTTTATACTGACTCGGTGTCATTCCCTTTAGCTTTTTAAAGATGGTATTAAAAGATGACTTTGAACTAAAACCTACTTCATTCGCAATACCCAAAAGTGTGTAGTTGTTATAGGTTTCGTTTTGCAAACACGCTATAAATTCTTCTACCCGATATTGGTTTAGAAAATCTTGAAATCCAGTTTTCATGTGAACGTTCAATATTTCAGACAAATGTTGCCTAGGGATATTTAGCTGCTGTGCCACATCATTAACAGTAAGCTTGTTGTTTTTAAAGAGTTTTTCTTCGGCCATCAAGCGCAATAAATACGATTTATGCTTTTCAATGTCCTTTGTATCAAGACTAGAGGTTTTATACTTAGCATCATTAGATTTTGGGAGTATCTTCTGAGGGGTTACGATAAGCTTATACAAGACATAATAAAACAAAAACACTGCAGCGAGTATAATGCCGTAGCTATCCAAAAAATAAGGTGATTCATATGAGTTTGTAATAAAGAACGTTACCTCATCTATAATAAAAATTATAGTCAAAGGAATAATAAAGGTCAGGAGCCATTTTTCTTTTTTCCTTGTTATGATATCATAAATGGTATATAAGACCATTCCTAAAAATATCAACTCAACAAATCCATGTGCTACCCCGAGAATAACCCCTTTTTCTATCGGCACATAAGTATCTAAGGTTTTAAAACCAGCTATGACCAAATATGGAGTAAAGAACCATAGGTCCTTTTTGTTAAACTCCTCCTTACCAGAATTATAGTAACGAACGAATAAAAAGAAAAAAGTTATGATTAAGGTGTCATGAAACAAAAACCAATCAGAATCGCTTACAAAAAGGTTATAATCATCGTCTCCGATAGCGTAGAGTATTACCGACATGATACATCCTAATAAAAGCCAAAAATTGACCCTTTTGTATTCTTTTTTACGTTGAATTAGGATAAATATTAAAAAGATGCCTTGGAGTAAAGCAATTATTTGAATGGTTCTTAACATCAACAATTAATGGAATTCACTTGCACAAGTAAAGTAATACAAAAAAGATAGCATTGTAAAATTCAGTGAGGCTATTTCCCTCAGCATCAATGAAGATTTTACCTTTGGAAAAACCTTGAAAGCAGTGAATTTCCTTTGTTTTCAAAAGACCCTCTTCTTCCGTAAAAAACCCAAAGCGAAAGTTGTGGGTTTTTTGATTTACAACATTTCTGCTGTAATTATCTCTACCGATTAAATATTTGCTCCCTTTTCAAATTCCACCCACATTCCATAGCGTATATAAGCTTCTGGATTAGGTATTATCTTCCAATGTTCCAATTTCGGGACTTCATACCAAGGAAATTACTATTTTAGTGACAGCCCCTTCCCTACCATCCCCCAAACTTGGCTGAAAAGCAAGGTACGTATAACCAAATACCAAGGCTGACCACATGACCAAACCGGGGATAAAAACCATACTCTGTATATTCCTATCCATAGGTTGCAGTTACATACTCTCCGCACAAGATAAATTGGACTCGTTGCGGGCAGTCCTAAAAACCCAAGCTACCGACACGAGTAAAGTAAGCACCCTTTTACAACTGTATGAATCCTTAAAATTTGAAGAGCAGGATAAAGCACGAGAATATTTGGAGGAATCCCTAAACCTTTCAACAACCTTGGATTTTGAAAAGGGTTTGCTCAATTCGCTCTTGGCCAAAGGGGAATACTTCGAAACCACGGGCTACCAAGACAGTGCGCTGATAACCTACCAAAAAGCCCAAAAAGTTGGTGAAAAATTGGACCAACGACGAGGTATGATCGAGTCGTTTATTGGTATGGGAAGTGCATTTTCTTCACTCCAAAGACTAAATGAAGCAGATTCCATCGCTTTTTTAGGGATAGCACTAGCGAAAAAGACCCCTATCGATTCTTTAAGCATGACCCAATTCTATACGATTCTTTCGAATACTACCTATTTCCGGAATGATTATGAAAAATCCATTGGATTTGACCGCAAAGCGTTGGAATACAATGCTTCTGACCTCAGAAAAAGAGCAAGGTCTTTCCTTAATATTGGAACCACCTATGATTTGCTGAGTGATTACGAAAAAAGTGGTGAATATTATGAAAAAGCGCTAGAGGCCGCAAAAGCTGCGGAAGATGAACGTATGATTGCCTTGGTGCAATCTGAAATGGGCCTTTTGAAAATAAACTTGAAGGAATTTGATGAAGGCAGAAGATTATCGGAACTCTCACTTACTCACTTTAAAGCGGTCAATGATAAGGTGATGACCGCCCATGTGCTGGAAAACGTATCGAGAATCCATGTCGAATTGGGGGAATTTGATCAAGCCATAGCAAAGTTGGAAAAGGCCCTTTCCCTTGCAAGTGAGGTCAATTCGCTTTCAAGTGAAGCACATTTTACCTATCAGTTAGCGCTGGCTTATTATAAAAAGAAGGATTATCCGAATGCAGAAAAATACTTTTTAGAAGCGAAATCCAAGTTTGATGCCTTGGAAGAAAGCAACATGCAAACCCGCGTCATGTCGTGGCTAAGTGATTTGTATGCCACAAAACGTGATTATAAAAAGGCATTTGAATACCTTCAGGTGGTAAAAGCTAGAGATGATAGCCTTCTGACCGCAACTTCGGCCAAAAACATTGCGGAAATGGAGGAGAAATACCAAAACGAGCAAAAGCAACAGGAAATTGATTTATTGAGTGCCGAAAATGAAATATCCGCACTCCGAATTCAAAAACAACAAAACCTGCGTAATTATCTTCTGTTAGGCGCCTTTCTTCTCTTGGTAATTATAGGGGTCGTGTACAACCGGTACCAACTGAAAACACGTGCAAACGCGAAACTAAAGGCCTTGGATACCTTGAAAACCAACTTCTTCACGAACATTTCCCATGAGTTCAGAACGCCGCTGACCCTAATTTTAAGTCCCTTACAGGAACTTATGGGCAAAAAAAACGATAAGGAGACGGCCCATGCCCTTTCCATCATTCACCGGAACGCTAAAGTGCTGACCAACTTGACCAACCAATTGTTGGACCTTTCCAAACTGGAGGCTGGAAAACTCTCCTTAACGGTTACCGAAGGTGATTTGAAATCGGTTTTGAAGGTAGTGTGTGCTTCTTTCGAGTCCCTTGCAGTTGCCCATAACGTCGAGTTTATTAGAGATTTGAAAGATGCTCCTGAACAAGCCTATTTCGATGAAGATAAGGTACAGAAGGTTTTAAACAACCTGCTTTCCAACGCCTTCAAGTTTACTTCAAAAGAAGGGAAAGTTATGATTAGGGCATTCCAAGACCAACAAGGGGTGTCCATTGCCATTCAAGATACCGGGAATGGGATTTCCCAAGAAGACCAAAAACTCATTTTCAAGCGTTTTCACCAGAACCAAACCAATGCACCCGATGCCGCAGGTACAGGGGTTGGATTGACCCTATCCAAAGAATTGGCTCTTTTGCACCATGGTGATATCATGGTGCAAAGCGAGAAGGATGCCGGGGCTACGTTTACGTTTCATTTTCCAATCAAAAAATCCGCCTACCAACCAAAAGAAATCCAAGAAAACACTGAAGAAAAAGATATATCGATTTCAAAACCAGCAGTCGTTACTTTAGAGGAGGAGAAAACGGAAACCGCATCTAACGACAAAATCGTTCTGCTAGTTGAAGACAATCCTGATTTGAGCAACCATATGCGTTCCTTGCTCAAAGACGAATTTACCGTGAAGCAATCCGCAAACGGTAAGCTAGGTATTGAAGATGCCTTGGAAATCATACCCGATATCATTATCTCAGATTTGATGATGCCAGAGGTAGATGGGGTTGAACTGAGCAACACCCTAAAGGCAAACGAGAGAACCAGTCATATCCCCATCATCCTGTTAACTGCAAAAGTGGACCGCAATACAAAGCTCGATGGCCTCAAAACCGGGGTGGATGATTTCTTGACCAAACCTTTTGACAATGAAGAGCTCAAAATTAGAATACAAAACCTCATTGCCCAACGTGAAAAATTGAGGTCCAAATACGAGCAAACCCTGCGATTGGCACCCTCCCAAATAAAAGTGCAATCCCCTGAAGAAACCTTCATCAAAAGAGCTTTGCAAGTTGTAGATACTAATTTGGGGAACTCAGAATTCACTGTGGAGGCGTTCCAGAAAGATATGGGCATGAGTCGTATGCAACTGCATCGTAAGCTTAAAGCCTTGACCCATTTTTCCGCTAGCGAATTCATTCGCGATATTCGTTTGCAACGTGCCGCGGACCTCCTTTCCCATAATGGCATGAATGTTTCTGAGGTCGCCTATAGTTGCGGTTTCAATAGTACTTCTTATTTCACCCAATGTTTCAAGCAAAAGTTTGGAACAAGTCCTTCAAAACACAATTCAACGCTTTGAGAAATCCAAAATTATAGGTAAGGTCAACCAGGAAAACCCCTTTTTTAATGGGTTTTAAGCCATTGTTACATATCTGATAGTATTTGGGAGATGGGTGCAAGCCCCCAGCATCCTTGCCATGTAATTTCAAGGCAATCAACCAAAACAAGTCATTATGAAACGAATGATTACCATCTGGTTTTTCGGATTGTTTGCCATACTACTTTCAGCACAATCAGACAGTTTAACTATTACCCAACCAGAACCATCGCAAGAAGAAATCAACAAAAAAATCGCCCTAAACTTCTACCAAGACCTTTGGTTCACGAACAACACCGATAAATACGCCGACTATGTCGCCCCTGAATACGTAGTACATGATATTGGGGACCGAAAAGGGGTTACCGAACCTGCTATAGAACAAAAAATAATTGCCGACCGTTTTTGGGAAGGCGGTTCTTGGGATTCAAAAATTGATTATCAGATTGCCGAAGGCGACTTGGTGGCCACACGATGGACTGCAAACTATAAAGCCGAATCGTTTATGGCCAAGGTTATGTTCGGTACCAGCAGTATTCCCATTATAAATGTTTTCAGAATCAAAGACGGAAAAATCGTTGAAATCTGGAACCATCGCCATGATATAGACACCAATGTCCCCAAAGTATTTATTGGGGGAACAGGATTCCTTTTAGGTCTTTTGGTGGCGCTCTTTCCTACGATACTAGCCATTCGCTATAGAAAAAAACTTAAAAAACTCAGCACCTAATGCAGCCAACACCATCAAACGAACGTTTTCAAATCCTTGATGTACTTCGTGGGTTTGCCCTACTTGGAGTTATGATAGCCAATATGGCCTATCATTCCGGATACTGGTTTTTGTCCCCAGAAAAGCAACAAAGTCTTCCTTTTTATGAGGTCGGAGAAGCCATACTTTGGGGAATTCACTTCATAACGGAAGGAAAGTTTTACTCCATATTCTCACTCCTTTTCGGTATCGGTTTTGGGTTGCAGATTCAGCGGGCTATGGAAAAGGGCACTCCCTTTGTGGGAAGATTTTCGAGAAGACTCTTCATTTTATTGCTTTTTGGATTTCTGCATGCTGTGCTTCTTTTTGTAGGCGATATTTTAGCCACCTATGCCCTATTGGGTTTTATTCTTATTCTTTTTCGAAAAAGCAGTGATAAAACCCTTCTAAGTCTTGTTTTTATTTTCCCACTAATTCCACTCGTCCAATATGGCATCAAGTGGTTCGCAGCACAGCAAACTGGAATTCCAGGCGAGCTTGCGGGCAGTGAAATGTTCGAACAAATCGTCTTGACCTATCAAACGGGTTCTTTTATGGAAATTTCCGCAACCAATTTCTTTGGGTATGTTTTTGGACGGTTCCCGGACCTTATTTTCACCGGACGCTTTTTCAAGGTGCTGGCCATGTTCTTGCTGGGCTATTATGTCGCCAAAAACAGATGGTTTGCAGAAATACCAAAAAGAAAACACCAACTCAAGAAGATTATGCTTTGGTGTGCCGCAATAGGAATTCCCTGCAATTTGGTTATGGCATATATGATGACCACCGACGCGTACTACACCATGGCGCCTTCTGGAATTATCGAGCCGTTGGTCTATGCCTTTGGGGTTCCCGCTTTGGGCATGTGCTATGCCTGCGGAATCGCTCTCGCCTATCAAAAACCGCGCTACGTAGGATTATTGAATCACTTGGCGCCCTTAGGTCGAATGGCGCTAACGAACTATTTGATGCAAAGCCTTATCTGTTGCCTCATTTTCAAAGGGTATGGTTTGGGTCTCTTTGGAAGTATGGGCCCGGTATTCTTTACACTGATTGGCCTTGGCATCTTGGTTTTCCAAATCCTTTTCAGCCAGTGGTGGTTGACCCAATATCAATACGGTCCTGCTGAATGGCTCTGGCGCTCGCTCACCTATAGAAAAAAACAACCCTTTAAGCAATCATCATTAACGGTTTTAAAATGAGATATCTTTTTGCATTCACACTCCTTTTTGCTTTGATATTTTCTTGTCAAACCAAGGAATCATCCGACCCGGACGCAATACGAATTCCTGGAGAATTTGAACCTCATGAAGCGATTTGGCTGGGATTTCGAACTTTGGAAAGCTACGGTAGCTATGCGCAGGACAGTGTTACACTAGGCATTATTCGGGCTATTCATCCGCATGTACAACTAAACTTGATTGTAGAACAGGATTCTCTTGCGCCAAACGCATTGGACTCTCTTTTCGCAAAAGGAATTGACACTACCCATATCACTATAGTCTATCAGTCCCCAACGGATATTTGGTACCGTGACCCAGGTCCAGTCTTCGCGGTAAGCGGCTCCAACGGCCTAAAAGTGATTGACTTCAAGTACACCGGCTATCAAAACGTACCAACGGACTCCATTGAGGACTGGGCAAAGGAACATGAAGCCATTGACCGCGAAATTGCCCAACGGCTTGAAATTGATACGGTCAACTCTATTGTAGCGATAGAAGGTGGCGCATTTGAAACCGATGGGCAAGGCACCCTTATTCAAGTAGAAAACATCACCCTAAAAAGAAATCCACAGCTTACGAAAGAGGAAATAGAATCAGACTTCAAAAAATGTTGTGCTATCAAAAATGTCATCTGGTTGCCTTCTGGAGTAGCCGACGACCCCCACAATTTCAATCGCATTACAGGAAAATACTTTGGCTACGGTACAGGCGGACACACTGATGAGTTTGTTCGTTTTGCCAATGACTCCACCATTTTGTTGGCTTGGGTGGATGAAGCCGAAAAAGACGCCCACCCCATCAATCAACTGAACTATGAAATCCTTTCCAAAAATTTTGAAATCCTTTCCGCGGCAACCAATGCCAAAGGGGAAAAATACAACATTATAAAGGTGCCACATACGGACCCCAAAACAGAACCGATGGTCGTAGGCGAAAAATGGTCAGATGAGGATATGGAATACTTCAAAGTTGCCAAAGGAGATACGCTTCAAATGGCCTATGCGAGTAGCTACCTTAATTACCTTTTGACCAATAAGGTGATAATACTACCCCAATATGGCGATGAACACGGGACCATCAGCACAAAAGATGAGGCGGTAAAATCAATTTTTCAGCAACTCTATCCAAACAAAGAAATAGTGGGTATCAACCCGATAAGCTTGAATCAATACGGTGGTGGTATGCATTGCCGGTACCAAACACAACCAAAAATTAATTAGTCATGAAACCATTTATTTACATCTTATTGGGAGTTATCTTCTCTTGCAGCATGGTGCGGGGACAAGAGAAAAAAGTAATCACCAAGGCCGAAGATTTGCCGAAACATTCCTATGCGATTGAAATCAAGGATGCGGTAAGCTTCGTACAAAACGAAGAAGCGATTCGCAGCGCTGCTGCTTTGATAAAAGCCGATTTGTTGGATGACCTTGAAACGTATGAGTTTAAAGAAAATGCGACGCTTCGGGAATACTATGGCAACTTGTGCATCATCAACATGATTGAAGGCCATTATGCTGAGGCACTGACCTACATCGAAAAAGGTCGCTTGTTTGCAGATAAACCTTCTGAAAAAACCATGTATGAAATTGAAGCTGAAGTTATTCTGAATGGACTGATGAAACACAATGCAGCTGAAAGTGATACAATCCATAAAACCATAACGGAAGGCCTCATCACAAAACTAAACGCTGCCGAATTTGAGGTCATACGGGAGGAGATTGAATACCTCAAGGGACGAAGTGAATTCTCAAGCAAGAATTTCCTTTTGGGATTTATATCGGGCGACATTCAACCCGCATTGGACAACAACAAAGGAGAAATACCAGGAAACCTCATTACCCAATTAATCGGGATGCATTATGTGCTGGAATATTACATTCCATTCAAAGAGGCCATACAGGAAGGCTTTGAAACGGTTCTGACGGCAAATAGTAAAACTGCTGAAAAAGTAAACCTGTGGAAAGATAGAGAAGTAACTCTAACTGAAAATCCTAAATACGCATCGGTTTTGATAGGGATTTGGGATTCGGGTGTGGATATGCCCGTTTTGCCCGAAAAGAAACAGTGGAAAAATCCACTGGAAAAATTTGATGGAAAAGATACCGACGGGAATGGTTATGTCGATGATGTTTATGGAATAGCCTTCGATATTAAAGGATTCAAATCTTCAGAATACCTAGAGCCTGAGGCTCATACTATGGAAGACAAAAGTGTTTTTCAAAGCTATATGAAAGGGTATATGGATTTGATGGCCAACATAGCTTCAGAAGAAGCCAGTAGCCTTAGAAAACAAATGTCGGAGATAAACCCAAAAGAGGTGGAATCTTATTTGGATAAGCTGACGCTGTATAATAACTATTCGCATGGAACACATGTTGCTGGAATTGCGGAGGAGGGAAATGATATGGCGAAAATAGTGTCCGCAAGATTCACCATAAACCATAAGGCTATTCCAGACCCCCCTAATGAAGAAACACGCCAACGAAGGGCTAAATCCTATGGTGAAATAGTGGCCTATTTTAAAAAGCACAAGGTGAAGGTGGTTAACATGAGCTGGGGCAATAGCTATGAATCGGTACTCAGAAGTTATGAGGTAAATGGCATTGGTGCAGATGACGCTGAGCGCAAAACGCTAGCAAAATTACATTTCACCAAACAGTACGATGCCTTTAAAGAGGCGTTAACCTCAGCTCCAGAGATTCTATTCGTGTGCGCAGCAGGTAATGCGAATGATGACGTCGATTTCACGGCGTACTATCCCTCCAGCATTAATCTGCCGAATCTCATTACCGTTGGTGCGGTGGATATCGAAGGCAAAAAAACAAGCTTCACTGCGGAAGGGAAAAGCGTAGATGTCTACGCGAATGGTTTCGAAGTAGAAAGTTATGTGCCCGGTGGAGACCGAATGGTGTCTTCTGGCACCTCTATGGCAGCGCCAAATGTCGCGAATCTAGCCGGTAAAATTTTAGCCGTAAATCCACAACTAAATCCTCAAGCGGTCATCGACATTATCGTAAAAACGGCCACTACCTCCGAAGAAGATGAGAAGGTGCTTTTGATTCATCCTGTAAATGCAGTGGATTTGGCGTCAACCCGTTAAGAAATACTGCTTTTAGAAAAACCTGACGCGCTACAGAAAAATGTTTTAAAACTTTTGTATTACCAAAAGCCAATACCAACCAGAAAATTGAATATGAAATACCTCATATTATTTACAGTAATCATGACGGTCTCATGCGGAAGCAAAATCGAGAAAAAAGAGGCTGAATACACTTATCCACCAGAGTGGGAACCTCACGAAGCGATATGGGTCGCCTGGAGTGACGACCCATCGCATACCGATGCCAATCCATTTTTACTTGAAGTAGTTGGTGAGCTTACCAATCACATAAAAGTGAACATGGTAGTGGTAAACGATAGTATCAAAAGACATGTTACCAATCGCATGGAAGCTATGGGTATTCCATTGGATTCCGTTGGCTTTTACAATCACTTCGACACGATTTTATGGATGCGTGACCCTGGGCCTTTTTTTGTGAAAGATGAAAATGGAAATTTGGGTATCGCCGATTTTAAATGGAAAGCCTATAACTGGTTCAAAGTCTATCGTGGGATTAATGATATCGATTCGTTACCTCAGCTCGTGGCTAATGTTGATGGTTATGGTGCTTACTTCGCCAATGAACTTGGGGTAAAAGTGGAAAATCAGGCGACAACCTATGCCGAAGGGGGCGCATTGGAAGCCAATGGTAATGGTACCATGATGGCTGTAGAAGAAATGGCCCTGGATAGAAACGAAGGCAAAACCCTTCAAGAAATTGAAAAAGACTATTTGGCCACCTTTGGAAAGACCAACATGCTTTGGTTAAAGCGCTCCATTTTCACGGATTTATCCATTAAAGGCCCCCAAGTGGAAAACTATTTTGGTGGCGGGGCCAATGGCCATATCGATGAGTTTTGCCGTTTTGTCAATGATTCCACGGTTTTGTTGGGTGAAATATCAGAAGAAGAGGCCAAGACTAATCCCTTAAGTAGGCTGGACCGTGAAGCCTTGGAGGAAAACTATCGCTACATCTTAGGTCAAAAGCAACCCAATGGCAAACCCTGGAACATCAAACGAATCCCTATGCCCAACCTCGATAAATTATCTAGGAAGGTGGTCTTAACAGAAGAAACGGAATGGGCTGAAACTTTTTTTGAAAAAGGATTCAAAATCGGAGATACCTTAAAGAACTATCCGGCTTCGTCCTATCTCAATTTCTTGATTACCAACGGGGCAGTGCTGGGCGCTAAATATTGGAAGCGGGGATTGCCAGAAGAACTCAAAGTTTCCGATAAAAAAGCGCTCGAGGTTTTACAGGAACTTTTTCCCAATCGACAGATCATACAGATGGAAGCCTTAACCCTGAATTGGCATGGGGGCGGCATCCATTGTATCACCCAGCAAGAGCCAAAAACTGATTAATCACGTAACAAATTCAAACCAAAATGAAGTACACTGTAGTTTTTATCGGATTATTTGTTATTTCATGTAACACTCCAAAAAAAGAGGAGGTAAAATTCACCTATCCTCCCGAATGGTCTACGCACGAAGCCATTTGGACAGATTTCAATTACGAATCGTACAGCGGTGTGCCCAGTGAAGAGGAAAGACTAATATTAATTGCCAAGCTCTCCCAATATGTGAAAACCAAGGTGGTCTATGACAATGATTCCCTTATGCAAGTAGGGCGAAACCGTCTTACCGAACTTGATGCAAGAGCAGATAGCATTGAATGGATAAAACTGCCCTACTGGTCCTCATGGATGCGCGACCCGCTCATGTTTGTTACGAATGGTAGCCAAAATAAAATATTGGATTTTGAATGGAGCTGCTATGGCAATGTATATAGTTGCGAAGACGATTTCCGAGGTCAGCTTTCCAATACGCTTCAGGAAATGAAAGGTTACAGCAAAGATTCTACAGGATTGTACTTCGAAGGGGGTGCGATTGAAGTAAACAGTAACACCATAATTGCCTACAAGGCCCTAGCCACGCAAAGAAATCCAGATAGGTCTGTTGCAGAAGTAGAGCAAATCTTACTTGATAAGTTGGGGAAAGAACAAATCATTTGGCTTGACGAGTTTCCATTGATTGACAAACCCGGTCTCAAAATAGATTCTTTTTTTGGACAAGGCGCCAACGGGCATATTGACGTAACCACTCGGTTTTTGAACGACACCACCATTTTAGCTACGGTGATATCCGAAGCTGACCGCGCCAAGAATAGTATGCTGGCGCACGACTACACTGTTTTTCAGCAGAATTTAGCTCAATTGAAAGCAGCGAGACAGCCAAATGGAAAACCCTATCATATTGAAACGATAGAAGCACCGGACTACTCTCTTTTTGGATATCCACTTACCGTGAATGAAGGTCTCTACTATGGCTTGATGAGCGAATCTGCTCGCGAAAACATTTCTCTTGGCGACTCCATTGTAATGGTACCAGCCTTGGAATATGCCAATTTTACGATTACCAATGGGGTGGTGATTGCTTCGGAATATTGGAAAGAAGGCATGCCCGAATCCGAGAAACGCAAAGACGAAAGACTAAAAAGCCTATTGCAAAAATATTTCCCAGACAGAAAAATCTTTTGCTACGATGCTTTGCCGATTAATTGGGGCGGCGGTGGTGTGCATTGCAGAACACAACAGGAACCTAAATTAAAATAATGCTACGCTTCTCATTGATAATGGTTCTTTTCCTCTTCATCACCCCAGCGGGTGCCCAAGAGTCTGACCAAAAAACAGCTGCCAAAGAACACTACAACGGTCCCATCATCGACATGCATATCCACGCGTACCAAAAAAGTATGATGTTCGGCATGACCCATCCCCCTACAATTCGTGGTGAAACCTATGTAGGAGTTCAAAATGCCGAAGAACTCAAAACACAAGTGCTTCAGAAGTTTGATGAACATAACATTGTCAAAGCCATGGTAACCTCCGGAGATTTATGGTACGAAGCGCGTCCGGATGTGGTTCTCATTGGTCAATCTCGGTTGGATAGTATTGATGCACAATTTGAAAACGGAAGGCTTCATGCCCTTGCAGAATTATCACCCTTCTACGCCGGAATTAAGGCAGATGACCCTTCACAATCCGCCTTTTTTTCCACAGCGGAGGAACTAGGCATTCCTGTAGGGTTTCATTTGTTCCCCGGCGGTCCCAATTATGGGATTCGAATCATGCCCAGAGCTTTTGGTGCCATGCGGGCCTATAATGCCCATCCCAAGCAATTGGAAGATATTCTGGCCAAACACCCAAAACTCAAACTTTACATTATGCACGGTGCATGGCCTTACATCGAAGAACTCAAAGCTCTAATGTACATGTATCCCAACGTATATGTAGACATCGCCGTGGTCAATTGGATTTTACCTACCGAGGAGTTCAATTTTTACTTGAAATCCCTGATTCGCGCTGGGTTTGAAGACCGAATCATGTATGGCAGTGACCAAATGGTATGGCCCCAATTAATCTCCACAGGTATAGAAACCGTGAATAATGCCACCTTTTTGACCTTGGAACAGAAAGAAAACATCTTCTATAACAATGCGGCCAAATTTCTGAATCTCAGGGACGAAGAAATTGCAGAGCATAAACAAAAACTGTGATGGAAAAATACAAGAAACTACACCTCTTTATGATTTTCCCCATGGTGGTAATGCAGTTGGGCATCGCCATGGACTACTGGGGGGATTTTTTGGACAACGCATGGTCCGTACACATTCATTACTGGACGGGGACCGTCTGGTATCTATATTTGATAATTCAGCCGTATTATGCTACCCATGGAAAATTGGAAAAACACCGTACCAATGGGATTATCGGAATGTTTTTGGCTGGTGGGGTTACTTTGACGGCTTTAAGCATGATGTACCGTGACCTGCAAAGTGTTCAGAACGCCCTTGAATTTCCGGAACGCTTTGGCCCTTTTCAGCCCTATTTTTTCTACGGGGTTGCAGCCATAGAAATTCCAATGATTCTGGCGTTTGGATTTGCCGTTGTTATGGCCATCATCAAGCGAAAACAAGTTCATGAGCATGCTTGGTGGCTGATTTCTACTGTTTTTATTATCATGATGCCCGCCCTGGGAAGAGGTATTCAAAATATGTTCATTCTCGCTCAAATCGATAAGTGGCCGGATATCGATATCATCTTTCCCACCTATGTTACCCAGGCTGTAATCATCGCCATGATATTGGTGACAGGGGCAATCTATAAGAAAGTCAAGCATCCCGCGACATATCTCGCCGTGCTTATCAACATCTATTGTCTGTTTATTGCCCCCATAGGAAAATCCAAGGCAGTACAAAGCTTTCTGGAGGCTATGATCAAAGGGTAATAGCGTAAATAGACGAAATGATTCTTGAAGAATGAAAATTACCAGCAATACATCACTAAGTTCAAAAATACACAACCGCTTTTTTTTCAGAGCATCAGTGGGTATCCTCTGCTTTGCTATTATGGCCTTTGGTTTAAAAGTACTTGTGCATCCTGTACGTCAAGCGCGCTATGCGATTCCGTCCGTTGTATTCCACGCTGTACTGATGGTTTTATGGCTTATCCTATTCGTAGTCCAAACTAGACTTGTCATAGGCAAGCGTATAAAGCTTCATCGAAACTTGGGATTATTTAGTGTTCTGCTAGTCACCTTTCTAATAGCAAGTGGTTTGTACATATCCTTCAACCTAAGTCGAGAATTTCATCGACCTGAACTTCTGGCTATTAATTTTTATATGCTGTTCAGTTTTGTTCTTCTTTATATGGGAGGGTTATATGCGGCAATCAAAAATCGAATGGATTGGCACAAAAGACTATTGTTTATCGGTGGGTTAAACCTATTGGTTCCAGCTTATGTGAGATGGTGTGATATCCTGAATTTGGATAAAACAAATGCCGACATGTTTCATTTTGGTGTTGTGTTGATCTTCCCATTAATTTATGATTGGACTTCAAAAAAATTATTTCACAAAGCCACAATTCTCGGTGTTGCCACTAGTTATTTGGTTTTTGGTCTCGGTCTGTTTTTTCTGAAGGAAGTAACTAGCCTCATTAATGTATTTTTAAAATAATCCAACTTAAAAAGATGAATTTAGCTATGAGGACAACTGCTAATAGAAGAGATTTTATCCAAAAATTAGGACTGTTCGGGTCTATGCATAAGCGGCATACCTAGTACGTACGCCGAAACGCATTTTCTTGACAAATCAGAAGGATTGATTCTAAAAGCCAATGCAGGGGAAACCTGGTATATCGGTAATGAACGCAAAGCAGAGGTAAACATCAAAGTGGCCAAAAGTGCGAAGTTTACGCCCGAAATAGCCTTGCTCACCGAAAAGATCCCGCCGGGGGATGGTATACCCGTTCATAAACATTTGCATGAAGAAGAATTCATTTTCATCCAAAAAGGTACAGCTGAAATTACCTTGGGCGATACGGTCCATGAAGGCAAGGCGGGTGATTTGATTTATGTTCCCAGAACGACATGGCATGGGTTTGAAAACAAGGGACAAGATGAGGTAATGATTCTCTTCGGTTATTCGCCCGCAGGGGTTGAAGACTATTTTAGAGCCATAGGAACCCAAAGCATTGACCAAGAACTGGGCTTTACTGCTGAAGATTGGACCCGAACCAACGAGAAATTCGGTGTAGTTTATAAGGTATGACCAAATATTATTTCGAACCAGTGTATATCGTCGGTTTGCATTGTAAAATTTGATTCCGAATCTTACGAAAAACAGCTTTTTCCAAATAATTCAATACCTTCAAGGGTAGAAAGAGACCTCTTCCCCACCCACTATGGCACAACTTTTACAGGTTCGAATCAAAGTTGGTATTGCAATACTTGTGCTGACCGTATTTTCGAATGCTACATTCGCTCAAGAGGGTGCCATAGAATCACTGGAAAAAGAATACAAGCAACAATATGGGATTGAAAAACTGGAAAGCCTAAACCGGCTTACCCGCTATTTTCGAAAGGAAAGTCCTAGGAAAAGTATTAAATACGGTAAACTTGCCGTTGAGTTGGGAGAAGTCATTTTTACCGAGTCGAATACTCTGATTTCAGAGGAAAAACGCCATCTGTTGGCCTTGGCACATTTACAACTTGGCCAAGTAATGTTTGACCGAGAACGTTTTTTCGAAGCCAAAAACCACTTGGAAGCCAGCTTGGCCCTATCACAAGAAATGGCAAATGAAGCATACAAAACCAAAGCCCGGGCTAGTCTTGATTCCCTTTATGCCGTGGTTGATTCTTCTGAAATAAAGCAAGGCCTACTCTCCAAGACCTTCAGTCAAATTCGTTTTGCCAAAAACTTCAATAAGACTGCCAACAACCTTGGGGTACAAAAAGAAATGAAGCTAGCAGTGCATCATGAAAACCGGGGAAACTTCATAAAAGCCATAGAACACTATGAACAGGTCATAAATCTGCTCCAAAATCAAGGAGATTCAGAGAATATTGGGGAAATCCAACTCAAAATTGCCCAGATTTATGATAGTTTGAACCAACACACTACTGCCCAAAAATTTCTGGGAGAGGCCATTGCCAACCAAGAAAAAGAACTGGCAGGAAGTAATTCAGACGTGCTGTCAGGAAACGCTGAGCTACTGGATAGCCTATCGATAAATAATGCGTCCAAAGCAGAAATCGATAAAGTACTTCGCGATGAACAGGCGCAAATGAAAAACCTGGCAGAACGCTATGCGCGTGAAAATGATTTTGAAAGTTCAATGGCCTACTATCGCATGTACCAAGAGCTCACGGTTAAAATCAAAAAGGATAGTTTGGACGAAGTGGCCGCCCGCCAACAGAAAGAAAATGAGATAGCGCTGCTCAAACAGCAAAAGAAAATCGCCGATATGAACGTGCAGTCGGCAGAACGGGAGAAGGAAAGACAGGTTGCCATTCGAAATGCTTCTATCGGCGTGGGAATCGTGCTTATCTTGGGAGCTCTTGGTGTATTTTATCTCTACCTGACCAAACGCAAACAGCACAAGCGCTTGCAGGTCACCCATCGCGACCTGAACAAAGCCAAAACCAAATTGGTTTCCGCAGAAAAACGAATTGTAAAGCTGTTAACCCAACAAGTTTCGGAAGATATTGCACTGGAATTATTGGAGAATACCAATGACGTGCCAGGCAAACATTTCGTCTGCTTGATGTTTTTGGACATTCGCGATTTCACGCCCTTAGCGGAAAAAATGACCCCAGAAGAGTTGATTGATTACCAAAACAACGTTTTCGGCTTTATGATGGATGCCATCCAAAGTCATAATGGCAACATCAACCAATTGATGGGTGATGGACTCATGGCTACTTTTGGTGCCCCCAAATCCCACGGCAATGATTGCCAAAATGCCTATAAAGCAGCCAAAGAAATCTTGTTCGAGCTCAAGGAGCGTAATGAAGCTGGTGTCATTAAAAGGACCAAAATCGGCATTGGATTGCATGCAGGCTATGTGGTGACGGGGAATGTCGGCAATGAAAAACGAAAGCAATATTCCGTAACCGGTAATCCGGTGATTATTGCCAGCCGTGTAGAACAGCTGAACAAAGAGCATCAATCCCAACTCATCATCACGGAAGAAGTGTATCAAAAACTGGAAAACCCTCCATCCAAACCAGAAGCTTTTTTGGAAGCCAAATTGAAAGGTAGGTCAAAACCTGTAAAAATATTAAAGGTGGTTTAGGCTTTCAGGTGCTTTGTGATTTTGGAGCTTGAAGGAGAGGTAATCGAGTAGAAAAAATCAATGAGCTTTCCCTCAGGATTCACCAAATACTTCTGAAAATTCCATTTAACGCTGCTGTTCTGCTTTCCGTTCAAGGCCTTTTTGGTCAACCATTGGTATAGCGGATGCTGATTTGGACCTTTTACCATCACCTTTTCGGTCATGACAAAACTCACGCCATAATTCAATGCGCAGAACGATTGAATCTCTTCAGCGGTGCCAGGTTCCTGCGCGCCAAACTGATTGCTGGGGACCCCAATGACCATGAGTTGCGTCTTGTATTTTTGGTACAGACGTTCCAAGTCTTTGTACTGCCCCGTAAAACCACATTTGGAGGCAACGTTGACAAAAAGCAAGTGCTTTCCCTTGTATTCAGATAAATCCAAAACGGTACCGTCCAATCGATTCATGGCAATGTCATACAATTCGACGGTATCGCTTTTATCTGTTTTCACCTCAGGATTCAGTGCCTTTTGGCTAATGGCATCTAGCGTTTTCAAAAGCCTTAATTATTGATATAATTATATAGTTCCTGGATTTTCTCAGGAGTATTGAATTGCCCTCCGTAAAATGAAGTCACTGTAGCAGAGGTATCATCCTTGATTCCTCGAGATGAAACACAAAGGTGTTTGGCATCAATGATTACGGCAACATCTTCTGTTTCCAATATGGATTGCAGCTCCAAAGCAATCTGATTCGTCAATCGCTCCTGTACCTGCGGGCGTTTAGCAAAATATTGCACGATACGATTCAACTTGGATAAGCCAATGACCTTTCCAGATGAGATGTAGGCAACATGCGCTTTTCCGATAATCGGCACAAAGTGATGTTCGCAATTGGAATAGAACGTGATATCTTTCTCAACCAGCATTTGGTTATACTGGTACTTGTTCTCGAATAAGGCCACCTTGGGCTTATTGGCCGGGTCAAGACCGGAAAAAATTTCATCGATGTACATTTTCGCAACGCGCTTTGGAGTCCCTTTTAAGGAATCATCGGTCAAATCAAGGCCCATAACGTCCATGATTTGTTCAAAAAGCTTTGCGATACTTTCTTTTTTCTCGTCAGCGGTCAACGCGAATGCATCGGCCTTCATTGGTGTTTCAATTCCCGTATATAAATGGTCATCTCCTATCTCGTCATGGGAAAAGCCATTTAAAACTTCGTTGGTTTCTAGATAATCTTCTAGTAAGAGTTCTTGATTTTTCATATTTTTTAATTCCAGTGCGACCTTAGTGCAGACCGCCAGTTCAATTAAATTTTTTGCGATGATAAAGCTAACTATTTTGTTTAATAAATTTTGTTAAAGTTTAAACAAATTAATTTTGTCGTTTAAGTATTCAAGTTTAGAACTTTATAAAATGGGTTCAGGACCAACGCTACTTACGGTCCAACAAAGCTTTTATAGCTTATTTCGCTACTTTAAAACATCAAGAATTAGGCCAATTTCTAACGGGAATCAAATATTGCAGTGCAAAAAGAATTACCTTATGCCCGAAGTTGAAAAACCAAGGAGATGGACGATCCGATTTTCGAGTTTCTATCCAAATACATTGACCTGACCGAAGAAGAAAAGGCCATTGTTTCAGACATTAAGTTTGTGCGTTCCCTAAAAAAAGGAACGGTACTCTTAGCACAAGGAGATACCGCACAGGAATGTTTTTTTATCTTGAAAGGATGCGTCTACAGTTATTATTTGGTGGAGGGTGAAGTAAAGGTGACTGAGTTTTTTGAGGAAAAGCAACCGATTACTCCCGTCAGCTATACCACCAAACGGCCTTCAGAATACTATTTGGAGTGTTTGGAAGATTGTATCATTTCCATGGGCTCCCCTGAGCGTACCGCTGAGCTTATGCAGAAAATTCCACGACTCGCATTAATGGGACCAATGATGTTGGAAGACGAGTTGGCTTCTCAACGCATTAAATACGATACATTCATCAAGCTCTCACCAGAGCAACGCTACTTACATCTTCAGGAAAACTCACCACAACTTCTCGAGCGAATTCCACAATATCTTATCGCCAGTTATTTGGGCATCAAACCAGAGTCACTAAGCCGAATTCGTAAAAGACTTGTTAAATAACTACTGTAAGATGCTTTCTTAACCCAAGTCAATGAAAAATGATTTGGGTCACTTCAATTTTGCGCTTTCAAAAATCTAATACAATGGAAAAGCAAAAAATTGACCCGAGAAACCTATTGTCTACACTGTGGATTTTCATCCTGTTCAACATGATTTTTCGGGATTTACATCAATTCGCAAACAAACAATTTGTAGAAACCTTATTGGTTCAGGATATCAGTGAGAAACTTGTTTTCGTATTTGGGATAATTCTTGAAATCCCGATTCTAATGGTAGTACTCCCCAAAATTTTAGGTGAAACGGCTAATCGCTGGGCAAACAGCATTGCCGTCGTAGTAATGGCATTTGGCATGCTCAGTACCTTTCCTGAGGCAGATTTGGATGACTACTTCTTTATGGGAGTTGAGTTTTTAACCTTGTTCAGCATTCTCTATATCACATTTAAGCACAAGGTGGTATACGGCCTGAGTACGGCACGGCAATAGGAGGTCTCATCGTATCAATCAAAAAAACATTATGAGAATCTCACATGCTAAGCATATGGTTTCGGGAAAGCACAAATCTTGGAAACTGTGTTTTCTTTTTTTCCTACTAGCCCACCTTCTGTTGTCTAGTTGCGCTGCCCAAAGGGCTATTCGCTTGCGCAACAAAAGTTTAGAGACATGGCAACAACAGGATTTCGGGGTCCAGCATGAGAATCATACCCTAAACGCCACAAAGGAATGAAAAACCATCTTCTTTGGACCCTGGTTTTCTTTGCCTATGCCTCAAACCATTGGGAGTCTGGCAAACCCCAAAAAACATCCTTTTCACATCAAGATGTTCAATTGAATCTTTCCCAAGACTATCAATTGCTCGATGGTTTTGGTGCTGTTGGATCCCATCATAGTGTATCCCGTGAAGACTTTGACAAGTTTTTTTGGAAAGGCGTAAAGGAATCCATGAACTTTTACAGTTTACATCGGGGAAGTCGTTCTTTGGTGCAGAATATAATCAAAGAGGACTTACTTCCACACAAGGATTTAAAACATGTTTTGAAAAAACCGCGTTTGTGCAAGACGAACTTAAAACGTGCTTATGACGCGTTACATCAGTTTTCAGGAAACTGGCATGGAAGCTGGGCGGGACAGGAGGTACACCATTTATGGTTACCCGTAATTTTGACCGACACTCTGGTCCAAGAAGAATTGACATTGGTGGGGTTTCAATCTTGTTATACAGGAGATGGTTTAGGCTGGAATTATATTGTTGAAAACAAAGAGGAAACGCTTGTTCTAGGGTATGTCTATCATTTTGATGAAGATGTGATGACTGCCGAAAATCCACATTACGCCTATTGCAATACCAACCAGCAACTGACTTGGGTTTCCAATGACAATGTTTACTATGAATTCACTTGTGACGATCCTAACCATCCAAACGAAAAGCAGTACGTTATTACAGGAGCAAGGTATTCCGTTTCGGAAAAAGAACTAAAACCTACGGCTGGTTTTCAAGCCATTTACAGCTCAGAGAGAAAAGCAATACCCGTTTTTCAAAATCTAGATTTGAACCCTTTAAAACAAGCAAAAAAGTCTTTTGCAGCTGTGCTGTTTGGGACCGTAAAGAAGTTGCTCCCTTTTTAACCAAACTGCTCACAAAGACTTCCTTACCAGTGGTTTCAATTCATGAGCAAAAACCCTATCTTCCCGAAGCATTAGGGTCAAAAAAGTTGGTCCTATCCTGTTTTCAACCAAATGTTGCACCACAACTTAAATTGACCTCCATGACCAAACCGTATCTTTTGTTACTTAGTCTTTTGTTTTTATTATGCCAAGGCATCGCACAAAATGACGGGAATTATATTGTAGTTATCAATTCAGACTCAATCCCAGTAGATTTAAATGGTTCCATTGAATACAAACCCAAATCCAAACAGCCATTGACGATTACGGTAATTCAGCCGGAAATCCTCACCTATTCGGATGATATGATTGCGTTCAAATATGACAAAGCCTTAAGTGTGTCCAATTCAGTAATTGAAGAAGGTATTGAGCAATGCATGATTATGAAATCCACTGGTAATGGCTTTATGGTTCAAAAGTATTCAACCCTGAACCCAAGTAGCCTAACCCGTTTGATGCTCAATGAAATCACTAAGGAAAGCATCAATTACGGCTATCAAAAAACAGAAAAGGATTTCAAAAAGACCCTAACGAGTGGACAAACCATTGAGGGTATTGAAGCGGTTTTGACCTACAAAGGTGAACGCGAAACCTATACCGTAGCCACCTATGGCGAAAAGGATGAAGGCATTATCTTGGTCACCATGCTGCTCAATGAAGATTATCCAGAAGATAAAGCGTTCATTGACTTGTTTTTGGATACGCTCACCCTCAATAAGTAAGACGTGGAACAGATAAGAAAGGATTTGCTCAACCCTAATTCGTTTAATCCAAATGGCTAGTAAAAAATCATGGTATAAAAAGATAGACCCCAATCTCATCATCGCATTGGGGGTGTTGTTAACCAGTTTCGCCGCCTTGTTTGTTTACGTGCGCCAAACCAACATCATGAGCGAGCAGTCAAGAATTCTGCTTGAACAAACCAAGAGCAATGCCTGGCCACATATTTCTTTGGATATGTGGGTGGGAGACCGCAATGGTAAAATCGTAACGTATAAGTTTATTGTTCAAAACAAGGGAATTGGTCCTGCACTGATTCAAAGTGTCAAGATTTCGTATGATGGCACGTATGTAGAAAACTGGGCAGAGTTTTACAAGGTTTTGCAGGTACCAGATTCGATTGTTATTTCGCAAAGCACCCAGAACCTCCATGCTCGGGTTCTTGCTGCAAATGAAAGCATGTCCGTAGTGGACTGGTCTACTGCTGAAGGCATCAACGACAATACCGAACTGGCCATGTTCATTTTTAATAGAGGGGATAAAATCAAGATGGAAATTTGCTATGAATCCATTCATGGCGACACTTGGAAAGTGACACGGAACGGTTTCCAGTCGGATTTGGAAGAGTTGGTCCGAATTCAATTGGAAGAATGCGGAACCCAGAAAGAAGAGAAACTCTTTCTTCAATAAAAGGAAGCCAAATCAAGATGAAAGCGGTCGTGTATCATCAATATGGTCCTCCCGAAGTGCTCAAACTAGCAGAAATAGAAAAGCCATATCCAAAGGAAACTGAGATTTTGGTAAAAGTGCATGCAACAAGCGTTACCTCTGGAGACGTTCGCTTGCGAAGTTCTGACTTCCCTCCCTTGTTCTGGCTACCAGCGCGCTTGATTTTTGGACTCTTAAAACCCAAAAAGAAAATTTTGGGGCATGAATTTGCCGGTGTTGTGGTCTCAAAAGGGAACAAAGTCACCCGATTTCAAATTGGAGATGCCGTTTTTGGAACCACCACCCTATTGAGGGCCGGTTCCCATGCCGAATATGTGTGCATCCCAGAAACCTGGAAAAATGGAGTTGTTGCCCTTAAACCTCCTAATCTTGACTTTAAATCGGCCGCCGTTCTGCCCATAGGCGCAATGACTGCGTTATTCCTTTTGGAAAAAGCGGCCGTACAATCTGGACAAAACATATTGATTTATGGTGCTTCTGGTAGTGTAGGTTCCTATGGGGTTCAAATTGCCAAAACTATGGGATTGAAAGTGACTGCGGTGTGCAGTGGCAAAAATATCGACATGGTCAAATCCCTTGGTGCCGACCATGCTTTGGACTACACCAAAAAAGACTATACCCAGCTAGACCAACAATTTGATGTAGTATTCGATGCGGTTGGAAAAACCAACAAACCGAAAGCTAAAAAGGTGCTACTTCCGAAAGGACGTTTTGTTTCCGTGAAAATGTTGACCAAAGAAAAAACCGAACAGCTGCTTCACATCAAGAAGCTTGCTGAAGAAGATAAGATAAAGCCTTTTATAGACCGTAGCTTTCAATTGGAAGACCTGGCGGAGGCACATCACTATGTAGATTCAGGTCGAAAAAGAGGCAATGTTGTGGTTACTGTGGTGTAGTTTTCCAGTAAAACCAAGGGGTTGAAATAAATTCTTTGATTAAATTGAAACAAACCATTCAAGCATTCGTCTCATTATACAATAAACCTATTTTGAAAATGAACGCAGGATACTCCGGAACACCCCTTGCGAAGAAATTGGGCATAAAAGAGGGATTTCATATCGTCCTCCACAACGCGCCCGGCCATTACTTTGAATTGTTTTCGGATTTACCGGAAAACCTAGAGCAACTGGAAAACCCAGCAGTTGCATCTGCTGATTTTGTACATGCCTTTCTTACGTCTTACAAAGCCCTGCAGGAGCAATCGGGCTTTTTTAAGTTCATCCTTAAAAAAAATGGAATGCTTTGGGTAAGTTGGCCCAAGGGCAGTTCAAAAATCCAAACAGATTTAAAGCGGGACATGATTCGCGAACACCTCCTCCAAGCCGGATTGGTAGATATCAAAGTTGCTGCCGTTGACGAGAATTGGAGCGGTCTCAAATTCGTTTACCGCAAAAAAGACCGCTAACCTCAAAAGATTTCTTCATCAAATTTTACTGTAATGCGTAATTTTATTACATACTTTTTCTTTGTAATTTTTAGCTCAACCATTGGTTTTGGACAATCTACCAATTCCAAGTTTTCCAAAGAAGATGTTTTATCGGATTTAGATTATCTCTATGCGGCACTCAAGGATGCGCACTACAATCTTTTTACCTACACATCAAAGGAAAAATACGATTCTATTTATCAGGTCACCAAAGCATCGGTTCAAGAAGATTCCCTTTCTGCTTTTCAAGCCCATAATTTTCTTCAACGGTTTGTGGCCCATGCGAAGAACGGACACACGGCCATTGAGTTTCCTATTCCAGCCTATCGGGAATATGCTGTTGCGGGAGGAACCTTGTTCCCTTTGGAAATTGCATTTGATGACAATAAACCGTTGGTCAGAAAAAATTGGTCTGCCCAAAACGGAATTGGTATAGGAAACGAGCTTCTAAAAATCAATGGAGTATCTATGGGTGAAATTCTTTCCAAAATCTATCAGCAGATTTCAGCGGAGCGCATATACTTTAAACAAGTCAAATTGGAACTCTACTCCTTTCCAAGATATTATTGGCAAATTTTTGGTCAACAAGAAACTTTTGAAGTAGAATTAAAAACCGAGGCGGGTATAAAGTCATTCAAACTCGATGCCATCCCATTAATCGAAGGGTATGAAACTAAACGGAACGAAGTGTTCAATGCAAAAAAAGAGTTGAAATTCTTTTCGCAAGCTGCTTACTTGAATCCTGGAGATTTTTCTGGTAATGAAACTGCATATCAAAAATTCATTGATTCGGCATTTGTCCAAATCAAAGCAAAGAGTAGTAAAAATTTGATAGTCGATTTTAGAAACAATAGAGGTGGAAACGATTCCTTCAGTGATTATCTTATCTCCTATTTCGCCGACAAATCCTTCACCTGGAACGCTAACTTCACCCTGAAAACAAGTAAGTTTTTAAAAGAACATGTTCGAAAAAACCATGATACTACCAGTGTTTTTTGGCAAAAAACGCTTTCTCACAAAGATGGTGAAATCTATGAGTACGCTTTTGAACCGTATACCCCAAAACCTGTAGCTAAACGGTTTTCGGGAAAGGTTTATGTCTTGGCCAATCGACAATCCCATTCACAGTCTGCCGTGGCCTCGGCACAAATACAAGATTGGGGGTTCGGAACCATTGTCGGTGAAGAAACAGGAGATTTCCCATCTCTTTTTGCGTCTATCTTCCAATTTGTTTTACCCAAAACAGGGATTCCGGTTACGGTATCCAAAGGCTATATTGTCAGAGTGAACGGAAGCAAGAAAAAAGAAGGGGTGATACCTGATATCCTCATTAAAGACTACCTGCTTGATGAAAAAGACGAGATTTTGGATGGGCTTCTTATCCAAATTGACAAAATCAAAGCAAAAAGATAGTTTGAGATAGGGTAAACCTTAAAGTTTTGTTAGCGTCTTATGCTTTAACACTTTGGAATTAAGTAAAGTGCTACCTTCCTTCACAACCTAACTGTAATATGAACAAGCACCTTATTTTTCTTCTTGGCCTAACCTTTATCTTTTCCTGTAACCAATCCACAGAAATACCAGAATCTGGTTGGAAAATGGTGTATCGTAATGACGAGAACGGTACGGCAACGTTTGGTGACAAAGCTGAACTTTTAGATGCCGTTCGGCTGGGCTATCCCATTCGCATTGGTTGGGGTAGCAATCGTGTAGAACATGTTGCCGATGCTGACTTTTTAACCATTTTTCAAGGTGTGGAAGTTTTTGCACAAATCCGTTCCATCATTGGTCAAGCACCCAGGATTGATGGGGATAGCCTAAAGATTCGTTTCCGAACACAGAACCATTGGACTAAAATCGCGGGCACCAATGGCTATTCTACCGGGCTGATGACCGATTATATGAACGATTCCCTCGTGGGCGGAGGAATGGATAGGTATACTGCTACCACTTGGTACGTGAATTATCCATCCAGCAGAACGGATATAGAAGCGCGCCCTCTTTGGCGAGATTCATCACCGCTTTGGGAAAGCTGGGAAACTACTTCGGAATAGTTATTGTTCGATACTTTTTCAATTTTAAATTTCTGACCTGTGCCACGATTTACAAGCGCTTGTTTATGCTTTCTATCCTTTTTTTGGGGAACTTCCCAAAACCCAGATGCCCTTTCAGAACAAAAGGAGCTTGATAGTGTTTGGCAGGTTTCAAAAACATGGACCAAAACCTTGGATAGTACAAAAATCGTATCCCTAATCAAGGTAATAGAACACACAGAAAATGGCGTTGAAAGCCTGCTCATTGCCAAAAAGGATACGCTTTTGATGGATACCTATTTTAAGGGTTATGCGCCAGACGTTCCACATGACTTGCGCTCGGTAACCAAAGGGTTTATCTCTATTTTAATTGGGATTGCTGTGGACAAAGGATTGATAGAAGACATCAATGACCCCATTCAAAAGTATTTAGGTCCTTTAAAACCCTTGAAAAACAAATCTGAAGCAAAATCGAGAATCACCTTGAAGCATTTGTTGACCATGTCCAGCGGATGGGATTGCAATGATTGGGACAAAAAATCAAAAGGCCAAGAAGACAAAGTATACCGAAAAAAAGACTGGTTGCAATACACCATGGATTTACCCATGGTCAACGAACCTGGACAACAGAGCGCCTATTGCACCATGGGTACCGTGCTGCTTGGAGCGATTTTGGAACAAGTTTCTGAACAGTCATTGGAAACGTTTGCCCATGCACATCTTTTTGAACCTCTATCAATAAGTAATTACCAGTGGGGGCATACATCGAAAGAAAATGTAATAAGTTCAGCGAAACGACTATATCTAACCCCTAGGGATATGGCCAAGATTGGAATTTTGCTACTGAACCAAGGGAAATGGGATGACCAACAAATCGTCTCAAGAAATTGGGTCGGTGAAATGACCAAGGCACAAACCCAACTGGCTGGCTTGCGATATGGATATCTCTGGTGGAACATTCCCTTTTCAGATGGCATACAAGTTCACAACGCTAAGGTTGCCATGGGAAATGGAGGGCAATATATTATAGTGTTACCAGATGTACCGTTGGTTATCGTTTTCACCGGAAATGCGTTCAACTCAAAAAAGGATAAGTTGCCCCTAACCTGGGTCCAACAATATATATTGCCTGCAATTAAAAGTTGACCTGTTGCCTACCTACTAAAGTAAAATGCATTAGCATTTTGAAATTTCATACCTTGTATACAAGCGAATTGTTTTCTAATCACGAATACACCTAAACGAATCAAAACCTCACATGAAAAAGGTCTTTTGGATTATCGCTTTGTCCTTTCTTTTCAGCGGCGTTGACGCACAGGAATCCAGCTGTCTTCAAAATTTAGACTTTGTCATAAAGCATATAGAGAAAAACTATCCTGGATTTACCGACAAGATTACCTCCAAAAACCAAGATATCTATCACAGTTTTAAAAGAACGCTTCGGTCCAATGTAGCAAATACGTCGTCCAACGATTGCGCAAAAATCCTAAATGAGTTTTTAGCGTATTTCAAGGATGGCCACCTTCAACTATTCGATGAATCCGGACCAGTGTCCAACACATTTCTGTACCCAAATCGAAACTATCCAAGGGATTATCCCGTTCATCCTACCACCTATTTTGAAAAACTCGATGATAACACTGCATTGATTCGGATGCGAAGTTTTTACCAAAGGGAATATCCGAAGGTAGATTCCATAATAAAAGCCCATAAAAAAACCTTGAGTCAAGTAGGACAACTCATTATAGATGTTCGTGGAAATGAAGGCGGAGCCACTTTTACCTATTCCCCCATCTTACCCTATTTGGGATTGGACAGCATTCAGCATGTTGGCTTTGATGTACTGGCCACGGAAGACAATATCGAGGCCTACCGTGAACTCATGGAAAGCCCCTACATGCCAGCAGACCAAAAACCGTATTTACAACGCAATATTGATGTGATGAAGGCCAACCCAAATCAGTTGGTCAGTCTGACCGAAGATTACGCAGAGTACGTAAACCAAGATGAACGGGTACATTCAATAATTATCTTAATAGACAACACCTGCGGCAGTACTACAGAACATTTTTTATTTGCGGCAAAACAGAGTCCATATGTAACCTTGATGGGCGAACATACCATAGGAATGTACGATTATGGGGATATGCGAAGATTTGATATTCCAAATTCCAACTGGCACGTTTGGACCGCCACCAACCGAAGTAGGCGATTGAACCATGGAGGCGGGATAGATAATGTAGGGATAGCACCAGACATTTTTCTAAACCACAATAGGGATTGGATTACAGAAGCTGTCCAATATTTTGAAACTGCTAAATCCAAGGAACCCACTAAATAACAAGCAATGAAAAAGGGAATTTGTTTTGTAGTGGTTTTGGGATTCCTAGCCTGCACCGTCACCAACAAAAAGGAGAAAAATGTGGTGACATCCGACATTGACCTTTTTTGGGTGGCTTATGATAAAGTTGTTGCAGAACCCGACTCTTTAAAACAAGTTGGTTTAATAGATTCATTATATCTGCAAAAAGGTTCCCTTGGTTTGGATGCCATGGTACAAGCCCGAAACTATACCGCAGCAGAATACGTTGCTTTAATCAACAGGTACCCCAAGTATTGGGAATCCATACGACCCAACACCTTAAAGGCAAAAAATCTTTCCAAAGAATTACAAGAGGGCGTAGACCGGTTGAAACAACTTTATCCAGAATTAAAACCCGCCAAAATATATTTTACCGTTGGTGCTATGCGTTCGGGGGGCACGGCTGTGGATAGTTTGGCGTTGATTGGCAGCGAATTGGCCATGGCCGATTCCAATGCAGACATTTCTGAATTTGAGGGAAGGTCCAAGCAATGGATGGAGTTTATCCTACAGACCGAGCCCTTGCAAAACTTGGTTTTGTTAAACATTCATGAATATGTGCACACCCAACAAAAACCAATTTCGGACAAACTATTGTACCGTGCGTTGTACGAAGGCGTAGCCGAGTACATTTCGGTCATGGCCATGGGGGTACATTCCACTACACCAGCCATTGCCTACGGGAAAAACAATCCTAAGGTGAAAGAGAAATTCGAAGCGGAAATGTTCTATGAAAGAACATACGATTGGTTATGGAGCAACTCCCCAAACGAATTTGAAATGCGCGACCTAGGCTATTATATCGGCTACTCCATTGCCGAAGGATATATCAAAAAATCAACTGATTCACTAAAGGCGATAAAAACCCTAATTGAACTGGATTACACTACGGAGAACGAAGCAAATCGAATTATCGATGCCTCTGGGTTTTTCAGCAGAAGCATTGATCGTTTAAAGCGAGACGACGAACAGAAAAGACCAAAAGTCGCCACTGTGGAACCTTTTAAAAATTCCGCAAAGGCAGTTAGCCCCAAAACAAGTGAAATTGCGTTTGTCTTTTCCGAACCTCTGAACGGTTACCATACCGGCGTGGATTTTGGACCTGCCGAAAAGGCCCTCTTTCCCAAAATTCTGGAAAGAAAATGGTCTGAAGACGGTAAAAAATGGACTATTCTGGTTGAACTCTTACCGAATACCCACTATCAAATGCTGCTTTCCGCCAACTTTAGAACCGAGCAAAACGTTCCGATACTTCCCTACCTTTTGAATTTTAAAACCGCAGCGGAATAATGTCTTAAGTGACAAACTAAATCGTATGATATGGGCGGAGAAAAGGACTTGAAAACCCTTTTAGCTACTATGGAAGCTGAACTTCAACAAGGCGAATTCGTTTTCGTTTCGGTTTCGGATGGTACTGAAATCCCTAAAGACAAAATACTTATGAAGTTTAGGGAAAAAGAAGGGATTACCTTAATAGTTACCAAACAAATTGCAGTGGAATTTCATTTGTCTTATGCATATGTAGCCGCTTGGATAACCCTAAAAGTACACTCTGCCCTTGATGCCGTGGGATTTACCGCCGCGTTTTCCAATCAATTAGCTTCCCATAACATTTCATGTAATGTGGTTTCAGGATTTTACCATGACCATATTTTTGTAGATTTTGAAAAAGGTGAATTGGCCGTTCAAATCCTAGATGCTTTTTCTGAATCCATGAAATCTTAAAAAACGGAGTTTCGACATATGATACGATTACGCCACGCTACGCTTGATGACCTAAACCTACTTGAATATTGGGATACGCAACCCCATGTAATAGCATCCGACCCAGATGAGGATTGGGATTGGACATATGAATTGGGAAGAAATCCCACATGGCGCGAACAATTGATAGCAGAACTAAACGGAAAACCTATTGGGTGTATTCAAATTATTGATCCCTTTTTGGAAGAGTCTGGCTACTGGCATCCCATTGAAGAAAACAAACGCGCCATTGATATTTGGATTGGGGAGGCTGAAGATTTGGGCAAAGGCTATGGAACCCAAATAATGGAACTAGCGATTAAAAGGTGTTTTCGGGAAACTAAGGTAAGTAGCATCCTTGTGGACCCTTTAGAAAGAAATACCAAAGCGCATATCTTCTATCAGAAATTGGGTTTTGTTTATTTGGGAAACCGAATCTTCAATGAAACACCTTGTAAGATTTTTGAATTGAAGCGCGTCTCCAAAACATAAAAAAGGGGACACCAAAGTGCCCCCCTTCCTTTTATATTATATCATTTAAGCTTAACGCCGTATCACCATCTTCTGTTCGAATTGGTTTCCTGCGGAATCTTCACTCTTGATGATGTAAGTACCAATTGGCAATTCATACACATCGATACTGTACACATCTTGGTTGGCAGGAACTTCAACCCGCTTCACCATTCTTCCAATCATATCAAAGAAAAGAATAGTCTGGATTTCCTGCTCGTTCTCGAAGCGAAGGTTAACCGTGTTAACCGTCGGATTCGGGAAGATATCAAGTTCAGCAACCAATGGTACCGCTGCTGGAGCTGAACCACCACTAACCGAGACGTTATCAAATACAGCTTGACCCAATACACCGTCATTGTGTGAAGTGACCGCAAGACCTACATAAACGGTTTGCTCCATTCCAATGGTTTGTGAGCCCACTAAGGTCCAGTTACCATTGGTCAGTGAAGCGTAAGCCATGAAGTCATTTCCGCTTCTCACTAATCGCAAATAATAAGGATAGGAAGCACCCACAGGTCCTGCAATACTTCCAGGCGTACCCATCACTTCGCCTTTCAAACTTCTATGTTGGAAACTATAACTGATTCCAGCATTTCTTGGGTTCGGGTGCATGGACATGTAAGCCATCGCTGCGTTATCTGATAAATCTTCACGGAACATCACACCGGCCTTAGCCCAATCATTGGTATCATCTTGTGACACCAATCTTGCGATAATTTCACCGTCACCACTGAGTTCTTGATATACGAAATGGAATTCATCAATATCCTCCCAGATATCATATCCTGAACCTTCTATTTGGAACGTACCAGAACCAAAACAAGCATCACCTGTTGCACCCACCGCACCGATGTCGCCGTTGCTCCATGGTGAAGGCAGTGGACCACAACCCGGGTCGTCCGGCAATACCGTGATCCCTACCGTATCGGTGTCCGTCTCGCCCTCGCCATCCGTCACCGTCAAGGTCGCCGTGTAGCTGCCCACCGTGGTGTACTCATGCTGTACCGCAGCACCGTTCGCTGGGTCAGAACCGTCGCCGAAGTCCCATACATAGCTCACGATGCCCACATCGTCGCTCGAACCGCTCCCGTCAAAGTCCACCGTCAAGGGGACCGTACCGGAATTCGTGTTGCTGCTCGCGGCCGCAACCGGTGGTTGGTTGGTAACCCCATCGCTGTCAACAGATACGTTGTCGAACACCGCAGTGCCCAGTACACCGTCGTTGTGCGAGGTCACCGCCAAACCGACATAGACCGTCTGGCCCATGCTCACCGACTGGGTGCCCACAAGGGTCCAGTTGCCGTTCGTTGCGGAGGCGTACGCCATGAACGTACTTCCGTTTCGCACCAAGCGCATGTAATAGGGGTAGGATGCCCCTACAGGTCCGTCTATACTGAACGGGGTGTTCATCACCACGCCCTTGGCGCTCCTGTTCTGGAAGCTGTAGCTGATACCACCGTTCCTTGGGTTCGGGTGCATCGCCATATAGGCCATCGCAGCGTCGCCCGATAGGTCCTCGCGGAACATCACACCGGCCTTCGCCCAATCGTCGGTGTCATCCTGTGACACCACCCTGGCTATGATCTCGCCATCGCCCGTAAGCTCTTGGTACACGTAGTGGAACTCGTCCGAAGCGCCCCAGATGTCGGCGCCACTGGCCGATACCTCGAAGGTGCCAGAACCGAAGCAGGCCTCGCCAGCTATGCCCACCGCACCGATGTCGCCATTGCTCCATGGTGCCGGCAATGGACCACAACCCGGGTCGTCCGGCAATACCGTTATCGCTATCGTGTCACTGTCGGTCAAGCCCTCGCCATCGGTGACCGTCAAGGTCGCCGTGTAGCTGCCCACCGTGGTGTACTCATGCTGTACCGCAGCACCGTTCGCCGGGTCAGAACCGTCGCCGAAGTCCCATACATAGCTCACGATGCCCACATCGTCGCTCGAGCCCGTTCCGTCAAAGTCAACCGTCAAGGGGACCGTACCCGAATTGGTGTTGCTGTCCGCGACCGCAACCGGTGGTTGGTTGGTCACCCCGTCACTGTCAACCGATACGTTGTCGAACACCGTAGTGCCCAGTACCCCGTCGTTGTGCGAGGTCACCGCCAAACCGACATAGACCGTCTGGCCCATGCTGATGGACTGCGTGCCCACCAAGGTCCAGTTGCCGTTGGTCTCCGAAGCGTACGCCATGAAGTCGCCGCCGCTTCTCACCAAGCGCATGTAAAACGGATAGGAGGCTTGGTCTGGCCCTATGATGTTCGCCGGTACATTCATCACCTGGCCTTTCACCGCCCTGTGCTGGAAGCTGTAGCTGATGCCCAAACCATTCGGGTTCGGGTGCATCGCCATATAGGCCATCGCTGCGTTATCCGATAAATCTTCGCGGAACATCACACCGGCCTTAGCCCATCCGTTCGTATTGTCTTGTGACACCACCCTTGCGATGATCTCGCCATCGCCCGTAAGTTCTTGGTACACATAGTGGAACTCGTCCGTGCCGCCCCAGATGTCGGCGCCACTGGCCGATACCTCGAAGGTGCCAGAACCAAAGCAGGCCTCGCCCGCTGCGCCCACCGCACCGATGTCGCCATTGCTCCATGGTGCCGGCAGTGGACCACAACTTGGGTCGTCCGGCAATACCGTTATCGCTATCGTATCGGTGTCCGTCTCGCCCTCAGCGTCAGTCACCGTAAGGGTCGCCGTGTAGCTGCCCACCGTGGTGTACTCATGCTGTACCGCAGCACCGTTCGCCGGGTCAGAACCATCGCCGAAGTCCCATACATAGCTCACGATGCCCACATCGTCGCTCGAACCGCTCCCGTCAAAGTCCACCGTCAAGGGTACTCCACCTGAAGTAATATTACTTGTGGCCGACGCTATTGGGTCCGCATTCGGTGGTGATGAAACTTGAACGTTGACTGTAGTCTGTCCCGTTAAGCCAAGACCATCCGTTACAGTAAGGGTAACCACAAAAGTTCCCGCTGTGTTAAACGTATGACTCGTCACTGCCTCTGTAGCATTTGGAGAGCCATCTCCAAAATCCCATAAATAACTTACGATATCATTGTTATCATCTGTTGAGCTTGTTGCGTTGAAATCAACAAACAAAGCTGCCTGACCTGATAAAGTACTTGCCCCAATTACTGCTACCGGAGGTTGGTTTTCCTCGGTAACCGTAATGGATACTAAAGCTGTATCCGTTAGTCCACTTTCATCTTCAATAGTATATTCAAAACTATCTGGACCAACGTAGTCGTTAGTTGGTGTATACGTAATTGTATTGTTTTCAAAATCAATATCAATGTCACCATTCAATGGATTATCGGCAGTAACAATGTTGATTTCCTGTCCGTTTGGCTCAGTATCATTATCCAGTAAGGAATCCAAAACAGTACTACTATTCTGCTCTACAACAATTAGGTCATCGTTCGCGACAGGAGGTCCATCAATAACCAATTTCACTGACGTAGTAGTGGTAAGACCATTCAAATCTGTCGCAAGAATATCTACAATAACTTCTCCAGGGCTTCCTGCTGGCGGTATCCCAGAAAGCGCCCCAGTTGTTGGATTTAAGGTCAACCAAGCAGGAAGTGCATTGCCTTCAATGGTGCCAGTATAGGTAAGTTTGTTACCTGGATAGCCGATATCAAAAGAACCTCCTAGCTCTTCCAAGAAGGACTGTCCTACAGCAATCAAGATATCATCTATGGCTGACGAACTAGGCACTGCTTCAGGTCGAATATTCTTGAACAGGAACACATTGTCATTCCAATCACAGTTGGCCGAACCAGCGCCACAACCTGAATTTCCAATGAAATCTTGAACTACGATATATTCATTAGGAACCACATTTCCATCTCTGTCCACTGCTTTGAAAACCCTTACTCCAAGAAGTGCCGGATTACCATTTCCATCATCCCCTTGACCACTAGTTAGGAAACCAGCAACTTTAATTCTGAATGGAATAGTGATATTTGCGGCATCATCATAATTGATATCTCCTCCATTATTTTTCGGCAATAAAGTTTGATAGTAATTGGAATTGTGATTGAATAGAATTCCTCCTACCCTCGTATTATTATTGGCTTGTACGAACTCTGCCCCATTGGTGGCAAAGCCGTGTAGTGCCGCCAACTGAATACCGCGAACGGATTGAGATGGGTCTGCTTGTACAAAGGTTGGCGACAACACCAAATCTCCTTCATAACCTGCGTTCACGTTCTCCTCCAAGGGGTAGTTTGAACTTGGTCTGGCAGGATTCGTATTTTGAGGGGTAATGGTTCCGTTATCGTTGACAATACTCAAAGTATTTGTTTGGAAACCAAAGGCCTCTACAACTTCTTGTGCCGTAAGCTCGTTGTTTCCTTCAAACGCGGACATATATGCACCGTTCAAAGTTACTTTTCCATCCAAGCCATTATCCGCATTGGTAACTAAGGTCAATTCTTCAATATAGAGTCCTTTGCCTCCGGTCTGTCGGATAAAGTCGATTTCAACATCCAAATATTCATTGGGTTCAACCGTAGCTGGAAGGGATTCCACCTCATTACCATCAAAATCCCGTAGTACAAACTCAAAGTTTGCAGTTGAAGGCAATTGAATCTCATCAATAATCAAATTACCCGTACCTGTGTTGTTCACGCGCATAGTGTTGCTAAAGTTGACTATGGCATTTGCCCTAGTAGCCCCTACGTTATGAAAAGTGAAGTAATCTTCTGCTGGAATACCATCAGTGGTTTCTGGAATCTTGGTGAGGTTTTCGACTTGCAAAATCGCACCAGAAGGTGCTTCAATGCTAAACTCTTCGGTTTCTTCGGTAACATTTCCATTACCGTCGGTCGCGATAACTTTTAAGACATAATCACCTTCATCTGAAATCTCGATGGGGTCGACATAGGTAAGGATAGGTCCATCGTTGATTTGGTACTCCACACTTTCCAAAGTGCTGGAATTCTGTGACTCAGCCTGTACGGTGGCAGTAACCAAACCTCGATACACTCCTACGGCGCTACTATTTCCATCCAGTGTTATGGTAACTGAAGGTGGTATTTGCTCACTGTCGAAAGGCGCTAGGCGAATATAGTTTGGCTTGGCATTTACACCCGTAGCACCTAATGAAAGTCTAAGTTTTCCGTCAATTACCGCAACAAGTTCTGTATTATCAAAGTAGACGAGATTGTTGGTGTCATTTTCTTGGTCAAAATCCAAGACAGTTACCCCATTGACATCCAGAACATGATTACTGTCCGTGAAGTTCGGGTCACCAACACTAATATTGACATAGTATTGTCCATTGGGTACTTCGACCAACCAATCCAAAGTTGGGAAGGTGCCTGTGCTTCTGTGTCCAATGATGGTAAAGGTTTTCAATAGTGCATCATCGTCAGTGCCGTCATTACGGTTTCTACCATTTTCGGTAGCATCCGCTGGGGTCTCTGTACCGGGTAGTACCCAGCCAAAGTTCAAATCACCCAAAGAAGTGGTTTGCGTTCCAAATGGATTACCCACGTCATCAATATATCCTACCGGAGATGTTTCGACATCGTCAACATCTTGGAAATTGAATTGATAGGTATAGACGATTTCATTGGTGATTTCAAGATTTATCGTTACCACGGCACTAACATAATTTGGAGCGGATGCCGTCACCGTTGCGGAATAACTTCCTATGCCCAACCCTTCAGGGTCCACGCCAATATCCAAGCTGCCCAATCCATCTGGCGGAAGTACCACCCAAGATTCAGAAGCTTCAAGCGAAACACTGCTTCCTGTCAACCCACCATTCGCTGAAAGCGTTGTGGATTGGGTTGGTACGGTTTCCTGATTTATGGCTACCGTGAAATCCAATTGGTCTGGTGTAAAGGACAAGGCCAAAGTACCATCTTCGAAAGGCTCAACATTACTCAAGACGAAAATGTAGTCTTGATAGTCTCCATTCGTCGCATCTTCAAAAGCAATCAAATAGCTGTTAGGGATATCATTTCCTTCTCTATCGCGGTTTGGATAAATTCGGGTTCTATGTGCAACACCACCTGTGTTGATTGCGTCTTCCGTATAGTTGGTTCTTCCGAAGGTATTTGAATCCACGTAGATTCCAAATACAGCTCCTTCGGGGTCAAAACTAGTGGTACCACTTTCCAAAGGTGGGAATAAGGTTTGCGCATTGGCCAGTCCATCGGCTAAAGCTCCTATCTCATTTAATCCAATACTACCATCGTTGGTGTACCATCCGAAAGGTAATAACTCGCCTGGAGAATATCTACCAACCGGAACCAAGGTGACTGGTGCACTAGAGGACTTAATCCAACGTTCTACCTCAACCTCATCACCTACTGGGGCTGGATTTGTTCCGTTGGCTAAGTTTGTCCATCCAACATCGATACCAATACCTAGAGCGTCCACAACATCTTGTAGTGGTGGTTCTTCACCTCCTTCAAATCCGGCTTTTTTCAAAGCATGCAGACCGATTTCAAAGCTAGGTACGTCTTCATCATCACTGGCAAAGACCAAAGCAGCCTGTTGATAACCCAAGTTCGTACCATCCAAATCAGGAGCGTAGGTCACTGAGAACTCGACACTCTCGTTGGGTGCAATTACTTGGGGAGCTGATGGTGTAACCGTATTAAATTGACCACTGAAAGCACCTGTTATGGAAACCCCTGAAATGTTCAAGGCTTCATTGCCTTCATTGGTAATTTCAATGGTTTTGGTGTCGGTATTCTCGCCATCACCATTAACCGTAATCTCGAAAATCAACTCTTCTTCTAAAGACGCAATTTTAGGTCCGGTCGAAGCTGGAATTACGGCACGAAGCAGTGTCAATCGTGCTGTTCCATTATTATCCCTGTCATATTCCGAAACATACATATTCCCCGTAAGCGGGTCTTCCACGACGTCCAATGGGTCATCAAAACCAGAAAGCCCAGGAATATTGTTATAGGATTCTTGAATATCTCCCGTTAGCTTGGGATCCATTCCTAAAATATCATCTTGCCCGCTGAAGCGTACTACAAAGAGAAGTCCTTGTAGTTTTCCTTCAAAGGCATCACTCTTATATTCTATTACCCCATTGGGTGATTTGTTTTTTCCAAAATCAAAGGCAGGTTCCAAATAATTCGGGTCGGGGCCCAAATCGTCAGGATACTTCGCCACATCCACATAGGAAACCTCTGCCTGGCCTGGAAGTCCACTATACGAAATACCGCCATGGTTCAATACAAACTCACCACGATATGGGTTGGGATGTCCGTGATAGGAACCACCCATTGTCTTGAACAGCCAATCCTTTTGCGTTTCTCCACCATTCAAAGCGGGAACATCCGGAATGCTGGTCAAACCATCAATACGACGCGCTAGGGTATAGTCATCAGTTGATGGCGAATTTGGTGAAGTATTGTTGTTACCTGCTGTTCCGTTGGTTGGAACATACAACCATCCGTTACTGTGCCATACCAAATCGTATGCGTTACGTACCCCTGTGGCGAAAATGGTAAGCGGTGCATTGGTTGCATACGGATTGTAGGTGCCATTACTCATGGTCAGGCTATTGGCCGAGGCATTGTTGATTACCGAAATATCATCTGTAGTATAGGCGCTCAATGGCAAGGTGCCTGGAAGTTTGTCCAACTCTAATTTTAGAACCGCAGCTGCGAGCAGACGCTCTGGACGGAAGCCCCATGCTGCATCAGGTTCACCACCAGCGGAATTACTTCCTTGGTTGATATACATGTCGCCATTGCCGTCGAATGCTATACTATTGGTCAAGTGGTCTTTGGTAGACCTCGGCAAGTGAATTACCAAATCTTGAACTGTAGCCAAGCTCGGACCTGAGAGACGGGTCAATTTACCATCCCACTCGGGACCATTGGTAACCGAAGCCTTGCTATGCGTTACGTATGCAATGAGATTATCGGCGGTTGCGGCTGGGTCGAAAGCAAATCCAATTATCAAACGATTGTTGTTATCTGCTGCATTGGTTACCGGATGCGGTGAACCTTGTAATTCAGGAGATAAAATTTCCAAATTGGAAAGGGTTCCGTCTGAAGCCATGTCCCAACGATAGATTTTACCGTCAGATTGGAAATCACCAATGGTACTTGCATATAATTTTCCATCAGGCCCAATCGCCAAACTTGAGAATCGTTGGTTTTCCGTACCTGTACCCAAAGTAGCTTCACCAAATACTTTAGTAAATTCTACTCCCGTCAAATCACGAATCGGAATAACGGTGTCGTCAAATTCTCCTGTGGTAAAGGTTGATTCAAAGGCTTGGAACGCTAATCTATCATTTACATCACCAATTAAGTTGGCTTCAATGTCACTACTCAATCGGAAGATGTAAGTTGTCAGCTCTTTCAAATCCCCCAGTGGTGTAAGTGTGATTGCATCTCCCCCACCCGTGTCATTGGAATTGGAGGGTACCAACACTTCTCCACCTCCGGTTACTTCAAAAAGGTTTACGTTTCCGGCCAAGGTGCCTTCGTCTAACTCATATCCGTTAGGCACGACCAGTTCCACATTGATTTGGAAGTCTTCCAAAGCAACATTAACTGCATTGTTCGCCGGAGTAACGTTGGTGAAGAAAGGTTGTCCCGAAGAAGAGGATTGCGAAATTTCAAGTGAAGTAATTTTGGTGTTGAAACCGCCGAAAGCATCAATAGTCAAACGACCATCGCTTACTGTTACGGAAGTACTTCCTGAAGTAAATCGTCCATCATCGCCTTGAGGTCCTACCGGTACATATTTGTCAATAATATTGATGCCTTCTACATTGATGCTATGCTCGGGAATGGTTCCTGCTTGCCCATCTACCGCGGGGTCACCCACGTTCACAACAACATCATAGGTTCCATTGGGTACTTCTATTTCCCAGATGGCTTCGGTGTTTACACCGTTATTTCCACCTACATCGTTGTATTGCATATGGATTAGGGTGTTTCTTAAGATGTCTACTCCACCCACACCTCTATTTCTAGCATTTGTTGAGACATCCAAAGGGGTTTGTCCATCAGTGGTCAACCAACCATACGTCAAACCGTTGGTACGTAAACCATACCCAAGACCGGAATCCACCTCATAACCTGCTGGAGGTACATCGGTTGGTAAAGAGTAATTGATTTTCACCGGTTGGAAGGTTACTAAATTATCAGAGGTAATCGCAAAATCCTCGAAAGTATAGGCCACTTCAGTGCCTGCTGCCTCTCTCCGCTTGGATGCAAAGATTCCTGCAAAGCTGAGATTGCTATATGAAGCGTTCCCCGAAATATAGGAAGCGGGTAACGGTAATGAGCCTAGTTCTTGTTCCTCCGCTCCCTCTAGTTGATAAAAAGCAGTAAGCAAGTCATTGTCAACATCTACGAAAAGTCTTAGAGTGACAGTGCTGGTATTCAGTCCAGCAACGTTGCTAATAACTTGGTCATCAGGTCCGGAAGCGCCTCCAACTTCTGAGCGGAGTTCCACTCCTCCGCCTACGTTGGCAATCAATTTCACAAAATTATCTTCATCCAAACCGAACCAAACACCGGCTTGTTCGGAATTATTGGTTCCATCGGTATAGGGCTCCACAATAGTTGTGGTGATACTGAAATTGCCTAAGGTTCCAGCGTTGACTCCTACCCCTAGAGTATTGATTTGTGAGTTGACCTCTGTACTGGAAGTATTGTTCGTGAAGGCGATACCCTTATTGGCTACTAAAGTAAGATTACCAGATGCCACCGTAATTTGACTTGGTTCATACCCTGGTACATCCGGATTTGAAATAGGCCCATCGGCAGCAATTCTTTCGGAAGGAGCATCCACCATGGTGAAGCCCGTGTTCGAAAGTCCACCCTCGGTACCATCAAACGTCAAATTAAACGGTACAGCTACCGCAAGCTCGTCACATTCAAGGGTGCTGATAGGACTACATCCGACAAGGCTGTTATCAACGGGTTGCACATTACGGGCAATTACCACAATATCTTGATAGTCAAATCCAGAGATATGCTCTTCTGTAGCGATGACATAGGCATTTTGTTCTCCTGGTAGCGGATAGACGCGAACGTGATGTGGAATTGCATCATTAAAAGTATTCAATGCATCTTCACTATATAAAATCCTATTGTTGAAGAAAGGCCAACGATTGAAGAAACCGAATGATTGAACACCTGGGTCAAATTCCAATTGGCCTGAAATAATTGGGTTTAGGGTTTGACCGTTGCCAGCAGTACTATTTTCAACAGTGAACAGTTCGGTACCAGAACCAGAATCCCCTGAAGGATACCATCCAAATGCCACTATAGGATTATTCGCTTCCGGACCATAAACCCCAAGTACTTCTATAGTAACGGGCGCATCAACCGCTCTTTCAAATAGTTGAGCATCGATTTCATCACCAAGCAAGTCATTGTAACTGCTACCATTTGGTAAATTAATAAGGTTGGTCGTGTTATTAGTGTCTCCCACATCGATAGCTGCCAACCCTAAATGGGTATCTAAAATCCATTGTAACGAAGGCTCATTGGCTCCTCCAACACCAGTTTTACCAAGTCCTTGTAAATCCATGACTACGGAGGTAGCATTATCTCCGGAAATGGTCAATTGCGCAAACTTTGGTCCCACAGAAGTCGGGTCAAATACAATCGTGAATGAACCAGAATTTTGGGACGCTACGCTTGCCGGTAAAGACTGCACCTCGAATTGGGCAGCATCTGCTCCTGTTATTTCTGCAGAAATGTTCTCAAGTAATGCATTTCCAAGATTCGAAAGTGTGATTTCTTGGGTTGCTGTATTGGTTCCAGTCGCAATGGCATCGCCGACAAAAGTATCCTCGCTTAGTGCGATAACCGGTGTTGGGCTGGATTGGTTGTTTGGTTTGAGCAATACGATTTGACGTCTTCCGTAGTCTGATACATATATATTACCGGTGGTGACATCTTCTACTAAATCCAAGGGGTCTTGGAATCCGGTGAATCCTGGGATTCCGATTTTAGAAGTTGCAATATCCCCATTTGGTCCATCGGGTACCAAAGCAATGATGTCACTACCACCACTGTAGCGAACTACTAGGATTGCCCCTTGAAGGTTTCCGTTTTCGGCGTTGCTGCGGTATTCGATAACCCCGTTTGGCGACTTATTGAACTCAAAGTCAAAGGCTGCGCCGCGATAATTGATATCGGCCTGAACATTATTATAAACGGCATTGTTTACATCGGCATCACCACGGTTCAATACGAACTCTCCTCGGAATGGGTTTGGATGCCCATAATAGCCTATACCGGAGCTAGGGTCAACACGGAACAACCAATCCCTTTGGGTGTTGTTGTTGTTGGATGCTGGAATCACCGGATAGTTCCCGCTAACATCGTCGTGGTCGTAAATCGTGCCATCGGGGCGATACATGTCGTCAATGGATGCCGGTGCGTTACTACCTCCTGCTGTTCCGTTGGTTGGAATGTATAGTTGTCCGTTAGTGTGCCACAATAGGTCATAGGCATTACGTACACCAGTAGCTACCAAGGTTACCGGTGCGTTAACGTAATACGGATTGTAAAGTCCATCTAAAGTTGGGGAATTTACATTCACCGCTTTAATTTCATCAATATCCCGAGTCGTGCGCACATTTAAAGGAAGGGTCCCAGGTAAAAGAGACAAATCCAATTTAAGAGTAGCTGCCGATAATAGGCTTTCCTCTCGATTCCCCCAGGCATTATCTGGCGCTCCGGCAGCACTATTGCTGCCTTGATTAAAGTAGAGTGCATTGTTTTCTCCTGGACGGAAGGTTATACTGTTGGTCAGGTGGTCCCTAAGTGAACGGGGCAAATCCGTCACCAAAAGTTGTTCGTTTTCGAGACTAGCCCCTGAAATTCTTGAGATTTTACCATCCCAGTCAGGCGCATTGCTCAAAACACCAGATTGGTGTGAGATATAAGCGATGAGATTTGTTGGTGTCGCAGCGGGGTCAAAGGCCAATCCAATAGCTGCCCTAGCTCCGTAGGAAGATTTCCATCCTGAAAGTACTTCTTCATCCGCTAATGAACCATCTGCGTTCATGGTCCAGCGATGAATGTCCCCTGAAATTTGAAGTCCGTATAATTTTCCGTCAGGACCTATCGTAAGTGTACTGTAGTTTCCTGCGGAACCGACAACCCCTTCATTGGTGAATGAAACATTCTCCAAATCGGTATTCCCTCCTGTATTTCCACTTCCAGTGGTGAAGGATGAAGTGAACAACTCAAAGGTTTCACCGGCGGTATCTTCTACCCCATCAATTTCAAAAATATAGGTGGTACTGGCCTCCAAAGGAAGGTTGGGTACCAAATTGATGGCATCTCCCCCACCCGTGCCGTTGACCGTAGCGCCAATTGGTGTTACACTTCCCTGCTTGAGCAAACGAACTGTACTGCTTGTAATCGTACTGTTATTTACGCCCGCAATTCCGTTGATATCGAAATTAGGTAGGAATAGGTTGTTCGCTGAAACACTGGCGTTTACGGAAACATTGGTTGCATTGTCATTTGGAATAACCCCTACGACCCGAGGTGTTTGTGGAACATTATCGGCTACCGAGATTTCCACATAGTTGATTTTCGTATTGAACCCACCACTGGCATCCAAGGTCAATCGGCCGTCGGTCACGGTTACCACAGCAGAACCTGTAGTATATCGCGTTGCAGCGCCAACCGGACCTGTAGGTTCAAAGTCATTGATGATATTAACCCCTTCAGCGTTAATTCGATGTATTGGTTCGGTACCCGGACCATCAAGGGTTGGGTCTCCAGCCCCGATAAGCACCAAATAGGTGTCATTGGGCACTTCAATTTCCCAAATCCCTTCGGTAGCGGTTCCATTGGTTCCTCCGGTATCTCCATATTGCATGTGAATCAAGGTGTTGACTCTTTCATCAACGCCCCCTACACCTCTAGCTCTTGCATTGGCTGCCACATTCAAGGGTGTGGTTCCATCCGTTTCGAACCAGCCATAATTCAATCCATTGCCCCTATCGCCATAAGCTTCTCCTGCATCTTTTATATAATCTGCGGGAGTTGGTGCACCCGCTGTCGAGAAGTTGACTTTCGCAGCAAAATCATTGTTCGGTTCGGTAACCGTGAGATTAATGGTAATAGAAGCATTTTCGTAGCCCAAATCAGGTTGGTCAATCGCAAAAACGGTTGTGGTATAGAACCCAGGTGGGATGTCGGTTTTTACACCAAATTCCACAGCTCCTGTTGTATTTGTTGTAGGCAATAATAACCATTCTGATGCATCCGGGTCGTCTTGGAATACCACTTCAGGATTACCTTCTGATGCAGACAATTGCACTGACTGGGCGGCAACAATTTCATTTTGCTCTGCGGTAAAGTCCAAAGTATTTTCGTCAAAGGACAAGGCCAAAGGTGTTTGGGCCTCGGTCACTGAGAAACTGTCGAAGGAAGCGGTGAATTGTGTTCCATTTCTATGGGTAGCATAAATGCCAGCAAGGGCAACATCTTGGGTGGCAGGGTTCAAATCGCGACCATTCAGATATACAGCGGGCAATGTCATTTCGCTCAGACCCGTCTTAACCACTTGAACAAAAGCACCCTCTCCAATGGCATAAAATGCAGTCATGGTTTCGGCAACTGGGTCAATGACCAAGCGAAGGGTTACATCTTCTCCCGAAACGCCTACGCCGTTTACTTGAATTTGGTCTGGGGTTCCCGCTCCTGTTCCAGAGATTCCACCTACCTCTTTACGAAGTTCAACGTTATTGTTGTTGACGTTGAGCTTTACAAAATTGTCTTCGTCAATTCCAAACCAAAGTCCTGCTTGTGCAGCACTCGCACCAGTGGTAATTCCAAGAAGTTTGGTTTCTATCGTTAGGGTATTGGTCACCCCTGAAAAACCGACGCCAAGTGAATTTACCTGGTTGTTGTTATTACTGCTAGAAGGCGGGTCTTGAAAAGAAATTCCCGCTTGGGATGCAATATCCAAAGTACCTCCTCCTAAGGTTAAAAGTGAGGGTTCATAGCCATTTATATCTGTATTGGAAATCGGCAAGTCTCCTGCTCTTCGTGCCTCGGAATGTTCTAGTACGGCAGTAAACCCAGTTCCAGAACTGTTGGTGTCTTCCAAAGTGTTGGCTACCGCACCGGCAAAATCCAGACTTACCGGAAGGGTCACCACAACATCCTCACAGTCAAGGGTACTAATGGGTGTACAAGGAACGGATTCATCAATATCCGTAACAGTGACAGCGATATCTTGCGTAGTGAGTAGGGTTCCTGAATCGGTAACGATAATCTGAATGTCATATACATTATTCCCACCATCATCTTGTGGAATTTCAAAATCTGGAGCATTGATGAAACTAATCTCACCCGTATCCGCATCAATGGTAAAGAGTCCGTCATCTACACCTCCATTAAAAGCGAAAACAAGTCCAGCTCCCTCGGCATCATTGTCATCTGAGGCTTCAACATTTAGTACCGCCAAAGTGTTTTCTGCAACCTCTGCCGTGGCCGCACTGGAAATTACCGGAGCGGTATTGGCAGGCGCTGCTACGGTAACCGTTACATTCCACGTTTGGGAGGTAACACCGTCCTCAGCGGTTACATCATATTCTACCGGACTAGTTGTAAAATCATTGGCAACACCGGAAAGCGGTGAAACCGTTGCTCCATCTGAAAGGGTTATCGTTGGAACTAATGCACTTAAGACAGTGCCATTGGCCACTTCAATAGCAACCGTGTGTGCTTGGTCATCGATTGAAGCTTCACCCGTTTGTTCCGTGAAAGCGAAAGTGAGAATATCGGTTTCATCACTCGAACTCACCGGAAGGATTTCAATCGCTTGAACGATAGCGTTATTAACGCTGGATACAAAATCAATATCCAAAGTACCATCTGCGACGGTCACTTCGAAAGTTTGAATGCCTAATGCTCCTTTACCATAAGTAGCAAAAAGGTCGATGTCATCTATTTTAACCTCACCTTCTATGGAAACATCAAAAATTCTAGCATTGGCAGCGGTTTGAAAGTTCTCCACCATATGAATGGCAACTTCGTAAGTACCATTGGCAATTGGGAAAACATAGCTAAACTCAGGACCAAAACGCCTTGGGAAATACAAATCTTGATGCCCTCCCGGAACGGTATAGGGTGTATAAGCCGTAGTAGACACCGTCGTAGCTTGGGTTTCTACCAAATAAGAGGCATCATCCGCACTGTAGATATCTCCAGCTCGGTCGTATTCCGCACCCGCAACATTCAGACGGAATGGTGTAGTAACATCAACAACCTGTGCATCCGTCACGGTTAAATCCGCGGCCAAAGATGCCGGTTGATACCCTTGCGCCGTTGCGACGATAATATTATTACGGGTATCACCCGAAGCAAGTCCGGTAGCACTGGCGTCAAAATCAAATTGGCCCAACGTGTTTTGGTTAGGAAGGGTCAACCAGTCGTTGGTCCCCGTAAAGTTTTTGTTGGTGGTATTGATATTGTCTTGAATGGCAAGACCAATGTTGGTTGCACCTGCTCCGGATAAAGTGCTGGACAGGGTTCCGGTAGTTCCCGCTTCCAAAGAAATACTTTCTGGATTTGGAGAAAACGTCAACACGCCACTCTCGGGTGTATCTGTAGATTCTACAACATCGATGTAGTTAATTTTGGAGTTATAGCCTCCCAATCCGGTAAGGGTCAATAATCCGTCTTGAACGGAAACCACTATGGTACCATTTCGGTTTTCCGAAGGTGTGGGTACAAAAGCAGCAACAACCGTGTATCCTTCAGCGGTAATGCTATGTCTACTGTCAATCCCAGAGCTTTGGTCGCCAAGACTTATGGTTACCGAATAGATTCCATTCGGAATTTCAAGTTCCCAAATAAGTTCATTTCCTCTAGGCTGTCCCGCCCAAGAGGCGGCGCCCGTATTACTTCGGATGTTGTCTCCTTGGAAATGAACCAGCGTTCCTTCCAATTTTTCTTGATCCGTCGCAGCGGCATACCCATTGCCCAATCGGTTTCGACCAACGCCATCACCATTGCTAGCCGCTTCATTGGAAGCATCTATTGGGGTCCCATTGGAAGCAAGCTTCCATCCATAGGTATACGTGTCCGTTCCAATGACAATTTCGTTATTGGCGTTTCCGAATTCTTTACCATAATCTATAAGGTATGGTGCAGGCGGAGTAACCGCACTATTTTGGAAGTTGATATGTGCTTCGTATGCGGGAACCACTACCGTTTCTTCCGTTACCGTAACCGCCCAAGACTGGGTCGTTACGCCATCTTCTGCTGTAACCAAGAAATCCACCGGTGAAGTTGAGAAATCCACCGTAGCCCCAGACGCCGGAACGACCAAAGCACCTGCTGAAGCTGTTAGCGTGGGTACCAAAGCGGATAGACCTGTTCCAGATGTTACTTCTATAGCGATGGTATGCGCCAATGCGTCTATGGTTGCATCACCAGTTTGTTCTGGTAAACTAAAGGTCAGAATGTCCGTTTCTGATGAAAGCGGAGTGGTTTCCGCAATAATGGCATAGTTGATTTTTGTGTTGTTGGCCAATGGATCATCAGCATCAATGGTCAGTTTTCCATCCGTCACCTGAACAATGGCACTTCCTGAAGTAAACCGTCCAGGGTCACCATTAGGAAGACTAGAGTCCACGTCATACACTTCAATTGCCGTAACTCCTTCTACGCTAATAAAATGGTCTGGGGTTTCGGAAACCTGTCCATCTTGGTTAGGGTCTCCTACACTTACCGTAACTTCATACCATCCGTTAGGCACTTCGATTTCCCATACGCCTTCGTTTGAACGGTTCCCCGTCCATGAACCAACATCATTCCCTTGCATATGGACCAAGGTGTTCAAACGCAAATCGGATACATTTCCATTGTTCCGATTTCGACCAACGCCACTACTTGGTGTGGTCAAATCAATCGGAGTTCCATCCGCAAGGGTTATCCATCCATACGTAAGGCCTCCCGTTTTTGCGCCATACGGTTCTCCAAAATCTTTAACGTATCCCGCAGGAGGAGTCGTAGCTTCGTTTTGGAAGTTGATTTGATACGGAAAAGTAGCAACAAAAGGCGCCTCGACCGTAACTTCTTGTGTGGTTTGGTCGGTTCCGCCATTATCATCGGTCACAGTAAGTTCGATGGTATACGTGCCTGCCGCAGCATATGTATAACTCACAGTCTGGCCAGAACGGGATTCGCCGTCGCCCATATTCCAATCATAACTCGCAATGGTACCATCATCAACAGAGGCCGAAGCGTCCAGGTCTACCTGTAACTCATCTATAGTGGTGCTAAATGCTGCAGAGGGTTCGCTATCCAAAACTTCATCAACCACCTCGGAATAAGTTGTACTCAATCGTACCGGACCTAACTTTCCTATATTCGCTGCGTTAGTATTACTAATAAAGATTCTTCCCAAACTTGGGGTTCCCGAAGTGGTATGTGAGGTTGTAGCAGGAATCCAAGTATTGTCCGTTTCGACCAAAGTTGGCGAAAGGGTATAACTATAGGTTATGGTATCGACGCCATCCCAAACGCCTTTAACCACAAATTGTAGCAGCTGTCCTTCATATATATCTGCCTCGCCGTGATTTGAGTTGGAGTTGCCTAGACCCAAGCGTGCTTTAACAGCCCCTCCGTATCTCCCAACAATTTCCCGAATCCATTGGTCGCCATTGACGTCATCATCCACCCGTATCGCAACCCTCAAACGATTGCTGTTTCCATTCCCAAGTGTCTCCATTTTGAAATACACCCCAAAATAAAAGGGAACGTTGGCCGTCAAATCTGCTGGATTGTTTATCAGGGCCAGGTAGTCAAATACCGTAGTAAAACCATTAAAGTCCAACGAGTGGGTTGTACCTGGAGAAAGGCCCTCAGCCACAATCGGAATTTGCGGATTTGTGTTTTCAGGCGTCCAATCTGATGAAAGGGTGCCCAAATCGCCTGTACCATAGGTGTCAAAGTCTTCTATATACGAAAAGCTTTGGGCTAGTGTAATGGAAGTAACAAAAGCCAACGATAAAAACAGTACTAATTTTTTCATAATCGTGCGGGATGTAGTTTTAAAGGGGGGTTAGAAATTATTATGAAGGGGGGGAATACATAATTATCGTACGCCTGAAATACAAGCGCACATCGCTTAGCCAAAAAGCGACCCAAAAAATCGAAAAAGAAGTGTAGAAAGCCTACCAAAAAAAGCTTTTGGTATGGTGTTGTACCTTTTGAAAGGTCTTTCATTTTCAGTTGCGTTAGTTTGGTTTTAAAGCACACTGAAGGAAAAGAACCGTAATTTGGAAAGTTTGGAGTTTAGGTGTTGGGAAATTAATATTTTGTGCTTCTGGTTGTTTGAAGGCACCTCTAAATTAGTCGAAAAGCACCCTTTTATCGATGAAACCACCAACACCAGGAATTATGCGAGGTAAGCTTTTATTTTTTGTTTAGTAAGGTGTATCACTCGATTGAACAACCCTTGAAAGGAAGAAGGTTTTTCCTATACAAACCCAAAAAGCCTCTTTCAAAGCCTTCAGAAGAAACCAACTAAATGCTTAGAAAACAATTTCAACATAAAGGTAAAAGCTATTTCATTTTGAGTATGTCGGATACGTATTAAAGATTCTAATATGTTTCCATCAATGATTAATAACTTGATTCTAGCGTTTTATTAACGTTCATCTGCAAAATTTACTCGTTAAACTGCACTTTTTCGTCGATAAACGTAAAAACCTATGAAAAATTGATAAGTATTTTACCAATCCTTTGAAGAACTTTGTCATGTATTAACCCCCAAATCTAATACCATGATACGAGTAATGACATACAAACTGTTGGCGGTTTGTATCTTTTTGATTAGCGTGGGCATGCAGGCCCAAAACAACGAACCTTTTATCGACCGCAACAATAGTGAAGCGAACAAGCGTGTCGAAGATTATTTGAATTTATTGACCCAGGGCTATTCTGATGTAGAGATTTTCCAAGACTTAGGAAATGCCAATTTTTTAGCTGAAAACTTTGAAACAGCTGCTTTTTGGTATGAAAAGTTGCTGGAAAACTCTGGTGAAGAATCCCTAACCTTGGATTATGAGACTTTACACAGTTTTGCCAAAGACTACGTTTCTGCCCCTATCGTAGCTGGCGAAAAAGATAAGTTGAAGTCTAGAATACGCGAAGTTTACGTCTCTAATACGACTAAACGTGAATTTCTGGATGAGACCCGAAAAGAAACCAAAATCCAAGGCAAACTCAGTACCATTGACGGATACGTCCCCTCTATGTCCGTTACGGCTGATGGTACCGTGGCCTATTTTAGCAAGTCCGTTTCCCGTAAACCTTTGTATGGTGTTTTTTCTAAAAAAGAGACAATTCATGAGATTTACCGTATGGAAAATGTGAATGGCACATGGAAAAACGCCAAAAAAGTGAATGTTGCCCCGAAATATGCTTCGGCAAAGCATCCTGCGGTTTCCGCGGATGGCAAAAGACTGTTCTTTGCCTCCAATATGCGCGGAAGCTATGGTAACTACGACATCTATGTTGCGGAGATTTCTTCGAGCGGTGATGCCGGCGTGGCAAAGAACTTGGGCCCTAAGGTGAATACCAAGGAAGATGAACTCTACCCCAACCTTCACAATGGCACCCTACTGTTTTTTGCTTCCGCAGGGCGCAAGGGATATGGTGGTCTTGATTTATATGCCACTCAGGTCACAAGACGTAATTTGACCGCTTCGGTTAACCTAGGCTCCCATATAAATAGTAAAAAAGACGATTATAGTATCGCTTTGAATACTGAAAAGGGTATGGGATACGTTGTATCTAATAGAGGTAGCAATCAAAGTATTGCGCAGTACACCGTTTCATACGGCAAAAATGTACAGAAGAATACTTTGGTCGCCAACCGAGAGGACAAATTGAATGAATTACTGAACGACGATTCCACATTGGAATACTCCAGTACTTCTTTTGACGAGTAAGACCCCACTTACCGAACTAGGCAAAAGCGTACAGGATTACAATTAAATCGGTCAGCACCTGGGGGGTTATTTGATAATCATATTGCCTAATTATGTCCATAGCCAACAAACACGGACAAGGGGAACAGGCAGTTTATCATTTAAGACGGGTTGTACTATTTCACTTCTGGCCGATTTTTAAAAACAGGAAAGGCACCAAATTGGTGCCTTTTTTGTTTTTATTAAATCCCTGCTCAACAGCAAGTTACATCCCTTTACCGGAGAAAACGTACCGTTCATCGGCAAAATCAAGAGTGCATTTCAACGAAAAAATGGACCATTTTATCGGTAAGCCCAGAAAAAATAGTACTTTAACTCTTGAAATAGTATTAACCCAAATCTTAAATCATGTTTAATCCTGCTACAGCTAGAGCGAACCCATCGCTCCGTTCCCAATCCCACTTTTTTAGTTAGACATAACTTTTGACAAGTTGGTTTATCAGACTGCTATTGAGAACAATGGCAAGGTAACCTGTACACCAGAATGTAACCCTTTCCTCACTCCAAAAAAGAGTGTGTGCCCCTTCATTCTTTTTTGGAAGGAAAGGTCGTTACAACCAATCGGTGGGACAGGCTAGACCCAAAACTAGGTTCTTCCAGAACTTGGTGAGATATTTTTTACCCAAATTTTTTTGAAAAGGGATACATCCCCCCCAAATCCTTTTAACATGAACAAATCTTTGACAAGCATTGTCATTGTGGACAGTGATATGTCCACACATGAAACCTACAGAAATTACTTTTCAAATTCCACAGCGTACCAACTGCTTGAGATCTATAGCTCGGTAAGTGACCTATTGGCCCATCCGGTCAGAAATTATCCAGACATTATCGTCTCGGAAACCACTTTGCCCGGTATTTCAGGTCTTGATGGTATTGAATTTGTACGAAAACGCAAATCCAGCACCAAGATTCTTATGATGAGCGAGGCAAGCGACTTTTCCGTGATTCGGGAAGCTTTTAAAAGAGGTGCGGATGGTTTTTTGACCAAACCGATTCAGTATGAACGGTTTTTCAACGCCATGGACTCCTTGGAGCGTCATGGCGCTGCCCTTGGGCATGATATCGTGAAAAAAATCATTCATTCCTTTCAATCCAGAACGTTTGATACTTTTTCCAAAAAGGAAAATCAGATTATCGAGTTGCTTACCCAAGGTTTTACCTACAAGATGATTGCAGATAAACTCTGTGTGACCCCAAGCGCCGTGAACTTTCATATTCAAAACATTTATGTAAAGCTCAACGTGAATTCAAAATCCGAAGCTTTGGAGAAGCTCCGAGAGTTGGAATCACGTCAGTTGAACGCTGCTTGATGTTATTATGGTATGAATCAAAAAAAGGGGGCAATTGCCCCCTTTTTTTATGTGTCATCGAAATGTTATTTCACCTCCTCAAAATCAATCCTTCGACTTTGCCCAGGACAGGCTACTTTACCTCTTCGAAATCAACATCTTCAACATTGTCACCTTCATTTGCCTTGCCTTGAGCAGTATCTGATTGGGCGTCGGCTTGCGGCCCTGCACCTCCTGCCTGTCCAGCTTCTGCTTGGGCTTTATACATTTCCTCTGAAGCCACTTTCCATGCCTCGTTGATTTTGGCCAAAGCAGGGTCAATGATATCCAAATCCTTAGTTTCGTAGGCCTTCTTTAATTCTTCCAAAGCTTCTTCAATTGGCTTTTTCTTATCATCAGAAAGTTTATCGCCAAATTCCTTCAGTTGCTTTTCCGTTTGGAAAATCATCCCATCCGCCTCGTTCAATTTATCTGCCTTTTCCTTAGCTTTCTGGTCAGCATCGGCATTCGCTTCAGCTTCTGACTTCATACGTTGGATTTCTTCTTCGGTCAAGCCAGATGAAGCTTCGATACGAATATCTTGGGATTTACCCGTAGCCTTATCGGTTGCAGAAACTTTGATGATACCATTGGCATCAATATCAAAAGTCACTTCGATTTGAGGTGTTCCTCTTGGCGCAGGTGGAATACCATCCAAGTGGAATCTTCCAATGGTTTTGTTATCCGCCGCCATAGGACGCTCTCCTTGCAACACATGAATCTCTACAGAAGGTTGATTATCCGCGGCTGTGGAAAACACTTGGGATTTCTTCGTTGGGATAGTCGTATTGGCCTCAATAAGTTTGGTAAACACGCTACCCATGGTTTCAATACCCAAAGAAAGTGGTGTTACATCCAAAAGCAATACATCTTTCACATCTCCAGTCAAAACACCACCTTGAATCGCAGCTCCTACCGCCACAACTTCATCGGGGTTCACCCCTTTGGAAGGCTTTTTTCCGAAGAACTTTTCAACTGCATCCTGAACGGCCGGAATACGAGTGGACCCTCCGACCAAGATAATCTCATCAATATCACTCTTGGAGAGACCAGCAGATTTCAATGCGGTTTCACAAGGCTCAATGGTACGTTTTACCAAGTCATCGATAAGTTGTTCGAATTTTGCTTTACTCAACGTGCGCACCAAGTGTTTGGGGCCAGTGGCAGTAGCCGTCACATAAGGCAAATTGATTTCGGTTTGTGCTGAAGATGACAATTCAATTTTGGCTTTTTCTGCTGCTTCACGCAAACGTTGCAACGCCATGGCGTCATCACGCAAATCCATGCCTTCATCCGACTTGAATTCTTCTGCCAACCAATCAATGATTTTTTGGTCTACATCGTCTCCACCCAAGTGGGTATCCCCATCGGTAGCCAATACTTCAAAAACACCATCACCCAACTCCAAAATGGAAACGTCGTGCGTTCCACCACCAAAATCAAAAACCACGATTTTTTGGTCGGTATCTTTTTTATCCAAACCATAAGCCAAAGAAGCTGCGGTAGGTTCGTTAATGATACGCTCTACTGTAAGTCCGGCAATTTCACCAGCTTCTTTGGTAGCCTGTCTTTGCGAATCGTTAAAGTATGCGGGGACTGTAACTACGGCGCGGGTTACATCTTGTCCCAGATAGTCTTCCGCTGTTTTCTTCATTTTTTGAAGAATCATGGCAGAAAGTTCTTGCGGGGTATACAATCTTCCATTAATATCAACCCTTGGGGTATCATTCTCTCCCTTGACTACTTTGTACGGTACTCGGTCTGCTTCTTTTTGTGATTCGGAAAATTTGTTTCCCATGAATCGCTTGATGGAATAAATCGTTTTGTCAGGATTAGTGACCGCTTGTCGTTTTGCAGGATCTCCAACCTTGATTTCCCCGCCTTCCACAAAAGCAATGACCGAAGGAGTGGTACGTTTACCTTCGGCATTTGGAATAACCACAGGTTCGTTTCCTTCCATTACGGAAACGCAGGAGTTGGTTGTTCCAAGGTCTATTCCTATAATTTTGCTCATGTTATCTTGAATTATATGGTAATTATCTAAACTAAATTTCATGCTCAAAAGGTCAATGACCATGCCATGCCACGAAATCTGACAAGCTGTCATATCCACCCATTGAATATGCCGTTCATCTTCAAAAAAGATGCCTGACCTTTACTCAATCTAAATCTTGGTTCGTGAAATAGCACCTTACTACGGCATAACTTTTGATTCATTTTTGGAAACAAAAAACCTATGCAACACATACTACTCTTCTTAATGCTTATGGTGTTTACGGCAAACGGACAAACCAGAAAAACCAAAGAATTATTAAAAGAAATTGAAAATCAGTGGTATTTGGACGATGCTGGGACCATTACCTACCAACGCATTCTAGAGTTACCCCTTCTTGACCAAAACGAAGTATATAGCAGGGCATTGAACTTTTTTATCTATGATTCCGAAAGCCAACCTTTGCGCCTTAATGAAGATAAAGTGTTGGGGCGGCTTGTGGCGGAGTGTATTTATGAAAATGTTCATACCTCCAGCGTATTTATGAATTACACGAATTTGCATAGTCTGTATATCATCAGAATTGATGTGAAAGAGGGTCGAGCCAGGATTCTATTGACCCCAACTTCATATGATATCGAAACGGGAACGACTGAAGACGAAAGTGGACCTTCGATTGGAAACATAAAAGTATCCCAAACCTATCCAGTAAACGAGATGGGCCGAAATAAAACGATGATGGGAAAGGCTTTTTATTACACCCATATCAGAGCACAAGCAACAATGGATAGGTTAACCAAAGCGATGGAAGAAGGCAATGTAAGGCCTACCCTGCAACATTCAGATTGGAAATAATGCCTAATCTTCCAAACAACCTGCCCGCCCTCTGGTGTCAATGAGATAAATGATTTTCCACTCGCCATCAAAATTGACCATTTGAAAAGAATTTATCCCGCAATGACTGAAGTTGTCGTTCAGCCAAAACTCATAACCCACCCAAGCATTGGCCATGGTCCTATCTACCTGAATGGACCAGGAAGTGAGGCGTTCTTGGAATTGTACACTATCTGGAATACTAACAATAGACTCATACAATTTCCCGATAGGGGTGGTTTGGAATAGGGTCTTTCCTTTTTTATTTCTTCCAGTAGTTTGTAAAACCACATCTTCGGCAACAAAGCTCTTCATGGCTATTGAATCTTTTTTGTGAAAGGCTTCAAAAAAACCTTCAATTGTTTTCTGGACCAAGGTCTTCTCATCCATTTGTGCACTCAAGGAGAACACCATACAGAAAGTTAAAAAAAGAGTTGTTTTATTTCTCATGTCGCTCGTTTTGGATTCCCAATGAAATTAAACAAATCTGCTTACATTTAGCCGATAGAAAAAACACACTATGTCCACTGCCAAAAAAGAATACAAACGGGTCACGGTAAAGTCTTTGATTGAAATGAAGCAGAATGGCGAAAAAATATCGATGCTTACTGCATATGATTATTCCATGGCAAAAATCGTGGATACCGCACAAGTGGACGTCATTTTGGTGGGAGACTCGGCCAGTAATGTAATTGCAGGACACGAAACAACGTTGCCCATCACCTTGGACCAAATGATTTACCATGCCAGCTCCGTGGTTCGAGCTGCGAAACGGTCTTTGGTCGTTGTTGATATCCCTTTTGGAAGCTACCAAAGTGACTCAAAGGAAGCGTTGCGTTCGGCTATTCGAATCATGAAGGAAAGTGGTGGACACGCTGTAAAAGTAGAAGGTGGAATAGAAATCAAAGACTCGGTAAAGAGGATTTTGCAAGCAGGAATTCCGGTTATGGGGCACCTAGGCCTTACCCCACAATCTATTTATAAATTCGGAACCTATACCGTTCGGGCCAAGGAAGAACAGGAAGCTCAAAAGTTAAAAGAAGATGCGAAAATGCTAGAAGAACTTGGGTGCTTCGGTCTTGTCTTGGAAAAGATTCCAGCCGCTTTGGCACAAGAGGTTGCGGAAAGTGTATCCATCCCGATAATTGGGATTGGCGCGGGTGGTGGCGTTGATGGTCAGGTTTTGGTTGTTCATGATTTGCTCGGTATGACTCATGAATTTAACCCTCGGTTCTTACGACGGTACATGAATCTTTACGACGAAATGGGAAATGCCATCTCACAATACGTCGAAGATGTGAAAAGCAAAGACTTTCCCAACGAGAAAGAGCAGTATTAATACCTCTCCATTCAAGTTTGCCAGTGGAGTCCTCTACCGCATATTCCCAACTGGAAGTTCTCTATGAAGACAACCACCTTATTGCGGTGAACAAGCAATGTGGTGATATTGTACAAGGGGATAAAACTGGAGACACCCCTCTCAGTGAGACGGTCAAAGCCTTTTTAAAATGGAAATACGACAAACCTGGAAACGTATTTTTGGGTGTAGTGCACCGCTTGGACCGACCTACTTCGGGCGTGATTGTTTTCGCGAAGACTTCAAAAGCGCTGACTAGGATGAACAAACTATTTGCTTCTGGGGCCACCCAAAAAATATACTGGGCCGTCGTTCAACCTGCTCCCAAAACGGAAAATGATTCCTTAGTACATTGGTTAGTTCGAAATCCAAAACAAAACAAGTCCTACGCGTACCCAAAAGAAGTCCAAAATTCCAAAAAGGCCGTTTTACGGTACGCAATCAGAAAACACTTAAAATCATATACTTTACTTGAGATCCAATTGGAGACGGGGCGACATCATCAAATACGGGCACAACTTGCTGCCGTAGGGGTTTATGTCAAAGGAGACCTCAAGTATGGCGCTTCAAGAAGTAATCCTGATGGAGGAATTCATTTGCATGCCCGACAATTGTCATTTGTACATCCGGTAAGTCAAACGGAAATCAAGATAACGGCCCCTACTCCATCCAATTCAATTTGGGAGGCTTGCGAATAGTTAGCGTGTGGTGGCCAGGGCTTTTTCACGAATAATTTGCGATACTGGTTTGGATTCCAAATGACTCTCCAACCATGACAAAATATCCAAGTACAAAAAGGCCCTTTTTTCATACGGGTGGTTCTCGTATTTCTTCAGCTCCGTATGTAACTTACGAAACTCGTTCTTCAGTTCCCCGGGATAGATATCGCCCAAACTTCGTAGGAACTTTATCATTTCCTTTTGCACAGCATGCAAATCGTTCATTTTCAACAAGAACTTATAGGTACTTTTCAACTGTACTTCCAAATGGTAATCCATTCCCGCCTCGTAATGCGCCACTAAACTCAAAACCCTGGCAAAACACATTAAATCTTCACGCATTTTCAAATTCTTGTTCGATATAATGCGTTTCAAATATTGGATACAGTTCTTGTGATCGCCATTTCCGAAATACAAGCAAGCGATTTTATAATACAAAAGCATGATGTGATGCTCATCTATTCTACCCTTGTGCTTTTTGATACCGTATTCAATAATGTTAACCAAATACAATCCTTTATCGAAGGTGCCTTCCAAAAAATGAAGGTTTAAGCGGTTGGAATTGATGTATAAGAAGGAAAGCGAACCAATGTTGTCATTTTGAGGAAAACCATCTTCCTTGACATGATGCTCCAAACGCTCCAAAGTTTCTCGAAACTGGGAAGCATATTTCACAAAAAACAAGGATTCCAGCAAGTAATGATTCCCTTTGAGGTAAAAAACAGGGTTCAACCGAATCATTTCAGGGTGGTCGTGAAACAAGTCTACCCACTTACTCGCATAGCGGTAAGATGACAAGAAATCCTGCGTCAAAAGGCTATACCAAAGATGTGCTTTATACAACCATAGTCTTTCGCGAAAGCCCAAATCACTAGGTCGGTACGCTGGCAAATGGGCTTCAAAATAATCCCGAACGCTTTGCAGGTCCTCGTCATTACGTACATATCCCACTTTGAGCATCATTCCGTATAGTTGCAAAGACAAATTGGAAAGCTTACTTGCGATGACGTTTTGCGTGGAAAGCTCTTTGGCCTGCACCGCCAATTCGTCCGCCCGATCTGGAATACTTCGGGTGATGTATTGGGTTTCTATAATTTTTTCAAGCTCGACAATTTCGTAAGCGACATTTTTTTCCTCATGTTCAATCGCATAATTCTTCGCTTTATCCAGAATTTTCAAGCTTTGCTTGTACAGTCCTTTTTGATACAGAATGGTGGCAAAATCCAGCTGTTCCCGTATTTGCACACGAACATTCTGATTCACGGGATTTAGACGCAAACTCACCAAAATCTGTTTGTACAGGTGAGCTTTGAGATTTGACAATTGCGCTTTTTTTACAATGCCACTATCCAAAATCTGCTTTTCATCATAGGCGCGCATTTTGTCCAATAAATTGAACAACGCCAAAAACTTGGCATCCGCATTCACGCCCAATCTCCCGACATACAGTTTGAACTGCCTTTTTTCGGATTTGGAAAGGGATTTGATTAAAACGAACAAAGCGTCCTTATGAGCATTTGTCATCGTAAAAAATAGAATTTAAAATATTGTATTTCAATTACTTAAAGTTCATAAAATACAATTTAACATTGTAATGGTCTCCACAGCGAAAACACCACCGCACCTACCTACTATATATTCGTAATACAGTAATTTAACGTAGTTTACGAATGGGTAAAGATAAGGTACAAATTTTTGACACGACACTGAGAGATGGAGAGCAAGTACCGGGTTGCAAGTTAGATACCACACAAAAACTCATTATCGCCGAACGCCTTGAAGAATTAGGGGTTGACATCATTGAAGCTGGGTTCCCAATTTCAAGTCCTGGGGACTTTCATTCGGTAAGTGAAATTGCCAAACTGGTGAAAGATGTTACGGTTTGTGGTTTGACGCGGGCGGTGAAGAAGGATATAAAAGTTGCAGCAGAGGCTTTGGTCCATGCCAAACGACCCAGAATCCACACCGGAATCGGTACTTCCGAATCACATATTAAATTCAAATTCAATACCACCCAAGACAAAATCATAGAAAGAGCCGTGGACGCCGTGGCATATGCCAAAACTTTCGTAGAAGATGTGGAATTTTTCGCAGAAGACGCTGGAAGAACCGACAATGAATATTTGGCGAGGGTTTGCGAAGCGGTAATTGCCGCTGGGGCAACGGTATTGAATATTCCGGATACTACGGGATATTGCTTGCCGGAAGAATACGGTCAAAAAATAAAATACCTCAAAGAAAACGTAAAAGGTATTGAAAAAGCCATATTGTCTTGTCACTGCCATAACGATTTAGGTTTGGCGACTGCCAATTCCATTGTGGGGGCCATCAACGGTGCTAGGCAAATAGAATGTACTATAAATGGTATCGGCGAACGTGCTGGAAATACTTCTTTGGAAGAAGTGGTAATGGTGTTGCGACAACATCCAAATTTAAATATTGATACCAATATCAACAGCCAGTTGTTGTACAGTACCAGCCAAATGGTTTCCCAAAAAATGGGAATGCCCGTGCAACCCAACAAAGCTATTGTAGGTTCTAATGCTTTTGCACATAGTTCTGGTATTCACCAAGACGGGGTTATCAAACAACGGGAAACCTATGAAATCATCGACCCAAAAGATGTAGGGGTTGACCAATCGAGCATTGTTTTGACCGCAAGAAGCGGAAGAGCAGCACTAGCGTATCGCGCCAAAAATATAGGGTACGAGTTGACCAAGGTACAATTGGATGTAGTGTACGATGTGTTTTTAGGATTCGCAGACAAGCACAAAGAAGTGCACGATGCGGATATTCACCAAATCATTGAAAAAAGTCCAGTAGACATTGTTAGTTCAGTGCCTTCTTAAAATAAAATGTCCCACTTGCCCAAAGCGACCTTCTGATGAATCTTAGAATTGCCATTCTCAACGAAAAAGGAAGTAGCCTACTACTTAACCATCAAATGGTTAAAACCATACAGGCTGTGGAAGAGGTTTTCGAACATAATTTTGCCTATCGAGAGATTGAGATAGCTCAAACAGGGACACTATCCAAAACGGCCATCGACTTATGTCAAGAAGCAGATGTCGTTTTTTGCAATGCCAAGGGAGGGCTAAAAAACATACGCGCAGAAAGGTTGAAGGAGCAACTGAAATTGCACTCTAGTACACACGCGTTCCAAGGAAAGTTTACCAACCCTTTTGCAAATCTGGAAAATCAATCCTTCATGGATATTGACTTTTTGTTGTTTCAAGAGTTGGAAGGTGGAGTACCTAAAATTGACGAAAATTGGGAGAGTGGCAATACACGCGCTACTGATTTTTATGAATATACCGAAGCGCAAATCACACGCAGTTCGCATAGCGCTTTCAAAGCTTCCAAAAAACGTGGTAAGCGCCTAACTTTGGCGCACTATGACGACCATATGTTGAGTGCAAGACTATGGCGTGATGTCGTTACCCAAGTGGCGAAGAGTTACCCAGAAGTGGAATTGAATTTGGAACATGTCCATACCACGGCCAAAAAACTTTTAACACAACCCGATGCATATGACGTCATTTTGTCTGATAGCATGTTCGGAGGTCTTTTGGCGAATCAAAGTGCTGGTTTGATGGGATTTGCGGAAGCGGCCCCAAATGTTTTATTCGGTGATGATACCGTTTTGATTACTGCCTCGCCTTCTGAAAACAACCTAGGTGCTGAAAATCCCATTGGAGCGGTTCTATCCGTAGCCCTTATGCTACAAACGATGGGGTTGCATGAAGAGGCTACCATCGTTTACGATGCAGTTGAAAAATCAATTCAAGAAGGCATTGTCACTCCAGACTTGAAAGCTACCTCTCCTTTTGGTACTGAAGAAGTTGGCGATTGCATTGCAGAACATATCCTTGATTGGGAGGAACGTTTTATACCCAATGATGAAAACATCGATTTGGGTCAGTCTACCATTATCTAGTTACTTCTCAGTTGCGCGAACCGTAGTCAAACTATCCAAGGTAGTTTCGAACTCCTGCTGAAACTTCACATATTTTTCACCCGTCGCAGGACCATTAAAACCTGTGTGAATCTTTACCACTTCATGATTTCTGTCCAAATATATCGTGGTCGGATAGGACAGTACATGATTCAACATCGGTAGTTTTTTCTGTGCCTCTACCTTGTTTGACGTACCAAACTGCGCAAGCAAAATCGGATATTCGATAGCCAAGCGCTTTCGAAGTCGTTCAATGCCTTTCCATGCCTTTTCTTCTGTTGGGGCATATTCAAAAGCCAGGGCTACCCATTCCACATCAGATTCCGGATGATTTTTGATATAGTTGGTGTAGTACTTTGTCTCATCAAGACAATTCGGACACCAGGTCCCCATGATTTGAACCAGTACGGGTTTATTCATAAAACGAGAATCATCCAGCGTTACACGTTGACCGGATGCATCCGGGAAGTCAAAATTAAAACGGTCATACCCAGAGTTCAAAAATGTGAGCGTATTACTATCGGGCAATTCAAAGGCTTCATCTTTGACAGCGGTAAAGGTTTCCACAGAATGATTTCCTGAATAAAAAATGCCATCCAGCACCGAATCCTTTACTTTCCCCACGAACAAAAACGCATGTGCTCCATCAAAAGTGGAAAGCTTCAAGGAATCTCCACTGACAACGCCCTCTAAGTATCGATAGTCTCCAGTGGTTGTCAAAAAGGTTCCCAAAACGGTATTCCCAGATTGTTGAAAGACTCCTTTTGCGGGATACTCGTCTTCCAGTCCAAGCTGAAATGTAGTTTTCCAATTGCCCGACACCTCGACAGTGGCTGGTTGTACGTTGACAAATCGGGGCGAATCAGCTCTGGTTGCAGAAAACGATACTATTCGGGATAAGCTCTCTTTGATAAATTCTCCCTCCATCTCATTTTCGGTAAAACTTCCTTTGATGTACCCTTCAAAAAACGGCATTTGAATTCGAAGCGAATCCCCTGCTACGACCATATCGTTTACTACTACCCTTTCCTCTCCATTTTGGATTTCCATTTTGTAACCCTTGGCTGTATCGGTGGAAAGTTGAAAAACGAAGGGCAATTCCTCCTTTTCAGAAACCTTTAGAACGCCCCTCCACTGTCCCGTTTGCAATATTGGCTCTTCTTTTTTACAAGAAGTGGTGAACCCTATTAAAAGAAAAAACAGAAGAATTTGGAGGAAGTTGATTTGTCGCATGGCTAAAAGTTCGAAAATAAGGCTTAAAACTTACATATGGCCATAGGGTTACAGTGATTTTAGTTGAATCTGTTTGCTATTGTTTTATCTTTGTCCACTTTATTTATCAGGCATGAAAATCTCGTACAACTGGCTCAAACAGTTTTTGGATATTGATTGGGAACCCGCCAAAGCCGGTGAGCTGCTCACCGACCTTGGATTGGAGGTCGAAGGCATTTCCAACTTCGAGTCGATTCCAGGCGGATTGCAAGGGGTAGTTGTAGGACATGTATTGTCTTGCCATCAACATCCTAATGCCGACCGTTTGAAGATAACCTCGGTAGATATTGGATGGCATGCTCCACTTCAAATCGTGTGTGGTGCCCCAAATGTTGCTCAAGGTCAAAAAGTTCCCGTAGCTACCATTGGTACAACATTATATACGCCCGAAGGCGAAGCTTGGAAAATCAAAAAAGGGAAGATTAGGGGCGAAGAAAGCCATGGGATGATTTGTGCTGAAGACGAATTGGGCCTGGGAACAGGTCATGACGGCATTATGGTGCTAAGCGACAACCTTACACCGGGAACCCCCTGCGCATCGGTTTTTGAAATAGAGCAAGATACCGTTTTTGAGATAGGCTTGACCCCCAACCGTGCTGATGCCATGAGTCACTACGGTGTGGCTCGAGACCTCAAAGCGGGCCTCGAGCAACGCGAAATACAAAAGACCTTGGTCACGCCCTCTACCAGTAATTTTATAGTGGACAACCGTTCCCTGAAAGTGGACGTAGAAGTTGAAGATGCAGAACTGGCACCAAGGTACTGCGGGGTCACAATAAGCAACATCATCGTGCAAGAATCCCCGGATTGGTTAAAGAATAGATTGAAGGCGATTGGCCTATCCCCTATCAACAATGTCGTGGACGTAACCAACTACGTACTTCACGAATTGGGTCAACCTTTGCATGCTTTTGATGCCCAAAAAATAAAGGGAAATAAAATCGAGGTGAAGTGTTTGCCCAAGGATACTACTTTTACCACCTTGGATGGCGTCGAACGCAAATTGCATGAAGAAGACCTCATGATTTGCGATGCGGAAAAACCCATGTGTATCGCGGGTGTTTTCGGTGGTGATTATTCTGGGGTAACTGAGAATACGTCATCCATCTTTTTGGAAAGTGCTTATTTCGACCCGATATCCGTTCGAAAAACCGCAAAACGGCATGGCTTGAATACAGACGCGTCTTTCCGATTCGAACGCGGAGTGGATATTGAAACGTCGGAATATGCCCTTAAACGTGCAGCTGTACTTATCAAAGAAATCGCTGGTGGGGAAATCAGTTCCGAAGTGGTTGACCTCTATCCCAAAAAACCGAAGGAGCGTCAAGTGTTCTTGACTTTTGATAAAATCAATTCCCTTATCGGTCAAGAAATACCAAGAGATACCATCAAGTCGATTTTAACAGCGCTTGAAATCAAGGTGAACAATGTAACCGAATCTGGATTGGGATTGACCATACCTTTTTATAGGGTGGATGTGGAGCGCGAAGTTGATGTGATTGAGGAAATTTTACGAGTTTATGGGTACAACAACATCGATTTTAAGGAAAAACTCAACGCATCCATCGCCAAAACCCAAAACCGGGAACCGCATAAGGTGCAGGACCAAATTGCAAATTTACTGGTAGCCCGTGGGTTTTATGAAATCATGACCAATAGTCTGGTTGCTGAAACACTTCAAAACGCAGTGGATGACGAGGCGAAACCCGTTCACATGCTCAATCCGTTGAGCAATGATATGGGCATTCTACGAACCAATATGTTGATTTCAGGCTTGGATACGGTCTTGTACAATTTGAATCGACAAAAGTTGCGCGGCCAGTTTTTTGAATTTGGAAAAACCTATCAAAAGAACGGAGAGGGGTACGATGAAAAAATGCATCTTTCCCTTTTCGTATTCGGACAAAAACACAAGCAAAACTGGAATACACAAAATGCTGCTACTGATTTCTTTTTCTTAAAAGGATTGGTGGAAGGCATTCTCGAGCGTAATGGCATTTCTGGATATATTGCCGAATCTATCATGGGCGAAAATGGAATTTCCGAAGGACTCATTTTAAAACACCAGCAAAACATCTTGGTGCGCTATGGTGTTGTGGATAAAGCAATCCTCAAGGCCGTTGGTGTCAAGACTGAGGTATTCTTTGCCGATTTTGACTGGGACAACGTCTCCAAGTTGATGACATCTGGTGAAGTACTGTTCAAGGAAATACCAAAGTACCCTGCTGTAACGCGTGACTTGGCTTTACTTTTAGATGATTCGGTATCTTTTGAAGCTATTGAAAGTATTGCTTGGAAAACAGAGAAAAAATTGCTGAAATCGGTAACCTTGTTCGACGTCTATACAGGGAAAAATCTTCCCGACAACAAAAAGTCTTATGCAGTAAGTTTTACGCTTCAAGATGAAAACAAAACACTGACTGATAAGCAAATCGACAAGATAATGGGCAAGCTCCAAGTAGCTTTTGAACGGGATTTATCGGCATCCCTTAGATAAGTTTTTCAATTACATTTGCGAAGGAACGAAAACGGAATCGATTTCATGAACTACTCCATTTCGGCCGCGTACGTCAGCATTCACGATGCGTGCAGTGTTTCCCAAAGAGTCCGTCAAAACAATATCCGTACCCTGTAATCTCGCTTCTAGTTTTTTGCCTTGAATCGTAGTGAATGATGCTTTGCCCTCGCCTTTGCACAACGCCCTTAAAATTTTAGAAGCGGTTAACTGTCCAGCAACAATGTGATAGGATAGGAGGTATTTCAGCTTTTGTTTATCACCTGAGTGCAACAACTGGTTTATTTTTTCGAGGGATAACCGCTGTATGGCGGCATCAGAAGGTGCAAAAAAAGTAAAGGGTCCAGAATTGTCAAGGAGTTGTTCCATATCAGTGGACTTTACTGCAGCCAACATGATATCATGACCCGCCTCAGCTTTTTGTTCTTCGGCAGCTTCCAATTTAGTATCTAAAGTATCTTGAGCGTGTAGGTTGTAGGTGGATAGAAATACAAAAAAAACAAGGAGGCTGGGGGTTAATACACGCATGTTCAGTTTAATTTGGGACGATTTGCAATCAAAAAATCATTGAAATCAACGATTAAATACCAAAATCATCGTCAAGATACACCTTTTGAACCACAAATGACCGAAATCATTGTTACAAATTTTGTTTTAACATAATGTTAACATAAAATAGAAAAGCAGCTCTTGCATCCCACCTACTCAAAGCCTTAACTTTGAGTAAATTGCTAAGAAAGTTGGATATGCTGCGTAACACTAACATTGAGAGAGAACTTTTCAAACTCAAAACACGTGGGCAAGAAGAGCAAAAAGTTTTGCTCGAGGTGCAAAAGATTTTAGAGACCCACAAACACCCTGAAAATCGAATAAAAGAGACCTTGGAAAAACCATCGAACCAGAATCAAAATGATTTTGTTTTCGATAAGTTGGATACTTCCAAGATTTACCACATCGACCAAATCAAGGACATCTGTATCGACTATCGACTTCGGTTCTTGGATGCCCGTCTTTTCAAGGGCAAAATTCCGAATTCTGCAATCGATAAAGTCAAGCAATTGGAAGAAGTTCATGAGACCGAACTCAGAGGGTTTCGTATCATGGCGCCTTCCAAGCTCTTTAAGTTGGAGGATAAAGATGACCCTTTATTGTTCGCACCCATTGGAAACGAATATTTTTATCTGATACACAAATGGGGGAATGACCTACATCCTTTGCGCAAAATCTTGGTTTGGCCTTTTAAAGGTATTGTCAACTTGACCTTGGTTACCTTGTTGGTCAGTTATTTTGCTACATTATTGGTTCCAGATGGGTTGTTCACCAAGAAAAGTTCGTCTGCCGAATTCTGGATTATCTATTTCTTTATGTTCAAATGTATTGCCTCCGTAGTTATTTTTTACGGATTTGCGCTGGGCAAAAATTTCAACCCGGCCATTTGGAACAGTAAATACTTTAATGCTTAACTACAATCCACCTAAACACTAAACAGGGGCCATCTCATAGAGTTTGGCCCTTTGTTCTTTTATGTTCTTGTCCGACATATACTCATCAAAGCTCAAGTAGCGGTCAATGATGCCTTTGGGTGTCAATTCAATTATGCGGTCGGCAACCGTATGGACAAACTCATGGTCATGCGTAGTCAGCAAAACCGTGCCTTTAAAATTCTTCAAGCTATTGTTGAAAGCAGTGATGCTCTCCAAATCCAAGTGGTTTGTAGGTTCATCCAACATAAGCACATTGGCGCGAATCATCATCATGCGGCTCAGCATACACCGTACTTTTTCTCCTCCAGAAAGTACGGTACTCTTTTTAAGCGCTTCCTCTCCACTGAACAACATTTTGCCCAAGAAACCGCGAAGGTAAACTTCCTCACGTTCCTCTTCGGTCTTGGCCCATTGGCGCAACCAATCCACCAAATTGATATCGTCTTGGAAGTAATCGGCATTGTCCGCAGGCAAGTACGACTGTGTTGTCGTCACGCCCCATTGTACTTTTCCGTGTTGTGGTTTGGCTTTCCCAGAAATAATGTCATAAAACGCGGTGGTAGCTCTTGAATCTTTGGAAATAATGGCCACCTTATCCCCTTTTGCCAAATTGATATCCACATTTCTGAACAACAAATCGCCATCATCGGAAACAGCCTCAAGCTTTTCAACGTTTAAAATCTGGTCTCCTGCTTCGCGCTCCCTTTCAAAGATAATGGCAGGGTACCTGCGGCTTGATGGTTTGATATCTTCCACCTTAAGTTTGTCCAACATTTTTTTGCGCGAAGTCGCCTGTTTGCTTTTGGCCACGTTGGCGCTAAACCTTTGAATGAACTCCTGTAGCTCCTTGGCTTTCTCTTCAGCTTTCTTGTTTTGTTGCGCACGCTGTCGTGCCGCTAGTTGGCTACTCTGGTACCAAAAGGTGTAATTTCCTGAAAATAGGTTGATTTTTCCAAAATCGATATCAGCAATATTCGTACATACTGCATCGAGAAAGTGACGGTCGTGCGAAACCACAATTACCGTCTTATCGTAGTGGGCCAAAAAGTGCTCCAACCAATGTATGGTTTCATAATCCAAATCGTTGGTCGGCTCATCCATCACGAGCACGTCCGGATTTCCGAAAAGGGCTTGGGCCAACAGTACTCGAACTTTGAGTTTCGAATCCATGTCTGACATTTGCGTGTAATGCAAATCCTCGGTAATCCCCAAGTTGGATAGCATGGCCGCAGCATCACTATCGGCATTCCAACCGTTCATTTCCTCAAATTGCACTTGCAGCTCCCCTATTTTTTCGGCGTTCTCATCTGTATAATCCGCATAAAGGGCATCAATCTCCTTCTTAATGTCATAAAGCGGCTTGTTTCCCATAACCACGGTTTCCAAAACCGGAAATTCATCGCATGAGTTGTGGTCTTGTTCCAAAACCGACATACGTTTTCCGGGTTCAAGATGTACATGTCCTGATGTGGCATCAATCTTTCCTGATAGTATTTTTAAGAAGGTTGATTTCCCTGCGCCATTGGCACCAATAATGCCGTAACAGTTGTTGTCTGAGAAGGTTACGTTTACTTCATCGAAGAGTACGCGTTTTCCAAATTGGACCGATAAGTTGGATACGGATAACATGACCAATAATTTTTGCGCAAAAATAGGCAAAAGCCCTTCGTTTACCAACCTTGGCTGACTTAGTTTAAACTACACAAAAACAAGCCTTTACAACATTTAACGCCCTATTAACAAGAAGGTTTTGGCGTATTTTTCATCTTTGTATGTTGTAATGAAGGAGATTCTTGTATGATAAGACTGTTACTCAGCCTCCCCATCTTATTACTAGTAGCCTGTAATTCTGGCCCTAAAGAATGCCAAAACATTTTTTTAGCGGGAGAGATTGTGAATCCTACAAGTAGTCATGTAGTACTCTACAGAGACGACATGGTCATTGATTCTGCCAAACTAGACCAGCACCATCATTTTACTTTTAATTTACAGGGCGCCGAAGAAGGCTTGTATCACTTTGACCACAGTCCGGAACTACAATACATCTATCTAAAAGAAGGCGATAGCATATTGATTCGCCTCAACACTTTGGAGTTTGATGAGTCTTTGGTGTTTTCGGGAGAAGGTAGCGAAATCAATAACTTTTTGATTGAAATGTTTTTGATTCAAGAAGACGAAGAACCGCTGATTGGTTCCTACTACCATTTACAGCCCAAGGAGTTTAGTCATAAGATTGATTCGTTGTATGCCCTTAAGATTGAACATCTAAATGAAGTATTGGAAGAAAGTCCCTTTTCTGATAGAGTGTTGGCCATGGCCAAGGCTAGTATAGACTACAGCAGTTACATCTACAAAGAGAAATATCCATTTTACCATAAAAAGAAAACGGGCGAAGAGACCATTCATGTGTTGGAAGAAGACTTTTATAACTATAGAAGTGATATCGACCTCAATAATTTGGAGCTTTCCTATTTCAGACCGTATTACGATTTCATGAAATACCATCTCGGGAACCTCTCTTATATGGCTTGCATGAAAAATTGTGAGATGGACGAAGTGGCGGAGATAGACCGATTGCACTTCAACAAACACAAATTAAAACTTGTCGATAGCTTGGTCAAGGAGACCCAGATTAGGGATATGCTTTTCCGAAATATCGCGATGGATTATTTATTGCGAGAACACCGTTCCGATGCAGCTTGCGAAACATTTGTTAAACAATTTGAGGCGCTGTCGACCAATGAAGAGCACAAGAGCGAGATTAAAATGCTCTACAATGGCATCCTAAATCTGCAGCCCAACAGTGAGGTTCCAGATATCCAAATATTGAACGTAGAGAACCATCCCACGGCGTTAAAGGATATCAGCAAAGACAAAAACACCGTATTCTATTTTTGGACTGCCTCACAGAAAAGACACATGCGCAAAGTACTGGGCCATGTGGCGAATTTGGAGAAAAAACACCCTAACCATCAATTCATTGGAATTAGTTTGAAGACAGGCCATCCGCAATGGCTGAATATTCTAGAGGAGTACAGCTTGGATGCTTCCAAACAATTCCGAGGGGAAAACTTCAAAGAAGTTCAGACAGCCATGATCGTCGATGGTTTGAACAAATGTGTCATTGCCAAGGATACCCTGATCGTAGACGCATTCGCCAACCTGTACAAATCCTTTTAACAAAAAAACCCGGCGCATCAACACCAGGGTAATTTCATCTTTGAATTCTTTATACTGTAGACTAAGCGTTTCCTTTTTGGTAATCCGCCAAGAATTTAGCTAGACCAATATCCGTTAAGGGATGCTTCAATAAACCTTCAATCGCTGATAAAGGACCGGTCATGACATCAGCTCCTAACTTGGCACAATCAATCACGTGCATGGTGTGGCGTACCGAAGCAGCCAAAATCTGTGTTCCAAACCCGTAATTGTCATAAATGTGACGAATTTCAGAAATCAGGTTCAAACCATCCGTCGAAATATCATCCAAACGCCCAATGAAAGGTGATACATAGGTGGCTCCTGCTTTCGCGGCCAAAAGGGCCTGACCTGGAGAAAAAACCAGAGTGCAATTGGTTTTGATGCCTTTATCCGAAAAATATTTCAGTGCCTTTACCCCATCTTTTATCATAGGCACCTTAACCACGATTTGCGCATGCAGTTCAGCTAGTTCTTCCCCTTCTTTGACCATTCCGTCAAAATCGGTGGAAACTACTTCGGCAGAAACATCACCTTCGACAATATCGCAGATGTCAACATAATGCTTCAAAATATTGTTGGTTCCGGTAATACCCTCTTTTGCCATCAGGGAAGGATTGGTGGTTACCCCATCCAACACCCCAAGCTGTTGGGCCTCTTTGATTTGGTCTAAATTGGCGGTATCAATAAAAAATTTCATCGAAAATGAATTTTAAGTTTGTTTTTAAGTCTTGTAAAGCTACAACTTATAATGGTTGAGCAACAGCTTTTCATACACTTTATCCGGCAGGATTTTTTTTAATCGGAGCGAAAATTTTTGAAGAAAAGTCCCCACGGGAACGTGCACTTTAGGATGGGCTTTTTGCAAAATTTTATAAACCTGTTCCGCGACATCTTTTGGGTCTTCGCCATCATCTACGTGTTCATCAATCGTAGCCAAGCTATGAGCATACGAGGTTTTGTAAGGAGAATTATCCAAAACCGGAGCATGATAGCGCCCTGCCGCAATATTCGTCGCAAAATCTCCAGGGGCAATATTGGTGATGGCCACGCCAAAACTTTTTACCTCCATGCGCAGGGCTTCGGTCAAAATGGAAAGCGCTCCTTTAGAAGCGGAGTAATAGCCGCGATACGGCAAGCCCATAAATCCAGCAATTGAAGTGATGTTGATGATAAGTCCCCCGTTCTGCTTTCGCATTTGCGGCAACACCGCGTTTATCATTCGTACCGGACCGTGAAAATTGATTTCAAAAACATTATCGATTTCGGTCTTGGGCGTTTCCTCAACCGGGCCTGTAATCCCAACCCCGGCATTGTTGATAAGCACATCCAAGCGGCCTTCCTTTTCTATGACAAGGTCAATAGCCGTTGTAATGGTTTTAGGCTCACGAACATCAAGCTCAAGCAAATGGAAATCTGAAAAATCTGGGTGTTTGGTTTTGTTTCGAGTGGTGCCATAAACGGTTAGGCCCTTTTGCGTCAAATAGATACCGATAGCTCTACCAATACCAGATGAACCGCCCGTAATCAAAACAACCTTGTGATGCATGTGAAAATGCTTGAAAAAAGGGAACAAAAAAAGGCAAGCTACCTACATCGCACCGCTACGACCACATACCCTTGCTGCGTTCCCGCCCTGGGGGATTTTGCAGGAGCTGGTCGTGTAGGACTTGCCAAAGGCAAATATACGACCTTTTAAATTTGCCGCAATGCGCTTACATGCTTAATTTCGATTACTGGGAAAAGACCATAAACCGTTCATCATGTCGAAATGTATTTTAGGAGGTTTTGCCTTGCTGATTTTATCCTGCGGAGGCAATCAAGACCCAACTACTTTTTTTGAAATCCAGTTGGAAGGAAATCCAAAAAAACTACCGAATGGCACTACGTTAGGGGTGGCCATCAAGAACAAAAAGGACATTGCAATCGACAAAGTCGCTTACTATTTGGATGGAAAAGAGTTACCCGTTTCAAACGGAAAAATAACCTTGGACACGGAACGTTTGGGCAATAAAGAAGTTACTGCCAAAATCGATTTTGAGGATAGTTCGGTAGAGATTGAAAAAGGCATTCAATTGCTTTCGTCAGAAACTCCGGAGGTCTATACTTATGAAATCAAAAACGTCTTTCCGCACGACCCTTCATCTTATACGCAGGGATTGGAATTTGCCCAAGACACGCTCTACGAAAGCACAGGAAAAGAAGGCCGTTCCAAGGTGCGAAAGCTAGATTATACCAACGGAACCATCTTCCAAGAAATCGACATGGAATCTTCCGTTTTTGGAGAAGGCATCACCCTCTTAAACGGCAAACTATTTCATCTTACTTGGAAAAACGGCATTGGCTACGTATACGACCCCGGTTCACTTGAAAAAATCAAGAATTTCAGCTACGGAGAAAGCCGAGAAGGTTGGGGACTCTGCAACGATGGAACGCAATTGTACAAAAGCGACGGTACCGAAAAAATCTGGACGCTTGACCCTGAGACCTTGGAAGAGACCGGGTATATTGAAACCGTGACCCACAAATCCATTTTCAACAAGGCGAATGAACTGGAATATGTAGATGGGAAAATCTATGCCAACGTATACCAGAAAGAAAGCATGATGATAATTGATGCCGCTTCTGGGGCCATTGAGGGTGTGGTAAACTTTGGCGGGCTCAAAAGCAAGGTCAGCCAAGGCGGAGAAGATTGGGACGACATAAACTCTGTGCTCAACGGAGTAGCCTATCACCCGGAGCGGGGCACCTTTTTCGTTACCGGTAAAAATTGGGACAAGATTTTCGAAGTCACCATTTCCAAAAAGCCCTAATGGTCGTTTTTGAAAAAGAATATATCGTACAGCCTGAAGATATTGACGAATTGGACCACGTCAACAATGTACGTTATCTCGATTGGGTGCAGACTATTTCCGAAGAACATTGGAACAAAGCCATACCTGCGAAAGTGCGTAAAGACTGGATTTGGGTCGTTCGAAAACACACCATCGAATACCATCTGCCGTCAGTATTGGGGCAAACCTTGCGCTTGCGGACCTACATCAAACAACAAGCTGGACCCATTTCCACTCGAATCGTAGAGGTTTTGGACAATAAAACGGGCAAAAAACAGGTTACAGCAATAACCGATTGGTGCCTTTTGGACGCGGCGACCCTACGTCCGCGTAGAGTACCCGAGTCCATCGCCAAAGTCTTTACTATAAGTTAATGAGTAACCTATGGAAGGCCATTTTAGGGGCCGCCCTTTTTGTAAGCATTGTTTTCTTTTCCGGATGCCGCGAAGATTTTGAATTCGACCCATCGACCGGTTCGCTTACCTTTTCTAAGGATACCGTTTTTTTGGACACCGTTTTTGCCAATATTGGCAGCAGCACCTACCAACTCAAAGTATATAATACGCTCAATTCCGACATCTCCATCCCTTTTATCGGGTTGGAAAGTGGAGAAAGTAGCAGCTACCGCCTCAACGTAGATGGGTTGCCTGGAAAAACCTTTCGGAACATTCCGTTGTTAGCTCAAGATAGCTTGTTTGTTTTCATTGAGGTTACTGCTCCTACTCCATCTGATGGAAATATCGAATTTTTAAATACGGATTTCATCGCTTTTGGAGAAGGTGCCAATACCCAAAGAATACCGCTCGTCACTTTAGTAAAAGATGCTATTTTCCTATATCCGGCTACACAATCGGATGGTACACAAGAAACCCTTCCGATTGGCTTGGACGAAGAAGGCAATGAAATTCGCATCAGCGGATTTTACCTCACGGATGAAGAACTCAGCTTCACCAATGGAAAACCTTATGTGATTTATGGCTACGCCGCTGTGGCCGAAGGCAAAACCCTTCAAATGGCCCCGGGGACCCGTGTACATTTCCACAATGATTCAGGAATATTGGTAGAGGCTGGAGGAAGCTTGCAAATTAATGGTTTGGCCAGCGAGGACCCTGAAATACGAGAAAACGAGGTGGTTTTCGAAGGTGACCGATTGGAACCCGACTTTGAAGACGAATCCGGGCAATGGGGTGCCATTTGGTTTCGAGAAGGAAGCGTGGGCAACCAAATCAAAAACCTGACGCTGAAAAACGCGACCATCGGGCTTTTGGTCGAGGGAGACCCTGAAAACATGAATAACACCCTCATCCTACAAGAAAGTCAAATCCTGAACAGTTCCCAAGAAAACCTATACGCTCGTGCTGCACGCATCTCAGCGCGCAATAGTGTTTTTGGTGGTGCAAATGCGGTATCGGTATTCCTTGAGGCTGGAGGAGCATACCAGTTCAAGCACTGTACATTGGCGAATTATGCACCAAGAAGAATGCGTTCGAACCCAACTTTGGTGATTTCAAACGAGAGCCTTATTCAAACGGATGGGTTGGTCAACGCTTTGGAAGAAGCCAGTTTTGTGAACTGCATCATAGACGGAAGCTTTCCCCAAGAGCTTCAGTTGATGGAAAACCCATCAGCGGACTTTACGTTTCGGTTTGACCATGTAGCGCTGAAATTTCCTGAAAATGGTTTTGAAAACGAACCGCTATATGATTTCAATGACCCGCTACGCTATAATCAAATATTGCAGAATACAGACTTGGAATTCATTTCTCCTGGTACGAATGAATTTCAAATTCAAGAAAATTCCCCGGCGATTGATGCCGGTTTTTTCGAAACCATGAACCCCATCTTGCTTGACATCTTGGAACGAAATCGTACAACAGCGCCAGACTTAGGCGCTTACGAATTTGTAGGAGAAAATTGATTTTGTAGGAAAGTGGGAGTTTTTTAACATGTATTTTTAACAAATTACGGATTATCCGCAGTTTTTTTAAGGGAAAACTGCAATGGGTTTATTTTACCCGTTAGTAACTTGCACCCAGCTAGTTACAATGGACTACACCTACACTATAATCGACTCGGACGCTAAGTCAAAACTGCAAATACAAGTTTTCCTTGAAGAGTATGCAGATTTTGTTTGTGCCGAAAATGCTTCAGATGCCATCAATGGGTTGCACGTCATTTTAAAGTATTCTCCCGACGTAATTCTCGTCAATTTGAACAACGATGGGTTGTCATATTTTCAAATGGTGACCGAACTGCACCAATACATGGACACCTTGCCCATAATTATTGGGTATTCCTCGTCAAAGCAATATGCCTACAACGCCATTAAAAGTGGTTTTTTTGACTACTGGATTTTGCCCCACAATGAATTTGATGTTCGTAAAAGCATTTTCCGATTGCGCAGACAATATCCAAAAGATGCCAAACCCGCTACCATTTGCTTGAAATCGTACAACGACTATAGGTATCTGGACACCAAGGAAATTCTTTACCTCAAGTCTGACAACAATACCACCGATTTCTTTATGCACAATGGCAAGGTGGTAAGTGCCTACAAGACCTTGAAGTCTTTTGAGGAGATGCTCCCTGAGAATTTTATTCGAATCCACCAGAGCTATATTCTCAATAGCCGCTATGTTTCACGCATCAATTATGGCAAAAGCATTCTCACGCTCAAGAACAACAAAGACCGCGAAATTCCGTTTTCCAAAAAGTACAAAGAGCGTATTGATGGCCTAAAACAGCAGCTCTCCAAAAGTGCCGTAGGCGTGTTGGATTAATCCGATTCTCACAGAATCCGACAAAATACCCTGAAAATAAATGCATTTACTCGCAGAATCCAGTAGTGGTTCCCTACCCTAGTACGCGCTGTTAGTTTTGGCTACAGAAACTAATCAAACATTTAATACATAGGATTATGAAACAACTATTTGGATTCGCAGCAGTTTTGGTAATGGCTTTAGGAATGGTATCATGCGAAGCAGAAAGTGATGTACAAGACACCGAAGCCCTTTTCGAAACCCTTGAGGTGCAAGGAACTGGAGGTAACGGAGAAGAAGTTGACGAACGCGACGCTGGATAAATTTTAATATTTCTTATCATTGATTGATAAGGATTTGAATTTAATATTAAAGCCAACATGAAATTCATGTTGGCTTTCTGTTTTACTGTTTAAATCATAATAGTTGCCTTAATAGCTTTTTGCTATCTTGTAGTAAAAGAACCCGGGGCTTGCCCTACTTTTCAACCAAACAACATTGAAAAAACTGCTTTTTTTTATAGGCTCAATCCTTGTTTTGAGCTGTCATCAAAGAACTGATAATGTTGCGGTTACCAACAAGTCAGCACTTCCTGAGTCTGTTCAAATAGCCAGAGATAGTACTGAACTATCCTTGCCTGAAAGACGGGAATATTTAAAAAGAGGACTTGCGGAAATCAAAGAATTACCAAATGATTCAACATATTTAGATAACCTTTCCAAAGTTTCCTTAATCAGCTTACGCTTGAAAGATTCCATTTTGTTCAGAAAAACAAACAATATAGTTTATCTCGAGGCTTTAGAAGCGGATAATTTTAAAGTGTTGGGTGAAACACAATGGGACATGGCCGCTTATCATAGAAATAAAGGAGCCTTAGATAGTTCATATTACTATTACCGAAAAGCATACCATCATTTTTCGGCAATGCCTACGGACTCAACATCCCTTTCCTTAAAGGCTAGAATGCTCTACAGCATGGGGCAAATGCAAGAGGATTTTAAAGATTATTTGGGGGCCGAAAGCAATATTGTTAAAGCCATACGTATTTACGACGATCTTCAAGATTATAAAAGACTCCATTATTCATATAATATGTTAGGGGTTATTTCAAGTGGAAAAAAGCAATACGACAAAGCACTCGAATATTATAACACAGCAAGATTCTACATAGACAAAATTGATAATCAAAAAAGTCGATGGTTAAATCAAAACAATATCGCCCATACGATTTTACTTAAGAAAGATTATCCGCGAGCTCTTGAGCACTATGATGAATTATTAAAAGAAGAGGCTTTACCGGAAGAGTATCCTGTTATTTACGGAAAAGCATCGGTTAGTCATACTTTCGCCAGATTTAAGTTAGGTGAATCTGGAGAGGACCTAAATAAGAATTATCGTGAAGCCTTAGAGTTATATAATAAAAATGATGATATAGATGACATCGCCAGAACCCATCATTTCATTGCTGAGTTATTAATTGCTCAAAACAGACCTAAAAAAGCGCTTGCAGAGGCAAAAACAGCCTTGAATTTGGCAAAAGAGATTCACTCCAACGAGCGCCAACTTGAGGTACTACGATTCCTTACCGAACTAGACGCTAAAAACGCAGTGGCCTATTCCAACGATTACTACGCGTTGAGCGAACAAATCAAAGAGGAAGAACGCACCAAACGGGACAAGTTTGCCCGCATTCGCCTGGAGACCGACCAAGTGATTGAACAAAACACGGTGCTCACCCGTCAAAAACAAATTTGGATTGGCGTGGTAGTCGGAATGACCCTTTTGGCCATTTCCGTTTTTATGATTATCTCCCAACGCATTCGCAACAACAAGCTCAAGTTTGAACAAAGTCAGCAAGAAAGCAACCAAGAAATCTACAATTTGATGTTGGGGCAGCAAGGAAAATTTGAAGAAGGCAAAAAACTCGAACAAAAACGGATTTCAGAAGAATTGCACGATGGTATTTTGGGCGAAATGCTGGGTATTCGGCTGGTGTTGGGCGGACTAAATGAACGTACTGACGAACAATCACAAGGGCAACGTGCAGAGCTCATCGAAAAATTGCGTGGCGTTGAGGAAGAAATACGCACGATATCCCATGAATTAAGCCACGCTTCCTATCAAAAAATTCATAACTTTATTGTATCCGTCGAGGAAATGATTCGAAATATCGAAGCCTCTTCGGGTATTGCATGTTCTTTTACCTATGATGACCATTTGGACTGGGACGACCTTCAGGGCGATATCAAGATCAACGCGTATCGCATTGTGCAAGAGTCCCTACAAAACTGTGTAAAACATGCCCAATGTGAAAACGCCCTGGTGGATTTTGACTGCAACAAGCAAAATCTTACGCTTACCATTAGTGATGATGGGGTTGGCTTTGACACCGGAAAAGGCAAAAAAGGCATTGGATTGCGCAACATCGTATCAAGGGTGAAAAAAATTAATGGAACGTTGCAGATTGATAGCAAGAGAAACAAGGGTACTACGGTTACCGTCGACCTGCCAGTGGTGTACCAAAACATTGATGGAGAATCCACAGGGCAAGAATTGATGGAAGCCTAGTCCACAAAAACCAATACATGAAAACATTGCGAATTCTGGCCATTGATGACCATGAAATGACCATGTTGGGCTATAAATTTATTTTGGAACGTATCGTTTTCGAAGGGCATTCCATTATCGTGGATACCGCCAACACCTATGAGTTAGGTAAAGAAATGATTGAAGAGTCTGTACATTCCTTTAAGTATGACATCTTGTTTTTGGATGTGCAGTTGTTTCCACCCAACGAACACCAACCCCACACCGGTGAAGACCTTGGGGTTTTGGCGCGCAAATTGGTGCCCCAAACCAAAATCGTCTACATGTCTTCTTTTAGCGATAATTATCGCATCAACAGTATTTTGAAATCGGTTGACCCCGATGGGTATTTGGTAAAAACCGATATTGACCCACAAACCTTGGAGGATGCGGTGAAGACAGTAACCTTGAATCCACCGTATTATTCTTCAAAAGCCCTGGGTGCCATCCGCAAGAAGATGACCAATGACATCAGTCTTGATGAAAAGGACAAGAAAATCTTGTACCATCTTTCGATTGGAACCAAAAACAAGGATTTGGAAAAGCATATACGCCTATCCCCTTCTTCGATTGAAAATCGAAAAAGGCATATGAAATCTTTGTTCGGTACCGAAAACGAAAATGACTTGGCGCTCATCTTGGCAGCCAAAAACCGCGGTTTTATTTAATAGGACTTTACGGGAATACGTTGGGTTAAATGTTGCATCTGTCATGCAACATACCTTCATTATGGGCTGAAAATCAGGTAAAACCGGGGATTATCCACAGAATTTTTAAGGATTTCATGCAATCCCGCGTAAAAGATTCGTTTTAATTTTGTTCTATAGTATCACGAATAGAGGGGCTATGCTAGGGAACAACAAAAATCGCTGTAATTCCTGCTACACAAATTTTGGTGAAAAACCAATTTTTGAAGGAATGAAAGAGTTTGTTAGACGAGTAGAACGTGACTTTTTTGCACAGGTAGTAGTAGGCTATTGTTCTTCTTGTCCAGAACACGGCAGTGAATTACGTTTGGACATTTTCTGCAATTTCGGGTTGACCGAAAGTTTACATCATTTCAATCGAGGTGATTGGGGTGGCATACACGATAGCGACGGAAGTACGTCGCACTCTTCCTTTAAAGAGGCATTTGAAGAACTACGCCAAATCGCGGAAATCAAGTTGGATATTGGAGAATTGTCCTTGCACTTTAAGGATACAACTATTATCATCACCAAAGTAGCGGAGTACAGTATTCCAGAGCAAATGACCGAAATCATTTCGGTGCTAAGTGAGCATTTTGTGCACATCACCAAAGGAATGACCGAAATGCCCTATGAAATCTTCATTCCAATTTTTGAGGACAAAGGCCAGTTTTCAAGGGCCCTTCACGAGCCCATTGGCTACTTTGATTTTTGGGTTCTCTATTTTGAAGATGGCGAAGAACACCATGATTTGATTTATTGTCTTCACGACAAAACCCTACACCAAGAGAAACTCTTTTTACTGGATTAAGTACTAAGCACCTTGCAATGAAACCGTTTCCTGATTGAAGAGGGGGCGGTGTTTCATCATTCCGTGTACCTTTTCCGTAACCGCTTTCACTTTGGTTTCGTCTTCATGGTTTTGAATCACTTCGTCAATCAAGCCAACGATGACTTCCATATCATCTTCCTTCAATCCTCTTGTGGTAATGGCAGGGGTTCCAAAACGAATGCCTGAAGTAATAAAAGGAGATTGGTCATCAAATGGTACCATATTTTTATTTGCGGTAATCGCCGCATTTTCCAAAGCCTTTTCCGCATCCTTTCCCGTAATGTTCTTGTTTCTGAGGTCAATCAACATCATGTGGTTGTCGGTACCACCGGAGATAACCTTGTAGTCCAACGCCATAAATGCCTTGGCCATGGCTTCAGCATTCTTTTTCACTTGGACCATATAGTGCAAGAAGTCATCTTGCAACGCTTCGCCAAAGGCTACTGCTTTGGCCGCGATGATGTGTTCCAATGGTCCGCCTTGGTTGCCTGGGAAAACAGCCAAATCCAAAAGACCCGACATCTTGCGAAGGTTCCCGTTTTTAAGGCGAATACCAAAGGGGTTTTCGAAGTTTTCACCCATCAAAATGAGTCCGCCTCTAGGCCCGCGCAAGGTTTTGTGCGTTGTAGTGGTTACAATGTGACAATGTGGAACAGGGTCGTTCATGATGCCCTTCGCAATAAGTCCAGAGGGGTGCGAAATATCGGCCAGCAACAAGGCGTCAACACTATCCGCAATTTCACGAAAACGTTCAAAATCCATATCGCGCGAATATGCAGATGCCCCGGCGATAATCATTTTGGGTTTTTTCTTATCCGCAATTTTTTGAATGGTATCATAATCCAACATGCCCGTTTCACGGTCTACGCCATAAAACACGGGATTGTACAAACGGCCTGAAAAATTCACTGGGGAACCATGGGTAAGGTGCCCCCCATGCGCCAAATCAAAACCAAGAATGGTGTCTCCAGGTTGCAAACAGGCGTGGTACACCGCAGCATTCGCTTGAGAACCTGAGTGCGGTTGCACATTGGCATAAACCGCCCCGAATAGTTCCTTGGCTCTGTCAATCGCCAAATTTTCAACTTCGTCAACTACCTCACAACCACCGTAGTACCGTTTTCCGGGGTACCCTTCGGCGTATTTGTTCGTCAAAACACTACCAGCGGCCTCCATCACCTGTGGGCTGGTAAAGTTCTCTGAAGCGATAAGTTCAATCCCTTCTATTTGACGTTCTTCTTCCCTTTTGATTAAGTCGAAAATTGCGGTATCGCGCACCATATCTTTTTCTTTTGGATTCACAAAAATACGAATGAATTGCCTATTGAAATTCATATCAAAACCGGAAAATGGAGATGTTTTCCAATAAAAATCAACAATTGTGTTCCAGGTCGATAAACCACAGAAAAATAAGGGTTTACCACAGCTCTATACTAAGCTTTAAGCTTGTTCGTTTTAGTTAAGTGCACCATTTTGGCACAACAGTTGAACTATATCCAACAAACCAAAAAAACCCATTGATATGAGAAAATGTCTACTCTTAGTTTCGATTTTGATGGTTGCGGCCTGTAGTGGCGTGAAACGAACGCAAGAGGCTCTGAATACTGGAAACTACCCGGTAGCCATCCAAAAGGCCGTCAAAAACCTACAACAAAACAAAACGCGTAAAGGCAATCAGCCTTATGTTTTAATGCTGGAAGATGCCTTTGCCAAAAATATGCTACGCGAAGAGGAACAAATTCGCTTTTTGGAAAAAGATGGCAATCCAGCAAATCTCGAAGCCATTTACAATAAGTATTTGAACTTGAAGCAAATCCAAAATCAAATTCGTCCGTTGTTGCCCCTTTATGTGCAAAACGAAGGGCGTGATGCGCGATTTGATTTCGTAAACTACGATAACTCCATATTGGAAACCAAGGATGCTCTTTCAGAATATCTATACGATAATGCCCTGAACACCTTGGCCAATGCCAAATACAAGCAAGACTACAGGTCAGCGTACAGTGAATTGGACTATTTGCAAAAAATCAATCCTGGATACGGTGAGACCGTCCAAAAAATGGATGAGGCTTATCAAAAAGGGCTTGACTTCGTAAAAGTGGAAATCTCCAACGAATCACAACAAATCATTCCAGAACGTTTGGAAGAAGAATTATTGGATTTCAACACCTTCGGCATCAATAATTTCTGGACCAAGTTCCATGCGAACCCTATGCCCAATTTAAAGTATGACTATGCTTTGGATTTAGGTTTTCGTGAAATAAACATTTCGCCAGAGCGTGTGAACGAAAAACAATTGATTCGTGAAAAGCAAATTCCTGACGGATATGAATTCTTGCGTGACCGAGATGGTAATGTGGTAAAAGATAGCTTGGGTAACAAAATTGAAGTGGAACGGTTTAGAAACGTACAGTGCAACTTTTACCAGTTTACGCAGTTCAAAGCTGCTAATATTGTGGCCAAGGTTAGCGTGACTGACTTAAAGAATGGTCAAAAAATAAATGATTACCCTTTGGCGACTGAGTTCGTTTTCGAACATATATACGCCAATTATAAAGGGGATAAAAGAGCGTTGGAAAACGATTTGGTTGCTTTGTTGGACTTGGCAGCAGTGCCCTTCCCTACAAACGAGCAAATGGTTTATGATGCAGGTGAGGATATCAAAGTCCGGTTAAAACGGATAATCAACCAACATCAATTCGATTAAAAATAGCAAGCCCCGATAGTTCGGGGCTTTTTTTATAGAAAAGGACTTAGGTCCGTATCCGCAATCGCGCCGTGCGAAGTGTGGAACACTACTTCCCCATTTTTAATGATAAGCAACTGTGGTGATTCATGGAATACCCCAAGATGGGAAGCAACCGCATTGGACACATCCCGATGCGACAATAAATCCAATAGGTACAAATCCACCTTTTGCGAAACATCAAAAGACCCTGTAAACATGTTCAACACCATTCGGCTGATGCCGCAGGTGGTAGAGTGTTTGAAAATGAGTTGTGGCGTCTCGTGTGAACGCTCCTGAATAGCATCCAATTGCGTGGTGTTATCTAAAGCAACCCAAGGAAAGGCGTTGCCGTTCACCTTTTCTTTTTTGGGCTGGTCATTTCCGAATAGTGTATTAAAAATCCCCATAGTGCAAATTTACAATCTAGGTCTCAAAACCAGCTAAGTCCTTACATCTGACGAAATGTCTTGATTTTGAAGGGTTTTACAGACAAAATTTCAGTTGTTGCGCAATGGTAAGGTTCTTGAAATCCATGGTAAAAACAGTGAAAATGAACCCAAATAACTTTACGATAAAAACCCAAGAGGCCATACAGCAAGCCCAACAAATAACCGTTGGCTATGGCCATCAACAAATAGAAAACGAACACCTCTTTAAAGGAATTTCGGAGGTAGATGAAAATGTACTGCCTTTTCTTTTGAAGAAATTGAACGTAAACAGCAATCTTTTGCTCCAGGTATTGGAAAAAGAATTGGAAAGCTTCCCCAAGGTGGAGGGCTCAGAAATCATGCTTTCGCGTGAAGCGGGCAAGACCTTGAGCGAAGCCGCCATTTATGCCAAAAAAATGCAAGATGAGTTCGTTTCCATTGAGCATCTTCTGTTGGCGATTTTGAAATCCAAAAGCAAAATTTCTCAAATCCTAAAGGACCAAGGCGTAACAGAAAAAGACCTGCAAAGTGCTATCGAACAATTGCGCAAGGGCGGCAAGGTGACCTCACAAAGTGCCGAGGAAACCTACAACGCTCTCGATAAGTACGCGAAAAACCTCAACCAATTGGCAGACAGTGGCAAATTGGACCCGGTCATAGGGCGAGATGAAGAAATTCGACGTGTCTTGCAAATCCTATCACGTAGGACCAAGAACAACCCGATGCTTGTTGGGGAACCCGGAGTAGGAAAAACAGCTATTGCGGAAGGCTTGGCACATCGCATCGTTCAGGCAGATATTCCCGAGAACCTTAAAGATAAAATCATTTACTCCCTCGATATGGGCGCCCTTATCGCAGGAGCCAAATACAAGGGTGAGTTTGAAGAGCGCCTAAAGGCAGTTATCAAAGAAGTGACTTCATCAGATGGTGACATCGTGCTGTTCATTGACGAGATACATACCTTGGTGGGTGCCGGAGGTGGCCAAGGCGCCATGGACGCGGCCAACATCCTCAAGCCTGCTTTGGCCAGAGGAGAGCTGCGTGCTATCGGAGCAACCACTTTGGATGAGTATCAAAAGTACTTCGAGAAGGATAAGGCGCTCGAAAGACGTTTCCAAAAGGTCGTTATTGACGAGCCTGATGCGGAAAGTGCGATTTCCATTCTTCGCGGTATTAAAGAAAAATATGAAACCCACCACAAAGTACGCATCAAAGACGAGGCCGTGATTTCTGCTGTGGAATTGTCCCGTAGATATATTACCAATCGCTTTTTACCAGACAAGGCCATCGACCTTATGGATGAGGCAGCTTCCAAACTTCGCATGGAAATCAATTCCAAACCTGAAGAATTGGATGCCATGGACCGTAAATTGATGCAGCTTGAGATTGAAATCGAAGCCATCAAACGGGAAAACGACAAAGATAAGTTGCAAAGCTTGAATTTGGAACTGGCCAATTTGAAGGAGGAGCGAAACGAGTTGTTCGCGCAATGGGAAAGCGAAAAAACGGTGGTTGACAATATCCAAAAGACCAAACAGGATATTGAAAACTACAAGTTGGAAGCGGAACGTGCCGAACGCAATGGGGATTATGGCAGGGTCGCGGAACTACGGTATGGCAAAATAAAAGAAGCTCAAGAGCAATTGACGCAGTTACAAAACCAATTGGACGAGCAACAACACCAAGGCACCTTGATAAAAGAAGAAGTCACGCATGAAGATATTGCCGAGGTCGTTGCCAAATGGACGGGCATACCCGTAACCAAAATGCTGCAGAGCGAGCGGGAAAAGCTTTTAAAGCTGGAAGAAGTGCTGCACCAACGGGTGGTTGGTCAAGAAGAAGCCATTGAAGCGGTTTCAGACGCCATTCGAAGAAGTCGTGCGGGTCTGCAGGATGAAAAGAAACCTATCGGTTCCTTCCTGTTCCTGGGTACTACTGGTGTAGGTAAAACAGAATTGGCAAAAACCTTAGCCGCGTATCTTTTTGATGATGAAAACGCCATGACCCGAATTGACATGAGTGAGTACCAAGAACGACATGCTGTTAGCCGTTTGGTAGGAGCGCCTCCCGGATACGTGGGGTATGATGAGGGCGGACAATTGACCGAAGCCGTGCGCAGAAAGCCCTACTCCGTTGTATTGTTGGATGAAATCGAAAAAGCGCATCCCGATACCTTCAACATCTTGCTTCAAGTATTGGATGAAGGACGCTTGACAGACAATAAAGGACGTATCGCGGATTTCAAGAATGCGGTAATCATCATGACGAGTAATATGGGCAGCCATATCATACAAGAATCGTATGAGAGCCAAGAGACACCAGAAAGCGCGAATGAAATGGCCAAAAGGGAAGTGATGGGCTTGCTTAAAAAATCCATCCGCCCTGAATTCTTAAACCGGATTGATGACATCTTGATGTTTACGCCGCTTACGCGTGATAACATTCAAAAAATTGTGGAACTGCAATTGAACCAATTGAAAAAGTTGGTGGCAAAGCAAAACATCACGTTGGATGCGACTTCCGAAGCCATTGCCTATTTGGCTGAAAGGGGCTACGACCCTCAATTTGGAGCAAGACCCGTGAAACGTATCCTACAGAAGGAAGTCTTGAACAATTTATCGAAGGCACTGCTCTCTGGAGACATTAAAAGCGATAGTATCGTACTATTGGATTCTTTTGACGACCAGCTGGTCTTTCGCAACCAAAACGAATTGGTCAACGAATAGAATCACCTGAAATACATGCCCCGGATACTGTTAAATCTGGGGCATCTTCTGTCTACCATACCATAAGGTATATCTTTTTCTTATCTTAGCCTTACCACCAACTCCATACCAAGATGGCCAAGAAAGCGGAAAGAACCACAGCCTATATTATTGAAACCGTTGCCCCTATTTTCAACAAGTTCGGATATGTCGGAACCAGTTTGAGTGACCTAACTGAAGCTACTGGACTGACCAAAGGCGCCATTTATGGCAACTTTGAAAACAAGGAAGCTTTGGCGCTATCAGCCTTTGAACTCAACCAGAAAAAACTGCTGGCTGAAATTGACTCCCGCTTGAACATTGAAGGCAAAGCCATGGAAAAAGCCTTTTCCTTGATTCGATTTTACAAACAGTATGATGTATTCACCTTGCCCTTGGGCGGATGCCCCATCTTGAACGTAGGAGTGGATGCACAACACATCAATCCCTTATTGGCCGCAGCCGTAAAGGAAACTGTAAGAGAAATTGAAGGTAAAATTGCACTGGTACTGGAAAACGGCGTGAACTCCAACGAGATTCGTTTGTCCGTACCGCCTTTGCAATTTGCGAAGCAATTGTTTACCATGTTACAAGGTTCGGTCGCAATGACCAGCATGACGCGAGACCGGAAATACCTTATTAACACCGCTACGTATTTGGAGCACTTGGTCAAGCAGGAAACCAACTTGTTTTAAGCTTAAGGAGCTTTCCGTACCCTGAATATCCATAATTTTTCGCTGTACTTTCCAAAAAACCTTGAATCTCGTGCCTTTCGCGCTTCTTGAATGGTATTACACCGTTGTAGATAAACGTAGTTGTACTTGTTCTTCGCCCGATAAAAAGACCCGGGTTGCAGTCCTTTTTTCTGTAGGTCTGCCATGAAAGCCTCAAAGTATTTCTTTGTACCAAAAACATTGGCAATCAAATAAAAACCAGGCTCCAAACCTTCTTCTCCTTTAACTTCTTGATATTTCTCGTTAGGGTTGATTTTTACATCTTCGGTTTGCAACCGTTGAAGGCTATCTTTTTTGCGTTGCGCAATGGCGAGTTCTTTTGCGCGTTCTGCTACTAGGTTCAGTGAATCGCGTTCACGTTGTGCGGCTAGACGTCTTTTGTCCGCAGCTTCGCGCTCTTGAGCAAGCCGTTCAGCCTGCCTTGCCTGCTCTTCCGCCTGTGCTTTTTCTTCGTCTTCATCAGGCGTCACTTCTTCCTGCTCCGCTTCTTCCTCTTCATTTTCCTCTTTTTCAGTTTTGTGAGGATTGCCAAAGTGATAGGACACCAAAATTTCTAAGGTGGTATTCTCATCACTAGCCGGACTTTGCGTTCCAAATTCTGCCAAAGCGCCCAAAGACAAACTTTTGAACAGGGTTATCCCCGCACCACCTGAAAAGCCATAGTAAGAGTTATAGCCACCTTGGGTCCAAAAGCGTTCGGTAGAGAATAGGGCATTCAATCCAATTTGCGTATCGCGGTCGGGAATACTTCTCAAATACACCAATGGACGAAGAAAACTGTTTCCAAATCCTTCAGAGAGATTCAGTTCAAAATCATTGCTCAAGGTTCCGGTAAATTGGGTTTCTTCACCAAAATCCTCGTCACTTGAAAAATTATTGAACAGGGCTTTTTCCAAACTTAACCCCAAACGTACTTGCTGATAACGGAAAACAATACCAGGATTCACCAATAGAATAAAATCATTGGTGCTTTGGTCAAAAGGGTTTATGACATCCGGATTGGGAACAATTCTATCGTCCGCGAGTTCCCGTTGAAACGCATTCAAGTTCAATCCCAAAACCAAACTTGAAGTTTCATTGAAATCAAATGCGTAGGCCCCTCCCAGATTCCCCCCAGTATCCAAGAAAAAACCAGTATTGTTCTGCAAAAACCCTCCACCAAGTGCCAAATTCCCAGAAAGGGCATGGGTATAGTTCACAAAGGTGGTCGTGGGGGTGCCATCAATACTTTGCCATTGCCATCGCGACCATATCGAGAGGGCGTTGGGTTGATTAAAATCCAACAGGTAAGCAGGATTTACGAGACTGGCATTGAATTGCGTAAGACTGTGCTGTCGTAGGTCACCCGGCAATTCATCTTGCTGGGCAAAAAGCGGAAACGCAAGCAAAACAAGAACAAGAAGCAGGGCAGACTTCTTCATGAGGTTGATTGAAAATTATACTACATTTAAGGATATTTACGTTAGTGTAACAGACAACAAACCAACATGAAATCGTTCTACCAATCCGTATTGCCAGTTCTATTGCTGTTTCTATGCACCATAAGTTGCAACAAGTCTACTAAAGATATAGAAAATGTGGAAGAACCCTCCGTGGTGTCTACGTTTTATTTCATACGTCACGCAGAAAAGGACAGAACGGATTCTTCCAACGCAGACCCAGAGTTGAACCAAGATGGATTGGGTAGGGCCATTAAATGGGCAGAGGTGTTTGACCCCGTTATGTTGGACGCAATTTACTCAACGAACTATGAGCGTACATCCATGACCGCTGCTCCTACTTCAGTCAAAAAGGAAATTGAAATCGAGTATTTTGATTACGCCACATTAAACGTTGCGAACTTTCTAGAAACCAACGAGGGAAGAAACGTATTGGTTGTTGGACATAGCAATACCACGCCAGCGATGGCCAACCAGGTTTTGGGAGAGGAATACTATCAGCCTATGGCGGATGACGATAATAGCAGTTTGTTTGTTGTGAGAATTATAGGAGATAAAGCCACCTCCTTTGTCCTCAAGATGGACTAGTTTGGGGTGACCTGAACGTTTTCCAAAATAATTTTAGACAATAGCTCCAGTTCTTTTTTTTCGAAAGCTTTACCTAAGTCCTCTACCTTGACAGCTTTTTGTTTGGGTTTGAAGTTGTTGTAATCCACAAATCGAATGCCTTCCACATACCGCTCATTGTAGGCTTCGCGAAAGCGCTGTCCCCCACCGTTAACGTGAAAATCATAGGCTAGGTAATCTGGCAAATGGGTTTCTGTATGAAACCAATAGATATAAGTATCCTCAAAATCTTCGCCTCCATTGGCTTCTTCAAACTGCACTTTTACTTTATGATATTCTGTACCCTTAATATCCTCTGTCCCCAACAAAGTTTTTTTGACTGCAGCATCGTTCAACCCAAAAGGCAGTCGGGCGAAATAGTGTACCGAATTTACGGAGTTCGCATACCGATTGGCAACTGAATCAGGCAAAACAATCAAACTGTCGTTGACGAAACGTTCAAAAAACTGATTGGTTTTCCGGTCTAATATTTGTAGGGAATCCAACACTTGAAACCGCTCCATGATGCGTTGGCTTTTTGACTTGTACCCTTTGTAGTTCCTGTTGCGAAAGTCAAATGCGATTTGGTTCTTCAGATGTCCCTCACCACCACTGGCTGCAATGGCAAGGTCTACGATGTCTTGAGCACTGAGCTCCGGTTTGGGTTCTGAAAACTTACAGGAGGTAAGTACCAAAAACAAGGTCGCGGCAAAAAGAACTTTCATGGGATTGTTTTAAGAGTATATCGTAAAAACCACCACAACATTACACATTTCTTGGGAAAGCGTTTTAATTTTGTACCGAATGGAACAGAACATCAACATAAAAAACAAGCGGGCACGATTCGACTACGAATTGTTGGATACCTATACGGCTGGGATTGTACTTTCCGGAACGGAAATCAAATCCATTCGGCTGGGCAAGGCTTCCCTATCCCAAAGTTTTTGTGAATTCAACGATGCTGATGAGTTGTTCATTATCAATATGCAGGTAGACGAATACAGCTATGGTGGCCACTACAACCACAAACCCAAAGCGGAAAGAAAACTTCTGCTGAATCGACAAGAGCTCAAAAAACTCAAGAAAGAGGTGACCACCTCGGGCTTGACCATAGTGCCTTTGAAGCTTTTCATCAACAATCGGGGTTTGGCCAAAGTGAACATTGCCTTGGCACGGGGTAAAAAACTCTACGACAAAAGGGAAACCATAAAAGACCGCGACAACAAAAGAAATCTATCCCGTATCAAAAAGAACTTCAATAATTAGTTCTTGTTTCCCAACATGGGCACAAACCGAAAGTGGCCCAACTCCGTTTTTTCAAACTCCTTTTCACTTTTTCGATAAAACAAGGTCATAATTTGTTCATCCGTACCTACGGGAATGACGAGTCGCCCACCCACTTTTAGCTGGGAGAGCAGCGTTTTGGGAACGGATGGGGCTCCTGCAGTTACTATAATGCCATCAAACGGGGCTACTTCAGGGAGTCCTTTGTAACCATCCCCAAAAATCAACTTTTTAGGGCGATAGCGCATGCGCTCGAGCAAAAGTTTGGTCTTTTTGAACAATTCTTGTTGTCGCTCAATACTATATACTTTTACCCCCAATTCCAAAAGCACGGTGGTCTGATAACCACTTCCTGTTCCGATTTCCAAAATCGTATGATTGGGTTGTACCTGTAAGAGTTCGGTTTGGAAAGCCACCGTGTACGGTTGCGAAATGGTCTGACTAGCTCCTATGGGGAACGCCTTATCCTGATAAGCATGGTCTTCAAATCCACTATCCAAAAAAAGATGCCTCGGTACTTTTTGAATGGCTTCTAAAACCTTTCCGTCTGTAATGCCCTTTTTTTGAAGCACTTTGACAAGCTGGTTTCGTTTTCCCTGATGTTTAAAGGTGTCTTTCATGTTAGCCTTCTGGTTTTCGAATTTAAATAGTTTTGCACGAATAGCATGGGGCAACCGCTCATTTTTATGGTTTACTGAGGGCATATCCGTATTTTTGGGCAAAACCGAAAAACATGCTAAAAGTAGGTGTCCTTGGTGCGGGACATTTGGGAAAAATCCATCTTCGACTTCTGAACGAATCCGATAAATACCAACTTGTTGGATTTTATGACCCCGACGAAATCAACGCCAAAAAAGTAGCCGATGAATTCGGATATACCTATTTTGAAAACATGAATGTTTTGATGGATGAAGTGGATGTTGTGGACATTGTTACCCCTACCCTTTCACATCATGATTGTGCTGCAAAAGCCATCGAAAAAGGAAAACATATCTTCATTGAAAAGCCCATAACCAACACTTTAGCGGAAGCCGAAAACATCATGAAATTGGCGAAAGATAGGGGTGTTAAGGGACAAGTAGGGCATGTAGAGCGTTTCAATCCCGCTTTTATTTCCGTAAAGGACAAAGTGGAGAATCCCATGTTTATTGAAACCCATCGCTTGGCAGAGTTCAATCCCAGGGGAACCGACGTACCCGTGGTATTGGATTTGATGATTCATGATATCGACGTCATTCTAAGTGTGGTGAACTCTCCAGTGAAGCAAGTTAACGCGAGTGGCGTCTCAGTGATTAGCAAATCGCCCGATATTGCCAATGCCCGAATCGAATTCGAGAACGGATGCGTGGCCAATTTAACAGCCAGCAGAATTTCGTTGAAAAACATGCGCAAATCAAGGTTCTTCCAAAAGGATGCCTACATTTCGGTGGACTTTTTGGAGAAATTGGTGGAAGTGGTCAAAATGAAAGATGCGCCCGAAACCCCCGGCGAATTTGACATGGTACTTCAAAACGCAGAAGGTGAACGAAAGCAAATCTATTTTGAGAATCCAGATATCCATCCGAACAATGCTATTTTAGATGAATTGGAAACCTTTGCGGATGCCATCCAAAACGATACTACCCCAGTGGTTAGTCTAGAGCAAGGAACCAACGCTCTGAAAGTTGCCTTGCAAATCATTGAAAGTTTTAAAAATTAATATGCTATGAATACGATAGCCGTTATTGGTGCGGGAACCATGGGCAATGGAATCGCACATGTTTTTGCCCAAAGTGGTTTCAAGGTCAATTTGGTCGATATTTCCCAGGACTCTTTGGACAAAGGCTTGGCTACCATTACCAAAAACTTGGATAGAATGGTCGCCAAGGAAAAGATTGGCGAGACTCAAAAAAATCAAACCCTAGCACACATCCAAACCCATACCAACTTAGTGGAGGGTGTGAAAGATGTGGATTTGGTGGTAGAGGCCGCTACCGAAAACTTGGATATCAAACTTGGGATTTTCAAGGAATTGGACGCGGTTTGTGAATCCCGAACCGTTTTGGCTACGAATACATCTTCCATTTCCATTACGCAAATTGGCGCTGCAACCGAACGTCCGGACAAGGTCATCGGAATGCACTTTATGAATCCGGTGCCCATCATGAGATTGGTAGAAATCATAAGGGGTTATAGCACCTCGGACGAAGTGACACAAACCATTATGGAACTTTCCCAAAAGTTGGGGAAAACACCCACCGAGGTCAATGATTACCCTGGATTTGTGGCCAATCGCATTTTAATGCCGATGCTCAACGAGGCGATAGAAACCCTTTATAATGGTGTGGCCGGTGTGCACGAAATCGATACCGTCATGAAATTGGGAATGGCACACCCTATGGGTCCTTTACAACTAGCTGATTTTATAGGCTTGGATGTTTGCCTTTCCATTTTGAACGTCATGTACAACGGTTTCAAAAATCCAAAGTATGCCCCCTGTCCGCTTCTAGTGAATATGGTCATGGCTGGTAAATTAGGGGTAAAATCCGGAGAGGGCTTTTACGATTATTCCGAATCTAGAAAAGCGGAAAAAGTTTCAACACAATTTAGCGAAGCATAAATGGCCATTATTCAACCATTTCGTGCCATTCGCCCCACGAAGGATAAAGTTCCCTTTGTGGTATCCCGTTCTTACGAGGAATATGGGGCTGAGGAATTACAAGCGGTTTTGGAATTCAACCCGTTTTCGTTTTTGCATATTATCAATCCAGGGTTCAAGTTTCACAAACACATTACGGGCAAAGAACGATTTGGCTTGGTTCATAATCGTTATTTGGAGTTTTTGGAAGAAGAAATATTCCAACGGGATGCAGAACCGTGTTTCTATTTGTACGAAATATCCAAAGGAGACTTTTTAAGCCTCGGATTCTTTTGTGCTTGTAGCGTTTCGGATTATCGAGAAGATATTATCAAAAAGCACGAGAACACCCTTCAAAACCGCGAAGAATTGTTTGCAGACTATCTGGATACCGTAGGGTTCAATGCAGAACCAGTTTTGATGACCTACCCAGACCATCCTGAGATTAGCACCCTTTTCCTAGATATTCAAAAAGCACGTCCAGAACAAGAATTCACCACCACGGACAAGCTTAAACATAGACTGTGGAAGATTAATGAAGTCAAACACAAGAACAAACTCATAGATGCTTTCAAAAAGTTGGATGCGCTGTATATCGCAGATGGACACCATCGCAGTGCCTCGTCCAACTTATTGGCAAAGCGTATGCAAAAGTCCAATCCAACCCATTCCGGCAATGAGGCCTATAATTTTTTTATGACCTATTTGATTCCTGAATCGCAAATCAAGATTTATGAATTCAATCGCATGGTACGAGATTTGAATGGACATTCAAAAGAGGGGTTTTTGATTGCATTGGATGCCTATTTTCGGATTGAGAAAAAAGACGATGGCTTATACAAACCATCACGCAAACATCATTTCTCCATGTATTTGGATGGCGAATTCTATTCGCTTTATCTGCGAAAAACCATTTATGAATTCACGGATGCCTTAAGTGCATTGGATACCCAAATTCTATTCAAAACGATTTTGGAACCCATCTTGGGCATACAAGATCTTCGAAATGATAAGCGTATCTCCTACGGCTATGGCAAGCACAACATCATTAAAATGAAGGATAGTATCGACAAGGGTGATTTTAAAGTAGGTTTCAGCTTGGTTCCGATTACCATTGCAGAAATCAAGGCCATTGCTGATGCTGGATTGGTGATGCCCCCTAAAAGTACCTATATCGAACCCAAACTTCGGAGCGGGTTGGCCATTTACGAGTTTTAAATTTTGAAGATGAGCATTACGGAGAATCTGGCAAGCATAAAACAAACTATTCCCGAGGGGGTAACCTTGGTCGCGGTGTCCAAAACCAAACCCAACGAAGCACTTTTGGAAGCGTATGAAGCAGGACAACGTGTTTTTGGCGAAAACAAGGTGCAAGAAATGGTTCAGAAATGGGAAACCCTGCCCAAGGACATCCAATGGCACATGATTGGGCATGTACAACGGAACAAGGTAAAATATATGGCTCCTTTTGTATCGTTGATTCATGGCGTGGATAGTTTTCGCCTGTTGAAAGAAATCAATAAACAAGCCGAAAAGCATGACCGGGTCATAGATTGTTTGCTACAGATGCATATCGCCAAAGAAGAGACCAAATTCGGTTTGGACGATGCGGAACTCGAAGCAGTTTTGATGCATCCTGAATTTTCGAGTTTGCAAAACGTTCGCATTGTTGGCCTCATGGGAATGGCCACTTTCACCGAAAACCAAGACCAAATTCAAAGTGAATTTGCATACCTGAAATCGCAGTATGATTGGATTGCCAAACAACTTCCCAAGGTAGACACCCTCTCTATGGGCATGAGCGGAGATTACCCGATTGCCATCGACGAAGGGAGTACCATGGTGCGCATTGGAAGTAGTATCTTTGGCAGTAGACAGTATACTTAAAGCTCAACCATGTACGCCGTTCTCGATATCGAAAGCACTGGAGGTCAATACAATGAGGAAGGCATTATGGAAATTGCCATTTATCGTTTTGATGGCCATGATATCGTTGACCGATTTATCAGTCTTGTAAATCCAGAACGAGAAATACAACCTTTTGTCGCCAAACTTACCGGCATCAACAATAAGATGTTGCGCACAGCTCCAAAATTCCATGAGGTCGCCAAACGTATTGTTGAAATTACTGAAGGAGCGGTCATCGTAGCGCACAATGCCCAGTTCGATTATCGAATCCTCCGAACGGAGTTTCGGCGTTTGGGTTTTGATTTCCAACGCAAAACCCTTTGCACGGTTGATCTATCGAAAAAGATACTACCCGATGCCGAATCCCATAGTTTGGGAAAGTTAGTGCGCTCCTTGGGTATTCCCATGAGCGACCGACATCGGGCCAATGGTGATGCCATGGCTACTTTGAAGCTCCTAAAACTTTTGTTGGATAAAGACACGGATAAAACCATAATCAAAGAAGTGGTCCGCGCTGCCGAACACGGAGAGCTCTCTCCCAACCAATTGCAGATGGTCTCCAATCTACCCTCCAAGACTGGGGTGTATTATATGCATGACCGATACGGAGAAATCCGATTTATTGGTAAGACCAAGGATTTGCAACGGAGGGTGAACCAACATTTCACCAACACTGGTGAGTTGGCCAGAAAGCTTCAAAAAGAGACCAAAAAAGTAACTTTTGAACTTACGGGTAGCGAATTAATTGCAGTATTAAAGGAATATGCTGAAGTAAAAAAAACACGCCCACGATACAATACCATTGCCAAAAAAGGTCTTTTTACCCATGCCTTGAATTTTGAAGCCAACGGAAGTGGTCAAATAAAGCTGAAGCTTGTTAAAAGAAATGAAAGAAGCGCAAAAAGCATAGGTTTCAATGGGGAAACTTCAGCCGAACACTTTTTGGCGAGAATCGCGAAGGAATATAAATTCGACCCATTGCTGCAACAAAACGGAGCGGCCCAAAACACAAACGCGGAAAACGGCGAACCAATGGCTACCTTGGAAACCATTTACGACCAGTTTGGTTTGGGCACCAAAAGCATTGCCATTGTGGACCGGGGTCGTGACGTGGGCGAGAAGAGTTTTATCTTAATCGATAAAGGGAAACTTAAAGGTTATGGGTACACGGAACTTAATCATCAAATGAACCAATTGGATATTTTGACCGCATTGATGACCCCTATGGAACATGATGAAAATGTAAAATTCATTATTGAGTCATACCTCAGGAAAAAAAATCGGTTTACTTTTTTTGAGTTACAAAACACTATTGACTTATAAATTTTGTGTTCTCTTAAATTGGCCCGGTTGGTTAAAAATCTGAACTTCCCTAAGAAAGGTAATATTTTTCACTGGGGTGCCCACAAGATGTAAAACCTGAAGTCTTTTCAGTTTGGAAAGGACACTTATATCATCCACGGCGCAATACGAAAGGTCCAATTCCCTTAAATTTTCAAGATTGCCAAAACAATTGGGTAAGGCCACGGGAGGCACATCAATCTTTCCCCTACTAGTTGATTTTTGATACAAATACTCGTTAAAACTATGAGCGAGACTTAGTCTTTTAAGTTTTTGTAGCTGACCTAGGGAAGCAGGTATCTCGGTAAACGGAGCACCAATAATTTCCAATACCTCCAAATCTTTGAGTTGGGTAATGACCTTTGGAAATATTTTATCATTTTTATCTGTAAGAATACGTAAGTGCTTTAGCGAGCGTAAATTTGAAAAAGATTCGGGTATACCACTAACCGACCCTTCAATACATAGACTTTCCAGTTGTTTCAATTCTCCAATTTCCTTCGGTATTTGAAGTTCGTGCTCCCAAAGAGCAGATATAGTTAAGTGCTTTACCCCGTGGAGGGTTTTATACCTGTTTCGTAAAGTTTGCTCAAGTGTCTTACAGTGAAGATAGAGTTTTTTAACATGGGGGAGTTGCGCAATAGATTCCAGTACATATTCGGGTACTTCCAAAGCAGTCAATCGGAATTCTAAAAGCTGAGTTGGAAAAGGCGTCCCCCACTCCGAAGGCACCCAAGATATGGAAGTAAGCCTTTCCAAAGATTGTAGGAAGTCCAACGGCAAGGGTAATCCCGATGAATAATTGACCAAGGATAAATGCTCTAGATTTTTCATTTCGAAAATACGCTCTGGAAACCGCCTTTGAGTTTCATGATAATCCAAACGGAGAGCCCTAGTGTTTATCCTCCTATTACTTTGATTATAGTTTTGAATATGTCCATCCCATAAAAAATCGATGTACAACGGTGGAATATATAGTGGTACTGCTGTTTGAAGTTGTTTTGAAAAATCAATGTCATTTTGAAAAATTTCAAAATCTGCATTGTTTCTAAATTCATCCGGGGCCATTCCCAAGTCCAATGCCGTTTGCATATATTTCAACAACAGTGTTTTTTCCTCCAACCTAGCATGCAATCGACAAAGCCTAAACAGTAACGGCAGGTAAAATATCCGTTCGGGCAAGAGGGCCAAGAAACTGTCCTTGTAGATTTCTTCTGTTTTGGTGTCAAGAATTACACCCAACGTATCGGCTAAAAAACCAGGGTGAAAGTCCTGCAATTGTTTTAAGTCTTGCAAGGTGTCCAAAAAGCAGGTCTTGTCCTTGAGGTGAGCTACTTGGTCCATAATGGAACCAAAGGCGAAACGTTCTTTTTTGGAAAGTTTGTAGGGTGCGGGAAGCGACCGTAAAACCGATGCGGTTTCAATAAACGCTTTTGCATCGCTTTGGTCAAGTGCCTTCAAAAAGGGGGAGATTTGGAGAATATTCATCAGAATTTATGGTTAAGCGTCCTATTACTGTTAGGTTAAATCAATAGAAATAACTCATGAAATGAAACTGTAGAACCACAAGCTTGTAAACGACGAAACGAATAATACTAAAAACATAGGTTTTCAATCTTTTGAAATTTCATTCTCTTCAATTTCTTTGACCAGAAAAGCAGAAAAGTATTGCTCGCCCCACAAAGGGTACCATTTGTAAATACATAGGATTTGTTTCTCTTTTTTATCGAAATATTCCCAGTTGATTATTGTTTCCCACTCTTTGCTACCAGAACTTTTATCGTTAAAATATCCGGCTTTTTCGTTTCGGAAATAATATGCGACTCCCTCGTACTCCAATTTTTCAGGGAGTCCTTTTTTGATGATTTCATCAACAATACCATCACCCAACCTTTCTGTTTCAATAGATTTTGAAACCGAGATTCTTCGTTCACCTAGATCTTGAATGCGGAGAAAAACTGTTTCCCCACCAGCTTTCAGTTTATATACCGATGAAAACTTCTGATGACCCCAGTCGTACTCAAACTCTCCTGTGATTTGCCACGATTTCTTATTGTAATCTATGAAATAGCCTTCTCGTAGGTCTTTTAGGGTAAAATCAGAAACATTTCGACTCATATACCAGGTTTTAGGGGGGCTGTCTTTAAATAGTATTTGGTGCTATCATTCCGGGTAGCTTCGTCTTGATCAAACACCAAAAGCTCAAAATCTGGCGATAATTTGTATGGTCTGAATGCGTCAAGCACGTCTTGGTCGTGCAGAAGTTCGCCACATATTTTAAAATAACCTGTGCCTAATGATTGTCCCTCTTCATCAAAGATATTTTCATTTTCCTGCATCCAATGACAAAACCGCATCGGCATCCAATTATGGTTTTTGTTAAAATTCCAATACTCCCAATCTCCAGCATAAAGATGATTTCCATTTCTGTTATATTCCTTTGTAGGTAAAAATGAAAGATATACATAACCATGCCATGGAAAAATACCGATATCAAAGGCCCGTATTTCCATGTCTTTTAGCTCTGGAGCAAACCATTGCAGTTCCGCAATCAAATATTCTTTCAGTACCGTTTTAAATGCTTCCCGTGTCACTACAATATTTTTATGTTTAATGCACTTCCAATTCTGAATAATATAGTCCCGTTACACCTGCTTCATCTAGAGCCTGTTTTAAACTATCAGCCATAATTAAGTTCAAAGGGTCTTCCCCCAAACGAAAGAGCAATAGATCAGGGACTTTATTGGAATCAAGAACCAAATCGTGGACACTGGTACGTCCTGGACGTAATTTGTTGAATTCGGAATCACCTTGGTGCATACATGAAACGCTTCCTTTAATATAGAAGGCTTTGTAGTCTTCAACCTGGCTCTTATCGGGCATATTGAGTACGGCATCGTAAACATCAACATTGTCAACCCCAAGCTTTTCAAATACTTTCATAACCTTTGGAGAGGCCAGTTGACAACCGGTTAAAAATACATCTGGTAAAAAAGTACCACCATAATCGTTGTCCACTTCGGCTTTTACCACCAAACCTTCTTGTTTAGGCCAAGGAATACCAAAAAGCCAAGGAATCGTTCCAGCATCGACCGCTCCTAAGGTCAAGGGAATTTCGGTCATTTCGTAACTTGAATCTTTGACCGACCAAAACTCAAGTTCTTTTTTTGCGGAGATTTCTTCATTTTTTTTCTCCATTAGTTCTAAAAAGTCTTCATCATTCAGGTAAGACGTAAAAGCCTCGTCAGCAAAAAATTCGTTAGACATCTTGCCCAAGTCCATGGCATTTTCAATTAGTTCCAACATGGACTTCTTATTTTTTTCCTTGGCGTGTAAACAAGCAATATTAAACGCCAACACCCCACTTTCTTTTACAGGTTTAGGGAAAATATCTTTTAAGGCTTCCATTAGATTTGGGTTGTCCAGAGGCATAGTGAAAGCAATCATATTGCCCAAAAAATCTTCGTTAAAACCCTTCAAATGCACTAAAAACGGTAAGGTTTCGGCTAGCTCTCTTGTCTTGTTCTTGTGGTAGGCTTCAATGGACAGGTTGTAGATAGCAAGGGCTTCTCTATTCGTTAGCGCGTAGGATTCATTTAAAGTGGATAAAGACGCTACGGTCTCAAAATACCCATCGAGATTTGGGGTTTGTAGACTCATTAAAAAATCTTGGATATTCTTTGGTTTGCTCATGAAATTCTATTTTGGGATTTAGTTTTCCGATACAACTTTTGAAAATATTCATAAACAGACATCTACAACGCCCCAATTCACGAATTACAGGTTTCAATTGACGTAGCCTTCCTTGAAAAATAATATCCCTATATTCGAAAACGTATTGCAACCGTATTCGGGAGCTGTCCCGAATGGAAGACCGAACATTTGAATACCCATAAAAAGCATCGCGGCTGGAAACATGCGCTTCATGAAGTAATCTATGAGGCAGACACTCCTTTAGGAAAGTTATTTGACATTGTTTTGGTCATTCTTATCGTGCTTAGTGTGGTGCTGGTCATGCTGGAAAGCGTCAAAGAAGTGGACCAAAACTACCATGACCTTCTGTTTACCTTGGAATGGGTGGTCACCGTGTTTTTCACTTTTGAATATATCGCCCGGATTATCAGCATTAAAAAACCGTGGCACTACATTTTCAGTTTTTATGGTATTATTGATTTTGTTTCTACAATTCCCCTATACCTCTCCTATTTATTTGCTGGTTCTCAAGTGCTTTTGGCGTTGAGAGCATTTCGATTGCTTCGCATTTTTAGGATTCTCAAGTTGGTCAAATTTTTGGGGGAGGCTTCACAACTTCGTCGAGCCATGCGCGCTAGCCGTGCGAAAATTGCGGTTTTTATCTATGTGGTCCTTATTCTTTCCATCATCATGGGTACCATTATGTACCTTGTGGAAAGTAATGAAGCTGGTTTCACCAGCATCCCCCGAAGCATCTATTGGACCATTGTTACGCTGACCACGGTGGGCTACGGGGATATTGCGCCCCAAACGAATCTAGGACAGTTTTTGGCAACGGTGATTATGATATTGGGATACGGGATTATCGCAGTTCCAACAGGTATCGTGACCGTTGAATTTTCGAAACAAAGAGGGAAATTCCAAGTAGATACCAACACACAAGTATGCCCAAATTGCTCTGCCGAAGGCCATAAGGATGGTGCCAAGTATTGCTATAATTGCGGACATGAGTTATGAGCCCAAAAAACCTGATTGCAGTTGTTGGACCCACCGCCATAGGTAAAACCAGTCTTGCCATAGCATTGGCAAAGCAGTTGAAAACCGAAATCATTTCAGCAGATTCGCGGCAATTCTTTAAAGAAATGAGTATCGGAACGGCAGTGCCCTCCTTAGAAGAATTGCAGACAGTTCCCCATCATTTTATACAACATTTAAGCGTTTATGAAAGTTTTAGTGTTGGGGATTTCGAAAAAATAGCCCTGGAAAAGTTGGATGACCTCTTCAAACTTCACGACGTAACAATTCTTGTTGGAGGAAGTGGATTGTACGTGGATGCAGTTGTACGAGGGATAGACACATTTCCAGATATTGACCCTAGCATTCGTGAAGAACTTAATGAAACGTTGACAATCAGCGGGTTGGAACCTCTTCAGCAAGAACTTTTGGAAAAGGACCCTGAATACCATGCTCGGGTGGACCTAAACAATCCGCATCGCGTGATTCGGGCTTTGGAGGTATGCCGCGGTACGAAACGACCCTATTCGTCTTTTCTAGGAATTCAGAAGGCAAACCGAACATTCAATACGTTATATGTGGGGTTGACGGCGCCAAGGGAAGTGATTTACCAACGAATTGAACAACGTGTGGACCTCATGATGCAACAAGGCTTGCTAGAGGAGGCGAAATCACTTTACCCCCTTCGGGAGCTCAATGCTCTGCAAACCGTAGGCTATCGAGAATTGTTTTCTCATTTCGACGGTACGCTAAATCTGGATGAAGCCATTGCGGAAATCAAAAAGAACACAAGGCGTTTTGCCAAAAGGCAGTTGACTTGGTTACGGAAAAACGAAGAAATTATTTGGGTAAACCATGATGAGAGTTTCAATTCAATTCTATCAAAGGTGAAGTCAAAACTCCAATTGTAACGTATGAACAAGCATAGGATATTGATAATAATGGGCGTTTCCGGAACAGGCAAAAGCACTATTGGAAAGTTGCTCTCCGAAAAACTGAAAGTCCCTTTTTTCGATGGTGATGATTTTCACCCTGAGCGTAATATTCTTAAAATGAAATCGGGTCAACCCTTGACGGACGAAGACCGAAAAGATTGGTTGTTGGCTTTAAATGAATTGGCGAAAACACAACAAAAAAGCAATGGGGGCATTATTGCCTGTTCAGCACTTAAGCAGGTCTATCGTGACATGCTCAATGCCGAAATTGACCCATCCCTTATTTTCATTTTCTTGGAGGGTAGCTTTGAGCTGATTTCATCGCGTATGGCAACCCGAAAAGACCATTTTATGCCTATTGATTTGCTTAAGTCCCAATTTGATACGTTGGAAATACCGGAGGATGTCATTTATGCGGACATCTCAAAATCACCCAGTGAGATTGTTGAGCATATCATTCAAAAACTTAGCTGAAGGACGTTTATGGTCAACTGGCTTTTGAAAAAAGGACTATCGAAATTCTAGTATATTTGGCGATACCAAAATGAAACCTAACCCAATCCTTTTATGGCCACTACTTTGATTTTAGCCGTGAGCATCGGTATTGCCGTATTGCTTTTTCTAATCCTAAAACTCAAAATCAATGCCTTTATAGCACTTTTGATAGCGAGCATCTTGGTGGGGATTATTGCTGGGTTAAGTCCCAAGGAAATCATTGACACGGTACAAACGGGGATGGGTAGCACCTTGGGCTTTGTGGCGACAGTAGTAGGTCTTGGGGCCATGTTCGGTGCTATTTTAGAAGAATCTGGTGGGGCCCAAGCCGTTGCTCAGTTTATGATTTCCAAATTTGGTTTGGAAAGAGCTCCCACGGCCATGGTCATTTCAGGGTTTTTGATTGCAATACCCGTATTCTTTGATGTGGCTTTCATCATTTTGGTTCCCATGGTATATGCTTTGCAACGTAAAACTGGGAAGTCTTTGCTACTTTATGCGATTCCATTGCTAGCTGGTCTGGCCATCACGCATGCTTTCATTCCTCCTACTCCAGGACCTATTGCAGTTGCAGACATCATTGGGGCAGAATTGGGATGGGTAATTCTTGTTGGATTCGTGGCAGGTATTCCAACGGCGATTCTCTCTGGTTTGGTATTTGCAAAATACATCGCCAAAAAAATACATGTAACAGCGCCAGAACTTGTAGAGCAAAACAATGAGTTGACAACCTTTCCTCCAATAGGATTGACCCTTGGCATCATTGCTTTACCCATATTGCTGATTCTTTTAAATACGGTTTCTTCTACTGGTGCATTTGGGGAACTTCCCAAGGGACTGGCCCATACGATTGCACTGCTCGGACATCCTTTTTCAGCTTTGATTTTGGCCAACCTTATCGCTTGGTATTTTTTAGGGATTCGTCGCAATTTTACCACGAAGCAACTCGCCGTAATTTCAACAAAGTCATTAATGCCAGCAGGGACCATTATCCTTTTGACAGGTGCCGGCGGAGTTTTTAAACAGGTACTTACGAACACCGGTGCAGGAGAGTTATTGGCAAGCACTTTGAGCAATGCTGGGATGCCTTTTTTACTTTTTGCATTCGTAAGCGCCGCCATCGTCAGGATTATTCAAGGCTCTTCCACCGTGGCCATGATTACTGCAGCGGGGCTTGTTGCGCCGCTCATCGCTAGTGTTTCCTTGGGTCCAATCAAACTTGCCGCTATGGTGATTGCCATCGCTTCAGGTGCTAGTATTTTTTCCCATGTGAACGACAGTGGTTTCTGGTTGGTAGGGCAATATTTGGGGATTACTGAAAAACAGACCTTTCGGTCCTGGACCATGATGACCACGATTTTGGCTTTTGTGGGTATGGCCACGGCATCCTGTGTATTTTGGCTGGCATAAAAAAACCACCCGCTTGGGGTGGTTGGACTCTAACAGTTATGATTCGTTATTGATTTTCTGCTTTAACGACCAATCGGAAACCTTCTCCATGAATGTTCAAGATTTCCACGACATCATCCCTTTTCAAATACTTGCGCAATTTGGCGATGTAAACGTCCATACTTCTTGAGGTGAAGTAGTTGTCATCTCTCCAAATTTTGGTCAATGCCAATTCCCTCGGCATCAAATCGTTTTCGTGCAACGCCAGAAGGCGCAATAATTCGTTTTCTTTTGGAGAGAGTTTAATGGGCTCTTCTTCCATGTATTTTAAAAATCTGAGTTTCGAGTTCAAGTGGAAGTTTCCAATTTGGAACTCAAACTGTTTGCTATCTGCCAAAGTGCTGGAAGCTTTGCGTTGCAGAATAGCTTTCAACTTCATCAACAATACCTCGGAATCAAAGGGCTTGTTCAAATAATCATCCGCGCCTGCTTTGTATCCCTTCAAAACGTCTTCCTTCATGGTTTTTGCGGTCAAGAAGACAATCGGTACGTTTTCGTTTTTCTCGCGAATCTCACGGGCCAGGGTGAAACCATCTTTGTAAGGCATCATGACATCCAAAATACAAACGTCATAATTGTCCTTTTTAAACTTTTCGAAACCCTCCATTCCGTTTTTGGCCAAAACAACATCGAAATCGTTCATGGACAAATAGTCCTTCAAAACAATTCCAAAGTTGGGGTCGTCTTCAACCAATAATATTTTTTTCTTCTCTGTTTCCATAGTTTGTTAAATTAGAGGGAGTTTGATATAGAAAGTACTTCCTTTTCCTTTTTCGCTTTCAGCATAAACTTCCCCTTGATGGTCTTCAATAATTCGTTTTACATAGGCCAATCCCAATCCGTGACCTTTTACATTATGTATATCTCCGGTATGTTCCCGGTAAAATTTTTCAAATACCTTTTTAAGAACCGCTTTGCTCATACCGGCTCCTTGGTCCTTTACTTGTATGATGATGTGGTTTTTCACCACCTCAGTGTACACATCTATTTTTGGTGAGTTGGGCGAGTACTTGACGGCATTGTCCAGAATATTCACGATGACATTCGTGAAATGCATATCATTGGCCAATACTTCAGAACGTGTTGCCTCCAAATGCGGTTTAATGTATCCGCCTCGGTCTGCTACGATCAACTCCACATGGGCAATCGCATCATTGACAATATCGTGGGCATCTACCCTATCCTTGCCGATATCCAGTTGGTTCTTTTCCAGCTTGGAGATACGTAAAACATTTTCCACTTGTGCATGCATCCGTTTATTCTCATCACGTATCATGCCTAAATACCTTAATACCTTTTCCGAATCTGAAATAGCACTAGGGTTGCGAATCGCTTCAACTGCCAGATTGATGGTCGCAATGGGTGTTTTAAACTCATGCGTCATATTGTTGATGAAATCGGTCTTGATTTCTGAAATCTGTTTTTGCTTGATTAACTGATAAATCGCACCACTATACGCTACAACGATTACTAAAGTGAATACCAAGCTCAACAGCGCCATCCCCATAATACTTTGAAAGAGAAAACGCTTCATTTTAGGAAACGTCAAAAGCAATGAGAAGGTCGTTTGTCCTTCGCTATCTTTAAAGATGGGCGCTCGGTACATCTTGGATTCGGAAAACTTGAATTTTTTCGATTGCACCTTTGTGGGATAGCCTTGACTATACACGCCATACTCAAAATCAATATCGATATCACGATTTCGAAGTTCTTGGGTCAACAACAACTCGATTTCTTTTTTTGATACCCTTTTGTGTATGGGTCTGCTCTTGGCATATTCCATGAAGACATCTTCCCAAACCGCTTTATCGATACTGGACAGCCCTCCTATTTTTTCGGCTTTTTGTATGGGGGTCAAGCTGTAGCCTTTACCATCCAATCCAAATTCTTCCTTAAAAACAGCCTTGGTACGTTTACTGGTGATGTTTTTAATCGTTGCGGTGGTATCCTCACCATTTGTGTCAAAGAACGTTGATGTGATATTGTAGTCTTCTTCTAAAATTCCATGGGAATAAAAGAGAATCTCATCCGAATTCAAATCCCGGTCAACAAATAAAAAATTCCTGAACTGGGTGGTTTTAGGTTGTCCTACACTATCTACCAAGGAAGCCAATCGGCCCGAATACTCTTTCATCTCCCTCTTCTCCACTCGGTTCGCCACCCTATCCAGAATATCGGTAACGGTCCTTGAAAATTGTTCTTCCTTATCGTTTACTGAAGTCCTAATCCAATATACCTGGACGAAAATAATTCCGGTAAGAGATAGGCTCATTAAAATGACGAGAAGAACAAATAGCTTCTTGTTCATCACGGTAAAATTAGATATTTAACATTTAGTCCATTGATCGTTTAACCTAACCTTAACAAATGTGTTAAAATTGGCCTGAATCGTTCAACAATAGTAGTGCTTCATGGATTTTGCGAACTTGTTTTAGGGTATCTTCCAAGGAGGTATTCTCTATAATAAATTGGGATTTTGGGCGCTTTACTTCATCCTCCATCTGGTGGGCCATGCGTTGTTCTACTTTCTCGCGAGACACCCCATCCCTCAGCATAACCCGTTCTTCCCGAATCGTTTTAGGGGCCGTCACCAGAATAATCCTGTCGTAATTAGATTCCATGTCATTTTCAAAAATCAGGGCCGTCTCTTGAATAATATAAGGGGCTTTTTGGGCTTCCGACCAGAAAACAAAATCTTTGCGAACAGCGGGGTGGACCAACCCATTCAATTGCTCCAAAAGCTTCGAATTCCCGAAAACCTTTTGAGCAATCCATGTTCTATTAAGTGTATCGTTCACATAAGCCGATTCACCAAATAGTTCTACTATTGCTTTTCGCAAGGGCTCTGATTCGTTCATCAAAACCTTGGCCCGCTCATCGGAATCATAAACGGGTACGGCCAAATCGCGAAACATGTTCGCAACCGTACTTTTTCCGCTACCAATACCTCCCGTAAGCCCTATGCGCATCATTTCCGTTCCATCACAAAATTCGCAGTTCTTTCTTGTAAACGAATACCATAAACCCCTTCAGGTTGTTTCGTAATTTGTAGCAAAAGGGTATTATTGTTTGCACCACCGAGTTGCTGGTAATCCACGGTAATACCAAAATCTCCAGCGGAGATTTCCCTTAAGCGTTCCAAACTGGCCTTGCAGACTACCCCTACCTTTTCAGGAATCAGTTTCACCGTATACCCCTCGGGAAAGTTCATCCCTCGAATAGGGACTTCAAATACCTTTTCGGAAAACTTGACCACCTTTCCTTTGATTTCAACACGACTGTGTGAAAAAATACTATTGGACAACCCTTTTGGGAATATCAATGCCGCTTCTAATTCAAAGTCAGATGACACTTCGGTCAAGGTCGCCTCAGTGGTCAACAATTCTTTCAAACTGGCGATTTCAGCATAGGGTCCTTTTACAATTACAGAATCCGGCGAAATCTTCAATTGCCCTTCCAATAGAAAATTGGGTTCCAACTGAAGGTTCAGCTGCGGACGCACAGCTAGTTTTTTTCGTTCTACTTGATAAAGGTCAATCTTCAACCGTTCCCGGTCCAAATCCAAAACGGAGACCTGTTGCGAAAACTGCCGCTCCATTTGTTTAAGCACCGAAGATTTGGTCAAATAGAAGTTTGGGGATTGGTAGCTCACTTCGGAAACATCCAACACAATACTTTTCTTGAACAATTTGAAATACAGCAAACGAAAACCGCTTGCGCGAATCTTGGTTTCCATAATTTGAACGGCATCGTTACCTAGCAGCAAGCTATCGGGAACGCTTTTATATTCCAACGTAACATCCGTTCGCGTTTCGTACGGTTCGGATAAATTGCTCAAGAACCAAGACACGAAGGCGAGAAATAAAAAAAGGGAAAACACTTTGATTTTTCTGCCGTTCTGTCCTTCAAAAAGTCCTTTGTAATCCAATTAGGGTCGTTTAAAAAACAATTTTGGGAAAATTGTTTGAGGTTCCTTCGTACTAAAATTAACCAAGATTGTGGATTTAAGAAAACCATAGCCATAGCCAGCGAATTGGACCAGCACCGCCCAGAGGGACAGTATCGCCACCAATATATCTTTGTTTTTTACCAAGGAGTGGAAAAATAAGAGCATAAAATATAGGCCGTAATAGGCTAAGAACCCATAATATCCGAAGGAAGCCAAAAGCAAAGAAACCAGTAATCCCAACATAAAAAGGGTGGGGAACCAGTAGGTCAGCCGCTTGGTTTTCGGATGCCATTTGTTCAAAATAGGACGAACCATGCCAAACTTGTTGACTTGAATCCAGAATTTGTTCCAGTCGATTCTTCGCTTATGGTATACAAAGGCTTCGGGAAAAAATCGTGTAGCAAAACCAGCCTTCCAAATACGAAAGGTAAGGTCGGGGTCTTCTCCAGGGTGGATTTGGCCAAAACCACCTACTTTTTCAAAAACGGTTTTCGAAATCCCCATATTGAAACTTCTGGGTTGAAACCGGTCCACAGCTTTTTTTCCGCCGCGAATACCACCCGTTGTGAAAAAAGAGGTCATTGCATAATTGATGGCCTTTTGCACTTTGGAAAATGACTCATGGGCATTGTCGGGACCACCAAAGCAGTGCACAAAATTGGTGTCCAGTTCATGTTTTACCGCTTCCAAATATTGTGGCGGGAGGATACAATCCGAGTCTAGGATAATGAAATAGTCGCCCTTGGCATGCTTCATTCCGAAGTTCCGGGAATCTCCAGGGCCACTATTTGGCTTTTGGAAATAGGATATGTCGAGGCGTTCTTTGTAGGCTTCAACCACCTCTGAAGCATCCAAAGTGGACCCATCTTCAACAATGACCACTTCAAAGGCCTCTTTAGCCGTCTGTTTCACCATGCTGTTCAACAGCTCATCAATTTCGTCGGGTCTATTGTAGACCGGAATGATGAAAGACAGCTTGTATTCCATGGTTGTTATTTAGAGGTTTCGCTCCTCTCGAACGGATGGTTATTCTGAAAATCGGTCAACGACTTCTTGGCTTACCCCCGTGTTGGAGAAACCACCATCATGAAAGAGGTTTTGCATGGTCACTTTTCGCGTCAAATCCGAAAATAAAGAAACCGTATAGTCTGCGCAATCGGCTGCCGTCGCATTTCCTAAAGGAGACATTTTTTCGGCATAAGTGATGAACCCATCAAATCCTTTTACACCTTGCCCAGCTGTAGTTGGAGTTGGTGACTGGGAAATGGTATTCACACGTACTTTGTGTTCTTTCCCAAAGAAATAGCCGAAACTTCGAGCTACAGATTCCAAATAAGCCTTGTTGTCTGCCATATCGTTGTAATCAGGGAAGGTACGCTGCGCTGCCATATAGGTCAAGGCCACAATACTCCCCCACTCATTCATCGCGCTGGCTTTGTACAGGGTTTGCAGGACCTTGTGAAATGAAAGCGCGGAGACATCCCATCCCTTAGCGGTGAAATCGTACTTCTCATTAGTGTAGGCACGTCCTTTTCTAACGTTTACGGACATCCCTATGGAGTGTAATACAAAATCGAGTTTGCCACCCAAAATCTCCATGGATTTCTCCACCAGATTTTGCAAATCTTCCTCACTGGTAGCATCTGCAGGAATGATTTCGGAATTGGTTTGCTCGGCCAGTGTTTTGATTTGTCCCATGCGCATGGCAATAGGTGCATTGGTCAATACAAATTCCCCACCCTCTTCATGAACTCTTTCAGCCGTTTTCCAAGCAATTGAATTTTCATCCAGTGCACCGAAGATGATGCCTTTTTTTCCTTTGAGCAGATTGTACCCCATAATGCTAACTATTGATTTAGGCGCCAAAGATATCCATTCTTTCTGATTTTAGAGCGCTTAAATAAAGTTCTCAAGATTGGCCCAAAAGCGATTTTGCGTGCGCCATGGCCGAATCAGAAAGTGTTTTTCCACCTAACATCTCGGCAAGTTCTTGCACTCGTTCCGCGGCATCGAGCTGTTTCATTTGCGTAAAGGTTTCCCCTTCTCGCTCCTCTTTGTAAACTTTGTACTGGTGCTTTCCTTTTGATGCTACTTGTGGCAGGTGGGTTATGGAAAACACCTGCATGGTATGCCCCATGTCTTGCATGATTTCCCCCATCTTATTGGAAATCTCTCCTGATACACCCGTATCAATCTCATCAAACATCAATGTTGGCAGTTTTTCGTACTCGGCCAAAATGGATTTGATGGTCAACATAATACGACTCAACTCTCCTCCTGAAGCGACTTTTTTCAACTCTCCATAGTCAGAACCTTGATTGGCGGAGAACAAGAAAACCAACTCGTCTTTTCCATGACCATTGAAGGTTTCTGCAGGAGAAATATTGATTTTGAAGGTGGCCGAAGGCATGCCCAGGTCATATAGCTTTTCCTGTAACATGGTCTTCAATTTGGGAATTACCGCATTCCTGGCGTCTCGAAGGGCGATAGCCCGTGTTTCCAAATCAGATTCCAATTGGGTAACAATACTTCGCTTCGCTTCAATATTCGTATCGATATTGACCACGGCATCTACTTTTTCAGCCAAATTTTGCTTCACTTCGAGCAAGCCTGCTATGGAATCAACCTGATGCTTTTTTTGAAGGTCATATACTTTTTGCAACAAGGCATTAACCTGGTCGAGTCGTTCCGGATTGGCCTCCACACTATCCGAAAGCTGCTCTAACTCAGCGACCATGTCATCCATTTCAATATGAACCGATTCCATGCGCTGTGAAAGATTTTCATATTGTGTTCCATATTTGGAAAGGGTTTGAAGGGCTCTTCGCAAGGTATCCAGTTGGGCCAGCATGCCAATAGTTTCCGTTTGAAATATTTGATTGGCCTCAGCTAGTTGTTGAAGAATTCGTTCTACATTATCCAGCTGTTGTTGCTCTTCCTCCAATTGGGCCAGCATGCCTTCTTGAAGATTCGCAGCTTCCAATTCTTCCCATAAAAAAGTATTGTAATCGTGTTCTTTCAGGGAATTGCTTTGAAACTCCTCCAACTCCTTCAACTTGGCCTGTTCGGCGCGATACTGTGCCAAAACTTTTCTGTAATCCTTTAAGCGGTTTTGATTTTTGGCCAAGGCATCTACGACCCTTAATTGAAACGCATTGTTGGTCAATTGCAAGGTTTGGTGTTGCGAATGCACATCAACCAATTGCGAGCCAAGCTTTTTCAAAATATCCAAGGTCACCGGGGTATCATTGATAAACGCCCTGGACTTTCCACTTGGGAGAATCTCCCTTCTCAAAATGCTATTGGCTTCAAAATCCAAATCGTTATTCTGAAAGAACTTTTCGAGTTGGTAGTTGGCAATATCGAACTCGGCTTCTATGATACACTTTAAGGTGTCGTTCCGCAAAGAGGATAAATCCGCACGATTGCCCAACGCCAAGGAAAGTCCTCCTAGCAGAATGGATTTCCCTGCTCCCGTCTCGCCTGTAATGGTACTGAATCCATCGGTAAAGTCTACCCGGATATCATTGATTAGTGCGTAATTTTTAATGGAAAGTTGAGTGAGCAACCCGTTTTCTTTTGGGATAAAGATAAACGTCTTTCTAGAAATGGGCTAGTAATTTATCTCATTCCAAATATTGGAATAAAACGGCGCCACGCGGTTCAAGGTTTCTTTGAGTTTTACGATATCCACCTTGGGGCCATCGGAGAAAATATTCTGGATTTCTTCAGATTTCGCGTCAAAGAAGGTTTGAATCAGAAAAGCGTTTGGCCGTCTTTTAATTAGGGTTTCAAACAGGCGCAAACTCCCGGCAATAACTTGCTTTCCGGTGCTGTTGTTATCCCCTAAAATATCCAATCCCTTTCGATGGTAATTGTACATGGCGATACGGTATTCCCGAAAACTATTGCTCAATAAATTGTCTATCAATTCGAAACGGGTACGCTGCCCGGTCTCTTGGTTCCATCCCGAAAAATTGGACCCTTGGGCCTGCGTAACAATGTTCTGCGCTTTTCTATAGAACTCATCGCCTCCTTGAAGGGAGAACGTATCGGCATCCAAACCTAAAATTACATATACATAATAGGTCATGACCCCAATAAGATTGGATTCAAACACATTTGCATTGTACACCAAGGGTTGGAATTCTTGGTATTGAAAATTAAAGGCGTTGTCCTTAAAATTGAATACGGGGCTTTCGTAAGAGGTATTGTAAATGGGTCGTGAAGACTGTATTTGAATATTGGCTTCAAAACGGTCCGATTCGTATTGGGTCACCGTAATGAACATTCTTGCGTTGACGCGTTCATTTTCGTTGTAGACCCTGTCCGTCCATTTGCTTTTGTTGACAAAATCATTCAACGAGCGCTCGAGGGTCCTAAAAATTTGTTGGTTGGTTTGGTTGACCTGGTCGGAATTCACCACAACCTCACAATTGAGTTCCTGCCCCCTTCCGAAAACAGCAACCAAAAAAAGAATAAGAACAGGGATTTTTCTACCCATCGATTCGTAAAAGTATTTCGCTCCAAATATCTGAAGCCACTTCCGGCTTCGTCTTCAAAGCAAACGTTTTTATCGTAGAATTCTTATCGATGAAAGTAATTTTGTTGGTATTTCCGCCAAAACCGGCGCCTTTGTCATTTAGGGTGTTCAAGACGATGGCATCCAGGTTTTTTCGCTGGAGTTTTCCATTGGCGTTTTCCATTTCATTTTCGGTCTCCAACGCAAAACCCACCAAAAATTGATTTTTCTTGATTTCGCCAAGAGATTTGAGAATATCCGGATTGCGTTCCAACACCAAAGTCAAGTCACCATCTTTCTTCTTCATTTTTTGTTCGGAAACCTTTTTAGGACGGTAATCTGCGACTGCCGCTGCAGCAATCATAACATCTGACATTTCAAAATGCGCGTGGCAAGCTTCATACATCTCCTGAGCTGAAGTGACATCAATTTGATTGATATTTGGATGCGTTGCCGAAAGTTGGGAAGGTCCTGATACCAAGATGACTTCCGCACCCAAATTCGCAGCAGTTTTGGCCAATTCAAACCCCATAGTTCCGGTAGCACGATTCCCTAAAAAACGAACAGGGTCCAAGGCTTCATGGGTGGGTCCGGCCGTAATCAATACTTTTTTACCGTGAAGGGGAGACTTCTTGAGAAGGTCATCCTCTAAAAACTTCACGATGTTTTCGGGTTCTGCCATACGGCCCATACCACTCAATCCGCTGGCCAATTCACCAGACTCTGCTGGAATCATGATGTTTCCAAAAGATTGGAGTTTTTCAATGCTCTCTGTAGTGGAAGGATGACGGTACATGTCCAAGTCCATCGCAGGGGCAAAATACACAGGGCATTTGGCAGAGAGGTACACGGCCATTAAAAGATTATCGCAGGTGCCGTTGGTCATTTTGGAAAGCGTATTCGCCGTAGCTGGAGCCACAAGCATAAGGTCTCCCCATAGGCCTAAATCCACATGGTTGTTCCAAGAAACACTGTCCTCTTCTTCTTTCACAAATTCGGTCAATACCGGATTTTGGGAAAGCGTGGACAAGGTTAAGGGAGACACAAAAGCGGCAGCGCTTTCGGTCAAGACTATTTTGACCTGCGCTCCCGCTTTTATCAATAATCGTGTGAGAAAGGTGGTCTTGTACGCGGCGATTCCTCCTGTAATGCCCAGAAGGATTTTTTTTCCGCGCAACATATTAGGCGTCTTTCTCAGTATTACGGTGATAAATCTTGTCTTCCAACCATTCGATGACCGCCAAGGCATGCGGTTTTGGAAGTTTTTCGTAAAACTTGGATACTTCTATTTGCTCCTTGTTTTCAAATACTTCTTCCAAACTATCGCTGTACGTAGCAAACTCCTCAAGCTTCTCGAGAAGCTCTTTTTTGATTTCAGAGTTGATTTGAATGGCTCTTTTCGCGGTTATGGAAATCGCTTCGTAAATGTTGTCCGTCTTTTGGTCAAACTCATTACGATTGAGCGTTTTAGTTGAAACGGGTGCTTTGGTGTTTTTTAAATCCTGCATGTGCTTCTTCAAATTATAAGGTTACCGAGAAAGTCCGATACTCTTCTTTTCTCGTTGTATTTTGGCAAAAAGGTTATCCGCCTTTTTCTTGAATTGTGATTCAGGGAAATACTTAAAAAGCGTATTGTACGCTTCTTCTGCCTTTTCCAATCTTGCTATCTTCTTTCCGGGTGCACTGTTCAAGGCCAAAGCGGTAGTGGCTTCGATTTTATAGTACAATGCCTCTTCACGATATACAGAACCGGGATTATCGGAAATAAAGTTATCAAGGGCCGTAATGGCCGATATCAAGATGGGGAAATTAAACTGGCCCAACTTGTTGAACTGTTTGGCGATTTCGATTTGCTTTTTCTCTTTTTTGGTGGTCAACTCCTTTGCCATTTTGTTGGCTTCGTCAAAAAATTCTGACTCAGGATAGGTATTGATAAACGTTTGCAACTTGGACAAAGCCTTATCGGTATCGGTCTGGTCAAGCGAATATCTTGGAGAAAGGTAATAGTAGCTTTTGGCACCCAAGAAAGATGCTTCTTGAATTTTATCGCTCTTTGGATACGATTTTACGAAACGCTCAAATTGATATCCGGACAAATAAAAATCTTCATTTTTGAAGTAGGTATCCGCATAAAAGAACATCACCCGCTCTCCTTGGGGTTTACCGACATATCTTGGCGCTATTTGCTCAAACAAACGTTGCGCACGCTTGTAATCTCCTTCATTGTAATACTTCTCCGCTAATTCGTATTTGGCTTTTACATCATCCTCTTTGAGTACTTTTTGGTATTCACTACAAGAGAACGTGATGGCGCCAACGAGAATTATGAGGCTAAGTTGTGTTGCTTTTTTCCAAAACATTTTGCAAAAATAGAAATTCCAGTGGATTATGGAATGTATTACCACTTCAAATTTAAAGGGATAGTGGTCTGCTCAAACGATTTTAAAGAAGGTTTAACCTTTTTAGGAGGCGAGGTCTACCGCAAAATGCTGCTCCATAAAGCCTGAAATGCGTTGGGTAAGGCCATCCGAAGCTTGAATCAAGGGCAAACGCACTCTGGGTTGCATGAGGTTTTGATGCGCCAAAACCGTTTTTATTCCTGCGGGATTGCCCTCCTCGAATATCAAACGCATCAATGGGCTCAATTGATGATGGATGGCATAGGCTTCTGCGGTAGCGTTTTGCAATCCCAAGCGAATCATTTCAGAAAAAGCACTGGGCAAACCTTGCCCCAAAACCGAAATGACTCCTGCTCCACCGGCAAGCACCGTAGGAAGCGCGGTAAAGTCATCGCCGGAGATGACCATAAAATCTTCAGGTTTGTTTCGGATGAGTTCGGAAACTTGAACCATATCGCCACAGGCTTCTTTCAAACCAATAATATTCCTTTGCGTTCGTGCCAAACGCACCACGATCTCTGGGGCCATGTTGCTTCCTGTTCTAGAGGGCACGTTGTACATGATAATGGGCAAAGGGGATACACTGGCCACCGCGCTAAAATGTTGGTAAATGCCTTCTTGCGTGGGTTTGCTGTAATATGGTGATACGGAAAGTATGCCGTCATAACCTGCTAAATCCGTGTTTTGGACTTGTTGACATACCAAACGAGTGTTATTGCCCCCAATACCCAAAACCAAAGGTTTACGATTGCGATTGATTTCGCGAATGGCACTGGCCACCTGTTGTTTTTCCTGCGCATCCAATGTCGCGGTCTCCGCGGTAGTACCCAAGCCTACCAAATAATCGACACCACCTTGAATGCAGTGCTCTACCACTTGTTCCAAAGCAGTAAAATCAATTTCCTGATTTTCATCAAAAGGGGTTACCAAAGCAACGCCCGTACCCATAAACTGTTCCATTATAACTCGTTAAGAACGGTTAGATATTTTTTCAATTCAGCTTTGAATACATTGAAGTTTTGAAAGGGTGTATGTAAAATCAGGTCGTTAAATTTCGTGTCCACAGCACCAAAACCTACTTTGAGTCGTGCCATGGTCTTGATTGACAACAACTTCATCAACAGATTATCCTCTTCATAATAATTGATGAGCAAATCGTATTCCCTTCCCAAAAATTCAAGAACGTATCCATTTTCAATTTCTCCTTTCCAACCCAAATCTCTATCTGAAAAAATTTGGATGGCATAGGGCGAGTTGTTATCAAAGTCTCGGCGGTATCCGATAATTTTAATGGCATTTGGTCTAAGGGAAAATTCCTCAATTAGCTCGTAGAAAATGTCTGGTTTCGAAAACCTATCGGTATCTACGATGCAGCCGATACTGGTAATTCCCTTTTCCCTATCTACCTGCACAGGTGGCTTCGCCAACTCTTCTTGTAGATATTTCAATCCCGATTTAACCTTAAATTTATCTTGGATTCCTCTGAAAAGCATATTTTTCGGCCTTTGTACAAAGGTAAAATTTCTCCTAAGATAACATTACAAAGATACGTTCGGTGACTTATTCAAAAATCAAACAATTTGTTACAATTATAACATTGGTTTTATGCCTGGGTTGCAAGCAGCAAAAGGTTCAACTTCAAGATATTGCCGGAAAGCAGGTTGTTATTGACTCTACCCAAGTTGCTGTAGATTCCATTCAAGCATGGATTGCCCCCTACAAAAAAAGCGTAGATGATGTTCTGGATGCCCCACTCGCCTACTCTCCCCAGGCCTTATCCAAAAATGATGGTCCTAAAAACACTTCAATGGGAAACTTTTTCTCTGATATGGTTTTGGAAGAAACCCGTGCTTTGTTTGAAAAACAAAACAAACCAAAAGTGGATTTCGTGGTCATGAATCATGGGGGGATTCGTGCGGTACTGCCCAAGGGAAACATCAATGCCCGAAATGCGTACGAAATCATGCCTTTTGAAAATTTTATTTCGGTGGTGGAACTCAATGGCACCCAGGTACGGGACTTGGTGCGTTTCTTGGTCGCCTCAGACCGTCCGCATGGCGTCGCTGGAATTGCCATCCAATTCAATGCAGATAAAACCTTACGGTCTATTGACATCAATGGCGAACCTTTTGATGAAAGTCGTAATTATCTTGTTGCTACTTCAGATTATTTGGTTACTGGTGGTGCCGAAATTGGTTTTTTTCCTGAAGTGGAAAAAGTTTTTGAAACCGAATACCTTTTGCGAAATGCGATTATTGACCATTTTAAAGCGAAAGACACCCTAACTTCGCGGGTAGACCAACGCTTTATTCAATTTCAGAAGTGATATGAAAAGAAGAACCTTTTTACGAAATACCGCAGCTTCTGCTTCATTGCTATCCGTTGGTGCCATGGGATTGGAATCTTGCGCAATGCCCCGAAAAAAGCAAGTCACCATTCTGCATACCAATGATGTGCATAGTCATATTGAACCGTTTCCGGATACACATTCCCGTTGGGCCAATTTAGGTGGAGTTGCCCGCAGGGCGAGTTTGGTGGAACAAATTCGAAATGAAAATCCAAACACCTTGCTGCTCGACGCCGGGGATATGTTTCAGGGCACGCCCTATTTCAATTTTTATGGGGGAGAGTTGGAGTTCAAGCTCATGAGCAAACTTCGATACGACGCCGCCACCATTGGCAACCACGATTTTGATAATGGCATCGATGGGCTGCTGGCGCAAGTGCCTCATGCCAAGTTCCAGTTGTTGTCGGCCAATTACGATTTTTCGAATACCGTAATGGACTCCTTTGTAAAACCGTACCAGGTTTTTACGATGGATGGTATTCGGGTTGGCGTGTACGGCATCGGAATTGCCTTGGAAGGTTTGGTTTTGAAAAAATTATACAAAGAAACCCAATATTTAGACCCTTTTGAGATGGCTTTGGATACCGAACGTATTTTGAAAGAAGATGAAGCCTGTGACCTCATCATTTGCCTCTCTCATTTGGGGTATGATTATCAAAATTCAAACAGGGCTTCGGATACACAACTTGCTGAACGCACCGAAAACACCCATCTCATCATTGGGGGCCACACCCATACCTTTTTGGATAAACCTGACCAGCGCACCAATGCCAAAGGACAACCTGTTTTGATAAATCAAGTAGGCTGCTACGGGATTAACTTAGGACGGATTGACTTCACTTTTGGCACGGAAAGTTTGGAATCGGAAGGCTGGACGATTTCGGTGTAAACCTTCCATACATTCTTTCCTGCTAGACATACAAGTTCAGGAGGATTTCTTTAGAATTTCCCCTACTTTCTATGTGGATATTTCTTTAAAAAACACTCATATGGACAACGTGCAAATCTTTTGGGACCCCAACGGCATTGAACTCGAACAACTCGGTAGAAAAACGAAATCAGGTGACCCCACTGATGGGGATACGCCTTATGTGCGCATGCCCATTCGCATGCTCGGCATTGACACGCCGGAAACCAATTATCAAGGAGGTGAAACCACGGCCAACAACAAATTCGCTGATTTAAAAACCAAACTGGAATCTGGGGATTTTGACAATTGGATTGATGTGGGATTAAAAGCCCAATTATTGCCTAAACTTACTAATGCGGGAACCCTGCAAATCAGTCAAGGGGAAGCGGCCAAAGTGGTTTTTAAAGATTTGTTGGATGACCGACTCACCAAACCGGGAAGTAGCACGCCCAGAAGTTTGTTCATCCGGTCGGCGGATGATCATTTCGACAGTTTTGGGCGTTTGCTGGCCTACATCGCTCCAAACTATTCCAAGAACGAATTGGCCACCCTAACCGACGAGGACCGAAAAACCTTCAATTTATTGATGCTGGAATCAGGCTGGGCCGCCAGTATCATCATCTACCCCAACCTGCCCAAAAATAAAGATTTACGCATGGCGCGAGAGGCCGTAAAAAATGCGAAGGAGAATGGACTTGGTGCTTGGAGCGACCCTAACATGCTGACGGGTTATGAATACCGCATGTGCATGAAGTTGCACAAAGCCATAAAAGATGCGAAACCCAGTAATGGCTTTTTTATCAAAGAATCGAGTTGGGTGACTCGTTTTTGTGTGGACATGACCACCTTAAAGGTGTACACCCCTCAAAAGTACTACCAAGTGAAACCCCACAACCGCATTTTCATTTGGCCCAAAGATATAAGGCAAGCAGTTGGTGAATTGAATTTGATTGCGGCGGAGTAGTCCTTCGCGGCTATTTGGGTAAAAGTTGAAAGGCTAAGGTCGAAAATGTCATTTCGAGCGACCTCCTTCCGTAGTCTTGTACGGAGGTTAGGCAGTCGAGAAATCACTTTCTTAATGTTGATTGTGGTCAGTTGGTCCTTCGCGGTACTTAGATTTCAGACGTAAGACTTTGAACCATAAACTTTTGGAATTTGGTTTTTGGTTTTTGGTTTTTGGTTCTTGGTTTTTGGCTTTTGGGATTTATTATTTGGTGCTTGATTGTCCTTCGCGGTACTTCGACTTCGCTCAGCAACCCGCTTCGGACTATTTGGGCGAAGATGTCATTTCGAGCGCAGTCGAGAAATGACTTTCTAGAGGTCATTTCAAGCGACCTCCTTCCGTAGTCTTTTACAAAGTCTAGGCTGGACGTGCGGAATGACGGCTTATGGGTCATGCTGAACTGGCCTGCCCTCCGTTTCAGGGGGGATTCAGCATCTATCTTAATGGTGCTTCGACTATGCTCTGCCAAACATTTTCGATGTCATTCCTGCGACCGCGTGTCGCCTTAGCTTTAGCGGTGGCGCAAGACAGGAATCCATTTTTCTTTTGGGGTTGCGAAGGAAGTGGATTCCGCATCAGGTGTGGAATGACAGCTTATAGGCATGCTGAAATTCGTCAGTTTGAGTGAATTTCCGCCATTGGAAATGCGTGAAATTTGTATCGAAAACAAGAAGTTCAGCACATGTGCGGTTCTCGATACCAGCCTCGACGGCTAGGCGGGCATTTCTTTCGGGCATTGCCCTGCAGAAACACTCGAACTGACGGGTGGGGGTTGATTGTCCTTTGCAGTGCTTCGACTCCGCTTAGCAACCTGCTTCGGACCATAAGGGTGAAGGGGAAAAGGGGAAACGAAACGGGGCGGTTTACTAGATAATTGGACCGCTTTGCTTTTGGATTGTTGGACGTTAGATAACATAGCTGAAATTCGTCAGTTTGAGTGAACTTCCACGAATGCTAATGCGTGGAATTTGTACCGAAAATAAGAATTTCGGCGTAGACCCGGTTCTCGATACATTTCCTTCGTGCGCAGCACTCCGGAAACACTCGAACTGACGGGTGGGGTTGATGTCGGAGGTCAGAGGTCTGGTGTTAGGTGTTTGGTGTTTGGTGTTTGGTGTTTGGTGTTTGGTGTTTGGTGTTTGGTGTTTGGTGTTTGGTGTTTGGTGTTTGGTGTTTGGTGTTTGGTGTTTGGTGTTTGATAATTGAGTAGAAACAAAAAAACCGCAAATCTTTAAAAATCTGCGGTTTTGTTTTTTATGGTTTAGGGTATTATGGGCATACCTCCCCAGGGGCTAGGCCGGCATCATCAATAATCCATCCCTTGTTGTTAATCAAATCATCTCTCGCTTCTTGAGCTGAACAGAGATAGGTGACATTGCCAGTTAAAACGACATCTTCCGGCGTGTCCTCAAAAGCACTCCAACCGATTAAGGTACCGGAATAGTTTTCCGGAGACATGCCCGAATCACGGAACACATCAATCATAGCTTGTCCTGCAACGCTTGAAATATTCCAGTCTCCCAAGTCTTGGTCAAAATCTGTAGCACTATAAAACATATTTGAGAAAACTGTTACATGGCCCACATCCCAACTACTGATATTTTGGTTGAAAGAAGTGGCAGAATTAAACATTGCATTCATACTGGTAATGGTAGAAAAGTCCCAATCAGTAAAACCGTCATTAAAGGAAGTAGCATTCCTAAACATTTGATTCATTGAGGTGACCTCACTCAAATCAGGAACATCTGTTGCGCTAAATCCTTCTAGATTGGAGCAGCTTTCGAATGTACTATTCATACCTTGCCACCTGATGGCACCCCATTGTGTGACATCAACCAGCGCATCTCGCATGGTCTGTGTCATAACGTTATTATCGTCTGTTCGGAAGTAGGGAAAATCTCCTTTTATGGCTATGGAAAAGGTTCCTTGCTCGTATACGTGAGACGGAATATCATCTATGCCTTGCAAGTTTGATATAGTCTCCACGGGGGACTCATCACCCCAGTCAATCTCAAAGTTGTATCCTTCCAAAGGAAGGAATGAAGGTATGGGTAGATTTAACTCAAAATTGTCTGCGGGTATCTCCCAGGTAGTGATAAAGGCTTCGGGGTCTTCAAAGAGGCTTTCAATAACGTTGGTTACGGCAATGGTTATTTGGGCCGTGGTTTCGTTTACTTGGTCGCTTACTTTTATGGTTAGCACATATGAATTCTCCTCACCTTCAAAATCCAAACTCTGGCCCTCGGCCAACTGCAAGACTCCGGTTTCGCTATTTATGACAAAAAGTTCGTTGTTTTCATCTTCAATGCTAAAAGTATAGGTGGTTTCGCCATCGGCATCACTGGCCTGCACGGTACCAAATACTTCACCAGCGGGGAGGTCTTCTGCTGGTGAGAACACCTGGTCTGCCGCTATCTCGGGGGCTTCGTCGTTCTCGTTTTTCACCACAAGGGTGATGGCCGCGCTGGCGGTGGCCGTACCGTCATCCACGGTTACCGTGATTACATGTTCGGTCTTGGTTTCAAAATCAAGGCTTTTCTCCGCTTGAAGGCTTAATTCACCCGTTGCGGAAATTTCGAACAAATCGTCTTCATCATCGCTAATGCTAAACTCCAAGGTATCGCCATCGGCATCGCTAAATGCAATTTCAAGGCTTTCCGTGTCACCTAAAAGTTCGGAAACCTCAAGGGTCTGTTCGGCAATTTCTGGGGGCGTGTTGGTCTTGCTTACCGCAATGGTCACCTTGGCAGATACGACCACGCCAACATTGTCGTCAACCCCAATGGTAATTTCGTAGGTTTTGGCATCGCCTTCAAAGTCAAAGCTTTTTCCTTCGGCCAAGCTTACTTCGCCCCCTTCGGCAGTGGTTTGTACTTCAAAGAGTTCTTCGCTATTGGTGATCATGCTAAAGGTGAGGTCATCGCCGTCGGGGTCCGTTGCTTTTAGCGTTCCAATCACCTCCGTATCGGATACATCGGCATTGGCGGCCATGGAAAGGGTTTGTAGATCTACCTCGGGCAGATTGTTTTCGGCCGGGGTATCGGTCAAGGGAACGGAAGCATCATCGCTGCCGCAGCTAAGGATGAAGCCTGCAATCAGTCCCAAAAAAATTAATTTTTTCAGTTTCATAATTAAATAAAGTTTAATGTTAAAGGGTATCTATATAAACCCGAAAGTTGGGGATTGTGCTTCAAGTAGTGGTCAGTGAATTGATATTTGGCCCTTATGGGTTGACGGATAGTCCTTCGCGACGATGTCGCTTCGGACTATTTGGGTAAAGGGCAAAAGGCGAAGGGTTGGTCCTTCGCGGATATGCCGCTTCGGACCACATGGGTGAAGATGTCATTTCGAGCGCAGTCGAGAAATCACTTTCTAGAGGTCATTTCGAGCGACCTCCTTCCGTAGTCTTTTACAAAGTCTAGGCTGGACGTTCGGAATGACGGTTTACTAGGTCATGCTGAACTCGATTCAGCATCTATCTTATTGGTGCTTCGACTATGCTTTCGCTAGCCCGCTTCGCCGAAGTAGCTGGTCTACAAAGGCTGAAAAGCTTCAGCATACAATGTTCGCTCAGCAACCCGCTTTGGACTATAAGGGTTAAGGGTAGAAAGGCTAAGGGTTGGTCCTTCGCAGTAAACTGCTTCGGACCACATGGGTGAAGATGTCATTTCGAGCGCAGTCGAGAAATCACTTTCTTAATGTTGATTGTGGTCAGTTGGTCCGGTGCTGTGCTTAGACTTCAGACGTA
>JBCCKH010000017.1:0-108504 GCA_039027495.1 Bacteroidota bacterium
ATTTGCACCCCTCAAAACGAGGGTTGTTTTGATTTTTTAAAGAAATTTTAATGCCAACAATTTCACAATTAGTACGAAAAGGAAGAGTCACAATTACCAAGAAGAGTAAATCGGCTGCTTTGGATTCGTGTCCTCAAAGACGTGGGGTTTGTACGCGTGTTTACACTACTACACCGAAGAAACCAAACTCTGCAATGCGAAAAGTTGCAAGGGTTCGGTTGACCAACGGTAAGGAAGTCAATGCGTATATCCCAGGTGAAGGACACAATCTCCAGGAGCACTCGATAGTATTGGTAAGAGGTGGAAGAGTAAAGGATTTGCCAGGTGTACGTTATCACATTGTTCGTGGTGCTTTGGATACCGCTGGAGTAGCGGGCCGTACCCAAAGACGTTCGAAGTATGGTGCCAAACGTCCCAAAAAGTAAAACTTTTAAGTAGAAGAAATGAGAAAAAGACAAGCGAAAAAAAGACCGTTGTTGCCAGACCCAAGGTTCAATGACCAGTTGGTAACGCGTTTTGTCAATATGATGATGTGGGATGGAAAAAAATCTGTAGCCTACAGAATTTTTTACGATGCCATTGATATCGTTGATGAAAAGAATACAGACGAAGAGAAAACTGCTTTGGAGCTTTGGAAAGAAGCGCTTTCCAATGTAATGCCACATGTTGAAGTAAGAAGTAGAAGAGTGGGTGGGGCAACTTTCCAGATTCCCATGCAGATTCGTCCTGATAGAAAAATCTCCACCGCAATGAAATGGTTAATCAGTTATGCAAGAAAGCGTAATGAAAAATCCATGGCCCAAAAATTGGCTGCCGAGATTTTGGCAGCTTCCAAAGAAGAAGGTGCTGCGGTAAAGAAAAGAGTGGATACCCACAAAATGGCTGAAGCCAATAAAGCATTCTCACACTTTAGATTCTAGTAAATACCATGTCAAGAGATTTAAAATTTACAAGGAATATTGGTATTGCTGCGCACATTGATGCCGGTAAAACCACGACTACAGAGCGTATTCTATTTTACACGGGTGTGAGTCACAAAATTGGTGAGGTGCACGATGGTGCTGCTACCATGGACTGGATGGAGCAAGAGCAGGAACGGGGTATTACCATTACTTCTGCGGCTACAACTTGTACCTGGGAATTTCCAACTGAAAATGGAAAGCCTACAGCATACGCAAAAGGATATCACTTTAATATTATTGACACTCCTGGTCACGTGGATTTTACCGTTGAGGTAAACCGTTCATTACGTGTATTGGATGGGTTGGTCTTTTTGTTCAGTGCGGTTGATGGTGTTGAGCCACAATCTGAGACGAACTGGAGACTTGCAGATAATTATAAAGTGCCTCGTATTGGATTTGTGAACAAAATGGACCGTCAGGGTTCCAACTTCTTGAACGTGTGCAAACAGGTTAAAGATATGTTGGGCTCCAATGCGGTGCCAATTGTTTTGCCCATTGGTGAAGAGGCTGACTTTAAGGGAATCGTTGATTTGGCCAAAAACCGTGCAATCGTATGGCACGATGAGAACTTTGGTTCCACTTTCGACGTTATTGATATTCCTGCAGAAATGCAAGAAGAAGTCAATGAATACAGAGCTGCTTTGATTGAAGCGGTTGCGGAGTATGACGAGGAGTTGATGGAAAAATTCTTCGAGGATGAAAATTCCATCACAGAAGAAGAAGTTCACGCTGCGTTGAGAGCTGCCGTTATGGATAGAGCTATCATCCCTATGGTTTGTGGTTCTTCTTTTAAGAACAAAGGGGTTCAGTTCTTGTTGGATGCGGTTTGTCGTTACTTGCCATCACCTTTGGATAAGGATGACATTATAGGTACCAACCCTGATACTGGTGAGGAAATCACGAGAAAGCCAGACCCAAAAGAGCCATTTTCAGCTCTTGCCTTTAAGATTGCTACCGATCCTTTCGTTGGGCGTTTGGCATTCTTTAGAGCATATTCTGGTCGTTTGGATGCGGGTTCTTACATTTTGAATAACCGTTCAGGTAAAAAAGAACGTATTTCCCGTATTTACCAAATGCACTCCAATAAGCAGAATGCCATTGAGTACATCGAAGCAGGAGATATTGGTGCTGCGGTAGGGTTTAAGGATATCAAGACTGGAGATACCATGTCCGCTGAAAAACATCCTATTGTTCTTGAGAGCATGGATTTCCCAGATCCCGTAATTGGTATTGCGGTTGAGCCTAAAACCAAAGCGGATGTGGATAAATTAGGTATGTCTTTGGCAAAATTAGCAGAAGAAGATCCAACGTTCCAGGTTAAAACGGATGAGGCTTCTGGTCAGACCATTATTTCTGGTATGGGTGAGCTTCACTTGGATATTATTGTTGACCGTTTGAGACGTGAGTTCAAGGTTGAAGTAAACCAAGGGCAACCTCAGGTTGAATATAAAGAGGCATTGACTGCCGTTGCCAATCATAGAGAGGTATACAAGAAACAAACGGGTGGTCGTGGTAAATTCGCTGACATTGTGTTTGTGATGGAACCTGCAAGTGAAGAAGCTGGTGCTGGTTTGGAATTCGTTAATGAGATAAAAGGAGGTAATATTCCTAAAGAATATATCCCATCTGTGGAAAAAGGTTTCAAAGAGGCTATGAAGAATGGTCCTTTGGCTGGATTCGAGATGGATAGTATGAAAATCACCCTCAAAGATGGTTCGTTCCACCCTGTGGATTCGGATTCTCTATCTTTTGAACTTGCCGCCAAGCTTGGTTACAAAGAAGCTGCAAGGGCTGCAAGAGCCGTTTTGATGGAGCCCATTATGAAATTGGAAGTTTTGACTCCAGAAGAAAACATGGGTGATATCGTTGGTGACTTGAACCGAAGAAGAGGTCAAGTAAACAATATGGATGATAGAGCTGGTTCTAAAGTTGTAAAAGCTGAAGTACCCTTATCAGAAATGTTTGGTTACGTAACTTCTTTGAGAACGTTGTCTTCAGGTAGAGCAACGTCAACTATGGAATTTTCACATTACGCAGAAACTCCTTCTAACATTGCAGAGGAAGTAATTAAATCTGTAAAAGGGGTAACCGCTTAAAATATTCAGCAAGATGAGTCAAAAAATTAGAATTAAATTAAAGTCTTACGACCACAATTTGGTGGATAAATCTGCTGAGAAGATTGTGAAAACGGTAAAGACTACAGGTGCTGTGGTGACTGGACCTATTCCGTTACCAACGCACAAAAAGATATTTACAGTTTTACGTTCACCGCACGTGAACAAGAAATCTAGAGAGCAATTTCAATTGAGTTCATACAAGAGATTGCTTGATATTTACAGTTCTTCTTCAAAAACTATTGATGCTTTAATGAAATTAGAGCTTCCAAGTGGTGTAGAAGTCGAAATAAAAGTGTAGATTTGCACGCCTTTTAAGAAAAAAAGGTAACATGTCCTAAGCTGCGTGCGAGGGAAAAACGGTAAGAGAAAACGAATCTGGGTCCCAGAATTATTTTCTTGGACCCAATTTTTTTGCTGGGAAACCAGCGTTTTAAAAAAGTAATTAATAATTAGATATGTCTGGGTTAATAGGAAGAAAAATCGGCATGACCAGCATCTTTGACGAGAATGGGAAAAATATTCCATGTACCGTTTTGGAGGCAGGACCATGTGTGGTTACCCAAGTCAGAACCGAAGAGGTAGACGGGTACAGTGCCCTTCAGCTCGGTTTCGATGACAAGGCAGAGAAACGCACCAACAAGGCCGAAGCAGGTCATTACAAAAAAGCAGGTGCTTCTCCCAAGAAAAGAGTCGTTGAGTTCCGGGATTTTGAAGGTGAATATAAATTGGGAGACACTTTGGGTGTTGACCTCTTTATAGAAGGTGAATTTGTGGATGTCGCTGGAACATCAAAAGGAAAAGGTTTTCAAGGGGTTGTAAAGCGTCACGGATTTGGTGGGGTTGGACAAGCGACCCATGGTCAGCATAACCGATTGAGAGCTCCTGGTTCCATCGGTGCGGCTTCATATCCTGCAAGAGTTTTCAAAGGAATGAAGATGGCCGGAAGAATGGGCGGTGAACGAGTAACCGTGCAAAACTTGAAAGTATTGAAAGTGGTTCCTGAAAAAAACCTTTTGGTTGTGAAAGGTGCGGTTCCAGGGCACAAAAATGCTTACGTAACAATTGAGAAGTAATGAAGGTTGCAGTTTTAGATATCAAAGGAAAAGAAACGGGAAGAAAGGTTGACCTTTCTGACGACGTTTTCGCCATAGAGCCAAATGAGCATGCAATCTATTTGGATGTCAAGCAATATCTGGCGCACCAAAGACAAGGGAATCACAAGGCTAAAGAAAGAGCTGAGATTGCTGGAAGTACTCGAAAAATCAAGAAGCAGAAAGGTACCGGTACAGCTCGTGCAGGTAGCATCAAGTCTCCTGTTTTCAGAGGGGGTGGTAGAATTTTTGGTCCAAGACCCAAGGATTATACCCAAAAGCTAAACAAAAACGTAAAGCGTTTGGCCCGTAAATCTGCCTTGAGCTTGAAATCCAAAGAAAAAGCTTTGGTTGTTGTTGAGGATTTCAATTTCGAAGCTCCAAAGACCAAGGATTTTGTAAGCTTTTTGTCTTCTCTAGGTTTAGAAGGGAAAAGGTCTCTAGTGGTGTTGGGTGGTGATGCCAACAAGAATGTATACTTGTCATCACGCAATTTGGAACGCTCTGAGGTAGTCACTAATGCAGAGTTGAGCACATATAAAATCGTAAATGCCAAAAGTTTGGTTTTGACGGAAAGTGCTTTGGAAGGAATTGAGTCAAACCTAAAGAAATAGGAAAGTCATGAGTGTGTTGATAAAACCCATCATTACGGAAAAAATGACTGCAGATAGCGAGCTTTTCAATCGCTATGGATTTTACGTGAATCCTGATGCCAACAAGCTTCAAATCAAAGAAGCTGTGGAGTCTACCTACGGGGTATCTGTTGAAAAAGTGCGAACCATGAACTATGGTCCGAACCGTAAAACGCGTTACACCAAGACCGGAATCCAACATGGCAAGACAAATGCACTGAAGAAAGCAATTGTAGATGTTGCCGAAGGTGATATCATCGATTTTTATAGCAATCTATAAGGACAAGAAATGTCAGTTAGAAAATTAAAACCGATAACCCCTGGACAGCGTTTTAGAGTAGTAAACGGATTTGACGCGATTACTACTGATAAGCCGGAGAAAAGTTTATTGGCTCCGTTAAAAAAGTCAGGTGGTAGGAATAGTCAAGGAAAAATGACCGTTCGCCATAGAGGTGGAGGTCATAAGAGAAGATATCGTATCATCGATTTCAAAAGAGATAAGCAGGGTGTTGAAGCGACCGTATTGTCCATTCAGTATGACCCGAATAGAACGGCTTTTATCGCTTTGGTTGAGTACAAAGACGGTGAAAAACGATATGTAATCGCACAGAATGGAATGCAGGTTGGGCAAAAAATTTCTGCCGGGGCTAATTCGGCTCCAGAAATTGGAAATGCACTTCCTTTAAATGAAATTCCTTTGGGAACCATCATTTCATGTATTGAGTTGCGCCCTGGTCAAGGTGCAGTAATGGCGCGTAGCGCCGGTACGTTTGCCCAGTTGATGGCGAAGGATGGAAAGTTTGTTACCATCAAGTTGCCTTCAGGAGAAACCCGTCTGATTTTGGCGAATTGTTTGGCTACTATCGGTGCGGTATCCAATTCAGACCACCAATTGTTGGTTTCTGGTAAGGCCGGACGTAGCAGATGGTTGGGTAGAAGACCTAGAACAAGACCTGTAGCCATGAACCCCGTGGATCACCCAATGGGAGGTGGTGAAGGTAGAGCTTCTGGTGGTCACCCAAGATCGAAGAACGGAATCCCAGCAAAAGGATTCAGAACCCGTTCCAAGACCAAGGATTCCAATAGATACATTGTAGAACGTAGAAAGAAATAAAAGAAAAGTAAATGGCACGTTCATTAAAAAAAGGACCATACGTTCATCACAGTCTGGAAAAGAAAGTTCAGAATAATATTGATTCTGGAAAGAAGACGGTTATCAAAACGTGGTCAAGAGCCTCAATGATAACTCCTGATTTCGTGGGTCAAACCATCGCAGTGCATAACGGAAGACAATTCGTTCCCGTATATGTTACCGAAAACATGGTGGGTCACAAACTTGGAGAATTTTCACCGACACGATCCTTTAGAGGTCACGCTGGTGCAAAAAATAAAGGTAAAAAGTAAGTAAGCTATGGGAGTTCGTAAAAGAGAAATGGCCGAAAGAATAAAAGCAGAGCGTAAAGAACTTGCTTTTGCCAAATTGAACAACTGTCCTACTTCACCAAGAAAAATGCGCTTGGTAGCGGACTTGATTCGCGGAAAGAAAATTGAAATGGCATTGGCTATTCTTCGCTTCAACCAAAAAGAAGCTTCAAGAAGATTGGAAAAGCTTTTGCTTTCAGCTATCGCGAATTGGGAAGCCAAGAATGAAGAGGCCAGTATTGAAGATGCTGATTTGTTTATCAAAGAAATCCGTGTGGATGGTGGGACCATGTTGAAAAGACTTCGTCCGGCACCGCAAGGAAGAGCACATAGAATTAGAAAACGTTCCAACCATGTAACCTTGGTTCTGGGAGCTAACAATAACGTAGAAAGTTAGAAACGAGATATGGGACAAAAGACCAATCCGATAGGAAATCGCTTAGGAATTATCAGAGGATGGGAATCCAACTGGTACGGTGGAAATGATTACGGCGATAAATTGGCTGAGGATGATAAAATCCGAAAGTATATCCATGCACGTTTGGCCAAGGCCAGCGTTTCAAGAGTAATCATTGAAAGAACCCTTAAGTTGATTACCATCACGATTACTACGGCTAGACCGGGTATCATTATTGGTAAAGGTGGGCAAGAGGTAGACCGTTTGAAGGAAGAGCTAAAGAAAATCACCAATAAGGAGGTTCAAATCAACATCCACGAAATCAAGCGTCCAGAATTGGATGCCAATTTGGTTGCTGCAAGTGTTGCACGTCAAATTGAAAGCAGGATTTCATACCGTAGAGCCATCAAAATGGCTATCGCAGCTGCCATTCGAATGAACGCGGAAGGAATCAAAATCCAGATTTCAGGACGATTGAACGGTGCTGAAATGGCCCGTTCCGAATCATACAAAGAAGGACGTATTCCATTATCTACTTTTCGTGCTGATGTAGATTACGCATTGCACGAAGCACACACTACCTATGGTAGATTGGGCATAAAAGTGTGGATAATGAAAGGCGAAGTATACGGAAAAAGAGAATTGTCTCCTTTGGTTGGTTTGTCAAAAGGCCAAGGTAAAGGTGGAAAGCAAGATGGAGGTAAGCGACAACAACGTCGTAGAAAGTAATAAAAAAGTAGAGAAAGATGTTACAGCCTAAAAGAACTAAGTTTCGCAAGGCCCAGAAGGGTAGAATGAAGGGGATTTCGCAAAGAGGTCACCAGCTTTCTAACGGGATGTTTGGAATCAAGTCTTTGGATTCTCATTTTATTACTGCCCGCCAGATTGAGGCAGCGCGTATTGCCGCTACTCGTTACATGAAAAGACAGGGTCAGTTGTGGATTAAGATTTTTCCAGACAAGCCTATCACCAAAAAGCCTTTGGAAGTACGTATGGGTAAAGGTAAAGGTGCTCCAGAATATTGGGTTGCCGTAGTGAAGCCAGGTCGCATCATGTTCGAAGTAGCAGGTGTACCACACGACATTGCTAAAGAAGCTTTGCGTTTGGCCGCTCAGAAATTACCTGTAAAAACAAAATTTGTAGTTGCGCGAGATTATTCCGCTTAATGCATAATGGGTATTATAATGAAACAGTCAGAAATAAAAGAACTTTCGGTAGAAGAGCTTAAAGAAAAGCTTACCGAGTTTACAAAGCAACACGAGGACTTAAAAATGGCACATGCCGTTACTCCGTTGGAAAATCCCATGCAAATAAGAAGTGCTAGGAGAACCGTAGCGCGCTTGGCAACAGAATTAACGAAAAGGGAAGTACAATAATTGGTTTTGCCTTATGGAAAATAGAAACTTAAGAAAAGAGAGAATAGGGGTAGTTACCAGTAACAAAATGGAGAAATCCATTGTGGTTTCTGAGGTAAAGCGAGTGAAACACCCTATGTACGGGAAATTCGTTTTGAAAACCAAGAAGTATGTTGCCCATGACGAGAAGAATGATTGTAACGAGGGTGACACAGTAAGAATAATGGAAACCAGACCGTTGAGCAAAACGAAATGTTGGAGATTGGTCGAAATCCTTGAAAGAGCTAAGTAATCATGGTACAACAAGAATCTAGACTAAAGGTTGCGGACAACACTGGTGCAAAAGAAGTTTTGACCATCCGTGTACTGGGAGGAACAAAAAGACGTTACGCGTCACTTGGTGATAAAATCGTAGTTACCGTAAAAGAGGCTACGCCAAATGGAACGGTTAAAAAGGGTTCTGTTTCTACCGCTGTGGTAGTACGAACCAAAAAGGAAGTGAGAAGGCCTGACGGTTCTTACATCCGTTTTGATGACAATGCTTGTGTATTGTTGAACCCAACCGGAGAAATGAGAGGAACCCGTGTGTTTGGTCCCGTTGCCAGAGAATTGCGCGACAAGCAGTTTATGAAAATCGTTTCATTGGCCCCAGAGGTTCTTTAAAGAAGACACAATGAAGTTAAAGATAAAAACAGGAGATACGGTTAAGGTCATTGCAGGTGACCACAAGGGTACGGAAGGTAAAGTCGTGCAGATTGACCGTGAAAAAAACAAAGCTATCGTGGAGGGTGTCAATATGGTATCCAAGCACGAAAAGCCAAGTGCCAAGAACCCTCAAGGAGGTATCGTGAAGAAAGAGGCACCTATCCATATTTCCAATCTTTCTTTAGTCGACCCAAAAAGCGGTGATGCCACTCGTGTAGGGTATGAGGTAAGAGATGGAAAAAAAGTAAGGTTCGCCAAAAAATCCAATGAAGTTATATAGCCATGAGTTACATTCCTAGACTTAAGCAAGAATATAAGGAGCGTGTCATGAAGGCCCTTTCGGAAGAATTTGGGTACAAAAACATCATGCAGGTTCCTAAGTTGGAAAAAATTGTGGTAAGCCGAGGTGTAGGTGCTGCCGTTTCCGATAAAAAGTTGATTGACCACGCTGTGGATGAATTGACGCACATTACTGGACAGAAAGCTATCTCTACCCTTTCAAAAAAGGATGTTGCATCCTTCAAATTGAGAAAGGGGATGCCTATCGGTGCCAAGGTTACCTTGAGAGGCGAGCGCATGTACGAATTCCTAGACCGATTGATTACAACCGCGTTGCCACGTGTACGTGATTTTCAAGGTGTAAAAGCCAGTGGTTTTGATGGTCGAGGAAACTACAACTTGGGTATCACTGAGCAAATTATCTTCCCTGAAATCAATATTGATAAAATCAATCGCATCAACGGGATGGATATCACCTTTGTAACGTCTGCACAGACGGATAAGGAAGCAAAATCATTATTAAGCGAATTGGGAGTTCCCTTTAAAAAGAATTAAGATGGCAAAGGAATCAATGAAAGCCCGCGAAAGAAAAAGGGCAAAAACCGTAGCCAAGTACGCTGAAAAACGGAAAGCTTTGAAAGAAGCTGGAGATTATGAGGCTTTGCAAAAGCTTCCCAAGAATGCTTCTCCCGTTCGCATGCGCAACCGTTGCAAATTAACGGGACGACCAAGAGGTTACATGAGAACTTTCGGAATTTCAAGGGTAACCTTTAGGGAAATGGCCAATCAAGGCTTGATTCCCGGAGTGAAAAAGGCAAGTTGGTAAATCGATTATAAAGAAAAAAGATGCTTACAGATCCAATTTCAGATTATTTGACCCGAATTAGAAACGCCAGCAAGGCAGGTCATAGAGTGGTGAACATTCCTGGTTCCAACCTTAAAAAGGAAATCACCAAAATTCTTTTTGACCAAGGGTTCATCTTGAGCTATAAGTTCGAAGAAGATAAGGTTCAAGGCAATATCAAAATCGCTTTGAAATACGACAAGTTTACCAAGGAGCCAATCATCAAGAAAATCCAAAGAGTAAGTAAGCCAGGACTTCGTAAGTATTCGGGTTCTGATGACTTGCCAAGGGTATTGAATGGTTTGGGCGTGGCTATCGTTTCTACCTCTCATGGGGTGATGACGAGCAAGCAGGCCAAGAGAGAAAACGTAGGTGGCGAGGTATTGTGCTACGTCTATTAATAGAAAAAAGAAGTAAGAAATGTCAAGAATAGGTAACAATCCGGTTGCAATTCCCGAAGGCGTCACAGTAGAGGTGAATGACAACATCCTTACCGTGAAGGGCAAACTTGGAGAGTTGACTCAAAGTTTCGATGGGGTTTCTGTTGAAATCGAAGAGGGCAACGTTGTCCTTAAGCGACCTTCCGATTCAAAAGAACATAAAGCCAAACATGGTTTGTACCGTGCACTTCTTTCCAATATGGTAGAAGGTGTATCAAAAGGGTGGACCAAAGAATTGGAATTGGTCGGTGTGGGTTATAGAGCTAGTAACCAAGGTCAAAAATTGGACTTGGCCCTAGGTTTTTCCCATAACATCGTTTTGGAAATTGCACCAGAGGTGAAAATCGAAACGGTTTCTGAAAAGGGTAAAAATCCTATCGTTAAACTAACATCGCACGACAAACAACTGGTTGGTCAAGTTGCCGCCAAAATTCGTTCCTTCCGTAAGCCTGAACCTTACAAAGGAAAAGGAATCAAGTTTGTTGGAGAACAACTAAGAAGAAAAGCAGGTAAATCCGCGTAATACGTAGCATTATGAAATTATCGAAAACAGACAGAAAGTTACGAATACGAAGAAGGATACGTAAGATTTCCTTCGGAACCGAAGCAAAACCTAGACTTTCCGTGTTTCGAAGCAACAAGGAAATCTATGTTCAGCTAATTGATGACAACAAAGGAGTTACTTTGGCTTCAGCTTCTTCAAGAGATAAAGATATCGATGCAAAAGGAACCAAAAGCGAGATTGCCGCACAAGTGGGAAAATCCATCGCCGAAAAAGCCAAGAAAATTGGCGTGGAAACTGTTGCATTTGACCGAGGAGGTAACTTGTACCATGGAAGAGTGAAATCATTAGCGGACGGCGCAAGAGAAGCTGGACTTAAATTCTAAGAAGACTATGTACCAAAAGTATAAGAACGTAGAAATCGTAAAACCAGGTGGACTTGAATTAAAAGATCGTTTGGTTGGTGTACAAAGAGTAACCAAAGTGACCAAAGGTGGTCGTGCTTTTGGTTTCTCAGCTATCGTCGTAGTAGGAGATGAGAATGGAGTTGTTGGACACGGATTGGGAAAATCCAAAGAAGTTGCTACCGCCATCGCGAAAGCTATTGAAGACGCCAAGAAAAACTTGGTTCGCATTCCTTTGAACAAAGGCACTTTGCCACACCAACAAAAAGGAAAATATGGTGGTGCACGGGTTTACATCCAACCAGCATCCCAAGGTACCGGGGTTATTGCAGGTGGTGCAGTTCGTGCGGTATTGGAAGCTGTTGGTGTTCATGACGTACTTTCCAAATCACAAGGGTCTAGTAACCCGCACAATGTGGTGAAAGCTACGTTTGACGCATTATTGCAATTGAGAGGCGCGCAAACCATCGCCAATCAAAGAGGAATTTCTTTGGAGAAAGTCTATAAAGGATAAATAAGGATAGCATGGCTAAGATTAAGGTAAAACAAGTACGAAGCAGCATCAAACGCCCTCAAAACCAAAAGCGGACATTGGCGGCTTTGGGATTGCGCAAGATAGGTCAGGTGGTAGAGCACGATGCTACACCGAATATCCTTGGAATGATTAATAAGGTAAGTCACTTGGTTTCCACTGAGGAAGCTTAAAAAATATATGTAATGGAATTGCATAATCTTAAACCAGCAGAAGGCGCTGTACATAAAGAAGGAAAACGTGTAGGTAGAGGTGAAGGCTCTGGAAAAGGAGGTACTTCCACACGTGGTCACAAAGGGGCCAAATCCCGTTCTGGATATTCCAAGAAGATTGGATTCGAAGGGGGTCAAATGCCATTGCAACGTCGTGTGCCCAAGTTTGGATTCAAAAACATCAACCGTAAGGAATATCAAGGTATCAACTTGGATAAACTGCAGGGATTGGTGGATAAAGGTGCTGTGAAGAAGGAAATTACGTTGGAAACTCTTATCGAGAATCGTTTGGCTGGTAAAAATGATTTGGTAAAAATATTGGGGAACGGTGAGCTAAAAGCTGCCTTGAAAGTATCCGCACATAAATTTAGTGCTTCAGCAAAAGCTGCTATTGAAGCTGCCGGTGGGGAAGCAATAAGTTTATAAGCATAGCGCATGAAGAAATTTATCGAGACCATATCGAATATTTGGAAAATAGAAGAGTTGAGGCAACGAATTATCGTGACCTTAGGTCTTCTTTTGGTGTATCGTTTCGGTGCGCAAGTGGTATTGCCTGGTATTGACACTTCCCAATTGGCACAATTGGCAGACAACACCGGTCAGGGTATTTTGGGAATCTTGAATGCTTTTACTGGAGGGGCTTTTGCCAATGCTTCGGTATTTGCCCTGGGTATCATGCCCTATATTTCTGCATCGATTGTCGTACAGTTGATGGGAATTGCCATTCCTTATCTTCAAAAATTGCAGAAGGAAGGAGAAAGTGGTAGAAAAACCATCAACCAAATCACACGTTGGTTGACTATTGGTATCTGTGTGGTTCAAGCCCCGGCTTACCTCTATGGATTGAGCGCTTTAGGGGTACCTGATACTGCATTTATTCTTGGAAAGGGTCTTGATTTCGTGATTCCTTCGGTTATCATCTTGGTGACTGGGACTATTTTCGCGATGTGGTTGGGTGAGAAAATCACTGATAAAGGTATTGGTAACGGTATTTCTTTATTGATAATGATTGGGATTATCGCCACTATGCCGCAATCATTTGTGCAGGAGTTCATTTCAAGAACAACAAATAATACCGGTGGAATCATGTTCATGTTGATTGAGGTAATCATTTGGTTCTTGGTGATTTTGGCCAGTGTACTATTGGTAATGGCCATCCGCCAAATCCCGGTGCAATATGCAAGAAGAACTGCTTCTGGAGGGTATGAGAAAAATATGATGGGTTCACGTCAGTACATTCCGTTGAAGTTGAATGCATCTGGAGTTATGCCTATCATCTTTGCACAAGCAATCATGTTTGCACCAAGCTTGTTGGGAAAAACATTCAACAATACAGCCGTTGGACAATGGATGGAAGTACAGTTCGCGGATATTTTCGGTTTATGGTATAATGTACTTTTTGCCATACTGATTATCATATTCACGTATTTCTATACGGCGATTACCGTGCCGACCAATAAAATGGCTGATGATTTGAAACGCAGTGGTGGTTTCATCCCTGGAATTCGACCCGGTAAGGAAACCGGAGACTATCTGGATAAAATCATGTCTTTGATTACCTTCCCAGGTTCCATCTTTTTGGCTTTGTTGGCCGTGTTGCCAGCAGTGGTTGTAAAATTGATGGACGTTCAGGCAGGTTGGGCATTGTTTTATGGTGGTACTTCGCTTTTGATCATGGTGGGTGTCGCAATTGATACCGTGCAACAAGTGAATTCGTACTTGTTGAACAGACATTATGATGGATTGATGAAAACCGGTAAAAACAGAAAAGTAGCGTAACCTATGGCGAAGCAAGCAGCTATTGAACAAGACGGAACTATTATTGAAGCATTATCCAATGCTATGTTTCGCGTAGAATTGGAAAATGGACACGTGGTAACGGCACACATCTCCGGAAAAATGAGAATGCACTATATCAAGCTTCTTCCTGGGGACAAAGTGAAGTTGGAGATGAGTCCATATGATTTAACAAAAGCAAGAATTACTTACAGATACTAAAAGATGAAAGTAAGAGCATCCATAAAAAAGAGAAGTGCCGAATGCAAGATTGTTCGCAGAAAAGGCAGGTTGTACGTAATCAACAAGAAGAATCCTAGATTTAAACAAAGACAAGGGTAGTTATGGCAAGAATTGCAGGTGTAGATATACCAAAACACAAACGCGGTGTTATTTCCCTTACCTACATATATGGGGTAGGTAAAAGCAGGGCCAAAGAAATTTTGGAAACAGCCAAAGTAAGTGAAGATACCAAAGTATCAGATTGGAACGATGATGAAATCGGTCGAATTCGTGAAGCAGTATCCAACTTTACTATTGAAGGCGAACTTCGTTCTGAAACCCAATTGAACATCAAGCGATTGATGGATATCGGTTGTTACAGAGGAATTCGTCACAGAGCCGGATTGCCCCTTAGAGGTCAACGTACCAAAAACAACTCTAGGACAAGAAAAGGAAAGCGTAAAACAGTTGCCAACAAGAAGAAAGCAACGAAATAATAATTAGTCATTAGTCTTTAGACGTTAGAAGAATCTGTTTGAAATGTAAAAGTCTAGGATTCCAATAACTAAGCACTAACACCGCGTACCGCTGAAGCTTTAGCGGAGGCGCACTAGAAACTAGAAAATATGGCAAAGGCAAATACAAAAACAACAAAAAAGCGCAAGGTAGTCGTAGAATCTACCGGCGAAGCGCACGTTGTTGCTTCTTTTAATAACATCATCATCTCCCTTACCAATAAAAAAGGAGATGTGATTTCTTGGTCTTCCGCAGGAAAAATGGGATTCCGCGGTTCCAAGAAAAACACCCCTTATGCAGCACAAGTTGCTGCAGAGGATTGTGCAAAAGTGGCACATGAATTAGGACTCCGTAAGGTAAAGGTATATGTAAAAGGCCCTGGAAATGGAAGAGAGTCTGCTATTCGTACCATTCACAATTCGGGTATCGAAGTTACTGAAATCGTTGATGTAACTCCACTACCACACAACGGGTGTAGACCTCCCAAAAGAAGAAGAGTTTAATTAGTATTTACAATAACCCGGTCCGCCAAAGGCGGATCTTCACGAAGTGCATTGTAGATTATCGAAGGATAAGCCTTAATTCATAATCGCACTTTAAATTAAATAAGATGGCAAGATACACAGGACCAAAAACAAAGATTGCCCGAAAGTTCGGGGAAGCTATTTTCGGTGAAGACAAATCATTCGAAAAGAAAAACTATCCTCCGGGACAGCACGGAAACAACAGACGCCGTGGTAAAAAGTCTGAATATGCGATCCAGTTGATGGAGAAGCAAAAAGCAAAGTACACCTACGGTATTCTCGAAAGACAATTTAGAAACCTCTTTACCGAAGCGAAAAGACGCGACGGGGTAACCGGTGAAGTACTTTTGCAGCTTTGCGAATCCCGATTGGACAATGTGGTATACCGAATGGGTATCTCCCCTTCAAGAAGAGGAGCACGCCAATTGGTTTCACACCGACACATTACCGTAAACGGGGAAATCGTGAATATTCCTTCTTACTCCCTTAAAGCAGGTGATGTTGTAGGCGTTCGCGAAAAATCAAAATCTATCGTTTCCATTCAAGATTCCTTGGCTGCCAATAGCAGTGTTTACGAATGGATTACCTGGAATTCTGAAAAAATGGAAGGTTCGTATGTTACCATCCCAGAAAGACTTCAAATTCCAGAGAACATCAAGGAACAATTAATCGTCGAGTTATACTCAAAATAAATCAACATTAGTCCAGATATGGCATTACTTAATTTTCAGAAGCCCGATAAAGTTATAATGATCGATTCAACAGATTTCGAAGGGAAGTTTGAATTCCGCCCTTTGGAACCTGGTTACGGATTGACAGTTGGAAACGCGTTGAGAAGGGTATTGCTTTCCTCTTTGGAAGGTTTTGCCATCACTTCTGTACGTATCGATGGTGTTGAGCACGAGTTTTCAGTCATTCCAGGTGTTGTTGAAGACGTCACCGAAATGATTTTGAACCTAAAGCAGGTACGTTTCAAAAGACAGATTGACGATGTAGAGAGCGAAACAGTTTCTGTTTCTGTTAGTGGAAAAGAACAATTGACCGCTGGGGATTTCCAGAAATTCATTTCAGGATATCAAGTATTGAACCCAGACTTGGTCATTTGTAATATGGACCCAAAGGTGAGCATCAATCTTGAAATCATCATCGAAAAGGGTCGTGGATACGTTCCGGCTGAGGAAAACAAAAAATCCAATGCCCCTTTGGGAAGCATTGCCGTGGACTCTGTTTACACTCCGGTAAAAAACGTAAAATACAGCATCGAGAACTTTAGGGTTGAGCAAAAGACCGACTACGAAAAGTTGGTTTTTGAAATTGCTACAGATGGTTCCATCCACCCAAAAGATGCTTTGACCGAAGCGGCTAAAGTATTGATTCACCACTTCATGTTGTTCTCTGATGAGCGTATCACCCTTGAAGCGGATGAAATCGCTCAAACCGAGACCTATGATGAAGAGTCGTTGCACATGCGTCAACTATTGAAAACCAAATTGGTTGATATGGATTTGTCCGTTCGTGCATTGAACTGTTTGAAAGCAGCCGAAGTAGACACCTTGGGTGACTTGGTTTCCTTCAACAAGAACGACTTGATGAAGTTTAGAAACTTCGGTAAAAAATCCTTGACGGAATTGGAAGAGTTGGTTATCAACAAAGGTCTTCAGTTCGGAATGGATTTGAGCAAATACAAATTGGATAAAGATTAATAATCATATTTTGCTCTCCGCCATAGGCGGATTTGGTAGCAAGATGATAAATTAAAACAATGAGACACGGAAAAAAATTCAATCACTTAGGGAGAACCGCCGCCCACAGAAAGGCCATGTTGGCCAACATGGGTTGTTCTTTGATTGAACACAAGCGCATCAATACGACCGTTGCAAAAGCGAAAGCGTTAAAGCAGTTTATTGAGCCTTTGATTACAAAGGCCAAAGTGGAAAACAATCAAACCACTGAAAAAGGAACGCACAACCGACGCATCGTATTCAGTAACCTTCGTAATAAATACGCGGTAACCGAACTTTTCAGCACGGTTGCTGAAAAGGTAGGTGATAGACCTGGTGGGTATACCCGTATCATCAAGTTGGGGAACCGACTTGGGGACAACGCGGATATGGCCATGATTGAATTGGTCGATTTCAATGAATTGTACAATGCCGGTAAGCCTGAGAAGAAGAAATCTACGCGTAGAAGTAGAAGAGGAGGCAAAAAAGCTACCGAAGTTGCAGCTCCTGTCGTGGAAACAAAAGCTGACGATTCAGAAGAATAGCAAATGGTATTAAATAGTTTATAAGTGTAAAAAGGATAAGTGCAGACTTATCCTTTTTTTATGTTTTTTTGTTACGTTAAATCGCATTTGGGAAAATGAAGTATTATTCAAAAAGAAAAGCACTCATACTGTTGGCAGACGGGACCATCTTTTATGGAAAGTCCGTCGGCAGCAAAGAAGGAACCGCCGTCGGAGAAGTATGTTTCAACACCGGTATGACCGGATATCAAGAAATTTTTACGGACCCCTCGTATTTTGGGCAACTCATGGTGACTACCAACGCCCATATTGGAAATTATGGGACCCAAAAGGATGAAATAGAATCGGATGCGATTAAGATTTCAGGCCTTATTTGCAAAAACTTCAGTTACGAATATTCGCGACCAAGCGCAGACAAAAGCTTGTTGGAGTTCTTGGAAGACAATAAACTTTTTGCCATTTCAGATGTGGATACTCGGGCATTGGTTGCCTATATTCGAGACAATGGGGCCATGAATGCCATAATCTCCACGCGAGTTGATGAAATTGATACCCTTAAGGAAGAATTGAAACAAGTACCTAGTATGGAAGGCTTGGAATTGGCTTCAAAAGTATCTACTACAGAACCCTATTACTTCGGAGAAGAGGATGCTGGTATTCGGATTTCGGCTTTGGACATTGGTATCAAAAAGAACATCCTTCGGAATTTGGCCAAACGTGGGGCTTACATCAAAGTGTTCCCGTATAACGCTCCTTTTGAGGATTTGAAGGCGTGGAATCCTGATGGATATTTCATTTCCAATGGTCCTGGTGACCCTGAACCTTTGGAAGAAGCCATCGCCACCGCAAAAGAAATGATTGCATCGGATAAACCATTGTTCGGAATTTGTTTGGGACACCAAGTGTTGGCCCTGGCCAATGGGGTCTCCACCTATAAGATGCACCATGGGCACAGGGGAATCAACCATCCGATTTTGAACATGATTACAGGGAAAGGTGAAATCACCTCCCAAAACCATGGTTTTGCCATCAATCGTGAGGAAACCGAAGCCAATGAAGCTTTGGAGATTACGCACGTCCATTTGAATGATAATACGGTTGCCGGGATTAAGATGAAAGAAAAGCCTGTTTTTTCAGTGCAATATCACCCTGAAGCAAGTCCAGGACCCCATGATGCCGAATACTTGTTCGACCAATTTTTCGAGGCCATAAAGTCTTGAAGCCACGAAACCGATGTAGTTTATTTTTAAGTTATTATCCTAGGAGATACGGAGCCTAAACCTTTAAGCATTCGTATCTTAGCCACTTAATATCCAAACAAAAAGAATTTGACAATGAGTTTTATAGAACACATTCACGCAAGACAAATACTTGATTCTCGAGGGAACCCAACCGTCGAGGTTGACGTAATTACTGCTAATGGACTTATGGGAAGAGCAGCTGTTCCTTCTGGTGCTTCTACCGGAGAGCATGAAGCTGTAGAGTTGAGAGATGGTGGCGATACCTTTATGGGAAAAGGAGTTGGCAAAGCTGTAAATAACGTCAATACCGTGATTGCCGAGGAATTGATTGGAACGTCTGTGTTTGACCAAAACCATATTGATCAAACCATGATTGATTTGGACGGTACGCCAAACAAATCAAAACTAGGGGCAAATGCCATTTTGGGTGTTTCTTTGGCGGTGGCCAAGGCTGCTGCAGAAGAATTGGGACTTCCATTGTATCGATATGTTGGTGGTGTAAGTGCCAATACGTTACCTGTTCCAATGATGAACATCATAAACGGAGGGTCACATTCCGATGCCCCAATAGCATTTCAAGAGTTTATGGTCATGCCCGTTAAAGCCAAAAACTTTAGCCATGCCATGCAAATGGGAACCGAAATCTTTCACAACTTGAAAAAAGTATTGCACGACCGTGGGTTGAGTACCGCTGTAGGAGACGAAGGTGGTTTTGCACCTACTTTGGAAGGTGGAACGGAAGATGCTTTGGATACGATTGCCAAAGCGGTTGAAAAAGCAGGCTACACTCTTGGCGATGATGTGATGATAGCCTTGGACTGCGCTTCTGCGGAGTTCTACGTGGATGGAAAATACGATTACACCAAGTTTGAAGGAGATAAAGGCGTCGTACGAACTTCTGAAGAACAAGCGCAGTATTTGGCTGATTTATGCGGGAAGTACCCTATTATTTCCATTGAAGATGGAATGGACGAGAACGACTGGGATGGTTGGAAAATGTTGACCGAAAAAGTAGGCGACAAAGTGCAATTGGTTGGGGATGACCTTTTCGTGACAAATGTGGAAAGACTTTCTCGCGGCATTGAAAATGGCATTGCCAATTCCATTCTTATTAAAGTAAATCAAATCGGTACATTGACCGAAACCATAGCAGCTGTAAACATGGCCAAAACTGCGGGATACACTTCCGTAATGTCCCACCGTTCTGGAGAGACGGAAGACAACACTATCGCTGATTTGGCAGTAGCCTTGAACACAGGTCAAATCAAGACCGGTTCCGCATCGCGAAGTGACCGTATGGCCAAGTACAACCAACTGCTTCGCATCGAAGAGCTGTTGGGGAATACAGCCTATTATCCACAAGAGAAGGCCTTCAAGGTAAAATGATAATGTTTTATTAGTATACAAAAAGCCTTTCCTGTATGGGAAAGGCTTTTTTTTGTCTGCAAATCAAACTTTGGGTAACTTAAACCAAAATCGACCAAACCTAGCAAAACTTACCACGAATGAACAATTTTCTATTTGTAGCGGCCGAAAACGATGCCATTGCGGATTGTAAGGCCGGGGGCATGGGGGATGTCGTCCGAGATGTGCCCAGACAAATTTCCGAACATGGAGACAAGGTGCACGTCATTGTACCCTCCTATTCAAGATTACACCAAGACGGCATTTTCAAGACGACGTTGAACGTGGAACTCAGAGGAATGGTATATAGTGCCGAGCTTTATGAAGTAAAACCGAAAAAGGAGTTTCCCAATATTGTTCATTATGTTATCCATCATCCAGAAATAGAAGCTGGGGATATTGCCCACATCTATCATAATGACCCGGAAGAACCATTTTATACCGATGCCATCAAATATTTCATTTTTTGTGCGGTCGTAGCGGAAGCCATCAAAAAAGGGGTTTTTGGCCGTTTGGATGTGGTCCATCTGCACGATTGGCATTCCAGCCTGTTACTCTTTCTTCGGGAATATCATAAGGATTATAAGGTCCTTAAGGAAATTCGTTTTGTCTATAGCATTCATAACCTCGCCATTCAAGGTATTCGCCCCTTTGGGGATAACTACTCATCGGTTCAGAACTGGTTTCCACAGGTAGATATCGATTACAAAAAACTTATGGACTATCGCTATCAAGATTGCATCAACTTGATGGCCGTGGGCATTCGCTTTGCTGACGCCGTGCATACGGTTTCCCCGTCCTATAAAGAAGATGTGATGAAACCAAGCTCTCCGCCTGAGTTCATAGGGGGTGAAGGTTTGGAAATGGATTTGCAAAAAGCAAATGAGGAGGGTAGGCTCATTGGTATTTTGAATGGATGTAATTATAAAAACATCAATAAAGAAGCAAAAGGCTTTATCTATCGCAACACGGTAAAAGCCCTGTTCAAATGGCTGCAAGAAGAATCCAAAAAATACAAAGCTGACTTTTTGGCCCATACCGGTGAAAAAATCATGGATTTTGTAGATAACCGACCCGAGTTCATCGTGTCCAGCGTTGCGCGATTAACCGAACAGAAGTTCTACTTTTTCATGCGTTCGCCAGAAGCCTTTGTTGCCATTTTGAAAAAATTGGAATCCGTAAACGGAATTTTCATGTTGCTCGGTACAGGTGCCCCGGAGTATGAAGAGCTTTTTAGAAAATTGAGTTACGAACACAAAAATTTCGTGTTTACCAACGGGCAATCCGAAAAGCTGATTGACTCCATTTATTTGGAATCCAATCTCTATTTTATGCCGAGTCTTTTCGAACCCTGTGGCATAAGCCAAATGTTATCCATGCGAAATGGTAACCCTTGTTTGGTGCACCATACCGGTGGTCTCAAAGACACGGTCTCAGACATGAAAACAGGCTTTTCTTTCGATGGGAATACCTATGAAGAGAAAATCAAAAATATGCTAAAGGCTTTTGATGATATTCTGGAATTGTACCAAAATGATAAAACCACATGGAAAAAAATCCAGGCGAGCGCAAAACGGATGCGGTTCACATGGAAAAAATCAGTGGACGCATATTACAAACAGCTATATCTGTTGAACTAGAAAGCCTCCTTCTTCTTTTACCCCAAAAGAAGCTGTTAAGAAGGAATTAAATAGGGAAGGCAAATTGTTAATGCCTTTGCTTTTTCGTAATTTTCCGGTTCTATTTTACTAATCTTTTAAAACAAACAATGTCGGATAGCGCAATACTTCAATATGCTGGAAAATCTTATGAATTTCCGGTCATTCAAGGTACCGAAAATGAAATGGCCATAGATATCAAAACCCTTCGCACCGGTAGTGGTATAGTTACCATAGATCCTGGGTATAAAAACACCGGTTCTTGCGAAAGTGCGATTACCTTTTTGGATGGTGAAAAGGGAATTCTTCGGTATCGTGGTTATTCTATTGAGGATTTAGCCGAAAAAGCAGATTTTCTGGAAGTAGCCTATCTTTTGATTTTTGGAGAGCTTCCCAATAAAGAGCAGCTTGCTACTTTCCACAATGATATAAAAGAGGAATCCCAGGTAGATGAGGAGATGAAGAAAATTTTGGATGCTTTTCCAAAAGCGGCACATCCCATGGGCGTTCTTTCTTCCTTGACCAGTGCCTTGGTGGCGTTTAATCCTACTTCTGTGGATGTTGCTTCTGAAACGGCCATGTATCGTTCCATCGTTCGAATTTTAGCGAAATTCCCAGTTTTGGTTGCTTGGACACAACGAAAGAAAAAAGGTCTTCCCTTGGATTATGGGGATGATACTTTGGGTTATGTAGAGAACTTCCATAAGATGATGTTCAAAAAACCCAACAAAGAGTATGAAAAAGACAAAATTGCCATTGATGCAATCGATAAGCTCTTGATTCTCCATGCAGACCATGAGCAAAATTGCTCTACCTCTACCGTCCGAATTGTGGGTTCCTCACATGCAGGGCTGTTTGCATCCCTTTCTGCTGGAATTTCAGCGCTTTGGGGACCGCTACATGGAGGAGCAAACCAAGCCGTATTGGAAATGTTGCAAGCCATAGAAGCTGATGGAGGTGATACTAAAAAATATATGGCCAAGGCAAAGGACAAAAGTGACCCTTTCCGCCTTATGGGCTTTGGGCATCGAGTGTATAAGAACTTTGACCCCCGTGCACGAATCATCAAAAAAGCAGCGGACGAAGTATTGGGGAACCTTGGTATTGATGACCCGATTTTGGATATCGCCAAAGGCTTGGAAAAAGAAGCCTTGGAAGATGAGTACTTCGTACAAAGAAAACTATATCCGAATGTGGATTTTTATTCCGGAATCATATATCGTGCCTTGGGAATCCCAACTGACATGTTCACCGTTATGTTTGCATTGGGGAGACTGCCCGGATGGATAGCACAATGGCGTGAAATGCGATTGCGAAACGAACCCATCGGCCGTCCAAGACAGATATATATCGGCGAAAACTTCAGGGAGTTTAAAGAACTTGAAAGTCGTTAGAAAACAGAAAAAGGTAGCCTTAATAGCTACCTTTTTTTGTTTTTCTGGTACACTACGGAGCCAAGATTCAAAGCTTGGTCTTTTGCATAACAGGTTTCGAGGATTTCAGCATAGTAGTATAAACGTACGGACGAATTTTGCGGTTGTAAGAGCAGGGTATGATACCGTTCATATTCTTCGTGCAGGTAATGATGGGCATCTATGGTGTTTAAGTTGTCCAGAATAAAATCCAGAGTGGTTTTGTATTTTCCAATTTGAATGTCCAAACGAGCCCTTTCTTGAAGAGATAGGGGTTGGGGGGTACCACCGAATACATGTTGTAGGTTTCCTTTAGCGTGTTTCTCTTGTGTAATACAGTCTTGATATTTGTAAATACCATACGTTTTGGTAGGGTTAACATCTACATAATACGCACCAGGTAAAGGGTCCGACTTAGGCCATAAAAGCATTGTAATACTACCCGCAGCAATGACCATAAGAAATACAACTAAAGGACGCATAAAAAACGATATACTATTTTAAGATAGGGATATAAGTTAGAAAACCTACCATGGTACAGCTAGAAATCATTGAAATTTCATTAATTTTAACTAATTGTAAATCAGATTGTTAAATATCAAAATGAAGGCATTGTGAAGATGTGGTTTTTCCATTGGCCTCTCAGATTTTTTTCATTTTTCCGTTGCGGATAATCAACGCCAAAAGACTAGATTTGCCCTAGAATTTATGAAGGTATGTCCCTAAAACAAGAGGCGGTCCAAAAACCGGTACAGTCACTCAAACTCCATATTGAAAACGAAACGGATACGCTTAAAGCGGTCGTTTTGGGTACCGCGGTAAGTTGCGGTCCAACCCCAAGTTGGGAAGAGGCGTATGACCCAAAATCAAGGGAGCATATCCTAGCAGGAACCTATCCTCTTGAAGCGGATATGATTCCTGAAATGGAAGCCTTTGCTAAGGTTTTGCAAAAACACAAGGTAGAAGTATTCCGACCTTCGGTTTTGGAAGATTGCAATCAGATATTTTCAAGGGATATTGCTTTTGTGATTGAGGACAAACTTTTCCACGCCAATATTCTTCCAGATCGCGAACGCGAATTTGAAGCTATCTCTCATGTTTTGGAAGCCGTTGGACCGGCAAACGTAATCCGTCCTCCAGAGGAAGTACATATCGAAGGTGGGGATGTGATGCCATGGAATGATTACATTTTTATTGGAACGTACACTGCTTCTGACTACCCTGACTTTATAACGGCCCGCACCAATAGGGAAGCCGTGGATTACATTACCGAGATGTTTCCCCACAAAAAAGTCAAGGCATTTGAGTTGCGGAAGTCCAACACCAATCCTAAAATTAATGCGTTGCACTTGGATTGCTGTTTTCAACCCGTTGGGCGGAACAAGGCCATTCTTCACAAAAACGGGTTCTTGATAGAGGAGGAATACCAATGGTTGGTGGATTTCTTTGGACAGGATAACATCTTTGACATTTCAGCTGACGAAATGTATCAGATGTACAGCAATGTTTTTTCCATCTCACCAGAGGTCGTTGTGTCCGAACAGAACTTTACGCGCCTGAATACCTGGTTGCGGGAGCAAGGCTTTACGGTTGAGGAGATTCCCTATGCCGAGATTGCCAAACAAGAGGGGCTTCTTCGCTGTAGCACCCTTCCCCTGATTCGAAGCTAACCGTAGCCGCTCTATATTCTGGGAATTACCCATATCGCTTGACAAAGCAAGGTGATAAATGTGTATATTAGACTGAAAGCCTAGAGATATAAGCAAACTATGACACTTTCTTACTGGGATGTTGGAATCGTCATTGCGTATATTGTTGGAGTTCTCGTACTCGGCTTTTATCTCTCCAAAAGAGCATCCAAAAACTTAGAATCCTATTTTCTTGGGGGAAATCAATTGCCTTGGTATTATTTGGGGTTGAGTAACGCTTCAGGCATGTTCGATATTTCCGGAACGATGTGGACGGTGGGCATTCTCTTCGTCTACGGCCTTAAAAGTGCTTGGTTACCTTGGCTGTGGCCGGTATGGAACCAAGTTTTTGTTTTTGTATACCTCGCGATTTGGATGCGCCGGTCCAACGTGATGACCGGGGCAGAATGGATTACGTTTCGTTTTGGAGATGGCAAGGGCGCCAAACTGTCCCACATCATTATCGTCATTTTCGCGGTAATCAGCGTTCTTGGATTCATCGCCTACTTTTTTGAAGGAATCGGCAAATACTGTACGTCGATTTTACCCTGGGATTTGGCCTTTGACATTTTGGGATATCAAGTTTCTTCTGCCAAAAGCTACGCGCTCATCGTTTGTGGACTCACCTCTTTGTACACCGTAAAAGGTGGTATGCATAGTGTTGTCGCTACCGAAGTGATGCAGTTTGTGATTATGACCATTGCCTGTATTGGGGTAGGAATCATAGCCTACAACATGGTCGATGCAGGTCAAATCGATAAAATTGTTCCAGAGGGATGGAAAGATTTAGGATTTGGCTGGAACCTGAATCTGGATTGGAGCAACGCCGCTTTTCCACAAGTGAATTCAAAAATAGCGAACGATGGTTTTGACCTCTTCGGATTGTTGTTTGTTTTGATGGTGCTGAAAGGAATTTTTGCTTCAATTGCGGGTCCTGTCCCATCTTATGATATGCAGCGTATTTTAGCCACAAAAAATCCAGGAGAAGCAGCCAAAATGAGTTTTTTGACCATCTGCGTGCTCTATATCCCTCGCTATTTTATGATTGTTGGATTTACTGTTCTATCCCTTGTCTACTTGGGTCCGGAACTTTTGAGCATGGGGGGAAATATTGATTTTGAACAAGTACTCCCCATGGCAATCAACAAGTTTCTCCCAGTAGGGTTGAAAGGTTTGATGCTAGCTGGATTTCTAGCGGCTTTTATGGGAACTTTTGCTGCTTTTGTCAATGCCGCACCAGCCTATTTGGTGAACGATATTTATAAAAAATACATTAATCCAGGAGCGCCCGATAAGCGATTGGTGAACTTGAGCATCCTTTCTTCTTTGGGTATGGTTATGGTTGGAATTGTTTTTGGACTGAATGCCGGCTCCTTGAACGAACTCATCTTATGGTTGAGTTCTGCACTCTACGGGGGCTATGTTGCCGCCAATGTCTTGAAATGGATTTGGTGGCGCTTCAGCGGCAACGGTTATTTTTGGGGTATGCTTTTTGGGTTGATAGCTTCCACGGTGAAACTATTCTTCTTTCCGGAGTATGTAGACATCTTTGTGTTTCCCATCATATTTCTCATTTCATTCATAGGATGCATCATTGGGACCTACTTCGAACCCCTTCCCAACAGAGAAAAAGTGAAACAATTTTACAAACAGACTAAACCTTGGGGGTTTTGGGGACCTATCAAAAGGGAGGTAATGGAAGAAGACCCATCCTTTGTTCCCAATCAAGATTTTAAACGAGATAGTTTCAATATTGTGGTGGGCATCATTTGGCAAATGGCACAAGTGGTGATTCCCATTTATTTCATGCTTCGGGAAAATACGGAAATGGTCATATGGTCTGCCATCTTAATTCTGACCAGCTACCTGCTTAAAAAATTCTGGTGGGACAATCTTAAAAACATAGCTTAATATGAAAGATAACCTAATCATCAGCGCTACGTTTTTGGATGAAATCAGTCATGACATCCCTCATCAGAACTGGGGCCAGAAAGAGTGGGACCAAGATTTCCAATACATGAAGAAAATGGGCATCAATACCGTGGTCCTCATACGTTCTGGATATCAAAAATTCTTAACGTATCCTTCAGAATACCTCATCGAAAAGAAACAGTGTTTTGCTCCTCCCGTTGATTTGGTCCAGCAGTTTTTAGAATTATCGGATGAGTATGGAATGGATTTCTTCTTTGGAACCTATGATAGTGGCGACTATTGGAAAACAGGAGATATGACCCACGAGTTGGAAGTAAATTTCCACGTGGTTGAAGAAGTTTTCCAAAAATATGGTCACCACGATAGCTTTAAGGGCTGGTATTTGAGTTTGGAACTGAGCCGAAAGACGAAAGGTGCTATTTCTACCATATCTCAATTGGGAAAACATTGTAAAACCGTCAGTAGCGGACTTCCTGTGTTGATTTCTCCATGGATTGACGGAAAAAAGGCAGTCATGGCTTCAGAAAGTGCCACTACCAAAAGCGATATGGTATCTATTGAACAACATCATCGAGAGTGGAACGAAATCTTTAAGGGCATTAAAGGTGCTGTGGACATCGTCGCCTTTCAAGATGGGCATGTGGATTATGATGAACTGGAAGATTATTTGGTCGTAAATAAGAAGTTGGCCGATACCTATGGTATGGAATCTTGGACCAATATTGAGTCCTTTGACCGTGATATGCCCATAAAATTTCTTCCCATCAAGTTTGAAAAACTATTGTTGAAAATACGTGCAGCGCAAAGAGCAGGATGTCAAAAGGCCATCACCTTTGAGTTTTCCCATTTTATGAGCCCACAATCTGCATATACCCAGGCAGGTCATTTGTACAATCGATATATGGAGTATTTTGAAGAATCAATTTCCAAAACCAATTCGTAGCCTGTGTTGGAAAAGTACGCCAAACTATATCGAAAAGAACTTTTGGAAGAAGTTATTCCCTTTTGGGAAAACCATTCCATTGATGAAAGCCATGGAGGGTATTTTACTTGCCTATCATCGAACGGTAATGTATATGATACGGACAAATTCATCTGGTTACAGGCCCGGCAAGTATGGATGTTTTCAAAGTTGTATCATGGGCTTGAAGACAAGAACCAATGGAAAGCAATCGCGAAGCATGGGGTTGATTTTTTGGAAAAATATGGCAGGGATACCGAAGGGAACTGGTATTTTTCCTTGGACCAGAAAGGAAATCCCTTGGTGCAGCCCTATAATATTTTTTCCGACTGTTTTGCTGCTATGGCTTTTGGGGAATATTTCAAGGTGGAAGCCAACGCTACCTATGCCCAAATTGCGACGGACACTTTTGGGAACATTCTTTCCAGAAAAGATAATCCTAAAGGGAGATACAATAAGCGATACCCGGGAACCCGTAATATGCAAGACTTTGCCTTGCCCATGATTTTATGCAACCTCGCTTTGGAATTGGAACATATTCTGGGGAAAGGTCAAGTAGAAAAGGTGCTGGATTCCCTTGTGGATTTGGTCATGAACCAATTTTATAACGCTGAAAGTGGTTTGGTGTACGAGAACATCTCCTCGAGCGGGGCGTTTTTGGACAGTTTTGAAGGCAGATTGCTAAATCCCGGTCACGCGATTGAAGCGATGTGGTTTATCATGAACATCGGTCTTCGAAAAGGAGATACTGAACTTGTGGAAAAGGCGGAAGCCATTATGTATCAACAACTGGAAAGAGGATGGGATGAAACCTATGGAGGCATCTTTTATTTTTTAGATGCCAAGGACCATCCCCCGGAAAAATTGGAATGGGACCAAAAATTGTGGTGGGTCCACTTGGAAACTTTGGTGGCGCTGGCAAAAACCTATGCCCATAATCAAAGTCCGAAAGCGGCAAAATGGTTTGAAAAAGTACACGAGTATACTTGGAATCACTTTAGAGACCCTAAACATGGAGGCGAATGGTTTGGGTATTTGAATCGTCGAGGAGAACTTTTACTCAACCTCAAAGGGGGAAAATGGAAAGGCTGCTTCCATGTGCCGCGGGCCTTGCTTGAAATTTCACAAGCGTTGGAAACTTAAGGTCGTAGTAAATGGGCAGGCTAGCTAGACATATCGTTTGCTGTATGGTATTCTTCTTTTTTTGCGTTGGGATTTCCCAATCACAAAAGGGGGTATGGTTGACCGATGTGGCCAGTACGGCTCTGGATAGCAAGGAAAGTATCCAACAAACCGTTCAACAATGCAAATCAATAGGGCTGGATAACATTTATGTGGTAGTCTGGAATAGGGGACATACTTTGTATCCCAGCAAAGTGATGCACGAGCATTTTGGGGTTGAGGTGATGTCCCGGTTTTCAAATTTTGACATGCTACAAACGTTAATTGAAGAGGCCCATGCCGAAGGATTACAGGTACACGCTTGGTTTGAATTCGGGTTTTCTTCAAGTTACCATGAAGAAGATGGGGGACATATCCTTCGAAAAAAACCACACTGGAAGGCTATTGACGCTAAGGGTCAACTGGTATCCAAAAACGGATTCCAATGGATGAACGCCTTTGACCCAGAGGTTCAGGGGTTTTTACTGTCGTTAATTACCGAAGTAGTAGAAAACTATAACATTGATGGCATTCAGGGCGATGATAGACTTCCAGCAAATCCTTCTACCGCCGGCTATGATGCCTACACCGTTTCGGAATACCAAAAAGAACATCAAGGAAAATCCCCTCCCCAAGATTATCGAGATGCGGACTGGGTGGATTGGCGGGCTTCAAGATTGAATCTTTTCGCAAAGAAAATATACAAAACAGTAAAGGCTCTGAATCCAAATGTAAAAGTGACCATGGCGCCCAGTATTTTTCCTTGGAGCAAAGAAGAATACCTTCAAGACTGGCCCACTTGGGTGAAAAAGGGATGGGTAGACCAAATTATACCTCAAGTATATCGATATGATATGGAGTCCTACCGCACCACTTTGGAATCAAACTTGAAGTTCGTTGTTGAAGATAAAAGGCATCTCTTCGTGCCAGGTATTTTATTGCAAGTAGATGATTATACCCCTTCCAAACAGTTTCTAAAAAGAATGGTTCAAACTAATAGGGATTTGGGATTAACCGGCGAGGTGTTTTTCTTTTATGAAGGTTTGAAAAAACACATTTCATTTTTTACTAAAACCTATCCAAAAATGTGAGCTGATGAAGAAAGGAATCCTCTGTTTCGTTTTCACCATGTTTTGCCTCCATGTTCAGGCTCAAAAAGCTGTGGATATTCTTATCATTGGTGGTGGAGCAGGAGGTACTTCAGCTGCCATTCAAGCGGCTCGGATGGGTGTTGAGGTACAACTTCTCGAAAAGACTACTTGGTTGGGCGGGATGCTTACTTCGGCCGGAGTTTCGGCTATCGATGGAAATCATCAGATGCCATCCGGTATTTGGGGAGAATTCCGTCAAAAACTATATGCACACTACGGTGGACCCAAAGCCGTGGCAACCGGATGGGTGAGCCATACCTTGTTTGAACCTTCCGTAGGGAATAGGATACTACAGAAAATGGCCAATTTTCCCAATCTGGAGATTGTATATGAAGCGAATTATGTGAAGGTAGAAAAACAGGAAAAGAAATGGGTAGTGCATTATAGAAAGCAAGGGAAAATCCACAGCACTAAGGCGTCTGTTCTAATTGATGCAACGGAAACCGGCGAATTGTTGCCATTGGTTGGGGCTAACTTTCGCTTGGGAATGGATTCCAAAAAAGATACGGACGAAAAAGAAGCTCCTGAGGAGTCCAATACCATAGTACAGGACTTGACCTATGTCGCTATCCTAAAGGATGTTGGGAACGCAAAACATAAAAAAGGATTGGTCAAGAAACCCAAAAATTACAACCCAACGGACTATGCCTGCGCTTGTAAACGTGAAGGTGGGGAAATGTTCGGTTCAGTGACAGACTGCCAGCAGATGTTAAACTATGGGAAGCTTCCGAACGCAAAATACATGATCAATTGGCCCAATTGCGGAAACGATTATTTTGTGGATTGGCCCGAAATGAATGAAAAGGAAAAAGCCAACGCCCTGAAAAAAGCAAAAGCCTTTACCCAAGGCTTTGTCTATTATATTCAAAATGAATTGGGTTTCAAAAACCTGAGATTGGCCGAAGAGTTTCCCACCAAGGATAATTTTCCAATGATTCCGTATCACCGCGAGGGGAGACGCGTAAAAGGAAAAGTAATGTTCACCGTCGACCACTTGGAAAGCCCCTATGATTTTAAGCTGTACAAAACAGGGATTGCCGTGGGAGACTATCCAATTGACCATCACCATGATAAAAATCCAAACGCGCCCGAAATTGATTTTATCAATATTAAAGTGCCTAGTTATTCTATTCCCATGGGGAGTTTAATTCCTGAAAAGGTTGAAAATTTTCTGGTAGCGGATAAAAATATCAGCGTATCCAATATTGTCAATGGCACTACCCGTTTGCAACCTGTGATGCTCGGCATTGGGCAGGCCGCCGGGACCATAGCTGCCATAGCCATTAAAGACCAAACGAATACTTCCCTAGTATCCATTAGGAAGGTGCAACAGGCGCTGCTTAAGAGTAAGGCATACCTTATGCCTTTTATGGATGTTACTCCTTCGGACAACGCTTTTGAGGCCATACAGCGAATAGGTGCCTCAGGAATATTAAAAGGGTTTGGTGTTCCCTATAAATGGGCAAATGAAACCTGGTTTTATCCCGAAAGGATGGTTTCGGAATTTGAATTGAAAAAAGGACTCCTTGAAGGATATTCTGACCTAGAGAACGAACCTGCGTCTGGAAAAGCGGTAACACCAAATTTTTTGGTATCTCTACTGGGCAAAATTGATAAGAACATCACTTTGGATGCCATACAGGAAATATGGAAGTCCAAGGGAATTGAAACTTCATTTTCGCCCTTAGCAAAACTTGATAGGCGTAAGCTTAGCATTGTATTGGATGGACTTTTGCATCCTTTTCAAAAAGAAGTGGATTTTGAAGGAAATTTCAAATGAAAGCACCGTTCTCGAGCGCTCTTTCTCAGTTTAGTTCCTTGGTAAAAGCAGGGACCCCATGGATATGAATCCCTGCGCTTCCACTGAAATGGATTACATAAACAATGCCTTCAAGACATCTAATTGTAAATTCTCGGCTTTTTTCCGAATGGGCGATTCCATCATCGTATTGAAATTCGTGGACAGAAACACAATCGAGTCCAACTCTGGCAAATAGAGCAAAACGCATCCAGCACCTATTCCACCTCCCGAATGGCCTAAAGCATAGGTGACATCCAAGTCATAGTATTGGATGCCCAATCCATAGCGTTTTTCGCCTTTATCGTCCAATACGAAATCTTGCATAAGCTCAAGGGTTTTAGGCTTTAAGAGTTTACCCGTAACCAACCCTTTCATGAACTGTACAGCATCTTTTGTGTTGGTGACCAGACCATCATCGCCTTTCATAGATGACACATTGGCGCGTTGCATTTTGGACACATTGGTCGGGATGCCCACAAGCAAGATATCCCAATACGCGTCAACAAGGTTGAAGTTGGTTTTTATGTTTTCTTCAGTAAGGTAGGTGGTGGATTCTAGACCTAGTGTATCAAAAATATGTTCTTGCATATATGCTTTATGGTCTCCGGTAATTTGGTCAGCGACCAAGGAAAGTAAGGCATAGTTGGTGTTTCGATAGGAATAGCTGCTTCCCGGAGCAAAGTCCATCGGGTCATTACCAATATGGGACAACAACTCCTCCACGGTAAGCACGTTTTGAGGGTTTTGTACGATTTCTGAAACTAGAATCGGGTCGTAGTTGTATTCGGGCAATCCGGTGGTATGGTTTAGCAACATTCTTAAGGTAATCTTCTCAATCCCTTCTTTGTTCATGAGCCAGTCGTATTTTAAATATTTGGTCAGCGGATCATCCAAATCCAGTTTTCCTTTTTCATACAGTTTTAAGATGACCACCGCCATATAGGTCTTACTTACACTTTGCAAGTAGAAACGATGTTCTGATGTCAAAGGTTCTTGTTCTTCAACATTGGCGAACCCATTGGCATAGGACCAAAAACCCGTCTCTGGATTGTATACCGTTAGGGCCAAGCCAGGTATGCCCATATCGATGTACTTCTTTAGGAGTTCTTTTACCGCTTTTTGTTTTTCTTGGGGGAACTCTGATTTTTGGCCCCACCCAAAACTTATCGATAGGATGCATATCGATGTGATGATTTGTTTTTTCATGATTGATAAATTTTCAGCCAAATATCAGGGAGAAAGCAACTTTAATCTCAAGATAAAAGGACCTAAATGATGAACTGTGGCATTTTTGGTGATAAAGTGTAGTCGGTTGCTTATATGGTTTGCGTGGTGGCATCCAGCCATCTTTTGAATTCTGGGGCTGTTGTTCTACTGACTACTTGTTCCCCTTTCAGCGGAATTTCCCTTTTTACGGCAACAATAAGTTTACCGTTTACATCCTTTTTGTACCCCTGAATCCAATCCCTATGAATAATGAATTTTCGATTCAGGCGAAAAAAAAGCTCCTGGGGAAGCATCGGGGCTATTTTGTTTAGCGAGCTATCGATAACGAATTGTTGCATGGTGTTGGTCAACAAATACGAAGTTTTGTCATCTACATAAAAGCCAGTAATGTCTTCAAAATTGATATGCTTTGCAGTTTTCCCCAGTTGTACCTTAAACCCGTTGGACCTCAATTTTTTATCTGATTCTCGAAGTGACAGTTCGCTATACCATTTGCTGTGGAAATAATACCCAATATAGATGCCGTTAATAACCAAAATCCAAATGAAGAAAATAAACAGATTATAGGTGTAGAAATTCACCGGGAGCGGGCCATCCCCAAAAAAATAGTTGACCAATTCGGTGACCATGATGAGGTAGCCTTGTATCACGATATTGGTTAGTAGAATTTGAACGAAAATCCTTTTGGTAAAGGCTCTTTCATAGGGAATTTTTTTATCCAACCAGACAATGGCCATGCGTCCGAACCACCAAGCCATGTAGCCCTGTGCCAAGTCAATGAAGTACGTCGTGTAGGTATACCAATCCCATCGAATGGTGCTATAGGTAAGATGATAATTAATGGTATTGATTATCGGAATCAATATCAGAAAGAGAAGTAAATCATTATATTTTCCTAGATACTTCCGGTACATTTCGGCTATTTGGATTTAAAGATAAACAGGGTATTTTTTTGTTACAAAATGAATTCGCGATTCGCTACATTTGGGGGATTTTTACCCAAACCTATGCAAATTACCAACACCATATTAATGATTCGGCCGGTCAACTTTCGAATGAACGAGCAGACCGCTGTAAATAACTATTTTCAGGAACAACCGGCGATGCTCCAAGAGGAGGTAAATCAAAAGGCGCAGCATGAATTTGACGAATTTGTTCTGAAATTGAAAGCAAATGGTGTAAATGTAATCGTCGTAGAAGATACCAAGGTCCCGGATACCCCAGACTCGATTTTCCCAAACAACTGGGTATCGTTCCACAACAGCGGTACAGTTTGCGTATATCCCATGTTCGCCGAAAATAGACGTCAAGAGCGTAGAGAAGACATTCTCGATGTTTTGGAAAATAATGGCTTCGAAATTTCCAATGTCATGGATTATACTTCAGCTGAGGAAGAAGGTGTTTTCCTGGAGGGCACAGGGAGTATTTTAAAAGATAGGGTCAATCAAAAAGCGTATTGCGCCTTGTCCGAAAGGGCCCATGAAGAATTGTTTATAGAGTTTTGTGAAGATTTTGATTGCTTCCCCGTGATTTTTACCGCAAATCAGACCGTAGAGGGTTTGAGAAAACCCATTTACCATACCAACGTAATGATGGCCATGGCCGAAACCTTTGTCGTGATTTGTTTGGACACGATTGACAACAAGAAAGAACGGAAAATGGTCGTGGAACATATTAAAAAGGATGGCAGGGAAGTCATTGCGATAACTGAGGAGCAGATGTATCAATTCGCGGGAAATATGCTACAAGTATTGGGGGCTGATGACAAGCGATTTATGGTAATGAGTTCTGCCGCGTTCAAAAGTCTACGTCAAGACCAGATAGAAGCCATTGAAAAACACTGTCCTATTTTGCATAGTCCTTTAGATACCATCGAAACCTGTGGTGGTGGCTCTGCACGTTGTATGATGGCAGAGGTGTTCTTGCCTAAAGCTTAAAAAGATAATTCTTTCTGTGTAGCTGTTTTATAGGAATCATGATGAGTAGGTTTCCGGACCTAGGTCCACGAGAGATTTGTGTGTTTTTAAGCCTTAATTATTGTACCTTAATGCAAAACCTAAACAGATGACCCTAAAGCAATTACTACCCCTATTCCTTTTACTTTTTGTAGCAACAAATTTCGTATCTGCCCAAACTGAAAAGACGTTAACGGTAACTGAAAAAGTAAAAGTATCAGGTGATTTGGCGCGCGAACCCATGGTGGCAGAAGCGCCCAATGGTGATTTGTACGTTGCTGGATACCGTAATGGAAGTACCTCGCCACAGTTGTGGAAAAGCACCGATACAGGAAAAACATGGCAGATGTTGGATGTAGGTACCGTTGCTGATGGAGCAGACGGAAACTCCGATGTGGATTTGGTCGTTGACGATACGGGGAAGGTCTATTTCCTGACCATGAAATTTACCAAGGTGCCTGAAGACACCTCCAATTTTGACTGGAGTTCCATGAAAGGGATACATATTGCCTTAGGCCAAAGTGATAACGGGGGAGAGGATTGGAAATGGAACTTTATTTCCCAAAATGATTACGATGACCGACCTTGGGTGACCCTTGCATCCGATAAATCCGTCCATATTGTATGGAATGACGGTAATGGGGTGCATTATCGGGTAAGTGAAGATAATGGGGTTTCGTGGCAAGAACGCCCCAAAATTCATGATTTAGGTGGCTCAAGCCATTTCACCTCGGGTCCAAATGGATTATTGGCCGCGAGGGTAAGCCCGATGTCCGCCTCGGGTAACCGCTTTGATGCGGAAGTGGATTTGATAAAAGTAAGTAAGGATTTTGGTAAGACGTGGAATACGGTTCCGTTACCCGGGAAGCGCGAGTGGAGTCCGGAATTGGGCAAGGGTTTGCCACGCTGGGTGGAGCCACTTGGTTTTTCCGAAAAGGGGGACTTGTTTCATGTTTGGAGCGAGGGTCAAGTCTTAAAAATGGGCGTCTGGGACGAAACCGAATCGGACTGGACCGTAACCAACATTTCCACTTCAGAGCAACCCATTTATTATCCTTTTATGAGCATGGGTTCGGAAGGGCCTTTGTTAACTTGGGTTTCGGGTATGAACGAAACCTTAAAACACCATGCGGCGGTCTTGAGTCAGACGGATGGCGCTTGGCACGTGCATGAAACGACTCCCATGGCACTTTCTGAAATCACCTCAAGGTTTGGTATCGGCGATGCCATGGCCGTAGGGGGAGAATATTTTCCCTTGATTCAGTTGCAAAATGGAGATTTTGCCATGGTGACCACAATACAAGACAACAAAAACCAGAACTACGGATTCACTTGGTGGCGCCTTTCGCTGCAATAAGTTTATAGGTTACTCCTCTGATACCGTGAACTCTCGGATGGCTTGATTGGGTTCCATAATGCTATAGCCCGACCAAAACTCCGGGTTGTATGAAGGCATATAGGTAGCCTGTATATTCTTGTCTTCTTCTAAAGCATCAAAGGTTCCTTGTGAGATAGGTTGGGTATCATACGCCACAAATTCCCATTTGTTGCTTTGGGCCATCTGGAAATCAATATTTAACCGCAATTCATTTTGTTTACGGCGCCCCTTTACGTTTTTGTTCTTTTCGATGACGTCTAAAGGACGGTCAAAACGAAACCAGCGTCCAAAGCTGAAATCCATGAACTTGAGCTCATACTTGTTGTTGGCGATTTTTCCAAAGCGCATCATTCCTTTGTATACGGTTTCACGATAGTAGATGCCCAAAAGTCTGAAGTTGCGTAGATTTTTCACGTTCTCGAATTCAATTTGAAGCACGGCAAAATCTTCAATATTGATATATAAGCGCCCCCGGAAGTCAGCACTGCCCTTAGGTTGGAAACGTACCACGTAGACCCCTGCATCATCAATATCAGTATAGCCCTCCAGATGATACCGGTATTTTCTTTTCTTTCGGATAACATTGAGCTTTGGCTCGTCTTCATAAAACACTTCTCCCAGAATCTCGTCAAAAATCCGTTTTTGTTCTTCTACCAAACCGTTGATGGTATCCTTGCCAAGTTCGTTTTCGATAACTTCAGCTTGTTCCTCCTCCATATCGGTGAGAATGGAATCCACCTGAACCTTTTGGCTAAAAAGTCCCGACTTGATTTTGAGATAGGAGTCGCGTTTGACATTTTCCTTGAACATGTTTTCCAATCGCTCACCCAATTCCTCAATGGAACTGATTTGTTTTTTGTTGTAGAGTTCGGCCGCTTTAACAATATTGATTTTGTAATCAGAATCCCCAATGTAAAGGTCTCCTAAGGTTTCGGTGTAGTAGGAAGAGTTCCGTGGTACTGCTCGCCCTAGACTGTCGACCAAGGGTTTGTCAAGTTCCGGGATGGAGGATTTCTCAAACCCCATATCCAGTTTTTGAACGTTTCCAAAAATGGATTGCCGCAAAAAATAGCGTTGCTTTACGGGAGCTCGATTCACATTTTCTGGAAGACGTTCAATCATTTTTTCAATAATTTCATCCACCTCTAGCTCTTCATCAAAAAGATATACCCCGCTGAGCTCAATGGCTTTTGGGCGGATACCAATTATGGAATCTTGAAGTTGTTCTAAGGTGTAACCAGTTTTTTGGTATCCCATTGAAGAAATGTAAACAGAATCCAGAAGGGTTTCGTTTGCATCAAAGGTGAAGCTGAATCGACCCTCCTCATTGGTAATTACACCACTGTTTTCACCGTATTGGATGGTAGCATAGGGGATGCCCTGTTGGGTTTTGGCATCAATAAGTTTGGTGCTAATCGTGGTTTGGGCGGATAATTGCAAGTTGCCTGAAAAAAGAACCAGGGCGAGCCCCATCAATTTGAAAAGCTTCATAAAGGGAAGGTTTGTTGAAAAGACGCAAATTTCAAACCAAAGGTTGCATTGTAAACCTCTTTTTTGAAATAAAACTGAAAAAGAGCTATGTCTTTGCCAAATTTCGAATCATGCCCCCGAAAATAAAGAAATGAAACGGTAGTACAGAAAACCAATACAAACGCCCTCTAAGGCCTTTGGGTCTAAAAGTAGCTACTTGGTGCAGCATGTTGTTTTGGTCTATACGGAACTCCAACCAAGCTTCACCGGGCAGTCGCATTTCGGCAAACAACAACAAACGTTTGCCCTCCCGGTCTGCCAAAAGCACACGCCAAAAGTCCAACGCGTCTCCAGGAAAAATCTTGTCAGGATGTGTTCTTCCGCGGCGCAATCCAGGTCCTCCATTTAATTTATCCAAAAACCCCCTGATTCGCCACAGCCAGTTGCCGTAATACCAACCCGTTTCCCCACCAATTTTCCAGATATTTTCCAAAACCCCTTTTGGATTTTCGATTTTCAGTTTTTGAACATCCTTAAGTACGCCGAATCGGGGAACTTGAATGTACTTTTTCAGGTCCTTTTTTACCTGCCCACTGGCAATACTATCCTTCCAACTACTAACCACCAAGTTTTGCTCTATTTTCTTAAAAGCCATATCAATGGCTTCTTCATAGGTGTGTGTTTCAATACCCAAAAGGGTCTGTAGGCGATTATCCCTTGCCACAACTTCCATTTTCATACTGTCAACAAGGTTTATGGCAAGTTTGTACGAGGTTGAAGTCACAAAATAAAGCCAGTACGAAGAGAGCTTTGGAGTCATGATGGGTACCGTATAAATCCAATTTTTAAAACCTCTAACCTTGGCATATTTGTGCAACATTTTCTTATACGTAAGTACATCTGGCCCGCCAATATCAAAGGATTGGTCGTAGGTATTGCTGTTTCCCAAAACACCGGTCAAAAAGGACATCACGTCACGTATGGCGATAGGTTGGCTGCGGGTCAGCACCCATTTGGGCGTAATCATTACGGGTAGTTTTTCACATAAATCCCGAATGATTTCAAAGGATGAGCTTCCGGAACCTACAATAATGCCCGCACGAAGCACAGTAAGATAAAAGTTACCGGTGTACAGAATATCCTCAACGTTTTTTCGAGAAGAGAGATGTTTTGAAAGTTCCGTATCGTTTACGATTCCGCTGAGGTAAATGACTTGCGTAGCCTTGGTATGTTCTAAATATTGATTGAAGTGCTGCGCAGCAATGGCTTCTTTTTCATCAAAATCGCTGATGGAAGAGGTCATGGAATGAATCAAGTAATATGCAATATCAATGTCCACTGGCATTTTGGAAGGTTCCACAGCCTCCAAGAAATCAATCTCAACCACAGTGATCCTTTTGCGCATATGCTCATCAACGGATAGGCGTTTTTCATCCCGTACGGCACAAACCACCTCACAACCCATGTCCAAAAGTTTGGGCAAGAGCCGCATGCCGATATATCCGTTTGCGCCAGTTAGTAGAATTTTCATAAGGCTTCGGATTTAAGGGAAACCAAGTCTTGGTATGTGGTCTTATTTAGATTCATCCGCAGCTTTCATCATTTGGGTTATGAAATAGAAGATACACCCAAAAATGGGAATCATGATAAGGGGAAGCATCCAAAGTCCCAATCCCTGTTCGTAAAAAACCTGACTTAAGATACTGACGATGAGCAAGCCGAATACCCAAACGATAATCAGATTCATCACGACCAGCATTCGAATGCCCAAAGCATATACTTTTGGAGCGTTGTCTTCTGTCAAAGTGACCGGAAAGTTGAAATTCCAAGGTTTGATTCGGGTTGCCAAAAACATCAAGCCTGAATACAGCAAGATGTTGATGCCGAGGAGGGACCATAGTACTGATTTTCCGCCAAAACCGTCGGCTACGCCTTCCAGATTAAAATGAGTAGGGATGATATTAGGGATATTTTGGTACGTAACGCCCAGAAAAAGGGCAATCAACAAAATAAAAAGCCACCCCAAACGAATCAACTTTCGGTCGGTAGCGTTGGGTTTAACCTCTATTCTTGGTTGATTTTTGATCATGGAGGCTAGAGGTCTTCTATAGACGTTGGCGCGTTATCCGCTTTATAATCCAACAATTTTTTAAAGTACTTCTGTATCGCTTTGGTGTCGCTTTTCACTTTAATGAAATAATGGTCCCGATAGATGGAATACACGGCAAAATCACCCTTGTACAAGGTTAATTTGTAGTAGGGTATAATGAGACCGTAGGTTTCCAACAGCGACCTAAAACGGACGATAATGCCCTTCGGGCGCATTTCAACATTGCAGGTATTGAGATTATTATCCAATATCAACAGATTCTGGATTTCTGTGCTGGCCTCCGTAATATGCAGTTTTGGAGAACCAATACCTCCTAGCTGAAACCTTTCTTTTAAGGTAAAAGGTTTTCCAAGTTCCTCATCGATTTTTCTGGTAATCTTCTTATCGCTGTACGATACATTGTATAACATAACCCATTCTTTAAGACAAAAAAGACTTCGCTGTTATTTAAGGGGGAAGGTTGTTGCGTGGTTTTACAACGCAAATAAAGGTACATTTAAAATCCTAGGTGACCATCTGGTTTTGAGTCAAAAGTGCAAAAAATACGTAGTTTTGCTGCCTTAAAAGCCTCTTATGGATTTGCAAGCCGTATTAACGGAAAAAGTAAAGGAAGCCCTCCTACAAACATATGATGCCTCGGTACCTAGTGTTGAATTTCAACCCACACGCAAGGACTTTGAGGGAGATGTTACGGTGGTAGTTTTCCCAATGCTAAGGGTAGTAAAGGGGAATCCTGTTGAAATTGGAAATCGTATTGGGGATTTTTTAAAAGAACAACTTCCCCAAGTAAAAGATTTTAATGTTGTCAAAGGGTTTTTGAACTTGGTTATCGCCGATGGATACTACCTTGATTTTTTCAATCAGATAAGGGAAGAACCTGCATTTGGCTATCACACGGCGAACAGTAAAGATGCCGTTATGGTCGAATACTCTTCGCCCAATACCAACAAACCCTTACACCTTGGACATATTCGGAACAATTTGTTGGGGTATTCGGTAGCAGAGATACTGAAAGCTGCGGGACATAAGGTCTACAAAACCCAAATCGTTAACGATCGGGGCATTCATATTTGCAAAAGTATGCTGGCCTGGCAGCGATTTGGAGATGGGGAAACCCCGGAAAGTTCGGGTCTTAAGGGTGACCACTTAGTTGGTAAGTATTATGTTGCTTTCGACAAAGCCTACAAAGCTGAAATTGCCGCTTTGGAGGAAAACGGAACCCCCAAAGAACAGGCAGAAAAAAAAGCGCCTATTTTATTGGAAGCCCAAGCCATGCTACGTAAATGGGAGGCAGGTGATGCCGAGACCGTTGCTCTATGGAAAACCATGAACGGTTGGGTGTACGAGGGTTTCAATATCACATATGAAAACCTGGGTGTTGATTTTGACAAGCTTTATTACGAAAGCAACACCTACCTTCTAGGAAAAGACGTCGTTGAAGACGGATTGGGAAAAGGGGTTTTCTTTAAAAAAGCGGATGGCAGTGTTTGGATTGACCTTACCCAAGAAGGACTTGATGAGAAAATTGTGTTACGGGCTGATGGCACAGCCGTGTACATGACGCAGGATATTGGGACTGCCATTCAACGCGTAACTGACTTCCCCGACATTGGTGGAATGGTTTACACCGTTGGGAATGAACAAGATTATCATTTCAAGGTACTTTTCCTGATTCTGAAGCGTCTGGGATACACATGGGCCGAAAAACTATATCATTTAAGTTATGGTATGGTGGATTTGCCCACAGGTAAAATGAAAAGCCGTGAAGGTACCGTGGTAGATGCCGATGATTTGATTCAAAGTATGGAGGCTACTGCTGCGGATATTTCCCAAGAGTTGGGCAAGTTGGAAGGATATGACGCGTCTGCAAAACAAGAATTGTATCGCACAATCGGTCTGGGCGCCTTGAAATATTACATTTTAAAGGTAGACCCAAAGAAGCGGATTTTGTTCAATCCGGAAGAGTCTGTAGATTTCCAAGGGAATACGGGTCCTTTTATTCAATATACCTATGCCCGGATTCAATCCATTCTAAGAAAAGCCAATATTGCCGAAGATGAAAATACTATGGCCTTTGCTACCTCAATGGTGCTGCATGATAAAGAGAAGGTATTGTTAAAACAGCTGCAAGGGTATCCTGAAGTGGTTTTGCATGCTGCCGAACAGCACAGTCCTGCTTTGATTGCCAATTACGTATACGATTTGGTGAAGGAATTCAACTCCTTCTATCAGCAGGTCAGTATTTTAGGAGAAAATGATGCCGAGAAAAAGCGTTTTCGAATCCATCTTTCCCGGAAGGTGGGGTTGGTCATTAAATCCGCTTTCAGGTTATTGGGAATAACGGTACCTCCAAGAATGTAAAAAAGGCTTGGTATACACCAAGCCTTTTTCATAACCAACTAAATAAACTATGAATTAGGGTTATGCTGTTTCTTCAGCTCTAGCTGTAACAGCAAGGTTGTATACAACCAACCCGAATCCAATTTTGTTTATGGCATCTCCAATGTTGTATACTACATCCATTGAGAAACCGCCAAATATTCCTTCATACCATCCTGGCGTACCGGCCATATATCCAATCGGATAGATTGCCCATCCTACCAACACGAACCAGCATAGGGTTTTGTGTGCCTGCAAGACTGCTCCACCGGCTTCTTGTGCCAATTTTTTCGCTTGACCTAACCAAATATCGTACACGATTACGAAGTAAGCGATACCTGAAATAAGACCCCAGATTTGTGCTTGGTCGCGATATACCGCTTCTCCGAAGTATCCAGTCACTAACATGATTACGGAGAGAAAAATAAGTCTCCACATCAATGCTTTTTTGGCCCCGGCCACTTTTAGAATTAGGTAGAACTCAACACACATTAGTGGTACGGTCAATACCCAGTCCACATAACGGAAGAAAGTAGGAGACTCTCCGTTTACGGCCCAGTAGTCACGCATGTACCAATAATGCACTGCAGCGATAAAGGTAATCAGTCCTGATACCAAGATTGATGTTCTCCACTTACGGTCGAAACCGTTCATGGATAGAAAGAAGAAGGCAGAAGCTGCCATCATGGCCATACATCCAACAAAGAATGTAAAACCAACATAGTCATTAGTAGCCATTTTGGCTACCGCAGGAATAGAAGTGAATAAACTTTCCATAATATATTAGACGTTAATTAGTTTTGTTTAACCAAATGTAATGAAAACTAAACATTATTCAATAAGTTTGTATATATTTTTTTATCAATGCTTCAACAAAAAGGTATTTTTTTTGATAAATTGAAAAGTATCATGGTAGTTGTTTCCGTGTTCGTCCTATGGCTTTCATCGTATTCTACGGCTACTTTGGAGGCTATTTTATCATGTATTTTCATCCTCTCTTTTGGGGTTTTACATGGCTCAAATGATATTCAATTGTTGCATCGCGCATATCGCTCAAAACAGAGTCAATTTTCTGTTTACAAGGCAGTTATGTTTTATGTGTTAGTGGTGGTGGGTATCTTGGTTTTGTTCGTGATTTGGCCGCAATTGGCCTTGCCTCTTTTTCTGCTGATAAGTGGCTTTCATTTTGGTGAGCAACACTGGTCCGTAAACGTTAAACAAACTTCGTTTTTGAGCACATTATTTTTTTCATTTTATGGACTTTTTATTCTGTTTATGCTTTTTTATGTTCAGCGTGAACAGGTTGTTCCCGTTTTAACAGATTTAAGTGGCGTTGGAATTCAACCCGAATGGCTGGGAGGTATGTTTTTGTTATCTGGAATCGGTTTAGGCGCGACCGCTTTTTTTCTACAAATCAAAAAATCAATAACCATTCGTTATTTGGAAGAGATTTTCATCTTGGTATTGTTGTTCATCATATTCAATGTGACTTCACTTATTTGGAGCTTTTCCATTTACTTTATCCTGTGGCATAGCATTCCTTCGTTGAGAGATCAATTGGTTTTCTTGTATGGGCACAGTTCTCGGGCTACTTTCGTAAGATATTTGCGAACGAGCTTACCGTATTGGTTGGTTTCAATTGCTGGGCTTGGGATGTTGTATTATTTCCTTAAGGATAACACGGACCAAATGTTGTCCATTTTAGTCTATTTTCTGGCTGCCATTACTTTCCCCCATGTTTTGGTGATTTCCTTTTGGGAGTCTCGTATCAAAAGCTCACCCGAAAGCTGATATTTGGGGTAATGCCCAAGGAAATGTTTTCCACTGTTTCAATTTGATTGTCATCTGTTAGGCGAAAGTAGGTGTTCAGTACATTGCGGCGGTTGGTAATATTGAGCACCGAAACCCCCACATTACCTTTAACCCTCCGTCCCAACCTTAAATTATAAACCGCGGAGGCGTCCAGGCGCAAATATTCGGGCAACCTGCTGGAATTGGGTTCCTCGAAATTGATTTGTGCTGGAAAAACATTCGTGTTTATCGCATCTTCAGCAATGGGTTCGGTAAAAGGTTTACCGGTACGGTAATTTAGGCCAGCGCCAATTTTCAAATCTTTCCATTCGTAAGTGCTGGCCAAGGTCAAAGTATGTCGTATGTCCAAATTATTGGGAAAGGTGTTGGGTTCGACCATATCAAAGGTGTAGTCATTCTTGTTGTACGCATAGCTCAACCAGGTACTATATTTTAACCCTCTCTTATTGATAAGTAGTTCTACCCCATGAATGTCGTAGTGGCCAATTTCGCCAGAAAATTGGTTCTGGTTCTGAAAGCCTTGCGTTCTCGTGCTGATGCCATCTACGCGCTTGTAAAAGCCTTCCAGTCCGAAATAGAAATCGTTCAATTCATAATTGACACCAAGAGAAGCTTGTTTGCTTTTGGTAATCGGAAGTTCTTCGTTATCCGATATAATCCATCTCCGTTTTTCGATGCCCAAAAAATTTTGTTCCAGGTCGATTACCTGATTGGTGGTTTGGCTTTTGAACTCTCCTAGAAGCTGTGCCCGTAAATGATTCGCCAATTTCACATTCACATTAAATCGAGGTTCCCACAATACTTCTGTAAACGTGCCTAAGTTTTGAATGATGTTGGTCCGTAGACCTATTTCGGTTAGCAGTTTCTTTTCACTCGAACGATACTGTAGGCTTGAGTAGGGCGCGTGTACCCGAATGACACCTTTTACATTGCTTTGAAAAGGGGGTTGTGTTACGTCTGAGGTATTGGTAATTCCCGTTTCGATAAACTGATAACCGTTGTTCCAACGCAGCGCTTCGGACAGTACATACTGGGTATCAAGTTTTGCTGCACCCTCCAAGACTTCATTGTTTTGTAACAGAAGCTGTACTTGATTTGCAAAAAGGTTGATAGCGTCGAGGTCATACCGGGAATAGTAAACATTCAAATGGGTTTGAAAACGGTCCGTCCATTGCCCAGACCATTGCCCACCAAAGGACAAGTTGGTTTGTTGTAAAAAGCTATTGGTCGTTTCATCCAATGAACGGTTGGTTTCTGAGAATTCGAGTTCGTTGCTGATGCTGATAAGATTGAATCGAAGCTTGTGGTCTTCATTGAGGTCATAAAGGACCTTGCCTGTGAAGTCATAGAAAAAGAAGTTTTCTTCGCGTTCAAAATTGTCCTCCAATCGAATGTTGTTTTCATCGGTCACCTCACTGTCCTGAAAAGCACGGTCGAAAAATCTGTCATACGTGGGCGTATTCAAAAAATCAGTAGTAGAACGCCGTGCGGAAAATTGCACAGCCAACCGTTCGTTGATGGGAAGTTGGCCAAAAAGGTCACCACTTATAAAATTAAAGCCTGCTCCTCCTGAAAATTGGTCTTCTATGGTGTTTTTCGATTCCATGGCAATAACGCTGCTGACTCCATCACCATATCGGGCAGGGGTACCGTTTTTGATTACAGTGACCTTTTCCGTGAGATACGGATTGAAGGCCGAAATCAAACCAAAAAAATGTCCGGATTGGTACATTTTGATGCCATTCCATAGAATGAGATTTTGGTCATTTGTTCCACCACGGACATTGATGTCGGAAACGGTTTCATCAATACTTTTGATACCAGGGAGCGCTTGGACGGTTTGCAATACATCGGGTTCAATCAAACCAGGCAGAATCCCGAAATCTTTTGTGTTTATGGTAATGCTAGCATCTTCTTCCTTGATGATTCCAGTAGTTAGAAATTTGTACACTACCACCTCTTTGAGTTGCTGGTAGAACTGTGAAAGTAGGATTTCGGAACACCCATTTCGAAGAACCAAATCCTCTACTTGTACATATTTGGTGTTGAATCCCAAATATCGAATCTTAAGGGTGGCATTTCTGGGAATGAATTCAAGCTGAAAGCCACCTTTTGCGTCGGTCATAACAGCAATTTGCGAACTCATTACCTCAATTGTGGCACCTGGAATGGAATTTTGGGCGAAATTATCAAGAACACTTCCGCACACGTTGACCAAGCTTCTTTTGACAATAGCATAATATCTATCGCTCAACGGGTCTATTTTGAACTGAAAGCGCTCTTGTATATGACGAAGTTCTTGTTGAAGGTTTTGAGCGGCAGGAAGCGTTGAAATTGTTAGATTTTCTATATCGCCATTTAAAAACGAAAACTTGACGTCATAACGTGACTCAAGCTGTTTGATGTGATTGAGAAGTGAAATTTCCTTGGGTTCATCCGTCTGGGCATGGACCAAAAACGAAAAACCAAAGAGAATTAGAAGAAGCCCTAAGGTTTTACGGTGTGTCCTCTGCATAGAAAAGTACATTATCGCCCGATACTTTGAAATTCAGTTTTGATGGGGTGCTTATACTTTTTAACGCAGTTTCTAGGTCAGTGTTGTTAAAACTTCCTGTAAAGAGTACTTCGGTATCAACATTTTCCAAGGCGACATCGATTTTGAATTGTCTTTCGAGTTCATTGATAACGAATTGCAAGGGAACGCGCTCGAAAGAACTTTCATGGTTTAACCAAGAAGGTTCAAGGTTCGACACGTTGCGCTCCATACGTTCGCCACGAATAAAGAGCAACGAGGCCCCGGCGGGAAGTTTTTGTGTTGTATTGTTGAATGTTACGGAAACCAATCCTTCGTAACAGCTTACTTCAAAAAAGTCTTTTCGGGCTTCTACATTGAATTGCGTGCCCAATACCTGAACTTTTCCGAAAGCAGTGGATACCGTAAAGGTTTTGCCTTTGGCTACTTTGAAAAATGCTTCGCCTTCCAAGGTAATATCACGTTGGAGGTCCCAATCCTTTTCATCATAAGTGACTTTTGAATCAGCATTCAAAACCACTTCGGAGGCGTCTGGCAATGTAAGTTGTATGGTTTCCGCGATTTCGGTAGTGACCGATTCGTTGGAAAGATTGAGATAAGCAAAAGCACCAACCATGAGCAATGTTATGGCCGCGGCGATGCGCAAAAAGCTTTTATATGGCTTTAAAGCGATGACCTTTGCTGTATCATTAGCCGTTTTGGCTTTGATTTGGGCAAAGGTGCCTTCCATATCAAACTCGGGCGCTTGCAAGCGTGAAGAAACCGCTTTGAGCTTTTCAAAGGATTGGTATTCCTCTGTTTGCTCAAAGGCTTTCAACTCCTCTGGCGAGAGTTCGTTGTTGAGCCATTTTGCTAAATAATTCTCTTCCATTTTTAAAACGGTCTAACAATGTAACAACTAAAAAAACATTTACCCTACCTAGATAACGTAAATTATATTCCATCAATTTTACTGCGCAGCTCCTTCAAAGCCAAATGCATGCGTTTTTCAATGGCCTTTACACTTACCCCTTCCATCTCAGCGATTTCCGCATATTTTTTCCCATCGATACGATTCAACAAAAAAGTGGTGCGCTGATTTTCAGGGAGGGCATTCAAGGCATCCTCCAGTTTTTGTTGGTATTCTTTTTCTTCCATCAAAAACTCTGGTGATTCGTGACTAACCTCTTTTTGGTTCGAGGCGTACTTTAATCGCACCTTTTCGGCTTTCAATACATTCAAATACGTATTGTTGGCCACGGTATACAAAAAAGACTTGGCCTTTTCAGGAGTAACCTTTTGGCAATTCTCCCAAAGTTTTATAAAAGCCTCTTGTATGGCATCATTTGCCTTTTCGGCATTCCCAAACTTGTAATAAATGTAGTTGTAGAGCGTTTTGGAATTAGCATTATAAATCGTGCTATATACCTCATCCTCACAAACATTCTCCATGAAAAAACGATTAGACTTGGCTCAAATATATCATAAAAAGATTAGGCAAAGTAGGGTTTTTTAAATTCCGATTGTTCTAACACTGTAACACCAAGAAACCCAATTATCATGAAACAGATATCCCAAAAACTTACGATTATCCTTGCTTTTGTAAGCTTCTTGACCTTTACCGCCTGTCAAGAAGAATTTGAAGAAGTAGGTGGCGACAACCAACAAACCATTACTGCTAGTTCTACAACCGCAGCATTGATTAAAAATACTTCTTCCAACGACGGTTCGTTTGACAATATCGTAGATCGTGCTAGTTGTTTGGCCATCAAATTCCCGTACGTTGTTGAGGTTAACGGCATCCAAATCACCATTGATGCTCGTGAAGATTTACATGCTATAGAAGAGATTTTTGATGAGGTAGACATTGACGAAGATGTTTTGGATATCATTTTCCCCATTACCATCACATTGGCCGATTTTACCGAAATCGTAATCGAAAACAAAGATGCACTATTGGAATTGGCCAATAGTTGTATTGAAGGTGGTGATGACGACGACATCGAATGTATTGATTTTGTTTACCCACTTACCTTTTTCACTTTCAATGCTGATGAGCAACAAACCGGCGAGGTTACCGTATCCAGTGATGAAGAGTTAAGAAAGTTTTTTGGCGGTTTGGAAGATGATCAGTTGGTTAGCCTCGACTTTCCTGTGACTTTGAAAAAATTTGATGGAACTGAAATCGTAGTGAATAGCAATGCAGAATTGGCTCAAGCACTTGAGCGTGCCAAGGATGAGTGTGATGAAGATGATGACGATGATTATAATGATGATGACTTTGATGAAGAGCGTTTCGATTTCTGTTTGACCGAGTGTCCTTGGGTAGTGAATGAAGTTTTGCGCAGTAGCGTAGACCAAACTGAACAGTACCCTAATTACACCATGGTTTTTGAAGAAGGTGGAAGAGTCTCTTTGCAAGAAGCCACCGGGAACAAAATTTACGGTACGTGGAGCTCAAGATTTACCGATGATGGACCGCTTTTGACCTTAGATTTTGAAATGTTGACAGACTTTAACGGTGAATGGTTGGTATATGAAATTGGAAATCATACCATAAAGTTGTACCAAGATGATGGCAACAAGATTGTTCTAAGACAACATTGTGATGACAATGGAGATGATGGTAACGAAACTTCTCCTGAAACGTTGAGAGAAGTCTTGAAAGAGTGTGAGTGGATTATCAAAAAAGTAATAAAAGACCAAGAAGAGGTTGACCGCTTACTGGGATATGAGTTCAACTTCAATGGTGACGGTACAGTCACCTTGGGTAACGGTATCAACACCTTGGAAGGTACTTGGGAAGTTGGATTCAATAACGACCAAGTGTTGTCATTGCTCATCAATATTGGACAAGAGCCTGATGTAAGTTTCGATTGGCCTCTACGCCACTTGGATAATCACAGATTGAAGTTCACCATTGAAGAAACTGGACATGAAATGGTACTGTTGCGCGTTTGTGATGACAGTGCAGATGACATGGAAGTTCGCGAAATACGAAATATCGCCATGGGTGGCGGATGGAATGTAGCGATGTATTCAGAAAACGGAATGGACATGATGGACAGCTTCAACGAGATGGATTTCAATTTCTCTATGATGCATCAGGTTGAAGTATCCATAAACGACGACCCAATAGCCTCTGGACTTTGGAGAGTTGCTCGCGATGCTGAGGAAAATCTAATTTTCTATCTGAACATTCAAGATAGTGACACGTTGCAGAAATTAACAGAAAGCTGGTATATCGTTTCCATTGAAACGAACCGTATAGAACTAGCCTATGAAGAAGAAGGCCTAACCAAGATTTTGGTTTTTGAAAAGCCATAAGTTTTTCCCCAATTGACGCGAAAAGGACGGTTCTCCCCAAGACCGTCCTTTTCTATTTTATACCACCTCCAACTTCATTTTAACAGGCGCTAGAACCTTGAAAATGAATTTGGTCTACAAAAGCAATGGCTAAAACCCACAGTTGATTAACTTTGTGCTTCTTCAAAAATGACGTAAGACCATGTTTGACAATTTAAGTGATAAGCTGGATAAAGCTTTGCACGTGCTCAAAGGGCACGGACAAATCACCGAAATAAACGTAGCAGAAACTTTAAAAGAAGTGCGTCGTGCGCTGTTGGATGCGGATGTCAACTTCAAAATTGCCAAGGAGTTTACCAATAGGGTCAAGGAGAAAGCGATGGGTCAAAATGTACTGACCAATTTGCAACCGGGCCAACTGATGGTAAAAATCGTCAAAGACGAATTGACGGAGTTAATGGGAGGCGATGCAGAGGATATCGACCTCACTGGGAATCCTACCGTAATTCTGATGTCGGGTCTGCAAGGGTCTGGTAAAACTACCTTTTCTGGTAAACTGGCAAACTACCTCAAACGCAAAAAGACCAAAAAACCGCTTTTGGTAGCTTGTGACGTGTATCGTCCAGCAGCGATTGACCAATTACATGTGGTGGGTGAGCAAATTGGGGTGGATGTCTATTCCAATCGGGAAGAGAAAAACCCAGTAACCCTAGCCAAAGAAGGGATTGCCGAAGCAAAAAAATTAGGGTGCAACGTGGTCATCATCGATACCGCAGGTCGTTTGGCCGTGGATGAAGAAATGATGACCGAAATCGCCAACATCCACAAGGCAGTTACCCCACAAGAAACCCTTTTTGTGGTGGATTCCATGACGGGTCAAGATGCAGTGAACACCGCAAAGGCCTTTAATGATGTATTGAATTTTGACGGGGTCATCCTGACCAAATTGGATGGGGATACCCGAGGTGGTGCCGCTATTTCCATTAAATCAGTGGTGGACAAGCCTATCAAATTTATTGGAACTGGTGAAAAAATGGATGCGATTGACGTGTTCTATCCTTCCAGAATGGCAGACCGTATTTTGGGTATGGGGGATGTCATTTCGTTGGTGGAGCGTGCCCAAGAGCAGTTTGATGAGGAACAAGCCCGAAAAATCCAAAAGAAAATTGCCAAGAACAAATTTGGTTTCGATGACTTTTTAAGTCAGATTCAGCAAATCAAAAAAATGGGTAATATGAAAGACCTCATGGGTATGATTCCTGGGGTTGGAAAGGCGATGCGCGGCATGGACATTGACGATGATGCCTTCAAACATGTAGAGGCCATCATTCATTCCATGACGCCTGATGAGCGAGCGAATCCTGCCAAATTGAATGCCAGCCGTAAAAAAAGAATCGCTATGGGCAGTGGTCGCACGATTCAAGAAGTCAACCAATTGTTGAAGCAATTCCAACAAATGAGCAAAATGATGAAGATGATGCAAGGTGGTGGTGGCAAAAAGATGCTTCAAATGATGCAAAACATGCGTTAAGCGCAACGAAAACCGTTCTGATATGATCCTTTTGGATGGAAAAAAAATCTCAAACCAAATCAAAGATGAAATTGCTCAGGAAGTTTCCGCAATAAAGGAGCGAGGTGAAAAAGTACCGCATTTGGCTGCCGTTCTAGTTGGAAATGACGGAGCTAGTCTCACTTATGTAGGTAGCAAGGTTCGTTCTTGTAAAAAAATTGGTTTTGATTCCACGCTAATCCATCTTCCTGAAGAAACGACGGAAGAAACGCTCTTAAAACAAGTTGAGGACCTGAATAACAATCCAGAAATTGACGGATACATCGTTCAATTGCCCTTGCCGAAGCATATTGATGAGCAAAAAGTGTTGTTGGCCGTGCATCCCGATAAGGACGTTGACGGTTTTCATCCAACCAATTTTGGTCGCATGGCGTTGGATATGGAATCCTTCATACCAGCTACACCATTTGGGATTATTGAATTGTTGAAACGCTATCACGTAGAAACCTCGGGAAAACATACCGTGGTTATCGGAAGAAGCCATATCGTTGGGCGACCCATTAGCATTTTAATGAGTCAAAAAGGGGAAGCTGGGAATGCTACGGTTACCTTGACCCATAGTCGCACACAAGATATCAAAGCGTTGACACTTCAGGCGGATATTATCGTGTCTGCACTTGGGGTTCCTGGTTTTTTGACCGCGGAAATGGTCAAGAAAGACGTGGTCATCATTGATGTGGGTATCACTAGGGTACCTGATGAAACCAAGGAGAAAGGATATTACATTACTGGTGACGTGGATTTCGTAGGTCTATCGGATAAAGCTTCCTTTATGACCCCTGTTCCGGGTGGGGTGGGCCCCATGACGATTGCCATGCTTTTGAAAAACACTCTTTTGGCAAGAGCGCGCCATCAAGGAAAATAATCCTAGTTTTCCTCGGAAGGTTGCTTTTGTTCTTCTACTAAACTGGTTTCATCCTCATCTGGCATCAGCACATCCAAGTCATTTTCACCTTCGTCATTTGTGCAACTGCCCAAGGCCAGACCAGAAAAAATCAAAGTAATACAGAGTAGAATTGTTTTCACAGCAAAGAATTTTGGAACGCAGGTTGTCCGTTTGGTAGAAAATTAAACGTGCAGATGGCTCAATTCGTGTACTATGAGCACACAATTCGATGGAATGCAGGAAATTGGGGTTCTTCAGAAGCTATTTCGCGAAAAGTTGCCCAATGTCCTTGAAAGCTTTGAACTCTAGGGCGTTTCCCGCGGGGTCTTTAAAAAACATGGTGGCTTGCTCACCGGGGAGTCCCTCAAAACGGATGTACGGCTCAATAATGAATTGAATTCCTTTTTCAGCTAAACCCTTTGCAAAACCATCAAATGTTTCCCAAGGCAATACAACCCCGTAATGCGGCACCGGGACATCCTTTCCATCAACAGCATTGGTGTGCGCTTCCTCAGGGCTTTGCGGTTTATAGTGAATCACCATTTGATGGCCGAACATATTGAAATCCACCCAATGGTCGCTGCTACGGCCCTCTTCAAAACCCAATACTTCGCGGTAAAAAATTCGACATTCTTCTAGGTTGTGAACTGGAATGGCGACGTGAAAGGGAGTGATATTTTCCATACAAGGTTAAAATTAACCTGCTAAAGATAATCTTGCAAATACAGTTTCGCCTTCTTGTCTTTTGATAGGACAAGGGTAAACCTTCAGGGTCTGAGTAAAGTCAATAGTCTATTAATATGGTGAATATGCCTAAAGGATTGTACTTTAGGAATTATCCAAAATAGTACACCTAATACCATGAAAAACACACTCTTTACCTTAGCGCTTCTCGTCTTGCTGGGTTCCTGCAAAACTGAACCAAAAACGGAAGTAGAAACCAAATCTGCGCAAACCGAAAAAAAAGTAGACTGGATATACCTTTTTGATGGAACTAGTACGGAGGGTTGGAGGGCCTACAATGGAGAAGCTTTACCCCCTGGGTGGGTTATTAAAAACAAGGAGCTGACGTTTGATACCGAGTTAGGTCTTGAGCAGGATTATGAAGGAGGAAAAGATATTATTTACGGCGCGGAGGAATTTGATAATTTCGAATTGTCTCTAGAGTGGAAACTTCCTGAAGGTGGGAATAGCGGCATTTTTTATCATGTCAAAGAAGGCTATGGAGGTCCACCTGAGGTTGCTCCGGAGTACCAACTTATTGACGACGAAAATTATGCCCGAATCCACGACTTGACTGCCTATAACCAAAGTTTGGGCTACACCCACAAACCTGAAGAGTTGAAGCCCTTGCAACGAACGGCGTCGGATTACGCAATGCATCCGGCGGATACCCTTAATAAGAAATTAAACCCCATTGGGGAATGGAATGTCTCCAAAATTGTGTTCACTCCGAAGAAGGTGGAGCATTGGTTGAATGGTCAAATGGTCCTGTCTTTTGTGCCTTGGGATGATGCTTGGTACGAGCGGAAAAATTCTGACAAATGGAAAAATAGCGCCGACTATGGAAAATACAAAAAGGGCTATATCGGATTGCAAGACCATGCGAGTCCTATTTGGTTCCGAAATATAAAAATCAGAAAGTTATAATCCGTCCGATATGAAAAAACGAACCTTTCTAAAAACAATGGCTGCGGCTTCGTCACTGGCTGTTTTGCCCTCTGGAATGCTGGCGTTCAAAAAGAACAAAAGATTGCGCACTGCCCATATCGGTGTTGGGAATATGGGGTTTGAAGATTTGAAAGCCATTTCGTCTCATTCAGATGTGGATGTGGTTGCGTTATGCGACGTGGATACTGCCTACCTTGAAAAAGCGCAAGAACAGTTTCCCATGGCGAAAACCTTTTCTGATTATCGTGAAATGCTCCGTGCCATGGAGAATGACATTGACGCTGTTATTGTCTCAACCCCTGATCATACCCATGCCCCTGCATCCCTAATGGCGATGGAAATGGGTAAACCAGTGTATTGTCAAAAACCGCTTACCCATCATGTTTCGGAAGCAAGAGCTATGGAAGCCTTAGCTGCGAAGAACAAGCTTGTCACCCAAATGGGCATTCAGGTGCATTCGTTCTACGACTATCGTTTGGCTACATTGCTCATACAATCTGGAATTATCGGAAAAGTTCACACGGTTCGCGCTTGGTCTCCTAAAGATTGGGGATACGATGGTTCTCCTCCCACAGGAGAAGACCCTGTGCCCGACACGTTGGATTGGAATCTTTGGTTGGGCACCGCTCCAATGCGGTCCTACAAGGATGGATACTATCATCCCGGAAATTGGCGAAAACTATTGGATTACGGTTGTGGGACCTTGGGAGATATGGGTGTGCATATTTTTGATACGCCCTATAATGCATTGCAGTTGGGTGTTCCCTTAACGGTTCTGAATGAGTGCCGTGAGCCGAACGATTTTGGTTTTCCCACCCAGAATACCGTTACCTATGAGTTTCCGGGGACAAAGTATACTACCGAAAAACTCAAATGGGTTTGGTACGATGGACCAAGAGCTCCTAGCGAGCATCCTGAGCTTATGTTGCCTGGTCGGAAAGAGCAATCAGGTGACAAATCCGCTGCGGAAAATGAAGCATCTATGGAAGATAAAATGTCCTTGGATGCTGATGTGGCAAAACAAGGCGAATTGCCAGAGCAGGGAGCTATGTTCATTGGAGAAGAAGGACGCTTACTACTGCCCCATTTTATGCAACTACCCCAAAAAATAGTGGGAGATGAATACGTGGATATCAGCGAGGAAATTGCCCAAATTTCCAAAGAACATAACCTAGGTGAGCCTATACGAAATTATGATTCTGAAGGACCGAAACACTATCATCAGTTTGTGGATGCTTGTTTGGGCAATGGAGAGTGTACCGCACCATTTTCGTATGCAGCGAAGTTGACCGAAACGATTCTATTGGGGGTCATCGCAGGACGCTTTCCGAATACAACGCTCCATTGGGACGCGGAAAAAGCCCTATTTGCTGAAAAAGAGGCCAATGCCTTCTTGAACGCACCGTACAGAGAATTCTAGTTAGGCTTTACGAAGCCAAAAACGAAACGATTTTATCGTTTACTTCCGACTGGTGCATAGAATGACCCAACCCTTCTGTACTGACCAGGGTACTGTTTTTCCAATGCGAATGGACTTGCTCAGAGGCATGATACGGTGCAATGGCATCAAAACGGTCATGGAACAACAAGCCTTTTTTGGTATTGTTTTGAACGAATCGCGAAGACGAAAAATCCTTTATCCGCATATTGAAGCGCTTCTGGATGTATAGGTCCAAAGCCGCAAGAACTCTTCCATTAAAACCTAAAATGTTTTGATAGTTGGCCATGATTTCTTTGAATTCCGAAGGAGAACCAATCGTAACCATTTTTTCAATATGCTCATTTTGGTGGTAGTAGTCATTGTATAAAAGGGTCATACCACCGACGGAATGCCCAACGAGATAGGTGGGCTTATACTTTTCAATCAATACCTGTAGGCAATCGCTATAGAGTGGAACATACAATTGATGTCCCGATGAGTTTCCATGTCCTGGCGCATCAAACGCGATAATATTTAGGTCGGAAGTCTGTAGTTTCTGGATAAGGTTCCGCCAGCGGAACGCATTGCTCTCCCACCCATGCACAAGAAGCACGGTATCTCCCTTTCCTGGCCAATGATAAAGCTGCACTTGATGGCCAGCGGCATTTTCGATGGCCATTTTGGCAGAATCCAAGTAGGGTTTTTGCCTGTCAGTGATTCTTCCTTTGCGAATCGTACAAAAAACATCAAACGCTTTTTGGGCAGTTTTTTTTCTATTGAATAGGGATAGCACATTAAAGTAAAATCCATATAACCGCGGAATAAGTTTGGAAAGGAATTTTTTCATATTGGTTACTTTTAGTAACTTACTCTATAAAGGAGATTAAAAATACGGATTCCTATCCGAATAAAATACGGTAACACCACACACATTAAGTAAAGTCATGGAAACTATTGTTGATAATCAGAAGGTTAGGATTACAAAAAAGTTGGAAAAAATGTTTGCGCATATTGATTACAAGAATCCCCCGGCGCTCTGCCCGGTCCGTGATGTGATGTCAGTGGCCTCTGACCAGTGGAGCACCTTGATAATTTTGTGGTTAGCCTATTTCGATACACTTCGCTTCAATAAGCTTAAAAAATACGTTTACGGGATTTCCAATAAAGTATTGAGCCAACGCTTGAAAGCGCTCGAGGCTGACGGTTACCTTCGTCGAGAGGCTTTTCCAGAAGTGCCTATTCGCGTGGAGTATAGCCTAACCGAGTTTGGTCATAGCTATGTGGAAAGACTATTGGAGCTCACCGAGTGGATGCAAAAAAATTCTCCCAAAGTATTGGCAAACCGCGAGCAATACGGATTGCAATAGAAAGTAGTTAAGTTGTTTCTTCGCGATGTACTTTGCTGATATCGAAAGCCGGAGTGCAGACGGAAACGTATTCGCATGCTTCTTCAAAAGGGTTGGCATACTGTACTCGTGTATTCCGCAAAATTTTTATGGATTCCCCTGCGCCCAAAACGACTTTTTCACTTTCAATCAAAAATTGCTTCTTTCCGCGAATCACCAAGGTGAATTCATCGAACTCTGGAGTTTGAGGCGGTTCACTCCATCCCGGAGGCGCAATCATATGCGCAATGCTGATATTGGTATTCCCATCTGTAGCCATTCCAAAGTGCTCTGCGATGGATTTTCCATCATCGGTGGGAACCATAAAAGGGTTTCGTTGTACCCAGTAATTTTTGGACATATGTACTCAAAGTATTACGGATTCCATCCCAACATCAAATACTTGATTCGGGCGTCATCTGGAATTTGTACCATCTCAATACGGGAGGTGGTATACCTTAAATTCTCTGGAAGGTCCTCTTTGTAGAGTGTGAAATAAAGGTTGCTCTCTTTTGGGAAAACCACCACGCTGTTCATCGTGGTGACAATTTTTTTAACCTCATAATTTGCCTTGATGTCACCAAAAGTGCTTTTTAAACCAATTCCAGACGCCGACAAATACCTTGGGTCAAACACTTGAATATTCTCCACGGTTTGGACGGAATCTTGACTTGGGGTCAAGGTCAATAGATGTTTTCCTCCTTTTTCAAATACTTTGATTTTACCCGCAGAGCTACCAAATTGAAAGGCAACGGTATCCTTGACCAAAGAATCCTTTACAAAAACGGTTTCCAATTTGTCCACCAAGGTGGTGGTCTGAAGTGGACCTACACTCTGCTCGGTTATCAAGAAAGTGGTATCCTTTTCTTGACAAGCAGCTACCAATAAAATGCCTAAAAACGTAAGTAGTGTTTTTTTCATAAACCTATCGAATCACTTTTTTCAATACCCCTAACACCCCACGAATAAAAGTAGCACTGGTCAATACCTTAACTACTGGATTCATGCGCGTGCTTTTGCTTCTTGAACGACTTCGGGTAGTGGTTTTGCGTTCTTCTTTTTCTTTCTCAGCCTCTTTTTCAGCCTTTTCTATTTTTTCGTTTAGGATTTCATAGGCACTTTCCCTATCGATATCCTCATTGTATTTTTTGATGAGTTTTGAAGCAGACAATGCTTCTTTCAATTCTTTTTCAGTAAGCACGTCCATACGACTCATGGGTGCTCTAAGAAGCGTTGCCGCTAGTGGAGTAGGTCTACCTTTTTCGTCTAATGCTGAGATTAGGGCCTCACCAATTCCCAAGGAGGTAAGCACTTCTTTGGTATCATAGTATTCCGAATCTGGATAGTTTTCGGCCGTAAGTTTGATGGCTTTCCGGTCTTTGGCAGTAAACGCCCTCAACGCGTGTTGCACCTTGAGACCCAACTGGGATAATACGGCATCGGGAACATCCGTAGGGTTTTGCGTAACGAAATACAAACCAATCCCCTTGGAACGAATGAGCTTCACGATGCTTTCGATTTGGTCCAAAAGGGCTTTGGAAGCCTCTTTGAAAATCAAGTGCGCTTCATCAATAAACAATATGAGCTCAGGTCGGTCACTATCGCCTTGTTCTGGGAAGGTTCCATAAATCTCTGCCAATAGGCTCAACATAAAAGTAGAAAACAACTTGGGTCTATCTTGAATATCGGTCAGGCGAATAATATTGATGTACCCTCGTCCTGTTTCATCAATGCGTACCAAATCATCTACCTCAAATGACTTTTCTCCAAAGAACAAATCAGCGCCTTGTTGCTCCAGTTCTATAATTTTTCGCAGGATGGTCCCCGTAGAACTCGTCGAAATTCGACCGTATTCCGACTGAAATTCTTTTTTGCCTTCGCCTGTCGCGTATTGCAATACTTTTTTGAAGTCTTTTAAATCCAGCAATGGCAATTTGTTGTCGTCACAATATTTGAAAACTACGGCAACGATTCCCTCTTGGGTCACTGTCAAATCCAAGATTCGTGAAAGCAAAACCGGTCCAAATTCGGATACGGTGGCACGAAGTCGTACACCGTCCTGTTCCGATAAGGACATAATCTCTACCGGAAAACCACTGGCTTCAAAAGGAAGTCCAATTTTTTCGTGTCGTTCATCAATTTTAGGATGCCCTGGACTTGGTTGGACAATACCACTAAGGTCACCCTTAAGGTCCATCAATAAAACCGGAATCCCTTTTTGCGAAAGGTTTTCGGCAATGACTTGAAGAGTTTTGGTTTTTCCAGTTCCTGTGGCCCCAGCAATCAAACCGTGTCGGTTTAGGGTTTTTAGTGGAACTTTTACAAAAGCTTCGGTAACCGTCTCACCGTCTACCATCCCAGCTCCCATGGTGATATAATCTCCTTTGGTAGCGTAGCCTTTTTCAATGTGCTTTAAAAAAGCGTCTTTGCGAGACATAAGTGCATTTTGCGTTAAAAATAGGGTAATTTTAAGCAAAACTAAAAACATACTTTTATGCGGAATACGGCTTTTGTATTGCTCTTTTTAGGATTTGTTCTACCCAGTCTAGGATGGGGACAGACGGATAGCGAAATCATTTTCCACCCCTCACACGAAGCGCGAAAGCAAAATGCGCCCTTCAGTGATGCCGTTCAAGTAGGAAATCTGTACTTCTTGGCAGGACAAGTTGGGATTGATAACGAGACACGAAAGTTGGTGGAAGGGGGTATTGAAGCGGAAACGCAACAAACCATTGAAAATATTCTGGCCGTGTTGGAACACCACGGCATGACTTTAGACAATGTGGTGAAGTGTACCGTGATTTTGTCTGATATCGGTGATTTCTCAGCCTTTAATGGCGTATACACCCAATATTTTGTCAAAAAACCAGCCAGAACCACCTATGCCGCCAAGGGATTGGCCATCAATGCTAAAATTGAGATAGAGGTTATTGCGGTAAAGTAAGTCCTTCTTTTTCAAATTTGGGTTGAAGCTCCGTATCGAACTATCTTTGCGCCATGGCGAATACGGCGATATTGGATTTGGTGGATAAAGGAGTGATGCTGCCTTTGATGGAGGAGTTTTATACTATTCAAGGCGAGGGATATCACAAAGGTGCTGCTGCCTATTTTATTCGGGTTGGAGGCTGCGATGTGGGTTGCCATTGGTGCGATGTGAAAGAAAGTTGGAATGCAGAACGCCATCCGCCCACCCCAATACACAAGATTGTGGAAAACGCCGACAAATATTCCAAAACCATAGTGGTAACTGGAGGAGAGCCCCTCACCTGGGATATGAACCCCTTGACCACTGCTTTAAAAGAGCGTGGGATGCAAACCCATATTGAAACTTCAGGGGCCTATCCGTTAACCGGAACTTGGGATTGGATTTGTTTATCGCCGAAAAAGAACAAACTTCCGGTGGGTGATATTCACCAAAAGGCACATGAACTCAAAGTAATTGTTTTCAACAACCATGATTTCAAGTTTGCTGAAGAGCATGCGGCCCAAGTTAGCGGGGGGTGCAAGCTTTTTCTACAACCTGAATGGTCCGTAAGGGATAAAATGATGCCTAAAATCGTCGATTTTGTAATGGCCAACCCGAAATGGAGGGTTTCCTTGCAGACCCATAAATATTTGAATATCCCTTAGAAATAGGCGTTACCGTGCTCCGTTGCCCTGAATATCAAGAATGCACTCTGGGTCCAAACCCGGAATGAGTACGCCCATGGCAGAGCGCGTATCCAACATTTTGAGTACTGACTGCCCGCTCAAGGCACAGATGGGTTTGGTTGTGTCTTTTTCTCCGCTTACCAGCGCTCTTGAGGTGGCGCTGCCAAATTGAAGCGCGGCACGCATCAAACAACCTTCTACAATGCAATGGTTTGGGGCTTCAGGGTCTTCATGAATGTTTACCTGTTCCGTTCCCAAGTCTACAAGACCAAAAAGATGTCCGAATTCATGATTCAAAGTTGCCGTTTCAATATCGGCAACGCTAATGTTGCCCATAGTCTGTGCCGAAAGGTTTCGAATGGTAGATTCGAAAATCACCATGGAAGTATTTAGATACACCGCCCCTAGGGTTACCAGTCCCTCTTCTTCATCGTCCCCATCCGAAGGGGCATCAGCGAAGTAAATATATATGGTGACTGTAGAGCCATTGTTATATAGGGTTCTATTGTCTGATTCCAAACTGGCGATCTCATTTGTCGTTAAAGTCTCCTCATCTGGAGAATCCAATTCCAAAAAGCTGATTTCAATATTATCCTTGAAGGTATGCTGGCGTAGAAAAGCTTCAAAATTGGCGATACTCTCCGCTCTCGGACGAAAACCGGTTACATAACCAATTTGGATTTCCAATCTATCAAAAGAATCATTGGATAAAATGTCATTCGCTGAAGAACCAGTAGGTTGTAGGTTTGGGGTTCTGTCAACGGTTGCCGGTGGGTCTGGGTCATCAGGATTGCTTCCATTTCCGCCGTCATCGCCTGAAGAACAACTCCCCATTACTAGGAACACCACTAAAAAGGGTAATATCCAATACTTTTTCATAAATCAATTTCTTTAATTAGCAAACGGCTGGCAAGGTCCTGTATTATTTAATGGAGCGAAGTTTAGCTAAATAGTCGTAATGATCGCCCAACATTACAAGTTCACAATCCAAACCCACAGTTTTCGCCTGTTCCTTAAGTGTATTGAAATCAATGTAAAGCCAATCAAAAATGGATGTCTTTTTGGTATGGTACTCCATCTGGAACTGGTCTTCGCCATAATAATCTACATCGCCAGGAACCCAAATACCGCCATCCTCATCGGTTTCAAACAAATAAATCACATCGCTAGAGTCCAATATGATTTGTCCTCCAGGTCGTAAAAGCATTTTTGCATGTTCCAAAAATGCTGGCAATGCTTTCAAACTTCCTGCAAGTCCTATGCCATTCATTAAAAAAAGGATTGTGTCGAACTTCCCATCATCAAACGATAGGAAATTACATTGCACCATCTTGGTTATACCGCGCAATTTGCACACTTCCATCGCACCTTTCGAAACATCCAATGCGGTAACGGTCTTTCCCTGTTGTTGCAACCACAAACTATGGCTTCCTGCTCCACAACCCACATCCAAAATGTGACCAGAGGCAAGCTTCAGTGCTTTTTGTTCTATTTCAGGCATTTCCTTGTAACCTCTGAAAAGGTATGATAGGGGTAAGATATCCTCTCCCCCCAAGTTGGAATGCGTAATGAGTTCTCCCTTCGGATGCCCCGTTTGGTAATCGCGTAATGCATTTCCGAAAATGTCTTCAGCATCAATTTTCATGTGCCTGCAAAGGTGGGACTTTAGTAACGTTAAAAAGTTTAAAATGAACATTTTTTAAGTTTGTAACATGGAAAGGCTACTACAAGATTTGCCCAAACGGGCAAAAGAAAAGCATACAGAGAACAAACGCTATTTTGCTAAGCTTCGGAAAAAGCCACCAAAACAGTTGGATTATGTAATGGAAGAGTTGCATGATGCTGAATTCGCTCGTACGGATTGTCTTAAATGCGCTAATTGTTGCAAGACCACGGGACCGCTTTTCACCAATGCAGATATTGAACGTATCGCAAAACGTTTTCGAATGAAGCCTTCCCAGTTTATCGCTACATATTTAAGATTAGACGAAGAAAACGATTATGTACTTCAGCAAGTGCCCTGTAGTTTTTTGGATGCCGAAAACCATTGCCTGATTTATGACATCCGACCCAAAGCATGCCGAGAGTTTCCGCATACAAACCGAAGAAAGTTTCATCAAATCGCCCCTTTGACGCTTAAAAACGTGAGTATTTGCCCAGCTGCCTTTAACATTGTGGAGGCCATGAAGCAACGAATCAAGTTATAGCGATTTCTTAACTTTGGAAATATGGAAGCTTTTATTGCCTATTTTGAAACCATTCCCACATTACACCGTAGTTTGATTTTGGTAGGTGGAATCACCTTTTTTTGGATTTTAGAAGGGGTTATGCCCTTGTTTAGCGTACCCTACCGAAAGTGGAGGCATTCTTTACCCAATTTCTTTTTTACGTTAACTACCATAATCGTGAATTTTCCGTTGGCCTTTTTACTATTGCAAACCTCGGATTGGACGGTTGAAAATAGTTTTGGGATTATCAATTGGCTTCCCGAAATGCCTTTATGGCTTTATGTATTTTTAGGGGTATTGTTGTTGGATTTAATTGGAGCCTATACCGCTCATTTGGTCGAGCATAAAATAAAACCGCTTTGGATGGTACATTTGGTGCACCATTCCGACCACAATGTGGATACCACTACGGCCAATCGTCACCATCCCCTGGAAAGTTTGATACGCTACACGTTTACCTTAATAGGTGTTTTCGTAGTTGGCGCGCCTGTGGGAGTCATTATGTTGTACCAAAGCCTTTCTGTGGTACTTTCCCAATTCAACCATGCGAATATTCGATTGCCTAAAAAAGTGGATACGATGCTAAGTTGGATTTTGGTGAGCCCCGATATGCACAAAGTGCACCATCACTATAAATTGCCCTATACGGATTCGAATTATGGAAACATCTTTTCCATATGGGACAGGCTTTTTGGCACCTATATGAGTATGGATACGGATAAAATCGTGTATGGTGTGGATACTTTTCCGGATGAAAAGGAGAACAGCAGCATCGTAGGTTTGCTTAAGCAACCTTTCCACAAGTATCGCAAACCCACCACGGAATAGTAGAATACCTTGACTAAGGCTTACTCGTACAGCAAGTATTTTTCACGAATTTTTCGAAAACCTGCTAGGTCTTCTTGCCAAGTTGCTCGAATCGCTTCTTCCGAAAGACCAGCTTCAATTTGTTTCTGAAGCAATTCGGTACCCGCGTGTCTGGTAAATGAAGCCGTTTTGAAAAATGCTTTTTTATCGGTACAGTTTTGATATGCATCCAGCAACCATTGTAATGAAACTTCACTCATGCCTTTATGGGACGACAAATCTTTCCCGTAGCACGTTTTTCCCTCTTCCTTGGGATACTTTGCTCCAAAATTGGGTTTGGGCACATAGCTGAAATCATATTGGGTGCTGTCCAAAAAAGAAGCACCGTATCGCTGAAATTGTGACTCCGTTCCTCTTCCAGCATTGATATGAGTCCCTTCAAACAAACCCAAACTCGGATATAAGTTGATGGATTGGTCGTTGGGTAGATTGGGAGAGGGTCGTATGGGCAAGGAATAGGGAGTAGTATGGGTGTAGTTTTTTAAGGGAATAACAGTTAAATCCGCCTGAATCCCGTTTTTCAACCACCCTTCGCCATTCAGCATCTTGGCATACTCGCCAATGGTCATTCCATATACCAAAGGAATGGGAGTATACCCTAAAAAACTTGTGTTTTCAGGTTTCATCATTGGGCCATCCAAGTAATGCGCATTAGGATTAGGGCGGTCTAAAACCATAATAGGAATGCCTTTTTCGGCACAGGCTTCCATGACCAATTGCAAGGTGGCGATGTAGGTGTAGAATCGAACGCCGACATCTTGAATATCAAATACCACCATGTCAATTCCGTCAAGCTGCCCGGAAGTGGGTTTTTTGTTTTTCCCGTGAAGAGAAATTATGGGAATTCCGGTTTTTGGGTCAACCCCATCAGGAACCATTTCTCCCGCATCCGCAGTCCCACGAAAACCATGTTCCGGAGCAAAAACCGTTTTGATATCAACCTTGTTGGATAAAAGAGTGTCCACCAAATGGGTGTGGCCCTGCTCTGTAAAAACCACACTGGTAGGATTGGCCACTACGGCAATAACTTTATCCTTTAACAGTGGAAGATAAGCTGTCGTACGTTGCGCGGAGATGACTATGGAAGGAATAGAGTCCGAGGCAAACACCCGAGTATTTTCTTCGATTTTCTCGGTCTTTGCTTTACAACCCGCAAAGCTCAAAAGCAAGGCAAAAACTGTACATTTGGTGACGGAAGAAAAGGCCATCAGTTGAATTTAGAATTTTTTATTGCGAAACGCTTGATTTCCGGAAAGGAACGTAAAAGTACCATTTCCGCCCCAATCATAAAAATAGCAATTGCCGCTATTGCCATTGGGGTCATTATGATGCTTATCGCTTTGGGAACAGGAGTAGGGCTCAAGGAAAAGATTCGTGAAAAAGTTGCGGCGTTCAACGGTCACATTCAAATTTCCAACTACGACAACAACACCTCAGAGGTTTCTTTGGTACCCGTTCCCTTGGAACAAGACTTTTACCCAAAGTTTGACAAAGTTGATGGTATTGCCCATGTTCAGGCTGTCGCTAGCAAAGGAGGTATCATTCGCACCGAGGATACTTTTGAAGGGATGTTGGCCAAGGGTGTAGGCAAAGACTATGACTGGACCGTTTTCCAAGAATATGTGGTAGATGGGCGAATCCCGAATTTCAAGGGGAAATTGAATGATGAGGTGCTGATGTCTCGCAGAATGGCCAATCGACTTCAGTTTTCCGTAGGGGATTCTTTTTATTCTTTTTTTCTAAAGGAAGGAGACCCCTCGAAAGTACCCAACACGCGTCGTTTCAAGATTGTGGGGATTTACGATAGCGGCTTCGAGGAGTTCGACGCTACCTATGTTTTTGTGGATATCCGACATATTCAGCGCATGAACCGCTGGGAACCGAATCAGATTGGGAATTTCGAAGTCTTTTTGACTGATTTTGATGACCTCCAACAAAAGACAGGCGAGATTTATACCAACACGAATTCAGACTTGGATACGCAAAACATTCGCTCCAAGTATTTCAGGATTTTCGAATGGATAGGCCTTTTTGATTTCAATATCGCCCTTATCATCGGCATCATGATTATCGTAGGAGGTATCAACATGATTACGGCTTTATTGGTTTTGATACTCGAACGTACCCAAATGATTGGGGTATTGAAAGCCTTGGGTTCTGAAAACTGGTCTATTCGAAAAGTGTTCCTGTACAATGCAGCCTACCTCATTTCCATCGGCTTGTTTTGGGGTAATTTGATAGGTATTGGCTTTCTCTGGTTCCAGAAAACCTACCGTTATTTCAAATTCCCAAACCCCGAGGAATATTACATCGAATACATCCCGGTGCATCTGGAAGTGTCTTCCGTTATTTTGCTCAACCTTGGGGTTATGGCCTTATGTCTTTTGATGTTGTTGGTGCCATCCTATATTGTCACCAAAATAAGCCCGGTAAAAGCCATGAAGTTCGAATAGTTTTTTAATCAGGAAAACTGGAAATCCAAGCAATCAACTTGCCCAATAACCTATCTTTGCAGCGATTATGGAATACGCGAATAATATTTTGGAGACTATCGGGAATACTCCTTTGGTCAAACTCAATAAAATTGTTGGGGATATTGATGCTTTGGTGCTGGCCAAAGTGGAAACCTTTAATCCAGGAAATTCGGTAAAGGACCGTATGGCACTTAAAATGGTTGAGGATGCGGAAACTGATGGGCGACTAAAGCCGGGAGGGACTATTATAGAAGGCACTTCGGGCAACACAGGAATGGGTCTTGCGCTTGCAGCTGTGGTTAAAGGGTACAAATGTATTTTTGTGACGACCGACAAACAATCCCAGGAAAAAATAGACATTCTTAAAGCGGTAGGCGCGGAAGTTTTGGTTTGTCCAACCAATGTGGCTCCGGATGATGAACGTTCGTATTATTCGGTTTCCAAACGTTTGGGCAAAGAGACCCCAAATTCATGGTATGTCAACCAATACGACAACCCCAGTAATGCAGTTGCGCATTTTGAGCAGACTGGACCTGAAATTTGGAGACAGACTGAAGGGAAGGTGACGCATTTTATTGTAGGGGTCGGAACTGGAGGTACCATATCAGGGGTTGGAAAATATCTTAAATCCCAGAATCCCAACGTCAAAGTTTGGGGTGTAGACACCTACGGGTCCGTGTTCAAAAAATACCACGAAACTGGAATTTTTGACGAGAAAGAAATATATCCTTACATCACTGAAGGTATTGGAGAGGATATTTTGCCTGAAAATGTGGACTTCAAAATCATTGATGGCTTCACGAAAGTAACGGATAAGGATGCCGCGGTGTACACGCGAAGACTCGCCAAAGAGGAAGGTATTTTCGTTGGAAATTCAGCGGGGGCGGCGATAAAAGCAGTGTTGCAACTTAAAGAAAATTTTGGACCCGAAGATGTCGTGGTAGTATTGTTCCATGACAGTGGGAGTCGTTATGTCGGAAAAATGTTCAATGACGATTGGATGAAACAAAACGGTTTTTTGGAATGATAACAACCTTGACCAATACCAAATACACTGTCCGCATTGAAGCTGGCGAACTGGTGGGACTCTTGTTTGATGGGCATGAATTTATCCATCAAAAAGGAAGCCCGGGATGGCGTAGTTCTGATACTGAAATGTTTCCCATTATCGGTCCTTTGAACGAGGCTGGATTTCATGTTCAGGTGCCAAAAGGCAGCGGTGCGATTCAAGACCAACACGGATTACTACGTGAGTTGGAGTACGCTTTGGTATCGCAAACCGAAACGAAGGCCGTTTTTCGAAAGGAATATAAAGCGGGAACGCCTATCAAAAACTCCAAATTCCCGGAAAAATCCACCAAGCAGTGGCTTATGTGGCCCTATACCTTTACGTTTGAAAAACACTTTGCACTGATGGAAGACGGTGTGGAGGTGACCTTTAAAGTCTCTGGCGACAGGGATATGCCTTTTATGTTGGGCTATCACCCAGCCTTTAAATTGTATGGCGATAATCCTATCATACAAACCAATGACCGCGAAATCACCTTAGAAGAGGTTTTAGCGGTGGGAAGCAGAGCGCTGGAAGTACCCAATTGCGAACGGATTACCCTAAAAGATGAACGGCAAATCACGATTCAAACCGAGGGCTTTGGACATTTTATGTGCTGGACTGAGGTGCCGAACATGGTCTGCATAGAGCCGATAACTTTTTATCCCTACGCAGTGGAGCAGCGAAACTTGCACGAAGGGTTTGAGTATACCACCGGCGACCACGAATTCAAAGTTTTGCTTTTGCCCGAAGCTTAGCCCCATTTTTGTTGCAGGTCGGCCACAACTTGGGCGGTCTTATCATTTTTTTCCCTTTGTTGTAGCACTTTTGAAGGTCGGTTTCGTACTTGGTAATCAAATATTTCCCAACGTTCATGAATGTCCTCTACCTCATAGGTGTTGATTGAACCATCGTCGATAAAGTTTATTTTTTTCCGCAACTGATTGTTGATTAACAAACCCAGCATAATGCTGTGGTACTCCTCCTTTTTTATAGGATCTTTGTTGGTGGAACAGAAAATCAAATACGACTGTCCATTTACCGGATGTTTGGAGATGCAGACTTCCATTCTACGCGGTCCCTCCAATTCTCCTATTTCATGCAATACACCAATGGCGACCCAACGTCTGCAAAACTTTTCATCCAGTTCACCCTCTTTCGGTATCCGTTGGGTTAGATGAAACTCTTTTGTTATTTCAAAACGGTCACTTCCTACCTTATGGGCAAAACGCAGGAAAAAGAGATCTTCAAAATGAAAATCATTGGGAAGAATATTGGTCAACCGTTGATAAATGGTTTCAGGGGAAGCATTGTACTGATTTTTTAAGGTAACGATGGAACGCCAATGGAATTTGGGCTTTTCCAAAAAATCATTCAGTTGTTTGCGGATAAGCGTCCTCGGAATAATCAGTGCGCCCGCGAAATAGGAAGCATAGAAATTATTCAGCACTTGGTCGAAATTTTCAAACTTAATCCATGTGAACGTGTAAAGCCTGTCTTGGATGTCAAGATAGTTATACCCTATTTCCTTAGCGTAGATGAAGGTTTTTTGAATTTCATCGACATGGTCGGAAATCAATAAGGTTTTGGTTTTTGGAATAAAAATAGAGCGCAGACCATCCAAATCATGATGTTGGGACAGGTTTTCCGTTGAGATGCGATACCCATATTCCTCTTTCAGAACCTCTTCAAGCTCTTTGGCCGTTACCGACTTGTTCAAGTCAATTTGATAAAAAACCGAGAAATCCTCGACAGCCTTTTCCAATTCTGGAAAAAAATTGTTGTTCGCCTCTTGATGAGAGCGTACAGAGGCCAAGTAAAAATTCTCTTTTCCGAAATTATATTGTTTCGCAATGTCTATGATGGTGCTAATAAACGCGGTCACCTTGGTTGGGGCATTGGCCACAATATCAATAAGGTCGCTCTCTTTGATTCCAAAAAGCTCTAGGGGCAACTCCTTTAAGATTTTGGAACGCAACAATTCGCCAACGGGGGCAAGATTTTTATCCAGTTTGAGGGATACCAAGCTGTCGTAAGGAACTTCCAGCTTTTGCGCGAGTAATGCTATTTTATCCGTTTTGGGGTATTTCTTTCCTTTCTCAATCTCATTCAAATAAGATTTGGAGAGTCCAGTGAGCTTGGATAAACCAAATAAGGATAGGTTTTTTTTCAGGCGAACCTGCTTCAGTTTCAGCCCAAAAATCAGTTTGATATATGCTTCTTCCATTTTTCGCAATCAAAGGTACATCTTTTTGCGAATCTGCTAAAAAAAGCGGAAATATAATATTTAGCGAACGTTCGCTTGTTTTTTTAAAAAGTATCTGCTATCCTTGTATTCTAAATTCGTCACCCATGGAAAACACAATGATTTCTCCCGCAGATTTACAATTTGCAAAAGGCGTAACACAGTATTACCCTGAGTTGCTTATCGATGGTGCTCTAGAATTTGTAGTGGACTTGCATCAAAAATTCAATAGAGAGCGTATTCAATTGTTACAGGAAAGGCTGAAACGCCAAGTGCGTTTTGATGCCGGTGAGGTACCCACCTTTCCCGAAGAAACTGAAGAAACCCGTAAAGCGGAGTGGAGCATCAAGTATATTCCGAAAGATTTACGTGACAGACGTGTTGAAATCACGGGCCCTGTGGAACGAAAAATGGTCATTAACGCCCTGAATTCCGGCGCGAAAACCTTTATGGCCGATTTTGAGGACAGCAACGCCCCCACTTGGGAAAACTGCATGGAAGGGCAATTGAACCTTATTGATGCCAATCGTCGCACTATCGATTTTTACGATACCAAAAAGGAAAAACACTACCGTTTGAATGACGAAGTAGCTACTCTTTTGGTTCGCCCTCGCGGTTTGCACTTGGATGAGCAGCATATTTTAATCAATGGAGAACCTGCTTCTGCAAGTTTGGTTGATTTTGCCCTATATGTATTCCACAACACAAGGACTTTGATGGAAAGGGGTTCTGCACCTTACTTTTATTTGCCGAAGCTGGAACATTATCTCGAAGCAAGATGGTGGGATGAGGTATTTTCCTTTGCCGAAGAACGTTTGGCCGTTCCCGTGGGAACTTTCAAGGCCACCGTGCTGATTGAGACCATCACGGCTAGTTTTCAGTTGGATGAAATTATCTACGAATTAAAAAACCATATTGTTGGATTGAATTGTGGTCGTTGGGACTACATCTTTTCCTTCATTAAAAAATTCAGAAACCATAAGGCATTCCTGTTACCTGATCGCGATCAGGTCGGTATGACGGTCCCCTTTATGGATGCCTATTCAAAACTCGTCATTCAACGTTGTCACAAGAGAGGTATTCACGCGATAGGGGGTATGGCGGCGCAGATTCCTATCAAAAACGACCCCGTGGCCAACGCGGCAGCACTTGAAAAGGTTAGGGCCGATAAGGAAAGAGAAGTACGGAATGGGCACGATGGTACTTGGGTAGCACACCCTGGATTGGTTGCTATCGCCTTGCAAGAATTTGATGCCCATATGCCAGAAGCCAATCAAATCCATCGCCTATGCGAATCCTATAACATTACTGAGAAGGATTTGATTGCCCCGGCCAAAGGAACTATAACGGAAGGCGGTATTCGAAAAAATATCAATGTGGGGATTCTTTACATTGAATCTTGGTTGCGTGGCAATGGTTGTGTTGCCCTTTATAATCTCATGGAGGATGCGGCAACGGCAGAGATTTCAAGAACTCAAATCTGGCAATGGCGAAAATTTGAAGCCTTGCTCGACGATGGCCGCCGATTCACCGATGGCCTTTACAAGAAGTTGTTTAACGAAGAAATTGCCAAAATCACACATTTGGTAGGTGAGGCCAATTTGGGCAACACCGAATTTGAGAAAGCTTTTATGTTGTTTGACCAACTGGTTCGAGCAAAAGAATTCGAGGAATTTTTGACGACGAAAGCCTATCACGAAATCATTTGATCTAATTCAATTATATATCAACAACGAAAAAATCCCACGAATGGGCGAACATTACATGGGATTTAACACAAATTCGAAATTTAAAATTATGGAAAAAAAGGAAAAAATTCAATCATTATTGACAGATTGGACCGTAAATCCCAGATGGAAAGGTGTTGAACGTCCTTATACTGCTGAAGAAGTAGTGAAATTACAGGGCTCCTACGAGATTGATCACTCCATCGCCCGTATGGGTGCCGAAAAGCTTTGGAACAAGCTCAACAACCAAGATTTTGTCGCAGGTTTGGGTGCTTTAACCGGCAATCAAGCCATTCAAGAAGTAGAAGCTGGACTAGAAGCAATTTACCTAAGCGGATGGCAAGTGGCCGCTGATGCGAACGTCGCAGGCGAGATGTATCCCGATCAATCCTTGTATCCAGTCAATAGTGTTCCGCAGGTGGTAAAGCGCATCAATAACGCTTTGTTGCGTGCAGACCAGATTCAAACGGTGAACGGTGCTGAAGAAAAAAAGGACTATTTGGTTCCTATTGTTGCGGATGCCGAAGCAGGATTTGGTGGAAACCTGAATGCTTTTGAGTTGATGAAATCCATGATTGAAAATGGTGCTTCGGGCGTACACTTCGAAGACCAGTTAAGTTCCGCTAAAAAATGCGGGCACTTAGGTGGAAAAGTATTAGTTCCTACGCAAGAGGCTATCAATAAATTAATCGCAGCGCGATTGGCTGCGGATGTTATGGGGGTTCCCACGGTAATTATTGCCCGAACAGATGCCGATGCTGCCAATTTGTTGACTAGTGATATTGACGAAAGAGACCATAAATTTATTACGGGAGAACGTTCCCCGGAAGGATTCTTCTATGTGAAGAACGGTTTGCAACAAGGGATTGACCGCGGTTTGAGCTATGCTCCCTTTGCCGATTTGATATGGTTGGAGACTTCCACGCCTGATTTGGAACAAGCTCGTGCTTTCGCGGAAGGGATTCATGCACAATATCCAGATAAAATGTTGGCCTACAACTGTTCCCCATCTTTCAATTGGGCGGCGAAGCTGAGCCCAGCAGAAATGGAAACTTTTAGAGAAGAATTGGCTGCAATGGGTTATAAATTCCAGTTCATCACTTTGGCTGGCTTCCATGCGCTCAATACCAGTATGTTCGAATTGAGCAAAGCCTATAAAGAAAGGGGAATGGCAGGCTATTCTGAATTGCAAGAGCGCGAGTTTGCTCTTCAAAAATTTGGATTCAAGGCCGTAAAACATCAAGGTTTCGTTGGGACCTCATATTTTGATACCGTACAAAACGTGGTCACTTCGGGTACCTCAAGTACGGTTGCCATGAAAGGTAGCACAGAAGCTGCTCAGTTCTGACGCGCTCTGATTTTAGTTGGTTTTGTAAAAACACCTCTGTTTAGGGGTGTTTTTCTTTGCATTAAACAAATCAGTTAAAAAAATCATAATTTTTTAACATACCGTATTGCTTTTCTTGTTAATTTAGAGTATCTGTTGAAGTAATGGGATGTATTCTATTCCAAAGACTTAGGCACTTTCCTTAGGAAAAATATGAATCCATCTAATGGAAGGATTCGGGTAGCGGGGCAAATTTCACCAAAAAAGTTGTTAAATGAACGTCGTGGTCTTTTATAGTATAGCAGCCACTTTGATTGTTGCCGCTTGGATCGTTTTCATGGTGAAAATGTATCGCAAAATCAAAAAATAGTAAGTGTCTCTGACGTTTTGGTATCTCCAATTTCAAAACGTCCTTCCAGTAAAACGAGGTGTTGCGGACCGTATTTGGGCAAGAAAGATTCAATAATCCTTTGGGTTTCTGAAGTGTTTTTTTGGGGAATTAAAAAAGCTTCGATATCCTGCCAGTGGCGAATGTCCACTTCCTTATCGATAAAGCCATACCCGCGATATTGACCCTTTTCCAGAAAAACAAAAGCCTGCTCGGCTAGGTGCCTCCCTTTTTCTCGTAACAGGTAACTGTTTTCCGAAGTATCATTAATATGGGCGATGGCAGCTTCCACCTTAAGATTATAGGCCCTGTTGTCTTGACTTCCTGAACAAATTCCAGAGCAAGTGCCCTCAACGGGGTCCGAACAGATGGATTCTGTAGTCAAATGACAGTACTTCGGACATAGACCGTGCTGTTCACATAGATGGGAGAGATAATTGCGGCAATCGGTAATGTTATAGAATAATTTTAGTGGGTTGGGCGCATGTTTTAAGCGATTGAAGGCCAAATGCAAAATACCCTTGCGGTCCTCATAACTGAAAATGGCATAACGGCTTAAAGGTTTTTTTTGCGCAGTGTTGTATCGAGGATAGTGTTTTTTGATTTCTGCAGATTCCTTCAATAGAGCGACCAGTTCACTTCCCGTAGTTTCGAAGGTAATATCAGCGGTTTCTCTACATAATTTGATTTCCTTTTCACTTTTGTCATAAAAGTGTCCCAATACCCGCTTTTTCAAATTTTTGGCCTTGCCCACGTAAATGATTTCTCCAGTGGTATTCTTAAAGTAATATACCCCAGGTTGTTGTGGGATGTTGTTGACGACTGATTTGGGCAAATGTGGTGGTAAAACCGCCTCTTGGCTTCGGGCATTCAGTGATTTTTGAATGAGTTCCGCTGCATCAGCTTTACCTAGTAACAATTGGAAGAGCAGGACAGTGGCATGTGCATCTCCACGAGCACGATGTCTATTTTGGAGGGGAATGCCCAGGGAAGAACATAGCTTTCCCAAGCTATAGGATTGAAAACCAGGCACCAACTTTCGGGATAGTCGCACCGTACATAGTTTTTTGCGCACAAAATCAATTCCAATTCTTCGAAACTCTTCTTTGATGACCCCGTAATCAAAGTTCACGGAATGGGCGATGAAAATGCAATCCTTCGTAAAGGCCAATACCTTATCCGCTATTTCAGCAAAGGTTGGGGCATTTTTAACCATACCATCATCAATTCCGGTCAAACTGGTAATGTAATATGGAATTGGCGCATGGGGATTCACAAGCGAAGTAAACTCATCAACAACCTGTTCACCATCAAACTTAAATATGGAGATTTCGGTAATACAATTGCCTTTAAGGTCGTTTCCGGTGGTCTCAATGTCTACGATGGTGTAAAGCATACCGGAAATTACGAAAATCCAAAAGGAAAACCCTCCTTCACTTTTCGCTATACTCAAAGTTTTGGAGGGTTTAAGGATTCACTTTACGCAAACCCTCGTCCAAACAAGTGGGCTAATGACTATCTGGTTTTTGATTGAAAAAGCGGATAAAATGCCTCAACTTGCTTGGTTGGATGCCCTTTCTCTTCTCGGCTTACCATAAAAGAGCCACCCCAAACCGTATCAGGATTCTCCACAATATGTTGTGTAATTTGTTTGATGGCCGTTACCGTGCTGATTTCCAAAGCCTCCTCAAGCGGCACCCATTTTGCTTCGTCTCGCCCCTTTGGTGTTTTTAGCGTTCCGCTCACATAGCGTGCAACATAGTAGGTACGCAAGGTGGAATACGGATGGTAGTCATATTTATAACCAAAATATCCATGCAACTGCGGTGTGGTAATTGTAATACCAAATGTACTGGCCAAGTTCTCAATGCTTTCGTTGACATATTCACGTTTGTCATAAATCGCAGAAGGAGGTGCCCAAACATAATCCTCACGATTCATAAGCATCTCGTTCTTATCATTAAGTACAATCAAACGCTGCAGCGTAAAATTATGGGTAGGGTCTTGATGCACATTTTGTGCTTCCTCATCAGATTCTTGTGCGTGATTCTGAGCAGAAAAAAGGACTGCTGCCAGGGTTAAAATTAAAATTCTTGTTTTCATGTTTTTTGTTTAAACGTTTCCGCAAAATTGAAATGTGTAACGTCTGAAACCTATCAAAATCATGATTCTGGCAGACAAGTAGGAGGAAAGCCTACTGCGTTGAGGCGGTTTTTTGGAATTCCAAAGGAGTGATTTTTGCTACCTTTTTGAAAGTGGTATTGAAAGAAGAAATACTGTTGAACCCGCAATCGTAGGCAATTGCAGCGATGGTAAAATCTTTGTGTTTTGGTGAGACCAATAGCCTTTTGGCTTCATCGACCCGATACTGGGCAATAAATTGGGAGTAATTCAATTTTTCAGTTTGATTAATGGCTTGGGACAAATCTTTCGTAGAAATTTGGAGCTGTTCACCTACTTGGGATAAGGTCAAGGAAGGATTGAGATAGGGTTTTTCGGTTTCCAAATAGAACTTCAAGTTTTTAATGATTTCCATGGACCGCTTTATATCCAAAGAAGAGTTTCCATACTTCTCTATCGGCATTTTGAATAAGGAGGGATTCTTCAAGGCCCAAACTGAGAAGAAGATAATGATACCCGAAAACAGAAAAGACAATCCGATATAAAAAGGGAAAACCAACTGCGAAATCAAAAAATACAAGATGACGAACCCAAGGTTCATCCCTAAAAAATAACGTAACCAGGTGATTCGCGTTGTTCCGTCCACTTCAGGGGCTTGCTTTTGATGTTTGGAAAACCATATGAGGGACCAAATACAATATACCAGCATGTGCAGCATTATTGCATTATAGAAAAGGCTAAAAAGGGTGGTATCTGTTCCAGGTCCGTTGTTGGGAATAAAAAAAGAAAAAGGGGCAATGAGAAAAAATGGGAGATAGTGTAACGCCTCCTGCCATGAACTCGTAGGACGATTGAGCCAAGTCAAGTTGCGGGTATATAACCAAAGAGAAGGACCCAAACAAAACAGGATACAAATGAAAAAGTTTCGGATTTCCGGAGAGATATCGTAGAAATAATGGAATACCGATTTGCCAATGCGCAAACTGAAGGTGAGGAGGTAAATCCCCAAGAAAAAACTCGCTTTGATTTGGCTTTTTCGGTTGGTTAGCAAAAAAACAGAAAAAAAGAGCCCTAAGATTACTCCGATACTCCCAAAGAGCAGTTCAAGCTGTTTTGCGATTTCCGTTTGCATATTGGTTTAAAGATAGGGAAGGTCCTTTGGTTTTGGCTGTACCGTCAGTTTATTCTTTCAAGCGAGCCGTACAGGTTTTTAAGCCGATTATACAAATCTGTCCAATATTTCAGAATGTTCTCCCTAAGTTAGAGGTATAAACTTACTTTCACTAACTACGAGGACTACATTAAATGGTTCTCATTTTAAATCGATGCGTTCCCTCCTTTTTGAGCATTGATTGTTCTCCCGAAAATAGTTCATCCAGGCTTTCCCCTGAACCAAAAGGTTTTAAAGCACAAATTTGAATGTAGTCGGTCTATGCAAAGACCAGAACCTGTTGATCAGCTTGGAATAAAACAAACCGAATACGAATACTATAAACAGGATGATATGAAAAATGTCCTTATTGCAGCAGCACTAAATGGCAAAGAAGGGTTTAGCGACTTCGCCTATCTTTTTAACGGGAAGCAATACGTAAAATATGATTGGGATAAAGACAAGCCACTACCAGGGTATCCCAGAAATTTATCCTTATGGAATTTACCTGGTTCATTTTCAAATGGCGTGGATGCAGCCATCAATGGAGAAAAAGGATTTGAGGGCTATGGTTATTTTTTCAAAGGCGATTTATACGCAAAATACGATTGGAAAAAGGATAGGCCCGTGGCTGGATTTCCAAAAAAACTTTCCATTTGGGGATTACCAGGAGATTTTTCAAGCAACCTTGATGCGGCCTGTAATGGTAAGGGGCAATATGCAGGTTTCGGGTATATGTTCAAAGGGGGATTTTATGTGAAGTACGATTGGGCCAAGGATAGACCCGTTTCAGGTTTTCCCAAACCATTATCAGCATGGGACTTCCCTACCTCTTTTCTTAGCGGTGTTGACGCTGCTGTAGATGGAGGAGGAAGATTTTCACGGTATACCTACTTTTTCAAAGGAGATAAATACATCAGCTACGATTGGAAAACATATAGGGCGTCTAAACCAAAATCAATACGTGCTCTATGGGGTTTTAAACATATTTGGAAAGATAAAAACCCCTCTGATGAGGTTAAGAAAAAGGCTCTCTTGGTATTTATTGAAAACACGGGCCAACTACCCTTGCCTTCAGGTACTCCAAAATGGATTGAGGATAATTTAGAGCAATTGGCCGATACCGTTCTCGAAGGTGCGGAAAAGGCCATCAACAATTTTGAGGACACCGAAGGGAACCTTTATGACAAGGTGGTTTTATTGGAAGACCAGACCGCAATTTTTTCAGAACTGGAAAAACAATTACATGATTTTGCCAAAAATGGCTATGAAATAGACATCATTGTTCAGGCACATGGCAATTCCAGAGGCTTTTCGGGTTATCAACACGTGAGCATATCGGATAGCGACATTCTTTCCATCAAAACCTCCTATGGCAAAAAATTGCCTATAAGAGCGGTCTATCAAATGAACTGTACGGGTTCAGGGCTTAATGACGAGTGGCGAAAAATAGGGGCTAAGGTGGTGTCGGGAGCCGATAAGCTAAACTACTTTCCCGAGCCTTTAATGAGCCTTTTCTGGCGTAAATGGAAAAGCGGATTATCCTTCGAAAAAGCTGTAAAAGAAGCGTATTCTGATTTGAGCGACTATCTATGGATTGCCAAGAATATTGGCGCTGTAGCAAACGCTTATAAAGAGAGTAAACCAGTAATATCAGGCAATGGTGCCTTGACGATATAGTTTGGGTTAGCTGAAAAGCAACCTACCTATAATATCAAATTTAAGTCTATTCATACATTATTTTAAGCTAAATACATATAATTAAAGAAAGTAAATACTTTAAAGTTATAATTTTAAGACTATTGATGCGAAAAGCATATTTGAACAAGGTTATGGGAACCCTTTTTTCTATCCAACTTCTTTAACTACCTGATAGTTCCCTACCAAACAAATTCCCCCACTTACATAAACATCCATTTTTTGGATTGCACAGCACAATGTTGTTAAGGAGATTTCTGCTGATTATTACAATCCGCTGTACTCCCCTAGACCTTCGGAAGCAATGATGTTATGTCATGGCTTCACAGGGTATCCATATGAATATGAAAAAAAGAAATTATGTCTACTGTAGTAAAATATCCAGCAAGAGTAGATTCGTATCGAATCGATTTTAACGAAAAAGGAGCTACCATTCGCCTAAGTGGCACAGAAGAGAAGGTCCAAAACTCAACCAAGCCAAGGTTAATAGCCGATTTACACTTTAATGACAAAGAGGGGTCATTTAAAAGTGAACCCTTCATCAATAGAGGTGGTTTTATGAGGGTAAGCCGACCTATTCTGTTATTACCATCAATATTGACCCTGCTCAACCAAAAATCAACGGTTTTTCTAGACGAAAAGGGTAATCTCAGTACCTCAGGAGTTCTTAATGCTGTTGAATCATGAGTGCGCTAATCAATATCGCTTCCCGAGAATTGGGCATCAAAGAAATACCTGGACCAAGACATAATGATAGGATTGTCAAGTATGCCAAGGAAGCTGGCTTTTCAGCTATCAAGGATGATGAAACACCTTGGTGCAGCATCTTTATGAATTGGGTGGCGATGAAAGCGAATCTAGAGACCACGAACAAAGCGAATGCAAGATCTTGGTTGAACGTGGGCATTCCAGTGTCCAAGCCAGAGCTAGGGGACATTGTGATTTTTTGGCGTGATGATCCAAACTCCTTTAAAGGTCATGTCGGTATTTTTCTAGGGTATTCGCAAGACCATAGCCGTATTTATACGCTTGGGGGCAACCAAGACAATCAAGTCAGTGAATCTGCCTACAAGGCAAATCAACTACTAGGTTTTAGACGACTTCGGCCAACCAAGAAAATAACCCTACCCACTAAAATACTTAGACGTGGAAATACAGGGCATCAAGTTGAAATGCTTCAAGATGCTTTAAAACTCTGCGGATATGAACCGGGTACCTCAGACGGCATTTTCGGCCCAAAGACCGAGGCCGCATTGAGAACTTTTCAATCCACGAACAATGACCTGACCATCAATGGCATTTTTGATGTTGCCACAAGAAAAGCTTTGTCACAAAGACTTTCAAAAATTTAGTGGGTTGTGCATAAAAGAAATGATAAAGCCTTAATGGCAAAAAGTGGAGTCCAGAGACCACTACAAAAACGGTGCAGAAAATATCATTTGCTGCAAAACATAGAAAAACAAATACAATGAAAAAGTCATTGGAAAAACTTGCAGAAATCTATTCAGATTCAAAATTATCTCCAGAAGAGTTTATAGAGTTTCGGACACTATCCGAACGGGCCATGGTAAACCTTTTGAGCATCGATGGTGATGAAGGGGTTTCAAATGCTTTGTGTAAATCATTTGAAGTCACCAATCAACTCTTACAATCCACTTTACTAAAGGCCAAGCGTGATAAGGAAAACGAAGCACTCAAAAATGCGCTGGCAGAAGTTGTCTTTTCCCAAATGGAATTGTTAAAGGCTAATGCCGCACTATTTGCGAGCTAATCGCTGAAAAGTTGGGAACACTCTCCACAGTCATCTAAGAATGCCTTGAGTTGAATTAAGACAAATACTGGAACGAAAAACCATAATACCATGTCATCCATTTGCACTTTTGAAATATCCGATACGCTCTTGAGAAGGGTTTGCGAAAGCAATAACTTTTCAATATTGAATCGTGAAAATGAGATGATTCTCTTCGGTATTCGTGGGGCATTACCCGCGGCGAACAAGACACCTCTGGTTGACTATACGGGGCACACGGTTTTTAAAGACAATCATACCCTTATCAGGGTAGAGGTCAACTATTATTATCCCAGATGCATTTTAGGACAATGGTTGCCTTCTGAAAAGAAGGTGGCGGTATTTCCAGGGAGCACCGTTCCCAACCTCAAAATCGTTCAACGAAATCGAAAACAGAAGTATCAATTTAATTGTATGCTACCGGGCTATCACACCTATAGAAAAGGGCAGCATCCTAAGAGCGATTCTGGTTTTCAACCCCACAAGGCTTTAAGGTTGACAAGCCCAATTACCTTGCGGAGAGCAAATTATACCCTTGGCAATGGACAGCCCGTAATCAATTATGGGCCTACAGCCGCAACATATACTGGAAACCCTGGTGATAACATCCATTGTGCCCGAAACAACACGAAAACAACTCTAGTAGCTTCGATACGAGGTAACGACTACTCTACAGATTTTTGCATGTCAGACTATTATGGTAGCTATGGATGTCAGGTGATCTTGGGTTGCCCAGAACAGTACATACCCTCCGCACAAGCCAATGGTTCATGGAATGCATGGCACACCTATGTTCAAAACATCTATGAACGATTTGCAACTGAGCAGACCAAATTCAAATACATTTTGTTGAATAGCTACGATGTTCACCAGATTTCCAAGTCAGAAGCTTGTAAAGGCTCTTCGCTGCGGGTGCTTCATGGATCAACAGGATGGATGGTGGAAGAACTTCAGAAGGGTCTAAAAAAAGTACGAAGTGGAAGTACCGGCATACCATATTACAAGGGAATCATTGATGGGGATTTTCAAACCCGAACAGCACAAGCACTAATTCATTTTCAGAAAGACCATTTAGGGGGAATCGCTTTGGGATACGCTGGTGAAAACACCTTAAGTGCTCTTGGGATTCCATTACATAGTACCGCATAAAAACAATATCAAAAAAATAAATCATGTTAAGCGCAGAAAAACAAGAAATAATCAACGGATGTATCGTCTATCAAGACTATACTGATGAAAAGAGATTTTATTGCTTACCCGAGGATACCGCAAAGATTGCTGATAATGGTCGGGCAATACAGTATGTAGTTTATACCGATGACGAGGTGCTCGAAGGCGATAGTCCCGATTTTGAACAGGATGAATCTCGTGTTGGCGGCTTTTTGACCGTTCAGGTAGAGTTAGGTCCAACAGATGATAAGTTGGAATCCATACGAAGTGAACTTCAATCCAAGTATGGAGACGATGTGAAACTGTCGATGGTGCCTTTTAAAGATGGTGATGTAAAGTTGGTGCTTTTTGGAAGCGATGGTAGTGATGACGCTAACACCGAAGATATGAAGGTGTCCATTGCAGGCTCTACCAAACCCTCGCTTCAAGGTAACCAAACGGCAGTTTTTTCGGCTAGGTTGAGCAACATGCCTGCGCAAATCATGTGGAACCTCCTCAAAGATGGAGCACAAACCCAAGCAGCGGTGTGCTATGACCTCAGCTATCTCGGGGTGCAAAAAGCCTATAACTTGGAAATCAGCGTAGACTTTAAGGCTACCGAGGATTTTTGGAACCATACGTTTGACCTCAACGCTGGTGTCAAAAACGACAACATAAACATTGCAGCTAGTGCAGATGTCGATGTGATGCTTCGAGAACTCATGAATGAGGGGGCTATTACCGTAAAGCAGACCGTGTATGCAGAAGGAGAATCGCAAACCAACTTATTGGGCAATGACCCTACCGGAATAGAACTGGTCAAAAAATTGATGGCACCTACACTTTTTGAAGCCACCGCAATTCCTTCAGAGGATTATACCTCTGCCATAAACGAAACGATTGCCAATAGAACCCGAGAAGATGAAGAAGATGCTGGCCCAGGGGGGGATGGTCAAGAAGTAACCACGAATGAAACCGAAGAAACAGAAGAGTCTTCAACCACCGAGACGACGGAAGAATCATCCGGTAGCAGCTCATCTGACAGCAGTTCGTCAAGTAGTAGTTCTTCGAGCAGCAGTTCGTCTAGTAGTAGTTCATCCAGTGATTCTGGTGATGGTCAAGGGTCATCAGAAGAAAGGGTTAATGGCACTTCGTCTCGTAACGATCGAGATCGATCTTCTGAAAATCAAGAAGGAGAGAATACCACAAATACTAGCGACGATGGAAACAATACCACTTCTACTACAGAAAATGAACCCGATAGCACGGTAACTACCTCAGAAGAAAGTTCAAATGAAGAAGAGGAATCGACGGATAAGGAAAAGAAGAAGGAGGAAACGGGCGCTTCCTTGGGAGTGGATATCAATGTTGGCTACACGCTTAGACGACGAGAGATAACCCAACAGACCAAAAGAACATTTGTTTTCAACAAGGCTGAGGCAAAAACCCATAAATACTATCCGAATGGTCCGCTTTCAGTAGTAGGTACCGCTTTTGATGCCAGCAAACAGGTAAAATTGGTTCGCCTCAACGAAGGCCCGTTCAAGGTTATCGAACTAGATGTTCGCGCAAGCTTTGATTTTGAGGAATACGATATCAGGGAAACCATTGTTCATATCTCCTATGGATACAAAGGAAATCAAGGAGACAAATCGAAGCGTTTACACGAGCTGAGTGTCACTCTGAATAAAAACAAAACAACCGATAAACGAAAGTTTTTTGTTGATGAATTTGGAACGATGAGTTACGATTATCAGGTTGAGTTCATCCATAACACAGGCTCGATAATTGGAAGTCCGGAAACCAAAGTCACTTCACAACTCTTTGAAGAAGAAACCCATCGTCACTTAAGCATCAATATGGATAAGCATTCTCCACTGATTCCAGTTGAGATTCAAGCTGGCGAGTTGCAATTTGAAGAAGATGGCATCCGTTCGGTGCAAGTGTTTTTGGCGCCCACCAAAGAGGGCAATGGTCGAACCACAATACTGAACGCTGAAAATTCCGAGATGAAACGTTACTTGATTCATCCCCCCGAAAAAAATCAATACGATTACTTCGTTCGGCAAGAGTTCTTCTTCAAAGATGAAAAACTACTGTTTGAAGAAGAAAATCAACGCGACGCACAGATTGTTGTAGACCGACCGGTGGCCAGAATATTTAGCATTAGCCCCAACCTGGTAAATACGCATAGCCTTGTAAAACAAGCACTGGTCGATATCAAGTATACTGCAGCCGATACGGATGAAAAAAACACAACCCTAAGCTTAACACCGGAGGTCTCAGTTAAATCCTTTTCCGTATTGGTCGAAGAAAATGACCCCAGAAATTGGACGGGAAGAACACGATTTGTTTTGAATGACGGCCGTTTGCTTGAAGGCCAATGGATTAACTACGATACGGAGCAACCCTTTATAAGTCTAGACAATAGTGGTTTTAGAACAGTTAAGGTAGTCCCATTGCTTGGTCCCGCAACTTTTGGAAATAGAATCGCAGCACTTGAAGTAAATCTGACCAGTATCGAAGGAGAGAATACGCAGAGTACGGTGCTGTTTTTAAACCAGTCGAAAATTGAAGACATCGCAATTATCCCGAACACGCCGGTTACGCAGGCTTTGAACGCCACAGTGAAGATTTTTGCGAATGATGGCACGCAAGAGGAGCAAACTTTTGTGGTGCCCGCGAATACCCCGCAACTAATGCTTCCCATTACAACAGTGAATTAAATACGAATAGTAAAAAATATATCATGCTTTCATTATTGGATAAAATAGGAGTTCCTGGACTCCCAGATGTAGAGATCTTTAGAGATCACAAAAAGAACAATATTTTTTATGCCTTGCGGTCTACTCCTATGATTGCCCGCGATCAGGATGGAAAACCAGCCCTTAGTTTCAACTTCTTTGCGAGAAACGCCGATATCGCCTATGCCAGTAGTACCAACAAAGATTTGGTAGAAACACAATTGGGACAACTGGTGATGACCGTAGATTTGGCCCTTTCAAAGGAAGAGCACAAAATCGCCATTGCGTATTTGAGAAAAATTCTCAATCAAAAAAACCATGCTTTCGTACGGCGTTACCATAGAAGGTTCAAAAGGCCGGTTCCCAACAAAGTGGAGCCCATATTGACTTACCCAGGCACTTGGAAAGACGGTACGGTAAAACTTGAGATTTTGGAAGGGTTGGGCGATACTTTCAAAAAAACCTCTAGTGCTGAGGTAAAACCCTCATTGACGGCTTCCAATTCGGCAGCGCTCTATGCTACTTGTGGAATAGAAATGGCGCAGATTATGTTCGATGCATTGTCTACAGGTTTTAAATCGAAAAAGGGTACCGACGAAAAAACACCGCTTCAGGCGGTTGTACGCTATGACCTTAAAGGATATGCACATATCCCAAACCTAGAGGTCAAGGTTAGGGCAAGGGCAGCGCAGGTTTATGATTTTATGCAAGAACAGACCTCCACATACAAACGCAAAGTGCATCAAGGTCGCAAGACCAAAACCAAAAAAATAATGGGGGTTACCGTATCAAAAAAATCATGGAATTACGATCATACGGTTGAAGTAGACAAATCGGATATTCATAAAATGGTGGAAGAAATGATTGATCGTAAGGTGGTGTCCATCGAGATTACCGATTACGGAGATATTGCCGCCAACAGTGCCGAGAAGAAAGAGGTCGAAGATAACTTACGGGAATCGTTAATGGATATGATTTTTGGTACCATCATGAAAACCTTTTTTGAAACGGCCATGATTGGCCAAAAGTCAGATGATGGTGCAGAAGAGGATGGCGAAGAAGGTGCTTCTAGTAGCGGAGGTACGGCACAACCCAATGCCAATATGGGGCTTACGGCACGTAACAAATGGGTCAAGAATCAAGATCATTATTATCACTTCAAAAATAATATTGATAAGAAACAGGTAACTGACATTTTCTTCCATTTTAAGAAAAATGGGGTTGTCGAGTTCAACCGATATCCCAATGGTTCATTGGCAGTACAATTGACTGAAAGTGAACGCAAAGCAGCGGTGCGATACATTGATGTAAGTAGTCCCGAAATTCAGATGTTGGAGGTTCAAGTAAAGGTCAATGCTGACTTCGAAAACGACAATATACATTCGGTCATCGTCAATGTTTCTTATAGCCAAAAAGACCATAAGTCTGGTATTGTACGTCAAAACTCAAAATCGTTCCTATTCGAGAATGGTTCGGAGGTATACACATTCCGAGTAAGTATGGCGAGGAATGCCAAGGGAGAACTTGTTGATTTCTATAAAGCTGAAGCCAAAATTTCTTATAAAGGAACAGCAGAGGCCCCTCCGCCAATTGTGTTGGATAACATTAGCGATCGTGTTCTCAACATTTCTTACGATAAACTAGGCTTTATTACGACACAGGTCACTGCAGGGGATATTGATTGGACCATGGTAAAAGAAGCTGTGGTTGAAATGGAATACAAGGCCGAACCGAACAAACCAGATACCAAAAAACAAATTCGACTCAGCCAAGAATCCTTAACCGATAATTGGAAATGCTTTATGTACGGCCATAAGGATAAGACGTATCGCTATTCCGTGGAATACTTTTATCTAGATGGAACCCAAAGCAAAACCGAATATAAAGAAGACACCAGAGACTCACTGGTTATTGATGACAACCTCGTAGGCCGGGCCAAGGCTTCTTTTGATGTTTTGATGGATTCCAATACGGTGACAACCGCCAAAGTAGAGGTTCTTTACAAAGACGACGCAAACCAGGTCTCCGAAGAATTCTCGAAGTGGTTCACAGGTTCTGAAACTTGGGATTGGAGCATGCGATTACGGGAGAACGCAACCAATAAGTTCAAGTACCGCTATTTTGTTCAGTATACCGATGGGGTAGTAAAAACTTCGGATTGGTTGGAAACCCAAAGTGATGAGGATATTCCGCCGATAGATTTAAAAAGATACAATCAAAACCTTACGATTGATGGAGGAATGTTGGATTGGACCAAATGGAAAATGGTTTATGTCAATGTAAAGTATGAAGATCAGGCTAATGGGTATTTAAAACAGGCTACCCTAAGACTCGACCAGACCAACATCATGCAATCCTTTGAAATCATGTCGTTTCATCCGGGTGTCAACGAATTTGAATGTACCCTCAAATTTGCCGGTGAAGGAGGCATTAAGGATTTGCCACCAAAAACGGTAAAAGGAGGTATTTTGATTCTTGAGGACCCTGAAGGGGAACAGCCACTAAATGATCCACTGCCACCAGATGCTACGGATGTCGTACAACCGGAACCGACTGAACCCGCCGTGGTAGAAAATCCTTCAGCTCCAACCCCAGCTACTCCCAATCCGGGTGAGCTACCAACGGGATAGTTTATAACAAACCATCAGGGGGAAATTACCCCTGATGGTATTCATGAATCATTAAAAAGCTAAAAATGGCGTCAATCATAGAACCACCCAAAAAGGGAATCACATATTCGGCCCCTAAACTGAAATATCTCGTGAACAACAACCTCATGAAAAATTTCAAGTTGATGATGATTAACAATCAAGCAACGAATTTTTTGAATGAGGCACCAAATGCAGATAAGGTTTACCGGTACAACAACAAAAACTATGGAAGACCGGAGTTTCGATTACTTCCGGAGGAGGCTAGCAATGGCATACCCGGACAGCAGGGATTTCGGTTCACCAAAGACAAGGAGAATAAATTACACCTTAACATTATTGTAGAGGCGTACAGCTCGGAAACCAATGTAATTCCATTGGAGTTCAGTGCAACGACTATTGTATTTCAATATGAGAATGCCAATGGTGATGTTGAATTACCTCTTTCAATAACGCAAACCTTACCCATACAAGACCCTTATCCGAGTAAGCACCTATATGCCCATGCGCTTGTTGATGAGAACGATAAAGAAGCCATTTACGAAGCACTTGTAAGTGGCAACAAAAAATCCAAATTGACCCTAAAAAGCGAAATCTGGTGGCAAAAGCCAACCGTAAACAAACCAAAACCAGCCCCATCAAGACCCGCAAAGCCTAGGGTAATCGCTGACACATGCCAGTCCTTTAATCGCAACGCCTTACGAGTCCAGGGGAATAATGTTTTTTCGGGAAGTCAGAAATTATTGTCTTTTAGAAATCGAAATGACGCGTTAAGGGCGGTACAGGCTATTCGGCATTATAAAATGGACAAGCGATGCAACGTGGGTGGCAATCAATTCACTTATTTTCTTTCGGGAAACAACCCGCCCACGGGAAAAATAAAGGGGGAAGATTGCCTTCCTTTTAATCCAGCAAGACTAAAGGTGACCAACGCAAAAGGGCGTTGGAAAATTACAGATGGCCGTAGTTGGATGTTTGATTTCGGCGCGAGCAAAACCAATGCCGAAAGGGCCTTGAAAATTATCAAAAAACACGGTTTTGATGCTACTTGTTACATAGGCAGACCAAAGCCAGGTATGACCTATTTGAAGCGAACGAGGCCACCTATGTTGCATTTGATGAATGCAGTTGCATTCAAACCCCTTTTGGCCTTGAAAATGAAGGACGCAAGTACAGTTGCCGATACCCCTTCGAAACCTCAAAAAGTAGATTTGAATAGTGAGATTCACTTATTTTTTGAGCGGAAGGATGCCAGTATTTTTCAGGGATTCTTCGATGAACTGGAATCCAAAGAATACAAGTGGCATCGAGAAGAGAAAATTGACTTTCAAAATCCAGGGTTTACGCATTCCTATTACTACCGATTGACGAATGACCCAAACAAGGTTTTCTTTTTGCCTCAAGTCTATCGAATTGGGGTAAACCATGAAACGGGTGAACCCAGAATGAACATTAATCTTTATGAGCATGAGAAAGAATCTGGGCATAAGGAATATCGTATAAATATGACCTTTCACATAGAACCCTATTTTCATCCAAGAGCGAAAAAAGACTTGATGAACCATCTTTTTGGATTGTCCGAAGGAAAGATAAAATACGTTGAAAACTTGGTCTTGGGCGGTTACAGAAAGGTATCCTTTGAATTGGAAGATAGGTTTTTAAGTGACAATGCGCTTTTCTCAGAAAAGTTTACCGAAAAAGCAGAGGAAATCGACCCTTCCGCAGGTTTTACCATTACGGCTGACCACAGTTTGGAGTCTTTTGAGGTATTCAAAAAAGAACTCCTGACCAATGGAATAGACATCGGTAAAATCTATTTCGAGTTGGAAGAAGAAACACAGGAGGGGGTGGTATTTACCCAAAGTAAGCCCATTACCGTGGAGCTTAGTTTCAAAAAACTCGAAAACATACCCTTATCGGTAGAGAACCTTTCAGGCGCTAATGGCAAACTGGCAAGTGCACCCGCAGGATTTTATTTAAAAAACAATACCAAGACCCCAGTTACCGTCGAAGGCGTTGAACTGACCCTTTTGTCAAGTACGGAAAATTTTGTCTATAGCGTAGACTTTGATTTGGGCACTGAAGGAATCAGTTGGCCATTAACCATAGCCCAAGGGAAAAAAGAGGGGATTTTTATTGACCAATCTGATGTGGACCAGCTTACCGATGAAAACATGGTGTGGAACAACCTGGTATGCGAGCCACATGGTATTCGAGCCAATATCGACCCCGATAAAATTATGGCAAGTGTTATCGACCATGCTACAGGAGACCCTCAGATGTGGGAGTTGAAAATTGCGGCACCCTTATATGAAAATTGGGAGAATTGGAGCGAGGAACAAAAAGAACCCTACAAAGAAATTACTGGTGTAATCGTAGAGATTAAAACCGAGGATAGCGAAATCACTTCGGTGAGATTGGATAGGCACAATCCCAATCAGGTAGTCAAGATGGCACGAACCGTTCAGCAACTGCTAAAAAGTACCCAGCACGAAAACCGAAAATACCAATTCAGACAAACGAACATAACACTTACCCAATCCAAGCCAGGGATATGGAAAAGTAGTGAGAATACCAGTATGGAACACCTACTGGTTTATCCAGAAATAGAACAAATTGACACTTAAAGAAACAAATCATGACAACATTACCACAAATAGCTGTACTAGACGATATCATCGCTTTTCCGGATGATACAGATTGCAATGTGTACTATCTCGCAAGGTCAACCCCTCGGATACGAATGGATGGGGAAACCCCAATATTCAATGGGCTTTTTTGGACAGATAAAGCCGACGGAAGCTCAAACTCAACAGCTGGTTTGGCCGGGGGATATATCAATTTTGACGTGAATTTGTCGATTTCGGAAGAAGAGAAAGATAAGGTACGTCAGAAATTGAGAAGTATGAAAATTCAAGAACGTCGTCGTCGAGAAATCGTGAAGTTGGAACGGGAACGTCTTGCATTGATTGCTAGGGCAAGGGGAGATGAAAGAGCTCCCGATCCAGATGTGGCACCTGTCGGCGATATCGTATTTGGTGCATTGGAGTATACGGATGGCACATTTACCCTTTTGGAAGAACAAGGGGGCAGTATGGTGGGCTGGTCTTCTTCGGGCGGTCCCGCAAGTTTGATAGGGGATAACAATGCTGCCTTCGCACTGCGGCTTACTCCTGATGGTGCCGCAGTGTGGTATAAGGCCTTACAGCAAGGTGACAAGGCCATAGGAACAAGGTGCGACCTTAAGTTTAGGTTACGGTTACCCAGTCTCGAAATCAGGGCTTGGGCCGGGTCTCAACAAAAGTCGAAAATCGAAAGACAGGTCAACCGGGTATGGAAAAACGTGGATAAAGGATGCTCTGATGCCGACGTTGAGCGGATTGATGTTTCCAGTGTGGTCGAAAATCTTCGGGAAGAGGGCCTTATGAACATTGAAATCAAAAAAGGGTCAACCGAAATTTCGGATGAACATGTAAGTCAACTGCGCGATATGGCCATCAAACTCATTGAGGAAAAGGTCAAGGAAATCATTAAATCACGGATTCATGGCATGACCGAAGAGGAAAGAAAATCTTCCATGATAAAATTGATGGAAGAAGAAGTAAACTCCTTCGTTGAGCTTCGCTTTACCCAACGGGATGTGGTTGAGTGGAAAATGTCTCCCCAGGGTACCATCATGAATTTTCTTGAGGGTGTTTCCGAATCGAATAAAAAGAACATAACGAAAGTTGTGGATTTAGCTGAGGATATTGTGGGCACCGTAGAGATTCCATTGCAGGTGAACGCACCATGGGATGAAGCGCCCTTCGTGGCCTCGGTAAAAGTGATGGCCGAATATCCTTCAGCGGAAGAATCAAAATCCTGGCTTTTCGACAAAACAACCAACAAACACCAATGGTTGTTCAGAAGACCAAAGAATGATGATGCAGTGGTTAAATATTCCTCGGAAGTATACTTCAAAGGCGTTTCCGAACCCCTTATCATCCCATCTCAAGAAACCAATGGACTCATAAATGTAGAGGTTGGAAAAGTAGGGTTGATGGTTGCGAATTTTAGGCCACATCCCACACTGTCATCCCTTTCAGGTGATAATAAGATAACCAACATTCAGGTTGATATAAGTTACAAGACCCAAGAGGCTCCTGAGCATTTTGCGTCCTCACTGGTTTTTGCTTCAGAGGAAGTCGAAGGAAAAAAACTGGAAAGGGCATTGTATCGAAATATAGACGCCCCCATTGAGTACCAAGTGAAGTACTTCAGTAAAAATGGCAAGGTAATCGAGATGCCTGCCCAGAAATTCTATTTTACCGAGAACCAACCAGCGGATATATTTACGCCAAATCCATATGAAGATACCCTTGAATTGGATGTTGAAATCGGCATGTCTCCCGACCAGAGCCTGAAAAAAATCATAGTTGAATTTCAATACGAAGACCAAGAAAATATGTTCACCAGCGAGGACAAGGTGATTCTTTCGGCCGAAGATGAATGGGAGCCAGTCACTGCCAAATTGGTACAACTTCAAAAAGACAAGCAGGATTTTAAATACCGATACAAACTCATCGGTGATAATATGTTCTTCAAGAGCGGATGGATAACGGGTTCAGGTGATCAGACCATCATTTTACCCATTTTACAGGTTGCTATTGATGTGAGCCGACTCAAAATTGGGCAAAAGTATCAGAACGTCGTTCTGGACATGAAGTACCAAGACAACGGTCATGAAATTAGCCATCAATTCTTTCTGAATTCTGAGCATACCGCAAAACCTGTCAATTGGTTCATACCGCGAATCAGTGAACAAGAGGATTCTTATTCCTATTCCATGACCCTGTTCCCACCTGAAGGGGACCAAGTTGAGGTGAAGGATTTGGTCGGAAAAGGCAAGTTTTTAATCATCAAGGACGTAAACTAAAGAATCATGCTCAGCTATCAACCACCTTTTATGGATGTGGGAAACCTTACCATCTTCAAGGATGATACGGACCCGGAGACATTTTACTATGCCAATATACAGCCTGCCATTGTTCAGAATGCAGAAGGGCCATCCTTAGCGGCCTACACCATACTTCCCGAAAGCAGTACCGATGAGAGTATAAATCAGGTTATTGACTCAAGCCTTTCAATGGAGGTATCGTTAGGGGTATCCGAGGAAATTTTGGATGTTGCAATTGAACAGATAAAGGAGCAATGGGGTAAGAATGCGAAACGGTTGCTCCCGGTTACGGTTACCGATGGAAAAGTATACCTGATTCTTGCTTCAGCTGGTGAAGAACCTGACCCTAAGGAGTGGTACGTAAGCTCTGGGATTTCACCTTCCATATTTGGTGATAACCGTGCTGCCTTGGTGGTGAAGACTTCTGGGGAAGAAGCCAAACGTTTGGTAGCCGCGCTCAACGAAGATATGGTGGCGGGCCATGTATACTACGAAATGAACATGTTGGGCATTGCGCCAACTTTCAAGGCTAGACTGCGGGTAAAGTGGGATAGAATTTATAAGCACTTTGAAGATATGAAGGTGAAAAATTTCATTTTCGCACGGGAAGAGATAAGCAATACCTTCGATGAATTGAAGGAAAGCAGTCTCGTGGAAATGGAAATCGAAGAACTCGACCCAGACGTTTCCCAGTATGCTTCTAAAGCTTTGTTGGATGAGCTCAAGACCGAAGCCGTAAAAAATCTTTTCAAGCCTTCGGTACCGCCATTAAGTGCCAGTCAAAAAATTGAGAATAGAATTGCCCATGGCGTTGGAATGATTCATTCTTCAATTATTCCAGGATCGCATTACATATTGCGCAACAACAAAGAGATTCAAAGTAACGAACTCATCGTGGATTTAAGGGAAAGAAAGGCGAAAAAGTATCCGTTTTATCCCCAGGCACTTCTATCCACAATGATTCAAAAAGCTGGAGGACTGCAAGACCGGCTCAAATGGATAAAACTGGATGATTTGCCCTTTAGGCCAGAAACCATAACCGCAGACCTCGCTGCTGACACTTTTACGATTGCAAACATAAGATCCGTTAAAATCGACTGCGAAGTTTGGGACCAAACGCTTAACAAAAAGGAGCGTGACCACACGTTCATATTCGATGGAAAGGAAAAGCTTAAGGGGACGTTCAAATATACTAGGCAGCATTCCAATGCGTATAGATATCGCTATAGAGCAACTATCTATATCAATAATGAAGGTACTGGCTTGCCTTCTCAAATGGAAGTGGACTGGCAGGACACCGAATCCGAATTCATTTACTTTAACCCTTCCGAATATTTTGAGAATACCAAACTTCAAATTGGTATTGACGACACTTCCATTTTCGAACATACCCATTTAATCGAAACCACGGTTACTGTACGAGAAAAGAAATCAAACAAAAAAGTGTTGACCAATACGTTCTTGTTGGAAGCCGACAAAGAAAAAAAAGAGCCGCATCTTCTTTCCTTGTTGCATAGCAAATTACATCCGGTAAAAATCGATTTACAGGTGGTCTACTACATCCCGGGTTCCGAAGAGTTTACGCTAGAGCTACCTGACCATGAAGACTTCAGTTTTTTTATTCCCAATCCTTTCGAAAACAAATGGACCGTTGAGCTTATGAGCAATGCAGATTGGGAGCAAACCGGTAAAATGATCGTTGAAACAAGAATTTGGGACAATACCAGAGGCGTTTGGATAACCGATAAGTTCAATTTTACGAAAGAGCAGCATTCGCATCAACTTGGGGTGGTCACCAGTTTGGATACGCCCAAGGAAAACCTTGAATATAGAAACACGGTAATCAAAAACAATAGTGACGTAGTCCGAGGTCCGTGGACGGACCACAAAGGGCCTATTCTCATGGTAAAGGATACCGTCAAGCCTGCTCGTTCAATAAAAGTTATGCTAGCTGAGGCACCTGATTTTGAAGAATTTGAAATCAAGGAGTTGAGTGTCAACATCATCTATGTTGATGAGGACAACAACTTTAAGGTCAATTCTGATGACAATGGCAAATTGGTATTTCGAAAAGTTGGTGATGTAGTACGATTTACCCATGAGCTGAAAGACCCAAGCTTGCTTGCGTACAAGTATCGCTATAAAGTGCGAAGCGAAAGCGGTGATAATTTCAGGTCGGATTGGGTAATCTCAGAAGACGAAAAAATAGAGATAACCGTACCCGAAACAATTTGGTGATTATGTTAGACTTGTCAAAACCTTTAGGGATACACGAAGGAATAACTTTTTATGGAGATCATGAAAAGAATAACATCGTTTACTTTCTGCCGAACGAAGTGGGTTTGGTTCCCGTCGTGGATGAAACCGGTACGATGCCTAAATCGTTCGATTTTTTCCTTCAAATTTTTAAAGAAGGCGTAGCAGTACAAGGTGGACTGAAAGCGCTTGAAGACTCCTCTGGAGCCATCATGTCTCTAGGAGTTCAATGTATTGCCCAACCCGAGAAACTAGAAAAGGCGCGGAGTAAGTTGGTCGCGCATAAGGAGGTAGCGGAAGATTTCTTTTTTTCGCCGCCCGAATGGAGCGATGGAACCATTGATCTTATTGTTTTGGATGAAACCACTCAAGAAGCGGATGGAGAGAATGACGAATCTTTTGTGGACAGCATCATAGGGTCAAAAAAACCTTCCTTGACCGGAGGTGATTTGAAAGCCATTTTTAACGTGCGATTGGACAGAAAAGGCGCCAGCTTGGTGGCATCTACCCTTCAGGGAGACCGAAGTTCGCTTGCCGGAGTTTTGTATGAGCTGAAAATGAAGTGCATACGACCAGCACTTGATATGAAAATAGAGGCCAATTTAGACCGATGCCATGAAAAAGTAGAACATCTCGTTTCCGTAGGGGCGGCCGTCAGTTATGGGAGCCTTACCCTGTCTGCCAAAGCGTCTTTCGATTTCATAAAGGAAAAACTCATTGAAGATGGTGACATCAAGGTCGATATACTTTCACAAGTCACAGATTCTGAAACCAAAAAAATGATTGATGAAATGGTGAAAGAGTTCACCGACAACGTGATGCGTGAACTTTTTCGACCTATGGTCAATGCCAATATCCCCAACGTGGATATACTGGAAAACCTCGGTAGTGCAGGCCCTGAAATAGGGGTGGCTTATAAATTCCGCAAAAAGAAAACCTATCACAACAAAACCATTTCGGTAGATTACAGACAACGTTCGGCGACACTTAAAATTCATAACCCTCAGGCACATTTATGGCTATTGGGTTTACAAATCCAGGATAATATTGACCGCTACACCAAGACCGTCAATTTTAGCGATTTGTGGCGTGAAAACCATTTGGAAATCAGTCTAATGCATGATTTTGAACAGGCCAACAATGACCTGTTAAGCGCCGAGGTGCTGGTGTGGAGGAAAAAAGATGGCAGAAAAACGGAATCGGTGGGAGGAGGTTTTCAAATCCCTGAGAATGCCCAAGCCCTAACAAGTTTTACATTGACAAAGGATGACCAAGAAAAACAAAAAATTGCTTGGATTGTTGAAAAAGATGAACCTTCTGGATATTTCTATCAGGTAAAGTTCACCTACAAGGATAACCTATCCAATGTAAGTACACCTGCAGAAATCTTTAGTGATGTCAATTACAGTAGTTCGCAGGATTTGGTAATCATTCCCGAAGTTTTGGTGCCCGTGGGCATTTTTGAATTCAAATACGGGAATATCGATGCTACTAAAATTTCACGGGTCGATATTTTCATCCGGGCAAAAGATGGGGACGGAAATCAACTAGAACAAGAACTTTTAACGCTTTCCGAGCAAAATACATCGGAAATCTGGAAGGTAAGAAACCATCCGTCGGATAAGCCCTATTTAGAACAAGAACGCCACTATCACTTTAGTGACGGTAGACCTACCCTTAAAGAACTACCGGTTGCTTTGCTTGATGAAGAGTGTATTGTGGCCGACCCTTTTGCCTTTAAGAATGTAGCAATTATACCCGTTATCACTGGCGTACCCGCCAATGTCTACATTGAAATATTGCTACAGTTGGAATACCAAAGCCCGGAAGAGGCATTTGAATACAGCCAATTGTTCAGGGCCAAAGCGCCAGATTTTACATTGGAAGAAATCACCATACCAGTATTGGATAAGGGAGATACCGTGGCATACAAGGTCACTGCGATTACCACAGCTGGCGACTTGGTCGAATTGAACAAGGGTGAAACAAAGGGAGGACCCCTAATAATCAAAGTAGAAGAAGTGACTAATGCAGATTCAGTATCCATACGTTGGGAAGGTCCAAGCCCAGAACAAGAAGATCTTGATTACCTAAGGCTGGAGTTTAAATTACAGAAGGAAGACGGTACCGAGCAAGCATTGGAAAAGATTGAGTTTGAAGGTGACGAAGTGCCGGAGCCGATAGCCTATTCCTATGAAGGTGATGGAACATTGTTTATGCGCCAGATTAAAAGGTACATCAATGGGGATAGGGAAAAAGAAAAATTCAAGGCCATCAAAAACAAAGAAATTATCATAAAACCATAGTTATGGAAAGTTTAGACCTATTAAATGGAAATCTATTGAGTTATGGAATATCGGGCTTTGCACTGATTATGATTGGACTCACTTATTTTCAAATACGAACGGAGTTAAAAAGAGAGAAACCAAGACCTATCGCAATAAAAACCATTTGGATGTTTATGGGGTTGGTGATTTTATCAACAGTGGTCGTAGGGTTCTTTAGTATTCCTATGGCCAATACCAATAGTAGGTTAAGGTCTGAGGTAGACGACTTGACCATCAATATGGGACAATTAACAGGCTTGTTGAGTCAATATGAATATGCATTGAATGAGCTGGCTGCCAAGCTACAGGGGCAGGACAACCCTTCTACTCCAACCCCCACCAAACCTGGCAAATTCAACTGGGGCAGCGCGACCATGCTGGACAAGGCTATTATAGGCCAACATTTAGATCTTCAATTACTGAGTATACCGGATAAAATTGGCAGAGAACAACTGAACGACTCTATTCGAACGGCAATTCTCAGTACCGCGGAGCTGAAATTGAACATGGCCACAAAAGAGGGCAGCCAGTAAGACTTGCACTCATGAAAAAACACGTCATTCTAGTTGCAGGGTACGAGTATCATCATGGCCGTACCAATCTTACCAGACTTTGTAAGCAAAGGGCCAATGTCATCTTACATCAAAAAGCATCATGGCATAATGATGCTGAAGTGAAATTCACCTTGTTTGACGTAAAAAATGGCCAAATAGAAACCGGTAGGGTCAATGGAAACCAAATAGATTGGTCATTGGAACGAGATGATTTTGATGCCATTGATGATGGTTCGCACTATACTGCTGAGCGGCATTTTGTGCAAAGGGAGACCGATGTGATATCCGTCACGGACGCCTACAAATACCTTCAGGATGTAGGAAATAATGATAGCGGTACGCTTCATGAATTCACCCTTTTGGGACATGGATGGCGAGGTGGCCCTGTTTTGGTAAATTCTTACCAAAGGAGTGACTATTTGAGAAATGGTTCAAACGCCATGGCAAGAGACCCCTGGGATAAAGATGGAAGACAAAAAGACACCAACCTGACAAATATGGGTATGGTGGAATGGCAACGTTTTGTTCAAGCGTTCAATGGTTCAGGGCATGTGTGGGTTTGGGGATGTGCTTCAAGTCGACTGTTTAAAACAGTAATACTAAAAGTATTGCGCTCCCCTGAGTTTGGAAACAAAAGATACGGCAGCCATGTGGACACGGATACTTTCACGCTTCGGTTCAACCGAAGTTTCGCAGAAGAATATTTCGAATATGACACACTTTTCTTTTTTCGCTCAAGAACGTCTTCCGCAATAACGGAGCTATCCCTTACAAGAACCTTTCGCGAAGTCAAGGACTTTCTCATTAGGGGCATGGTACATACCTACGCTGCCCAAATGGCGTATAATACAGGGGTAAAAGTATATGCCGCCCTTCCGGGAACCGGGGCTGACTATGAAAGAGGTGGCAGGGCAAATCGCAGGGTGATGGTAGTACCAAAAAACACGTCCGTTTATGGCTATGGGTATAATTCAATCCTAAGATTCTACAAAACCTATCTATCCATGCAGGAAGATCCAGAACAGAGAGGGTACGCGTTGTATGACCCTCTACAAATCACCCGATGGAAATCTGGTTAGGCCAAAGAAGTGTTGATAACGCATCCAACGTAACGCTGAGCGTCCCCCAAAACGTAAAAGAAAAGTTCAAGAAGATTCTTAAGGGTGTCTTGATTTTAAAATAAAAGTGATGAAAAAAATTATACATGCTGCCATCAATGGGCAAAAAGGCTTTGAAGGCAAAGGATATCTCTTTAACGGAGAAAACTACATTCGGTACGATTGGGACAAAGACCGTCCTGATGCAAACTATCCCAAGAAATTGAATCTTTGGAAACTAAAGGGAGGTTTTGCTAAGGGTATTGATGCAGCAATCAATGGACAAAAAAAGTTTGAAGGCTATGGCTATCTTTTCAAAGGAGGAAAGTATGTTACCTATGACTGGGTCAAGGACGCTCCCGTCGGTAACCCGAAGTCCTTGAATCTTTGGAAGCTAAAAGGAGACTTTTTAAACGGGATTGACGCCGCTTGCAATGGAAAGGGGAAATATGACGACTATGGTTACCTCTTCAAGGGCAATAAATACGTACGATATCATTGGGACAAAGACGCTCCGTCAGATGACAAGCTTAGAGATATTTCGCTTTGGAAGCTACCCGCTATGTTCAACCAAGGGGTGGATGGTGCCATAGATGGGGGAGGCCGCTTTTCAAACTTCACTTACTTCTTCAAGGGAGACCAATACGCGCGATACGACTGGAAACGTCATGTAGGTGAAGGCCCTTTTTCCATAAGCAAATGGTGGCGTATTGAAAATCGTTTGGAGGCTAAGGCGACCGAGCTCTACAAAGCCTTTGGTCTAAAAGACAAAATTGACTTTCAAGCTTTTCGATTGGGGTATCTCGGATATGAAACCATTGGACAAGGTTGCGCGATACCCAACGTAACCAAAAAGAATAGGAAGGGGCATAAGGAGACGGTTACCTACAACAATGCTTCCGGCTATTTGAGCATTATCGATTTCACGAAGCCCTCAAACGAACCACGCTTGGTAGTATTGAATATGTTGACCCAAACCCAAAGAAGCTATTTGCATGTTTCGCATGGGGTGAATAGTTCAGGAAGAGGTGCCGAACGCCTTTACGCAAGACATTTTACCAATACGCCCAATACCAACAAATCTAGTTTGGGATTTTTTGTTACCGGTTGGCCCTTTCCACAAGATAAGGTCAAAAATGGGGTGACCGAAAAAAGGGTATGGATGAAACTCCACGGATTGGAACCCGGTATAAACGATAATGCCCAAGGTAGAGGCATTATGATGCATACTGCAAGATATGTAAGCGAAACCACGGGGATGGCAGGAACCAGTCACGGTTGCCCTGCTACAGACGCATTTGAAAACAAAGTAGTCAAGGGCAAAAGGGTGAATTTGCTTTATGAAGAAATCAAGAACGGCAGCCTCTTGTTTCAATACACGGACCGCGCACATGCTTCGGATGAAAAGGGCGTAAACTACTTTGACCACTCCAACTTGATACCCTGTTTGGAGAAAGCTGCTGCCGATTCTTTTGGAATTCGCAAGCCCTAAACGGTTTGGAAGACAAGTGATACCTAACGTAAAAACAGTATTATGGCTTTTTATGAACTTTTAAATCAAGTGATACAGCTTCTTGAAAGAGAAGGGCGAATCTCTTATCGCGCATTAAAGCGAGAATTTGACTTGGATGACACCACATTAGAGGATGTGACTCATGAATTGGTGACGGTAAAAAAAGTAGCACAGGAGGTCGATAATGAAGTGTTGGAGTTAATCTCATTAGAGGAAGTACAAATTTTAAACAAGCCTAAGCCCAATACAAATGATAAACAAGCCAAGCTTAAGGAATCAAACCAACAAAGCAATTTGGTAAAAGAGGATACTATCTCCCAAAATAAGAAAGCGGAACTGCAAAACGGGAACAAAAAAACTACCAAAACCAAGAATATCCTTATTTGGATTGGAGCAGCTATTATTTTGATTGGGGTGTTACTGCCATGGGTGGCGGTTAGGGTAAACATTACGGGGTCAGGAGTACATAACACTACTGCTACAGGTCTCGACCTTTCGCAAGGCCTCTTAAGTATAGCAGCGGGTATTATTGGCGGAATTTTGGGAATTGCAAACAATAAGTCTTTCACGAACAAATGGCTGCCCGTTCTGATTTTGGTGGCGGGAATTGTTGTTGTTGGGTTTACTTTTGATGTGATAAATGGGGTTAGCCGAAGTGATTTAGGATATGGTTATAGTAGAGGACCCAATAGAATTTCTGTTCGACAAAACCCTGAAATTGGAGTGTTCATTACTTTAATTGGAGGTGTTTTATTGATTGTTGGAAGTCTGGTTTCGCTTTTCAAGAAGAAAAAAGGAGTATAATTTTTACCACATTTTGGCGGGATTCGAACTTGTTCAAGGACTTTACGGCTCCTATTGATTTCTACCTAGGGAACCGCTCATGGTATGACTTTTTCTCTGTTTTTTATGGGAAAACCCCAATTTTTCTAAGGGAAATCTGCAACCAAATCTGGTATTGGTTTGCTAATTTTCAGTGCTTCAGATTAGTACCTACCGCTTTACTTCTTATTTCGGTTAAAATCCCTATAGATGGGGATTGTTGGCGTCTTTGTTTTGACTTAATGTTGAAGAAAACTTTTAGCTAACCTTAAAACTTTTTCATTATGAAAAAAATAGCATTGGTAACCGGCTTGTTTCTAGTTGTTTTTTCCTGTAACCCTAAGGAAGAAAAACAAAAACAGGTTGAGGAGATTGACCAAACTCAAACTGAAACTCAAACCCAACTCCAAACCGAAGAGTGTATTCCTAGACGATATCAATTATGTGATACTATTAGAAACAACTTTACCTTGAAAAATAATGTGGTTAGGATTAAGCTTAATATTCCGGTCACAAGTGATGATTTAGAACTGAATGCCATTAAAAGCATATCCAATGATTCCTTAAACGCCATTCTGGTTCATTTAAAAGGAAATCCAAGTTGCACTCCTTTGGCACCAGTTTCAAAATTTATACCTGTTGATACGGTACTTGGTGAGTTGAACAGATATAGAAATCGTTTACAAGACCATGATAGTTTGTTGGTTTACATATATAATAATGACAAAAGTGATTTACCTAGAACAAATGATTTTTCTAGAGTGTTTAGAAATGCTAAAAGTTATTCCGAGGCAATTGAGTTAATAAGAAGAGGAAGTAGATGTGATGAACAAGGAGAGCCCAAACCAGAACTAAAGGACAGTTTATTAATTCTTCAACCAAAGGAACAGGATGGTGACGTTATAGGCGGCAATGGGTAGAATACTTTTTTTTAGTCTGATATGGCCTTTTTTTCTTTTCAGTCAAACTAATCCCGTCTCTCAAGAACCTGATTCCTTATTGGAAGTTTTGGTTCAATGGAATCAAAAGGGCAGGTTTAGTAAAGTACTTAAGTATTTAAGAATAGAAAAAAAGCATGTTCGTGACACAAAAAAAGGAGTGTTTATGGTCGAGTATGCCAAGGCATTTAAAGGTCTTAATTCAACAGATTCTGCGTTTTTCTATTACACCAAAGCATTACGAGACTTTGAAAACAGAGGTATACCTGAGCTTGTAGCTGAAACCAATTTGGAGATAAGTGATTTGTTGGAAACTCAAAATAACCTGGACATTGACCACTCAACCTATTTTGAGAAATTCTGGGACTATGCGACTACTGTGAAAAATCCATATTTATTGGGTAAGGGGCATAATTATTTGGGAAGGAAAACGTACCTCGACAGTAATCCTGTTGTTCCTTTAAGGCATTTTGATAAAGCCTACGAATATTTTAAACGGGCAGATAGCACAAGTTCCGCGGTTACCAATTTGATGAATATGGGAGCGGTCTATTCCTCTAGGATGAAAAAAAATGATTCAGCTAGATACTACTATTTCCGGGCAATGGACTTGTTGATAAGCCATGGAGTGTTACAGAAATATTCTAACAAGCACCATGACCTTTTAAACAACATCGGAAACACCTATCGCCGTGAAAAAAAGTACCAGAAGGCGCTGGAGTTTTATAAGAAAGCAGAAACCCTACGGGTGAAAAAGTATCAGGCCAAGACAAAAAAAATCCTGTACGGCAATATGGATGCAGCATATTACTATTTGGGGGATTTTGAGAATGCTTACAACTACTTATTCAAATACGACTCCATAAAGGATGAAATAGGTCTAGCGGAACAGAATTCCACAATTTCCGATATTCAAGAAAAGTACAATAACGAAAAACTCCGTGCTGATAATTTGGAAAGTGAAAAGCGAAGAATTCAGAACCGCAACTGGCTTATCGCAGCAGGTTTTGCTTTATTCCTGGGTAGTGGCATTGCCCTACTCCTCCAAAAAAACACCACCAAAAAACGCCAATTGGCGGAGCAAGAGGCCATTTTAAAACAACAGCGTGTAGATAACCTGCTCAAAGAACAAGAGTTGGTCAGTATTGATGCTATGATTGCCGGCCAAGAAAAAGAACGCCAAAAGGTGGCTGGAGAACTCCACGATGATTTGGGAAGTCTAATGGCCACCATCAAATTGCATTTTGATAAAGCCAGTACCGATACGTCGGACCCTTCTCTTGAAAAAGCACAATATCTTTTGGAAGAGGCTTATCAGAAAATTCGTGGGATGGCGCATAGCAAAAATTCTGGCGTGATGAGTGACCAAGGGTTGTTGTCCGCCATTAAAAAAATGGCCAGAACCATCAGAGAAACCAACGCCATGGACGTTGAGGTTGAGCATTTTGGCTTGGGCGAACGTATGGAAAACTCCCTTGAACTTTCCATTTTTAGAATAATACAAGAGCTGGTGGCCAACGCGATAAAACATGCCGAGGCTTCCAAAATCAATATCCAATTGACACAGCACGAGGAGAACCTGAACATCATCGTTGAGGATAATGGTAAAGGTTTTGACCGTTCAAAATTGAGGCAAGAATCTGACGGTATGGGTTTGACCAATATCGAAAAACGTGTGGAACACCTTGAAGGAAACTTTACGGTAGATAGTGTAATGGGCAAAGGGACTTCCATTTTAATCGATATTCCGGTATGATTACGGTTGCCATAGCAGAAGACCACCAAGCCTTGATTGATGGCATCAAATCCTATATCAAATACGAGGAGGATATCAAAATTATTGGACAAGCCAATAACGGCGAAGAGCTGCTAAAACTGGTACGATTAAAACAACCCAAAGTGGTGCTTTGCGATATTCGAATGCCCAAATTGGATGGTATCGAAGCCACGAAGATCATTCTGAAAGAACTTCCCTATACCAAGGTGATTGCTTTTACCATGTTCGACCAAGAAGAAGCCGTGCAGCAAATGCTTGCTGCGGGTGCACAGGGATACATTCTCAAGAACAGCAGCTTGGAGGTCGTTTTGGAAGCCATTCGCGAGGTGGCTTGTGGGAAAACCTATTACGATAAAAAGATACATCAACCCAACGCCGAAAAGAATAGCACCAAAAGCGTGTTGTCCTCAAGAGAGCGCGAGATTCTTCAACTTATAGCCAAAGGGCGTACGTCCCATCAAATTGCGGATGAACTCTTTATTGGCAAAAGCACCGTGGATACCCATCGCAAAAATATGATTCGAAAGTTGGGCCTGAGTGGAGCGGGGGAGCTATTGCGTTATGCAGTGGAAAAGAAGTACGAGTTTTAAAAGGATTCTACTTAGGGATACCCAGAAAAAGGAAAAGCCTCAAAAGAACTAAGCCTTTTGTACAGCATATTTTCAATAGGAAATTATAATTTTAGAAAAGCTCCCCGAATAAAAACCATGTTGTTATGCCCAATCCAACCAATACGGAAACCGATTCCGTTTTTAACATTCACACCCATGTTTTTACCAAGGACCATGTTCCGAAATACTTAGCCAAAAAATTCATTATTTGGCCTTTTTACATGGTTTTGGGTATTGATTTTGTTATCCAAATCATTTCTTGGTTTAGAAGAAAAAGGAAATTCACCTATACGGCAAGAAACAAACGTTGGACGCTGTACCAACTGCGCATGTTTTTCGTGCGCAATCCCCTGTTTAACTTCTTTTATACCCTTTTCAAATGGGCAACGAGTTTCATCTTTGCCTATTACTTTTTGATTTGGATTCGCCCTTTGCTGGACACCACCCAGCTTGGTCGCTGGATGTATCCTATTATGGATACTTATTTGGCTTTTATGCCTCTTGTAGAGTCAGGGTGGAACCAATTTTTGTTGTTGTTAGTCTTCGCAATCCTATTTGGGCATCTGCGTAATTCGGTAACCAAACTCGCCAAAGGTCGCTTGGAAAGGTTAGTTGGAAAACAGCGATTGGAGTTGTTGTTGCGCTATCTGAAAATCATCGATTTTTCCAAAAATGGGAAGATGGGGTACATCTATAAGAACCTAAAACAACAATATCCACCCGGTAGTAAATTCGTGGTATTGCCTATGGATATGGAGTTTATGGCTGCGGGACAAGTAAATGAACCGTATCTCCAGCAAATGGAGGAACTGATGAAGTTGAAGTCCAACAATAAGGATAGTTTGCATCCCTTTGTTTTTGTCGACCCCAGGCGCATTGAAACACAAGCCCCTAATGCTGCCTTTTTTGACTATGATGGTTCGAATCCCGAAAAAATAGAACTCAAACCCTGTAAACTTAAAGAATATTTAGAGGATGGTGCTTGTGGCATCAAAATTTACCCTGCCTTGGGATACTATCCGTTCGATAAAAATCTGCTCCCTCTATGGTTGTATTGCGTTCAAAATGATATACCCATTACAACACACTGTTCCGTGGGTCCGATTTTTTATCGGGGTAAGAAGAAAAAAGCTTGGGACCGTCACCCTGTTTTTGAAGAAGTCATCTCGGGTTCGCTGGACAAAGGGACCGCGGTATTGGAACGTTTGCGTTTAATTCAGGTACACAACAAGGATTTCCAAGCCAATTTTACCCATCCACTCAACTATTGCTGTCTACTCATGCCCCATTTTTTAATAAAGCTGTTAGACGATTATTCGAACGAAAAGTTGAATCAACTCTTTGGGTATGCCAATGGAAGTTTGGAGCGGGATTTATCCACTTTAAAAATCAACCTAGCGCATTATGGCGGTGCCGAACATTGGGATACGTTTTTGGAACGGGAACGCTATCAAACTACCAATGAAGTGGTCTTCAGGCCAGCGGTTGCCCTAAACCTTAAAAATGAGCTCAAACAGCCAGGCAATTTCTACCAGCATTGGCACTATTCCGATTGGTTCAGTTTAATCAGCAGCATGCTTATTGAATTTGACAATGTCTATTCGGATATTAGTTACACCTCACATGACAACCAATATCTGAATCTGTTGTCAGAGATAATGAACCATCGTAAAATCAATGAACGCGTCCTTTTCGGAACGGATTTTTATGTGGTAAGCAACCATAAGACGGAAAAGGCTTTTTGGATTGACATGCGAAACCAATTGGCCCCTGCAAAATGGCGGAAGTTGGTGCAAGAAAATCCCAATCGCTTTGTTGGGGCTTAGAGCTATTAAAAATACCTAATCATGGGGATTTTCCTGTAATTCTAAGGAGTCTAGATTTGGTAAAAACTTAATTACCATGCAAACTAAATTTAGAACCTTCAATGATTTTAAGAACACTTTTGAAAAGAGTGAAAGCTTCAAAGAAGAATTCACAAGGAACCCAGAAGAAACAATGAAATTGCTTGAGCAAGAAGGGCCTTGGTTTAATGATCGCGTTATCTATAGGTGGGTCGTATTGTTTTTGGGAATTATTGTGCTAACGATATGTATTGGAGTAATTTATTTAACTGCCACAGAGGTGGTCAACAATGAATTTAACGTTCCAGATATTTTAATTGCCACCGCCTCTACAGCCATTGGTGCTATTGCCGGTCTTTTAACACCTGGGTCAAGTCAAAATCAAAGTGAGGAATAAACTAATTAATGATTAAACATTCTAAAGTATGGAAACTGTAGTTATCCCAGCTAATACCTCGGTAAGGTTAGAAATAAAAATAAGTTCAGATGCGATTGTTGGGTCTTACGTGAGCCTAAATGATAATGTTATTAAAAGAAGTCAGCAGTACCGATTTTTTGTTGATTTAGATAACAGTAATGACCTCAATAATTCGGTTTTATCTAGCGTATCCAACTTCTTTGTTGCTATGGGAGATATTGATCCTATTATGAATACTACCAAAGTAATCTACACACTAAAATTTGGAGGTGAGGAAATAGTATTTGAAGGGGATAAGGTCAAAATCAACGAAGACCTGTTTATGGCTTTTTTTATTGTAAAACTGGTAACCGTTTAAGTCATGAAAAAGTTCTTACAATTCCTTTTTATAGTTTGTTTTTACACTTCACTAAGTGCCCAACAAATCCCTTTAAGTGAATTCAATTTGTCGAACAGTACAGCACCTGCTTTTGTGTTGTTGGAAGAGACACCAACTGAAATTTATGTTCCCGAGAATATTAAATCACTTACTATTCATGCCTTAAATAATTTTAATGAGAGTTTGTCTGTAGAGCTTAATCCTTATTATTTTATCGATACCAAAAATGAAAATCGAACTTTTTACAGATTTATAGGGTTAGAAGATAAAAATGGAAAATGCAAACAAAAACATTTCTCTGGAATAACAAGAGAAACTTCAATTTCTTTTGCTTATCTGAACAAAGAATTCGAAAATATATCGGATGGCAATAGGAATGTGTATTCGCTCGGAATAAGAACAAAAATTTTTAGGATATATCCGAAGAAGAAAGTGACATCCATCTACAATTTGATTTCTAAAGTATTGATAGATAGCATTGCTCCAATTCCTCAAAAAATCCTAAATCAACTTAAGGGTAAGGAAGATGAAGTTCAACAAGAAATCTTAAAAAACTTTAATAAAAGGGAGTATTACGAATCGGCAGAAGGTAAGCAAGATCTAGTTTCCGATGAAAATAAAAGTCTTTATAAACAGGATGATGTCGTAAATCTTCTTAAAGAGAATGGGATTTATAAAACCATAAAACCGATATTCCAAATAGACGGTGCTTTGGGTTACAGTATTTTATTTGAGGAAAACAATATAAATTCTGCGACCTTAAATCGATTTGGCGCTTGGCTAACTCCAGAGTTGGCCATTCAATTAAATGCAGGAAAGAAGGGTAATAAGACCAATAACTATATCAACGCTTTTGCGGTTCTTCGCTATATAGAAGATGGTTTTAATTCTAATGATAATACTTTGTTTTATCGTGATTTTGGCGGCAAGATTGAACTTGAAGTAGGAAAATTTAGTTTTGGTTATGAGTATATTAAAAGAAATGGGTCCATGGAAAGCGAACGTTCGGTTGGAAACATTAAGTTTTTGGTCAATAAAGACGTGAGTTTGACCGGAGGCTTTGGGAAAGACTTTTCTTCAGACGAAAACTTAGTTACCCTTTTTGGAGTGAACTGGGGCCTCAACTTTGGAAGTAATTAGTCAGAAATAAGTTCTCTGACCCCATCCAAAAACTCCGCCTCAGCCAAAGGCAATAGTTGGGCGGCCACCTCCAAAACGGCCTGCACGTTAACGTCCGGTTGGGGAATGTGGGAATGATTTGCAGCATTCTCATTGTCCAACGCCAAAATACAGACATTCAAAAGCGACTCTATTTTAAAAAGCAGGTCCCGATAGTCTTTCATGGGAATTTGGGCAGCTCTTAAACCTTTTTTGGTTGGAGAAAGTGAACTGAAATAGGACTCAAGCGGCAGGTCAAGTTGGGATAGGTCAAGCGTGGTTTTGGTTTTCATTCGAGAAAGATTTGTAAGCAAATTATATGACAAATATAAAAAGCTTTTTAAACTGTCAAACTTTTGTATGACAAAAATGTCAGCTTATCCGTTGACATTTGTTCTGTGACTAAGGCGGAACTAAAACAAAAGATTGGTGAGCGAATCGTAGAGCTTCGCACTGAAAAAGGATGGAGTCAATCTGATTTGGCAAGGGCTTGTGCGAAGGACCGTCAAGCAATGGAGAAACTAGAAAACGGGAAAGTTAACCCTACCTTGTACACGCTTCAAGAAGTAGCCTCTGCTTTGAAGGTTTCTCTTTCTGAATTAATAAACTTCTAGAAGATTAACGTCTCAAATCGATTTCTTGTTCCAAAGAAATTTCATAGGCCGATTTAGGATGCCTTGACCTGAACTTCTCACTCACTATACGATATCCGCTCCCGAATACCACCACTGGCCCTATGAATTATAACGTCCGCCTTGTATTTTTTGGCCAAGCTTTTGGCTTTGCGAATAGCAGTGCTCTGCTTTCGATGTTTGCTAGTGATGCGCTGGTTGCCTTCACGTCGTACTGCCCAACCATCTTCGTGAGGTACCACGTGTTGGTGCCAAGTACGGCCTCTTTTATTGCGCTGGGCGCTATTGAAAAAAACCTCTATGAGTTCAATAAGGGTTCGTAACCAAGAATTTCCTTTAGCCATTGGGTTGTTTTGACAGTTTCGAAGATACTTGTATTCGCTGATTACTTGCTAATCTCATGCTTTGCTTTCGTTTGACTCAAGCTACTACAGTACAGGAGGTGTAAAGATTCGAACCTAAATTTTAAAAAGTAGTATTTCTTGGGGTGATGGCATATTCGAAATTTTACGCTCACCAAATAGGGGACTTTTGAATGTATAGGTTGGAATCTTCGCCAGAATTCAAACGCATTTGCCGTAAATCAGTATTTTGAACCTTTTTCTAACCTTGCAAAAATCGGTTGCCCGATTTGTTGACAATCAATTTGATAGCAAACAAGGTCATTTTACTTTCACATGGAATAGTATGTAACTGAGAAAACTGCTTTTTGTTATTGTCTTGAAAATCACTGAATTTATGACACCAACTTCTTGGTGGCTTTAGCCTTAAAAAAGGTGTAGCAAAATGTTCCATCCTCGACAGCAGTATTATACAAGTCTGTTATGCCGGAATTAAGTTCATTCCTGTGGATAAACTTTTCTGCAATGACTTCTTCGGAAATACCTTTTATCATGGCTGTGAAAGTATTTCGTATAAAACCTTCTTTGAGTTTAGGTTTTGAGTCGTCAACATATACTTGCCGAGGAGAGACTTTGATACTGTTGAAACCTGCATTGCTCAGTATGGGGTATAATTCCCTTCCTATGTTTGCATTGCCTCCCTTTTTTTTCTGAAGGTTCACTTGAGCCTCAACCGCTTTTCTTGCATTTTCACTGTCAGGATGAAAATAGGTTGAACCATGGTCGCCCTCTATTATGGTTATCGTTCCGTTACTTCTCAAAACCCGTTTTAGTTCCTGTAAGGCATCCATAGGACGCGTAAGATGTTCGAGTACAAAACAAACGAAAATATGGTCGAAATGACCGTCTGGATAGGGGAGTTCGAAAATATCTGCAAGCTCAAAATGTACATTTCCTATTTTCTCTTTGGCGATAGCGGA
>JBCCKH010000018.1:0-97641 GCA_039027495.1 Bacteroidota bacterium
AAAGGTCGCTTCCAATAGAGTTCAAAAAACCCTTGATACGCTGGATAGTCTAGCTAAATGCTCTAATAGGAACAACTACGAGTACAATAAGGAAGATGTAGACAAAATGATTAGTGTATTAAGGTCTAAACTAAAATTTGTAGAAAACTCATTTAGACAAAACATCGAAAAAGGAAATAACAAGTTCAATTTTTAATAGATTTTATATGAACAATGAGGAGTTAATAGATTTGGCTTTAGGTCTTGTAAGCGCCAATTCGGAAAACGAAGTTATTAACCTCTTAGAATCCAAAAATCTCTGGGACAATGAAAATGCGTGGAGATTATATGGTGATAAGGAAAATAATTATTCTACAATTGGAGCTCAACAAAGTAGACCCGAAGCTGCTTTAGTGGAAAAACTAATTAATTCTGTTGATTCTGTACTTACCTCTGAATGCTTAAGAAACAAGATAAATCCTGAATCAGCAGAAGCTCCCAAGACAATTAGAAATGCTGTATCTCAATTCTTTAATATCCATAATGGAATGTTATACAACATTACTCCAACAGAAAGAACAAAGCTTGCAGATAGAATTGGACTAGTTGCAACCGGAAAAACAGCTAAAAAAGGATATGCTTGTTATTCGATATTTGATAATGGTGAAGGACAAACACCAAATAAAATGCCAAAAACGTTTCTATCAATTGGAGAAAAGAACAAACTTAAAATACCTTTTGTTCAAGGCAAGTTCAATATGGGAAGTACAGGTGTGCTTCGTTTTTGCGGAAAAAGAAACTTACAATTAATATTAACGAAAAGAAATCCTGATTTATTAATTAAAGATGAAGATTCAACCGCAGACAAGTGGGGTTTTACAGTTGTGAAAAGAATTTACCCAGATGGTAATTACAAAAGTTCCCGATATGTCTATCTAGTCAATCCTTCATCAAATAACCCTGAATCAAACCAAGTTTTTCATTTTAATGCTGATTCACTCCCAATTCTGCCTGGAAAATATCCAATTGCTCATCAACAACCGATGTATTATGGTTCCTATATAAAACTTTACGAGTATCAGATGGAAGGATTAAGAACAAACTTAACCTTAGATCCATATAATCGTTTATCACTTCTTATGCCTTCACTAGCTTTACCAATAAGGATTTACGAAAGACGAGAAGGGTATCAAGCTAATTCAGCGGAGACTACTTTAAATGGTTTGTCAGTAAGATTAGAAGAGGATAAACGAAATAATCTTGAAAGTGATGAATGGCCCTCTTCGCATGATTTAAGTGTGCTAGGTGAAAAAATGAAGATGAAAGTTTATGCATTCAAAAAGGACTTCACAACTAACAAAAAACCTACTCAGAAATATGTAAAAGAAGAGGGAATCATATTCACTATTAATGGTCAAACTCATGGATTCATTAATAAAAGATTCTTTCATCGTCGGGCAATAGGTTTAGGTAATCTTTCAGATTCTTTAATTGTAACTGTTGACTGTAGCGAAATTAGCGGTGAAACGCGTGAAGACCTATTTATGAACAGTCGTGATAGGCTTGTCGATTCTAGCGAATTAAGGAATGAAATTGAAAAACAACTAGAAAAAATCCTAAAAGAACATCCAGGTTTACGAGATTTAAAACATAAAAGGCATAAGGAAGAAATTGAGAATAAATTAGACGATTCTAAGCCACTTGTTGATATTGTTGAGAATATTATGAAACGCTCACCTTCTTTATCAACTTTATTTTCAAAAGGTTTCAGGATTAAAAATCCATTTAAATTAAAAGATACAGAATCCGAAACTAAATATGAAGGCAAGCTATTCCCGACTTTTTTTAAGATAGACAAAGAATCCAGTGAACAAAGACCTAAGGAATGTCCATTAAATCAAACTTCATTCAGAGTTCAATTCTCAACGGATGTCAGTAATGATTATTTCGATAGAGAAATTGATAAAGGGGAACACACGCTTCTAATTAACGGTGTTGAATTCGAAGGAACTAAAGCGCTTAATTTATGGAATGGTCATGCAACACTTAATATTAATACAAATGATTTGTTTTTAAATGGAAGTGTTTACGAATTCACTTCAATAGTTTCTGATGTTAATCACTTGGAGCCATTTATTAATAAATTTTATGTGAAAATGGTTGCACCTTCAAAACAAAATAGAGGGCAAAATGGAGGCAGGAAAAACCCACCTAGTAATAAAAATGGAAAAGGTGATAAAAATTCTGACGATTTAGCATTACCAAATGTTATTGAAGTTAGCCATGGCGATAATAATTGGAATAGTAAAAGTTTCAATCAATACACTGCCCTTTACACGGAAAATAATGGTGAGGATTTGGGCTGGGCATTCTATATCAATACAGATAATATCCATTTGCTCAACGAACAGAAAATAAATAATGTTGACGTAAGCATTTTAAAGGCTCAATACAAATACTCATTGGTTATCATGGGAATGTCTATGATAAAAGCGTCTGAAGATAAAATACTAATTGAGCAAGAAGAGCTTGAATTATCGAAAATGATTTCAATGTTTACTTCCAGTATTTCACCTGTTGTACTACCATTATTAGCAAGCTTAGGTGAATTAGGAGAAATGGAAATATTAACAATTTGATTTCTTTGCCCTATGAGTTTTTCCCAGATTATTTTCAATAAAGATTTATATGATTTAGCATATGATGATATAGTACAATTTTTCAATGTAGAAAAAGAAGAAAATTTAAACTTAGAATTTAAATCATATCCATCACAAGGAAACCACAGCGATAAAGAAAATGCAGTTTTCAAAGCCATATGTGGATTGTTAAATTCCGAGGGGGGCATTGTTATTTGGGGTGCTCCAATTGAAACTAGGGATTCCGATGGAAATACACGAGCACAAGGTGATTTAACACCTTTTCAAACAACATTAGATAGAGATAGGTTAATTAATAAGATATCTAGCGTCATTATACCACTTCCAACTGGAATAAGAGTGCAAAAACTTAATGCGCCTAACAATAACTCTATTTTTATTGTAGAAGTTCCGAAAAGCAGCCAAAAACCGCATCAATTTAAAAATCATTATTATGTAAGATTGGATGGCCAAACCAAAATTGCTCCACACTATTTAATCGAAGCAATGATGAAAAGTGTTGATTTTCCGATTATACGTGGTCACCTAAGACTTAAAAGTATTGAAATTGTTGGCCAACATTACAGAGTTAATTTTAGGAGTGTTATTTACAATACCTCCAAATTAACGAATGATTTAAACTTGAAACTTAAAATAATAGCTGGTCCTGGTATAATGCATATTAATGGTGGTAAGTTCTCTGGATTTTATGATAGTTCTGTTGACATACTAAGTCATGGAAGACCAATCTCAGAGGATTTCAGTTTAATTATTTCCAGAACTGTATTAGCTCAACATCGGAATCAAATACAAATAGCTCTAAATTTTGTTGGTGAAAAATCACCATCTAAAGTTTCTAATTACAAATACACATTGGCAAATCGAGCTATTGGTATTGTTAATGATGAAAATTCTTATCTGTTGGAAAAAAATGAAAATAGAATGTCTAGCGATGTAAGTAGTGATTCTGATGATGATAAAATAGACTCAATTCTGGACTATTAATTCATTCCACACACATTACCCTCCCCTACTACCATGTTCCGTTATTTATTAACTCTAACAAAAAATCCTCCCAATATAAATTAGAAGGACTTTTAATCATTCAAATATGATGTTTAGCAGGCCTTGAGCACAGAAAGTCTAGAAGATAATTTCAATAAAAAATTTACATGAACACCTGTTTGAGACACACAATCGAAAATGTTCTTTTTGGATAATCCCAATACTTTATTTTCGATACTACCTGATAGCATCCCATGCAAACCATCAATATGGCCTTCTAAAGAATTCACATCGAAATAGTCATCAATTGTGGCAATAATCTCAAGGATTGCCTTTTTTTGTTTTAAATCCGCTAAGGAGAGTTCCTTTTGCAATTGCTGGTACCATTCATCATGGATTTCATTTTTTCTTGTAGACATAAAGAAAATTTTAAAAGCGGAGCCACCCCGTCAGCCCTGTCTACACAGTCTAGGACTGGAAGCGGTACTTTCGCGGCCGCTGGGCTTGCGAGCGACTCCTTATCGATAAATAATTGTTTTAGAATTTTCCTAAAACTGTGTAGACTTAGTAAAGATACAAATGTTTATTATATCCCATTCCACACACATTCCCCTCCCCTCCTATCCTCCTCCGCTGATGCTTTGGCGGACAAGCTCGTCGGGTCGTGTAAAAAGTGTTCCATTACCTTTTTTAAAGAAGATTTTTAGAAGAAATTTTCCACGGGCTGCACAGTAAACTTTCGCTTTTACCAAAGCTCAAGTTACATAATCGCGGTACATTATGGAACAGATAAACATTCCCATAATTGGTCGTTATGCAAAATTGCTTTGGAAGTCGTCCTTCAACTAAATCGCCAAAGGATTACCCTTGCCAATAATAGCCAAAAAACAAATTAATACTACCTTAGTTACGGCATCACATCCATAGCGAGCGCCGTTTATGATATACCTCATACTACTTAACATTGCCATATTTCAGGGAATCGTCCTTGGTATCGTTATATTAAAATCAAAAGCATTCAGGACAAAGGCGAATGCCTACTTGGCCTATTTGATATTGGTGCTCTCCTTTTTACTCACGAATCCAGCACTAGATCTTGGAGGAGCCTACCATCATTTCCCTTTTTTAGTCCATATCCATGATGTAGAAACTGCATTTCTTGTTCCCGCATTTTTATTGCTCTTTATCCTGAACAAAGGGGAACACCCCTTAAAAAATTCCAAGAGGTTGATTTGGCTCTTTCTTCCGTTTGGGTATGCCGTGGCAATTGATCTGTTCAGGCTTTTTAATGCGATCACAAGGTTGTATACCGCACCAGAAACCATAGCAGCCATACTTGATATTTTAAATACAATAGAACTTGTATTGGCTTTGGTATTTATTCCCGCCACTTTGGGTGTTACCTATACTTTCTTAAAACACATCACACAAGAGAAAGAGCGGTCTTGGATACGAATTTTGTGGTTTTTGGTTTCCTTTACTTTTTTTTCATGGGTTATTGCCATTTTAGTCCGTTTGGTTGTTGTTTATGATATTTCATTAACCATGAAACTAACTGCCTTAGCGGTGACTTTTTTTATCCATTGGACATCCTATGTTGGACTCTACAGGCTCAAACTGTTAGGGGATCGATTGGAAATTAAAACAGTACCTAATGGACAATTGATAAAAATCCTAGGTGCTGATAGCGTACAAGATGTTTTAATTAATAAAGAACCCTTTGATTCGAATAATCAATATTTCAAAAAACTGGAAACCCTGTTCAACGAAGAGAAAATCTTTGCTGATCATACCTTAGATAGGGAAAAAGTTGCTAAGGAATTAGGGATAAGTTCAGGTTACTTATCACAGATCATAAATGGCGTTACAGGAGATAGTTTTTCTAGCTATTTAAACCATTATCGTGTAGAAGCGGTAAAGAAAATGATATTGAATTCCGAGTTCGATAATTATAGCCTATTGGCCATAGGCTTGGAATCGGGTTTTACATCAAAAACTACATTCCATAAAGTGTTCAAGAAACATACTGGAATGACGCCAAGACATTATCGGGAAGCGAACAAATAAGTGCCGATTTCTCAGGTCTTAAGTTTTTTGCACCTCTTTTCCTGATACTTTATTTAGGTTTGAGGTAGCTTGTTATTGTAGACTATGCTAGCTTTAAACGAATTAATAGAAACAATTACAAATCTGTTGAATATTATGGAAAACACTAGTGTACATCTAAACAAAAAGAAGGTTTTCATGCTATTTTTCGGCTTTGTAACAACGCTCGTCTTTGCCCAGGAAAAACCGCAATTTGAAGTTAAAGAAGATATCTTTGAAGTTGGTATTTTTCACAACACTTTCATATCCGAAAAGATGACGCTTCAAAAAGGATTGAGGGTAAAAAAAAATATGGAGAACATTCCTTTAGAGATTCCTATTCTCTTAAGAATGGACAATTCTGAACGATTGTCTACTTTCGTTAGTGTTCAAACAACACCGTTAACTTTATGTCGAAATAGCTCTTACAATATCATAGAAAATGCTTCTAGTCCTTTTTTTTCAATGGGTACGGACTATGAATTCAAAAACGAATCTGTTGGAAATCTTACGCTCAATTTCCCATTACGTTTAGACTTCGGGTTCAAATTCTAAAACCGCACACAAAGCAATTTTTTAGACATTTAATACAATTGCATTCCATACACTTTCGCCTCCCCTACTCCCCTCTTGCGCTCCGTGAGCTTCAGAGGATTCGTTTACGGTTCGGCAGAAACCGTATTCCATTACCTTTTCTGAAGTAAATTTTTGAAGAATTTTTTAGGAAATGAGGTGTAAACTTTTCCATCGCACCATCTCGCTCAAAAAAGAAAAGGTCCGCAAGACCTTACCTTTTTATGACGTACCTAAGCTCAAGTTATCCCGAAACAAGTTCGGGACAAGCGCCACAGGGTACATTATTACACAGCTATGTTTTTTAAGAAAACCATGATTTATATCGGTATATGAATTTTGAAAACATGAATAGTAAAATCCACATTATCATAAATAACGACGCCAAGGCAACGTAAATAGTTGAATTGTTAAAACCTCCCCAGCCAAAAAACAGTATTGTAAATTCTATTGGGAAGAAAATGTAAAAAAAAATTCCAGAACCTATTGTTGCTTTAATATTTAGAATCGTCAAGCCCAAAGTGAAGTAAATCAGTACTACAATTGCAGATACAATTAAAATCTTCCTGTTCGTCTTCATAAGGAATCAATTTGGTTCAAAAGCAAAATCTTCAAACATGGATTTGCGTTCTAACCTGTTTTTAAACCGCTTATACCCCAGATGATAAAATGTATTGTTTTGCTTTTTTGGTGATTTGGCTTCCTTTCCAATAATCTCTAAAAAAAGAAGTCGTTATTCATTAAAATGAGTGTTTTAGCTTTACTATGATTACTAACCGAATTTTATATTTGACATCGGATATCCCTTTCTATCGATAGCTGGTATATATATTTTCCGATTCTTGAAAAAATATTCAAGCTCTTCAATTGGTATTGGATGAAAATTATCGTCTTTATAAAGGGCGTCTTTTAGGATGGACCTTTTTAACCAAACTTTTTTGATTTTGTTTGTGGTATCAATGTAGGCTCTTTGTTCTCTGCCACTTTTAAAATATTTGGTCTTATCCGCTGGGGCATCAAATAAGATGGAATCAATAGTTACACTATCTACTTTAAAAGTAATGGCTCGGCGAGAAGAACAGAATAAATAATAATCGCCCTTTAGCGGAGACTCCAATCTTTGGGTTGTCCAAGAAACTTTGGGTTGCTCAGATTTTAAGAATATATCATTGGCAAAAAAAATCAAACCAAAAAATCCAAGGGTAATAAACAGTGAAATATATCTCCAAGCAACCTCTTTTTTCTTTTCAGATTCATCAGCTTTTGTTTTTTTGGGCTTACTGGTGCCAGCTGAAGTCTTAACTTTCTTGAAAACATATCTAATTGCTTTTTCTTCAGGCTCTATATCCCAAAATCTCTTTCCTAGGACTACCTCCAATTGATTCCAAATAATCTCCGAAGTATCAGAAGATATATCTTCCACTTTAAGTTTATCTCCTTTGTCTTCAAGTTGTTCGCCGTTGACCTCCATGATGGAACGTAATTCTATTCCAGCTTCATAATAGCTCATGTCAAAGGCCATTGATGTTTCGGAAATAGCAAATATTAAGGAACTATCATTTTTTACGTTTCTGACAGGTAACCTATCCAGGCTTAGGAATATCAATGTCCCATTCTCGGTGAAATAGACATCGCAATACGCATCATCTTTCCAATTGGCGGAGGCTGTTTCAAAATCAATGTCGGCATGTCTTTCTAATTTCCAACCTAGTTGACGAGCTAAGTCGTAAAAATCATTCTCATAATTTTTATTAATTGCCAACCCTGATATATTGAATCCCATCGTTTATTTGAGCTATTAAAAAAATTGGAATGCTGCCCAACAAAGAGAAAGCACTCCGATTATTTTACAAAAGATAAGATTTTTCTTCCATCTTTCTGGGTTTGTTTTACGGTCGAGTTTTGGTTCATAAATTTTAAAATGAACTATGCCAGGGCACCATCTCACTGAAAAAAGAAAAAGTTTGAAATATCATCTCTTTTTATGACGTGCCGGAAACTCAAGTTCCATAACGTCAAAATAATATGCTCTGAGTACAATGTATTATTACACGAAAGAGTCCGTTTGATGTGCTTTCTTATTCTTTCGGTTCGAATGACACATCTAACCGTTGGATTTTTGGCGTTTTTTCTGGGGTAAGCGTGAAGAAAATATCGATTTCTCCGTTTTGGCATTGTATTTTGAAATCGCCCCGTAATTGATTTCTTGGGCGGAATTTTTGAACACTTTCAATTCTTCCTGCTTTATCTCGTATTTCCTGAATTTCTTGCTTGCGCTTTTCTTCAGACCTATCCAAAAAAAGGTTCTCCGCAAAAATGTCCTTTTCAAAAGCAAACTCATCCTTATGCAGTAAATCTGCGATTTCATTTTTCCGTTGTCTTAAAATATTGGATGTTGGGAGACTTCGGGCGTCCAAGTCCAACGTTTCAAAAAGTAACTTCTCAATTTTGTCGTAGGGAATGGGTCTGGTGTAGGTTAGATTTCCAAAGGCCATAAGACCAATGCCATATTTCGGAAAAAAAGCAAAATTACTTCCAAAGCCGGGTAACGCACCGCCATGGGAAATACGTGTTATGCGTTTACAATCCATGGAGATTCCGAGCCCGTACCCATAGCCTATCATACTGGCGCATGCCTCACCATTCCAGTCTTTGTTCCATGAATTTAAGAAATTGAATTGGGGCGTATGCATTTCTCTAAGCGTACTGCGCTTTATAGGTCCTTTTTCCTTCTCACTTCTCGCGGGCCATGCAGATAGGTGGAAACTGACATATTTACTAAAATCCTCAATTGATGTTATCAGCCCACCCATTGCCCCGTAAGCGCCATCATGTAGCATCGGTTCTTCCTTCCATTTTTCATCTTCCCATCTATATCCATTTGCCAACAGTCCCTCAGGAACATTTGAATATTCCCAATAGGTATTGCGCATTCCCAAAGGAAGTAATATGTGCTTTTTAATGTATTCTTGATACGACATTCCTGAGACTACCGTAATAATACGTCCCAGCATGGCATAACCTGTATTACTGTATTCATATTGATGCGATGGTATTTTTGACATTGAAAAGCCATCAGTCAAAAGGTTCGTAAATGCTTCATCGGACAGTGCAAGTTGGCGGTCGCCCCAGGGATTGTCCTCAGGAAATCCAGCGGTCATCGTTAAAAGATTTTCTATATCTATGATTGGGGAGTCGCTTGTTAAATAGTGTAACTCTTCCAACTCAGGAATATAATTCTTTACAGGGTCACTAAGTAATAGAAGGCCTTCATCCCTTAGTTTCAATATTGCCATTGCTGTAAAGCTTTTTGTCATGGACGCGATACGGAAAGAAGAGTTCAGTTGAACTGGGCTCTTGTTCTCTATATTCAAGACTCCTGTTGTGGACGCTATAAGTAGCGTGTCATCCACAACAAGGCCATAGGCTATTCCGGGAATGTTCCTTTCAATGGAGTAATCGTCAAATAGTTTCTGTAACGTATCCCTTATCCCCTCTATTCTCTCAATTCGATTGTCGTTAAAAAAAACGGGGGCTTCGTAGGAATCGGAAATCAATTGAACACTTTCTCCACTATTAGTGCTTGAACTGGTTTTATTTTTATTGCAGGACAGATGAAGTGCAAGTACCAAAAATAGGAGTATCGTAGATTTAGTGGTCATTATTGCGTTTTTTGGTTTTACTAAAGAATGTGATTGTTTAAGAGTGTTACACTCGTATTTAAACTTAGCCTGAACTTTCTATCCTAAATTTATAGTCTTCAAGATTTTTTCAAAACCAAAGGTGGTGATAGTATTTTCCATTGCTTCCCTTTTAATGGCATAAAATCCGCTCATTACGGTGGTGCGCACGTATTAAAAATACAAATCTCAGCGTCAAGCCATATATATCCCTGAATTCATCTTTGTATTGAAGATTTGCCTAACTTTATTCAAAAGAACCTTACAGAATCCATGACCCCACTTAAAAGAGCACTTTTTCTTTTGCTTGGTATGGCTGCCCTTCAAACTGTTTCCGCTCAAAAGCTTTGGGAAATGGAACAAAAGCCTGGTGGAAATCCCAATAATAAGACGTTTACTTCCGGCAAAAATTCAGTAGAGTTCTATGCTTGGGGCATACGAAATGGAAGACCGGGAAATCCTATATTGTCCGTTCACGGTAGGCCTTTCACCTTTAAAGGAAAATGCGCTTCCCAAATCAAATTAAAAGGCCTTTATGGCTCTCTTTATGCCCCAAAACCCGGGTACCCCAACGATACCCCCGATTTGAGTCGTTTTGAGGAAACCAGAAGTGGAAAAGATCTCTTGTTGGACGACAAGTTAAAACCATATATAAAGGGATTTTTAGATCAATGCGATGAGCTGCAGGATATCCTTATCGAATTACAAGTGGCTGTAGTGGGAGCGCGGAACTACATCATCTATAAAGGCTATTTGAACAAAGACACTAATTGGAAACTTGTCGACGGCCAACCGGCTCCACGGGAAGACTATGTTGCCAATTTACGAGTAGGTCCGATGCTAGGAAGTCGTGATTATTTAGCGATAAGCTATAGCGGTCCTTGCGAAGAAGAAATGTCTGTTGTTATTGCTCCTGCAGACGGGAAACTACCCAGAAAAACGGGCTTTTCCATCCACGAATATGCCACGTTTTTCGGTTTTGAAAATGTTGCCCGTCCTTTTATAGAAGTTGCCCGAAATGAATGCCTAAATGTGAAGAAGATTAATTTTTTGCTGGCCTACGTTCCCGATAGCTATTATTGCCCCAAAGGGGAGATATGCCAATTAACGGCAGCAGAAACCAATGATTGGAAATTGGAAAGGCAGGGCTTTAAATTTAATGACCCTGATTTGATGACAAATTATGCAGATGTCATTAAGTTTTTGGAGGCAGGGGACTTTGCTTCATTTGAAAACTATACCAAATACTTCAAACTGTTCTTCACGGACTATATGGAACTGTATTCCGAATTCTGCAGCGCAAACATTAAAGACCCCGTGAAGCTTAAGCTATACACCTTTGAACAGCGCTATGACGAGAACGGTTTTTTGATTTCTGAGGAGCAACGCGGACCACCTGCCGAGATGTACATTGAGCGGGCGTATGCCAAACGCTTTAACTCCTTTTTTCGACAAAACGTATTGACCCAATTCAACAATATCATGATGGGTTATTTCAACGCCTCCAAAAAAGGTAATATGAACCCATTGGTCAGGGCGATTCTTTCCCAGGAATCAGACCGAAAATATATCAAGTCTTTTTTGCAGCAGGGATGTGATTCAGAACGGTCGAAAAAACTTCATGAAAACATCATCGCCCTTTCAACAAGGATATAGTGCTGCATAGTAAGTCTTAGAATAATTCCAATAAAAAAGCCCATCTGATTCAGATGGGTTTAAAGGAATTGGATTTTATGAATTTAGATAACCCTTCCATTTACTGCATTCAATCCTTTTAATGACATTTTACCAAAACAGGAAAGTCTCTAAGTAGATTCAAAAAAAGCAATTTTCGATAAGCAGAATACATCTATTGTACCAAACTTTGGCAAATAAGCACTCGAATTTTTTGAATATTTGGCCGCGTGCCAAAAATGGTTTTTAAGCTATTGCGTACAACCCAAGTCAGAATATTTTATTAAAACATAAGAACCCATAGAATGAAAGCAATTTACATTATGGCCTTACTGGCATCAATACTGATAGGGAGCTGGGCCATCCAAACCAAAGGCGATATTAAAAAAATGGAATGGGTATTGGGCAAATGGGAAAGACAAACTTCAAAAGGAGTCGTTTATGAACACTGGACCAAGTTGTCCGAATTTCAACTCGACGCGAAGAACTATATGGTCAGGGACGGTAAGACCACAGTTTTGGAGACCATACAATTAATATCAAATACGGAAGGGGTGTTTTTTATTCCTACAGTGGGTAACCAGAACAATGCACAACCCGTAAAATTCACTTTGAACAAACTTTCGGATATAAGGTTTGAATTTGTGAACGAACAGCACGATTTTCCTCAATATATCACGTACCACAAGGTCGGTTCAGACTCGTTGGTTGCTGAAATATCAGGTACAATCAATGGCAAAAAACAACGAAGACAATTCAAAATGAAAAAATCGAGATGAAACAGCAATCGTAAATTTTAGATTGTTTTGAGCCCTAAAAAACAAACCAATCATTGAATGGACGACTGAAGATGCTTTCATCACCCGAGAACAAATCAGGTTGAATTTCAAAATATATCATGAAACCATATTCAAGACAACTGCCTGAAAAGCCTCCAATTCAATTTTTGATTCATTTATGCTCAACGAATCGTAATTGTTGATCCAGACTTCCATGTTTTTCATTTGAAAATCAAATGATACTTTTTGAGCACTAAAATTTAGCGCAATCCATAGCTGTTGTCCCTCCCAGGACCTTTGGTATAGGTATAATTCTCTATGGCTTGGCTCTAAAAGTTGGTAATCCCCATAAACGAGAATATCATTCTTTTTCCGCAATGCAATCAATTTTCGATAGTGATGCAGCACCGAGTTCGGGTCACGCTCTTGGGCTTCAACGTTGACCAAAGCATGGTTGGGATTCACCTCAATCCAGGGCATGCCCGCTGTGAAGCCTCCATTTACCGTAGGTGCCCATTGCATGGGTGTTCGGCCATTGTCGCGAGCCGAAATTTTGTGCGACTCCATGAAATGGTCAATATCACCACCCTCTTTTGCGGTTAGATTGTACCAATTAATGGTTTCGATATCCCTATACGCTTCAATACGATCAAACTTAATGTTAGTCATTCCTATTTCATCACCCATGTAACAAAATGGGGTGCCACGCATGGTCAATAGCCATGTGTTTAACATTTTTGCTGCATATGAGCGAAGTTCTGGGGAATCATCGGCCCATCTTGAAACCATTCTGGGTTGATCGTGGTTACCCAAATAGATGGCCCCCCAGCCTTTGCCCTTGAGCGTTTCATCCCATTTGGTATGTATTTTTTTAAATTCGACCAAGTTCTTATGATCGTTCCCGCTAATCAACTTTCTATCTTGCAACCCCAACGCCGGATGCTCAAAATGATATGACATTTGTAGTTCATTTCGGTCTTCCCCAACCAAATCCAATACGTTTTCCGTTGTTGTCCCGGGTCCCTCCCCTACGGTGAGTATGTCATATTTGCTCAGTACTTCCCGATTCATTTCTTGGATATAATCATGAAGCTTAGGTCCCGTACCATAAAACGCATCCCAAGATTCCTTAAACTTTTCGGGGATTGGCGGATAAGTGGTGTCTTTGGAGATAAACGTAATAACGTCCATCCTAAATCCATCAATCCCCTTTTTGAACCAATAATGCATTAGGTCATAGACTTCTTGACGCACCTTTGGATTTTCCCACTTCAGGTCAGGCTGTTTTTCTGAAAAATAGTGCAAGTAATAGGAATTTGTTGTTTCATCAAACTTCCAAGCATCACCGTCTTTGTCAAAAAAGCTCCATCTCTCGTTGGGCTTACCTCCTTCGGCGGGTACCCAATGATAATAGTCCCTGTAGGGATTGTCTCGGGATTTTCGCGACTCCTGAAACCAGAAGTGTTCGTCGCTGGTGTGATTGACGACCAAATCCATAATTAGTTTTATGCCCCGGTCGTGAAGGCCCTGGAGCAGTACTTCAAAATCTGACATAGTGCCAAACTCATCAAGGATTTCACGGTAATCGGATATGTCATAACCGTTGTCATCATTTGGGGATTTATAAATGGGATTGAGCCAGACGACATCAATGCCCAACTTTTCAATATAGTCAAGTTTGGAAATGATGCCTTTGAGGTCTCCAACACCATCCCCGTTGGAATCCATGAAACTACGCGGATAGATTTGATAAACAATCGCCTCCTTCCACCAGGTTTTTTGTATTTCACTGCTCATAACTGATAATTCATCCCGTTACTGTATGGTTCGATAAACTCCTTTTTGGTACAATATTAACCAATTGATTTTAAGGATTTTTGAAGAAAAATGAATAAGTCCTATCCTGTTGGATTTAAGCTTCCCCTACTCCCGCTCGTCTTTCACTTAGGTCAGATTCTACCGTATTGAGCATGGCTTTATCCAATTTGTAAAAATACATGGCAATGGCCGCCAAAATAAAGGCCGCAGCAGGTAGCACCGCGCACATCACCTGTATTCCATAGATGGCATCTGGTGCCTGTTCTTGATTGGCGACAAACCCAACCGCTGCCAAAATAAACCCAGGAATTGCCGTGCCAATAGCAGCGCCAAATTTCATAGCGAACATTGAAGAGGATATCGTAAGACCTGCTGTGTTCTTTCCGGTGAGCCATTCGCCATATTCAGAACAATCCGTATACATTACGAACATTAGGGTAAGGCATACCCCCAAGGTCATAAATCCCAAGGCATGTACAGCAACGGCAAGCCAATAGCCCTCTACCGATATAAAATACCCCAGCCCCAAGACCACCGCGTGAAGCACACACATCCCCATAATCAAATGGTGCTTTTCGAAGAATTTGGCAAGGAACGGCGTAATCAAAGTACCCACAATTTGCGCCGCTAATCCAAAAGAGGTAAAAATGGCTATTTTGTCGAAGATGAAAATGAAGGGGGTATCGTCTGCCCCGAAGAAATATTTTACATAAAAAACCACGCTAGATGCCCTGGAGGCGATACCAACAATCAATAAAATACTCATAAGGGACAATGCAATCCATGAAGTATTTTTCAGCAAAGCTGCCAAATCTGACCGTACGCTGGAATTTTGTTGTGTGGTAGGTTTGATACGTTCTTTGGTCGTCAGGAAAACGATGATAAAAATAACCACGGCCAGGGTTGCAAATAAGGCCATGGTAAGTCTAAAACCCTTGGCTTCATCACCACCACCAAAAAAAGTGGCAAGTGGTGTGGCAAACATGGCAATCAACAAACTACCTAGACCTGCAAAAATGAATCGGTACGTGGTTGCTTTAGTACGCTCCTCGGCAACAGGTGAGATAACGGCCAGTAATGCGGAGTAGGGTACATTAATGGCCGTAAAAGCGATGTAGACCAAAATGTAGGTGACATAGGCATAAATCAATTTACCAGTATCCGAAAGATCTGGCCCAAGGAAAACAAGGTATCCAAGAATTCCATAGGGTACTGCGACGTATAGTAGATAAGGACGATACTTGCCCCATCTTGTCTGGGTTCTATCGGCTATTAAGCCCATACCAGGATCACTGACGGCATCTATTATCTTAGAAACCAAAAACATAACCCCTACTGCAGCAGGTGCCAATCCCCAGACATCGGTATAATAATAGAGCAAGAATATGCTGAAAAATCCCATATAGAAATTGGCGGCCATGTCGCCAAGGCCATAACCAACCTTTTCTGTTAGGGATAATGGAGCAGTATCGGAATTGGTTTTTTTGCGGCTCTTCACGCTTTTGATGATTGGTTCTTGGTCTAATAGATAAGCTGGGCAATTTAACTAATAAACCATAACCATAAAAAAAGAACCGCGATTTCAGTACTTATCCGTTGCTTCTTTTCCGTAAATTATATACCAGGCCTTCTTATTTGGTCATACCAAAGCCCTAGTATATCCCGAAATACGTTCGAGACAAGCGCCAAACGGTACATAATAGTACAAATGCATATTTAACAAATACCCCTAGACACCATCGTATTTGAGATAGTTCAAGTAAAATTATAGGTCAATTGCTAATTGCCAGTGGGCTTAAGTTCATACATTTTGAAATACGGAGAAGTATACTTAAAGTTAATGGTTTTGCTTATTGGGTTACCGTTCTTGCATCTTAAACTCAGCCTGACCTTTTCACTGTCACTTAATAAAGGGTAAACCTCAAAAGATTCTTTAAATTCTCCTTTTTTGGGAATTCCAAAATGTTCCTTAGCAACAAAAAGCTTGTTTTTTCCAAAAGCCATATGGCAAGCACAGTCCTCGGCGGTTACCGGACCTTCATTGGAGACTCTTAGGGAAACATATGGGAACTTTCCCCAAACCTCTTTTTTTGTTTTCAGTTCAACATCAAATTCCAAGATTTTAAGTTGAGGTACCTTGCTTACAAAAAGATTTGACTCTTTAATCGACCACACTACCAAAGGTGCTATTATTGCAATTGATAAACCAGTAATCCATTTTGTTAGATTCTTATTCATCTTAGTACAAGCCTGATATTGGATATTAACTTGAAATATGATTTCAATATAAATTTAGGTATTAATTGGTTCATTAAGGTTTGAATATTTTTTCTGGTTCGGTCTCATATATTAAAAACCAAAAGAATTAGGATTTGCATCAATACCTTTGCTGCTTTCTATTTTTATATTGCTCCAATTCACTTTTGCCTAAAGTCAACTTATAGATTGAGGAACAATATGGTTTAATCAGAAATATTTTTAATCATTTTTAGAATCTCCGGATAGATTAAGAAAGTCGAAACCTATTTGAAAAGAATACCAGACCCTATCATTATAAACCCAATTTTGACCGGCTTCTCCACCTGGTTTGTCCCAACCTATAACAGCACCTATTTGAAATTGATCTATTTGTGCAATGAGTCCCAAAGATGCTGTCCGTGCCAAAATCTGACCGTCCGGAGCTTCAATGTCTCCTGTTACGGTACTTTCATTAATGTTTATACTAGTTACACCTAATGTTGCTGTTGGAACAATGTATACTGGACTATATCGATGAACTCTCCATTTAAAACCGAAATAGGCGCCAAGAGTAAATGAGGGTGATATCCTGAGAGGTTGATTATTCACTGGTCTTCTGAATTTGAAGGGTACAGAAAACGAAGAACCATATGTGGGTTTAAATGTTCTGGTATATCTTTTTACGACTTCATTACTTTTTTCGTGTTTGTCAAACCTACCCGATTCAATTATGAAAACTTTTTCAAAATCATCTCTATCAATTATGAAGTCTTTCGATTTTTCCACCTTCGTAATACAATTGTTTGCCTCATCTACATAATAATCAAAATCACTATTTGGGGATTTCTCCAATTCCATTAGAATATAACATTCATTACAGTCATACGCATTTCTTATTTCCTTTTTAGAGCTTGGATTTTTTATCGAATCTACTTTCTTGGAAAATGTTTGACACCATTTTACTGGGTCAACAATTAAATTATTACTTCTAAAAGGAACAATTTGAAACTTGTAATAGATTATTGACTGATTATTATTGTCCTTCTTAATGTACTCGCCAACCTTGTTAAAACGATATTTTTCTGCTAAAAATAGTTTGCCAAAGTTGGGGGTCTCGGTTTCTTTATCTATCTCGTACATATATATTTGAGCCCCATTCACTTCATAACTAAATGATTCTCTGTTTAGTTGTTGAGAGAAAATCGATAATGATATCATCAATAATGATATTGAAAGAACGGCTTTTCCCATTTTGCTAGATTTAGATTACTTTTTTTATGAAATTTATAGAACCAATAAGAAGTCCATATACCCATAAATGGGTAATTTCTAGGGGGAGCAAGTAAAAGGAAGTAAAATACCTTGGTATTCTGGAAGATATAAAATGAGTATAAAAACTCATTGCAGGAAAACCTTAGAAATTCTGAGGTTTTCCTGCCATTTAAGAGGGTTTAAAGGAGTTTTTATTAACAATTGAGATTTTAAGAAGAAATCTTTAAGGAAGTGCACTACAAACTTTCGCTTTTACCAAAGCGCAAACAACATAACCCAGAACGTTATGATAACAGACCTTTGAGAGTGGTAATTGCTTCCTCTGCTTGATCTATTTCATCATATTCTTTTTTTGCTAAACTCCGTATCTCGGAACTCGCAATAAAAAATGTTACAACGGGATAGCGACTGAATGCATAAAACTCATTATCCCCTGTATTCCTTGCTGCTATTTTAAAATAGGACCTTCCATTTCCCTCTAGTACCAATATCGGTTTGAATTCTAGGCTGCGCATTTCGCTTTTCCAAGTATATACCACATAAAAGGCTACCGTAGAAATGATTAGAAAGGCGAAGAAAAAGTACTGTGTGGCCATAGTTTTCCAACCTATGTTTTATTGGGGCAGTCGGTTCTTTATGGTTGCAATTTGCCCCATATGGTTAGCGGAATGTTCCATTACGTGATACCAGATATAATGGTAATTGAGTCCTTCTTCGATATCCGAAGCGAACCAACCGTCATCTTTGGTTTTGAGTTCTTGCAGGGTGATTTCACGGACTTCATCCCATAAGTCCAAATAATATGCAATCGGCTTACCTTTTAGTATGTTTTTTACCTTTTCATTGAGTTCTCCCGCAACCCCCAATCGGGTTAGCTCCTCTTCCGTCCACTCCCTACCCTGCAAGGTAGCGGTCTGATAATACGATTCCGTGGATACCAAATGCATGATCAATGCTCCTATACTATTGGCATTGGCATCATACAAGAAATCTGTTTGCGTTTGGTCCAAGTCTTTGACCTGTTGGGTAATTCTATCTTTTAAATCTTCCAACATGTAGACCATCCTACCGATGTTTGGCGTGTAACCCTCAACCGATTTCAACTCGCCTTGGGCATTTAAAAGGATAATGGGCAGCAATAGTAGCAAAGCTGAGACTTTTGTTTTTAGGAATTTCATAGTGCTATTTTCAAATACAGTTCAGGGATTCAACTAAAGTAAAGTTTTTTTCTACGGCTTTTAATCCTCCATTTTCAATTCTTTTTTAGATCTTTCCCCTGTATTTGATTAATCAAACTGAACTTGGATTTTCCCGCAAGCTCATGCTTACGGTTAATCCGCTTAGCAAACATCGCCTCATGGAAAACTTGAATTACATCAAAAAGAAAGCACTGTTCGGGATGGTCTTTTTTCTTTCCATGGCCGTTCACGCACAAAGTGATTTTCCAACGGACTCGGTTCAGGATAGTCGTTGGAAGACTTTTAAATATGATTTTGGCAATATCCTTGGAGGTATAGGGCATGCCTATACAAGGCCGCTCTCATGGAAGGGCAAGGACTTCTCAAGGGCGGCCGCCACAACCTTGGCCACCTTGGCCCTATTTACCGTGGATGACGAGATTCAAGACTGGAAAAATGGGTTTGCTGGGGACGTTCCAGATTTTGTTAAGGACTATGGAAACAATTTTGCGAATCCGAGCAACAACTATCTTTTTACCGGCGGGGTCTACCTCACCGGGCTTTTTGCCAAGAGCCCCAAATGGAGAAGGACTGGTGTACTGATGATATCCTCGGCAACAGCTGGCGGGTTCCTGCAACAGGTGGTCAAGCGGATTGTCGGAAGGGCTAGGCCAAGGAGCGGGGACAACTCTGATGTTTTCGACCCCTTGAACCTGAACCGGGTGTTCAACTACGATTCTTTCTTTTCTGGGCATACCGTCCTTGCCTTTACCAATGCCTATGCCCTGGCCAAGAATTTTGATAGCCCTTGGGTAAAAAGTGGTATCTATTTCATAGGAGGTATTCCTGGAATGGTAAGGATAATCGATGACTTCCATTGGACTTCGGACGTATTCTTTGGAACGATTGTCAGTATCGCGATAGTGGAATCCATTGATAAGTATCTGGATTCCAAATATGGAGAAAGGTCCCTGCAACGGAAAAAGAAAATAAGCTGGAACCTCAATGTGCGTCCCAACGGGATAGGAATCACGGGTAATTTTTAATTGAAAATGGTCCTTATGATGTATAGTTTCGGACAAGATGGTGGTTCTTGAAAAATCTTCCATACAGTTGTTTGCACTCCTAAATTTGGGTGCTAAATCCCATCCGTTGCATCCCTTTCCATACGATAAGGAACTCTTGGTATTTTTGAACAACTTGGGTTCAGCCGAATATGATGGGATATGGCACTGGATTACCTCTTGGGGAAACTGGTATCCCCTTTTTCTTGTAATGTTCATGCTCTTGGTGTTTCAAACGGGTTGGAGACAAACCCTATTCCAGGGATTGGTAATTGCCTTAGTAGCTCTCGCAACAAATGCCATAGCATCTTTGTCCAAAACGGTCTTCAAACGGGTAAGGCCTGGAAACGACGAAACCATTGCGCCTTACATTCGTGTATTGAAGGATACCTCGGACTACAGCTTCTTTTCAGCCCATGCTGCGATATCATTTGCCATAATAACCATTTTCATACGCATTCTCCCTGGCAACCGATGGAAGTTCCTGTTCCTTATCTGGCCCTTATTGTTCTCGTATAGCCGCATTTACCTTGGGCTTCATTTCCCTTCCGATATTATTGTAGGGGCAATTTTCGGAAGCCTTATGGGCATAATATTCCATAAAACGGCAAATACCTTAGTTTCCAATCGCAAGGCTTGAATCCCCAGCTTACCACCAAAATCATTTGGATGTCATTCCTTCGATTATCCTTTTTTTGATTTTATGGCACTCGTATGACTCCAGCGGCGCTAGTGCCAAATAGGAATTACTTGGAACATGTTTCCTTTTTTATTGTAGCAAATTGGGCCACTGGGCTGTCCTAAGGCCTAAAATCGTGGCTAATCCCCTATCTTTAGTTGATGCACTCTAATGCCGGTACCGTTACCATCCCTAGACCATGACCCCCACACTGTAAATAGAGTTCCATCGGGTGCAGCGGAAATTGCCCGAAGCTTTTTTAAAATCAAAAACCTTGCAAAGGCTAAAAAGTTATTTCTGAAGACTCACGCGAACTGCATTCATTCCTTTTTGCCCCTTTTCCAGTTCAAAAACAACCTTGTCGTTTTCATTGATTTCATCAATTAGACCTGAAACATGAACAAAGTGTTTTTCTTGGGTTTCGGTATCCATAATAAAACCAAATCCTTTTGAGTGGTCAAAGAACGCCACTTTACCTTTTCGTACAGGGTCAAATTCCTCTTCTACTTTTTGTGGGATGCCCAATACAATTTCAGAGGCATCAATCTCCTCTTCCTCCATTGGTTCAGGAGGTGTTGCGGTAAGATTACCATATTTGTCAACATAGGCAAAGGGTATGCCACCGTCACCATCTTTGGCTTCTGCCCTTCTGGCTTCCTTTTTCTTTTGTTTTTCCTCGCGTTTTTTCTGTCTTTTCTTTTCCTTTTCTCTCTTGTTGAAGGTTTGCTGTGATTTTGCCATGTATGGGTTTATGCCGTTAATGTAGTTGATTTATTTTCGAACCGAGCATTCTGGTAAATAAAAAAGCCCATCTGAACCAGATGGGCTTACAGGAATTAGATTCTATGAACTTAGATGACCCTTACGTTTACTGCATTCAATCCTTTTTTTCCTTGCTCTAAATCAAACTCAACTTGGTCACCTTCGCGAATTTCGTCGATTAATCCAGAAACATGTACAAAGTGCTCTTTATCTGCACCTTCCTCGTTGATGAAACCAAAACCTTTGGTGTCGTTGAAGAACTTTACTGTTCCTTTACTCATTACTTGTATTTAAATATTAAGATGCAAAGGTGAGGCTAATTCTTGGATATTTAATGATTTATTTCAAACCCCTTGAAAAGAAACCGTACTATACCCCACTGCTTACCCCCTCTATCCTCTTTTCGGTAAAACTTTGGCACATACGTTCTTCGGCACAGTTTAACGAAAATGGTGTAATGCTATTCTAGCAGTAGGCATGGTTTGAATTAAAACCCCTTTTAGTTGGATTCATGCTTTTGAAATGTAATCCTTGCAGTAAAATGTATACAACATTCGGTGATACGTATACTTTTTTGGCGGGTTACTGGTATAATTTTGCACTATAAATCATTCATCAACGGCTTAAAATCAGATATTATGAAAGAAGTAGCATTGATTACGGGCGCAAGCAGCGGTATCGGCAAAGAACTGGCATACATCCATGCCGAAAAGGGTAAAGACCTTATTATTGTGGCCAGACGTCAAGAAAAACTGGACGCGCTCCAAACCGAACTAGAAGAAAATCACGGCGTAAAGGTGATTACCATTTCCAAAGATTTAAGTCAGCCCAATGCTGCCAAAGAGTTATTTGACGAAGTACTAAAGTTAAATGTCCAAATCGATTATTTAATCAATAACGCAGGCTTTGGTTTGCGCGGACATTTTCATGAACTTCCATGGGAACGCCAACAGCAAATGATACAACTCAATATGGTTAGCTTAACTGAGTTGATGCATTTGTTTTTACCACGGATGGTGGCGCGCAATTCTGGGAAAATATTGAATACATCATCTACGGCTTCTTATATGCCCGGGCCCTTGCAAGCCGTTTATTTTGCGAGTAAAGCATATGTGACCTATTTGAGCAATGCGGTGGCAGAGGAATTGACAGATACCCATGTTACCATAACCAACCTCATGCCAGGGGCTACGGAAACCGAATTTGCAAAAACTGCCGATATGGAACGTACCAACTTATTTGAAAAAGCGGTAAGTGCACGCTCGGTAGCAGAAGATGGTTACAATGGTATGCTTTCAGGGGAATTGGATGTTGTTTCCGGATTGAGCTTTTCACAAAAATTAATGATGAAAGCTTTACCTTTTACTCCTAAGAAAACTCTTTTAAGGCAAATCAAGAAGATGCAAACGGCACACTAGTGAAAGATATCATCCACATCAAATCGATTGCCGAGGCCAGTAAGTTTTTCAGAATGGCGTCGCCCAAACACCCATTGGTTGCTGTGGCTTGGGTAAGGGACATGCCCGATTTTAGTCAGTACTATGATATAAAATATAATACGGACTTGTTCAGTATCTCTTTAAAAGATGGTATAGAAGGTCAAATGGGGTATGGCCGAAATAACTACGATTTTAAAGACGGTACCATGATATTTTCCAAACCCAATCAGGTACTATCCATCAAACAAAAAACCATTATGGCTGATGCCAAAGGTTGGACCCTCATCTTTCACCCTGATTTGATTAGAAAATCTGAATTGGGACGAAGTATTGGGAAGTATTCATTTTTTGACTATGAAGTACACGAGGCGTTGCACCTTTCTGAAAATGAAAGAACTACCCTCACCTACTTGGTCGAAAAAATTGATGACGAAATCAACCAAAATATCGACAAACACAGCCAAAAGCTCATCATTGCCACCATTGAATTGATATTGGACTATTGCTTGCGGTATTATGACCGTCAGTTTTACGTGCGCACCAATTTGCACCAGGACCATGTTTCGGAATTTGAAACCTATCTAAAGCAGTATTTTTCCTCCGACAAGCCTTTACGGCTTGGCCTACCTTCCGTTAAGCACTGTGGCGAGGCCATGAACATGTCACCCAATTATTTAAGTGATACGCTGAAAACAGAAACAGGAAAAAGCGCCAAAGAGCATATCAACTCGTTCATCATTGAAAGCGCGAAAGACAAACTGTTGGGGACTTCCAAAAGCATAGGTCAAATCGCATATGATTTGGGCTTTGAATATCCGCAGCACTTTAGCAAGATGTTCAAAAAACAAACCGGACAGTCACCAAAGGCATTCAGACATCATTTAAATTGAAGGTATTGCTTCAAAGGAATTTGACCCTTTGTATTTCTATCCTAAATGAAAGGAAGTAATAGGATGTTGATGTCTTACGAGTCCGTAATCATGAAAAAAACGAGAAAAATCATAAAGAAGATGTTTGTTACCCTCTTAGCAATTTTAGGTCTTGTGTTTGTTGCTGGGCTTTTGTTTGTGAATCTAAGCCCTCAGTTTGGTGGAAAAGTAACAAAAGAGCAATCTGCTACTTATGCCAAATCCGAAAACCACCAAAACGGAAAATTCATCAACCTCGGTGGAATAAAAGCTGAAATGAGCGGTGAAGATATGCTCAAGGCCATGGGCAGCATGTTTAAAACCATCCCCAATGCAAAACCCAAATCCATTGAAGTACAAAGAGTAGATTCTACTGAGATTTCGGATTACAAGGGCGAAACGAGGTTCATTTGGTTTGGACATTCGGCCTTTTTGATTCAGATAAATGGTAAAAACCTTTTAATAGACCCAATGTTTGGTGACGTTCCCGCCCCTCATCCTTTGCTGGGCGGAAAACGGTTTAGCAATGAATTGCCGATTGAAGTAGAAAAACTGCCCAAGATTGATGCTGTGTTGATTTCCCATGACCATTACGACCATTTGGATTATGGCTCCATCAAAAAGCTAAAGCACAAAGTAGGTACATTCTTTACCCCTTTGGGGGTTGGAGCCCATTTAAGGCAATGGGGTATTCCGAACGATAATATTGTCGAGTTGGATTGGTGGGAAGAAACGGAGTTTGAGGATTTGAATTTTGCAAGCACGCCAGCCCAACACTTTTCAGGTCGAGGATTAACGGATAGAGACAAAACCCAGTGGTGTTCCTGGGTTATCCAATCAGAAACCGAAAAAATATTTTTTAGTGGTGATAGTGGTTATGCCCCACATTTCAAAGAAATTGGCAATACATATGGCCCTTTTGATTTTGCGATGATGGAATGCGGTCAGTACAATGAGTTATGGCATGAAGTTCATATGTTTCCTGAAGAAACGGCTCAAGCCGGGTTGGATGTAAAAGCCAAAAGAATCATGCCGATTCATTGGGGCGCTTTTAAGTTGGCTCCACATTCCTGGACGGACCCTGTTCAAAGAATCATTGATAAAGCTGAAGCACTTAACGTAGCATTGGTCATTCCAGAAATAGGAAAACCTTCTAGAATACATGACACCTTACCGCAAGGAGACAAATGGTGGGATAACTATTGAAAAGAGGCAGACGGTTGAAGATTTCAAATTGGAAAACAAATCTTTTATTAAGCCTGAAAAATCTTGGGAGCTAATAACTTAACTCCCAAGAGATAACTTTTAATTTTCTTTTTCTAGAATGTTACTCAAGTAACATTAATTTAAATCAATCACCCGAAGGGTTCCCGCTATTTCATTTACGTAGAGCACATTCTTGTCCGGGTCTGCGGCTATCCCGTTGGGTTGGTCAAAAGTAGCCCCGAGAAGACTGCCATCGGTTGAACTCTGGGTTCCAGAACCTGCAAAAATCGAAGCTTCACCCGTCAAAGAGACCCTGTAAATTACATGCTCCCCTATTCCGGTGGCATAAATGAAATCGTCTAAAAAAGTGAGGTATCCAATAACTACTCCCTGCTGAACGGTTGGGATAATAGCCAATCGTTCCACTGTTTGGTCTGAAGCTATTTTTAGAATGGCACCTGTGGTAAAATTACCCACGTAGAGATTGCCATCATTGTCAAAGGTTATACCAACACCGCCGGTTAGTCTATCATCTTCGGCATAAATACTGATTTCACCATTGGTGTCAATTTGATGGACCCCAGGAAAATCAAAGTTCGAAACATACAAATTACCCTCTGCGTCCAACGCAATCCCTGAAGGAAATCCTGGTAAGGTTGCTATGGTGGTTCGGTTGCCATCCGCATCTACACGTATCACATCGCCTTCTGTATCACTGGAATTGGGGTCAGGCTGTCTCACATTGTGCACTACAAAGGTATTTCCAGAATCATCAGTAACGTTACCGGTAGGGGCTTGAACATTATCTACTGCCACTTCGACCGCTGATGATTCAGGGTCTACCCGTAGCACTTGTACCCCCATAAAATTATTGAAATCACTCGCATAGACCATCCCATTGGCATCAACCGATAGTCCATCATTGGCTCGAAAACTGCTTATCAAGGTTCTGACTTTGTTTTCAACCGGTGGCGTCGTATCCGTATTATCAACAACATCGGGTTCAGCTGGTGGTGCTTCATCCGTATCGGACGAACAAGAAAAAATGGACACAAAAACCAATAGTATTGTGATTATTTCGATTCGACGTCGCATCGGGGGATTCACTGCTTTCATAACATTGCTTTTAAAAAGGTTAGAATAGAAGCAATCTTACATCGAATCACGAGTTGAAATCGACCTTGTGTATACTATCGTACAAATTGAATTACACGGTTGTTGAGTAATACTGATCTCAAAAGAGCGTTTGAAACCGGCGAAGCATATTCTATGCTAATTTTCAGTTAATTGTAGTGGCATTCGTACTTAACACTCCTTGTAATTTCTTATGTTAAAGAGAAAGTCAAAAGCAGTACGTTTTTTCCTTTTGGCTTCGTAAAACACTGACAAAGATGAAAACGGTTTTTATTTCTTTCGGCTTTCTTTTCGCTTCACTCTATATTTCTACCGCACAAAACCTAACTGGGCAATGGACCATATCAGAAGATGAATATGCTGGATTGAGTTATACTTTGGTTGAAGCAGAGAATGGATTATGGGTAAAAGGCAATGATGAAATTATACCGAATCAAGGGTCGTTTTATGAGAAGGTAGGCGAGCATCAATACGCGTCCGAAGGGCAGAATCATACCCTTAACATTTTGGATGATGACCAGATTCAGAAAACCACCTTGTTCAATGGCGAAACAAAAAATAGCATCCTTTTTACCAAAGTAAATGACGCTTCAGAACCCTCATCGGCTGCTATTGCCACAAGTATTGCTTGGCGATTGGAACAAAACTATCCGATGGAGATAAAAGGCTGGAATAGTCCCATGATATATCAAGAGTCCTTTATTTTCAGAAATGTATCCGCGAATTTATCTGACAATGGCCTACTGACTATAAAGGGAGACCAAGCGACATTTCGGTTTCGAGGATTTACTGGAAGACTTTTTGTGGATTTTATTGATAAAGAAGACAATACTATTGCCAGAGTTTACTTTAAAGCCCAAGAAGTGACCCCAGAAATTGGTGTTGGGAGCTCAATGGAAGGAACCATAAAGTATGAAGATGCACAAACCCTTAATTTTGAAAAATATCCTGAAATTCTAATTGCTACTACTCGCCTATCCCTTGGTGCGGAACGAACGGATAAAGGTCGAGAAATCATATACAATGAGGTAGTGCTAGACCAAATTGCAAAAGATATGAAACGAAATGGTATTTCCTTGGTTAGTAGTACGCAGCAGCCTTAACGCCATTTTCAACCCAACAAGGTTTTCCAGCAAATTTCTAGATTTACATGCCTGTAACCAACGGAAGTAATCGTATTGAAAAAATATGCCCACATCATTGTAATCCTATTGGTTGCCCTAATTGCAGTACTTTATTTTAAAATTATACGAGCCAAAATCGAAGAAGAAATCGTCAAAAACAAATACGTCACCATGGGATACGTTTTTGACCAAAAATATGGGGCTAGGAATGTTTCAATCGTGTATAAGTATCGTTTCAAAACCGATACCATCATTGCGTCATATCCCGTGGAGAAGGCAGCGAAGTATATGCATAAAACCTACGTTGTGCATTGTGATTCCCTCAATCCTGACAACCATATCATATTCTTGGAATCTCTTGTTGAAATTCACCCTAAGGAACCAGGTCGAATACACGATGGGCGAAACTGAATTGGGTTGCTGCAGCAAAGTGTATTCAAGATTTTGGAAGTCAATCCTTCGTCCCATGAAATTCCTTCATCAATTCCATCAATTTATCCTCTGGGCATTCGTGCATGATATTGCCATTTACCCCTTCCATGGTTTTTGCGGCCACCAAGGCATTGATAATAGCCTCCTCAGTAGCTTCTACAGTGGCTTTGTAAATCGGGTCTAGCGACCACTTGGCCAGTACAGAAAGATTGACTCTTGTGAAATCACTGGTAAACGTGGGCTGCGCAGTGGAAAATGCCAAAAAGATATCTCCCGAGCCATTTCCCCCAAATGCCCCAGTACGTGCGATGCCATTGGTTGCCCGTTTGGCTACCTGCTTTAGATGGATGGGCAAAATAGGCGCATCGGTGGCGACAATTACAATTATGGAACCATCTTGTTTGGGTTTGTTGAAAACCGGCTGCAGGTCTGTTATCCGTTTTCCTACGGGAACACCGGCAACCATTAAGTCCTCACGATGCCCAAAATTGGCTTGCACCAGAACTCCGACAGTATACTTTTCTGTGCCAATACTGACCACCCGTGACGAGGAACCCGTACCTCCTTTAAACCCATAAAGCCACATTCCCGTGCCACCACCCACATTGCCCTCGGCAATGGAACCGGATTTGGATGCATCAATGGCTTCGAAGACATGCGCTTTGGTCACATGTAGGCCATTGATGTCATTGAAATCGCCATCATAGGTTTCTCCCACTACAGGTAGGCCAAATCTGAAGTCATCATAAGGGGGTTTGGGAAAATGCTGTATCTGCCACTCGCCTATGGCATCCCGAACTACGCCAACACTATTTGTATTGGTTATTCCGATAATTGCTCCAGGGAGAAATCCATAATCCTCGATAAAATGGGAACCCGTCAACTCACCATCTCCATTAAAGGAAAAAATACCTGCTGGAATTGCCTTGCGGTCTTCTTTGCCTGCTGGAATTATGACGGTCACCCCAGTTCGGATGGGTCCTTTGCCTTCTATCAATTTTCCTTCTCCTTCAACGAGGGTTTTGTACCCCACTTCTACACCTGGCACATCGGTAATGTTATTGTACTCTCCAGTACTACCATTGAATGGAATGCCCAAGTCTCGCGCTCTTTTATCTTCCTGGCCCAAAACAGGTGCAACAGATAAAAGCGCTACTACTATCGCACAAGAAAAGTTTTTCATTTTACATATCAAAATTGAACGTCAATTATCAAAATCCGTCCTATTCAATCGAATGGAAGCAGCACTGCTGACAGCTCCATCTGAAGTTTCCATACGAAATTCAAGGTCAATCCATTCCGCATCCAAAAACAAGATACAACTATTCCAGGTCAATGTTCCACTGCTATCATTGAGGGCAAAATCATTGAAATTTGAGTTGGATTCATTGCTAGGACCGCCTTCTACGGTTACCGTAATCAGCAAACGGGACAAACTATCGTTCTCGGTGCCACTGTAGGGTATTTGAACTGCATAATCCGCACCAGTCATACCGCTGCTATGGTCGCAGGTACCTTCATATTGGCTACTCAACTGCCCTAAGGTGATTTGCGGGGCATTATCTTCGTCATCGCTGCATGCCATTGCCGTAAACAGTAGTAGTATGGAAATAACATGTCTTAGGAAATTCAAATAATAGGTGTTTATTGATTTTTTCATCACTGAAATTTTAGGTTATGACTTTTCTTTGTTCTAAGGCTCATCGTTTGGAATCATCCAATTGCTGAGCAATAAGATGACTGACGATGCGCCATTTTCCATCTTGTTTTTCAAATACGCGTAGATGGGTGATATTTCGGTCCCCGTGTGGTGTGCCGTCTTCGAGTTTTTGACCCACGCGTTTCGATTTGCTTCTGACCAATGCGATATCGCTTCTCAAGAATGTAATATCGTGATCTATATGTTCTGTTTTGCCCGCCATTACAGTGGACAATTTGAAAAGAAAACCAAAATACTCTTTCAATTCTTCTCGACTTTGATAGCGGTCTCCGAAGGCATTGGTCCAATCCGTCTTTTCAGCATAATCTCTTGTGGCAAGTTCCATGTCCCTTTGCTCCCACCCCAATAGGCCATTTTCAATTGCTTGAAGAATCTTTTTCTTTTCTTCGGAATGGTCCTGTCCAAAGACATTGTGGTTTACAGTTCCTATCAAAAAAATGAGAAGTACGGATAGTATTGTAATTGTGGTTTTCATTTTCCATGTATTTATGATTTACTTAAAGTGTGCAGTAGTTGGTTTAATCAGTTTCTCCCTATTTCTATGGACTTGGTTCTGCAGTAAAAGTGCCACTAACAGAGATGTTTCCAGAACCCGTTCCACTAGGGACCAGTGGTGTTTCCAAAGACCCACTTAAAAGACCTTCCCGGGTTGTTAAAATGGAAAGTCCTCCCTGGCCTTGAAGATTGCTGGTATGGCTAATTCCTCCTTCTTTCCCAAATAAAAACGTTACGGTTCCGGGGTCATCTCCGTTGAATCCATTAGCGGTAAGGTTTAGTGCGGGATAAGTTCCTGGAGGAGGCGTCGAGGTCCCGTTCACTTTGATAATGGCAGTTACGGTATACCCTTCGCTGTCCGTAAAATAAATGGACAACTGGTGGGTTGTGGTCGCTAAGCTTGGTAATTCCTGAAATGCAAAGGTAGCATTGGTGCCCTGCATGTTTCTGGAAAAGTCTCCGGAGACATTGATATTGAAACCCACTTCATTTGGATTGTCGGTTTGCATTTCATCCTCATCGGATTCACAAGCAAGTAGGAATAAGGAAAAAAAAGTAAGATACAGGGCAACACGAATTGTTCTCATGGCTTTTGGATTTTTAACTATAAATGATGGGGGACTTTGGCTATGGTTTCAAAAGTAGATTTTCAGCCATTTCGATACTGACATTCAGGAACCAAAAAGTGCCATTGGCGAACCAAAAGCTATTAAAACAGGTACTCAATACGATGAAGGGGAAACGCCGTAAAGCTCCTTAAAACACTTGGCGAAATAGGAAAGGTTGGTAAAGCCCACTTGATAGGCAATTTGAGTAACCGTATCCGATTTTTGTGCCAAAAGCTGGGCAGCTCTTTTCAAACGGAAGTTGCGCAGTACATCACGAGGGGATTCTTGGGTTAAAGCCTTAAGTTTTCTGTTGAGCTGCGTTTTGCTCATGGCCAATCCACGTTGCATTTGTGGCACTCCAAACTCCGGGTTGGTATAGTTGTTCTCCAATACGGCTAACACCTGTTCCAAAAACTTTTTGTCCATGGAGGTGGTTGAGATTTTTTCAGGCACCAAGGTATGCTCGCTCCTTTGATAATATTCGCGCAACCGTTGTCTTTGGTCAATAAGGTTTTTGACTCTGGCCAAAAGCTCTTGCGCACTGAAAGGTTTGGTCAAATACGCATCGGCACCTGTTTCCAAGCCTTCAATCTTGTTTGCTTCACCGGCACGCGCCGTTAGCATGATGATGGGAATATGGCTCGTATGTATATCAGACTTTAGTATTTTGCAAACTTCGATGCCGTCCATCTTTGGCATCATTAAATCGGTGATAATCAAATCTGGCATCTTAATGGGAGCCATTTGAAGCCCGAGTTCCCCATCGGCCGCCTCTAGGATTTGATATTCTTCTTGCAATCGTTTTTTGATGTGTTGCCGCATATCTTCATTGTCTTCAATAACCAAGATTTTAGGTACGTTATGGTCTTCCGTCTGTGGAAATTCGAACGGCTTGGTCACCATATCTTTAGCTAATGGTTTCGACAGATCGCTATCCGTTTTGGTTTTCGGCACCTTTATTTCCGCTAAAGGAATCTGTACCGTAAAGTAAGTCCCCTTTCCCTCTTCACTGGAAACGGTAATGGTTCCATCCATAAGTTCCACCAAATCTTTGGACAAGGACAGCCCTATTCCTGACCCCTCATTATGCCGTGTACTACTGCTATCCACTTGATAAAAGCGGTCAAAAATAAAAGGAAGTTTATCCTCGGGGATACCTTTACCTGAATCTGAAGCCTGAATGTTCAGCTCCCCTTCTTCGTACGATACCCCAAACCTGACGGTGTCGCCATCTTCACTGAATTTAAAGGCATTGCTCAAGATATTGTAGACAACTTTCTCCAGCTTATCACGGTCAAAAGTCGTCCATAGCGTTTCATTTGGCACTTCCACGCGATAGTCCATATTGCGCTGTGCAGCATGGGAATTAAATGAAGTGGCCGCGATGCGGAGACATTTGAATACATCACCCTCAGTGGGGCTTAAGTTCAACTTACCCTGGTCAATTCTTGAAAGGTCCAATAGTTGGTTTACCAGACCCAAGAGTTTGGAAGTATTGCGACGAATCATCTTCACATCACCATGGTCAAGTCTTTCATCTGGATTTTGTTCCAAATGCTCAATGGGTCCTTGAATCAAGGTCAAAGGTGTTCGAAACTCGTGCGAAATATTGGCAAAGAACTGAGACTTGGCTTGGTCAAGTTCCTTTAATTTTATGGTTTGTTCCTTGAGTTGGCTGGCTTGTTCGCGAACCTCTGCCGTTTTTGTCGCAATCAATTTCTCGAGTGCTTGATTTTTTGCTGTTAATTGATGTGAGCGCCATTTCAACAAAAGGGAAAAAACCACAATACCTCCAAGCAGATAGCCGAGGTAGGCCCACAAAGTTCGATACCAAGGGGGTAGTACACTAAACTGGTAACCTCCTTGCTCGCTGATTTGGCCATATACATTCTTGGCCCGAACCATAAAATGATAAGACCCCTCTGATAAATTGGTGTATTCTTGACCCACTTCTTGGGTCCAATCAGACCATGACTCATCGTATCCATCCAGCCTATATTGATATTGGTTCATTGAAATGTCGTCATAGCTTGGAAGGGCATATTCAAAGTTTAGCCGATTTTTTCCATAGGAAAGTTCAGGTGCTTGTTTTGGGGCTGGTCCCCAGTGTATTACAGAATCATTTAAAGTAACTTTCCGTAAGAGGGCCTTGATTTTTGGAGTGTAGTTCTTGCCCAAAGCACCATCATATCGAACAATGCCTTGCGGGCCGTAGAAAAAGGTTTGTTCCAATGGACCAAAATATACATTATACACAGTGATTGATGAGGCGAATCGGTTAAAGGGTAAACTTAAATATGTGAATGTCCCGTCTTCATCCAATTGGCCTTTTGCAAATTCATCGGTCCCTGAACTCCCGGAATGTATCCAGATGTTTTTATTGTAGTCCTTATAAATCCATGAAAACCATCTGCTGGAATCCGCATACTTCTCCCCTAGCCAAAAATTTGGTTTAAACTGTTCTGTTTCTTTATCAAAATGATAGAGTCCATTTTTAGTGGTGAATACGATTTGGTCCCCTACCCTAAAAACCCTATTGCTTTTCATATTGGGTAAACCAGCCAAGGTATCGTAATGCTTAACCAATGGATGGTTTCTTACGATTTTACCATTGCTATCTTTCGGAAAGTCGATTTTATAGATTCCGTTGAACAAGCTGCCCACCCAAAGGTTTCCCTTTTTAGTGGCCTCAAAAACATAGGTATAATCTTCATAGGCCGATAGTTTTTCTTCCGTAATCCATTGCCCATTTTGATTGTAAATGGAAAAAATACCATTTCCCCTTCCTACCCAAACTCTATTAGGGTCTATTGGGGAACGAGCAAAGTGTTTGCCACCTAGCGTCGAAACCTTCTTGGCTTTGCCCTTCTTAATAGAAAAAATACCTTTCGCCGTAGAGGCCAACAACTCTCCATCCAAGGGCAACAAACGCCAACTTTGCATATCCATACCGGTAATGGGTTCAAAAGTGTTGACTTCCCAAGGTTTTCTTGAGGTTACGTCCATAACGACCCCTCCTGTGTTCGTCAGCGCATAAAACTTTCCTTCAAAATACACGCAATCATTTATAGGTCCTTTTAAGTGTGAAAGTTCCTCGTAAATGGAAAAGGGAGAAGGGTATTCAACTCTGGAAATTCCATTGCCCATACAGAGCCATATACCGTTTTGGCTATCTTCAAATATGAAAGTGACGTTTCCGTTTAAAATGCCGGTGGACTCATTAAAAATACCACTGATTTTACCCATTTGGTTGATTAGAATAACGCCTTTTCGTCTCGTTCCAAGGGCAATCTCACCAGTAGATAGTTTTTTGGTACAGTAAATCTTGGCGTCTTTAAAAAAGTCCACGTACTGCTGGGCGAAAGGAATCAGCTCCTTATCCTTTAAAAGAAAGAGACCCTTTTCATATGTTGAAAGTAACAAGTCATCTCCAAACTCATTGATACCGTGAATCTTTTTACCTTCCAATTCACCAGTCGTTAGTATTGAAGTTCGTATTCCCCCTTGTATTTTTTCCAGGCCATTTCGTGCAGAATGTAAGTAGAATTCATCCCCAAGGTTAAAACCGAAGGTGTTTTGGTAGTTGTTTTCCACATCAAAGGTCCTTAAGGTGCCTTGGGCATCTAAGTGTAGCAGATAACCCTGTGCTAGAAAATACACTCCATCTTGTTTGGCAAATACTTTTCGTACAGCACCAAAATTCAAGGTTTCATCCTCTAATTTTGGCCTGAGGGATACATATTCCAAACGACCGCTATTGTCTTCTTCCAAATACCCAATCTCATTAATACCGCCTATATAAACCATTCCAGAATCACTAGCGTCTAGACCCAGTGCGGGGGAGTTATTGGCTAGGGACAATTTCCGCCACTTTGCACCATCAAACTCGAGTATTCCTTTGGTGTTGGCAAAGTACATCATGCCATTATTAAGCTGTGCGGCAGCCCAATTCTGAACGTGAGCATCATAATCAGCGACCGTAAAATTCTGGAAATAAGGGATTCCCTTTGGAACAAAGTCAACTTTCACTTCGGGCTTTTGCCCGTTTAAAAAGTTAAGTGATATACAGCAAACCAAAAGGAAGAATAGCCTCATGGAAATAATTGGTCTAGGTCTTTACAAGATATTGAATTTCAGAGGATAAATGTATTTTTAAACCTTGCGAAGTGCTAACAATCCTGTTCCAAATCCTAACAATGCTTCTGGCACTTCAAAATAAGCGCTTTACCTCTTTCCAGTTCTCTTATGGAATAAAAAAGGGATACCAATTCCGATTCCTATGAGCAGGACCGAGTACACAGGAATGGGTTCTCCTATTAACGTTTCTGGAAATAATGGACTGGGTGGTTTTGAAATAATCGTCAACAGGAAAAGCCCCAGAATAAAGATGATACCCACAGATAGGGATAGCTTCAATAGGTTTGCGACTACTTTACTTATTCTGTATGGTCCACGGCGAAGGGATAACAACAACCCAAAGAATGGAATAAATGAGATTAAACCATAGTCGAGCATATAAACGGGCAATGCGAAGTAATAGTCGGTTGTATTCTGAATCCATGGTGCAAGTCCAAAAATGTTCGTTGGTCCAACCATAAACGTTAGGAGCAAAAATAGCGCTGTGCATAACGCAAGAACATATAGTTCAATCTTTTGATTGTTTACATTCATGTACTAAGATATCTTTTCAATCCAACACCACCAGTTGTGATTTATACCAATAAAAGCGGAAGGAAAAAAGCCAATACAAGCAATCCAAAGTTCAAAAGAGAGTATGGCTTGAGAATTTCTTTGTTTAAAATATTTAAAATGATTGATATTAGGAATAGCAAACCAATTATTAGCCAAGTGCCATACAAGCGATACATCAAAAGCACTGCGGTACCAATTCCTGAATTTGCGCTATCATTTGGGTTTTTGTTCAAATAAGAAGTAAGGTCCCAATGCAAGTAGCCATTCACCAATATGATGATAACGCTTAACAGAATAGATGCTTGATTGAATCTTTTCATCTCAAGATTTTGGTTATGGCTGCAAGAAAGTATTAATAACGCTTCAAAGGAATACTATTGCTCTGGCACAATTCGGATAAGTCGGCCCGGACCCTCGACCACAATGTACAAATACCCATCTCTACCCATTTGTGCGTCACGTACCCTACCAATACCATCCAAAAGTACTTCATGGCCAATGACCGTGCTTCCATTCATTCTTAACCGATGAAGGTGTTCGAATTTGAGCGAACTGACGAACAGGTCATTTTTCCAATCCCCATAAAAATCCCCTGAAACAAAGGTCATTCCACAAGGAGCGATTGAAGGAGTCCATTGGTATACCGGCTGTTCCATCCCATTCAAGGCGGTTAAATCCGTAAAACTGGTGCCGTCGTAATTGATACCATAGGATATTACAGGCCATCCGTTGTTGTTGCCCGCTTCCAAAATATTGATTTCATCACCGCCTTGGGGTCCATGTTCGCCTTCCCAAATCACACCAGTTTCGGGATGTAGCGTCATGCCTTGAGGGTTTCGGGTTCCATACGTAAAAATGGAATTGACTGCGCCTTGGGTGTTATAAAAGGGATTGTCCGTTGGAATTCGGCCGTCGTCATGTATGCGGTGTATTTTACCAAGAGAATTGTCCAATTCTTGCGGATAATCATCTCTTCGTCCCCTGTCACCTACGGAAACATATAAATATCCGTTGGTATCAAATACCAATCTGGAGCCGTAATGCAAACCACTGTTCAAATAAGGAAGTGCCGTAAAAATAGTCTCTACTTGGCTCAAAGCATTTCCGTTGAGAACACCTCTAGCTACGGCGGTAGTAAGTTGCGACGCGTTGTTGGGATTGGCCCTGGAATAGGAAAGGTATACCAAGGAATTGTTTTCGAAATTAGGATGGATGGTAACATCCAATAAACCTCCCTGTTCCTGGGAAACAATGTCTGGAAGGTTACCAACCTCCACCAATTGCCCGCTATTTCGTACCAAAAACAACCTTCCTCCGCGCTCTGTAACAAGAATTTCACCATTCGGAAGTTGTTCTATGCCCCAAGGCACTCCCGGTATCTCATCTGTTAAAGTTTCCAATCGAAAGGTAAGGTCATCCGAAGAAATCAATCCTGATAAATCAGGATTTTCCTCTTCCAACATTGCTTTTGTCTTTCCTTCAATCTCGGTGAGAATGTAATTAGTCAACTCTGCAATCTCCCCTTCACTAAAAGTAGCCCCGTAGGCAGGCATGCCCGTATTTGGATACCCATTGGCGATGGATTGGATAACCGCTTCGGAAGAATTGCCATACGTCCATTCGCGTTCTACGAAAGAGCTCATATTTTGTCCATGGCAACCCCCGCAATGATTTCGATACGTGAGTGCTACTCCAGTTAAATCAACGGTTTCGTCGCCTGAATCGATATCATCCGCAGGCGCATCAGAATCTTTGGAGCTGTTGCAGCCTAGCATGATACACAAAAGGCCAAACAGCACAAATTTGGTATGTAGTTTTAATCCTTTACAGGCATTAGGTGGATTGGAAAATAAGATGGAAAACGGATTTGGGGCTAGCGAACTCATGACTATCAAGATTACAATACTAACGTAAAAGCTATGACAACACCGCACGCAATACGCAGATAGTTATACTGTTATAACGCGAATTATTGATATAAAGTATGGGGTAGAGTTGTGCAGAGCACATTGGTTATCAACAAATTACTCATCTACAACTAATATCATATTCACATAAGACAATGAAAAAACGGGAACTGTTTTCCCGGTTCCCGTATACCTTAAATAACGTTTTATCAAATATTACCTACTCCAAAGATTTTGCCTTGGCGAAAGCTTCCTCGGCTTGCTGAGTTTGTCCCATGCCTTGCAAAGCCGTTCCAAGACCTTTCCAAAAATTGGCATTGTTGGGGAAACTTTCCACGAAAGTACCGAACACAAAGGCAGCAGGTTGATATTGTTGTTGGTCCAATAACATTTGTCCCACCTGGCTGAATTCTTTCTCAAAATCGATGTGCTGGTATTTCGGGTCGCGTATGATACGCGCGGATTCTGTTTTCAGTTGTTCCAGCTTTCCTTCTGAAAAAAGTTGTCTAAAATAGGCCATGGGGTCAATTACATCCGAGGGGTCTATTGCTTCAATGAGTGTCAATACAGGGTCTTGATTGGTGCGATATTCCTCAAACGTTGGCTCTGTATAAAAATTGGGTGTAGTCGCATCTGCATTCTCCCATTGGGGCTTGTCTTGCCACCAAGCAAAAGACAAGTAGGCTTTGATACCAGAATTCGGTAATTGTACCGTCTTGGTATCCCCATAAAAGTTCTTGTTCTCTGAGGTGGCCTCTCCTACCAAGATGGCTTCGGTGTACGTTTCCACATCGTTGGTCAAGTTTTGACAGGCTGAAAAGGTATTGCGGCCAATCACGAAAAAGAAATTTCCTTTCTTGTTCAGTTTAGGCCTCGCCATGATGCCTTTGATAAAATGAATATTGTTATAGTTGTTCCCACCACCATTTAAGCGGACATCATAAATGAGTTTCTCTAAGCCTTCTGTGTCAATAAATTCGAAAAGCCTAGTATAAAAATCACGTAACGTTTCATCAGGATGGTCAAATACGGAGCTCTGGCGCACATATAAGGTCTTGGTTCCTTCCAACAACTCGAAATAAAAGTACTTGTCGTTCAGGTGTTTAAGATAGAATGGTGTTTGTTCAGCTTCTCGCGCGCTTACCCAGTTCTCGTTGGGTATGGTATACAAATAACCCCGGGACATATCTGCCAAAGGAATGGCTGAAAAGCTATGGTCAAAACGTTTGCCCTCTTTCTCCAAGCTTAGGCTCACTTGCTGTTGTAAATTCTTTGTAATGCCCTGCGCGTGCAAAATGCTAGGAACGGTAAGGAAGCGCAGACCATACCCCTTAAAGTATTGGTCATTTTCCGCTGGAACTACTGGTCTTATTTTGGCCAAAGCTTCCTCAACGGGAAATCCATTCACTGCAAGGACCTTGGCACCCAATACATTCGAATGGTCTTTATGTACTCCCTCAACATAAATTCCATCTTTAAAATGATAGAGGTTTACCGGAAGTACGGCATCCTTGGCTAAAGTGCTAAATGGAATTTGGGTATGGCCATAGCCAAAGGCGGATACCATTCGTGTCAATCCTACTTTAATTTCGTGTTCCGTCAAAGTTGGAATCTCAGTGCGAAAATCAGCTACCTGTTTATCCCAAGCCGCTTGGGTAATTTTTTTGAATAAAAAAGGATACTCCTGATGAACTTTTTTCTGAAGATAATCCAAGTCAGCTTGCCACTTTTCGGACGTTAGCTTTTCCTGGGCTACGGTACAATTGGTTAAAGCAATGGATACTACCAGCAACAGCATGGATTTAAGGATGGCGGTTTTCATGATCTTGATTGATTTACGTATTTGAGCGCAAGATGTACGCTTTGTTACAGTATTCAATCTACATTTTTTTGAACCATCGTATTTTGAAGTTGAAATAGCGCTAAGGCTTTTTGGAAAAAATTCATTCAGAAAAGTTTCATATTTATTTTTCTTATTGCTTCTAAAGTTGTTATGAATGATTATTCCTATAGCGCCTCAATCAGCATATTGATTTTCTTTAATTTGGGCACATATACTTGCTTTATTATCCATCGGTTGTACCCGTAAATCGCTACACCAACCATCCAAGATGCAATATGCAGTAATTTGATGATTTAAACCTTTTCTGCTTTACAAATTGAGGAAAGTTTATTTTGAATGCTTTTCTATTTTAGTGTTTAACATCCTTACACTGTCTTGCATTACCGCTTTTTTTAACTAGGCTGGAAGTCAAGCATCTGGCTCAAAAATCAAAACGCGTTACAAATTCCAATCGCAATCCTTCGCCCTGTGTGCCATCAAACGTTTCTATGGTATCGTAATTGAGTTCTGCCCCAATGGTGAAATCCCGTATAGGAGTTGCTACAACATTACCGGATAGTCTATATCCTTGGGCGTATGCAAGGGGATTAAACCCAGACGGATGATCCAAATCCAAAAAACTGGCGTTAACCGTTGATCGTACTCTTTCGGACCACCAATGTTGATAGGCTACAAAGCCACCTAGTACACCAGTTGACTCGATTTCTCCATCATCCCGGATAATACCGTCTAAATCTAAAACGAAAGAAGAGTAATAATGTGTAAAGCCCTCTCCGACTTGAAAACCATAGGCAATGTTATCATGTTCTTTAACAAAAGGGAGGTTCAATCTACCAGACAAATGCGCTGCTCCCGTGATCAAATCATCGGATGTGGAACGCTGCTGAAGTGTCATTCCGGCAATGCGTACATACCCCCATTTTCCACTGGTTTTATAAAAACCAACAAAACTGGGAAGTGATTCCGACCTTTGCAGTTCGGTTTGGCCACTTAAATCCACGGTGGGATTTTCTAGGCCAAGCCCCCATGAATTGGCAGACCGTTCACCCCGAACATAAAATATTCCTGGGTTTCGCTTACTTGGAAGCGCCAGTGGTCCTCCGGGGTCTGCCGTTTCGGGTTGTGAAAAAACATCCATGAACCCTGACCAAAATTGTCCAAACTTCCAATTTCCCAATTCTGCTACCGCATGCCGCAATCTTAATCCATAATCGTTTACCAATTCCTCATTTTGGGCAGGATTGAAAAAATCAAACTCAATAAAGGCTCTAAACTCTCCAAACTTGGTTGGCGCCCTATAATCAAAGTTCATCTTTGAGAACCGCACATGTGTCCTAAACTGATTCTCACCATCTTCACTAGAACCGTCAAGAGGAATGGTAGGCTGAAAACTGATATCCTGAAATCCGAGATTGTCAAAATCGTAGTTTGCGTTGAGAATAACGTTTCCACCTATCCTGAATGCGCCTTTGGTACCGGGAACGTTAATTGAACGGTCAAAACTTCCTCTAGTTACCACGGCATCGTCGGGGAAACGACCCAAAGGTTGACGTGATTTTTCACGCAAGCTATCTTGCTGTGTTTGGTTGTCTTGTCCCAGAGAAATCTGCACGGACATAATCAATAAGATGAAAAAGGGCGATAAAACTCTCCTAGGTAGACCACTAACCTTGGTTTTGTTAAAGATTAAATTAAAAGTATCTCTAATACTATTTATATTATTCATTTTTAGGTATTTACGTATTTATGAAATAGAAGAATCTATTCCATCCCTTATTGTTTTCAGTATGGTATTTGCTAAAAGAACCTTGGGTCTACCGGATTGGTGCCGTTCTTAAGTTCTGCTGCGTCGTCGATTCCATCGCCATCAGAATCTGCTTTATAGGGAAAGGTCCCTTTGGTGATTTCTTCACGGTTGGAAATCCCATCTCCATCGATATCATCATCTTTTGAATCCTCAACGCCATCACGATCTGTATCCTCCCACCGGCTCGGGTCATTTGGGAAACCATCATAGGCATCATATACGCCATCGGCATCCGAATCTATGGCCAAGGGAATAGCTTCCCCCACCCAATCCGATGATACGTCCGGAACATCACCAGAAGCAATCTGTGCAAATGCCGCAGCGAACAATTCGCTCATATGGTATGGCCGTTGTTCATTAGGTCTACCAATGTGCACCCCTGGATTCCAACCTTTTGGCGTCAAGTGCTTTAAGGCCCAAGACATACTTTTTCGGTCGGTAACCGAAGCTTGTGAGGTTATTGTAGTAGCCAGCCAGCCCGTGAGCACACAGTTTGCAATAATCTCCTGTATTTCTCTATCGGTATAGTATCTTCTTAAATCTTCAATATGTGTCGCAGTTGTTAATCCAGGAGTGGGGCCCGAGTCCCTAGCCAATCGGAATGCTGCTTTTTCTGCCTCCGAAAATTTGTTTGAATTCTCGAAATCCATAAGGTCATGGATGTACGCAATTACCTCAGGTAGCGCTTCAACAGGAATTTCGTCTTGCACATAGTCCTTCTCAAATTCTTGAAATACACCAAAAGAACCATGCACTTGACAGTGGGTACAGCCACTTGCCAACTGAAATACAAAAAAAAGGGACCATTTCATTTTTAGGGACAATGCTCTATCTTTTGTCAACATATAGGAATCCATCATCAGGGTTCCTAGGGAAGATTCTCTGGTAAATTCAAGATCCAACATTTGTCGCTCACTAAAGGGATACTGAGTTTCCTTTACTACAGCTGGACTAAAATATTTCCAGTTATGTTCCGCAATATCAAGTTTGGAAGATGAAGCATCTGGTATGTTCGCCTTATTCATCTCCTCAGATTTCCAAGAAAGGTAATCTATCGGATAAGCGTCAAAAGGGTCTTCTATCCCATCCAAATCGCCATCAAAGGTTACCGGTGATACATTGTAGCCTGTCAAGAAGTTTACCCAATCTGTTTTGAACTCCGGGTCTTTGGCAGATAAATCTCCTCTATTCCACTCCTTATTAATTTCATCATAGGCTTTTTCCAAAGTCTCGCCCACAAATGGATTTGCATGCTGTTCTTCAGCTGTTCCAGCATTGAGACCTGGAGACCAGCCCACGGACCGGAGATTTTGATTTGCCCAATCCAACGTTTCTTGGTCGGTCACAATAGGCAGTATTTGATCGTGGACCACATTTGCCGCATTAATTGAAGTCAGCTCCGTGAGTTCACAAATTTGCCTATCCACAAAATGCATTCGAAGCATAGCATGCGTATCTGCCGTAACCTTGGTGGGTACCTTTGAGGCGACATCCAAATATTTAAAGGCTGCCTGAATTCTTGGGTCCTTTACATTATTGACATAATCGTCAGACCAAATGGAAAGTATTTCTTCAGTAGGGACTCCCATCAGGGAAAGCTGATACGCACTTCGCGCAATATGGTGATTGCTTTTTGCCTTAATCATTTGATATAGTGTGAATTTCCACTTGGTCTCGGCTTCGAACATGCCTTTGGCATGAATCATTAGGTCTGCAATCAGGAGACCATTATAATAATCCCTAAGATTGCTGATGTCAATTTTATGCCGATCGTAATACTTTTGATCTTCGGCAATCACAACATCTGATTGCGGATGGGACGCCTCGGGTCCGTTTTGAGCTTTAGCACAACCTACCACAAGGAGCGGTAGAAGAAATAGGTATTGTTTTATTTTGATTTTTTTCATTTTTGGCGGATTTAAATTTCTTGAACTAATCGTTCCGTACCCTTAGGAACATTCCATTGGCATTAACTGAGAAGGTAGGGACCCCTTGAACGGCATCCCAGTGTTCGGAAAGTCTACCATCGGGGCCAAAGGTGTAAATGTCAACCCCGGCATTGCCCAAATCATTCGGGTCTTCCGTATCCAGATTTCTAAAGTTTACATGCGCCATCGCCCAGTCGTCTATTACCATGATGCGATAAACATCTATCTTGACCGGATATTGAGCATTCAATCCATGGAAAAACATGGCTAGACCTTGCGGACCATCGGGAAGCATGGGACTGTGCTGCACATAGTCTTCCCGTACATATTGTAGCACCTTTTCTATGGTCGGCTTATTGGAAAGCACCTCGTAAAGACCAATTATTTTTTGGGCTCGCTTTAGGCCTTCGTCATCCACAGCAATTATTTCAGTAGTAAAGTTTTTGGGAATAGCGTTGCGCTGGTTCATTTCTTGAGCGCTGGAGGTCATTGGTGCTTCTTTTGCCTCGTCCATCCCCTGCCCCATTGTGAACATTGGTACAAAAAGGGTGAGAAACGTCAGCACAAATGCGGAAATCATTGATTTCATCATGGTTTCTGTTTTTAGTTCGTAATTGTGTTGTGGAATAGGCGTCGGCCGATTTACATTACACCTGTTCCTCTGCAAATTAGGAACGAGGCCTGAGCGCGGTCTTGAATTAATTCAATAAACAGTGAAGAACAAAAAATGAGAGTGTAATTTCCTGGAAATCAATAAAAAATCATTCAGGAAACCACAAAGGCAATCCGAAAGGGATTGCCCTTATTACTAAACTTAAAATAAAGATTGCTTGGAGCGGTATCCATTGATTTGGGAACCTAAATCATTAGGGATTTTCTTCTCCAATCCTATTTTTGAACTAAAGTCCGCCCATATTCGGAAACCACCCTCCATGAGTACCGATTGGAACATAGCTATCTGGAATCCAAATACTTGCAGCTGGCTCCCCAGAGAAGTCTTGTCCATTTAGAATTACCAGTCTGGAACGATTTAACTCCGGTTGATACACAAAACCCACTAACCAGCCGTCATCCTCTTCAATAGCTCCTGGTCTGGGGATAAAGGTGAGTTCCCCGGCCTTTCCACCTCCAAACGACTGGTGTTCTACTTTTCCAGTAACGTAATCTATTTTTACCGCGCCTTCGAACATAGGTTCTAGTGTTGCAATGATTGCATATCCGTATCTATATTGCCGTCCTTCTACCAACGGGTTTACTTTGGGAAAGTCCAAGGACATATCTATTTTTCTTTCTTCTTTACCCTGGGCAGTATTTCCTTTAAGGGCAAAAGTCCATCTATCAATAGTCGGTTCCGTGTCTCCCAATGGGCCAAACATATCCTTATAGGCTGCACGTTCATAGCGACTTACATCAATAATCACTTCCCCTTCTTCGGTTTCATAAGCGTTCATTGGATGATAAACATAGCAGGGTTCTACCTCAAACCATTGAACGTCTTCCGTAGTACCGTCCTTTGGCAGTATCCCAACGCGTCCTGGTTTCTCACTATTCCATTTTATGGGAAGTGTCGTCATTTCTGCCAATGCTGGGTCGAAGACGACATTCAAATCATAGATTACAACGAAGTTCTTTGTTATGGACATATCATGAATCTGAGTTGCGCCCGTCAATGGCACTTTCACCTGGTTTAGCAGTTCCCCTTCAGGAGTTAATCTAACATATAAAGCATTTCCACCTAGGGCCATGTTGTAAATTATGGCATGCACATCTCCATCATCGGGGTCAATCTTATGATGTCCAGTGTATCCGTATTTTAGAATTCCATTCAAATCGCTTCTCGCGATAGTTTCCAAGTGTGGCCCCAATTCTACCAAATTCGGGCCAGCCTCTATGGAGGCATACAGTTTATTGGCAAAAAGGACCACATTGGTATTTGGCGATGCATCTATCTTATGGGAAATTGGCCCTCCTGGATCCTGTTCACCCAAAACTTTGGTAACATCACCAGCGCGTATGATTCGGTTGCGATACCATAAAGCCCTGCCTTCCATCAACCTCACTCCATGGACCATACCGTGTCCGCTGAAATAATGATGATGATGGGTAACTTCTCCTATATGATTGGGACCATTACGAACGTATAGCCCATTGAGCACTTCAGGGATTTCTCCATCTACCTTTAGTTGCAGATGGGTAGACTCCTTTTGAATGGGCATTAATGGTATTTTCTGGTAATGCTGATTGTTGGGGAATGCCCCTTGAATTGAATTTTCCATATACGCTTTATTTGGTGATTGATACTGACTTTAAGGTCTTTTTAGTCAACCATATAAAGCTAATTTTTGGTTAGGAAGACTTTCTTGAATTAATTCAAGAAGCCAAGAAACCGTATATTTTCAGAACATTTTTAGAGAGAGTTGTTTTCGATTTTCAATCCATTTTACACGGAAAATTAAATTCTAAATAGTGCCGGTTTCTGAAAACGCTGTATCCAAACTGACATAGTGCGGTAACTAACCTGACGTTAGTTGGAAAACTAAGTTCGACAGGTTAGATATTTTTTGATAGAACGCTAGAATCCCACCGAAAATCCAAAATTAAACCGGCTCCCGTCTTCACTATTGAACAGCCCCGTATTCAAGGTAATCACACCTGCCCCATTTATAAAAATACCCCCGCCATAAGAGGTATTCCAGATATTTGAATCATCATTTTCAACCCAAACCCTGCCATAATCAAATCCACCATATACGCCTAAATACAACGGAACAACTCCTGTCCGTACCCTACCGGTTACGATTCTCAAATCACTAGATTGAAAATAAGACCTTTTCCCAGTGAACCGCTGGAATCGATAGCCTCTTAGACCATTTTCCGCTCCTATGGTCGCACCCTGAAAAAACTGAAAATCGTTTCCGAAATTCACTTGCCCGCCAAGCTTGGATGAAAATACCAACGCCCCTGAGGATACTATTGGATAATAGAATACCAGCTCTGGTTCCAGATAGCCGAAATCATCATCGCCGTTCGACACATTCCATTTGTAACCCGATTTGACTTTAAAGGTCAAACCCAAGGTTGGAAAAGACTTGCTGTTAAGGTTGTCATAGGAGTATTCGCCGTGGACACCCAAGAAACTATTCTCGCTGTCAATTTCAGGATTGTCGTTATAGAAGGTTTCAATAAATCTATTTTCGGTTTCTTCAACTTTCAACCATTCGAATGAAGTTCCAATACCAAATTCGCTACCATGTCTCCCGGTCCACACCAAGGATGGAGCAAATGTGATGGTTTCAAGTTTTACTCGATTAAAATCAAGGTCCAAGTCATCATCAAAGTTTGGGGTTTCGTTTCCAAATCCGAAGAAATTGAACGTAAAATTAGGGCCAGTGAATCCAGCTTCAAGTCGTAAAGCACCTTTTCCAATAAAACGAGCGAAATCCCCTTGATAGGAAATATCATAACCGCTGGTGGCAAAGTAAAATCCTGCACTGATGCTATGCCTACTGGTAAAAGGCTCCTTTATAAAGCCGTTGTGTGTATAGGTGTTGGTGGCCAACAATTGAATGCCTTCATCAGGATTGAATCCAATAGATGGCAATAACAGCCCTTGGTCCGATTTTAGATTGTAGGGATTGTAGCTATTGATATCATAATCATCCGTCAAGGTCTTTTTCCCTGCCTTTGATTTGAAGGTGTTCTTTTTTGATTTGTAATCATAGATGAAAACTTTGTTTCGGTCTGAGATATCGTATATGTCATTGCTAAGCCCCCCAATCAACCTAATTTTGGGTCCTCTTTTTGGACCTCCTACAACCTCAAATTCATCCTTGTCATCCAATCCATAAATCCATATTTCTTTGGTTATCTCCCTGTCATATACTTTATCGAAAAACTTATCGTCTCGTTTGTTGTTTTTTATCCGGAATCCGGTTATCTGTGTTTTTCCATCCGCGACATCCTCTATTTTGAAGTAATCATCTTTGTCCGTTCCGATGACCACGGAAATCTTATTAATAACCTTGTAATACTCCTTCGCAGTCTCTATCAAATTCTTTTGTCTTGACAATAGAGCATCCTTTATCCAACTGGTTCTTTCATCATTCCGAATTTCTTCAGGAAATTCTTTCAATGCCTTATCAATAGTGACAGCACTTATATTATTTTGAATTGCTTTTGCTTGTTCAATCCATTGTGCTTCGGTCGTTTCTGGTAACAGGAGCATATCCAATGAAAAGGTTTTTGGGGAGGAATTGAAACCTTTCACACTTCTAATTTCTTCGGCAAATCCTTCCATAAGCTGCAAAGAAGGTATGGCCCGGGTGGCAAATCCCATTAAGAAACCATCTCCCATAACGGAAAAAACTTGGTCCCTATCCCTGGGGATAGGTCTGTATACCACTTTGCCGTTTCCCTTGAATTCCGCCCAACGCCACTGGTCGTCATGCCGGTCCCAATCGCCCATCAGCATATCAAAGAGCCTTGCCCTAACGTACATGTCCAAATCTACCTCATACTTTTCATCAGATGCCAATTTGGCTACGAGGTCATCGGTACCAATAACCGTATTCGCATTCCCAAAGCTTTTTTCTTCTCCATGCCCATCCGTAACTCGTTCCTCAATCATAAAGAGTTTGTCGCCAAATTCCTCATTGTACTCTCCTAAAATCGGCTGTTTTGGAATATAGCATAACATGGGGTTCGTGTGATAAATACCGATAGCGTCAGCAAGTACGCCGACCACAAAAGGGGCATACGGATGCGAACCTGTATAAAAGTCCTTGAGGATTTTTTCAGGAGCTGTTCCTTTTAGACGGCCAATAATGAATTCTTCTTTTGCCACGATCGCTTGCAAATAGGCTTCAGCACTCTTTTCCAATGCACGCATCACATATTCCCTGCCGTTCTTACTTTTAAGCCTCAATGACTTGGACTGATGGCCACCTCCTTTTCGAAGTATGGTCACACCACCCATTAGGGTATCCAAGTCAACTACCGGAGCCGATACAGCGGTGGAATAATAGGTGCGATACCGTTCTCCCCAGAACCACTTGTGAAAACCTGACTTTTCGGTATCACTGGGCTTATAGATGGACGCTATGGTATCGCTAGGGAAGGTTTTGGCTACCCACTGTTTTTGGATAGACGCTTCTTCCTCGAAAATTTTTCTGTGGTACATCGGGTTTCCAGAATCGTCATAGAAATGCAATAGGACCTCCCCTCTATCATAAAAATCGATTTTAGCATACCCTTTTGCACCGCTTGAAAAAAACCCATTGTTCTTAAGTCTGGCAGGTTTGGACCGTACCAAGGAACCACTAAGAATTTGATGGGTTTCATCATCAAAAAGGTGTTGTAAGTTGTTCTCATGAGCGGATACAAAGATTACTTTGTCATTGAACCTTGATAGGGTTATCAACCGTTTTCTAAATAATCTATAGGTTTCATTTTGCAGCTGATCCTCTGCAAAACCGCCCATTTTGGCTGCAGCCGTTTTTAGTGAACCCAAAATCGGCAGTGGCGTAAGGTTTTGGCCAAGGGAATACTGCCCTCCCTTGTTGCCATTACTCATTACAGGATGGTGCACCGCGACAATAAGCACCTTGTCCGTATTTTTTTTAACCAAGCCTTCAAATTCCGTGAAGAACTTCTCTCGGTCCCGTATCTCGCAGTTATCGTTCATTTTTGGAAACTTATCCCAATCATTCAGGTACCATTGGCTATCCACCGAAATCATCATCACATTATCGCCAATCTGTTTTGAGCCTAGAGGACAGCCGTTTTTGGGGAGGAATGTTTTTTTCCCAAAAACATCATCCACTTCTTTGCTCAATGCTTCAATCCAATCAACCCCTTCCTCCCATTCGGTTTCACCAGGTATAAACGTGATATCTTCAATGTTCTCTTTTAGCAAATCTCCATAATTTGAAATTTGCTCTTTCATAAATTTTTTAGTCGTTTTGCCATTTTTTGTGGATACCGGACCAACAGCATTCCCTAACATCAATACAGTGGTATTTTTGTTTAGATTTTTCTTCAAAGCGTTTTGGGCCGAAAGGATTTCACCCATATCAAAGCCTTGGCTTCCTTCCAGGTTTCCCAATAGGATAAGACTATGCTTCGGCGATTTTACAGAAATCGTATCGGTTACCATATGCTCATCGGCGTATTTTGTTTGGTAAGAAGCGCATCCTGCCAATATTGCGGCCAGGATGACCAAAAGCGTAGTTTTTTTCATTTTCTAGATGCTTTAAAGTTGGTTAAAAAGAAAAATGATAACGGCCAGCACAAAGCCGACCAAAAAGGAATTGTACGAGAATTCCAACATCTTGAAACCTTTTCTCAATTCGCTTTCAAAGACAAAGTGTGTTCTAATCTGATTCCCTACCTGAAGCTCTTGGTTGTTGACCAGTTCATTGTAAGATTCTTCATATTCATCAAGCTCCAAATGAGAAGAAAGTCCCACCATGAAAATGCTTTTGGATTCAGCGGGGTATTTCTCGCGTATCTTTTTTCTGAAGTTCCTGTTGAACTTAGTAATCGGAGGGCGTGCCGCGAATACCGAGGTAACCAAGGATATGAATGAAAAAATTACAACAATGACTCCAATAACCTTTCCACCTTCTATTTTTGAGATATGCTCGAAAAAAACCAAAATACCAGAGACGAGAGTAGAGTTGATTTTTATCATCATTGATGCCTTTCTGTCCATCATGTTCAGCATGTTCACCATTAATTTGTTCTGGTTTCTGAAAAACGTGGACAATGATTTTCTCGGTTCTTTTTTTGTCCAGAATAAATCGTGCTCAACGACTACTTCCGGATTATCTTCCATCATGTTTTGGGTGGTATTTTCCATAGTAAAGTGTTTTAATTGTTTTGGTTTTAACCCAAACTATTCCGGTATTCTGTTCCGGAAAGGGTCTTGTTTTCGGCTTTCTTGAGTCGAACAAATGGTAACGCTCGGTATTTTGTGGTTGCTAGTTCAACACTATCACTGCTATGAAACTTGATATTTCGCAATTGTCAATACTTTGTAAGACCAAAGGGCTCACCCCCCACGGTCAATACGCAACATGCCAATAGGAGATTTCAGCATAATCCTGGACCCGATTTCATACTCAACCTCTGGAATTCGGATTGGATTAAAACATCTTCTATTCAATATGGAATTAGACACGTGTTGCGGGGGTTAGCCATGGTTTTACACTTGAATTCAAATTGATTCCTGAAGTCTACCCATATACCCCTTATGCCATATAAACAACAATGGCGCTGGTCCGATTTTTAAAAAAATATGGATTGTGAAACATGGGGTTTGACCTCTATGAGGCTAAAAGTAGAGACAAAAAATATCTAAAACATTGAATTAATTTAAGAACTGAAGTCTTTCATAATTCAGTTCAAAACGGTATTTTATTGCTTTGAGTAGTGGTATAGATGCATCAGTGTAGTAGATTCAATTTAAGGTAGTTGCGCTTTCACTGACGATTATTTTGTTCAACTTGCTGAACCATTCTGGGGTGATGCCAATAAATTCAGCCATATACTTGGATGGGACTTTTTTGAGAATGTAAGGATAGTTCGTCCATAGATAGCGGATAAAATCCTTTGGGGAATTGGAAACCATCTGCGCCCTTATCTCTGTAGCCAAGAAAAAGGACCTCATAATATCTTCCCTATAAAACCTATTGAACTCCTTGGACCTATCCGCCCAATTGTCTACGCTTTCCTTTTGTATTTGAAAAACAACGGAGTCCTCCAAGGCAATTACCTCATACTTGGTATGCTCGTTCAAGATGTAACTATCCAAACAAGTTGCCACGTTACATATATCCTTGGAGAAAAACCAGGTGGACGCTTGTTTTCCAGAGGAGTCAATTATTGACTGTTTGAACGATCCGGAAATTATGATGTGAGCCGCCCGAATGCGACTGCGATAGGGAATTAAAATTTCATTTTTTCTTACATCAATTTGTTTTGCCCTCATTGACATCTCCCCCCAAAGAATGGGACTGAGCGAAAACTGGCTCTCCAATTGCGCCTTTAATTCATCAAGCATGGTGTGTTACCTCTTACGTTTTCAAGGTAACCAATTTTCTTTTAAGCTTGGAATACCATTCTGGGGTGACACCAATGAAATCAGCTAAGGCTCGAGATGGGGTCCGCAGCACAATTACGGGAAAGTGTTTGTGTAGATATTGCAAAAAGTCTTTTTTTGAGTAACACAATAGGTGCGTTCGAATCTCTTCACCCATAATAAAGTCGTTTATCATGTCCAATCGAAAGAACTCACCAAACTCCGGAAACTTCTTTAACCAAACATTTACGGCGCTCATCTCAATTTCCAAGACTTCAGATTCCTCAAGTGCCGTAATTTCATATTTGGTTGGTTTCCCCGATAAAAAACTATCTCTTATTGGAATAATCGTAAAAAGCTCATCAAAATAAAACCATGTTGTCTTTGATGAACCATCTGGCGTGAGCAATGATGATTTGAAACTACCTTTCTTAATAAAAAATGCTTTCCTGTAAATACCTCCATACTTCACAAGAACATCATTTTTCTTTAGTTTTACCAGTTTGCAGTTACTTTGTAATTCCGACAGGAATTCATCACTAACCTTGACATAACTTTCAATCTTACTTTTAAACTCATCTATCATAGCAATGGGCAATGTGTTACCATTAAGGGCCCAAATTATGGACATCAATTTGTTAAAAAATTGAATTAATTCAATTTTTATTTTATCCGGTACCCATTATGGACATGTGGTTTTTGCAAAAGAAAATGTAGGAGATACTTCAGCTATTCTATTGGTTCAAGGGGTTTGCGATTTTTCAACTTGCTCAACCATTCGGGTGTGATGCCCATAAAGCGCGCCAATTTATGAGAAGGGATTCTTTTTGATATACTTGGGTAATGGGTTTCAAGATAGTCTATGAATTCAACCGTTGACAAAGCAGATAAATTGTTCCGAATTTCAAAGTAATTGAAAAACCATCGAAGCATTTCGCTTTGACAAAACGTTTCAAAGGCTTGATAGTTTTTTCTCCAAGAACCAATTTTATCCGTTTCCAATTTTATTACCGTAGAAGGTTCCATCGCAATTATGTTGTACACTGTCTTAACGATGATGTTTTGACCATTCATCCCGACAATAACATCAAACATATCATCAAAAAAAAACCAAACGAGACTATTGGCTTGTTGCTTTCGTTCAATAGAACACTCAAAGGAACCCTTTACGACCACGTAGATACATTTACTTGTTTCAAAATGGTCTTCGAGCGCAATTCCTCTTCCAAGGTCTATTTCTTCCGAGTGTGCTACTATCTCTTCCCAAAGACCTGGGGACGCCTTTAACGTTCTGCGGATTTTTGATTTCAAAACCCTGTAAGACCTTGAATTGACACTCATGAATTGAAGAATTGTACTCCAAACTTATGGCCATAGTTCAACTTTTTACATGAAATTATTCAAGAAATGAGTCTAGAAATCAGTAGTATGGCGATTTGCCTAATTCTTACAATAGTGGAATCTGTCTGTGGATTATCACGGCCAAATCTTTAAATAGAAACTGTCCGGCGGTTTTGGGGTTGTTGGATTGTCCTTCAAATAAGACATACACTAATTCTGCTTCATCCAAATTCCTTCAGATGCCAACTCCATTATTGAGGTCCAAAGGGAGGTCTTATACCAAACCATTTAAAAAGGCTTTGCATTTGACGCTTAAACATTCGCTAATTATTAAATGCAACTATGTCGCATTTATGGTATTACCTAGTATATTTGCTAGTCTGTAGCTTCGGTGTACGCCGGAGTCATCTTGAAGAGCTAAATCAATATTACAACCAATGATACTTGGACATCACCTTAAAAAAACATTTTATTTCCTAACTCTTTGCACCGGTATGATAAGTTTATTATCCGGTTGCGGCGAGAAAAAGAAAGATGAAAATCTTATTCAAGCCTTTAAGTTTCATGAAGAGGCTATTCAGGTGCGACAAACCGCAAAGGACGAAATGGCGAAGCTTGAAGCCATTACTGATTCCGTCTTTGTCGCGACCTATTCTGATGAATTAAATTCCATTAACAGTGCGCTAGAAGAATGGGATGAGCAACTAATTGAAGTCCCTGGGTTTGAAGAAGAGCATGACCACTCACACCATGATCATGACCATGACCATGAACACAACCATTCCGAACAAGAACTAACCCCAAAACAGCACTTGGAAGTCCAACAACACTTATTGGATGAAATCAAGAGCATCGCTGAAAAAATAAACACTATCAAATAAAGAGGCTGTGTTCTCCTCGCCATATTGGGGTGGAATAGCACAACAAATACTATGATACTAAGTGGTTTGCAAATCGCAGCACGAATGGGCAAGGATATATCCATAGACCCTTATGATTCCAATCAGCTCAACCCGAACAGCTATAACCTTCGCTTGCACAATGAACTAATGGTTTATACTAACGCAGTATTGGATATGAAAGTTGAAAACACTGCCTCAAAGCTAACCATTCCCCCAATGGGCTTGCAACTGGAACCAGGAAAATTGTATTTGGGAAGAACCGTAGAGCATACCCGTACCGATGCCTTGGTCCCTATGCTTGAAGGTCGAAGCAGCATTGGTAGATTAGGAATGTTCGTGCATGTAACCGCTGGTTTCGGAGATGTTGGATTTAATGGGTATTGGACCTTGGAGATTTTTGTGGTACAGCCGTTGGTCATTTACCCGAATATAGAAATCTGTCAGATATACTATCACCATATTGATGGTGAGTATACCACATATAAGCAAGGAAAATACCAAAACAATAAAGATATCCAACCCAGTAAATTATTTCAAGATTTCAATCAAAAAGCGTAAAACCTATAAGGCCGTTTTTTTTAAAAGGAATTAGATGGAAGTAACAGATAATAATAAGATGATCGTATTGGAAGAAGGAACTGAGTTTACACCCCAGTTTGAAAAACGAGGGGGTTTGCTCCCTGTAGCGGTGCAAGAGACCAGTACGGGACAAATACTAATGTTGGCCTCCGTCAATGCTGAAGCTTTGGAAAAAACCATAAAAACAGGTCTGGCTACTTTTTGGAGCACTTCCCGAAACAAGCTTTGGACAAAAGGAGAAACCTCTGGAGATTTTATTACCATAGACCATATTCTTGTGGATTGCGACCAAGACGCTTTTGTATATCAAGTGACGCTTCAAGGGGAAGGCGTATGCCATACCTATAATCAAAAAGGTCAACATCGAAAAGCCTGTTTTTATCGAGACTTAAATACTGAGCAGCGTGAATTGCGATTCATTCAGGAAATGAAATAGTGGAATATTCCATCATCCTTCCCCCACAATTATTCAGGTATGTTGATAGTCCAACCATAGTCATCGACCAATTCTTGCAAAAGCGGAATCTGTCTGTCGATAACCACGGCCAAGTCATTAAATAGAATGTCTCCGTCGGTTTTGGGGTTGTTTGCTTGTCCTTCAAAAACAGCATCCAATAATTCTGCTTCATCCAAAAATCGGGCATTGGTCAAGTCGATATAGGTTATGGCATCCCAACTTTGAGGAGCAGCCACTTGTTTCAAAAACACTGAGGACAAATCCAAGTATTCCAATTGGCTCTGCTGGGTAAGGTCGAGTTCTTCGATAAAATTGGCATAAAGGTTCAAAGACGTTAGTTCCGTATTATTCGAGAGGTCAATTTGGCTAAGGCTATTGTTGGTAATGGATAAACTCTCGAGATTTACATTGGCATCAAGATTGATTTGCGAAAGCTCATTCAACTGCAAAATCAGTGTAGTCAGTTTTGGGTTTTGGGATACATCCAATGTACTCATTTTGTGCCCGCGAATGTTTACATGATACAATTCAGGGTGCATGGGGAGATTCAGATTCTCAATAGTTCCGGTTACGCCAAGGAAGGTTAATTGGGTTAGCGTGGACAAACCTTTGATTTGCGTATCAAAATCATTACCGATGACCAAAATTTTCAACAATGAATTATTAGATAAATCGATGGAAGGCAAGTTTCCAAAACGGAAACCGAGCTGGTTCAAATTAGGGAACCGTTGCAAAATAGGGTCAATGGTAATTAACGTATTGTCACCCAAACTAAGTACAGTTAAATTGGGTAAATCTTCAATTTCAAGGGTTTGGATTTTATCCCCTGTTCCGTTTCCGGTAATCTGAAGATTTAGCCCGGTAACCTCTGCTGCATCTGTAGTGCTCAAAGTGATCGTGTATTCTCCTGAGGTAGTATACCGATGCTCAATTCTATCACTTGCGCTTTCCACCTCTAAAGGCGCTTCAGCTACTTCTTCTGTTCCATCGCCCCAATCAATATGATATAGGGACCCGAATCGCTGATTCACGACAAGGTCTATAAACCTCCGCTGGTTTAACCCGTCTACTGCAGATTGTACGTTAAACGTAGCAATCGTTTGGTTTTTATAATGTTCAAACTGCAGAACCAAGGGATTCTCTGCAGTATAGGTCAGTAACTCTGCCTTGGAAGCATAAATCTTAATACGTCCCTGGTTAGGGTCTTCCATTTCAAAACGGTAGGTTCCTTCTGAGCTTAAGTTCAATTCAATTTCTTGAACTGTGTTGAAGAGTATTCCGTTCTGTTGGGTAATCTGACCATTTTCAACCGTAATGGTTAAATCCCCTGAACCCGACGCCCCAGCATTGGCTACAATTTCAATAGGTATCGTTTGTGTAGTATTTTCTTCAATCTGGGTTTCTTCGCTTTCACAACCAACAAGACCGAAAAAAATGAATGAAATAGTGAGTAAAGTATGCGGTTTGAGGTGGAATGGCATTGGTCTTGTTTTGGATACTATCAAACGAAATTACAAAGGAATTAGTGCCTCTATCTCGCTATTATTCGCCTAAACGGGATTCGTTTGCAATTCGTTGTATATAAATCTCTTTTTTGGATACACTTTTAGTGCATTTGGATACAATTTTCAATTTAACCCTTCGTACTCTTACATCACTTTCAATATCACCAAAACGATTATGAAACCATTGTTTCACCTACCTAATGTACTATCCATATCCTTGTTTCTCTTGTGTGTTTGCTTGACGAATGCCCAAGATTGTGAACCGGCGGAGCTTCTCCTTTTAGAGCCAAAGCAAATCATTACCACCTTACAAGATAACGATAAGACCAAACATCAACCCTTGGAAATTGAGGAAGGACGATTGAAGGTAATCGCTTCGGGGCAAGGATATGGATGGTTTTCCGATGGTAAGGGCCCTCTTTTTTTTGAACTTTTGAATTGTGATTTTATGATTGAAACTGAAGTCCAAATCAAGCGAAAAAATGGGAAAAAAGGACTCCCAAAAGGAAATTACAGCTCCGCCGGTATTTTAATACGAAATCCAAACTCTACTTATGCACATGAAACTTGGTTGATGTACAATGTTGGCGTACAGAAAAGTTTTTATGGAAATGAAATAAAAGTTACTAGACCCCTTGGTGCGCACAAAAAGGAAAATACAATGTATTATCTTGGTATGCACTCATTATCTACGTTGTTTTTGATTCCGCAGGCACATACCAAGCGATTGAAACTACGTGTAGCCAAAATCGGCGACGAGCTTCGATGCTATTTTAACACTGGTGAAAACTGGGTCGAGCAAAAACCTGATTCCAAAATGGAGCTGTTGGGAAATGGAAAAAAAGTACCTGTAAGCCAATTTGATGAATCTCAATTTCGCCCCAATGAACTTAACTTAAAGGGATGTTTGCAAGTGGGTTTGGTTGTCAACCCTGGGTACGATGTGAAAAATTTAAGGAATATAAAGCGCGATGGATACGCTCTTTTTTCCTATTACAAACGAAAGGCCATTTCAGACTTTAGTGAGGCTCTTGCTGATTAAAATTACAATGTAAATGAATCCCAATGTAGTAACCAATATCAAAAGTATAGGCGAATTGCATGGTTATTTGGGTTTGTCAAGTCCCAAACATCCTTTAATCAGTTTGGTAAATGTCGAGGATGTCGTTTTTCCTGATATTGACCATGACTTCAGATATACCCAAGCGTTTTATTTCATCTCCATGAAAAAAGGAGTGAACGACAAAATCCAATATGGCCAAAATCATTATGATTTCGATGACGGAATCGTTGCCTTGATTAGACCAAACCAAGTCATTAAACTCAATCCGGTGAAAAGCAAAAGTACATCTGGGTGGATGCTCATGTTCCATCCAGATTTTATAGCAGGATACCCATTGGCTGAAAAAATAAACCAGTACGGCTTTTTTGCCTATGAAATTCATGAGGCATTACATCTTTCGGATACAGAAGAACGGTCACTATTGGGTATCATGAAGAATATTCAAAAAGAATATGACCAAGCAATAGATAAATATAGCCAAGACGTGATTTTAGCCCACTTGGAACTTCTTTTGAGCTATATAAATCGATATTATGGTCGTCAGTTTGTTACTCGAAAAAACGCCAATACAGGTCTATTAAGTACTTTTGATAGAATTCTGGAAGGGCACTTCAAAGATGGATATGCCCTAATGAACGGTTTACCCAGCGTTGGAGAATTTGCGAAGGAACTAAAGGTTTCCAAAAGCTATCTGAATGACCTAATAAAATCAACACAGGGTTGCACAACCCAACAATACATTCAAATAGCCATCGTCGAAAATGCAAAACGCAAACTTTCCTCAACCAAAATGTCCGTAAGTGAAATAGCTTATAGCTTGGGCTTCCAATATTCACAATCCTTCAATAAATTTTTCAAAAAACATACCGGAATCACCCCATTGTTTTATCGTTCGAGTTTTAACTGAACCATTTTAATGTGAATCAAAAGAGGCAGGAATTCGATTTTCGGCACTTTCACCATCCCAGCCCCAAGCCACAATCCACCATCGGTTCTCATCGAAGTGCAGTTGCATACTGTTGATTCCTCTACGAATGATTGGGCCATTTTTCTCGTGACGGATTTGATAGGTGCTCCATACCTGTGCGATATTTCCAAAAATCCGTGCCTCACGATTGATTTCTTCTTCAAAGAACCCAGATTCGCGCAAATCATTCATTCCACTGAAAAATTCTTCTACGGTCAAAACCTGTCTTTTTGGTTTTCCATCAACCGAAGTACTTTTGAAAATTACAGCGTTTGGGGCATACAATTCTTTCAGTTTTTTCAATTCGCGTGAACTCCCTGCCTCCCCTGAAATGCCCTTGTATGCACTAGAGACAATTCCAGAAAGTGTTTCCACTGCATTGGGTGATACTTTTGCCCTGTTTTCCATTTCTTGAGCAATGGAGATAAAACTAAAGCACAAGAAGAATACGGATATCAAATTATGTTTCATGGATGTAGAATTTTGAAGGTGTATGAATTATTAGCATTCCTATTTTTTAGAATCTGCTATGGATTGGCATCCAAAAAGTCAAATATGGTTTTAAAACTCAATTGAAATTGTTCCTCTGAAAATCCAATATGTGTCCCATCCTTCAAGGTTAATAATTGGTGATGCCGAGCGCCTTCATTTTCTAGTTTTTCATGAAGTAGTATAGCCTGTTCATAAGGGGTCAAGGTATCTTCATCTCCTTGAATGGTAAGAATTGGTGGGGCATTTTCGGTTACGTAGCGTATGGGTGAGTACTTTGCTATGAGTTCTTGGGCATTTTCTTTCCCTTGTACCCAGTTCATCACAAAATTTTGGTCAGGCAGATGGTCACTCAAATACGTTTCAATTTTCTCAAGGTCAGTAGCACCGTACCAATTGATTATGGCCTGGATTCGGATTTTATCCCCAACATAGGAAGGATGACTTTCGGGCACACTATTCATCAATCCCGCCAACAAAGCCAATTGTCCTCCCGACGAAGCACCAGAAACTACAATCTTGTCGGTATCCAACCGATACATTTCGGCATTATCACTTATCCATTTCATTACCGTCAGCACATCTTCCGCGGCATTGGGTGCCGTTCCAACTCCCTTGCGATGCTCTACGTTGACGACGTTCCAACCCCGTTCCAAAAAATGGATAAAGAACCATGTGTCGGTTTCCTTGTTGCCAAAGCGCCAACCCCCGCCATGAATCCATACCAGCGTTGGCTTCCTATCTTGACTTCGTTCAAACCAATTGGGTTCTCCAATATATTTTCCATAGGTATAAACATCCAAGCGTTGGTCGGGGTCATCCCCATAGGATACGTCCATAGCCATATTGTAATGATGCGCCCAAAACTGCGGTGATGGCTCGTTGCTTTCTTCAAGGGCAACGATTTGGGCATCTTCATTGGTATGTTTGCAAGCAACTTCGGTAAGGAAAATGCTGAGTAAAATGGTAACTGTCTGAATTCTCATAAAACTTCTTTTTGCTTGAAGCAAAGAAAGAAGCAAAACGGAGGATGATTATGGTCAATTTGAAGTATTAATGGTCATTTCGAATGGATTGTTCTAAAATCATTTGGAGTATGTCCCGTTTGGGTTTTAAAAAACCGAATGAAATTTGAGTTATCCGAGAACCCCAATTCGTATGCGATTTCTGAAATGTTCTTTTCCGTATACAATAAGTCCCGTTTTATTTCGGTTAACAAGCGGTCGCGAATAACCACTGCCGTTGACTTGCCAGAGGTCTGGTGTATGGCTTTATTAAGCTGGCTTGTACTTACCTTCAATAATTCAGCATAATCGCCAATACGTTGTTTGCTACGAATGTTCTCCTCCAGAGACTTTCTAAATCGTGTGGAGATACTATCCTGATAAAGTTTGGGCGATAAACCAAACTGTCTGACATACATCCGATTAATGCGAATGAGCATATTGTATAGCAGGGAACGCAGGTAATGATGGCTATCATCGCTAAGATTATCCAATTCTGCCCTAATGCTTTCGCAACTGGTTACATATTCCCTTAAAAAACCCATACCACATCGGAGAACAGGTGGTTGACTTACCTCAAAGAACTGGAACCGATGAATGAAAAGGTCGTCATTAAAGAAGGTCTCTGTGAACTCATTTTCGAATATCAACAGGTACCCCGAAAAATCAGTTGTAACGGTTACCCATTCCCTCACTTGGTTGGCGCGAAGAAAGATAAAACACCCCGGGTACAGTTGAAAAGATTCATTTTCAATCGTGATTTTCGCTTCTCCACTATTTTGGATGAAAATGCCATGAAAGTCATAACAAAACGGTTGACCAGTCACCACCTTCCGTTCAGCTTCAGAAAAGAATACGCAGTCCATTAGAAGCTCCTTGTCGTATTTTTTCCTAACGAAATTGTGTCTTTTGATTTTCAAGAATAAAGGTCAAAATTCAAAGGGAAGCACTTAAAATTAAAAAAATAAGATTTCAGATGTTGCTAATTAGCAGTTCTTTAAGACTTGAGTTCGCGCTATTACGTTCTTATTCGATGTGGACGCAACCATTGATTTGACCCTGGAATAGGTTATCTTTAATAGCCTATGTTCGCTTTGAAAACATCAGTTTATTCCCTACTCTTCTTCGTGAGTCTGAACTTAGTAATTGGCCAAAAGTCATCGAAGCTTAACACGCCATCCCCTGAGCTGGAAAATATACATCTCCACTTAAACAAAACAGTTTTTTTGAAAGGCGAACATTTATGGTTTAAGGCCTACATTCAAAATCAGACTCAACAATTGCCCGCTACGAATACCACCAATTTGCATGTAGGGATTTTTTCTGAAAATGGTGATTTGTTGGTTAAGAAAAAGTTTCTAGTCAATAGGGGTATTTGTTATGGTGATTTCGAAATCGATTCTACTTTCCTAGGAGATTCCTATACTCTAATGGCTTGGACGAATTATATAAAGAACTTTGAGAGGGCCACTCCTTTTCTCCAAAAAATCAGTATTGTGGGCGCGACCAAAAAAACGGAGATTACCCCCCAGCCGGATGTGACCATTATAATGCAACCTGAGGGGCAGCACATTGTGTCAAACACATTCAACAATGTTGGCTTTACTGTCCTTGACAATACCCTACGTCCTATAAAAACCGACGCGATTCAATTGGTAACGGATAAGGACGTTCAGGTTCAGTCCAACATTAAAACTAACCGGTTGGGGCAAGGTAGATTTGGTTTTTTCGCTGACCCCAAGAAATCCTATTTTTTGAAGGTCAAAACTGCAGATGACATTTGGGTTCGCAAAAAGATTGAAAACCGGTTTTACCATAAGTTTGGCATTGCAGTGGATAATACCGCTGAGGGCGTGGTACTTCTAAAACCTAAATGGCTCACCAAAACCGCTCCTTTAAAAACAGCAGAAAGATATACCCTAGCCATTTTTAATGCAAACCGTGTTTCGTTCAAGAAAGATGATTTGTCCGAGGGTGATAACAGTGTCATTTCCATATCCCGTAATAAACTTCCGTATGGTATCAATACCGTGGTTATTCTAGATCAACTCATGAAACCCCTAGCCCATCGCATGTTCTTCAACCAACAGACTTCTAAAAAAAGGGTACTACCCATTGAAGTAAACTACTGCCTAACTGAAAATCAAGATTCTTTACAGTTAGACCTTATTCTACCAGAAGGAAATACCACGATGGCCAATGTGAGTGTATCCGTACTTCCAGCCAAATCAGAGTCCAGTTTTCCAAATAATACGATAAGTTCCTCATTTCTAATCCAACCTTATCTCAAACAACAGTTGGCGAATGGTAATTATTTTTTTGAAGGAATAGAACGTTCCAGTCATTATCAGTTGGATACCCGATTGCTTATGGAAGGAACCGACAAGTTTCATTGGGACGGTAAGACCTTTGATGATGAAAATATTTCATATGATAATGAAAAGTACATCTCAGTAAAGGGTAAAATCTTGGATGCCGACCCCAAAAATGAAAAACAGGTTTCGATAATGTCCCAATCCTTTGGCAGCATGAACCTTTTTGACATTGCATCCAACAAGCAATTCAAAGGTTCTCTACCGCTTTTTGAAGGGGACTCGGTGCTCATCAGCGTTCTAAATCAGCAAGGGAAACTCAGAAAGCCAAATGTGGAACTCTACTTTGAGGATAATGACAAGGAGGATTTTAATCACTCGAAATGGTTGAAGAACACCAATCCAATTAATATAAACCCTAGACCTCCGAAGGTGGAAGAAAACCTTAGTTTAAGTGATAAAACTATTGTTCTTGAAGAGGTGGTGGTTTCTGAAAAAGTGAAGGAGAAGAAAAAGTTCCAAATCACAACTGAAATTGAAGGAAGAGTCATTGACAAAACTGACATCAATCGGTACAAGAGCTTTGCAACCTACATTCGAAAATTGGGTTTTCAAATCCGTCCCAATATCCTTGAAGGCGGAATTCGAATTTATGTGGTCCATCCATCAACTCCTGGTGGTCTATATCCGGCCGTTGTAACCATAGAGGGTACGAATGTCAATGCTGGGGAGCTGATGAACCTGCCGCTCTCTTCCATAAAAACAATAGTGTTCAACAAATTTGTAAGACCACATATTGGGCCTTTTATATCCATATCCTTACGCTACGATTATGACGAACTGCTTGGCAAAAAAAAGTTTGCTTCTGTCGCCGTACCACATGGCTACAGTCGCATTCAAAACTATTTTTCGCCAAATTATCCAGACTTTAATCCCTTTTTATATCAAAAATATGGCGCTATTTGGTGGGAAAACCAGCGTGAAGTTGACTCCAAAGTACCCACTTCCATTAGAGTACCCTTAAGCGGGCAACAAGCAGTTAAAGTCATTGTTGAAGGGATGTCAGATGATGGTGTATTGTACCAGACAGAAGAAATATGCAATCCTTTTAAAGAGGAATTCTCTGAAAAATAACTTTTTTATTGAATAAAAGCGGGTAACACATGCTCAGCAATGATTTGCAGGGTTTTGTTCTCATTGTCATGCGCTGTAACTACGACCATCAAGTCAAGTTCCTCGATTAGTACAATATATTGCCCTCCACCCCCTTGAGCAGATGTGCTGAAATAGGTTTTATCCCCATGTTTTAAGTCAGCACTCCACCAATAATATCCATAACCTTGTTGGGAAACATCTTCGCCCCCGCCGAAAACATCATCGTCTCCCGTTAACAATATTCGGTTTACCCCTTTCTTGAGATAATCTTCCGAAATGAGCTGTTCATTGTTCCATTTGCCTTTGTTCCTTACCAAAGTTCCCCACTTCACCATATCCCGCGAGGTCATACCGACCTTCCATCCAGCTTCGGGCAAACCGCTAGGGGCCGTTTGCCAACGATAGTTGGTAATGCCCAACTTATCCAGCAGTTCAGTTTTGATGAAGTCCTTGGCCGAACCCGGGACTACCACATCAAGAACTTGCATCACCAAGTTAGGGTCACTTTGATACTTAAAACTTTGGGATGCGTCAGTAATGGGGGCGCTAAGCGCCAGTAATGTTTGCACTTGCCCTTGTCCTTTCAATCGTTCAGGATTTTTTTCCATCTCCTTTTTCTGCTCGTCTGAAATACGAATGCCGGAACGCATCGTCAATGCTTTCGCCAGTGTGATTTTTTCCGCTCCTTCAACAAGTTGGCTTGGGTCCAGGTCTTTTAAAAAACCTACTAGAGGCTTATCCAAATCCGCTAGGGTCAAATACCCCATTTGAATGGCACGCCCTACGGCCAAACAGGTGTAGGCTTTGGTCGCAGACGCCTGCGGATGCGGCAAATTGATTCTACCATATTTGTAATAGGATTCAAACAAGAGTTTTCCTTTATGTGCAATCAGAAAACTATCGTAGTTCGGAATTGTTCCATCAGCAATCTGTCCCGCCAACTGAAAAATCATTTTTGCATTACCTCCATCAATACCTAATTCCCCTACCAAAATACCATCTTTTTTATCCTCTGGGGTTCCATCCATAAATCCCATTTTGAGCTTCGGTACGTCCCGAAATGGCAACGCAGATTCAGCAGCTGAGGCCTCTGGCGCTGGTCCGGTTGCTTGTTGTGCGTTGCTGATATGAGCAAACATAATGATTGCGAATAGCAGTCCAATTTTGTTTATCATGATTGTTATTGTTAGATGAATTTATGCCTGATTCTGTATTGACACCAGTACAAGTCCCTAGAAAAATTAATTGTACTTGGATAGTCAATTGGGAATAAAAGTATTCTAGAATATGGGTTTGCAGTTTTTAAGATGACCAGACGCTAGTTTAAATGACCAACTGATTTCGTCATCACTATGAGGCATTCGTCAGAAATTATGGGAACTCGTAAAAACAGATAGTACCTTTACCCGCTACAATAGAACCTTTATGTTCAATAGGTCCTTGAAACATACCATTCTCCTTAATGTTGCGGCCTTTTTCCTGGTCCTCATTTTGGAAATACTGAGCATTTGGACAGTTAAGGATAAGTTTGATACCGACTTATCCTTTTACATGCATGGCTTGAGTTATACGGTCATCATTATGATTATCATTTGGATAAATCATTTTGTGCTTGTGCCATTTTTGTTGGATAAACGAAGGTATTTTTTATATGTTTTTTTGTTAATCGGCAGTATTTTTCTGGCTTCTTATTTAAGAGGACATGAACTTGGGTGGCCTACAGTCTCCAAATTCTTTTTCTTTTTGATTTATACCACCGGAACCGGTATGGCAGCCTTTCTCTTGCGGAGAAACATCATCATCCAGCGAGAAACTGTGGAAAAGGAAAAATTACAAAGAGACATCGAGTTGAACTATTTGAAACAACAGGTAAATCCCCACTTTTTATTCAATTCATTAAACAGTATTTATGCCCTTTCACGGCAGCAGTCTCTTGAAACCCCTACCGTTGTAATGCAACTATCCGAATTGATGCGATATCAATTGGAAAGTGGAAAAAAGGATATGGTTTTACTCCAGGAAGAACTTGAGTTTATCGAAAACTATTTGTTGCTTGAGGAAAAGAGGCTTAGCAAACGGTGCACGATTGAGTTTGTCATTGACGGTAAGGTATCCAGCTATGCCATTGCGCCGATGTTGCTTATTCCGTTCGTGGAAAATGCGGTGAAACATGGCGCTCAACGAACGAATGAACCGAGCACGATTGATATTTCGGCCACTATGCAAAATGGCCGACTGCAATTTTCCGTGATGAACTCAATTCCAAGCACAATCCCAGAGATAAACAGAAAAGGCATGGGCCTTGAAAATGTGAAACGGCGTTTGAAATTGCTCTATCCCAAATCGCATATATTGCGTATGGATAGTACAGAAAAAATATATCAAGTGCATCTTTCGCTTACGTTAAAAGCTTCAAGTAAATGATTAAGGTAGCTATCATAGATGATGAAATACTGGCGCGTAAGGTAATTGAAGAGTATTGTTCTAAAATTGACAGCTTTGTCCTAGTATTGAGTACCGGGAACCCTCTTGAATTTATCAACTTTGTCCAGCAAAATGAAGTTGACCTTATTTTTCTGGATATTGAAATGCCTGAACTCAGCGGCCTGGAAATTTTGGGTGCGCTCATAAACCCACCCAAGGTGATTCTAACGACAGCTTATTCGGAATACGCCCTGAAAAGCTATGATTATGGTGTTGTAGATTATTTATTGAAACCGATAAAAATTGAGCGTTTTTTAAAAGCCGTAAACAAAATTTCTGCTAAGGAAATGGCTCCATCTGCAGAACAAAGCGAAAATCAAGAACTACAAATAAAGCACGATGGTATACCTGTAGGTCTTCCATTTCAATCGATTCTTTACATCCAAAGTTTTGGTAACTATTTAAAAATCTTCACAGATTCGAGAATGTACCTCATCTCGGAAACTTTGATTAACGTTACCACATTGCTATCTGAAAATTTTCAACGCACCCACAAATCGTACATTGTCAATTTGGAAAGGGTTTTCAAAGCGACACGGACCCATTTGTATATTGAAAACAATACAATACCAGTAAGTGCTACCTATAAAATTGTGGTATCGCAGAAGATAAAAGCTCTGTCACGGTAATATTGTAGTTGAGTTTTAATGTGGTCTTACTCAGCAAACCAATCCGCAACGCTAGCCCATAACGCCTCTGGGTCTTGAATGGCTTCATCGGGTGGTATGCGTCCTCCATAGATATTCTCCGCTCTATCCGCAAAAGTAGATACTGTTAGTAGCAGGGTGTAGTTGTCCCCCAAATCAAAGCTAGTATTTGCCGTAGAAACACCACAGGAAGGTTCTCCAAAACTTCGCGTGTTGGGGCGTTCTTCAAAAGCTACGATAACGGCTTCACCAGAACTGCCGCAAGCACGGTTAAACAATACAGCAACCCTGGGGTCAGGATTTAGAAGCTGATACGGTTCAGCAACTGTCGTAATGGCTTGTCCAGATAATCTGCTTTCACCTTCAAAATAACCCCATTCACTTTTCACATCATTAGGGTCAACAAAATAGCCCACGATTCCTTCACCTAAAACCGGACCAATTCCAGCCAACATGGGCCACATGTTACCGCCACTATTGTTGCGGAGGTCTACCACCCATCCCACCAATGATTCACTGTCTTGTTGTGCAATTGTACGCTGAATGTTTTCCGCAAAATCTTGCGCTTCTTGGGGAGTGCCAGAAAAACCCGTCACCCGAACATAACCCACATTCTCCAAGTCTACCACAGGAGCCGATTGGGTTGAACAATCCAGATTAGATTGTCCCACAAGCGCCTGTCCGGTTGGTTTAATGACGAAACTATGACTGTCCCCCAAGAGTGTAATCGCGGTTCGAATCACAGGGTCCAAAGAAGCTCGTGTTTGTTTCCCTTGCGCCTCGTTTAGGACCCTTGTGCGGAAAACCGGCCAGTCAATGGTTTTTCTATTGATGGAATTTGCCTCCATAATATCCATCATATTTTTGAGCCAATCTATTTGGGCTTGTTCCAATGCGTTGATGGTACGTCCTGGTGCCGGTAGTTGAGTAACCTCGTCCTCTGAGCCATCACTTGAACAAGCAAAAAGCAAAAGCGTGAAAAACAACAAGAAAAACCTTGTAAAAGAGAAATTGAAAGTCATTCTGGGTAGTTTTTGAAGTGGCACTTTAGACAAGATACTACAAAATCCAATACCAAAAAACACCGCTAAACCCCTGGCCACGAACAACTTTCACAATTCTTTTCGTTATCTTCAAAGAGGGATTGGAATAACCTCCTGATATGACATCGCGCTTTGTTCTTTTTTGTTGCCTGTTATTCGCTGTTGCATGCATAGCGCAAGTTCCCATAAGGAGTTTCTCCAAGGAAACACCACCGCCCTTATCTTCCCTTTCTCAATATAGGATAGACTATCCAATGGGTACCAACGGCGAAACCTTCTTTAACGGTGGGATGGATTTCAGAATTTCAGGAAGGCTCAGTGCCGGGCTTCAGAACTTCTACGCCAAGTTCGGGAGCATGGAACAAATCAATACTGCAACTATAGTGCGATACCATGTGACGGATAAAGTCAATGTGTTCGCAGGTACCGAAAGTCAGTATGGTACAAATTTGATAACGGGTGAACATGAATTGCTCCGAGTCAACCTCAATGTTGGCGTGGGTTACGAGGTAGATGAGGACGTTATACTTGAAATGGGGTATCATCCGCAAATCTCCGCTCCGAAAAAAGACTTACAGGGCCGTTCCTTACCCAAACAGAATACCTTATCCCTTAGAGCACGTTTTTGATTGACAATTACTTCACCTGGGATTATTATTCAACAATTCCCGAAAGACGATTTGTCTAAAACTATCTTTTCCTATTTGCCAGAAATTTTGTGTAACCTTTTCCAAATATCCCAGTACCTGTTATTGAATCATAAATTATATTTCAATGCGGCGAATACTACTAATCGGGCTTATGCTCTGGTTTCAATCCTCCATTGCGTGCTCTATCTTTACTAGTTCTCGAAATGGCAAGGTCCTAGTCGGGGCAAACGAAGATGGGGCTTATCCTTTCACTTATGTGCGTTTTCAACCACCGACGAAAAATACCTATGGTGCGGTTTTTTTTGGTTATTCCGATATGCAGGCCCAAGCGGGTATGAATGAACATGGTTTGTTTTTTGACTACGCGGCGATTCCCAAAATAAGCTTGGACAAACCACAAGGTCCCATTCATTGCCAGGGCTTCAGTGATTTGTTGTATTCCTGTAAAACGGTTGATGATGTTTTAGAAAAGCTAAAGGACCGGTCTTTCAATATCCGAACTACACAAGTGCTCATTGCAGATGCGCAAGGGAACTCAATCACCATTAACGCGCAAGGTTTTGTTGAGCGCGAAAAGGACTATCAAATCATTACCAATTTCAACGCTTGCACCATTAAAGATGAAAATTATTCGTGCCTGCGGTATGAAAAGATTGATAAGGCGTTGTCTTCCTCCACTCCACTTTCTGTGGATTTCTTTCAAAGTATTCTGGAAGATGTCCATCAAGAAGGCAAAATCACCACCCAGTACTCGAACGTATATGATTTAAAGGATAAAAAGATTTATTTAAATCTGTACCACAATTATAAGGTTACCCATGAAATTGATTTAGCCAAAGAACTGGAAAAAGGGTCTCGAATTGTCCCTTTTGACCAGTTGTTCAACACTTTCAATTTTGCAACGCTCAATAACCGAAGCTATCATCCTGATTATTTCAGGGAAACCATGCTCAATGATTTTGAGGCAAAAGGTTTTGCTGCCGGTTTGAAGACCTTTGAAACGTTTTTGAAAACTTTTCCAGAGAAAAAGGAAAACATATATGCTGCCCTAAACCAAGTTCCTTTTCCACTTATGGCCCGAGCGAGAATACAACACGACAATCAACCCCTTTTCTATTATTACCTGGAGCAGTTGGACCATTGCCAAGCCATTTGGGAATCTCAGCACGACAACCTCAAAACCGCAAAAGCAATATTCGAGTACCTGGATAACGAAGACCTAGTGACGGACACCTTTAGTTTCAATGAAGACAAAGGCTATTTGCATTTGGTTCTTGGAGAAGCTGCTTTATCAAAAACACATTTAAACCGAGCCCTAGCGCTAACAAAGGATGATGCTATTTGGCAGCGGAAAAGGATTAACCATCTATTGGGTGCAATAGAATAAAAAGTAAAGGTCAACGATTCAACCATTGTTTGAATTCGCTGGTCTTGGGGCGGCTGACGATAAATTCCTGTTCTCGGCTATTCACCAGTGATAGTTTCAATCGATGGTTAAAGTATTTATCAATTTTTAGGAGTGCATTTTTGGAAACCAATTGCCCTCTGTTGATTCTGAAAAAAACGGAATCATCCAAAGTTTGCTGTAATTCATCCAAGGTTTCATCGATAATGACGCGTTTCGCTCTAGTAATCCCGAAAGTGATACTATCTTCAGAATAGACATAGAGCAAATCTGAAATCTGGATTTGGGCAAAACCATCTCCTTCTTTCACCAAAATGCTTTTGCGATTTGAAGGTGCCTGCAATTCCAGCAACATGCGTTTTATTTTTTGCACATCCATCCCTTGATTTTGTTGTGCGGACTGAAATTTGGATATAGCCCGTTGCAAATCCTCTTGCTGAACCGGTTTGAGCAGATAATCAACACTATTTACTTTGAAGGCCTTTAGTGCATAATCGTCAAACGCCGTGGTAAAAATGATGGGGCATGGTACCGAAACTTTCTGAAATATTTCAAAACTAAGTCCATCGGCCAATTGAATGTCCATAAAAACCAAATCGGGAACTGGGTTTTCGTTGAACCATTGTACGCTATCCTCTACGGTATCGATAACCTCCAATAGATTATAATCAAAACCGCATTGGTCCAATAGGTTTTGCAATTGGTTTGCCGCTCGGGGCTCGTCTTCAATAATTAATATGCGCATTGTTATGTTTTAGGTCATTTGGGTGTAATAAGGGAAGGGTTACAGCAAACTGTTCTTCAGTTTTATGGATATCGACTTTTTCATCTGAAATCAACGCATAACGTTCTCGGATGTTTTTCAAACCCAGTTTGGTAGAAGGCAACTTTGTGGATTTGGGTTGCAGGGGGTTGGATACCAAAAGTTGGCCCGATTTTGCCTCAACCTTTATGTTCAGAGGTTTCGCTCGGGAAACAATGTTGTGTTTTACCGCATTTTCCAATAACAACTGAAGGCTCATGGGGATGATAAACTGTTCTTTGGTCTTTTCCGAAACATTCCATTCTACATTCAAGTTTTCACCAAAACGTTCTCGTTGTACATGCACATACGCTTTGGAAAACTTTAGTTCATCCTTAAGGGAAATGAGATTTGCATTGCCCGACTCTAAAATGAATCGATAAATATCCGCTAGTCGGTCAACGAATTCCTTAGCCTCTTCTTTGGTGTTTTGGTCAATAATATCGCGCAATGTATTCAGGGTATTGAAAAAGAAATGCGGTTGTGCTTGGTTCCGAAGGGTATCCAATTGCGCTTGAACAATAGCCCTTTTGGCCTGCTCTTCTTCCCGAATCGCATTTTTAAGACGGATGTAGTAATAAATCGCCTCGTAAATGGCCATAGTCATTATACATATTAGGATGATGGGCAAAATGATTTTTGAACGCAAGGGATGGTTGTACCTTTGACCGAATAGGGTTCCCAGAGCCAAATTCCCCATTAAATCCACTAACAGAATCGTCAAAACAATAGAAACGAAAAATAGCGGAACCCTTATTTTATTGTCTTTCAAACTGGGATACCTTTTTCGCAAGCCAATCAAGATGGAACGAATTATCAGCCAGTTTGCAGTGGAGAACATCAAGGAAACACTCCAGTTGATAGTCGCTTCGAAAAAGGGCAGCCTTGCGAACGAATTGCGTGAAAACATAAAGTCGGTTACAAAACTGAGCAGTATAATTCCAAATACGACGAACCAAGTGTCGTCAAAAGCCAAATACTGAATCCGTTTTGCTTTGTTAAACAACTTCATGCTATAAACAACTTAGAGTTTGACCAACGGCATACCTTGTTTGGCTTGGTAAAACGTGAAGGCCAACCAGCCGGCATACAACAACCCAAACAGCAACGTGAGCAGCACTCTTCTTTTCTCTGTCGTTTTCCATTTATGGGTTAGGTTTACTGCGAATAAAGGGATAATTTGGATGCCGTGCAATCCGAAAAAATGAGCTACCCGTAAATCCCCGGCCAAGGTGCTCCAATTCAAGACAGGTAATCCAGCACCCCCATCTGCTATGCCAACATTATGCGACATTTGGCCTATCATTTGCCCCCCAACCCAACTGCCAAACAATACAACCACCCATCCCAACAACAAGGCCAGATGTACTGATTTTGGGACTTTCAACTTCAATCGTATGGTTTCAACAATGAAAAATACCATTGTCATTACAATAATGGAAATCAAAATTCCCATGCCTGCAAATAAAAGCCCGTCGAATACACTGGATTGGTTGTAGTGTGATTTTACTCCCCGTGCTGCTTGGAATACAATGATTCCTATTTCTAGAGCCAAATTCCACGACACGATGTTATTGATAATGTTGCGCTTTCGTTTGGAAAAAGGGTAAACCGTTGTCAAAAAACCTACGGTGAGCACATAAATCCCTCCTGAAAGGGCGAATTTGAATGGTTTTATCCATACGTTGATGCCCATTAACACTCGGTCGTCCGTAAAGATTCCGATAAGACAAACTGTCGCTACAATAGCATGTAGCATCACAATGCCAAAAAGTATTGGACTTTCTCGCCGAACCGTGTTCAGCACATGTTTGATTGATTTCATGATGTTGTTTTTTTGATTGATTTAATGATGATGAAGAGTAAGAACCCGACCGGCCCGAACATAAAGGTCCCAATAAGGCAGGGTACCATGAGCAATTGATGAATTCTTAGGTTTCGGTTTTGGTCTAGCATCCACATACCAACCAGTAGGTCAAAGGCCAAATAATGCACCCAACCCGCCAGTACCGCGTTTTCTTTGGTGAAAAGTTCCATAACGCTAGCAAGGCTTCCGAAATCCATCATCCCTCCCGTATATAGCGAAATACCAATGTAAATGGCATAAATCAAGGATAGGAGAATCGGTACGATTTTGATATCGATTAAAAATCGGGTCACCTTCCATTGGGGAAGCACCAGCATAAGAAGCCACATGGGAAGAACGATGAGATTGCTGATGGAAAATACTTCTGCTGTCGTCATAATTTAAAATGGTTTTGGTTGAATACGGTCTAAAATTCATCGAAAATCAAAAGATACGGTAGCCTTTTTTGTTGAACCGTCGTAAGAGAAGGTTGGATTGCAATACTAAAGATTGGGTAGTTTTCAGGCACTTGGTTGCACATCTGTCGCTTTCAATAGGAATGACCAAAACGCAACTTTTGGGGCCTTTTTTGTGGTTAAAACCTAAGAATAGGAGTTTCTGAATGGATTTAATCAGCTCGCTCACAATAATTTCCATACTCCAAAGGTTTTCCTTTTAATTACCAAACAACTAACAATTGCTTGAATTCCACAATTTATGGGCAAACTTAACTTCATAGCATTCATCTATTTTTTTCTGGGACTTCTCGGTTCTTCCCTGTCAGCACAAACCGCTTTGGATACCATTGCTTTCCAGCATCTGGAAACAGGATTGTCTCAAAGCTCCGCCACACAAATATTTGAAGACAGTTCTGGTTTTTTATGGATTGGTACCCCCAATGGCCTGAACAAGTATGATGGCACAGAATTTCAAGTTTTCGAAAAAAGCGAAGATGGCAAGGTGGGATTGACGGACGGCTATGTGGAAAGCCTTTATGAAGATGCGGAGGGCATGCTCTACATTGGTACCAACCAAGGGTTGAATCTTTATGATAGAAAGTACAATTTGGTTAAGCCTTTTCCATTCAAGCCCAAAGGACAATTTCTTCAGACCAAATATATAGGGGCCATTGCCCGGTCTCATAACTGGCTATGGCTTGGTACGGATAATGGTGGCGTATACCGCTATGACTTGAAAACCGGCGAAACGCAACAAATTCGTTTTAACGAAATATACCGCAAAGGACCGAGCAATCACTTTATAGTGGCACTCTATCCTTTGGCCGAAGACAAGCTGATGATTGTAACCCAAGCCTCAATTTATGTCATCAACAACACCCTGCAGGTCATTTCCCAAATCCAAAAGCCCCAAGATATCAGTAGCGCTTTAAGGGTTTCTGATGCTTCTTATATGCTAGGCACCCACGACGGTAATCTGCTCAAACTTACCGTTACGCAAAATTTTGAACTGGAGGCGGAACAGGTTCCGATTTGTGCTGGTCACGCCATCCTATCGATTACAAGGGATGACCATGGAAAAATATGGTTGGGCAGTGAGAATGCCGGGTTATCCATTTACAATCCAGAAACCGGAAGTGTTGCCAACATCAAGGCTGACCTAAAGAAACCGAATACCATCTCGAGCAATTCCATTTGGTCTTTGCATAAGTCCAAAAATGGCGTGATTTGGATGGGGCCCTTTAAAAAGGGATTGAGCTTTTATGACCCTGAATACTTCAAATTCAAACACATTCAAACCGACCCATTTAGCACCAATTCGCTCAATAACAATATCGTCAATACCTTTTGGGAAGACAATAAGGGTAATCTTTGGATTGGTACGGATGGCGGCGGTTTGAACCTATGGGACCGAACACAGAATCATTTTTCGACCCTTTCAAACGCCAACGGAACACTCAACACCAACGTTGTGCTTTGCTTAATGCAAGATGACAAGGACCGTCTTTGGATAGGCTCCTGGGCACATGGACTGGCCATTATGGATTTGGAAACAAACGAATTCGAAGTTTGGAACAAGGGAAATTCATTTTTGGGGTCCAACAACGTTACGGATATGCTTCAAGACCAAAAAGGTCGCATGTGGATTGTTACCCTATTTGGAGGGTTGCACGTATATTATCCAGAACAAGATACCTTCCAGCACGTCAGTGTTCGGTCGGAAAAGGATGGGTCGGAAACCATAACCTTAGCGCGGCTTTTTGAAGATAATTCAGGGCAAATTTGGGTTGGCTCCCAGACTTCAGGACTATTCCGATTGGAAGAACAAGACAATAAATGGGTGCCTGTCCATTATCATACGCTTCATAGCGAAAGGAACATCAGCAACGATTTCATCAATACCATGGTGCATGATAAGGAGGGTAACTTTTGGGTAGCCACTCAAGCCGGTCTCAACAAGTATATCCCAGAGAAAGATACTTTTAAAGCCATTACCAAGAAGGATGGCCTCCCAAATGATGCGATAAAGGGTATTATCCCAGATGACGATGGGTACCTCTGGTTAAGCACTGGGAACGGTGTGGTACGGTATCAACACGAAAACAATGAAATCGTATCGTATTATGCCAATGACGGATTGCAGGGCAATGAATTCAATGCCGACTCGTATTATAAAACATCAGCCGGGGAATTGCTTTTTGGAGGAAGCAATGGATTCAATATTTTCAAACCCGAAGAAGTCTTAAAGCGAACGGATGTTCCTGAAGTCTTGATAACCAACCTACGGATTTTCAATAAGAACGTTTTCCCAAATGACGAATTCGGGGTGCTTAAGGAAGACATTAGTCAAACCGACACTTTGGTGTTGGACTACCATCAAGATGTTGTGGACTTTGAATTTCATGCTTTGACCTACAGACATCCCGAAAAAGTACAATTTGCCTATTTCCTAGAAGGTTTTGAAACTGAATGGAACTATGTTGGACGCGACCAACATGCCACATATACCAATTTGAATCCTGGGGATTACACCCTTCGAATCAAATCCACAAATTCAGATGGTGTTTGGGGCGACAACGAAGTTAATTTGGTATTGACCATAACCCCACCCTTTTGGAAAACTTGGTGGTTCAGGGCTCTGGTCGCCTTTCTTGGGATTTTCACCTTTTTTATTATCTATCAACTACGCATCCAAAGGTTGAAGAATACTCAGGTGAAATTGGAAAAAGAAATCAACCAGCGCACCCAAGAACTCCAACTAAAACACAAGAAGTTAATGGCCGCTGCTGACCAGCTATCCTTGAAAAATGAAGAAATACAACGCTTTGCCTTTTCGGTTTCCCATGATTTGAAAAGCCCATTGAATAGCATTAAGGGAATCGCAAGTTTGATTCCTATGGAATTGGATATGGAAAAACATCCAGAAATGCAGGAATATGTGGGCTATATCGATGAAACCTGCGATGTGATGAACAATCTTATCACCGACATTACGAAAATTGCCAAGTTGGGCAAAATTGAAAACCGATTGGAATTGCTCGATATGAATGAAATTTTGGAGATCGCAAGAGGTTTGGTACAAGGACGGGTCAGCCAAACCAGCACCAAATTGTATATCGACAAGAACCTTCCAAAGATTTATGGAGATAGAAATAGGATGATTCAGGTATTCGAAAATCTATTGGACAATGCCATCAAATACATGGGCTACCAAAAATCCCCTGTAATTCGAATTGAAGCATCTTCCCCTGAACAAGGCAAAAATCAGTTCCGAGTAATTGACAATGGCAGCGGGCTCAGCAAAAAGGAACTTGAAAAGCTGTTCACGCCTTTTGAACGATTTGATGGAACAACAGAAGGCTCAGGCCTAGGCCTTTATATGGTACGCAAAATTATCGAAGCCCATGAAGGCACGATAACGGCAAAATCTGATGGAAAAGGTCATGGTGCGACCTTCATGGTCACCCTACCCGTATTGGAGCAACGCCAAAAAACAAAAAAGCAACTGAAAAGCGCCGATAAGGAGAATAATCCCAAAGAGCGATAAAATCAGGGATATAGCTAGTGAGCAGGTCATCGAAAACCAACAATAAAACATCTTACCTTTCGTTTTTGTAGTGTAAATCCTACAATTATGGATGTTTTTCAATTTAAAATAACACAACTTGAAGATGTTGAGCATTTAGAAATACCTTTCGAACCCAGCATCTTTTTTTTATTTGTATCCCCCGGATTTAAGGCTATAGACCCTTTTGTAGAGCAATTGGCAAACGCCTATGACAAATCCGAAATTGTGGGATGCTCCACGTCAGGAGAAATTCTGGGAGATCAAGTATTGGACGACTGCATTGCACTAACCGCAATTCGTTTTCAATCCACTACCCTATGCGTAAAAGAAACCGCACTGGACCAACACCCCGACAGCCATGCTGCTGGAATTGCGTTGCGTAAGGAGTTTGAAGAAAGCGGCTTGCGCCACATAATGGTTTTTAGTGATGGTCTTCACGTAAATGGAGCAGCTTTGGTCAAAGGGTTAAACGAAGGAGGAACCTCCAACCCAAGTATCACTGGAGGATTGGCTGGTGATGGTTCTGATTTCAAAAGAACCTTCACGATTACCAGAGAAGGCGTATCCACTGGAAAGATTGTAGCGCTAGGATTTTATGGTGAGCAATTACAAATAGGATATGGCTCCAAAGGCGGTTGGGACAGCTTTGGTATGGAACGTATGGTAACCAAATCCAAAGACAATGTTTTATATGAACTCGATGGTCGCCCGGCGCTAGAATTGTACAAGCACTTTTTGGGCGAAAAGGCCAAAGAATTGCCGAGTTCTGGATTGTTGTTCCCGCTGAGTTTACGAAACAAAAAAGGGCAAGCCCCTGTAGTTAGAACGATTTTATCGGTTGATGAAGAAGAGCAAAGCTTGACCTTTGCAGGAGATGTTCCCGAGGGCGCCTATGTCCGTTTGATGAAGGCAAATGTTGACCGTCTTATCAATGGTGCAGAGCAATCCGCAAAAATTGGAACCCTTGAAGACAATGGTAAGGATAAACTAGCTTTTCTCATCAGTTGCGTGGGTCGTAGACTTGTTTTGAAGCAACTAGTCGAAGAAGAAGTTGAAGCCGTAAACGGCGTGCTGGGGGAAACCACATATAGCACTGGATTTTATTCTTATGGCGAAATCGCCCCTTTTGATAAGTTTTCACCGTGCAGTTTGCACAACCAAACCATGACCATAACGACTTTGTCTGAATGAAGTACCATAGACTGTTGGCCCGGCAGTTGAAGAAAACGGGGTTGGTCGACGATGTCGACCCCAAAATGTTGGGTCTTTTGGATTTTGTGAACCGTGCCTATGCCGAATTTGATTCGGATATGGAGCATATGGAAAACACTTTGGAGAAAAGTTCACAAGAGCTTTTTGAGGCCAACCAACAGTTGCAAAACAATGTCGAGACAGTATCCAGACGACTGGATAAAGTAGCCGAAAACATAAGGGACGTTATTTTTGAGATGGACAGCCATGGGCAATGGACCTATCTCAATAGTGCCTGGCAGTACCTTTCGGGATGCCACGTAGAAGAATCTTTGGGTATGCCTTACCACGCATGCTTGAAAGCCAAAACAGGTGAACCCATTGGAGATTTCTTAGGTCTGGATAAAGGATTGGAACCTTTAAATGGAAAAAAATTTGAGATTACCACCCACAAGGGAGAACACAAGTGGCTGGATATGTCGATCAAACCACTTTATTCAAGTACTGGTAAAAAAGAAGGATACACCGGAACCATAGTGGATATCACCCAACTCAAGAACACTGAGTTTGCCCTAATTGCAGCCAGCGAATTGGCCAACAAAGCCAGTAAGGCAAAAGACGACTTTCTTTCCACCATGTCCCACGAAATCAGGACACCCCTTAACGCAGTAATAGGAATTACCAATTTATTGCTCATTGAAAATCCGAAACTCGAGCAACTGGAAAATCTTAGTGCGCTTAAAGATTCATCTTCCCACCTTCTGGAACTGGTGAACGATATTTTGGATTTCAACAAGATTGCCTCAGGTTCTTTGGTAATTGAAAAACGAAGCTTTGATTTAAAGGATACCGTGCTGCGCCTACAGAATATTTTTAGCCAACGGGTCAAGGAACGTGGTATCAACTTTACGCTAGAGATTGACGAGAAACTACCCCATTTGGTTGTGGGGGATAGTACACGTATCTCACAGATATTGACCAATCTAATCGGAAATGCCATCAAATTCACAGAGAAAGGTTCTGTTTCTGTCAGCATTGCAGTGACGCAACAGACCAAGACCGAATGTAGTCTGGACTTTGCCGTGAAAGATACAGGTATTGGTATCCGAAAAGACCGCCTCAAAGATATTTTCAAGACTTTTGAACAAGCGGACCCCAATGTGACTCGAAAATATGGAGGTTCAGGATTGGGGCTGGCGATTTGTCGCAGACTTCTGGAATTAATGGACAGCGACCTTTATGTGGAAAGTACTTTAGGGGTTGGTTCCATCTTTTCGTTTTCGCTGAATTTGGTCAAAGACAGTATGAAGCCCATATTGTCGACCTCAAGTGAAATTCATCCCAACAAGACCGAAGCACAGCAGTCCCTTAAAGGTACCCGCATATTGGTTGCGGAGGACAACAAGGTCAATACCATGGTCATCAAAAAATTCCTGACCAAATGGGAAGCCAACTTTGACTTGGCGGAAAATGGAAAAATCGCCATTCAACGCGCGGAAAAGGTGAGGTACGATTTGATTTTGATGGACCTACAAATGCCGGAGGTTGATGGCTTCCAAGCTACCAAGGCCATTAGGGAATCCAATAAATCCCTTAACCGCAATATTCCTATTTACGCCCTTTCTGCCTCCACCGGGATGTATTCACAAAAGGATATGAATACCAGCGGCATGGATGGATTGATAACCAAGCCCTTTAATCCCGAGGAACTACGTCAAACCCTGTTCAATATTCTAAATCGGGATACCCCAAGAGATGGTTTGGGACAAACGGCATAGCCACAATCCGCAGAACCCAACCTTACTGTTTTTGAAGTTGCACCAATTGGCGCTCGACGTAATCTGAAATACCTTCCTCATCCGTCCCCAGACTTAAAACTTTTTCATAATTGGCGATTGCCTCTTTCTTCAGACCCTTATCTCTTTGAACCCTAGCCAAACCAAAATATCCTCCAAAATAATCAGGTTGCTCCGCAATGGCTTTTCGATATACACCTTCCGCATCTTCTTTTCGGTCCGACCTGTAAAACAAGGCACCCAAAAAACTAAGGGTTGTCTGCTCAATCTTATATCTGCTATCGTTTTTTAGTGAATCATAGGTTTTAAGTCCTTCGGTCAAACCTTTTTCATCTATGGCCTTTTTCATTACAATGTCTATCGGCATGGGAATCTTGTAATTCGAATAGATGCTGGTCAATGCGTTTACCTTGTGCATTAAATTCCTGTCCTTGGTAATGTGATTGGAAAATAGGACTGCCGTGAGTTGTAGACCAGGTACCCGGTTTACTTGACTTGCAAAACCAGTGGTTTCGCCATAGTGACTGAGCACTTTTATCCCGTTGTCAAACCGAATATGCCAGCCGTAACCATATCCTTCCGTGTTCGTTTTTTTCTGGTCTTCCCAGTTGTAAAAAGCACCCTTAAGTACTTCCTTGGGGATTAACGCATCGGAATACAAAGCTTGGTCCCATTTAAAGTAATCCGTAGTTGTGGTGCAAACCCCTTTGCTTCCAAGAATAGCACTAACTGCACTTTCGTCGTTCAGCAGAACGGAATCTTTTTCGATGGAATAACCCAGAGCCCTAAGGGGCACGTTTTTCTCAGGTAAAAAAATAGTGGTCTCATGCATCTCCAAGGGGTCAAAGATTTCATCCCTCATAAATTCAGGAAATGTTTTACCCGTGATTTTTTCAACAATCAAGGGAATCAAAGCATAACCCGTATGGCCATAGCGGAACTCGGTTCCTGGAAAAAAATGAACGGTATCTTTTTGTTTTAGCATTTCCAGAATTTCATTATTCAAAAGCGATTCGGTTCTACCCTCTTCAATGAAATCGTAATAGCTCCACAAACCGGATTGGTGTGTCAGCAAATGTCGCATGGTAATATGGTCTCCATGTTTGGGGAAATCTGGAAAAACCTCGGTGAGTTTCGTTTCATAGGTTAACTTTTCGTGATGCACCAAAATCATGAGGGCCATCGCCGAAAATTGCTTCGAAAGGGAATTGATTTTGAAAAGAGTACTGTCAGAAACAGACGTATGGGTATCCACATCCGCCAACCCGAAGTGTTTTGCATAAAGGACCTCACCACTTTTGATGACCATTACACTTTCTCCCGGAAGATTGGCTTTACTGTCTTTGAATACATAATCAATAAGCTCTTGGTCTTGCGCACTAAGGCGCATATCCTCTTGTTTCTCGGATGTCTCCGCATGCTTGCATTGGACCAAAAAGATGGTCAATAGCAACATCAAAAAAGCGCGCATGAATCCTTAAGACTTAGGATAATTTACATAGGTGAAAGACTTGTGGACAATTTTCCAGCTTCCCCCGACCTTCAATAACATCATGTAGTCGGTGTAAATTCGTTTGGGACCGGGCATCAAGATTTCAATTTTGGCGATGGCCGCATCGTTTTCGTAATCGATAGAGACGATACGACCAATGCGATTGCTTTTTCTTCCCGGAGTAATGCCTTTTATGTAATTCTGACCGTTCCACACCCTTAATGTATCCTTGTTTACGGAATACAGGTTCAAATCTTTGTGAAAGGCTCTATTTACCCGCTTGGGTTCTCCATTCGCCGTACCTTCCAAGTAGTCATTCAATGTTGCTGTAATGGCTTCCAAATCAGTTTGCGCGCTGACATTCGTTAACGTCATTAGCATGCAACCTATAAACACTTTCACGATTTTTTTCATGTGGTCGAATTTTTGTGATGAATTAAAAATGATACCCTAATGTAGCCGCAAGCTTTGGCCATAGCGTGCGGATTTATAAATCCAGAAATGAATTTGATTTTTTAAGGAAGTTGGTCCTTGAATTTTGAGGGGGTAACCCCGGTAATCTTCTTAAAAGCCGCGTTAAAAGTAGACTTGGAATTGAATCCGCTATCGTAGGCGACAGCTTCCAATTTTATGCGATGGTCCGATTGAATGAGTTGCTTTGCCTCTTGAATGCGGTATTCATTAATATAAGAGGGAAAGCTTTTTCCGAGATGCTCATTAAGAAATTGAGACAAAGTATGCGTACTTACTTTCATTTTGGAAGCCAACTCTGAAAGTTTCAAATCAGGTTGAATGTAGATTTTTTCTTCTTCCATAAGCACCTTTAAACCGTTTGTGATGGTTTCAATAGCCTCAACATCAATTGTTTTATTGGCGTACTTCAAGGATTTATCGAAAAGCGCACTTTGATTTTTTCGAAAATAAATCAAGGTTACCAACACATAAAAAATAAAGGAAAACGACAAGGCCCCAACGATGTAAGAGATGTATCCGACCAAATAATACGCCAGCCAAATGATGAAATTCCCCAAGAAAATCCCTATCAGCCAAAAGTCTAGCGCTGAGACTTTTTCATGCTTTTGGAAGATTTTGCGAAAGCTTGATACGATAGTCCATCCTGCAGCAAGGATATACAGAAACCATATCGCGTAGATAATCCGCATCCAATGGAAACCAAAAACCATTGGGTTGTGGGTATCGGGAAAGCTATAACTAATCCAAAAGGATATCGCCAACAAAACCGCAAAATGCAGTGGCCAAAAACGTTGCTTAACCTGAGGGAATACTATGGAACGAAAGTAAAAATAAAGGGATGGACCAATAAGAATACAGGCATACAAGCCTGCTCGGATGAACCCTTGGGCCAAATCTCGATTGAAATAGTAAAAAACTGATTTCCCTACACGCATGGCAAGCATAAGCAACAACACCCCAAACCATACATCAGACCGGTTTTTCTCTTTTTTGACAAAGAAAAAATAGAAGCAAATCAGCAGAGCATTGAATACGCCCAATGCACTAAAAAAGAACAATAACTCCCTTGGGAAATTCATGTGTTCATACCGTTTTTGAAACTTGAATGGTTTTTGAAAATTACAAAAACATTTGGGTCAGATATCAATCTTACCTTCTTCAGACTCCATATTGGGATATGGACTTCACTCAGAGATGGATATCCTGCACGAGGAGAATATGTCTAAAAAGCATACACCCAAATCCCTTATCGAAGAATAATGCCATATCTTGTCAATAACATAATATTCTCGAATAATCAAACAAGCAAGTTATAGAGTCCCTTGTTTTTGAACTTCTGGAGAAGTACTAAAACGTATGCTCGACACGATATGATTACTGCTTCATTACTACTGAATTTAGCTGTGCTGATACCCGTTTGTTTGGGATTAATCATGGACGCGGAACGCGTAGAAAAAACTGCTGGTGTTTTTACTCCCGCCAGGGGAGTTTTATTGGCCATGTATCTGACCATAGCAATAACCTCTTTGCTGTTACTGTTCCTAAACGAACCGAAATGGGTTTTTGCTCTTTTGTTTCTACAAATTGTTTACAAGGTCCTAACACCGTTTACTGTAAAAACTTTGAAGAACCCCATCGTAATAAGCAACTTGGGCATTGCACTATTTCACTGTATCACAGTATTTACCATGCTTCAAGACAGGGTAATTGTATTCTAAAAGTGGTATTGAAATTTTTATGGGAAATAAATAAGTACCTTTCCCAAAACCAAAAAAATGTCCTTCAGAAAAATCTTAATTTGCCTTCCAATACTGGCGCTTAGTGTTCTTTTCGCTTCTTGTAATCCAAAAGTTGCAGAAAATACAGCCAATACCGAAGCGGAGCCCGTAGTTGAAAAAACCGCAAAAGATAGTGTACTACGCCATGTGGTTCTTTTCAAATTCAAGGAGGATGCTACTGAAGCTGAGGTAGAAAAACTGAATTTGGCATTCAACGCTTTGCCAGAAGCCATCCCAGAAATCAAAGCATTTGAATGGGGCATCAACGACAGCCCTGAAGATTTTCATCAGGGATTTACCCATTGTTATCTGTTAACTTTTGATTCTGTCAAGGATAGGGATTCCATTTATGCGCCCCATCCAGCACATAAGGCCTTTGGCGACAGTCTACAACCACACTTGGAAAAGGTATTTGTGGTTGATTATTGGACCCAACCTTAATGTCCAAGCATTATCCTAAAACCAAACAGCCTAAAATAATAAGCGAGTTCAACAAGACGCTGGTTACCAATAGTCTATAAATCAAGATGGGTTTTTGGACCGTCAAAATGGCGGCGTTGTGTGCACTACAAACCAAAACGGTCAATAGTACCAAGGCCATGGGCAATACTCCGTTGGAAATGCTCAATACTAAAAGTACTGCAATACCCCCCAAGCAGGTGGATAAAACAATGCCTAAAGAAGAATACCCGTTGATGTTTTGAATGAAGTCGTTTTTAATATGCGAAAGAGTAGCCATCATTTTAGTTTTAAATTTCTCTTCAAAACTAGACGTAGGTTACTCTTCAAACTATGATAAATATCAGGTTTCCTGAGCTGAATTCATTAAGATTCAACACTTTTGATTTATTTTTATGGTAAGATAACTTTAGGAGTTTTGCCCGTAAGAAACTGGAAAATAAGAAAGCCCAATCGTAAAATCGTTTTGGATTTATTGGCCCACTATTGCATTGCATTTTGGGTGTTACTGTTGTTCTTCTTTTTGCTGGATATTTACCGGTTGATGCCCTCTAAAGGTTGGTTGCTATGCGCTGGGCTCGCACTGTTGATTTTGCCTTTACGGCTTTTAGGCCTTCATTTGCTGAAATCCCAAGAACGGGATAAATACATCAAGCAAGTATTTGACGATATCATGCGCAACGACTAAGGTCTTAGCCCATTCATCTCATATTTTTACTGGATAATATTTATAATTTTATATTGGAAGGGTTCTTACGAGCTGTTTTGACCATGTCCACCAATACCGGTCTAAATTCCTGAGGAGTGCTCAGAGATTTGGGAAACTGCAACTTCATATTTTTAGTTTGACCGTTTTCGAGGGATAACTGCAAATCCATGTCATGTTCATTGTAATCCAATAATACAACACCCACCACGCTATCTGTGCGGGCAAAGTGTTTTACTACAAGAAGCATCTCTTTTTGATGGTCTTCGTTTACATGTTGTATGGCGTAATCCATGAATTTTCGATTACCAAAGGATGTATTTGTCATAACTGTATTTCGCTTGTTATAAGCATTTTACGAGTGTCTTTAAAAGTACTTAACCGGATTTTCCCTTTATCCGTTTCCATAATACGGAAAGCAGATATTGAGCGTCACGTCCTGTTTTCTCGGTTTCGGTGGCCTGTATACTACCGTTCTGCTTTTCGAGGAGATATTCAAAAGCAAAAAAAGGAGGTTGATCTTTTCTCGGAATTAAACCAAAGCGCAGGTCATAAAAAAACCATTGTTGATTTTTCTCTTCCAAAATGTACCATCCTTCTGAAATGGTTATCAGACGTTGTACATTAGGATATGCTTCAAGTTTTTGAGAAGCCCTCCTGTTTTTGGGATACTCTACAAATTGGATCGGTGCCGTATCAAAAAAGGAATGGTCTCCTATCCAATAACTGTTTTCTGTTTCCACATTGGCATTCCATAAAATGGTATTTAGCGCTGCAGGCCTAGAGCTGATTTTAAGGAATGGGATGTTTTGTGCTACCAGCGCTGCTTCAAACTTTTTGTTGACCACCTGCTTTAGAAATAAGGTCGACATTAAGTATACGGTAGAAAGGGTGAGTCCTATTTGATTTATGCGCCTACGGGTTTTAGAATTGCGATTAAAGAAGAGCACAAGTATGACGCATATCAAAAAGGGTAAGGTATACAAGGGGTCAATTACAAAAATGGAATTGAACGCCAAACGAATATCAAATGGCCAAAACAACCGGGTACCCCAAGTGGTGAAAGCGTCCAAAATCGGATGGGTAAAAAGGCCCCAGAAGAACAGCTTGGCCCAGGTTTTCCATCCCAACTGGTGTCCGCGCTCAATCTTGTTGACGGTCCACCCCAAAATGGGCGCAAATAAAATAGCAAATACGATAGAGTGGCTAAAACCCCGGTGCAGTTCAATGGAGGTAATGGTGTCCGTAAAGAAATTGGCCACTACGTCCATGTCGGGAATGGTACCCGCGATAGCACCATATAACAATGCTTTGTTACCCACCTTTTTTCCTAGTACGGCTTCTCCTACCGCAGAACCTAAAACAATTTGTGTGAGTGAGTCCAAATAAGAAGTTTACTCCTCTAATTTCACACGCACCGCATTCATGCCCCGCTGTCCTTTTTCCAATTCAAAAATGACCTTGTCATTTTCAGCGATTTGGTCTATGAGTCCTGAAACGTGAACAAAGTGTTTTTCTTGGGTTTCGGTATCCATAATGAACCCAAAACCTTTGGAGTTGTCGAAAAAGGCAACCTTCCCTTTACGGATGGGGTCGAACTCTTCCTCGACCTCTTCTTTTTTGGGAATACCCAGTTCAATGGAAGATGCATCAATCTCTTCTTTTTCGCCAGGTTCAGGAGGAGTATCGGTTAGATTACCATATTGGTCAACATAAGCGAAAGGGATTCCGCCGCCGTTTTCCTTGGCTTCTGCCCTACGTGCTTGACGCTTCTTTTCCTTTTCTTCGCGCTTTTTCTGCCGTTTCTTTTCTTTCTCGCGTTTGTTGAATCCTTGTGGTGTACTTGCCATATCAATTTAGAATACCCTTAAGTTATTACGAATAATGAAAACAAGTCAAATTTTTTTGTGAAAAATATTTCAAATTGCGCTACCCTACTGAATAAACGTGCTTTTCATCGATGTTTTTGGACTATTTACCTAAAAAAACGTGAATGGAGCCCCGACGTTCAGGAATTCAAAAGGAAAGATTGTTTTACTATCAAACACAGGATGTTATGAAGACCGAGAAGCAAATTTTAAAAGCAGAAGCACTTGACAAAAAAATAATGGATACAATGTTCTGGAACCACGCTTTTATTACGGCATGCATGGTAATTGCCTTGACAAGCGCTCTAACGGGATACATTTTATTCTAAACCAATACACAATATTACGCGGATTCTTGTCCCCAAATCAAGAAAACGTACACCTTTATCAACAAACCAATACTTAACCTACTTATGCTCGCCTACATCTCCTTTTTGGCTTTTTTCGGAATCTGTTTCCTTGTCGGATGTGTAATCATCTACTTTTTTTCAGAGGAGTCAATGGATTGAGCACAATCCAAAATTATCATGGCAGATACAACCTTAACCCAAACCACAAACAAACCATTTCAATTTAGTACGGACCAAGAGTTGGTCAATCAAATCCGAGCGGTGCTCTTTTACAACGACATGTACAACAAAAAACATGTTCTGGAGTATCGTAAGGTGTTGGAAGAGCAGAAGAAAGAAATCTCTTTTTTCTCCGTCGCCAAAAAATGGAGTATTGACCAAAGACTCCGAGCCTTGAATTTTATTTTGGAGAAAGAGCTACAATAAAAAAGCAGCCTCCCCCGATAGCTAACCCGGAGTGTGAATGAATCCATTAAATTGGTTTTCCGGTTACGGGGTCAAATGGCTGCGTTGTGTCAAACGCTGGATTCATTACTTTCGGTTTTTTTTTGGCACCTTTTCTACAAGATGCATGTTTTCCCTCAACCGAGCTACATACTACACCGTTTTTTCCTACAAATTCAACTAAAATGATGTTTTTGCATCAGCATCTCAATTGTAGATTCTGATGATTTCTCCGTTTCCTTTTCCGTTTACACTGCGCACATAACCATTTATCACCTTGCGCATCGGGATTGGGTTGTGTCCTGGGAAAAAGTCCTTATAGCGTTCATAAGCATCCTCGACCATGCCTGACGAAACGACGTTCAGGCGATGTCCGTGGTCAAGTTCCAAAGCTGCCGCTTTCACGAAGCTATGGATACCACCGTTTACCATGGCGGCACTTGCGGTAAGTACCACAGGGTCGTCCGCCAAAATTCCAGTAGACAAAGTGATGGACCCCCCTTTGTTAAGGTATTCCAGCCCCAAACGAACTAGATTTACTTGTCCCATCAACTTGCTGCGAACTCCAACGTAATAATCTTCCTCGGACAAGTTTTGAAATGTATCCCATTTAGCTTCACCAGCAATGCAAACTATTGCGTTAACAGGACCAATTTGTGCAAACATTTTCGCAATTCCTTGACTATCTGCAATATCCACAAGTACATCCCCTTGGGTTCTTCCAGCGATGATAACCTCATTGGAGGTTTTAAAATGGGCGGAAACCTTTTTACCTATGGTGCCGTTTCCGCCCACGATTAAAATTTTCATATGATTTGTGTACTTAAAGTTTTATAGTGCCATTGGTGATGAGCTCCACAAGTTTTCTATCCGGACCCGGGTGACCGCCTTCCGTGACATAGACGGGGACATTTTTGCTTTTTAACCACTCCAATTCTGATTCGCTCAGTGCTCCAATTTTAGTGTCATCGGTTGCGTACGCAACTACAAGGTTTGAAAGGTCCATATCTTGGAGTTCTTCCGTATAGCGATACCTGCCCAAAACACCTTTAATCATTTGTTTTACTTTGGTAACCTTAAAATAATAGGTGCCACGAAACGGATTCGGTCCCCGGGTGGTATCGGCATAGAAAAGGGTTTTGCCATCTGTATCATATCTGGAGTTTACACCCCGGAGGTAATGCTTCCATCGCTCAACCGGCACGTCAAACCGACCCGCACTCATTAAATATTTATCTGCATGGTTCCCTCGTGTGGTCAAATAATGTGGAATCAATATTGCCGTAAATGAAGTTCCCGCTACGATAACCGTTTTGCCCCTCCGTTTCCAGTAATCAATGGCGCGATGTAGGATTTCGGTAGAGTTGTCAGCCTCAAGGATGGCCATTTCTTCATTAAACTCTTCCCGCCAATGATAAATATCCTTGTTTAACATTGTGGATTGAAAGATGTGCACGCGATAATAGTTGAAAAAGTTTGGAATGGTTGACCAAACCGTTTTTCCACTGAACTCAAAATAGAGTTGGTTGTGTGGCCCACCCTCGCCTACAATGAAGACGGTATCACTTTCAATGTTCCCCTCGCCCATCCAAAGTTTTGTGGTGTCTTTTGGAAGCACGGTCGGTTCATAATTGAACGGTTCCGTTTCGGATTGTACTTCGGATACGGATTCTTGGGTTGATGCCTTGGTTTCGCAAGAAGCAAACCAAATAATAAGTCCACATAGACTTAATACTGAGATGACTGTTCGTTTTTTCATGATGATGATGATTTTTAATTTTATCTTTATATCAAGATACTTTACAAACATAATTAAATTTATCTTAACATCAAGATATTTTTTAGTAATTTCGTTTTATCTGCATATCTGCTATGGAAAAAGACATTATCGATACCCTAATCTCCGATTGGGAAACCGAACGACCAGAGCTTGACGCTTCTGCCATGGGCATAGTTGGCCGTATTCTAAGTCTCGGGAAGAACCTTGAAAAAAGTGCCAGTGCTTCGCTTTGCGACATCGGTATTTGTTATTCAGATCTCGATGTACTTGCCACCTTGCGAAGGTCCGGAGCGCCATACGCACTTACCCCTACCGAACTTATGCAGTCTGTTTTGATTACCTCGGGCGCCATGACTGCTTTGCTGGACCGTTTGACCAAATTGGAGTTTATCTATCGGGCGGTGGATGAAAAAGACAAACGCGTTAAAAGGGCTGTTTTGACCCCAAAAGGGATTGATATCATTGACAAAGCCATCGAGATTCGTTTTAAAGAAGCACAAAACGCGATTAGCCCTTTAAGTTTTATGGAACAACAACAGCTCTCCTCCTTATTGAAAAAAATGATGTCTTCACGAGAGATTTAAACCTCAATTATACAATCGACTTTGACATTGCTGTAAAATCAAAGGTCTGTTCCCCTATGGTGAATTGATGGTTTCCGATAATTTTAAAATCATTCTTCTCATAAAACCGAATCGCCCTCTTATTGCCATTCCAAACGGAAAGCCATAACTGTTCATTTTGGGTTTGCTGCGCGCGCGCTATCAATGCATCTTGAAGTCGTTTTCCAATTTTCATGGATAAAAAATCCTGTAGCACATATATTTTTTGCAATTGCGATACTCTATCCGTCTCCAGAAATGGAGAAGGTGACTTTAGCTTCAGCTTGGCATAACCCACCGGTTTTTCGTCCACCAGTGCAATCCAATACACGTTGTTTTCCTTAATAATACTTTGTTCAATTTTGTTTAGATTGAAGGTGGTCTCCAAATAGATTCTCAGATTCTCTGGGTCATCGAAAAAGGCACCAAAAGCCTCTCTGAAGGTCGTTTTGCCCAATTCGGCAATATGTTTAGCATCGTTTAGTGTCGCCAAGCGGATTTGTTCCATAGGTATTGGTTTTGTTTTTGTACAATCGATACGCATGCAATAGCACCGCCACGGAACATCCTATAATAATGGGAAGGGCATCGAGCAAGAGTCCATAGCCCACATAAATCAGGTTAGCTATTAAGGATATCACACGCAAACGATATTCGGTTTTGGCAGACATGGAATAGAGATTCAGTACTAAGGCAAAATATCCAACCACGTCTGCAAAACCCATGATGATTCGTTTTTTGATTTAAACTATACTTTTTACAGTATAAATGTATTTTGAATATCTTTACCAAACAATAACTGTCATACTTGACAGGCTAAAATCGAAGTCATGATTGTAGATGGAAAGGCAATGGCATATACCATAGATGGTGAGCTGTTCCATTGTGGCACCAACGTTACCCTGCACTTTATAGGTGGTAAATGGAAAAGCATTATCCTTTGGTATTTGCGCAAGGGACCAAAGCGCTTCTCGGAATTGAAACGATTGATGCCCGATATTACGGAAAAGATGTTGAGCATTCAGCTCAAAGCACTACAGGAAGACCAACTCATCGAACGACAAGTTTTCGGTATCAAGCCCCCTAACCGTGTGGAATATTCCCTTTCTGATTTTGGCGAAACCTTTATCCCCGTGATTCAAAAAATTACGGAATGGGGTATTCAATACGCTGAACGAAATGGGCAATTGATTGCTACCGAGGAATAAATTGCTTTAAAAGTCAAAACGATGGTTCACCTTTACGGCAACGCCCCAATTGGTTCGGGCCAACTGCTCGTTGTAGTTATCCGTGACCACCACATATACAAAAGATAATGGCTTGTACTCCCATTGTAGGCGACTGTTGATATTCAAATTTTCATTTTGCGAACTGTATTGTACAAAGGTGGTCCAGTTTAATCGGTTGTTGAAAAAAACCTCTCCGGTAAAGCGCGCCAAATGAAATGTTCTTTTTCCCAATTCCCCTAAATCCAAATCATCCAATTGATAACTCATCAAAAGATTCGCATAGGGTAACAGACGATAGTTTATGGTAGCTCCAAAAGTGGTATTCCATCCATTATAAAACTGGCCATATTGTGCAAAAGTATTGTACACCAATTGTGTATTCCGCTCCGAATTGTAGCCGAATCTAGCCCTAAAATAGCTGTACTCATCCGGTTGTAGGGGATTACCGTTGTTCAGGGGGTCAAAGGAATATTTCAAGTTGACATAGTCATGGTACAGGTTCATATAGACTGCCGAAAAAGAGTTGAATATCAAAGCCGTGTTATAGAAGGAAGAAGATTGTTGTAGTTCCCCTTGCTCATCCCAAAACGTATCGTTAGTGCCAAAAAAGTAGCGATACGCATTGATATTTTTTTCATTTTCAGGAAATTTAGTCAAGATTCCTTCAAAACTGGTTTGCGTATATCCCTCTCGAACAGTCACATCTGCTTCGGCATCAAAATTGAACAATCGTGGAGTGAATCCTACTTCGGCCAGATAATTTCGTTGCACTTGACGAATGGAAGCACCCAAGGAAGTACCCCGGACGTTATAAAAAAGACCTGTATTGAAAAAGAGGTTCTCTCCGGATTCCCCAGATGTGAAACTACTGGCCACATTGGCGACTCCCGTCCATTTGCGGTTCAACGACTTGTAATTCAAATTCAAACCTGTTACTCGATTATAGTCATTTTGAAAAGCGAAACCATTCATTGCTTGCCGATTCACCAAGAATCCTGTAGCCACAAAACGTTTTGAAAGCTGTTGTTCGCCCACCAAAACCCCATAGTTCTGTGCTGAATTGTCCGTATCCGCTTCCGTTTGGGCATTGAGCAATCCAATTCTTGTTTTTGGAGTCACATTACCGGATAGTTTCAATCCAAATTGCATGTCGCTGGTAGCTCCAATGCGTCTTGAATAGAATGGGTTGACATCCGCTTGGCCTAAATTGGAAAACAAATCAGCGTTTTCGAGAAAGAAGTTGCGTTGTTCCGGAAAGAAAATTGAGAAACGGGTCAAGTTGGTTACCTGTTGGTCCACATCAATTTGAGAAAAGTCTGGATTCACCGTAGCGTCTAATTTTAAGGAAGAACTCAGATTGTATTGCACATCCAAACTGGGAATGAAAGTGGTTTCCCGGGAATCTTCCATAACATCTTCTTGATGGTTTACCGTTACCGAGGGGGTAACCGCAAACCGCGCAGCAGTGGTTTTGGGCAAGTTGTCAATGGCAAAAGCCTGTGCAAAACGCAAATCAAAAAGCCGATAGTTTCGACTCAAGTCCGTGAAAATCGTCCAGGAATTGTTTTTGATATCCCGAACATATACCTGCAAAGCAATCGCATTATTGTTTTGGTTAAAGCTTAGATTCTTGAGCGGAATCGCCAACTCGTATTGCTTATAGGTACCTTCCACCGAAGTTGCTGCATTCCAAACAGTATTCCAATTGGAGCTAAGGCTAAACCCATCATTAATACGTTCTACCAAACCATCTACCTGGGCTCCGCCCATGTTCACGGCAAAATAGTACGCACTTTGTTGCTGAAGCTGCGTGTCCATGATAAAAACAAACGTTTCGCTTTCGGCTACGGTATTTCCGATATCATCCCGCTTTAAAGAACTCAACTGAACGGTACTAGTAGTATCTTGATAGACGGCAGATACAAAGAGAAACTCACCGTTATGAAACAATTTGAATTCAGTCTGGTTTTTGGCCAATCCTTTATCGGTCGGAAGATAGTTGTAGAAGTTGGAATAGCCAGGCAAAGATTCCCAAACCGTTTCATCAAGCTTACCGTCCACGGAAATGGATTGCTCCAAAAACTGAATCTCTAATTTTTTTTGGGCATTAAGGAATAGACTCGCAAAGCATAGGCTTGCGAAAAGAAAAGTTTTCATAAGGGTTGGATAAGTGTACGTTACTGTTTTGGCTTACGTGAGAAAATCTTGTTGACAATTTTCCATTGTCCTTCGATTTTGAGCAGGTTCACGTAGTCCACTACCGTATTTTCGGGATAGGTGATTTCAAGTTTTGCATGGGCTGCTTTTCCAGTAATGCTGATGTAAGCGATATGGTTGCTCCTATTTTTTTCAGGCGCCCTACCCTTTTCGGCGGCAAAAACTTCCAAAGCGTTGTACACTTGGTAGCCTGATTTTGAAGAAACGTATTTCATGTCCGCTTGCGGATGAAACGCCTTTTCCAAAGTATCATAATCTTTTTGGGTATCTCCGTTTAAGTAATTGTTTAGAGTACTTTCAACCAAGGCATAATCAGATGCTTGAGCCCTTAGGTGGGAAGGACTAAAAAGAACCAGTAAAACAAAGGGGAATGCGAGAAAGGATTTCATGATGTTTTTTTAAAAGTTCATCGCAAACCTACTTTTTGAACAAAGTGGTATTTTGAAAAGTAGACGAAGCCTAGAATATGGTCTACCGAAGCCTTTTTAGGGATTCATCCACTGAAACCGGGCTTTTGTCATTTATTTACACCTCTCCGTCGACAATTGGAAAGGGCAAAAGGAAAGCACTTATTTTTGGGGCTTGGCATGTAGCATATGAAAACCTGGTTTACTTCACGAATCGCGCGTCACCTGCTCTTCTGGATTGGTGTTTTCTCCTATTTCATCATCACCTCAAATATGGTGTTCTTCAAGGATTACACCCATCTTGTACAGAGTACCTTAACCCTGATGGTTCCACAGGTGATTACGGCCTATGTCCTGCTGGATGTGCTTATCTCGAAACTGTTGAATCAGAAAAAATACCTTGCCTTCGGGCTGTTCTCATTGCTCTTGCTTGCAATATTGTTTTTGGGGTACATGCTGATACGGAAGTATTTTTTTGATGCTGTATACTATGATGTTTACAACGATTTAGCCAAGACTTATGCCAAGCGTTCCCTTATGGAGCGTTTTATGGACTTGAATCTTCTTGTGAGCAAAATGGTGCTTTTTATCTCTCCGGCAGCACTAATTTTTGCCTTCAGGATGTACAAAAACCAGAAAAACGTCATGGAGTTGCGTGAGCAAAAACGAATTGCCGAACTCAGTGCCTTGAAAAATCAGTTAAACCCCCATTTCTTGTTCAATACCCTGAACAACCTCTATGCCTTGGCGGTGGAACAATCCAGTAAAACCCCTGAAGTTATTGAGCGCTTGTCCGAAATTTTGGATTACATTCTATACCGTTGTAAAGCAGATTTCGTGTCCTTGGATAAAGAAGTTGCCATGATTGAAAACTATCTGGGTTTGGAGAAAATCCGATACGGGAAGCGCGTTCAAATAGTTTTTGAACATTCGGTCGAAGAATCCGTAAAAATTGCGCCTTTGCTATTACTGACTTTTATTGAAAACGCGTTCAAACATGGCGTGAGTCAGGAACTAAAGGTCGCTACAGTGCATCTGACACTCAAAGCTGATGACCAAAACATCGCTTTTGATATTACCAATACCAAACCACCGATGGCCAGCACGGAACAATTCAAAACGGAAGGAGAAGCTTTAGGGTTGGAAAATGTAACCAAACAGCTGGAGCTACTTTATCCAAATGCTTATTCCTTGAAGATTGAAGACCAAGATAATCAGTACAGAGTACAACTAAATATTCCAGCGCATGGTTTATAAATGCATTATTGTGGATGACGAGGAATTGGCAAGACGGTTATTGACCAATCATTTGTCACAACTGGATAATTATGAATTGGTCGCAAGTTGTTCCAGTGCCATAGAAGCCAATCAACTCTTGAAAGAACATCATGTGGACCTAATGTTTTTGGATATTGAAATGCCCGTTTTAAAAGGGGTTGATTTCTTTAAAAACCTAGCAAACAAGCCTAAAGTCATTTTTACCACCGCCTATCGGGATTATGCGGTTGAAGGTTTTGAATTGGACGCTGTGGATTATTTATTGAAACCCATCAGTTTTGCACGGTTTTTCAAGAGTTTGGAAAAGTTTGAAAATCAGCAACCCCCGATGGTCAAACAGGAAATACCAAAAACACTGGAAGAAGACTTCATTTTTATTCGCATCGACCGCAAACAGGTCAAAATACATTTCGAAGACATCCTATACATTGAAAGCCTCAAGGATTACGTCAAAATACACGCGGCAGACACCAGACATATCGCGAAATATGGGATTACGGCCTTTCATGAACTATTGGATTCCCGTTTTTTGCGCACCCACCGAAGCTATGTGGTAAACCGGGACAAAATAACCGCCTATACTGCTTTGGATATTGAAATTGGAGAGATAGAAATCCCGATTGGGGAGCGATATAAAAAAGAAATTGCGGAAAACCTGAGAACATCATAAACAAGATTCCCGAATATTTCTTGTTTTGCTGATTTAGTCCATCTGCCAAGAAAGCCTTTGAATTTTCCATTTCAACGCGTCATCTCTGACCAAGTACATCTGATTCTTGGTCTTAAATGGATAGGTTTCATCGCTCCCAGAAGGAGTAAAGATACCCTCGGCATAACCTCTTACATGCATATTGTCCCCTTCTCTTTTCATTTCAAGAGGATTATGGGTGATACGAACTTTTCCGTTTTCACGTTCAGCTTCCAAATGGGCGATAAAGGCCTTTTTTCCATTAATGAGCTGCTGGTTTGGAGGATTCACCATTAATTTCAGGTCGTCGTAAACCACCAGATAATCTTTTACCGGTAAATGCTGGTTGTCCAAATGTTTTAGAATCCTAGAGACCTCAATACTATCCTTGTTTTTTAACAAAGTAGGCGGCATACTATGGTTAATCATTTGACGGAATATTTTGATGGAATCGTTCGCCATTCGTTTGTACAATGTGAGTCCCTTTCCTTCAATAAATGACCGCTGTCCCTGGTATATCCATTCCACGTAGTATTCTCCAAAACGCAACGCATAGTCTCCCAATGGTGCTACATGGGTTAATCGGGTCATAAGGGAATCTCTTTCAACAGAAGGATTGTAGTGGGACTCAAAATAATCATGAATAGCCTTTTTTCCTTTAAACGGAGGGTTGTAATAGGTCATGTATATGGCATCGTCATGATAGCTAGTCATTTGGGCTTTAAGGTCTTCATTTAGCACGGCGCTGTACGCCTTTTGGCGTTGTTGCTCAATAGCATTTTCCCATTCTGAATTGGGCAAGATCGTCTTTTGAGGTTCCGTGATGATCTGGACAAAGTCTACCTTTTCCTTTTCAAAATAGGACGAGGCTCCCCATATAAAGGCCCAGATGTAAGGAGTATCCTCTTCCATTTTCCAATAGGTAGTATACTTTCCCTTGTAGTCGAATGTTTTTCCATCAGGAGTACTGTATTGATAGGTGAAAAGGCCCAACTCCATGTAAAGGTCCTCTACCCGCTTGATTTCAAAAGGTTCTCGCGCACAGCGCTGACTTTCTATACCTTCAAAAAGCGTTTTATAATAGGCAAGAATTGCACTTACACCCCTTAAGGTTGGATGGTATTCGGGAAGAATGACCGAATCCTCGTTAAAAAAAGTAGAAAGAGCCTCTGCATCTTCAGTTTGTAAAGCCTCTGCAAAACGTTGGCTTTGTATGGTAATGTTTGAATTGTTTTCGTCTTGGGCCTTTAACCCAATGGTAAAAAGGAGAAGTACTAGAAGTAGATGGTATTTTCCCATTTTCTCAAGCTTTAGTTACTGCTTTTATTGACCGGGTTGAATCATTTCATGTAGAGTGCCCCAGCCTGTAGGGCTTTCAGGACAAGGAACATATACCAAAAGGGTACGACCCCGATAAACGAAGGATGGGTCGCCGTTCTTAGGGGTAAGCTTCAATGCGAATTTGGCTTGCAACAGTACCATATCTTTTTGAATATGCATTTTTTCGGTGGTTCTATCATCCATAAACTCCATATCGAATTGACTCATCGTTTGACGCAGCCCTTCAATGACTTCTTCTCGATTGTTTACAACATTATCAAATGCCAAGGCTTTGGTCACATCCGGATGATGGTATTTGGCAATGGTGACCAAATCACCTTCCAAAAAAGCCTTTCGAACAGCTGTATTCGTTTCATCTATGGCTTTTTCTATTTCCTGTTTCCAAGAAGCACTTTCTTCTTGGCCGTAGAGGGCATTCCCCATACAGTAAAGAAAAAAGGCGATTCCCAAGAAAATTTTACCTCCCTTGCTCGATACGTGTAAAAGTGCCGCCATAAAAGTTACCGGTGGGTTGGTCGTTTGCGTCATATTGATAGGATTTTAATTCATAAGTATCTTCATCTAGCCATTCATAGCTATACTTTCGGTAGGTTCCCTCAGGCTCGCTACCCGTGAACCGCATAGTTAAGAAAACGTTTCCGTCAGCATCAATAGTCCCTTCCCCTAACCCAATACGGTGCGGGTAAAAACTGGACTGCATCACTACTTTTTGGGTACTTGGATTATAGGTCCAAAGGGCATGACCTCTTGCGCTTGGGGCTTCAACGCCCCATTGTAAACTACTTGGCGTATTGTGCTCTGTACAAATCGTGTAGTGGTTGGGAAGGTAAAGTGTGTCCATTTTGGATTCAGTTTCTGCTGAAAACCATAAATCATCTTTCAAGGTCCATTCTCCCACGTATGATTCAAACGGATTCTCCATGGGTTTTACGTAGCGAAAGTGATAGGGTTTGGATTCATGGTCTATCTCCGACAGTTTAAGAAAACGTGCATCTCCCCCTTCCCATTCTACTTGGTTTAACACAAACTTGAAGTAAAGTTCTGAAGGTTTTCCTGCTTTAAAAGGTACCGATACCTCATAAATCCCTTGTGCTTTGGATGGATGGAGGGGCGTGTCCAAAACCCAGGTGAGTGGCGCCACATTCCCACGAAGCCCTATCGTCAGCGAACTATCCTGTGAAAAACCCGGCAGGTCTCGCACATCCAACCGGAATGAAATCGTTTGTTGCGCAATGCACAAAGAAGCCACTAAAAATAGAGTAAAACATAGCGCTTTAGGATATCGCATGGTATAGGTTTAGGCTACGAATGAAAGCAGTAACCCCAACAATTGGAAATTAGTTTGATTTATGCGCTTTTTACCTTGACCAATGGAGCGTTTTGAAGGATGAAAACTAAAAGCTGCTTCAAAAGACGTTGGTCAAGTATTCCAGTCCGTTGGTCAATCTCGTCTTGTTTGAAACTGCACTCGCCGAAGTTTTGAGTATTTTAGATTCTGATGGAGTTAAGAAAAATGGGCAGCAGCATATGGAACTTTGTTGTTCGGTATAAATTATACCATTTGGTCTTTTGGTTTTGTTATCATTACTTCTGGTGGGCGGTGACCTCTGGTAGTGCTACTGACGCCATGAACAATATCTTCTTCTCTAATTATACCATCAAATTCGCCTCCTATGTTCTTTTACAAGCATTGGGAGTATATGTCAACTTGTATTATCTGATTCCACGATTCCTGAAACCGGGGAAATACCCGGTGTACATCACACTCTTTTTGTCCACGATTCTATTGGTCTCGTTTGGTATTACCGGTGGGTATTTCCTCAACACCCATGTTACCGGAATTCCGTTTGAAACCCTTTTTTACGTTAAACCCGAGGAATACATCCAGCTTTGGAAAAGCGGTCCCTTATCCTCCACCGTGGCCAGTATGACCTTGGCCATGAGCATCAAGCTTACCAAAAATTGGATAGCGGCCGAGCAGCACAGAACCACTGTGGAAAAGGAAAAGCTGGAGACCGAACTGAAGTTCTTGCGTTCGCAACTCAATCCACATTTCTTGTTCAATACCATCAACTCCATTTTTGTGCTTATCCACAAAAACCAGGATTTGGCCTCG
>JBCCKH010000019.1:0-91521 GCA_039027495.1 Bacteroidota bacterium
AATGAAAGCGAATATGGTATTTACGGTTGAACCTGGAATTTATATTCCTGAGGAAGGTATGGGCATTCGTTTGGAAGATGATGTCGTTATTCAAGAAACCGGAGAACCTTTCAATTTGATGCGCAATATTCCGCTTGAAGCTGATGAAATCGAAACCCTCATGAATGCCTAGTGCAACCTGATAACTAGAGATGAAAAACCTCCTATGTTCGTTGATTGTGCTTTTGGTCGTTTCGAAAAGTTGGGGCCAACATATCTTCTGTCCCAATGACGCAACAAAGCACACGATTAGCTCTACTTTCCTAAAGGAAGATAGAACCTATTGGGTAAGCTTACCTTTAAAATATTCGGATAGTATTCAATACCCGGTGATATATGTTTTTGATGCCGAATGGCGCTTTGATTTGATTCGAAATATTGCTTTTGACCTTGGTGCGAACCAAAAAATCGAAAAGTCCATTGTAGTAGGTATCCCGCATGTGGATTGGGAGAAAAAGCGCGGAGTAGATTTGACCTTTTCCCAATCGCGAATCGAATACGATGGCGAAGCGGTGGACTCTACTTGGTACAATGCAAGCAATTCAGGTGGAGGGTTAAAATTTTTCAATTACCTCACTCAGGAATTGATTCCAGATGTCAATACAAAATACAGCACCAATGACCACGAAACATTGGTGGGTCACTCCTATGGCGGTTATTTTGGCGGGTATCTCTTATCTATGGAGCATCCCTTTGAGGTCATTCATTGTTATGACCCGTCTATATGGTTTAGTGATGGTGAAGTCATCAAACGATTTCAGAAGAGTCAACGAACCAAACCCGTAAAGTTTCACATTACGTATCAACCTATACCTGAATTTCACAAGAATAAAATTGAACGCTTTATTGATGTAATGGAGGCTGCCGAGAATGTTATTTTGACAAAGCAGTTTTATCCGGATGACACCCATAATTCTTTATTTATGGATAGTTTTTATCAAGGAATTTTGGAAACGCATACTGAATAATCATCGGTGGCGTAGGCTTTTTGCGAATTAGAATAAATGCTATAGTCCTAAAACGATATGGGGAGAATACACTTGTTTGAATTTGAAGACCAAAAGTGGTTTCCATCATTTATGCGAAACTACATGACTGATTTTTTGCAGTTTCTTTCCAATAAAACCGGCTTGTATGACCCTATCATTCCCATTCTGGTAAAAGGTCTTCAACGGAGCAAGACCAACGTCATCATAGATTTGGGTTCCGGGGGAGGTGGTGGTCTGCTGTCAATTAATGAAACGCTTTTGGAGCAAATGCCCGAGATTATGATTACGATGACTGATTTTTATCCGAACCTTTCAGCCTTTACGAAGGTCCATAAAGCAGCACCGAATATTGACTATATAAAAACACCTGTTGATGCGCGCAACGTTCCAAAAGATTTAAAAGGCTTGCGCACACAATTTTTGTCCTTGCATCACTTTACGCCAAAGGACGCTCATGCCATTCTTCAGAATGCCGTTGAGTCAGAAAATGCCGTAGCGGTTTTCGAGGCTCAGGAAAGAAGTGTGCCCAGTTTTTTGGCGATGGTATTCTCACCCTTAACCGTGTTGTTCACTACGCCTTTTATTCGACCTTTTTCTTGGGGGAGGATACTCTTTACCTATCTCATTCCTTTGGTCCCCGTTTTCGTGCTATGGGATGGAATGGTGTCTTGTTTACGAACCTATTCCATAAAGGAAATGAAGACCATGGTGAAAAAATTGCACCAAACAGAAACTTATGATTGGGAAATCAACAAGGTCAAATCTGGCCCCGGCATGATTTTATATTTGTTGGGGACCCAGAAAGAAATCAGTTGAACCTTTAGTTGTTTTGAGGAGGGATTCTTTGAGCCAGGGCAAACGCAACAACTGCCGGCAACACCCACCCCATATGAAATTCCCTTAATGGAATCCATGAAGTGAAAGGTGCTATGGTTTCACCATACCCTAAACTTCCCAGAAAATCTGGGATACTAAATATGATGGTCACTAATACAACCCAGCGGAATACGTTTGGTGAAGCATATTTTTCGGGCAATACATTGAGCAAAATCAAAACAATGGTAATAGGATAAATAAACATCAAGGCGGGTAGCGCCACCTGAATGATATAGCCCACATTGAACTGGCCCATCAAAACCCCCAAAACACAGCCCAAAATCGCAGTGATCAAATAGGCGGTATTGGAATCTTGAAAGCGACCTTTTACAAAATCCGCTGTACCCGTAACGATGCCTACGGCGGTAGTAAAACACGCAATACTGACCAAAACGGTTAAAAAGGCATTTGCAATATTTCCCAGAGTGCTCACACTAATACTTTGCAACAACTGGGTGCGGGAAATGTCCGCATCAAAAACGTTTTGATGTAGGGCACCTGCGTAAATCAATCCTCCGTATACCAAAAATAAACCGAGCCCTGCGAGCATTCCAGCCTGCGCAATGGTTCGCTTCTTTTCGGCATAGCTCGCAGTGGGATGTTTGAGGTTCAACGAAATGATGATAACCCCACCAACCACTACCGAACCGATAGCATCAAAAGTTTGGTAGCCCTCTAAAATGGCATGGGTGAACGGACTGGGAAAAGAGGAAATTCCATTAGGTGCTCCTAAAGTAACAGTCGCAATGGAAATAATGGAAACCAAAACCAGCACCATAGCCGGAGTTAGAATTTTTCCAATAATGTCTAGAATACGAGAGCGGTTCATCACGAAAATAAAAACCAACAAAAAGTATACACCGCTGGTCAACCAAGACGAACTTGCAAAAAAAGGTTGTATGGCCATTTCATGGGTAACCGAAGCCGTCCGAGGTGAAGGCAGCGAAATGGAGATAGCATACACCAAATAACAATACACAAGACTGAAGGTAGGCGATACTTTTTTACCAAAGTCAAATAAGGTCCCTTGAAGTTTGGCGTGAGCCAGAATCCCCAAAATAGGAATCAAAACAGCCGAAAGCGAAAATCCCAAGGCAACGAGCCACCAAATTTCGCCAGACTTAAAACCCAATTGTGGCGGCAAAATCAAATTGCCCGCTCCAAAAAAAAGTGAGAAGAGAGCAAAGGCCACAACCAGCGTCCATTTTTTGTTCATATTCTGTTGATAAATTTTTGTTAACAAAAGGGATTGATGTATCTTTCAAAGGTGCTTTTGGGCGAATAAATTCAACAACTTATCGAATTTGATGCATTTCGTCGAAAAAGTTCGAATCCTAAAAAGTTCATAAAATAAAAAGTTATTAACACGCGTTGCTCAATTACGGCAACGGGCCAAACTAAAACTAAATATTCGAATCAACAAAACCTGTTTTACGACCCCAAATTGTAGAACCGATTACCTAAAAACCGAACTGGATGAAAAAAACCTCTACTCCGCGTGGCTTTAAATTTTCTTCTTTATTCTGCAACATTTTTGGCCATCACTATGTGGTCACGAAAGAAGTAACGGGACACATCAAAGAATACACTTGTTTGCACTGCCAAAAAAAAGTTACTACCGATGTGAACGGCAAACTTGCATTACTTACTCCTGAAATGCAAGAAATCAATGAAACGGTGGCCGACATGTATCGCAAAAGAAAAGAGCGTGTTGTTCGAAGCGTAGCCTAACGTTTTCGAATACCATCGTTTGATGTAAAGTTTACTCCCGGAAATGAAGAAGGTGCCGGAGTTGGTCGCGTGCCCCAAGACCCTCACGGAAATGCCCTTGGTTTTCGGGATTTTTAGTTTTTGCCCCCAAAAGAACTCCAACCCTGTGCTTGCAAAGGAATCTTCGTGTCTGCCCGAGTTACCAGATGGGCCCCTTCCCTAGCTTCCGTCATATGCCCAATAACTGTTAAATTCGGATTTGCTTTGATTTTGGGATAATCCGATTGGTCGATCGTGAACAACAACTCATAATCTTCACCACCACTCAAGGCAATCAAAGTAGAATCCATTTGAAATTCCTCGGCTGCATTGATCACCGTAGGGTCCAAAGGAATTTTGTCTTCAAAAAGATTACAACCTACTTCGCTTTGTTCGCAGAGATGCAAAATCTCGGAAGAAAGACCATCGCTGATATCAATCATGGCCGTGGGTTGCACCTCAAGCTGTTCCAGTAATTCAATAATGTCCTTTCGTGCTTCGGGTTTCAATTGCCGTTCCACGATGTAGCTGTAAGGTTCCAAATCAGGCTGATTGTTCGGGTTGACCTTGAAAACCTCTTTTTCGCGTTCCAGAACCTGCAATCCCAAATAAGCACCACCTAAATCTCCTGAAACTACCAGAAGGTCGTTGGGTTTGGCTCCGCTTCGTTTCACGGTTTTTGAAGATTTACTCATGCCAATGGCGGTCACACTAATCAACATCCCTTTTGTGGAAGAGGTGGTGTCGCCTCCTACCAAATCTACCTTGTACAAATCGCAAGCGGCTTTGACACCATCGTAAAATGCCTCCAAGGCATCCAGGCCAAAGCGATTGGAAACCGCAATACTCATGGTTATTTGGGTTGCGCGTACATTCATGGCATACACGTCTGAAAGGTTTACAATGACTGCTTTATACCCTAGATGTTTCAAGGGCATATAGCTCAAATCGAAATGCACTCCTTCCACGAGCATATCAGTGGTCACTACGATTTCGTGGGATTCCGGGTTTAGTATCGCAGCATCATCGCCAATTCCTTTTACCGAGCTTTTATGGCTAAGTTGAAATCCTTGGGTCAAATGTTTTATCAATCCAAATTCACCCAGTTCTTCTAAAGTTGGGCGCGTAGGTTTTTTGTCTTCTTGCATTTGGCAAAAATAATCAGGATGTCAATAAGTTGTATCTTTAAGCAACTTGACCAATAGCATGAAATTTCTGAATCTACTTCTTTTGGGAATGGCCGTTTTTTATTTGTTAATCGGTTGTTCTTCTGACGATAGTCCGGCGCCACCTGCCAACAATACACCTAACCCCAATGAAAATGACAATAGTGCTGTAGTACTAGGTACTGGAGCAGTGAATTTGACCCTTACCCCTTGTGAAGGGGGAATGGCGGATATTTACCCTTGCCAGGAATATGACTTATTGCTTCAAATGAACCTAGACGCTTTCGGAGCGCAATCGGTAAATGACATTTGGGGTTGGACCGATGCTTCTACACAAAATGAATACGCTTTATTGGGGTTGGACAACGGTGTTGCTTTCATTGATGTTACCGATACTGAAAACCCTGTCTATTTGGGGAAATTACCTACGGAAACAAACCCTAGCATTTGGAGGGACATCAAGGTGTTCGGGGATTTTGCTTACATCGTAGCCGAAGCGGAAAACCACGGCATGCAGGTCTTTGATTTGAAACGGTTGCGAAATGTTCAATCCCCTCCGGTAGTATTTGAAGCTGATTCAAGATATTCCAATATTGGCAACGCCCATAATGTGGTTATCAACGAGACCCAAGGCTTTGTATATCCCGTAGGAACTGCTCGAAACGATGCCTTCAATGGCGGGGTGCATTTTGTGGATATCCAAAATCCTTCGAATCCTGTAGCTTCAGGAGGGTATGCCGCCGATGGGTATACTCACGATGCACAAGTCATCACCTATTCCGGGCCTGATACAGACTATACGGGTAGGGAGATTTTAGTGGGAGCCAATGAAGATAAAATTGTAATTGTGGACATCACCGATAAATCCAATCCAATCCAAATCGAATCCGTGATTTATCCAAATATTGGCTATACCCATCAAGGATGGTTTACAGAAGACCATCGTTTTTTTCTCTTGGGGGATGAACTGGATGAACCCGATTTTGGCTTTGAATCGAGAACCCTGGTTTTTGATTTTGCAGATTTGGACAACCCACAACTACATATTGAATATTCAGGACCAACCAAGGCAATCGACCACAATGGATACGTTTTGGGAAATCAGTTTTTTCTGGCGAACTACACCGCTGGCGTCCGGGTTTTGGACATTTCCCAGATTGAGAACCAAGTCATGGTTGAAGAGGGTTTTTTTGATACGTTTCCGGCGAATGATGCGACGAGCTTTAATGGGGTTTGGAGCGTTTATCCCTTTTTCTCAAGTGGAAAAATTATTGTGAGCGATTCCAATTCTGGACTATTCGTAATTCAAAAATCGAACTGAGGTGAAGACAAGAAAGCTCATATTCGCACTTGCTTTAATGGCCTTTGCTGGTTGCGATGATGAGGTGAATACCTTTTTCGAAGAACCACCTGTTGAAATTAACTATTCCTTGGATTGGGTTCAGACGTTCGGTGGTTCTGGTGAAGAAACGGCCCAGTCGGTCATTCCAACGAATGATGGTGGATTTGCGGTGTTGGGCTATACAAACAGTGTTGATGGCGACTTGGTTGGAAAATCCTTTCCGGTAAACGATTATTGGTTATTGAAATTCAGCGCTTCCGGTGATTTGCAATGGAACAAAACCTATGGAGGGAGCAAAGATGACCGTGGGCAATCCGTTATTCAAACTACGGATGGGGGCTATGCCGTGGTCGGTTACGCGATGAGCGATGATGGCGATGGAAGCTTGAACCAAGGTTTTCATGATAATTGGATATTGCGTTTGGATGCCAATGGTGACATCCTTTGGGAAAAAAGTTTTGGCTTTTCTGGTCACGACCATGCCTACGACATCGTTCAAACTTCCGATGGCGGCTTTTTCTTTTCGGGTTTTTTGGATGTGACCTCTTCTGGTGGGGAAGGCAACTCTCGAAAAAAGATTTCTACCTACGCCCAACATGGTGTCGGCGAATTTTGGGGTATCAAGCTTGATTCCGAGGGCAATCTGCTTTGGCGACGGTATTTTGGAGGCACCAATAATGACCGCTCTTTTGGAACGGTTGAAGCCAATGATGGTGGATTGTTGATGATTGGGGCATCCGAGAGTGATGATTTTGATATTTCCAATCCAAGGGGAAGCTACGACGTTTGGGTAGTTAAAATATCCGCAAAAGGAGACCTGCTCTGGGAAAAATCTTTTGGCGGCACGGGAATTGATCGTGCTTATGATATTGTAAAAACCGTCGGTGACGCCTATGTCATCGTAGGTGAAACCTTTAGCACCGATGGTGATGTTTTCAAAAACAATGGGGAGTCCGATGCCTGGCTCATCAAGGTTTCCGACAATGGTAATTTGCTCTGGGAAAGAACCTTTGGCGGTTCAGATTTCGATGCAGCAAGAGGCTTGGCTACAACCTCCGATGGTGGCTTCGTGATTGCCGGAAACAGTAAAAGTGTTGAAGGAGACCTAGCGGAAAACTCTGGTGAAAATGATATTTGGCTCATAAAAACAGACGCCAATGGCAACTTTCAAGACCAGATGGTCATGGGCGGAGAGGGGCTGGATTATGGTTTTGGTATTCTTCAAGATACCTATGGAAACCTAATATTGGTGGGGGAATCTTCAAGTAGTTCAATTGCAAACATCACTTCAAAAGGCATGACCGATCTTGTTGTTTTTGGCCTAAAATAAACCCTCTTCCCTTAAGAAATGTCTTTGTTCCATAAATTTTTGTTAAGCTTAAACAAAACAAACAAAGCTTAGGATAAAAAAAGCTTATTTTGACATTTGTATATGTAATGTAAGGATATGCGGTAATAGCCTACGAATGCAGTATATTTGTATGCGATTTTAATAAAATTCAGGCAACTATGATAAAGGTTTCTGAGACAGCAAAACGAAAGGTGGTTACGCTCATGAGCGAAGAAGGTTTTGACGCCACTACGGACTATGTTCGTGTGGGTGTGAAAAGCGGGGGATGCAGCGGATTGTCTTACGAATTGAAATTTGACAAACAACCTGATGAAAGCGACAAGCTTTTTGAAGATAATGAAGTACGGATACTTGTAGACAAAAAAAGTTTCCTATATCTGGTGGGAACTACACTAGAGTATTCAGGAGGTTTAAATGGGAAAGGATTTGTGTTCAACAATCCTAACGCACAGCGTACCTGTGGGTGCGGCGAAAGTTTTTCATTATAAGTGTTGACCAATTTTGGCGCAACGACCAAACAAAAGAAGATGGCGTACACCGAAGAAGAATTAAAAAAAGAATTAGAGACCAAAGAATACGAATATGGTTTCTATACCGATATCGAATCAGAGACCTTTCCCAAGGGACTCAGTGAAGAAATCGTAATTGCCATATCCAAAAAGAAGGAAGAACCTGAGTGGATGACCGAATGGCGGTTGGAAGCTTTTCGGGTTTGGCGGCAGATGGAGGAACCGGAATGGGCGAACGTGACCTATAAAAAACCGGACTTCCAAGATATCAGCTACTACTCGGCACCCAACAAAAAACCCAAATATGAAAGTTTGGACGAGGTAGACCCTGAGTTGTTGGCCACTTTTGAAAAACTGGGTATTTCGTTGGAAGAGCAAAAAAAGCTTGCTGGTGTGGCTGTGGATATTGTAATGGACTCCGTTTCGGTTGCTACAACGTTTAAGAAAACCCTAGCGGAAAAAGGAATCATCTTCTGTTCAATCTCCGAAGCCATTCAAGAGCATCCCGAGTTGGTGAAAAAATACATTGGTTCCGTGGTGCCCCAAAAAGATAATTTTTACGCTGCTTTGAATTCGGCAGTGTTTTCAGATGGGTCATTTTGCTACATTCCAAAAGGGGTGCGTTGCCCTATGGAGCTGTCCACGTATTTCCGAATCAACCAAGCTGGGACGGGTCAGTTCGAGCGTACCTTGGTGATTGCAGATGAAGGAAGCTACGTAAGTTACTTGGAAGGGTGCACGGCACCGTCACGTGACGAGAATCAATTGCATGCCGCCGTGGTGGAATTGATAGCGTTGGATGATGCGGAAATCAAATATTCCACCGTTCAAAATTGGTTCCCGGGTGACAAAGAAGGGAAAGGTGGAGTGTTCAACTTCGTGACCAAGCGAGGCTTATGTGAGAAGAATGCCAAAATCTCGTGGACGCAAGTCGAAACCGGTTCCGCTGTAACCTGGAAGTATCCTTCTTGCGTTTTGAAAGGGGATAATTCCATTGGAGAATTTTACTCCATTGCGGTGACCAACAACTTTCAGCAAGCAGACACTGGTACTAAAATGATTCACTTGGGAAAGAATACGAGAAGCACCATCATCTCCAAAGGAATTTCCGCCGGACAATCACAAAATAGCTATCGTGGGTTGGTACAGGTGAACAGCCGTGCCGAAAATGCGCGAAACTTTTCGCAATGTGATTCCCTTTTGATGGGTAATCGATGTGGTGCGCATACCTTCCCCTACATCGAAGCGAAAAACAAAACCGCTCAAATAGAGCACGAAGCAACCACCAGTAAAATTGGGGAAGATCAAATCTTTTATTGCAACCAAAGAGGTATCGATACCGAAAAAGCTATTGCTTTGATTGTAAATGGTTTTAGCAAGGAAGTATTGAATAAACTGCCCATGGAATTTGCCGTGGAAGCACAAAAATTATTGGAAATCAGTTTAGAAGGTTCGGTAGGATAATAATAGCATTAAGGACATTATCATTATGTTACAAGTAAAAGATTTACACGCAAGTATTGAGGATAAAAAAATCCTCAAGGGTATTAATTTGGAAGTAAATGCTGGTGAAGTACACGCCATAATGGGACCAAATGGTTCTGGAAAAAGCACTCTCGCTTCCGTAATTGCCGGAAAGGAAGAATTTGAAATCAAAAAGGGAAGTCTTGCTTTAGATGGAGAAGACTTGGAAGACCTTTCCCCAGAAGAGAGAGCCCATATGGGGGTTTTCCTCTCCTTTCAATATCCGGTGGAAATTCCAGGGGTGTCGGTAACCAATTTCATGAAGACTGCTATCAACGAATCCAGAAAAGCTAAAGGTTTGGAAGATATGCCAGCCAACCAGATGCTAAAATTGATTCGTGAAAAATCCGAGTTGCTTGAAATCGATCGCAAATTCTTGTCGCGTTCGTTGAACGAAGGATTTTCAGGTGGGGAGAAAAAGCGTAATGAAATTTTTCAAATGGCAATGCTGGAACCCAGATTGGCGATTTTGGATGAAACCGATTCCGGATTGGACATTGATGCTTTGCGAATCGTGGCCAATGGAGTGAACAAGTTGCGAAGCAAGGACAACGCCATTATTGTCATTACACACTACCAGCGCTTGTTGGAATACATTGTACCTGATTTTGTACACGTGCTGCACGATGGGAAAATCGTGAAATCAGGCTCTAAGAACCTTGCTTTGGAATTGGAAGCAAAAGGGTACGATTGGTTAAAGCAGGAAACTGTAGTATAAAGATTTCAGACATCAGACGTCAGACAACTGAATACTGTCACAATGGATTTAAAAGATAAATTACTCTCTTCATTTTTGGCCTTCGAAAACAACGTGGACCTGAACAGTCCTGTACATGACGTTCGTAGTGAAGCCATTAAAAATTTTGAGACGAAAGGATTCCCTTCCAAAAAAGAAGAAGCTTGGAAATATACCTCTTTGAACAATCTGCAAAAGATTGATTTCAGTGTTTTTCCAAGACAGGAAACGGTATTGGATTACAAGGAAATCAAAAAATATTTCCTGCATGAAATAGATACCTATAAAATTGTTTTTGTGGATGGAGTCTATAGCTCATACCTCTCTGAAACCACACACGATGGGGTGGATGTGTGCCTTATGAGTGCTGCATTGACCAAACCCCAATATCGACAGGTCATCGATGTCTATTTCAATAAAGTAGCGTCAAAAGACGAATCCCTAACAACGCTCAACACAGCATTCAGTAGAGAAGGGGCCTTCATATATATCCCAAAAAACAAGGTTCCGAAAAAACCGATACAAATATTGCATTTGGCCACAGGTAACGAAGCGGCCTTGATGCTGCAGCCCCGCAATTTGGTAATTGCTGAAGAAAATGCTGAGGTGCAGGTTATTGAAAGACATCAAAGCCTTACCGGAAACGAAGTCTTGACCAATTCCGTAACTGAAATTTTTGCTGCCAAAGACGCCATTGTGGATTACTACAAAGTGCAAAACGATTTGGACACGGCTTCTTTGATAGACAACACCTACATTTCCCAAAAAGACAGAAGTGTGGTGCGCGTACATACCTTCTCCTTCGGCGGAAAGCTCACGCGAAATAACCTGAACTACTATCAAAACGGGGAACGTATCGACTCTACCCTTAAGGGCGTTACCATTTTGGGCGATAAGCAACATGTTGACCACCACACTTTGGTGCACCATGCGCAACCCAATTGCGAAAGCCATCAAGACTACAAAGGTGTTTTTGGGGATAGGTCGACAGGCGTTTTCAACGGTAAAATCATTGTGGACAAGATTGCTCAGAAAACAAATGCGTTCCAACAGAACAACAACGTCATCATTAGCGACAAAGCCACGGTGAACACCAAACCACAGCTTGAGATTTTTGCGGATGATGTAAAATGTTCGCACGGATGCACCATTGGCCAATTGGATGAGGATGCTTTGTTCTATTTGCAATCCCGGGGTATTCCCAAAAAGGAGGCACGGGCCTTACTGATGTATGCCTTCGCAAACAATGTTTTGGAAAGTGTGCGCATTCCTGAATTGAAAGCACGTATCAACGCGCTGATTGCCAAAAAGCTGGGGGTTCGCGTTGGGTTTGAGCTCTAAAGGCACCTAAAAATTTACGGTTTCATTTTTAACGCTTGGCTTCGTCGTATTAACGAAACCTTACCGTTTACCAGTACTGTTTTCGGCTAGTTTCGCTTAGAAATCGCAACCAATTCTAAGCAAAAAATGACAAAACATGTACTATTGGCCTTTGGTCTACTGATTTCGATTTGTGCCACGGCGCAAGACAAGAAATGGAGTGTAGAAGCGAATTATCCCATCTCCGTGGGTGATGAATTGGGAAACGACAATCCGGCGATTATCGATTTAGGGATAAAATACCGTTTTACCAAACTTGGAATCATAGATATTGGTGCCGGATTGAACGCAGGAGTCTTTCGCGATGAAATTCAAGTTGCGCTGCTCGAAGAAAGCTTTGATTTTAATGAAACCAATTGGTTGATTCAGCCCAAGGTTTTTGCCGAAATTCAAATTCCAGCCTTATCTAAATTGAGACCTTTTGTTAGCGTGGGATACACCGTGATTACCTCAAAATTCGATGGGGATTTTCCAGGGTTGAACGCAGGGGTGTCCGATTCTTCTACAGACGGAGGGTTTAATTTTGGTGTTGGTGTTTCGTTTGATGTAACCAAAAACTTCTTCATTCTGGTACAATACGATTATGTGCGGAATAGCATAGGAATAGATGGGCTTCCAGATATAAAACAAGATTTGGGCTACTTTAAAATTGGAGTTGGCTATCGGTTTTGATAGGATACGAATTACCTTCTTCTTTATCAGTGTGATACCAATGGTTTTAACATTTGTAGGTATCTTTGTACTCTTATGATTGCTATGATAGATGTAGAAAAAATTCGGGAAGATTTTCCCATTTTAAAAAGGCAGGTTAACGGTAAGCCGCTTGTATATTTAGACAATGCGGCTACTTCACAAACCCCTAAACAGGTTATTGATTGCATTGTTGATTATTATCAAAATCTGAATGCGAACATTCATCGCGGGGTGCACACGCTTTCCCAAGAAGCGACCGATGCCTACGAAGCAGCACGCAAAACCATCCAGACCCATTACCATATTGGCCATTCGCATGAGGTGATTATGACTTCAGGAACAACACATAGTATCAACTTGGTAGCGAATGGCTTTTCATCCTTTTTGAAATCAGGGGATGAGATTTTGGTATCCGCCATGGAACACCATTCCAATATTGTGCCTTGGCAAATGTTGGCGGAACGGACGGGAGCGGTGATGAAGGTAATTCCCATGAATGAAAATGGGGAGTTGGTCATGGATGCGTATCACAAGCTTTTAAGCGAAAAGACAAAGTTGGTGTTCAGCAACCATGTTTCCAATGCACTGGGTACGGTAAATCCCATCGCTGAAATTGTAAAAGCCGCTCATGCTCATGATGCGGCAGTATTGATTGATGGAGCACAGGCAGCACCCCATATCAAAGTGGATTTGCAAGCCTTGGATGTAGATTTTTACACCATGTCCGCCCACAAGGTTTGCGGACCCACCGGCATTGGCATGTTATATGGAAAGCAAAAATGGCTTAACGCCTTACCTCCCTATCAAGGGGGTGGTGAAATGATTGCCGAAGTAACGTTTGAAAAAACCACCTATGCTGATTTGCCTCACAAATTTGAGGCAGGCACCCCCAATATTTGTGGTGGGATTGCCTTTGGCGCGGCATTGGATTATATGAATGCCATCGGTTTTGAAGCCATTGCAGCCTACGAAGCCGAATTGTTGGCCTATGCCACGGAAAAGTTGCTCGAAATTGAAGGCATGAAAATTTATGGAACTGCGGCGGAAAAGACTTCCGTGATTTCGTTTAACATTAAAGGGATACACCCGTATGATATCGGAACGATTTTGGACAAGTTGGGCGTTGCCGTGCGAACGGGACATCATTGTGCACAACCCATTATGGATTATTATAAAATACCGGGAACGGTGCGGGCCAGTTTTAGCTTTTACAACACCATGGCAGAAGTAGATGTTTTGGTCGAAAGTGTAAAGCGGGCGCAAAGCATGTTGCAGTAACGCTTCTGTTAGGATTCCCTTAAAAGATTGATTCACAAATTGCTGAATCGTATTTTTGAATAAAAACCAGCGATGACCATTACGGAGATACAAGAAGAAATCGTAGATGAGTTTTCCATGTTTGATGACTGGATGCAACGCTACGAATACATGATAGAGTTGGGTAAGTCCCTTCCACTAATTGAAGAGACCTACAAAACCGATGACAACATCATTAAAGGATGTCAAAGCAAGGTGTGGGTGCATGCTGAATTGGATGAAAACAAGCTGGTCTTTACGGCGGATAGTGATGCGATTATTACCAAGGGCATCATTGCCATTTTGATTCGCGCGTTCAGCAATCAAAAGCCGCAAGATATTATTGACGCGGATACCCATTTTATCGACGATATTGGCCTAAAGGAACATTTGTCCCCAACACGCGCCAACGGCTTGGTAAGCATGGTCAAGCAATTGAAATTGTATGCCATTGCCTATCAAACCCAATTAAACTAGAAAAACATGAGCGAAGAAATTACCATAGATACCCAAGAGCTTGGCGAAAAAATCGTCAAGGTCTTAAAGACCATTTATGATCCTGAAATTCCAGTAGATATTTACGAATTGGGGCTGATTTATGATGTATTTGTTAACGAAGTGAACGACGTCAAGATTTTGATGACCCTCACTTCACCCAATTGCCCCGTAGCGGAAACCCTCCCGGTGGAGGTAGAGGAAAAAGTCAAATCCTTGGACATGGTAAAAGATGCAGAAGTAGAAATCACCTTTGACCCCCCTTGGACCCAGGACTTGATGAGCGAAGAAGCGAAGTTGGAATTGGGGCTTTTATAAACAATGTAATTTGTCATTCCGCACGGCCACTGAGACGGTCATTGAGCGAAGTCGAAATGAAGTCGAAGTGTGATGCGGAATCCATTTAATTAAAAAGATTCCTGCCTCCGCAGGAATGACAGCATGGAAAAAGAAATCATAAACAGAGTAGCAGAAAGCAAACTCATCACCTTTGACCTAGAGGATTTATATCAACCCGGGGAAAGAGTGGTATTAGACATTTCCGAATGGCTTTACGAGGGCTTGATTTTACGCGAAAAAGAATTTCGAGCGCAATTGGAGGAATTGGACGGAACTATGTATCAAGACAAATACGTCGCTTTGACCTGCTCTTCTGACGCCATTGTGCCCGGTTGGGCCTTTATGTTGGTCGCTTCCAAACTGGTACCCTTTGCCAAAAAGGTAGTGCAAGGCGATTTGGAAACCTTGGAAACGGCTTTGTACCAAGAAGCGTTATCGGGTTATGATTTTTCTGACTTTGAAGACAAACCCATTATCATTAAAGGTTGCTCCAACAAACCCGTACCCCAAAACGCCTATCTCATAGCCATTGCCGAAATCCAAAAAGTAGCCAAAAGCGTGATGTACGGTGAAGCCTGTTCTGCCGTTCCGCTCTTTAAAAAGAAAAAACCTTCTTATAAATAGGCACATGGATTCCGTATCGCACTTCGACTCGGTCTACGCCTCAGGCTTCGACCGACGGTGGGCGCTCAGTGTCCCCGCCTGACCGGCGGGCAGGCAGTACGGAATGACATTGAAGCCGTCTTTTTGTGCTGTCGTTACTGAGACTATGTGCGGCCTTAGTTTTAGTGGCGGCGTAAAACAGCAGTCTATTCTAGTAATTATTTTACAAAAACTGAACCAAAATTTGCATTTTCTATACCCTGAAACAGCGGCATTTGGATGTCATTTTCCCACACTTGAGCTTCCTTGGTATTGTATCCAGCGATATAAACATCTCCCTTATAAACATATACCGAGTTCGCGCTGCCACCTTCAAAATCTAACACCACAGGTGTATCATTGTTCTTCCATAATACAGGCAATTCAATATTGTTTACTGCATTACCGCCGACCACATAAACATCATCGTTATCGATAAATATTGATCTGGCGATTGACCTATCTGTAGTCTCCAGATATTGGGGTTCTCCGCCATTCTTCCAAATGGTTGCAGTAATTGCAAGTATTGGATTTTCAACATAGTCAAAACCAACAGCGTATGTATCAGTATCTGTTGCAGCAATATCCAAAGCAATGCTAAAGAAATTTTGATTATAAGTAAGTTCGTTCTTTTCAGTACCAGTCCAGATGGCCGGACTATTTTCAACATTGCCTGAAACGTATATGGAATTATCATTTACAAACAGTCCAAAAGCTTCACCAGGTGTTCCTCCGTTTAGATATGCGCCCAAGCCGTTTTGCCAGTACGCGGCATTGCCATTTTGAACGCCAGAGAAATATACATCATTTTCAAAAATGAATATTGAATTTGCTCTAGAGGAATTTCCTGATACATTATAAAGAAGTTCTCCGTTCTTCCAAACTTTAGCCACATCAATATTATTATCTGAAGTTTCATAGCCACTAACATATACATCCGTATCGGTAACGAATACGGATGTTGCCCTTGCATCGTTTTCACCATCGGTTAGGTAGATTGGAACACCATTTTTCCAGATAGTGGCAATATCTTTGTCGTTAGAAGAATCATAACCTGTAACATAAATACTGCGCTTTACATTTATGGTGACGGACGTTTCGATATCTTCTACTGTCACCTTGATTTCTGTAGTTCCTTCCTTAATGCCTTTTACATTTCCACTCTCATCTACCACAGCTACGTTTTCATCGGCTGAACTCCATACGACCTGAGTGTTTTCGTTAATTCCTGAAAGAGAAAGAAGTTCTGAATCCAAAGTGAACAGCTCTAGCTCAGTAGTACTAAGCTGAATAGGGACAGTAAAAACCTCACTAACCGCACTGGTTCCTCCACTTACAAGACGTATTGGAGCAGAAATGGCACCTTCAGGTACTACCACTACAATTTTGGTGGATGAGGCCGAGACCACTTGTGCTTCTACATCCCCAAAAAACACTTGAATGCCAATAGGAAGTTGGCCAAAGCCAGTACCATTTATGGTTACTTGTTCCCCTGCAAAAGCCGATTGGGGGCTAAAACTTTCAATAGTAGGGGGCAGGATTTGGGTAGGGGTGGGCGCCTGTACTTCTGTAACAGGAGTTTCCTCAGGGGTACACCCTAAATATGTAAAACTGATAAAAACCAAAAGAAGAAATGCTCGCGTAGCGTTTTTCATGACAATGCCTTTTCTAAATAGGCTGCAAATAAACAAGTGTAGGGGTTTGCTTTGCTTGGGAATATATCAATACTACTTGCGAATTGACGAATGGGTGATTTTGGGCAACGCGCTGGATTTATTTGGTCATGGATTCCGTATCCTCGCCTGACCGGGCGGGCAGGCAGTACGGAATGACACAATTCTGATTCGATCGCAAGGTCGACCTGAACTGCCTGCCCTCCAATCCGGAGGGGTTTCAGGTTCTAATTCTAATGAAAACCCTAAAAATGATGCAGATAATAGATTCCGTATCAAGTACGGAATGACATTCAGGTCTTTTTTCATGCTGTCATTCCTGCGACCACATGCCGCCCTATCTTTAGCGGTGGCGCAAAGCAGGAATCCACAAGGGTATCATAGATTCCGTATCGCACTTCGCCTTCATTTCGACTTCGCTCAATGACCGAATGGAATGACAACCTTTTGATAATGGGTAAGTAGCTGAATGGTTGCTGAGCGTCTATCTTCCGAAGTCTCGTACGGAGGGACAGGGAGTCGAAGCATAATTCAGCAGGACCGAACTGCTTGCCCTCCAATCCAGAGGGTTTCAGCTTCTTTTTCAACTTCGTAAGAAACGACATTCAGAAAGGAGTGACATTTTTTACCTTTGGGGTCTAAACAGTAAACTCCATACTATGAAACGACTCCTTTTAATGCTTTCCTTCGTCGGTTTGGCTACCAACCTACAAGCGCAAACGGCTGAAGAAATCAAGGCCGAAATGGCCCCTAAAAAAGATTCCATCGCTGCCATACAAGGTCGGGTTGATGCGTTACAAGCCCAGTTGGATGCCCTTCCGGGTTGGAAAATTGGGGCTTTCGGTACCATTGGTGGTAGTATTTCCGAATTCAACAACTGGTTCGCCCAGGGTATACCGAACAACTCCTCAGGGAACATTGGTTTTACCGTGAATGCGTTTGCCAACCTGCAAGAGGAAAAATTCTTTTGGCGCAATGCAGCCAACGTCAACTTGGCTTGGGTGAAGTTGGATGACCAAGACGACCCCACCGATGACGATGGTTTTCGCGAGGCTACTGATGTATTCAATATTACATCTCTTTATGGTAGAAAATTGAGCGAAAAGTTTGCGGTATCCACCTTAGCGGAATATCGAACCACACTTTTGAGTAATGTGAACAATCCGGGGTATTTGGATATTGGTATTGGTGCTACTTGGACCCCAATCAACAACTTGGTGGTAGTTATCCATCCGTTGAACTATAATTTCGTGTTTAGCGATGAGGATACCATTTTTGAATCTTCCTTGGGTGCGAAAATCGTGGCGGACTATACCCGTCAAATTGGAGCGGTAAGTTTCAAGAGTAACTTATCCATGTTCCAAAGCTATGAAAGTGGTGATTTGAGCAACTGGACATGGACCAATTCCTTCGCGTACACCCTTTGGAAAGTGATTGGGGTAGGATTCGATTTCGGACTCCGAAACAACAAGCAAGAAACCTTGAACTTTGTTCAGAATTTGGCCCCAACGCCCGACCCTGAAGCGACCTTCGATTCCATTGACAACGAACTACAAACCTATTGGACTTTAGGATTGAGCTACTCGTTCTAAAACCCAGTATTTCTTAAAGAAAAAAGCCCTCAATTTGAGGGCTTTTATATTTGGGGCGAACTGCGTTTAAGTATCTTGAAAACCACAGTCAAAAAGTAGGTTAAGTTTATGGTAGACTCGTGGTAACACTAACACTTAAAAACAATTTGAAATTAGGTTTTCTGTGGCTAGACCTTAAATTTTTGTTGTGAACGCAGACAAAGTTGTGGTAGAAAAAGTCAAGCCTTGTCGTTCGTCGACATTCTTGACATTTTGTCTTTTTCAGGCGGAGAACCCATCCAGATTTTCAGGATATAAAAAATGATTGTACGGAAATCGGGTAATGTGAATGTCTCGAACTTCTTTATACACCCTTTGCCGAAATTCATCCAAATTTTGTTTGTTTAAAGCAGAAATAAACAAGGCACGGTCACCCAGTTTGCCATACCATGTATTTTTCCATTCGTCCAAAGTAAAATGTGCTGAGGTACGCTCGGCAACCAAATCGGTTTCGTCGTAATCTTCAGGACGGTATTGGTCGATTTTATTGAACACCATAATGGCCTTTTTGTCGGCACTTTCGATTTCATCCAAAATTTGATTTACAGAGGCAATATGTTCTTCAAAGTTGGGATGGGAAATATCTACTACATGCAACAGCAAATCGGCTTCACGAACTTCATCCAAGGTGCTTTTGAAACTTTCTACCAGTTGCGTTGGCAATTTTCGGATGAACCCTACCGTATCACTCAACAAAAAAGGAAGGTTGCCAATAACGACTTTTCGCACCGTGGTATCCAAGGTGGCGAACAATTTGTTTTCGGCAAAAACATCACTTTTGCTAATAACATTCATTAATGTGGATTTCCCCACGTTGGTATACCCCACCAAGGCGACCCGGACCAAAGCGCCGCGATTGCCGCGTTGGGTTTCCATTTGACGGTCTATTTTGACCAATCGCTTTTTGAGTAAAGCAATGCGGTCTCGAACAATCCGACGGTCGGTTTCAATCTCGGTTTCCCCTGGTCCGCGCATACCAATACCCCCCCGTTGTCGCTCCAAGTGCGTCCAGAGTCCAGTAAGGCGAGGCAGCAGATATTCGTATTGGGCGAGTTCCACTTGGGTGCGGGCATAACTGGTTTGGGCCCGTTGCGCAAAAATGTCAAGGATTAAACTGGTACGGTCCAGAATTTTGCACCGTAACAATTTCTCAATATTGTTTTGCTGGGTAGGGGAAAGCTCGTCGTCAAAAATCACTGAGCCAATGTCGTTCGATTTCACGTAGCGTTCTACTTCTTCCATCTTTCCACTACCGATATAGGTCTTTGGATTCGGAATTTCCACGCGTTGCACAAAACGCTTGGTAACCTCCCCGCCGGCGGTATAGGTCAAAAACTCGAGTTCATCCAAGTATTCCTTAACCTTTTCCTCATTTTGGTTCTTATTGATGACTCCAATAAGCACCGCTTTTTCGTATGCAATGGCCTTTTTTTCTAGCATTCAAACCGTAGATTGTCTGCAAAGCTACGTAATGTTTTGAAAGCGTTTTTTGTATTTTCGATGAGAATCGTAGCCCTGTTAAGGCTTGTTGCTAACCTCACTTTATTTTGGACAACCGTTTCACTATAGCGTTTTACAATCTCGAGAACTTTTTTGATACGACCGATGACCCCCATACCTTGGATAACGATTTTACTCAAGGCGGGAAAAAGAATTGGAACGAAAACCGGTTCCGTAAAAAGACCAAGAAGATTGCCAATACCATTGCGCATATTGGTAAAGAAGAAAGTTCAATTCCTCCCGTTTTGGTCGGATTAGCGGAAGTGGAAAATGAAAATGTGCTGAATGCCCTTGTCAACACCAAAGCCTTGGAAGACATTCCTTATGATTGGGTGCACTTTGATTCCCCCGATGAAAGAGGGATTGATACCGCCTTACTGTACAACACCAATCATTTTGAGGTTTTGGACGCAGAAATCGTCCCACTTTTCATTCATGAAGCAAATGGCGTACGCGACCATACCCGTGACATATTATATGTATATGGAAAGCTAAACGGAGAACCCGTTCATGTTTTTGTCAACCATTGGCCTTCGCGGAGGGATGGTGCAAAGGAAACCGAGTTCAAACGCCTAAAGGCTGCTGAAACCGTCTTGGGTAAAATCGATACGATTGATGAAGAAGTGTTCAACTGCATCGTGATGGGAGACTTTAATGATAATCCCACAGCAAAAAGCATTGAAACCTTGATGGAATCACAACGATTCATCAATCCCATGCAAAGTTTGTTGTCTCGAAAAATGGGTAGTGCCAATTATAAAGGACAATGGAGTTTGTTCGACCAAATTATTCTATCCCATAGCTTTTTGAATTTTGAACCGGGCACACATAACTATAAAGGCGCACAAATTTTCGCACCGAAATTTCTGCGAGAACGAAAAGGAAGGTATAAAGGGACCCCATTTCGTACCTACGCCGGCAAAAAATACCTTGGGGGGTACAGCGATCACTTTCCCGTTTACGTAATTTTCCAGAAAAATTAAAAGAAAGAAAAGTACTACACCACATAAAATTCACCTTTCACAACAGCTCATCTGCAAACAGTGTGTAGTTCATCGAAATAAAAGGGTTTTTTATCGATGAAAATACGGCTAAAAATAAATTTGTAGTCCAAATCCTACCAAACCAAGGAATTATGGACTATCCAAACTGGACCAAAACGCATTGCGGGCACCTTTTATTTTTCTGCGCTTTTGTCTTTTTTACATTCGGGTTTGCCCAAGAAATACATGTGTCATCTGTTGATGATGAACTTACCATTAAAGCGGATTTGTTCGCTGCAATAAAAGACTTCAAATCTGAGAACGAAGTTACGCAAGCTAAGCTAGGTGTTTTGTTTTCGAATCACATGAAGTCTACTGAAAATGGTCGAGAGTTGGCGCTGGCTGATTTGGGTGAAGACGGAACGCCACTTTTTTACACCACATACGCCAACATTTCCAGCTATGTTTCCAGAGCAAATTCCCTTTACACGGATGGGCTTTTGAATTTGGGATTGGATGGTGCAGGAATGCAGGTTGGCGTTTGGGATGCTGGCGTAGCGCTGAACTCCCACCAAGAATTCCAGAATCGGGTACGTTCTGGGGACGCTTCAGGTGATATTAGCAGCCATGCCACTTTAGTCACGGGCAATTTGGTGTCGACAGGGCTTAAACCTGATGCCAAAGGCGTTGCTTTTAAAGCCAACGCCATCAGTCATGATTGGACGCGAGATAAAATAGAAGTCGCGGAAGCAGCTGCTCAAGGACTGCTGTTGAGCAACCATTCCTACGGGATTAAATCAGACCGTGTGCCGGATTGGTATTTCGGGTCCTATATCAAAGTTTCACAAGATTGGGATAAAATCATGTATAATGCGCCCTACTATCTTATGGTAACCGCGGCGGGCAACGCACAACGTTCACGCGACAATGCATCGCCTATATTCGGACAAAGTGTAGATGGTTTTGATATGCTTTTGGGTTTTACAACAAGCAAAAATGGTATCACTGTCGGAGCCGCAAAAACAACTATCGGAAACCAAGGACAACTCAAACATGCAGATGTAAGTACCTATAGCAGCCTAGGACCGATTGACGACGGTCGCATCAAACCAGACTTGGTAGGAGACGGTGCTTCCATATTTTCAACAACCTCAAAAAACAATTCAAGCTACGGCACCTCAACGGGTACTTCGATGTCAGCGCCAGGAGTTACAGGAGCTCTGCTATTGCTACAGCAGTATGCCAAACAAAGCTTTGGCTCCTATGTAAGAGCGGCTACCATAAAAGGTTTGGCTTTACACACAGCTGATGATATAGGCGCAGCTGGACCAGATTACAAAATGGGATGGGGCGTCATGAACGCCATGAACGCTGCAAAAGTGATTCAGAACAACGGTTTTACATCAATCATTGAAGAAAACACCTTGTTGGAAGGTGAGGAACATACCATCAACATTAAAGCGAACGGTAGCGAACTGTTGTTGATTTCCATTTCATGGACAGACCCCCAGGGCAACACGGTGAATTCAGGAATATTGAACGATCCTACCAAGGCCTTGGTCAACGATTTGGACATTCGTTTGGAAAAAAATGGAAAGGTCTTTCTGCCTTGGCGATTGAATCCAAAACAGGCAGCCGCCTCCGCTACCAGAGGAGACAATTCGGTTGATCCCTTTGAGCGCATAGATGTAGCCAATGCGCAAGGAGAATATACCTTGGTTATTTCCCATAAAGGAAGTCTTACCACTAGTGAGCAAGCCTATTCGCTAATCGTTTCGGGAGCAAAAGTCAATCAGTGTTCTGCTCAAGTTCCGGAGGAAGTGGGATTGGAATCCGCTTCGGAAAGTGAATTGTCAATTAGTTGGAAAGGCGTTCCCGATACGCTATATGAGGTGCAGTTCAAAGCAGCATCTGACGACTACTGGACTTCTTATTTTACTGAAGATGGCACACAGCAATTTGAAAATTTGGAAAGCGAAACCACCTATAACTTTCGCATCCGTTCCATTTGTACGGAAAGTGTGGTCTCAGAATTTTCTGAAGAGTACACGTTTATTTTTAACGGAGAAAATACGGTTTTAGAAGAGAATAGTGTCTTCTCCATCGATGACAATGTGCTTGAGATTGAAGTATTTCCTAACCCTGCTTCCGATTGGGTGACCATAAATTCAGCATATGCGCCAAATGCCATGTTCGCTTTGGTTTCCACTTCAGGAAACACGTTACGCATGGGAAGCGTAACCGAAAAAATCAATGTTTCGGATTTAGCCTCAGGATTATACATTCTAATGGTGCAGGACCTCGAAGGTATCCGAAGCACCAAATTCTATAAAAAATAAGACAATGCGATACGCTGAAATCGATATGAAACTTGTTGAAACGGAGTCCAAGCTTCCGCTTCGGAACCATATTCGCTTTCTTAGAGTTTTTTTATTTCGGTTTCGGCAATAAGGGATTCGTTTCGCATTCGAAGGAACACTTGGGCCGTGGTAATTACATCCAATTCGCAATAGGTTACGATTCGGTCCAAATCGTTGTCATCATAAAAAACGGAGCGAACCATGCTGCCGTCCATATCTTCTTTTGGGGAGGGAATCTCCAAAACATGGGCCAATAGCTTTAAAGAGGTGAAATTTTTATAATCACCGAATTTCCAGAGTTCCATAGTATCCAAATGGGGTACTTCCCAAGGTTTTTTACCAAATAAGTCCAGCTTGAAAGGTAAATCCAATCGGTTGATGAGCATTCTGCGTGCGATGTAGGGAAAGTCGAACTCCTTTCCGTTATGTGCGCAAAGCAAAAACTTGGGATGTTGATAATGTTCATCCAACAGGTTCTTGAACGCTTGCAAAAGCGTTTTCTCCTCACCATAAAAGGATTTGACCCTAAAATCCCGTGAATCTGCTTTCAGGTTGAAATACCCCACGGAAATACAGATAATTTTCCCGAACTCGGACCATATGCCCGCATTTTCATAGAATGCATCGGCTTCAATCTGGTCTTTGCGCTGGTATCGCGTTTTATGTTCCCAGAGGCTCTGGGTAAGTTCATCAACATCCGCATAGGAGGGAAGTTGTGGTACCGTTTCAATATCCAGAAATAGGATATGGTCGAGTGGAATTTTTTGTATCCTCATAAACTGAAAAATAACAAATTAAGGCGCATTTCATACTTGTGGATTTATAAATCGTATATTGTAATTGATGAAAGCTATGAAATCGAAAATCCATTTATGGATTTGTTTGTCGTTTCTTTTTTTGGGCTGTTCTAATGATGATAACAATAGCGAAACCGGCAACAGTGTATTTCCTGCGAGCTTTACTGTTATTGGAGAAGATCAGTCTCAAGTGTATCAATTCACCAGCCAGAACGGGTCTCAAATGGGGTCCAGCTCTAGTCTAACCGAGCAATTGGGCGTCCCTTCAAATTATCTTACCATAAGGCAAAACGACGAATATTTGTCGTTTTATACTTTTTCGGAGGATTCTTTCAGTTTATTTAGATGGAATGTTGACCAATCAACAGGGGAAACGTTTGATTCGTTTTATACCGTTTCTACCCAGCGATCCATAGCATGGGGAATTGATTTGGATGATGTAGTGCTCTTCGGGTACTTTGGACCTTTTACGGCCAGAAATCTTTTTTTGCAAAGAGTGGATTTGGTGGAAGATAGTTTACGGGACATACCTATCGAAGACAATGTAATGTTGAGCTTTCAACCCCTTTTGCACAACCAAAAGCTCTATCTGTCTTTTCGAGATATGCAGGGTAACAATAAACTAGTACTTTATGATGAAGCCAATGACAGGCTTAGTCAGGTTTTGGACTTTGGCACAGCCCCATTCAGTTTTTTGGTCGCTGAAAATGATGAGATTGCCGTGATTCAAAACCTTCCTTCTCCTACCATGGGATTCTATAACGGAGAAGATTTGACCCTTATCGAAGAAGTAGCTCTGCAAAGGAATTTTCCCCTTGAAATGGGTCCTATTCAAAACGCTTCAATTTTTGAAAATCGGTTCTATTATAATTTTGTATATCCCCAACCTGCTATACTTCCTGAGGGGCCTGCGGTATACGATTTGCAAACAGGAGAACATGGACTGATTGATTTGGCTGGAATCTTAAGTGAGGTAGAAACGGAAGTGGGCCAAAATATAGAGGTCACTACCCAACGCTTTGATGAAGTAAGCAGGGTATTTTTAGTGGGTTTTGCCGCAACTTCGTCCAATACAATTAGCGGAGGCGTTGTACAAATATCAGAAGACGGAACCCGTTTTGAAATTTTTGAGTTTCCGTTTTTCCCTACGTATTTTGTTCGCAATTAGAATAAAGATTGTTGCTGAACAGGACTTTCAAAATCAAGGAGCCACTTTTTTCGCGATAATCCTCCGGCGTAACCCACTAAATCGCCGTTACTCCCAATAACTCGATGACAAGGAACCACAATCCATAATGGATTTTTACCGTTAGCCGCAGCTACGGCTCGAATCGCTTTAGGATCACCTAATGTTTTGGAAAGTTCTAGATAGGAAACCGTTTTTCCAAAGGGAATTTCTTGTAGTTGTTGCCAAACTTTCTTTTGAAATGTGGTGCCTTGGGGATTGAGCTTAAGGTCGAAGCGGGTACGCTTTTTATCAAAATACTCCTGAAATTGGTATACTGCATCTTCCAAAACCTCGGGAATAATGCCAACAGGCATCGTTTCGTCCAGAACTTTTATGCTGGCTAGGCCGTGTTCATCGCCTTTAAGCTCCGCAAGACCAATAGGGGTTTGAAAATAGGCAACTTCCATCAGTCCATTTCAGTTTCCTCTTCAATAATGCCCAAGCGTTTGGCACGGGTCTTCCAATTCCGTCGGGCGAGTACTTGAAGGTCTTCTACATTGTCACTCTCGTCCATGATTTCGAGACCGAGCAGGGTTTCAATCACGTCCTCCATGGTTACCAAACCGCTTACCGAACCATATTCGTCTACCACTAAGGAAATGTGGTTTCGTTGTTCGACGAATTTTTCAAACAAGTCGGGAATAGGTTTGGTTCGATTGGTCACCAAAATTTCCCGCTTTAAGGTAGAAAGCGGTTCCTTGCCTTGTTTATTGATAATGGCCTCCATCAACTCATCTTTGAGGAAAAAGCCCGTGATATTGTCGGCTCGTTCCTTGAACAAAGGAATTCTAGAGAAGCGTAAGGGACGGTTTTCATCAAAAAACTGCTGGATGCTGGTTTCTTCGGAGGCTATTTTCATAACCGTTCGTGGGGTCATGACATCTTTGGCCAAAATTTCATCAAAACGCAACAGGTTCTTGATAACTTTGGATTCCGATTCTTCAAAAACGCCTTCTTCATGGGCAATATCTGTCATGGCTGTAAAGTCTTCCCTGCTCAGTACGCTGCCGTGATGCCCTTTCTTACCAATGAGTTTGGTGAATAGTTGAAGCAGCCACAACAATCCGGTCCATTTTAAAATGAACACCATAATGTTTAGGGCTTTTGCCGTAAAGTTGGAAAGTTGTTTCCAATACGTAGCTCCAATCGTTTTTGGAATGATTTCGGAAGCGACCAAAATCAAAATGGTCATGATGGTGGAAACTACGCCGACCATAAGGTCTTCGGTAAATTCAATACCAAAGATGCTTCGGGTTTGGGTACCGTACAATTCTAAATAGGCAACTTTTGCTTGCACCCCAACTAAAATTGCGCCTACGGTATGCGCTATCGTGTTTAAAGTTAGGATGGCAATGAGCGGTTTATCGACGTCCTTTTTTAGCGCTTCCAATTGTGCCGCGTATTCTTTCCCTTCTTGTTTTTTTACATTGAGGTAGGTAGGTGTAATGCTTAGTAGCACAGCTTCCAAAATGGAACACAAAAACGAAAAGAAGATGGATATAAAGGCATAGAAGAGGAGAAGTCCCATAGCTTAATTGGTTGATTTAAAAGTAGGGATATTTTTTTTGAATCAGCTTAATAGCCTTGCCACATCTTTGGCAAAATAACTGGCAATAATGTTGGCCCCTGCCCTTTTGATGCTTAGCAGTTGTTCCATCATCACCGTATCGTGGTCCAACCACCCCTTGAGGGCTGCTGCTTTGAGCATGGCATATTCTCCAGAGACTTGATAGACCGCGACAGGAACGTCTACTTCGTTTCGAATTTCACGGACAATATCCAAATAGGGCAAACCAGGCTTTATCATTACGATATCGGCCCCTTCATCAATGTCCATTTGCGTTTCTCGAATGGCTTCAAATCGATTGGCGGGGTCCATTTGATAGGTCTTTTTATCCTTGGGGACATTTTGCATATCTACTGGTGCAGAGTCCAAGGCATCGCGAAAAGGGCCATAAAAGGCACTGGCATATTTGGCGGAATAACTCATAATACCCGTACCCTGAAATCCTTCGTCTTCCAGAGCTTCTCGAATCGTCAGAATACGTCCATCCATCATATCGCTGGGCGCGACAAAGTCTGCACCTGCCTGAGCATGAGAAATACACATTTCTGCCAAAACCTCCGTCGTTTCATCATTCAAGATTTGTCCATCAGCGACAATACCATCATGCCCTAGGGCAGAAAAGGGGTCGAGGGCTACGTCGGTCATTACCAGCATTTCTGGACAGGCATTTTTAACTGTTTTTATCGCGCGTTGCATCAATCCGTCTGGATTTAGCGCCTCAGTACCTTTATTGTCTTTTAGGTCATCGGGTACTTTGACGAATAATAGTACTGCACAAAGGCCCATTTCCCAGAGTGTTTTGACTTCCTTCTCCAGATGGTCCAAACTCATTCGGTAATAGTTGGGCATGGAGGGAATTTCCTCTTTGACACCCTTGCCTTCCACCACGAAAAGAGGCACTAAAAAGTCATTTGGAGTAATAATGGTTTCACGAACCAATCTTCGGATGGATTCGTTTTGACGGAGTCTTCTATTTCGGATTAATGGATACATATGGATTAGTTTTTAAGCTTACAGCTTTAAGCTCTAAGTGATGCTTTTATTGTTCGAATTAAAGCAGCTAACATTTTTTTGATTTCGTCAATTTCAGAAATGAGTTTCTTCGCATTCTTGGATTCTATAAAACCGAGCTCTGAAGAAACCAATAATAAATAGTCCAATTCGTGAGTAGAGCCAGAAGCTATGTAAAGAAATCGAACTAATTCTTTTTCAGTTTCTCTCCCACAACCTTCTGCACTATTAGTAGGGATTGAAATGGAAGCTCTTTGAATTTGAGAAATCAAGTTGAACTGTTCAGACTTGGGAAACCCCTGGGTTATCTCATACATTTTAAAAACATATTGATGCGATTTTTGCCAGACTTTGTAATTCTTATAATTGACCATTTGCTTTAAGCTATAGGCTTGTTACTTACCGCTAAACCTCAATTTCACCAATGAGATAAGGAACGGCTTTTCCTGATATTTTGACACGGTCTCCCAAGTATTCACAAACCAAATTACCTCCACGTTGGGACAGTTGTTTGGCCGTTAACCTGGTTTTGTTCAGTTTTTGGGCCCAATAGGGTGTGAGGGTCGTATGCGCTGAACCGGTCACAGGGTCCTCTGGAATACCACATTGTGGAAAAAAGGCTCTTGAAACAAAATCAACGGTTTCCCCCGGAGCGGTGAAAATCACACCGCGGCAATCAATCTTATCCAACAGGAAAAAGTTGGGCTTTAAGCTTTCAACAACTTTTTGGGAGGGATAGATCAACATATAGTCCGTTTTTCCCTTGAAGGTTTCCAAGGGAACTTCCCCAATGGCTTCATTCACGGCTGGGTTGGGTTCGGTTTTCCGAAGCAAATCGGTTGGAAAATCCAAACAAAGTAGTCCGTCCGTGGTTTTTGTGACGGTAAGTGAACCGCTTCGTTCTGAGTAAAATACAATGGTGTCTGTTGGGTGTCCGTAGTACTCGAAAAGTACATATGCTGTTGCAAGAGTGGCATGCCCGCAAAGGTCTACTTCGGTTTCCGGTGTAAACCAACGCAATCCATACTGCTCATTCTCTTTTACGGAAAATGCAGTTTCGGCAAGGTTGTTTTCCTGCGCAATGTTTTGCATGACATCATCTTCCAACCAATCCTCTAGTATGCAAACGGCCGCGGGGTTTCCAGTGAAAACCTTACTGGCAAATGCATCAATTTGATAGATTTTTTGTTTCATTCTCCGTGAAGATACTATTAAACCCAAGCTTTAGGTTGTTGTAAAACCATTGTCAAGCTTTCCTCTCTACTACCTTTTTCGGGTTGGTGGTCGTATTTCCATTGCACATGTGGCGGCAAACTCATTAAAATACTTTCAATGCGACCATTGGTGCGCAGCCCAAAAAGGGTCCCTTTGTCATGAACCAAATTGAATTCGACATAGCGTCCCCTTCTGATTTCTTGCCAATCCCTTTCTTCTTGCGAAAAAGACAATTCTTTTCGTTTTTCCACAATGGGAAGATACGCTTCCAAAAAGCTGTCCCCGACTTCGGTAACGAAATTGTACCAATCCTGTATCGTCATGGTATCAGTCGCTTTGCAGTAGTCAAAGAACAATCCGCCCACACCTCGGGCTTCATTTCTGTGGGTATTCCAAAAGTATTCGTCACAACGTTTTTTATACGTAGCATAAAATTCAGTGTTATGGGCGTCACAAGCTTTTTTGCAAACGGCATGAAAGTGCTGGGCGTCCTCTTCAAAAAGATAGTAAGGGGTTAAATCTTGTCCTCCGCCAAACCACTGGTCTACGATCTTGCCAGTTTTGTCGTACATTTCAAAATAGCGCCAGTTTGCATGAACCGTTGGCACCATTGGATTTTTTGGGTGCAAGACCAAACTCAAGCCACAAGCGAAAAAATCAGCATCCGCTACCCCAAAATACTGTTGCATGCTTTTGGGCAGCTCCCCATGCACCGCGGAAATATTGACACCCCCTTTTTCAAATACATCCCCGGTTTCAATCACGCGTGTTCTGCCACCTCCGCCTTCGGGGCGTTTCCAAATATCCTCTTGAAATTTGGCTTTTCCATCAATAGCTTCTAGAGAAGTTGTGATGGTGTCTTGCAATTGTTGGATATAGGCGTAAAATGCGTCTTTCATGTTGTTTTGATGTGTACGAGTTGCTGTTTGAACTTCTCCAAATCGGTTTCGGTGGTTATGTGAAAAGATGCTAAGGTCATTTCTTTTAGTACCGCCAAGCTTTTTTCCTGATTCAAGCCATGCTTAGCGAACAACTCTCTTCCGATAGCATTGTTATGTTCATCCATTTTCCAGGCCAATTCGGTATTGACAAAAGCATCTTCGTGCCAGTCCGTGATTTTTTTCGTCCACAAAAGTACTTTGGGCTCGCTTTTCCACCATCGGAAACAGCGTTTCGCAATAAGATAATTCCAAAGCGCATGTCTAAAAGCGTTTTCCGGACCATTTTGATAATGCTTTCGACCATACAATTCCGTGGACAAGGCCATGCATTGCCGGGTGGCCAAAAACGTGGGAATCACATAGGGAAGGTGTGTCAAGGAAAGCCATAAGAGTTTCCCAAACATTTTGGGTCGTACTTGTTTCAAAAGCTTCACCCATTTCACGTACCATATGATTTAACCGCGTCAATAAATGCCTTGGCATTCTCCAAAGGAATATTGGGTAGTATCCCATGGCCCAAATTGGCAATGTACTTGTCCTTGCCAAAGTTATCGATCATTTGTTTGGTCATTCTTTTGATTTCTTCAGGAGGAGATAGCAAACGTGCAGGGTCAAAATTGCCTTGCAAGGTGATATTCCCACCAGTGAGATACCGTGCATTTGCGGGAGAACACGTCCAATCTACCCCAACGGCTGATGCGCCAGAATTCGCCATTTCTTTCAATGCAAACCAACACCCCTTACCAAAAACAATTACGGGAGCCTCCTCTTTTAGGGCATCGACGATTTGTTGAATGTAGGGCCAAGAAAATAGTTGGTAGTCTGTTGGAGAGAGCATACCGCCCCATGAGTCAAAAACCTGGATTGCGTTCACGCCAGCAGCTACTTTTGCCTTTAGATAGGTGATGGTAGTGTCCGTAATGCGTTGGAGCAGTTCGTGCGCAACCTCGGGTTGCGTAAAGCATAATCCTCGAGCTTTGTCAAAACTTTTGCTACCCTGACCTTCTACACAATAGCACAAAATGGTCCAAGGGGAGCCTGCGAAACCAATTAAAGGAACTTCATCGTTCAATTTTTCCTTCGTCATGGTTATGGCTTCCATGACATACCCCAATGCTTCATCAACATCGGGTACGAAGACCTTTTCCAAATCCTTTGCGTTGCGTATGGGATTGGGCAAATAGGGGCCAAAATTGGGCTTCATTTGAACTTCGATGTTCATGGCTTGTGGAATAACCAAAATATCACTGAACAAAATTGCAGCATCCATTCCATAACGTCGGATGGGCTGAACCGTGATTTCAGAAGCCAATTCAGGAGTTTGGCAACGGGTAAAGAAATCATACTTTTCCTTGAGCGCCATGAATTCGGGCAAATAGCGTCCGGCTTGACGCATCATCCATACCGGAGGTCGGTTCACGGTTTCTCCCTGTAAGGCGCGAAGAAATAAATCGTTTTTAATCATTTTCCTTAAAAAACTTTATGGTTTGTACCAATACATTTTCCGTTGTAGGCCGATTGGCAATGATGATTTGGTTAAAATGCGGTTTTGCAGCTTCGGCTGTGGTTTCGCCTATGCAAAACGCAGGACTTATAAAGTTGGGATTCGCTTCCAAATAGCTTCGGATGCCACTAGGGCTGAAAAAAAGAACTCCATCAAAAGCTTGCAAAAATTGTTTTGGTTTGAGGAGGGTTTCATACCCCACTATTTCTTGATACCAAACGTTATGTTGGGACAAAAGCTTGGGAAGCTCATTTCGCCTCAGATTACCCGAAATGTAAATAAACCGATAGGTATGGTGATTTTGAACAATTTTGTTTCCTAGTTCTTCAGCATTTCGAGCGGTTTCCATTACCAAGAGCCCTTCTTGCTCTAAAAATGCCCTAGTCTTGTCCCCAACGCAGTAGCATTGATACTTTTTTAGGTCAACCCTTGCCCGATGTAATGCATTCACAAAAGCCTTTACGGCATTCTTGCTCGTAAAAATATAATGGGATTCATCTAACGGGAGAGATACTTCCGGAAAGCGGATTTCAATCGCATTGTATTCGACGAAGCCAACCTTCGCATTTAGCAAAAGTTCTTTTTGCGATGACGAAAGCACTTTAGTGGACAGCACTGTTTTCATCACGGATGTGTTGCATCAAAATTTTCCCGCCTGAATCCAATACTTCGTTAGCGCAGTGTTTACCAAAGTCTGAAATATCCTTTTCGGCAATAGTCTTTTCTACTTCGATTTTCTCTTTTCCGTCAAGGGATAGCAAACACCCTTTAAAATAAACCGATTGGTCTTTTAATTTTGCAATTGCCCCAATAGGTGCAGTGCAACCGCCTTCAAGGGTTCTCAAGAATTCACGTTCAATTTGCGTTTCGACTTCAGTTGGGGAGTGATTTATTTGCGCCAATGCTTCCTTGCAATAGTCATTGGCATTTGTCGTGGCGACCATCATTGCCCCTTGAGCAGGAGCAGGTATCATCCAGTCCAAACTAAGGGCGTCTTTCGGCAGTAGTTTTATCCGTTCCAGACCTGCTTGGGCGAATATCGCGCCTTGCCAATCGTTTTCGATGAGTTTCAATAAGCGAGTGTTTACATTTCCTCGAAGGTTTACTACAATATGATGAGGATAACGGTGTAACCATTGGGCTTTTCTGCGCAGACTTCCTGTAGCGATGGTAACAGTGTTGGTTTCAGAGGACAGAAATTCCATTCCTTTATGAACCAAAATGTCTTCTGCTGCTGCACGTTGTAACACGGCGGCTTGTATAATTCCTTCGGGCAGTTGGGTGGGAACATCTTTCATGGAATGCACTGCGATATCAATTTGACCTTTGAGCAATGCAATGTCGAGTGTTTTTGTGAAGATTCCCGTTACGCCCAATTCGTATAGGGGCTTATCCAATATTTGGTCTCCTGTGGAAGTAATGGGCACCAAAATCGTATCACAACCCAAGTTCTCTAACCTGGATTGTACTGTCTTTGCTTGCCACAAAGCCAATTCGCTCTCGCGTGTACCAATTCTTATGATTTTACCCATTCGGAATCTATTTCCAGCTGAAAGATTTTTTGAATGATTGCAAGGCTATCCTCAGTGTCCACATCAGATTTGCGCAGATGATTTGCAAATTGTTTGGTTATTTTTTGGATGAGGCGGTCCGATATGATTTCAGCTTGATCTTGATTGAAATCCGAAAGTTTTCTGGAGTGGAAGTCAATTTCCTCGGCCTTCATCACTTTTAGTTTTTCTTTTAAAGCGGAGATTACAGGAGCAAATTTTCGGGTTTCCAACCATTTCAGGAAATCTGTTTTGATTTCGCTAATAATTTCTTCTGCTTGTGGAATGAATTTCTTTCTTTTTTCCAAAGTTTCGTCGGTTAACTTAGAGAGTTGGTCCAGGTGAACCAAAGAAACATTGTCCAATTCCTCAACATCATCAGAAACATTCTTGGGCACGGAGAGATCTAAAATCAAGAGGGGCTTTTTGGGATGAATCAAGGCCTTCGAAATAGTTGGAAGTTGCGCACCAGTGGCCACGACCAGAATATCCGCTTTGCGTATTTCCGTTTGCAACTCTCCGTAATCTTTTACCTTCAATTGAAACTTTCCCGCTATGGCTTCGGCCTTGTTGCGTGTTCGATTGATTAAGGTTATATGTGAATTGTCGGAATGTTTGATGAGGTTTTCACAAGTATTTCGACCAATCTTGCCTGTCCCAAACAACAGAATGTTCTTGTCGGAAATGTTAGGGAAATGATCCAAAATATATTTTACGGAGGCAAACGCCACAGAGGTTGCCCCTGAAGAAATTTGTGTCTCGTTTTTGATACGCTTACTGGCTTGAATGACCGAATTGCACAATCGCTCCAAAAAAGGGTGTGCCATGCCATGTTTCTTAGATCGGTAAAACCCTTGTTTGATTTGACTTATGATCTCAAAATCACCAAGAATTTGACTGTCCAACCCCGTACCTACGCGAAACAAATGTGAAATCGCGTCGTGATTTTTATGCACGTAAGCAACCTCTTGAAATTCTTCAACGGTGCCTTCGGCTTGATCACAAAGCATTTTGATGAGCTGATACGGATGTTGCGCAAAACCGTAGAGTTCAGTTCTATTGCAAGTGGAAATAGCCAAGAGACCATCCAAACCTTCTTCTTTTGCAGCAGCAATGATATTATCAATGGCAGGGACGTCTAAACTGAATTTTCCACGGAGGTCGGCGTCAGCTTTTTTGTAGCTAAGACCAATACCGTAGAACGAACTATTTCTTGAATTACTGGAATTCCTCATGAAAGGCAATAGATTAGCACAAAAATAGAAGCCGTATATTTGAAAAAATAACGCTAGCGGAACTTTTAATGCCGCATGCGGCACATCTGTCTTCGAGATTTGGCAAAAACTCCCAAAAGTGTAGTAAAAATGGTGTTTTTGATGTAATTTTATCAATAATTTAGAGTGGTTCTAAATAAGAAATTCAGAATCTAATTTTGTTCACGTTTTATGAAAAGTATCGCTACAGGTTCCTACGATGAAATTTTGGTGGAATCTGGTTTTTTTGTTTTAAAAATTCAAAACGACACCGATGAGGTAAAGGTGGTTGAACGAGAAATAGATAGCTCTTTCATTCAATTCCATTTTTGTCTAAAGGGAAATTCAAAGTTTCTTTTCAACCAGGGGGGGTATCAACTCGAGGTTTCCGAAGAAAATAGTCTTTTGCTATACAATACGCAACGCGATTTACCCTTGCACGCCGTGGTCTCTCCAAATACTTGGTTGCTATCGGTTATCATGACTATCCGTAAGTTCCATTCTTTGTTTTCGAAAGAAGCGGGCTACATCCCTTTCCTTAGTGAAGAATTCAAAGAGAAAAAGTACTATGGTCAGGAGATGGTATCACCATCTATTGCGGTAGTGTTAAGTCAGTTGATGCAATACAATTTGAACCCCTTTATGAAGGAATTGTATGTGAAAGGAAAAGTCTATGAACTCATATCGCTATACTTCAATAAAACTCCAGAAGCAGATTTGGAACAATGCCCTTTTCTAGCGGATGAAGAAAATGTGAGAAAGATAAAAATGGCCAAGGAAATCATTATTGCACGTATGGCCGAACCCCCAACCCTGAACCAACTTTCTGAAGAAATCGGGTTGAGCCTTAAAAAGCTAAAGGAAGGTTTCAAACAGATTTATGGGGATTCGGTTTTTGGATTTTTGTTTGATTACAAGATGGAGTTTGCCCGCAAAATGCTCGAAACGGGCAGGCACAATGTCAATGAAGTAGGGTTGAAAGTAGGCTATAGCACGGCAAGCCATTTTATCGCCTCCTTTAAAAAGAAATATGGTACTACCCCTAAAAAGTATTTATCTTCCATTGCTTAAAATCACCTTATGAAACGCCTAACCTTATCGCTTTTGTTGCTTGTTTTATGGAGCTGTTCCAATGCCCAAACCGGGACTGAAGAAAATGCTTCAGAAGAAGTTGTGCCCCCCAAATTTGTTTTGGTTTTTAGCAAAACTGCGGGCTACCGACATGAGTCTATTGAAAAAGGAACAGAAACCCTTCGCAAACTTGGGCGTGATAACGGTTTTGTGGTATTGCAAACCGAAACTTCTGAAGATTTCAATGCAACCAATTTGGCGAATTATCAACTTGTGGTGTTTTTGAGCACGACCCAAGATGTCTTGAACGATAAACAGCAAACTGCTTTTGAAAACTACATCAAAGGAGGTGGAAGTTTTATGGGCATTCATGCTGCAACTGATACCGAATATGATTGGCCCTGGTTTGGGAAACTGGTTGGAGCTTACTTTGACGGTCATCCCAACAACCCCAATATTCGCGATGCCAAGATAGATGTGCTTGACAATTCGCATCCTTCTACAGCACATCTTTCGAGCACTTGGCAGCGGAGTGATGAGTGGTACAATTACAAGAACCTGAATCCGAAAATGAAGGTGTTGCTAAATCTAGATGAAACGAGTTATGAGGGCGGAACCAACGGCAAAAACCATCCTATAGCTTGGTATCACGAATTTGATGGAGGCAGGTCTTTTTACACCGGCGGTGGCCATACCAATGAGAGTTTCGATGAACCCGCTTTTCAACAACATCTATTGGGCGGAATTCTTTGGTGCTTGGGGGTGAAACCTTAGTTCCCTCAAAATACGGGTCGTGCAACTACAATTCCCGTATTGTTCTTTATTTTTTTTAGATAATCGACCAGCGGTTGGTCGGTGACGGTTACCTCGCCTGTGGAAGAAGCGTGCAATAGATGAATGCGCCCATCTTTCTCGATAGCCAAACCAGTATGGGTGACATCCAAACCTTTGATGGAGGTTGCAAGCGCGATAATATCCCCAGATTGGATGAGATGTTCTTTTTCTGCAATCTGGTTTTGCTGAAGTATGCAAAGCTCCTCTTTCGCCAAACCAGCTTCCACTTCCAAGATGGCCTCATGATTTTCATCAGAGCTGAGAAAGGGATACAAATTGCGATGGGTCCCCATAAAATTGATGGGTTTTGACACGATTTCTCCTCCTAGTTCATTCGTGATGTCTTTTACCAAACCCTTTTGGGCATTGTTTCGAATCCAGTCTGTAAAATAATGTAGACGAGAAGGATATCCGTTTAAAACACCATCACGATAGCGAATGGTTTGTAAGGCTTGGGTAAAATCTTCAAAGGCATATGACTCATTTTTGACCAATTTCCCAAAGGCCAGAACATTTTCCACGAAGGTTGTACAATCCAATCCGCTCAAATTGATTACCAATTGTTCGGTTTTGCCAACTTCCAATGTTTTTTCTACATAAGGCGTACCCAAAAACGTCTTTCCAATAAAAATGAGCGAATCCCCTAAATGTTTCCCACGGATGGACTTTACGCTCTCCATCTTCTCTTTAAAGCGAAGGGAATCTCCAGAAGAGCAAACGACTTGGGCTGGGAGCAAATGTATTCCCCAACAGAATATCACAAAGAAAACAACACACCGCATCAAGCAATCCATTTCTTTAGGTGAAATTAGCGTTATCTATGGAATTATAAGGAAACAAATGGGTGTATTGAAATGTTAAATCAGCTTCAAGTAGTATTTTTGCAACGCATTTGAAACTATTACTTTTTTGCTATGAAAGGAGTTTTGTTGGTGAATTTGGGCTCTCCTGATAGTCCCACGCCCAAAGATGTCAAGCCCTATCTCGATGAATTTTTGATGGACGAAAGGGTAATTGATGTGCCCAAGTGGTTGCGCAACGTTTTGGTACGTGGAATCATTTTACAAACACGTCCCAAAAAATCCGCAAAGGCTTACGCCAAAATCTGGTGGGACGAAGGTTCACCTTTGATTATCATATCGGAAAGGTTCGCCGAAAAGGTGCAACAAAAAATTGAAATGCCTGTTGCATTGGGTATGCGCTATGGTACCATGAGTATCCAGAAAGCACTTCAACAACTCGAAGAAAAAGGGGTAGATGAGGTGTTATTGGTGCCGTTGTATCCACATTATGCGATGTCTAGCTACGAAACGGTGGTGGTAAAGACCATGGAGGTACAACAACAGCATTTCCCGAATATGCAGGTGACCACCATGCCGGCTTTTTATAGCAATCCAGAATATATCAGAATTTTGGCCGAAAGCATCGCGGAAGGCCTAAAGGATTTTGAATACGACCATGTATTGTTTTCATATCATGGCATCCCCGAAAGACATATCCGAAAATCAGACCCTACGAAGTTCCATTGCAAAATTGATGGCAATTGCTGTAAGATAAATTCGGTAGCCCATCATACATGTTACCGTCACCAATGTTATGATACCACGGAACTGGTCAAAAATTTTTTGAAGCTTCCTGAAGAGAAAGTGAGCACCTCCTTTCAATCTAGACTTGCGGGTGACCCTTGGTTAAAGCCCTATACCGATTTCGAGTTTGAACGATTGGCGAAGGAAGGCAAAAAAAGATTGGCAGTGATTACCCCAGCTTTTGTAAGCGATTGTTTAGAAACCCTAGAGGAAATCGCCATGGAAGGGAAAGAAGAATTTGAAGAGGCAGGAGGCGAACACTATAAACACATTCCTTGTTTGAATGACAGTGAAGCTTGGGTTTCTTTGATGGCAGAATGGATAACAGCATGGGAATGCAAAGCGGAGCTTCCGGTTTAAGACCTTCCCCATAAGCCCCTTGTTTTGCTAAAAACCGAGGGAATTTAAAAACGCATGGCCAAAGTATTATCAGACCAGTTGGGTACTGAACCTATCGGAAAACTGCTTGTGAAACAAGCGGTTCCTGCAGGTATTGGTATTCTGGTAATGTCATTGAATGTACTGGTCGATTCTATTTTTGTAGGCAACTGGATTGGGTCCATTGCCATTGCGGCAATTAGTGTCGTGTTGCCCATCACCTTTTTTATAGCTGCCTTGGGAATGGCTATTGGCGTTGGAGGCTCCAGTATTTTGTCACGAGCCCTAGGAGCTAACCAAAAAGAAAAGGCACTTAAAACCTTTGGCAACCAAATCTCACTGACGCTTTTGGTTACCACCACCATGATGATGGTCGGCCTATACTACACCGATAGTTTGATACCGCTCTTTGGAGGCAAGGGTGCTATTTTTTCCGTAGCTAGGGTTTATTATATCATTATTCTTTACGGAGTTCCTTTGTTGGGTTTTACCATGATGGGGAACAATGTGATGCGGGCAGAAGGTAAACCAAAGTTCGCCATGTTTGGTTTGATTCTGCCCTCAGTGGTCAATTTGTTGGCTGACTACATCTTTATTTATGTTTTGGATATGGGTATGGCCGGAGCGGCTTGGGCCACTACACTTTCCTATGCAGTATCGTCTGTTTATGTGGCTTTGTTTTTTCTGTATGGCCCTTCAGAGTTAAAGATAAATGCGGGTCATTTAGTGTTTCAATCTTCCATTCTCAAAGAAATAGGTTCTTTAGGCTTTGTAACCTTGTCTCGTCAAGCGGCGGTTAGTTTCACTTATTTATTGATGAACAATATCCTATTCAACCTGGGGGGTGAGGCAATGATTGCAGTCTATGCTATTATTGGTCGTATTCTAATGTTCGCTTTGTTTCCCATTTTTGGAGTTACCCAGGGGTTTCTGCCCATAGCGGGATTCAACTATGGAGCAGCTTATTATTCCCGTGTAAAGGAGAGTATCAGTAAAGCGGTCTGGTATGCCTGTGCGTTGGGGTCATTGATATTTTTGGGCCTCATGCTTTTTCCAGATGTGATAACGGGTCTGTTTTTAAGCAACCAACCCCATCAAAGCGCTGACGAACAGGCCATGAATCAATTTGTGTTGTCCCACACACCAAATGCGATTCGATGGGTGTTTGCGGCCACGCCGATTATTGCACTTCAACTCATTGGCGCGGCCTATTTTCAAGCCATTGGAAAAGCGATTCCTGCTTTGCTGTTGACCTTGACCCGACAAGGCTTCTTTTTCATCCCTTTAATTTTACTGCTGCCCAATTTCTTCGGTGAATTGGGAGTTTGGCTTTCTTTTCCCATCGCGGATGTATTGGCGACCTTGGTTACAGGCTATTACCTACGAAAAGAAATCAAATCCACCCTTGAAATGGCAAAAGGATAGCTACTCCTCTATTTTGGTGGCAGCTTTACTAATTATTTTCCACTGTCCATCGAGTTTTTTGAGCAGAAACATATCAATAAACCGCAAGTTGGCCTTTGGGATATAGATTTCCGCTTTGGCCGTGGCGATGTTGTTGGCATAATCAAGGTCGAGAATAGTACCTTCGCGTCCGTTGTACTTTCCTTGTTCCCGCTTTCCCATGGCAGTGGCATATTGCTGTGGGGTCCACAAAAAAATATCTTCCCCTTCTTTGTACAGGAATAAATCCGCCTCTTCGTAAAAGGCTTCCAGAATGGCTTCAGGTTCACTGTACGAAGAGCCCCTTAAATATTTATTGAGGGTTTCTTTAATGGCTTCAGTTTCAGATTGTGCTTGTAGCGAAAGGCTCAAACAGCAGATGAATGGTAATAGAACTTGTTTCATGTATTAGGAATTTGAATGGTTTTTTGGAATGATTTGAATCAGTTTTCCGTCGTCTTCGTCGGTGAGTATGTAAAGCTTCCCCTCTGGACTTTGTCTCACTTTGCGAATGCGCACTCGGTCATCGATAAAAAGTTCTTGTGCACTTTTCACGGTGTCATTTTCAATGCGAAAACGCCACAAACTTCCGCGAGACAAACCAGGTACCAATAGATTGTTCTTCCAGAGGGGAAAGTCTTCTCCAGTATAAAAAGCCAATCCGGTAGGCGCCATGGTATGGGGCCAAAACCAAACGGGCGAGGTAAAGGAAACCCCAGGGAGTTTTGGAGGTTTGTAGTTAGGACTTCGCAATTTTCCCGAAGTCACATTGGGCCAACCATAATTGGCTCCAGCCTGCAAAATATTGATTTCATCGCCTTGGATGGTTCCGTGTTCGGAAAACCAAATGGTTTTGGTTTCTGGATGTATGGTCAGTCCTTGCGCGGCACGAATCCCCATGGCATAAATACCCGGAATGGCTCCATTTCCAAAATCGGGATTGTCTTCTGGAATGCTACCATCTCGATTGATACGATAAATTTTACCTCTTTTGTCTTTGGGGTTTTGTGCATTGGGTATTGGAGGATTATCCCTTTCCCAATACAAGCGTTCACCTATGGTGATGTACAGTTTTCCATCGGGCCCAAAAAGCATTCCCCCACCAAAATGAAAGTATTCGCGCGCAAAGGGTTCTGCTACCAATAAGGTTTGATGGTTGACCAAAGAATCCTTCTCCAATTGGGCTCTAACTACTTTGGTGGTTCGTCCTTTTCCTTTTCGTTTGGCGGCGTAAGCAAAATAAACCCATGGGTTCTTTTTAAAATCGGGGTCCAACAATACTTCAAAGATTCCTGAATTGTCGCCGATACTGTAGGCTCGAATGCTATCGGTCAAGTCACTTGGAAAACCTTTCAGAACGGTTTTGGTTTTTGACGCTAGATTAGCTTTGACCAGATTTCCATCCTTTTCCGAAATGAGTGCTTCTTCTTCCGATAAAAAAGCAATACTCCATGGATGGTTTAACCCATCGAGTACTATTTTTTTCTCCGGATGATGGGGATTGGAAGATTCCTTTTGTTGGGTTTGGCACCCCATTAAGATGAGGAGGCTTAAAAAAATAAAGTTTTTCATTTCGGGCATTTTACAAAGCAAAGAAGCTTTAACCCGGGCAATTCGCCTTTAAAAAACATGAATCTTAAAACGAAAAATCAGGCTTTGAAGAATGCTTTTCGATATTGCGAAGGCGTTTTTTGGGTCTGCGCCTTAAAGGCCAAGTTAAAGGAAGTGACATTGCCAAAACCACAGTCAAAAGCCACGCTCGCGATTTTTTCCTTTTGATATGTGGGCTGTTGCAATAGGTTTTTTGCCTTTTCAATGCGATAATGGTTCACAAAACCCGAAAAATTGGTCAGTTCAGTTTGGTTGATGGCTTGGGAGAGAATTCTGGGGGTAACATTGAGTTCCTTAGCGACGTTTTCCAACGTCAACGTACTTTCCAAATACACCTCTTCTCGCTGAAAAAGAGTTTTTAAAGCAGTCATGATTTTATGTGACGCATCCGAATCTAGTTTGGAAGCATTGTACTTTCCCAATTGAAAAGCATGTTTTTGTAGAAAAAGAAAAGAGAAGATGTAAATCAGCAATGAAAATGACAAGGCGCCGCCAATATAGAATGAGAAAATACCGGAAAGGTGCCCCATGTAGTAAATCCATAAAAAAGCAACCCCAATAACCAAATTGCGATACCAATTTGACTTTTGGCGATGAACCTGTTTGCGATAGTTCACCAAAATGCTAAAAGACAAGAAAAGGTAGACTGCCAAATGCGCAAAAACCAAACAGTAAATCAGGACTCCAACCCCGGAACCGTTATTGGGAATCCATCCAGATGAAAGAGCAAACAAAACAAAGGGAAGAAAGTGTTGCAACTGTTTGGAGGTATTTTTTTTGCCTGCCAATAGTACTTTTCCATATAACCAAAGACTAGGTCCAGTTAAGAGTACACCCGATAATCCTAAGTTTCGTTGCCAAGGCTCAAGGTCCAAATAGACATTGAGTACGGATTTTCCAATGCGGATTGTCAATCCCAGAATCACCAAAGCCAACAAAATATTGGCACTTCGCTCCCCTTTTTTTAAGCTGAACAAATACACACAAAGGAAAAAGGCTTGGCACAACCCCAAGCAACTCAATATCAATATAAAGACCTCCTTGCTCACCCATCAAAAATATTAAGAAGGGGGCAAACAACCTTCAATTGTCGATTTAAGTTGTTACTTTCAGCGAAATACTTTTATAGAGATGAGATTTTCGTATGCAGGCTTTATTTTGCTTTTGTTGATGACCTTAAGTTGCTCAGAAAAAGAACCCATGAAAAAAAACTATCCATTGTTTGTTGGCACCTATACCAATGGGGCAAGTGAGGGCATTTATAAAATGTCCTTTGACTCCAGTACAGGACGGATGGACAGCACTATGTTGCTCTCCAAGCTTCCAAACCCATCGTTTTTGGCTATTTCTGGGGACAAGCAATATTTGTATGCGGTACAGGAAACGGCCGATTTTGATAGTTTGGGCGGAGGTGTTACCGCTTTTTCATTGCAAAATGGGGTTTTGGAGGAACTGAACAGCATGGGAACTGGAGGCGCCCATCCTTGCCATGTGGCACTATCGGATAAAGGCCAATTGGCTATTTCAAACTATACCGGAGGCAACTTGAGTATTTTCGATTTGGAAGATGATGGGCGTTTGGGAAAACGGCAGTTAATAGACCATAAGAATTTGGATACTGTAAAAACATCCCATGTGCATAAAACCCATTTTAATGAAGGGGGACTATTCGTTGCAGATTTGGGTTTGGATGGCATCAAACGATATGCCATGAAAGACCATCTTTGGGAACCTGCGCTCCAAGTGTCAATTGAACTTGTTGATGGTGCGGGTCCACGTCATTTTGTATTCAGCGAAGGTGAAAAATACTTATATGTAATCAATGAACTGAATGCTACCCTAACCGTTTTTGAGCAGGATGATGAAGGAAGTTATTACCCTATCCAAACAGAAAGTACGGTCGCTGCAGATTGGGAGGGTGCAAAATCTTGCGCCGACATTCACTTATCACCGGATGGAAGGTTTTTATATGGGTCAAACCGCGGTGAAAATACCATTGTAACTTTTTCAGTGGATAAAGCGACCGGAAAAATCGAATTTTTGGAAAGAACTTCAGTGGAAGGTGACTGGCCCCGAAATTTCACCTTGGACCCCAGCGGAAACTTTTTATTGGTAGCCAATGAGCGAAGCAATTCGATTTCCGTTTTCAAAAGAGCCTCAGAAAATGGAACACTGGAGTTTCTTCATAAAATGGATTTCCCAAGCCCCGTATGTTTGGTGTTTTTGGAAGAGTAACACCCGAAACAGGACTTGCCCTGAAAGCGTAATAATTAAGATTTGCTAAAAAGGGGAACCGCCTTTTTTTCATTATGGTCTTTCGCAAACCAAGTCATGATGTGTTTCTGAGGCCACCTTCTTACTAAAGTGTCCGCCTTTTTATCATACCAAACTGCATCAAAATCTCCTTTTGTAGTCAACACTACGCGCCATTCTTTTTGCAAAAGCGAAGGGTCTTTATAGTTGGCATTTAGGCTGTCCCAGTCTATTCCAGAAAGTATTTGAGGGTCAAGATGCGCCATGACTTCTTGCTCACTCAAAATGGCCAACCAAATAGGAGAAGATAAATGTTCTATGGATAGGTCTTCACGCTTTCCACCCCAACCAATTTTGATATCGGCGCCACCCCGAATGGCATCCACCAAAGCAGCTTTGCTTCCCTTTAAAACCTCACCGTCTTTATTGGTTTTCAAAACGACCTCCCAAGTATTGGAGCTGGAAGGTTTTTGGGTACACGCCAAGAAAAAAGCCAATAACAGGATGTAGCCATACTTTTTCATGATTTCGATTTTTGATGTGAACTACTACAAGGTACGGAAAGACTTTATGAAGAAGTATGGTCTTTTCTTTTCTTTAACCTCTGGATGTTATCCGAAGAAGAACTCATGCAAAAACCGTCCGGGTGCCAAAGTGAATCCACCAGCGATACCAATGGCACCGACGTACAATAAAACCATCTTTCGTTGATGTGCTTTTACATTTCCTTTTTTTATGGCGGTATAGGCAGTGGGTACTGTCCAAATGGTGAGAAAACTGAACAAATGAATCCATCCGAAATGGTTCAGAAATCTGCCACCAACATCTGCGGGCATGAAAAGAGTGAGCATGGCGGTAATCAGCATGAGAACCATATAGATTTTGCCCAAACTTTTATGGATTGGGGTGCCTTTTTTGGCCAAGAGCCCATAGGCACCCAAAAAAATGCAAGGTACTACTGTAATGAGATGCCAATACATTAAGGTTTCGTAATTCATCCTTGGGTTTTTGCTAAAAATATAAAGGTTGCAACGAGTAAAAGTCCAAAAAGTACCGCTAAGAATATTTTCCAAGCGCTGTACGGACGGGTCCCAGAAATTGTTCCGTTTTCGCCATTCACGAAAAAGCTATATTCCTTTCCATTATAGCGATAAGCGCTTACGTACACGGGCAACAAGACGTGTTTAAAGGTCTCATCGCTCAACTGCATATCCATTTGGGTAACCCTTTGGGTGTCTCCACCAATATCTTGACGACACCATCGTTTGGCAATACCATGGGCAACTTCTTTGGATTGCAAATGCCCCTGGTTTAAAGGAATGGTATATTTTTCTGTAACGAAACCCGTCAAAAAACTACTGTTAAAAGGCTGGAGTAGTTTCAAATTCCAATGCGCAACTTTGATGGGAACCCTACCTTTTCGTTGTTGGGAAGCTTGAATCAAAGTGTCGTCCACAAATCCAGAAACTTGCCCCGAGGTGGGATACCATCGCGTCTTGCGAACCCGTTGCGAAACCATTTTTCCTTGCGAGTTTCGTACTCTTTTGGTTTCATAATAGTACTCTCCGCGTCGCCCTGAATAGGTAGCAAATAGCTGTGCATCAAATGTCCAATAGGGAAGGTAGAGTCCTTTGGTGAACTGAGGGTCCAATGCCGCTTTTTTCAATTTATTCGGAGCAAACCAAAGCCGTTTCACCCAGTTTTGAAAAATTTGATGCGAACGTTTTTTGTCAATTTGAAAAGGAAGAATTGCGCCGGGTAGTATCCAATCGTCTTGGTAGGCATCTTCGATAACCAAAGGAGAGTTGCAATACACACAATGCAGGGATTTATAGTTTTCCTCTACATGCTGGGTCGCACCGCAATTTTTGCAATGCAGCATACTAATTTGCTCACTGTGCTTCAGTCCCCCCATTTCCCTTAGGTAGGGATACAGCTCCAACTCCTCAAAACCCGTTTCGTCAACCGCAATGGATTCCTGATGACCGCAATATTCACATACAATGGAGGTAGTACCAGGTTTGTACTTTAACTCTGCACCGCAATTGGCACAGGCTTTCTTCAGTTCGGTTTTTTGGGTTGTTTGACTTTCCATCTTGTTATTCCCGCAAATGCAAGAATCTTTTCATTTTTGAAATCCTGTTTTTTACCACTAAGGCTAAAGCGATAGGCGGTCACAGGATTGACCATTGCGAACGGATTATGAATTCGGTAATGGCGGCGGGGTATTTCCGCCTAAAAATGACTTCAATTCTGCTACTTCATTCAATGGAGCCCAGTTGTCCATTCCTTGTTTCCAAACCAAACTATCTCGGTTTATGGTACGTCCTGCAAAAAGCGCTTGGAGCTGCTCAAAAGAAACAGGACCTTGTTGAACACCGTTCGTCGCATAAAAGTATTGGACCTGGGAAGGCATTGGCGGTGGCACTGCGGCCTTGGTTTGTTGTATTTGGGGTGCAGTTCCCATTTGTGGATTCATCATGCCCCCCATCTGTTGGGCCAACACGAAGCCCATACCCATGCCCATGCCAGCACCAGCTGTACCGCCTTCATTTTTTGCAGCGGCTTCAATAGCTTTGGCAGTTTTGAATTTGGTCAATTTGTCCAAATCCAACTTATCGATTCGGCTGTACTCGAAGATTTCCTTTTTCAAATCTTCAGGCATGGAAACATTTTCGATATAGAATTTTTCCAGGGAAATACCAACGCTCTCAAATTCAGGCGCCATGACTTCTTTGCAGGTTTCGGACAATTCCGAAGTATTCGCGGCATACAATTCTATGGGAAGGTTGGCTTCTCCCACCGTGTCTGTAAAGCGCGTAGCAATCAAACTTTTTAAATGTTCATTGATTTCGTAGTTGGTGAAATTGTTGTCGGTACCTACAATGTCAATAATGAACTTTCCAGCGTCCGAAATACGGAAGGCATAGGTGCCAAAGGCGCGAATTTCTACTAAGCCAAAACGTTCATCGCTAAGCGTAATGGGACTTTTGGTGCCCCATTTTTCATCTGTGAACAAATGCGTGTTTACAAAATAGACCTCGGCCTTAAAAGGAGAGTTGAATCCATATTTCCAACCTTTTAAGGTGGCGAGAATGGGAAGGTTTTTTGTAGTTAGATCATAGGTTCCAGGGGTGAAAACATCGGCCAATTGGCCTTCGTTTACAAAAACCGCGGTTTGCCCTTCACGAACAATGAGCTTCGCACCGTTTTTGATTTCGTTCTGGTACCGTTCAAATCGATGGGCGATGGTATCGTCGGTGTAGTCTAGCCACTCGACAATATCAATAAACTCATTGCTGAGTTTTTCTTTGATTTTTCCAAAAATATCCATGGGTATAGTGTTTTTAGGTTTTGCGCTTAAAGCTAAAAAAAATGCATTAGGGATACATTCCATTGGTACAAAAACCGCGAACAATGTTACAATCGGTAGATGAAGTAGTATTTTTAGGTTATGGGAGAAAAGAACGTTTTGGGCACCAAACTTAAAGCCTGCTGTTTTGAACCGAAAACAGGATATTATCGGGATGGTTATTGTAAAACAGGTGCAGAGGACATTGGAACGCATGTGGTCTGTGCCATTATGACGGATGCGTTTTTGCGTTTTACACGTAGTCGTGGCAATGATTTGATAACACCACTTCCTTATTTTCAATTTCCAGGATTAAAAGCTGGAGATAAATGGTGTTTGTGCGTTTCACGATGGAAAGAAGCCTTTGTTGAAGGATTGGCGCCACCAGTGATTTTAGAAGGCACACATGAAAAAGCGTTGGATTATGTCAGTTTCGAATCCCTTTTGGAACACAAATACACGCCCAAGCAAAGCGAGCACTAGTTGGGTTTTACCCTGTAGGTAATGTTTCTATTGGTAATGACATTGGAGGTAACGGTCAAGGTAACATCTCCTGTATCGCAAAGTACGCTGTCATCTACAAATTCCATGCTGCATAATGAGGGAAGTGACGAACCGCTCCCATCCATAAAGCGACCTAAAATGACATCCGTAGCCAGAGAAGTATCAAGCGGCGAGTTGGGTGGCGCAAAGGCGAAGGTTGTGGTAGTACCATTTGCGGTATAAGTAACCTCACCTGTGATTTCGCTATAACTTACGGAATAAGGATTGTTTCCACTGATGAAATTCCCCAGGGTAATGGTGAATTCTTCCTGAAGGCCAGTAGTTCCATTGATAACCGTCGCACGAATCCCCATTTGATTTCCGGTAATGTGATAGATTCTGAAATTTCCTGCCGTAACAATGTCCGCCGTACTTTCTTGGTCTTGATATTCAAAGGATACCGTGAAGCTGGTGAAATCAAAAATTCCAGTAGCATTTGGCACGACAATATCAAAACCGGTTGAACCTCCAGCCCCCGAAGGGAAATGGATTCCACAACCAATTTGTGCCGCATTTGCGTTTACCGAAGTGGCATCAGGGCCTACCGTGGCATCGGTTATGGTCGCAGTATCAAAATCAAAACGCGAAACCAACACACTCGGCGTGCCATCATCGCAAACCTGATAGGTAAACGAATCTGGGCCTACATACCCCGAATTGGGGATGTAGGTAAAACTTCCATCTGAGTTCAAGGTTACCGCGCCAGAAGTTGGGGTCGTCACAGGAGTGGTTCGAACAGTCATGGTATTGTCCCCATTGGCATCTGAATCATTGGCCAACAGGCCATTTCCAGCGTTTACTACCAAAGTTGCATTGATACCGACTTGGTAGGTGTCATCCGTGGCAATGGGAGCTGACTTCTGACCGAAGAGCGAGCAACCAGCATACAAAAGCGTTGCTAGCCCAAGGGATAGGCGCCTTGAAAAAAGCAACTTGAAACTTCGGTCTTGCATAACATTCAAAAGTATTGCTCCAACTGGATTAAATGAAAGATATGTTGTGTCTCTTCTAAAAAATAGGGTAAACGCAATCAAAATCAATATGTTACAAAAGTAAGTATCGTTTGTTTTCAAGACTGTTAAAGTCAATAGGTCCTTTTTTGAGGTCCTTTAAACTTTTATCAAACGAGTTGGGGCCAGTGCCCTATTTTCCCTAAATTTAGATTCGACTAATTCAACGCAAAAGAAAATGAAAGTATGCCTAGTAAAGGCCAGCTCAATACTGCTGGCTTTGGTTTTTATGCCTTTGTCTACGGAGGCACAACGTAGAAAAAACACTTCAACTTCACCCGAGTATCCCGAAGAACTCTATTCCAGTTTGAGTTATCGCTTGGTAGGACCCTTTCGAGGAGGCCGCTCCGCGGCAGTTACCGGTGTGCCAGGTGAACCCAACCTATTTTATTTTGGAGCCACTGGAGGTGGCGTTTGGAAGACCACAGATGGTGGACGCTCATGGGGTAATATTTCTGACGGATTTTTTGGAGGAAGTATTGGCTCGGTTGAGGTGGCTAAAAGTGATCCAAATGTGATTTACGCGGGAGGAGGGGAGAAAACGGTTCGTGGCAATGTTTCTTCTGGCTACGGTATTTGGAAGACCGTTGATGCTGGAAAAACATGGATGCAAATGGGCCTTGAAAAAAGCCGACACATTCCTAGAATAAAAGTCCACCCCACCAACCATGATATTGTGTATGCCGCAGTAATGGGGAATATTTACAAACCCACCCAAGAAAGAGGCATCTATAAAAGCACTGATGGGGGCAAGAGTTGGAAAAAAGTACTGTTTGTCAATGACCAAGCTGGTGCAGTGGACCTTACTTTGGACCCCAGCAACCCGAGAATTCTATACGCTTCTACTTGGCGCGTGCAACGAACCCCCTACAGCCTAAGTAGTGGAGGAGATGGTTCTGCACTTTGGAAAAGTACCGACAGCGGGGAAACATGGAAAGAAATCTCTAAGAACGAAGGTTTTCCAAAAGATACCCTAGGGATTATTGGGGTAACCGTTTCGCCAGTTAATTCCGAAAGGGTTTGGGCCATAGTTGAAAACAAAGAAAAAGGCGGATTGTACCGGTCGGATGACGGCGGCACAAAATGGACCCAAGTCAATAAAGAACGAAAATTGCGCCAACGGGCTTGGTATTATACCCGGGTTTATGCCGACACCGAAGATGCGGATAAAGTATATGTGCTCAATGTTCGCTATCATCGGAGCACTGATGGGGGTAAAACGTTCAAAACGTTCAACGCACCACACGGAGACCACCATGATTTATGGATAGCACCTGAGAATTCCAATCGGATGATTATTGGAGATGACGGAGGAGCGCAAGTAAGTTATGATGGTGGTGAAACCTGGAGTACTTACTACAATCAACCCACCGCTCAGTTTTATAGGGTGACCACTGATAATGCTTTTCCGTATCGCATTTACGTAGCGCAACAAGACAACAGCACCATTCGCATCAACCATCGCAGCGACGGTGGGTCCATTGATGAAGACGACTGGGAACCTACCGCTGGCGGGGAAAGTGCCCATATCGCCATTGACCCAACCAATAATGACATTGTGTATGGTGGGAGTTACGGTGGGTTCTTGACTAGGGTGAATCATGAGAACAAGACGGTTCGCGGCATCAATGTTTGGCCCGATAATCCCATGGGGTACGGCGCCGAAGGCATGAAGTATCGTTTTCAATGGAATTTCCCCATCATTTTCAGCAAACACGACCCGAAAAAGCTCTATACCTTTTCCAATCATGTGCATTTGAGCACCAATGAAGGTCAAAGTTGGAAGTTGTTGAGCGATGATTTGACGCGTAACGACCCCTCTCGATTGGTATCCAGTGGTGGACCCATAACCCAAGACAATACTGGGGTTGAGTATTACTGCACCATTTTCGCTGCAAACGAAAGCCCTTTAAAGGAAGGCTTGTTATGGGTGGGTAGTGATGATGGGCTTATTCATATTACCAAAGATGGCGGACAAAACTGGGAAAACATTACCCCTGCCAGCCTTCCTGAATGGAGCATGATTAACAGTATTGAACCTTCCGCTTTTGACGAGGGTACTTGTTACGTAGCCGCAACACGCTATAAACTGGGAGATTTCAAACCCTATTTGTACAAAACCACAGACTACGGAAAAACATGGACCAAAATCACGAACGGAATCAATAATGAACATTTTACCCGAGTGCTTCGAGAAGACCCAAAACGAAAAGGGTTGCTCTATGCTGGAACTGAGACCGGAATGTATGTTTCGTTCAATGACGGAAGTAGCTGGCAAAAATTCCAGTTGAACCTTCCGATTGTACCCGTTACTGATTTGGCGTTAAAAGACAACAATCTCGTGGTGGCTACCCAAGGTCGTAGCGTTTGGGTAATTGATGACTTAACGGTATTGCATCAGTTGGAAGCTTCCCAAAAAACTTCGAATGCAATTTTATTCCAACCGAAGGATAGTTATCGCACCAAAGGGCGTGCGGCCAAAAAGCCCTCCAAAACGGAAGGACAAAATCATCCCAATGGTGTGGTGACCCATTATTATTTAAAAAGCTTCGATAAAGAAAAGGATACCATCCAATTGACCTATTTGTCGATGCAAGGAGATACGTTGGCCAAGTATAGCTCTTATGCCAAGGAAAAGAAAAGTAAACTTACCGGTATCAAAAAAGGCGGCAACACCCATGTTTGGGATACTCGCGGCAAGGGAGCTGAAAAATTGAAGGGCATGATTTTGTGGTGGGCCAATTTGAATGGAGCAAAATCCGTTCCAGGGAATTATAAAGTTGCCTTGAATGTGAATGGAAGCGACCAATCTGAAACGTTCAAGATTTTGCCTGATCCAAGAGCTGAGGTTTCGGTGGCGGATATGCAAAAACAATACGATTTTATTGCTGACATTAACGAAACCGTAGACAAGGCGCATCAATCCATCAAAAAGATTCGAAAAATAAATACCAAGCTCGATGCTTTCATGAAACAATACAAAGACAATGAGCAAACCAAAAGCTTGGTGGAAAAGGCCAAAACCATGAAAGAAGGGTTTGGCGCGATTGAAAAAGCACTGTATCAGACCAAAAACCGCAGTAATCAAGATCCGCTGAATTTTCCGATACGGTTGACGAACAAGTTGGCGCATTTGAGTAGTTTGGTTTCCATTGATGATTTCCCACCAACGGAACAAGACATCGAAGTGAAAAATGAGCTTTCTGGAAAAATCAAAAGTGAGCTGACCAAATTCGACACCATGATTGATAAAGAAATTGAAGTATTCAACACCGAATTCAATCAATTGGGATTGGATTATTTGTCTGTTGAAGAGTAATTCAAATCCATTATGGATAAAGGGTAAAGAATGTCATTGATATGAAATGAGTTCTTTACCCTTTACCTTTGCGGGTAATGGCAAACTATTACGACTATATTAAATCCTTACACCTCATTTTTGTGGTGACTTGGTTTGCCGGGTTGTTTTACATCCCTAGGCTTTTTATCTATCATATAGAGGCATCCTATAAGCCTTCTCCGGACAGGGAGATTTTGACCACACAATTAAAGCTGATGACCAAACGACTTTGGTTCATCATCACATGGCCCTCGGCCATTCTTTGCACCTTTTTTGCCATTTGGCTGTTGGTCATTATTCCAGCCTGGTTGAGCCAACCCTGGATGCACGTAAAATTGGGTTTTGTGCTGCTTTTGATAGGGTATCACCTAAAGTGCCATCAAATCTTCAAACAATTGCAACGTGATGAGGTCAAGTATACCTCTCGATTCATGCGTATTTGGAACGAAGTAGCGACGTTGGTTTTGTTTGCCGTGGTTTTTTTGGTAGTCTTGAAAAATGCCTTCAATTGGATTTATGGAGTAATCGGCATTTTTACCCTGGCCATTTTGCTCATGCTTGGCATACGCCTGTACAAACGCATTCGAGACAAAAACCCGAATGCCTGACTTTTGTGTTTGGAACGGTACCCAAGAATGGTGTGATTATTGCTTAATTTTACGAGAAAGCTCCAAAGTTGTTCAAAAAACTATCCCTTCGGTCGCGGATATTCATCACCATGATTTTATTGGTGCTGATTGCATCGGTCTTGATTGCCGGGGTAACCATCTACCAGTATCGTGAACAAAGCAGAGACTACCACGAAAACCGACTAGAGCGAAAGGAAGAGCAAATTCTACAAAGCATCTCCTATGTCCTTCGTGAAACCACTTATCCGGAAACTTCGGAAAACTTGGAGTACATTTTCATGGATGAGATTTATAAGATTGCTGATGTGCAAAACGTGCCCTTCAATATTTACGATTTGGATGGTACATTGGTGAAGAGCTCACGACCAAGCTTTGAAGCAGACTCCATCTCAAATTGTTTGGATGCATCGGTTTTGAACAGTTTATTGGACAGTGGCAATAGTCGTTATGTAGAGAAGAAAACTGCCGCCGGAGGCAAGTATCAGGCATCTTACACCTACATCAACGACAGCAAGTTTAAACCAATTGGTATCATGAACTTGCCCTATTATGAGGATAATTCTTTTAGCAATATGGAGCTGCGGGAATTTCTGTTCCGCTTGGCCGGGGTATACCTTATCATGTTGCTGAGCGCCATCGTTTTGGCCTACTTTATTTCTAAATACATTACCCGTTCATTACAGACGATTTCGGATAAAATGAACCAAACGGACCTGACCCAACGCAATGAAAAAATCCAAATAGACAATCCGAGTGAAGAGATTCGGGCTTTAGTGGATTCTTACAATAGTAAAATTGATGAACTAGAAGAAAGTGCTACAAAATTGGCGCGAAGTGAACGTGAACAGGCTTGGCGTGAAATGGCCAAACAAGTCGCCCACGAAATCAAGAACCCCTTGACGCCGATGCGACTTTCCGTTCAAAGTTTTGAACGCAAATTCAATCCTGAATCTGATGATGCCCAAGAAAAGGTAAAAGAGTTTTCAAACACGCTCATTCAGCAAATTGATACCATGAGCAACATCGCTTCAGCCTTTTCCAATTTTGCCAAAATGCCGGCACAGCAAAATGAAACATTGAACGTGGTGAACATTGTGAAGTTGGCGTTGGACATTTTCAATGAAAACTACATTCATTTCATTACGGATGAGGAAGAAATTGTGGCCAAACTCGACCGCACCCAATTGATACGGGTCATTACCAATTTAGTCAAGAACGCCATCCAAGCCATGACCGAAGTCAATTCCCCAAGAATTTTGGTCACTGTGGCTTCCGAAGGCAATCAAGTCAAGATTTCGGTAGCCGATAATGGGGTTGGGATTGCAGATGAGGTAAAAGAAAAGATTTTTGAACCCAAGTTCACCACCAAAACCAGCGGTATGGGCCTTGGACTGGGCATGGTAAAAAATATTGTTGAAAATTATCACGGGACCATTGATTTTACCAGTCAGGTAGAAAAAGGCACTGTGTTCACGGTTAAATTTCCAAAAGAAGTCAAATCTGCTTAAATACACATTCATGAACTACGAAAACGTCTATATTGAAGAAGAAAACCATTTGGCCACGGTTTTCATCAATCGCCCTAAAAAACTAAATGCCCTGAACCGACACACCATTGCAGAGCTGTCAAACGCCTTTCAGGAGCTGGATGAAGATGTGAATATCAAGGTGATTCTCTTGACCGGTGTTGGCGAGAAAGCCTTTGTTGCTGGAGCAGATATTTCCGAGTTCGCCAGTTTTTCGGTGGAGCAAGGCCGCACCTTGGCCGCTCAAGGGCAAAACGAACTTTTTGATGCCGTGGAAAAGTTGGGTACACCTGTCATTGCCGCAGTAAATGGTTTTGCGCTTGGTGGTGGATTGGAATTGGCCATGTCGTGTCATTTTCGAGTGGCCAGTGATAATGCCAAAATGGGCCTGCCCGAAGTTTCGCTTGGCGTGATTCCAGGTTATGGCGGCACACAACGTCTGCCGCAACTGGTTGGGAAAGGTCGCGCCATGGAAATCATCATGACGGCTGGAATGATTGATGCCCAAAAAGCACTGTCTTATGGTTTGGTGAACCATGTGGTAACCTTAGAAGAGTTATTGCCAACCTGCAAAAAGCTGGCAAGCAGGATATCGAATAATTCCAGTGTGGCCATAAAACATGCAATAAAAGCCGTAAATGCTGGTTATAGCTATGATGTTGACGGCTATCAGGTCGAAATCAATGCGTTTGGAACTTGCTTTGGCACCAATGATTTTAAAGAAGGTACCATGGCATTTTTGGAAAAACGAAAAGCAGATTTCCCCGGTTCGTAGTCGTTCATCGACCAATCGAACCCCATGAAAAGACCTATACTCCTATTATTCTTATTTGTTGCGTTGGTGGGTACCGCGCAAAATATGCCTATCTCCTATGATTTTGGAGAAAAATTCAATGACCGGTATCGCTATTCCAATTTATTGACCATTGACAACGATGGCAATGGCGGCTACATTTTGGTGCGCGCCTATTTCCAGGGACTTGTGCTAAGACCTAAAGGGTACTTTATCGAACATTACGATAAAGACCTGAATTTGATAGATGAGTACAACTACAAATTACGCAACAAGGATTTCATTGCAGGTTTTTTGAAGAATGGGCAATTGAATTTGTTGTTTTTAGAATACAATTATACCAGCAGCCGTTATGAATATTGGGTGCATACCAGTCCAATTATTGATTTTAATTTCCGACCCAAAAAATTAGTGTCGATTCAATCCGAAGAAGTTCGAAACCCTGTCGGGAAGAACTATTACAACCGTGATTTTTCGAGAGGGTTCACTACGGCCATTCTTTTCAATCAAGAAAAGACGGGTTTCATCATCAGTACGCATCATAAAAAAGGCAAATCCAACAAACACCTTATCCACCTTTATGGAACGGATTTGAGCAAAAAGTGGGAATATGACTTTTCCGAAAGTGTAGAAGAGAAAAATTACGCTTTTGAAAATCTGGCAATTTCCAGCGATTTGAGTTCTGCCTACATCATTGGAAAAGCCTATTTCAAAAAGAAACGTTTTCGGGTAGACGAACGTAAATTCCAATATGAACTCATCAAATTGGACGGCCAAAGTAGCCTCACCCAACGTTTTGATGACCCTGGAAAGTACTCCGAAAGCCTTTATCCGATTTTAACAAAAGAAAGACTGGTCTGTACAGGATTTTATGCAGATCGTCGAGATAATCGATACAATGGTATTGGGTTTTTTGAGTTGAACCCCAACACGCTTGAAGTCCAAACCAAAAAATACAGTCCTTTCTCGCAACAATTCATGCAAGATAAGTTCGGTCGAGAAGACGATAAGGAAATCAAAAACCTCGTTTTCAAAAATGTGGAAATTGGTTCCCAAGGCGAAATCATGTTCAACGCCGAAGAATACTTTGTATCCGAAAGCATGCAGTCCACGGGAATGGGTCAAAGGGTTCATGTAACCCGATACCACCATAACGATATTGTGAGCGCCAAGCTGGATGCCTCAGGCGATATGGTTTGGGTGCGAAACATCAACAAGACTGAAGTAACCCAAGGGGATGGCGCCTATGCTTCCTATAGTTCTTTCGTTAAAGATGGCAACACCTATTTCTTTATTTGTACCGCAGCTGAGAATCCGCAACTGGTCAACAACGAACGATTGATTTTCAAGCAAGGGCTTAGCCGAAATCGAAACGTCTTTTTAATTGCCTTGGACAAAGAAGGTAAAATGGAGTTTGAGAAAATCATTGACGACAAAGAAGCCCGCTTACCCTTGATGGTATCCATGCCGCTCAAAAACCCTTCTGAAGACAATATGTTGTTTTATGCCAAACGCGGCACGAAAAAGCAGTTGGTGAAGGTCGCTTTCAACTAATAGAAGTTTTTGTTTTTGTTGTCATTCCTGCGAAAGCAGGAATCCTTTTCTCAACATTTGGATTACTTCATCCCAGCCTGCCCGACCGCTGACTGGGTTTCTGGGTCTCTTTCCAACAAGCCTAAGATGCTGAAACCAGTTCAGCATGACCGCATCTTTTTTATGTCACCCTGAACTACTTGTCCGACCGAAGGCGGGGTTTCAGGGTCCTTTTCCAACGAGTTCAAGATGCTGAATCAAGTTCAGCATGATCGCATCTTTTTTACATCACCCTGAACGCCTTGCCCGACCGCAGGCGGGGTTTCAGGTTCTTTTCTTATCAACTCAAACCGCAGTTCCCTAAATCCATAAGGGTCAACAATCAATTCACATACCCAGGCCGTAGGGGAATTAGCTAGTTTCTCACGTTAAATCTAAAATTTTTTCGCGATGAAATTTCTAAAACTATGTTATGTAATTTTTGGAGGAGCCTTAATGTTGCTAACCTCCTGTTCTGACGGGGAAGACGGACAGAATGGCTTGCCTGGGGCGGACGGCTTGAGCTGTTGGGACGCCAATAATAATGGGAATGGCGACCCTGAAGAGGACCTTAACCAAGACGGAAACTTTAATGCTCTTGACTGTGTAGGGGCGAATGGTGCGAATGGAATAAATGGTGCTAATGGAGTAGACGGTGCCAATGGCACGGATGGCCTAAGCTGTTGGGACACCAATGGTAATGGAGTTGCTGATACTGCAGAAGATATTAATCAAGATGGAAATTTCAATACCTTGGATTGTCAGGGCACTAATAATGGTGATGGTATGGATGGCCTAAGTTGCTGGGACACGAATGGCAACGGTGTTGGCGACGCTGAAGAAGATAAAAATAATGATGGAAATTTTGATGCACAAGACTGTCAAGGTCAAGATGGATTAGATGGAGAAGATGGATTAAATTGTTGGGATACGAATGGGAACGGTCTGGGTGATGCAGAAGAAGATATAAATGAAGATGGCAATTTTGATACCCTAGACTGTCAGGGTCAAGACGGTGCAGATGGTCAGGATGGTGCAGACGGTACAGATGGTCAGGATGGTGCAGACGGTACAGATGGTCAGGATGGTGCAGACGGTACAGATGGTCAGGACGGTACAGATGGTCAGGATGGTGCAGACGGTGCAGATGGTCAGGATGGTGCAGACGGTGTAGATGGAAATGCCAATGTTCAGCAATTTGAGTACGATTTGGAGGAATTTGCAGACTATTCGTTTTTAACTTTGGATTTACCTGACGCTATTGTTACTCCAGAGAACTATGCTTATCTATTTTACATTCAGCATAATATCGGGAATCTTATTTATTCTATTCCTGGACCTTTATTTGATAATCAAATATATGCGCAGGTATACGTTAGTTTTAATGCAGAAAATATTAGTGTTGAATTTTATAATACGTCGGATAACACAGATGCTAATATTGCTCAGGGTGACTACCTTAAAGTTTTAGTAGTAGCAATAGAGCTTAATAATGGCTCAAAAAACACGGAAAACCTTTTGCAGCAATTAAAAGATTCTGGAATTGATGTTACGGATTATGAACAAGTAGCTGAGTATTTTGGTCTTTAGAATAAGGGAAAAGACATCTAAAGGAAAAAGACCGGGTTGGCCCGGTCTTTTTTTAAATAGGAACATTTTTCTCTATGGCCTTAATTGCGAAAGCTTTTATAAGGTCAGACTGGTCACACTGGTTTCGCTGAAACTTTAGTCAAAGCGCAGTCGAAGTCCATCTGCAAGAGTTATTTAAGAAGCCCAAGATGCTGAATCAAGTTCAGCATGACATATGAAGGAAGTCTGTTTCGTCACCCTGAATTTCCTGCCCGACCGCAGGCGGGGCTCAGGGTCTATTTCAATCTATAGATACACCTATTCTTCTCAGTGATAAGGACTTTAACGTTTTACAACGCAACGTTCTGCAACCCCTTCCGTCTTTATGAAAAATAACAACAGAATGAAGAGAAAATTTCTTACCCCAGTTTTAGCTTTGGCCTTCCTCCTTTTCTTGTCCTGTAATGACGACGACAACCAAACCGACACGAACACCCTAGCGGGAGAATGGCGCATAACCGCTATAAGCAATTCTGACAGCCCCCTTGGGCCTATTTTAGAACCCGAAGCAGGGGAAGAGATTTCCATTCAATTCCAAAACAACGGACAATTTTCAGGGACAACCTCAATCAATGCGTTCAATGGTGATAGCAGTACCACCTCAGATGAACTCTTCATCAATGACTTTATTTCTACTGAGGCGCTTGACACCACCTTTGGCCTTGCTTTTTACCAAGCCCTATTTGAAAGTAGTAATGAAAATGCCGGCGCTTCGGTATTCAGTATGGTAGCTGTAGACGATAATCGTATCAATTTGGAATACAACGATTTCAAATTTATGAGCATAGAGCGCAAGTAGAAATTGGAAATAATCCTTAAATTTGGATTATTTCCAATAATATGCGTTCCAAAGACCTGAAAAAAGGTCGCGGTGCTCAAAAGAATCCCCCAAATCGGTTTTTAGAAAACGTCTACGAGGTTCGGGATGATTTTTTAGAATACTGTCGACAAGAGGGCGAAACTCCCGAAAATACCAAAACCCAGTACATACCGGTTTTTCCGAAAACCATAGTCAATCGTGTAGACAGTCCTGACGTGGGTATGGACTATTCCATGAACCCATACCAGGGCTGTGAGCACGGTTGTATTTATTGCTACGCCCGAAACTCCCATGAGTTTTGGGGTTATAGTGCCGGGCTCGATTTTGAACGGAAAATATTGGTCAAAAAAAATGCCCCGGAACTGCTCGAAAAACTGTTGAAGAAAAAGACCTGGCAAGCCGCCACCATTGTCCTTTCCGGAAATACCGATTGCTACCAGCCCGCCGAACAAAAGTTCGAAATTACCCGAAAATGTTTAGAGATTTTTTTGAAGTACCGTCATCCTGTGGGCATCATCACCAAGAACGCGACCATACTTCGGGATTTGGATATCCTTAGGGAGCTTCAAGCGAACAACTTGGTTGGCGTCAACGTTTCAGTAACGAGTTTATCTGAAAAAACACGTCGGATTCTAGAGCCTCGAACCGCTTCGATATCCAAACGATTAAAAACCATTCAAACCCTTTCCAGGCATAATATTCCTGTGAATGCGATGTTGGCACCAATGATTCCAGGCATCAACAGCCACGAGCTTTTGAGTTTGGCGAAAGCCACATCAGCCCACGGTGCCGTTTCCTTTGGGTTTACTGTAGTTCGGTTGAACGGTGCCATTGGCCAAATCTTTAAAGATTGGATTGAAAAAGCCCTTCCCAGCAAGGCCGAAAAAGTATTGCATTTGATTCAGCAGTGTCACGGTGGCAGCATCAACAATAGCGAATTTGGGGTTCGTAACCGTGGTCAAGGTCAGGTCGCGCAACAAATTCATGATATGGCACGATTGGCCAAGCATAAATACTTTAAAGGGAAACAGTTTCCGCCTCTAAACAAAGCGTTGCATGCCATTTACAAGGATGGCCAAACACGACTTTTCTAATTTGTTGCGCTGATTCCTTTTAGGATTTCTCTCCCATGAGCTTAAGATGCTGAATCCCCGCCTGCGGTCGGGCAGGCAGTTGAGCATGACCTTTCTTTGTTAACTCTGTACTTATTGAAGATTCTTCAACTTTTTTTGATTCAATATTAAATTGACGTCGGACATCACCTTTTTCTGTCACCCTGAATTTCCTGCCCGACGTTCAGGCGGGATTTCAGGGTCTTTATACAGTACGAACTCTTTACATCATTCCTGCGAACGCGTGCCACAACTCAGGAATCCCCTGTGATTTAAACATTTTTAAATATTTTTAAAGAAAGTGTCCAATACGATGCGACGGTTTCGTCATATAAATGAAAACGATGTTAAACCGTTCGTAAACGAACACAATCTTAAAACCAATGAGCAATTTTTTGTATTTATTTCGAGGTGGGGATGAGGCCTACCAAAAACTATCCCAAGAAGAACGACAAAACCATATGGAAGTTTGGGGTCAATGGATGGAGAAACTCCAAGGAAAGGGCCATTTGTTGGATGGGCAACCCCTCGCCGAAGAAGGTATGGTAGTTCAAAATAGGGGCGAGGTGATAACCAATGGTCCGCATGCCGAGGGCGCGGAGCTGGTGGGAGGATACCTTATTATTTCCGCAAAGGATTTAGCCGAAGCAACGGAAATTTCCAAATCCTGTCCCATTTTTGATTATGATGGAAGTACAGTCGAGGTTCGTCCAATTCTATCGATGGAAGAACATATTTAAACTTTTGAAAAGGGCCATTCGGAATGCGAGTGGCCCGTTTTCTCAACAGCATTTTTCATGGCCGCCAAAGGACTAAACCATACGGTAGAACATCTTTTCCGAAAAGAATACGGAAAGTTGGTCGCACTATTGACCAATCGTTTTGGCGCTTCGCATTTGGAACAAATCGAAGATGTCACGCAAGACACTTTTTTAAAGGCCATGAAACTTTGGGGTTATCAAGAAATACCGGATAATCCAACCGCTTGGTTGTATCGGGTAGCATGCAACGGACTTCTCGATAAATTCCGAAAGGAAGGTAGAATGGACTTGGTTTCTGACGATTTCAAATTTCCCGAAAAAGAACAATACACCCTAAACGAAATCTCTTTGGAAAACATACAAGACAGCCAGCTTCGGATGATTTTTGCGTGTTGCCATCCAAACTTATCACAAGAACATCAAATTATCTTGAGTTTGAAGTTGATGGGCGGTTTTAGCAATAAGGAACTTGCGGATGCCCTCTTGAAAAAGGAAGAAGCGGTAGCAAAATCATTTACACGAGCCAAAAAGAGCTTTCGGGAAAAAGTGAAAATGATTCAGATTCCCGTTCAAATGGGTTTGCAAAACCGTTTGTTCCAAGTGTTGAAAGTGATTTACCTACTATTTTCTGAAGGCTACTCGGCTACCACCGGAACCCAATTTATCAAGCGAGATATTTGTCACGAAGCGATGCGTTTGGCCTTGCTTTTGCGGGAAAACAAATACTGTAAACATCCTAATCTGGAAGCCCTGCTTGCCTTAATGTGTTTTCATGCCTCTCGTTTTGACGCCCGGATGGACGCAAATGGCGAACTGGTTTCGCTTGAACACCATAATCGAAACCAATACAACCAAGAATTGATTCAAATTGGAACGTTTCATTTGGAGCGTGCTGGAGACAACGATATGATGCCCAGCCAATACCATTTGGAAGCGGCACGTTCGTTTTATCACAGTACTGCGAAACGTTTTGAAGAAACGGATTGGAAAAACATCCTTCAACTGTATGACTTTCAGCTAAAGCAGCAATTCTCTCCCATGATTGCGCTCAATCGAATTGTGCCTTTTGAAAAAGTCCACGGTGCAGAAAAGGCATTAAAAGCACTCAACGAACTCACCCAAAAAACAGATTTTGAGGATTCAGGGTTGTTTTATGCCATCAAAGCTGATTTGCTCAAGACCTTGCAAAAGAAATCGTATGAAAGTACCTTGGAAAAGGCAATCGCTTTAACCGAAAATGAATTGGTCAAACAATACTTGAGAACCAAGCTAAACTAGAGTTTATCCCAATTCCCATCCCGGGCGATACTCGCGAGTAACCCATTCGTTTGCCTTTTCGTAGTTGGTGATTTTCATGTTTTCACCATCCCAAAGCAATTTTCGTCTTCCAGGATAATCATAAGGCGCCCAATCTCCAATTTGTTTCCCTTCTTGCAATACTTTGTATTGATAGGCTTTCACTGCAAGATTCCCCATGAGAACGGTCTCGGTCAAAGGACCGGAACGTGCGAAATCAGAGGATGTCGTACCGCCGTTGATACAGCAATCCACAAAGTTGGCAATGTGCCCATCCATAGCTCCTGGGACACGCGGATATTTTGGAGCAGGCGATTTATACAATTCCATCACCTCCGACGGAATCAAACGCGCATTTCTGGAATAGGTATCACAAATCAGGGTTCCTTTATCACCATAGATAATGGTACCTCCTCCACTATCACCAATGGTTTCATCGTCTTTCAGTTCGTCAGGAAGGTCAGGTTTTAAACCACCATCAAACCAATTCAAAGCAATGTCTCCATGTTCAGGATGCTCGAATTTCAAATGTATTTTGGATGATGGAGGGCAAGAAGGGCTGTAATCCGCTTCGATAAAGTCACCCACCCAAACGGTAGTACAACTGGCCTCTGCTTCGGTAGGATACCCCAAATCCAAAACGCTAAAAGGGGTTTCCATAATATGGCAGCCCATGTCACCTAGAGCACCGGTGCCAAAATCCCACCAACCTCTCCATTTAAAGGGTAGGTAGGCGGCGTTGTAATCTCTCATTTTGGCCGGCCCCAACCATAAATCCCAATCCAAGCCCTTGGGAACTCTTTCCCTTTTGGCAGGAACGGGTACGCCTTGCGGCCAAACCGGGCGGTTGGTCCAACAATCTACCGTATGTACTTTTCCAATAATTCCTGATTCTACCCATTCCCGCGCAATGCGACTGTCATCACTTGAAGCGCCTTGGTTCCCCATTTGGGTCACGATTCCATTTTCTTTGGCCACTTTGGTCATCAACCTTGCCTCTTGAATGTTATGGGTCAACGGTTTTTCAACGTAAGCATGCTTTTTGGCACGCATAAAAGGTAACGCTATAGAGGCATGGGTATGGTCTGGCGTCGCCACCATTACAGCATCAATATCAGAAAGATGCTGGTCGTATACTTTTCTAAAATCCTTGAACTGTTTTACACCCGGATACGCTTCATAGGTGGTTGCCGCGCGGCGCTCATCCACATCACAAAACGCAACGAATTTAACTTTCTGGGTTCCAGCAAGGCCATCAATGACCCCCCTTCCACGACCTCCAACACCAAAAGCAGCCACATACAAGGTGTCGCTGGGGGCGGTATGTTGTTTGCCCAATACAAAGCTGGGTACGATACTAAAAACAGTTGTGGCTTTCGCCGTATTTTTCAAAAATGTTCTTCGTTGCATGTGAATTGGTTTAGCAGTTTCTGAAGATACGAAAAAGGAAGTAAGTTGACTCTAGTCTTTGCTGTTCCATTCGGCATAAAATTGGTCCAAAAACGAAAGCATATAATCGTGACGCTTTTCAGCAATTCGTTTCGCGGTTTGGGTATGCATTTGGTCCTTTAACAGCAGTAGCTTTTCGTAAAAATGGTTGATGGTTGGCGCGTTGGATTTTTTGTATTCCGCCTTGCTCATGTTTAAATTCGGAGGAACATCTGGGTCGTACATTGATCGGTTTTTAAATCCACCATAGTTGAAGGTACGGGCAATTCCGATGGCTCCAATAGCATCCAATCGGTCGGCATCTTGTACAATACACAGCTCTTTGGAGTCCAATGGAGACTTTCCATCCAAGGAATTCTTGAAGGACATATAACGGATAATGTCACAAACATGGGTTATGGTAGGCTCATCAACTTGCTTTTCCGCAAGAAAGCGAGCTGCGATTTTCGGACCAAGGGTTTCATCCCCATTATGGAATTTCGCATCGGCAATATCATGAAGCAGCGCTGCCAGCTGTACAACCATTTCATCCGCTTTTTCCTCTTTGGCCAAACGCAACGCTAAGCGATAGACCCGTTGCGTATGAAACCAATCATGTCCACCTTCCGCATCGGATAGGGTTTCTTTTACGAATGTTTTGGTGGCTTCTATAAGCGCTTCAGAAGATTGGGTCATGCTCGTTGTACGCCTTTATGAATGATACTTTCCAATTGAGGAATAAGCCGTTCGGCATCCCCAGAATTGGGTATTGGCTCATGTACCTCGAATTTCAAATGTGCCCCGATGCCCATGGGAAATTTTCCATATTTCAACAGTTTCCATGAGTTCTTGATACTTATGGGCACGATTAAAGCATTTGGGGCTTCTGTCAACAAAACTTTCAGTCCGGTAGTATAGAACTTTTTCGGTTCTCCTGTTCGGCTTCTAGTGCCTTCGGGAAATATTACCGCCGAACGTTTGTGCTCTTCAATATAATTTCCCAATTTTTTGAGTTGCTCAATGGATTGTTTCGGGTCTTTTCTGTCGATAAGTACCGACCCCCCATGGCGAAGGTTGAAAGAAACACTGGGAAGGCCTTTTCCCAACTCTATTTTGCTTACGAACTTCGGGTGATGCTTCTGCATATACCAAATAATCGGAGGGATGTCGTACATGCTCTGGTGATTCGAAACGATAATCAAAGGAATGTTGGTTGGAATCTTATGTTTGTTGGTAAAGGTGTACCGTGTTCCCAACACGTTGGTACATCTCAAAATACTCCAATTGAGCCAATCCACACTTTTTTTATGGGCCTGATATCCGAAAACATTGAACAAAAACCACTGTAGGGGATGAAACGCCAATAAGGTCAATCCGAAGACAATAAAAAACAGAATAGTAAGTGGGTATGCAAGTATTTTGGTCACGGTCAAAAAAACTGAACAAAGGGTTAGGGTAAAAATAAAAAAACCACCGAAAGGGTGGTTTTATCTTTTTCGATTTTATGGAAGTCTAGCAATGTTCGTTGTATGCTTCCATTAGATTTTCGGCGATAAGCTCTGCTGGTCTTCCTTCAATATGGTGGCGTTCAATCATGTGGACCAACTCACCATCTTTGAACAGGGCCATACTGGGTGAAGAAGGAGGAAAAGGAACCATATGGTTACGTGCCACATCTACAGCTTCTTTATCAACTCCAGCAAAAACAGTCACCAAATGATTGGGTGTTTTGCTGTTTTGCAAGCTAAGCTTTGCTCCAGGGCGGGCATTTGCAGCAGCGCAACCGCAAACGGAGTTTACCACAACCAATGTGGTACCTTCTTTCTTTAGGGCATCTTCAACCGCCGTTGCAGTATATAGTTCTTCGAATCCGGCAGTCGCCAAATCCGCTCTCATAGGTTTTACTAACTCTTCGGGATACATAGTAATTCTTTATTTAATTGTCAAAGATACTGCTTTTGTCCCTTTTTCAAAGATGTAATCTTTCCGCAAAGAACATGGCCCTTAATGGATTATCTTTGTTTTCTTTTTTCTATGATCAAATGGTTCGCCGCTTTTTTGGGGTATTTGTTCTTGCGCCTTCCTGGAGCGTTGCTTGGTTTTGTGGTGGGCAGCTTGGTCGATGGGTATCGTGAAAGTGGTTCTTCAGGGAGAACAATTTTTCGGGATTTGGGGCGGCAGGAGGTTTCTCCAGCAGATTTTGAATTGAACCTGTTGTCGCTTTGCTCCATTGTTATCAAGGCAGATGGCCAAGTCAGTCAAAGGGAGTTGGATTACGTGCGGCAATATTTTTTGTCGACCTATGGCAAGGAAAGGGCCAATGCAATTTTTCGGACGTTTAATGATGTCATTAAGAAAAGAGAGATTTCAGCGGCTCGCATTTCCACCTTTATGGCGCAGCGTACACGATATGAAGTTCGCTTGCAGCTACTGCACTTTTTGTTTGGGATTGCGCAGGCAGATGGCCAAGTAAGCCAAGCGGAGACCAATAAACTCAGGGAAATTGCCGGGTACTTGCGCATTACTAAAAGTGACTTTGACAGTATCATGGCGATGTTTGTCAAATCTGCAGACAATGCTTATAAAATTTTGGAGATTGAAAAATCCGCTACCGACGATGAGGTCAAAAAAGCCTACCGCAAAATGGCCAAAAAGTATCATCCTGACCGAGTGGTTACCGAAAATGAGGCCATCAAAAAAGGAGCGGAGGAAAAGTTTAAAGAAGTGCAAAAGGCCTACGAAACCATTCAAAAGGAGCGGGGGATTCCGTAACTTGAGCTTCTTCACCTAACCTAGTATCGCATGGAGCAATTTTGGTTTTATCTTGAATTGGGCTTAAACCACGTCCTCGACCCCAACGCTTACGATCATATTCTCTTTCTGGTTGCACTGGCCATCCCGTTTTCTTTTAAAGAATGGAAAAGTGTTTTGGTCCTCGCTACCATTTTTACGGTAGCGCATTGCCTCTCATTAGCCTTGTCTGTATACGAGGTTTTCACAGTTGATGTAGCATTAATTGAGTTTTTGATTCCGGTTACCATATTGCTAACGGCCCTGTTCAATGGAGTTTATGTAAAAAAGGGTACGATACCCTCCAATTTGTACCTTCATGGACTGGCCACCGCTTTCTTTGGTTTTGTACATGGTTTTGGTTTTTCCAATTATTTTAAGATGATGATGGCCGAAGAAGATGACAAGGTTGTACCCCTGTTAGGTTTTGCGGCAGGCATTGAAATCTCTCAGGTAACAGTAATTCTAGCCTTGTTGGCCTTATCTTTTGTATTGACCCGAGGTTTCAAGTTAAAACCATCGTATGTTATCTTAGGTCTTTCCGCTTTGGTCATTTGCATTACAATACCCTTGCTGGTCAATACGTTTCCCATTTAAGGACTACGTTAAATTTCATCGAATAAGGTTGTAGGATACCATCAAAGCGGGTATCTTAGATTTAACACAATGGCCCCAAAAGCATGAATGAAACAAAACAGGAGAAATACGACCGGGCTTATTTGCGAATGGCGCGAGAGTGGGGAAAGCTTTCACATTGCAAGCGAAAACAAGTTGGGGCAATCATCGTAAAAGACCGTATGATTATTTCCGATGGGTACAATGGGACTCCTACAGGATTTGAAAACTATTGTGAGGACGAAGAGGGTTACACCAAATGGTATGTACTGCATGCTGAAGCCAATGCTATTTTAAAAGTGGCCTCCTCTACACAGTCTTGCCAAGGGGCAACACTTTATATAACCTTATCTCCTTGTCGCGAATGTAGCAAGCTTATTCACCAGTCTGGCATAAAACGTGTAGTTTATCAAACAGCTTATAAAGATGATTCTGGGCTTCGATTTTTAGAACGCGCAGGAGTTTTGATTGACCACCTGCCCATATTGGAAGAGTTGGCATGATGAAGAAAAAAAATGGATAAGAAGTACAATTACATATGGCCAACACTTCTCGCTCTTGCTGTAGCGATTGGAATCTTCATAGGGGGCAAATTGCATTTTGACGACTCTCCAGAGAAGCTTTTTTCAACAAACTCAAAAAAAGACAAGCTCAATCGCCTTATCGATTACATCGACTATGAATATGTGGATGATATTGATACCGACAGTATTGTGGATGTAACCGTAAACAATATTTTGGGAAAACTCGACCCACATTCGGTATACATTCCCAAAAGTGAGATGGAGGAAGTTTCTGAAAGTATGAAGGGTGATTTTGTGGGTATTGGCATTAGTTTTTATATGTATCGCGATACCATCACAGTAATTCGCACCATAAAAAACGGTCCTAGCCATATCGCGGGAATCAAACCTGGAGATAGAATCCTCTTGGCGAACAAGGATACCCTTTTCGGAAAACGAATTCCCAACAATGAGGTGGTTTCAAAGCTGAAAGGAAAATCAGGGACCAAGGTTGAGCTGAATGTTTATCGGAAGGCTGAAAACAGAAAGTTTAGGGTTTCCGTACGTCGTGACAAAGTACCCATCAAAAGTGTGGAAGCATATTATATGCTGACCCGAGATATGGGGTATATCAAAATCAATCGTTTTGCGGAATCTACTTTTAAAGAATTCAAAGACGCCATTCGAAAATTGAAATTGCGGGGCGCGGGCAAACTAGTACTCGACCTGAGGGACAATCCAGGAGGGTATTTGGGCATCGCCGAAAAACTTGCTGATGAATTTTTGGAAGAAGACAAACTGATTCTTTTCACGAAGAACAAAAAAGGAAGGATAAAAAAAGCCTATGCTACCGATACCGGCGATTTCGAGGATAAACCCGTTTACGTACTCATCAATGAGCGGTCCGCATCGGCGAGCGAAATCATTGCAGGGGCATTGCAAGACAATGATATTGGCACCATCGTGGGAAGGCGTTCTTTTGGAAAAGGATTGGTGCAACGTGAAATGGATTTGGGAGACGGTTCAGCAGTGCGGTTGACGGTTTCCCGTTATTACACACCCACGGGACGCTCCATTCAAAAATCCTATAGAAAAGGCCATAAAGACTACTATCACGAATTCATGAACCGCTACAGTAGTGGCGAACTGGTTTCTGTGGATAGCATAAAAGTAGCAGACTCATTAAAGTTTAGAACCCCTAAAGGAAAAGTGGTCTATGGCGGAGGCGGAATCATTCCCGATGTGTTCGTGCCAATTGGCAGTAACGAGGAAGAAGCCATCGAAAGCATGGATGACACCTATGAGTTTTTCTCAAGATTTGCTTTTGAACACTTGGAAAAAGATCGTAAACAATATGCCCACTATTCCAAAAACGAGTTCTTGGATAATTTTGTGGCCGACGATATTCTTTTTGATGAATTCATCCAGTTCGTGTTGAATCGCAAAATCAAGTTGGACTTTTATGCTTTTGAGGATAAAATCAAAGATTACATTAAAGCAAACATCGCAGAGCAATTGTTCTCTCCAAACCTAGCTGCGCAAATCAAGGGCAAGCACGACACCATGCTCACGAAGGTTTTGGAGTTGGACACGGCTAAATCCCTTTATGATGGAGATGCAGAAGCCTTAGGACTAAAACATTAGTCTTCTTCCAATTTGTCCTTTATTTTCTTGGACGTCATAAAAATCAGCAAGATAATAATGGCACAAAGTGATGCCACAATGCCAATAAGGGCTATTGTGCTATCGCCTTGAAATGGGTCGTCGAAGTCTACCATAGTAACATTGTAGGCAATCAGGGCGAGGGCAAAAACAATCAAAACTATGGTGAAGGTCTTGTTCATGATTTCTTTACAAAAAGGATTACAAGAGTTGGTTGATGTTGGTCGCGAATAACTTTACAGCGATGGCCAACAAAATCACCCCAAATACTTTTCGAATGATTCCCAACCCATTTTTGCCCAGCAATTTTTCAATCCGAGTGCTGGATTTTAGCACTAGGTAAACAAATATAATGTTTAGGATGATGGCTACCACAATGTTTTCCACGGCATACTCCGCTCTAAGGGACAAAATCGAGGTCATGGTTCCTGCTCCAGCAATTAGCGGAAAGGCAATGGGCACCACTGATGCGCTTTCCGGTTCTTCATCACGATATAGGCTAATGCCCAAAATCATTTCAATGGCCAAAAAGAAAATAACAAATGCTCCTGCTACTGCAAAGGAGTTGACATCAATGCCGATAAGCTGAAGAATACTTTCGCCCACGAATAAAAAAGCAACCATTAAACTGGCAGCGACAATCGAAGCTTTTTCAGATTGAATGTGTCCAACCTTTTGTCGTAAACCAATGATGATGGGAATGCTTCCCAAGATATCAATTACCGCGAAAAGCACCATAGTTGCCGTAACAATTTCCTTACCGTTGAAGTTCATTTCCAATTTCGATTTTAGCGTGGCAAATGTACTGCCAAATTGCACTCTTTTGCAACGGGAAAAGTCTTTCACAATACCAAAATCTTGAAGTATGGGTTATTTTTGTGTTATAAGTTCTGAATAGATGTTCCAAATTGGTAAAACCATTGTTTCTGAAGATATTCTCGACCACGATTTTGTATGCAACTTAACAGCCTGCAAAGGCGCGTGTTGTGTGGAAGGAGCCTATGGGGCACCTTTGGAAGAGGAAGAGACCGCTATTTTGGAGAACATTGTGGATAAGGTTAAACCCTACCTAAGGCATGAAGGCGTATCGGCTTTGGAATCTCAAGGTGCTTTTGTAAAAGGAGAAGATGGGGAGTGGGAAACCCCTTTGGTAAATGGAGCGGAATGTGCGTACACTATTTTCGAAAAAGATGGTACCGCCAAATGTGGTATTGAAAAGGCCTATAATGAGGGCGCAGTAACCTGGAAAAAACCGGTTTCCTGTCATTTGTATCCTGTACGAACAAGAGCCTATTCTGAATTTACCGCAGTCAACTATCACGAATGGGAGATTTGTGACCCTGCCTGCTCTTTGGGAATGGAACTTAAAGTTCCGGTATATCGTTTTGTTAAGGAAGCGCTGATTCGAAAATTTGGAACGGAATGGTATGCTGAGCTAGAGGAAGTGGTTGAAAACAGAACTAAATCGTAGGGATTTCCAAAATAACCTTGGTCCCTCTTGGAGTGGCATTATCGTCAAAAAGGTCAACGATATGCACATCAAAATTGTGGTGGTAATCCTTGGCGAAATTAGCCAATCGTTCTTTGGTGATACGAATACCTACCGACTTTCGCTTTAGCACCCTGTTTTCTTTGTTGGCTTCTGCCGCTGTACGCCCCACACCGTTATCCACGATTTCGATTTGAATATGACTGTCCGTTTTCTTTTTGATGTTTACGTGGATTTCTTTTTCGCCTTCCTTCGGCGATAAACCGTGCCATAAAGAATTCTCCAAAAAGGGCTGAAGCGTTAGCGAAGGGACCTTGATGTTTTCAGGATTCACCTCTGGGTCTAAATCAATTTTGAAGTCTATTTCATTGGAGAACCGAATGTTTTCAATGTTCATGTACAATTCAACCGTTTCAAGTTCTTCGGCCAAAGTGATTTCCCGAACCGAGGAAGCCTCCAGAATTTTACGTACCAACTTCGAAAATTTATTGAGGTAATGAACTGCATTTTTTTGCTCATTGTTTATGATATACAACTTAATGGAGTTCAAAGAGTTGAATAAAAAATGAGGGTTCATCTGGCTACGCAACATGTTCTGCTCCAAAGACAAAACGCGTCTTTCGTTTTTGCTTTGGTATTGCCGATACAAAATGTAAAGGATGGATGAAATCAAGCCCACTACCAAGGCACTAACCAATAAGGTAGTTTGGTTCTTTTTAAGCCGTAAACGAACGATTTCATTTTCCTTGGCCAACACAGAAATCTGATTCGTCTTTTTTTCAGCCTCGTAGCGAACGATAATATCCGTCATGTAGCGAAGGTTGGTAGCGCTTGAAATTTCTTTGTCGTAAGCGTCTGCCTTTTTGAAATGCTCGTAAGCCGCCTTGTAATTTCCCTGTACCCGTTCAAAATCAGAAAGTTTTTGATAGCCATATACCAAGTTGCTCGGCATATTGTGCGTACGTGCCATGTCAATTCCTTTTTGATAAAAGGATTTTGCCTTTTTGTAATCCCCCAACTCTGTGTGGGCCCAACCTGTATTTATGAAAACGGAAGATGTCAAGAAATAATCGCCAAGGTTTTCTGCCAATTCTTGTACGGGTTCCAACAAAACCAAGGCCGCATAGGGCATCTCTTGTTTGAGATAGACTTGCGCTAGACTGTTTTTACAGATAACACGACCAAAATCCGAGTCAATTTCTTCGTTATAGGCCAAAGACTCGCGATAATTGTCCAAAGCACCTTCCAAATCCCCTTTTTGCTCCAAACACTTTCCAATATTTTGATGGTTGATGGCCAGTCCAAGTTTATTGTCCAGTTGTTTTTCAAATTTCAAGGCCCGTTTGAATTGGGTTATGGCCAGGTCGTACTGCCCCAATTTTTCATAAAGGTTGCCAATGGCATTCAAGGAAATATTGACATGCCTTTTGATATGATGCGAGGGATTTTCAACATTTTCCGCAAGTTCAAGTGCTCTTTGATGGTGGTCCAATCCTGTTTTGATGGCGTCGGTCCTTTGATAAACCACTCCGAGCATATTAAGGCTTAGTACTTTGAATTCGGTATTGTTGATTTGCTCTGAAATGGCTAGCGCTTCGCTATGCAAATCAGCGGCCTTTTTGAATTGTGATGTATTGCGATATCGGGAACCCAACTGATTGAGCGCATATGCCAAACCTTCTGAATATTCTTCCTGTTTGCATTGGTCCGCAAAATATCGGATAAGTGCGGTATCGCGTCTGTGGTTTCGTAGATTTTCATCAATTGGGCCATAGGTCCTTGCGCGAAAGTTGATGACTTTTTCTACTTTCTCTTTGAATTTATCTGGGATTTCTTGTGCGCTCAAGAAAAGCGGTGTACAAAATAAAAGTACGACAGCACACAAAGCAGGTCGTGGGGTAGTTTTGGTTTTGATCAACAAAAATGTAAGCACGCTTTAACTACATATTACAGCATATCCAAAAAGTCGGATTTTTTTTGCCGTGAGACAGGTATTTTGTGATTTGATTCCAAAACAACGTACCCATCGGTTTTTAGAAACTCCTTAATCTTGTTGAGGTTGATGATATATGAATTGTGTATTCTGAAAAAACTGCGTTCTGGTAAAATTGCGTTGACCTCTTTCAACTTTTTGGTAAGCAATATTTTTTGCCCATCACTTAAAAACAATGTACTGTAATTGCCATCTGATTCTGCATATAAGATATCCTCATTATTCAAAAAAAGCAATTTGCCATCGGTGTTGATGGTTATTTTCTTTTTGGAAGACTCCGCGTTGAAGTTCAAAAGTATCTTTTCAAGCTTTTCGGCAGTATAATTCTTGGCGTTGAATTTTTTGATTTTGTCAATGGTCAATTCTAAGTCATCCGTATCAATAGGTTTGAGCAAATAATCAATAGCCTCGTTTTTCAGGGCTTGAAGGGCGTATTGATTATAAGCTGTTGTGATTACCACAGGAAAATCCTTGTTTTTAAGATTCTTTATAAACTGAAAACCATCCATAGCCGGCATCTCTATATCCAGAAACAAACAGTCGGGCGTATTGGCTTCCAAATAACGTAGTGCTTCATGGGCATCTGTAAAGGATGCAATGATATCCACCTCGTCACTTAAATTGGTCAATTCCCAACTGAGACTCTGCAGAGCTTTTACCTCATCGTCAACAATTACGGCTTCTAACATGTACGGGGTTATTACTGTAATCAAAAATAGGATTATTTGCCAAATCGAATTCAAAAGATGTGCTGATGGCAAGATTACGGGTACAAATGGGCAAAATCGTTGCATAGAGCGTCTTGTGGCAATTTTCTCTAGCGAAACCATCTTTTTCCCACAGCACGCCCCAATTTTTTCAAGCGTAAACCATTTATACAGTAAAAACGACCGATTACACATCGAGGCATGATTTCAAAAAAAGGGTTGATTAGTTTCACCTTAGCAACGTGATATGTTGAATTCCAGTCAACAGAATGACTGATAAAAATAACGTTGCCCTTCATGCACAAGTTCATCGAAAAGTATTGATATAACCATAAACGTACGGCCAGAGCAACCAACCTCTATGTTTAGAAATCGCTTGCACAAACATTCTTGCTGTTCTATGGCGTCTTTGCGACTTTGGATTTTGGGGGAACTATCCAAGGACAAAATGTACCCAAAGGCATTGTAAGACGGCCGTACCGTTTAGGTTAATCACATTTGGCTTTCCAAACGGCCATTTTTTATATCGGTAAATTTCCACTCTTCAATTTTCTTGTTTAACCTATGCTAAAAAGTCTAGGGAAATAGAATCTTGCTTAAACCCAATGATTATACCTTGCGAACCTAGATTTCAACAAGTTGTGTTAAAAACTTTGAGATTGAAATGCTGAAACAAACTTTAGTTTTCGCGTTCATTTTTAAATCTTTGTTAGCCCTACCCTTGGGTATTTGTTTTTCCTCTTTTAATCAGCACACACACGAAACACTATGTCAGCAGCAGTAGAACCCATTTTAGCCGAAAATGAAGACCGATTTGTAATCTTTCCCATCAAACATCATGATTTATGGGATTGGTACAAAAAATGTGAAGCGTGTTTTTGGACTGCTGAGGAGATAGATTTACACCAAGATTTGACGGACTGGAACAATAAGTTGAGTGAAGAGGAGCAATATTTCATCAAACATATTCTTGCCTTTTTTGCGGCTTCTGACGGTATTGTAAACGAGAATTTGGCGGAAAACTTTGTGAACGAAGTACAATATTCCGAAGCCAAATTTTTCTATGGTTTCCAGATTATGATGGAAAATATCCATTCGGAGACCTACTCTTTACTGATTGATACCTATGTCAAGGATGAAAAAGAGAAAAATGTACTCTTCAAGGCCATTGAAAACTTCCCGGCTATTAAGAAAAAGGCGGATTGGGCGTTGAAATGGATTGACTCGCCAAGTTTTGCAGAACGATTGATTGCTTTTGCAGCAGTTGAGGGAATTTTCTTTTCTGGAGCCTTCTGTTCCATTTTCTGGTTGAAGAAAAGAGGACTAATGCCAGGATTGACCTTTTCAAACGAGTTGATTTCAAGGGATGAAGGCATGCACTGCGACTATGCGGTACATCTGCACAACAACCACTTGATAAACAAGGTCCCTAAAGAGCGTATCTCCGAAATTATCGTTGATGCCCTTAATATCGAAAGAGAGTTCATTACGGAATCCTTGCCCGTTAGCCTTATCGGGATGAACGCTAAATTGATGACTCAATATCTTGAATTTGTGACCGATAGACTTCTAGTCGAGTTACAATGTGAAAAAGTTTATAACGCCACCAACCCATTCGATTTTATGGACATGATTTCGCTACAAGGAAAAACCAACTTCTTTGAAAAGCGCGTGTCTGAATATCAAAAAGCGGGCGTGCTCAACAAAGAAAAAGATGCTGATTCCCAAAAAATCAGCTTCGACGCAGATTTTTAAATAACCCACCAACTAAACCCTCTTGGCCCCTGAGGGTTTCCATGACCTTAACCTTAAATGTTATTTTTTAACATTTAAAGCTTTTGGTTAAGCCAATGAAAAGTATCACATAAAAGAAGAGTAGCAAATGTTCGTAGTAAAAAGAGATGGAAAAAAGGAGCCGGTGATGTTCGATAAGATCACCGCAAGGGTAAGAAAGTTATGTTATGGTCTAAATGGGTTGGTAGATCCAGTAAAGGTGACCATGCGCGTAATTGAAGGGCTTTATGATGGGGTAACTACATCCGAATTGGATAACCTTGCCGCAGAGATTGCCGCGACCATGACCACAACCCACCCTGACTATGCCAAGCTCGCAGCACGTATCTCCATCTCGAACTTGCACAAAAACACCAAAAAGTCCTTCTCTGAAACCATGAAGGACCTCTACGAATATGTAAATCCACGAACCGGAAAAAAAGCACCATTGATTTCCGATGAGGTTTTCGAAGTGATCAGTAAAAACGCCGAAACCTTGGATTCAACCATTATCTACAACCGTGATTTTGGCTACGATTACTTTGGTTTCAAAACGCTTGAACGTTCGTACTTGCTCAAAATCAATGGAAATATCGCTGAGCGACCACAGCATATGTTAATGCGAGTTGCCGTGGGAATACACTTGAATGACATGGATGCTGCAGTAGAGACCTATGAGTTGATGTCCAAAAAGTACTTTACACATGCTACGCCAACCCTTTTCAACTCTGGTACACCGAAACCGCAAATGTCTTCATGTTTCTTATTGGCAATGCGTGAAGACAGTATAGATGGCATTTATGATACTTTGAAACAAACCGCAAAGATTTCCCAGTCCGCTGGAGGTATCGGCCTTTCCATCCATAATGTCAGGGCTACAGGTTCGTACATTGCGGGAACAAACGGTACTTCCAATGGAATCGTGCCCATGTTGCGTGTATTTAATGACACAGCGCGTTATGTAGACCAAGGAGGAGGAAAGCGAAAAGGAAGCTTCGCGATTTATGTGGAGCCATGGCACGCAGATATTTATGACTTCTTGGATTTGAAAAAGAACCACGGAAAAGAAGAAATGCGAGCCCGTGACTTGTTCTACGCTATGTGGATTCCAGATTTGTTCATGAAGCGTGTTGAAGCCGACGCAGAATGGACTTTAATGTGTCCAAACGAGTGTACGGGACTTTTCGATTCGCATAGTGAAGAGTTTGAAGCACTTTACACAAAATACGAGGCTGAAGGAAAGGGAAGAAAAACTATCAAAGCTAGAGAGCTTTGGGAGAAAATCCTGGAATCCCAAATCGAGACGGGAACCCCTTATATGTTGTACAAGGACGCGGCCAACCGGAAGAGCAACCAGAAAAATTTGGGTACCATTCGTTCATCGAACCTGTGTACTGAGATTTTGGAATATACCTCCCCCGATGAAATCGCGGTTTGTAATTTGGCATCCATAGCACTTCCTATGTTCATTAAGAATGGTGCGTTTGACCACAAAGAATTGTTCAAGGTCACCAAACGGGTCACCAAGAACTTGAACCGGGTCATCGATAGGAATTACTACCCGGTAAAGGAGGCCGAAAATTCAAATATGCGTCACCGCCCCGTAGGACTTGGGGTGCAAGGTTTGGCTGATGCCTTTATTATGTTGCGTTTGCCCTTCACCAGTGATGAAGCCAAAAAACTCAACCAAGAAATATTTGAGACCCTGTATTATGCCGCCGTTACCGCATCTATGGAATTAGCCAAAGATGAAGGCACCTATTCCACCTACAAAGGTTCTCCAATCGCAAAAGGCGAATTTCAGCATAACCTTTGGGGGATAAAAGACGAAGAGCTTTCCGGAAGATGGGATTGGGCCAAGTTACGCAAGGACGTCAAAGCGCATGGCGTACGGAATTCACTATTGGTTGCACCTATGCCAACTGCGTCTACTTCCCAGATTTTAGGAAATAACGAATGTTTTGAACCCTATACGTCCAACATTTACACCAGACGTGTACTATCAGGAGAGTTCATCGTAGTCAACAAGCACCTTCTGGAAGATTTGGTATCTCTTGGACTTTGGAACGAGAACATGAAGCAAGAATTGATGCGTGCCAACGGTTCTATTCAGCATATTGAAATCATTCCTGAGGACATCAAGGAGTTGTATAAAACCGTTTGGGAGTTGAGCATGAAGGATATCATTGATATGAGCCGACACAGAGGCTACTTCATCGACCAAAGCCAATCATTGAATTTGTTCATGGAAAATGCCAACTATTCCAAGTTGACGTCGATGCATTTTTACGCTTGGAAGAGTGGTTTGAAAACGGGAATGTACTATTTGAGGACAAAAGCTGCGGTAGATGCAATTAAATTCACCTTGGACAATACTAAAAAGAAGGAAGTTCCCGTTAGTATAGCAGCAGAGGCCGAAGTTGCCGCTGCAGCACCCAAGGCAGCAGAAACACTGAATGTGGAAACAACGCCGGTAAGTCAGCAAGAGGTTGACATACAACCCATGACACCGGAAGAAATGAAAGAAATGATTGCACGTGCCAAAGAAGGCCAAGCAGACGACGACTGCTTGATGTGCGGCTCATAGTTTGTGCTGAACTTATCAGTATGTGATAGTGTTTATTGATTAGATACCCTGGAAAGGTTCATTAAGATGTTGAACATGTTCCAGGGTATTTTTATGACATAAAAAAAGCCCTCTATTGAGGGCTTTTTCTTTTTTATCTAATGGTTTACTTTACAAAGACCAAGCTCTGTTTTGGGTTAAAGTCTCCGCATCATCACACGCAACATACTGCCCTGGAATAGGCAAATAGGCCAAAACCTCTTCTCCAATGTATTCCGTGTTTTTATATGACCAAACCGTCATATCGCGAAGGGAATTGGCAAATGCGAAGCAAGCAATTTCATCATCCAACACTGCACTTCCTTGTTCTTCGATCGCCATAAAATAGTCTTCCACGGCTTCTCCATGTTCCTTTTCCACGTCTTTGGTGCGTTTTTTAAGGTAGGTACTCAACAAAGGGGTAAAACCTTCCTCATCAACTTCTGCTAGTGTTTCCTTTTGGGTCTCGCTTAATACTTTGCCAAAAAACTTTTCCATGGTCATTTTCATGAAATCTTGATGTTCTTCAGGAAGCACTTCTTTCGCGAAGGTGTCAATGAAAACGTGTATGTTCATTTCTGTGGCAGAAGGCGTATCGGTTTTGGGTAAAATCATATCCACTAACGTATGAATGGCTGTACCTTGGTCCTTAGTCAAAAACTCAGGAAACCAATCCAAAACTTTTTTACTGCTACAGCTCTGTACCAGATTCATAAGGGTGGGAGCGGCAACAGTGTACCCAAAGGCCATTCCCATATTCTTGAGCGCTTTTCTTCTTTCCATTATACGTTTCCTTTTTTAAGTTCTTGTGCAGCGTGATTTGCGGCTCTCGCCGTAAAGGCCATATAGGTTAGCGATGGGTTTACACAACTTGCGGAAGTCATGAATGCCCCGTCGGTCACGTACACATTTTTACAAGCGTGTACTTGGTTGTATTCATTTACCACCGAGGTCTTAGGGTCACGACCCATACGGGCCGTTCCCATTTCATGAATGCCCAGCCCAATGGCGTAGGGTCTATCATACGGTTCAATGTCCCTAGCGCCAGATTTTTCCAGCATCTGAACGGCTTGGTCTTGCATATCCTTTCGCATGTTGATTTCGTTGTCCCTGATTTCCGCATCGAAGGTAACGGTCGGCAAGCCCCACTGGTCAAGCTTGTCATAATCCAACATCATCTTGTTGTCGTGATACGGAAGGATTTCACCGAAGGCCAGCATGTTCATGGTCCAGCCTCCAGGCTTCATTAAACCTTCTTTGAACTCCTTACCAAAAGAAGCTTCCGCTACAAGATTTTCATAATCGCCTCGAGCTGCACCTCCTTGATAACCATATCCGCGTGTGAAATCTTTCATATCACTGGCGCCTCCTAGGTTTCGGAAACGGGGAATGTAAATGCCGTTGGGTTTTCGGCCTTTATAATATTTATCATCAAAACCATCCATTTTCCCTTGGGCACCTACTAAAAAATGGTGGTCCATAATATTGTGTCCCAACTCTCCACTATCATTTCCTAATCCATTTTCGAAACGGTCAGACTTGGATTGCATCAAAATACTGGTCGATGCTACGGCCGAAGCACACAAGAAAATCACTTTCGCCTTGAATTCAAAAGTCTCTTTGGTTACCCTATCAATAACTTTAACCCCAGTTGCTTTTTTGGTGTCCGGGTCATACATGATTTCATGAACGATGGAATCCGGACGCAAGGTCATATTCCCGGTCCTTTCCGCTGCAGGCAAGGTTGAGGAAAGACTACTGAAGTAAGCGCCAAAAGGACACCCTCTTACGCAACGGTTTCTGAACTGGCAGCGAACCCTACCATCGCCCTCAAACTGTTTGTCACTGTTGATATGGGCGACGCGGCCTGCAGTAATGATTCTACCATCAAAATGTTCTGCTACTTTTCCTCGAACGTGGTCTTCTACACAATTGAGTTCCATCATGGGCTCGAATTGCCCATCAGGCAATTGGGGAAGCCCCAATAATTCACCGGAGATTCCAATATACGATTCTACTTTATCGTACCAAGGGGCAATATCTTTGTATCTCACGGGCCAATCAACGGCAACCCCTTCGTTGCCATTGGCGGCAAAGTCCATTTCACTCCAACGATAGCTATGTCGCCCCCACATAATAGAACGACCTCCTACATGATAACCGCGCATCCAATCAAAGCGTTTTACCTCGTTGTACGGATGTTCTAGGTCATTGACGAACCAATGCTTTGACGGGGCTTTTACAGTGTATCCCGTTCTCGCTTGCTTTTCTTGTTTTTTCAAATCCTCCGCGGTCGGTTCGCCTGCATGGGGAAAATCCCAAGGGTCAAGATTTGCGGTCGGATAGTCCTCTCGGTGCTTTACCATACGTCCTCTTTCCAACACCAAAGTCTTGAGACCATTCTCACAGAGTTCTTTGGCCGCCCATCCACCACTGATGCCAGTGCCCACCACGATAGCATCATAAGATTCCTGCTCCTCGTTGTAATAAAACTTACTCATGTATTGTGTTTGTTTAATCACTAAATGTATTAATTATTAAATTAATTTTCTACATTTAAACCCTGTGTTTGTTGAGAATTCCGTACTATAACGTTATAGTTTTTCTCAACTCTTCATAATTCATTAAAAACAACCTAAATGAGGCGACGACGATTTATCAATCGAGGAATCCAAGCAAGTGCAGCAATAACTATTTTAGGAGTGAGTTCCTGTAAGGATGGTAAAAAAACAGCTGAAACGACTTCCGAAACCATGGAGCCAGAACCAGAAACCGCAGACGTGGCGATACAATTGTCTTTGGCCCAATGGTCAATCCATAGAATGATAAAGGAAGAAGGTCTGGACCCCTATGCTTTTGCCGAGAAAGCAAAACAATGGGGATTTTCTGGATTGGAATATGTGAGCCAGCTTTACGAAAAGGAGCTGGCCGAAAAAGAATTTTCGCAAGAGGCTATGGATGAGTTCGTTCAAAAATCCTTGGAAGCGAGCAAAGCGCATGAGATGGAAAACCTAATCATCATGGTAGACCATGAAGGTGATTTGTCTTCCGCCGATGAGGCCGAAAGAAACGAAGCTGTAGAAAGGCATCATAAATGGGTCGATGCTGCCGAGAAATTAGGTTGTCATTCCATCCGTGTGAATCTTATGGGAAGTAAAGTCGCTGAAGAGTGGACGCCAGCTTCTATTGATGGGCTCAAAAAATTATGTGCTTACGCGGCACCTAAAAATATTGATGTCATCGTCGAGAACCATGGTGGCTTCTCTTCCGATGCAGGTATGCTCGTTGAAGTGATGAAAGGCGTAGATATGGCCAACTGCGGAACCTTGCCAGATTTTGGGAATTTTTGCGTTGAGCGTGAAGATGGTTCCTATTTTGAATCAAAATGCATCAAGGAATATGACCGCTATCAAGGCATAACCGAACTGATGCCCTATGCGAAAGCCGTAAGTGCAAAGTCGCACGACTTTGATGGTGAAGGCAATGAAATCCATACCGATTATACGAAAATGATGGACATTGTGCTTTCCGCGGGATATAAGGGATTCGTGGGTGTTGAATACGAAGGAAAGGAACTTGGTGAGAAAGATGGTATTTTGGCCACCAAGGATTTGCTTTTGAAAGTTTTGGAAACCTCAGCGTAAACAATCCGTGCATGAAAGGATTTTTACATCAACTTTTTGATTATAACTTCTATTGCAACAAAAAGCTCATTGAACATTTCAACCAAATGGAACATGTGCCGGAACGATGTGGTGTGCTTTTTAGCCATATTTTGAATGCCCATCACATTTGGAATAGCAGAATATTGCAAAAACCAGCCAAACATAAGGTTTGGGACCAACATGATATTTCCCTTTGGGAAGATATGCACTATGAAAACCAGAGAACCACTTTCGAGATCGTGACCAATGCAGAAGATTTGAATTTAAGGGTTGATTATGAAAATTCAGAAGGGCGTGCGTACGGCAATGAGCTAAAGGATATGTTGTTCCATGTTATCAATCATGCAACCCACCATCGCGGGCAGATTTTGGCTGAACTTCAAACGAATGGTCTTGAAAGCTTCCCGCTAGATTACATTTTTTACAAAAGATAAACTGACTAAATCAATTCCATGAATACAACAGTAAAATTCCAACTGTCTTTGATGATGTTTCTCGAATTCTTCATCTGGGGCGGCTGGTTTGTAACTATGGGTATTTATTTGCCCAATACCTTGAACGCGTCTGGCGGTGAAATTGCTATGGCGTATTCAACCCAATCTTGGGGTGCCATTATTGCACCTTTCATTATTGGCCTTATTGCCGATCGTTTTTTTAATGCCGAACGTATTTTGGGGATTTCCCATCTTATAGGGGCCTTTTTGATGTATCAGTTGGCCAATGCCGCTGATTTTGGGGCGTTTTACCCATATGTTTTGGGGTACATGATTATTTATATGCCCACCTTGGCCCTTGTAAATTCTGTGGCATTCAATCAAATGAAAGACCCTTCCAAAGAATTTGCTTTTGTTCGTGTATTTGGTACTATCGGATGGATTATTGCCGGGTTGGCCATTAGCTACTTCGGATGGGATAGTGAAGCTGGAGTGAAAGAAGGACTTTTGAAAAACACATTTTTAATGGTTGCTGGCGCATCAGCTTTATTGGGATTTTTCAGTTTTACACTACCCAAAACACCACCTACCGGCTCAAAAGATGAAAAAGTAAGAGTCTCAGATATTTTAGGATTGGATGCCCTTAAACTTTTAAAGGATAGAAATTTCTTCATATTCTTTTTGGCTTCGGTGCTGATTTGTATTCCACTGGCATTCTATTATCAACATGCTGGGCAGTTTCTTGGAGAAATCGGCGTTTCGAATCCTGCGGGTAAGATGACTATAGGACAAATTTCTGAAGTATTGTTCATGTTGTTGCTTCCGGTGTTCTTTAAAAAGTTTGGATTTAAAAAGACCATCCTCGCGGGAATGCTGGCATGGACCATTCGTTATTTGTTGTTCGCCTACGGAAATTCTGGCGAATTGATTTTCATGTTGATTATTGGTATCGCACTTCATGGTATCTGTTATGATTTCTTTTTCGTATCCGGACAGATTTATACCGATTCCAAAGCAGGAGAAAAGTACAAGAGTGCCGCGCAAGGATTAATCACGCTGGCCACCTACGGAGTGGGGATGCTTATCGGATTCTGGGTTGCAGGTAAGATAACGGATGCCTATTTGGTTTCAGAAAATGTACATGAATGGTCAAAAATCTGGACCTTCCCAGCTATTTTTGCTACTGGCGTACTCATCTTGTTCGTCATCCTTTTCAAAAACGAAAAAATAGAATACAAAGAATAATATCATGCCCAAAAAAATACGTCTTGGAATCTTTGGTGGCGGTGGGGACTCCCTTATTGGAGTATTGCACCGTGTGGCCTCCTACATTAACGACAACTACGAGATTGTTGGAGGGGTTTTTAATGCCCAATATGAAGAAAGTTTGGCTTTCGCGAAGGAAATCGATATCCCAACCGATAGAATTTATAAGGATATAGAAGACTTCGTCGCTTCTGAAAACCAACTTCCTGAAGAGGAACGCATCCAGGTTTGTTCGGTATTGACCCCAAACTTTTTGCATTTTCCCATGGCTAAAACGCTATTGGAAAATGGTTTTCACGTCATTTGTGAAAAGCCTTTGACCACGAACTATGAAGAAGCCAAGATTCTTCAACAAACGCTAAAGGACGCTCAGAAAGTATTTGCGGTTACACATACCTACACAGGGTACCCCATGGTGCGCCAAATGCGTGAGATGATTAAAGAAGGGGTGCTTGGAAAAATTCATAAGGTAGACGCGCAATACTACCAAGGCTGGATCAACGGTATCATCCACGACAAAGAAAAACGTTCTACGGTATGGCGACTAGACCCTAAAAAGGCAGGAATCAGTTCCTGCATGGGGGACATTGGCGTACATGCCTTTAATATGATTGAATTCACCACGGGTCTTCAAGTAAAGTCCATTTTGTGCGATTTCAATTACCTCTACGACGATAACCAAATGGATGTAGATGGTACTGTTTTGATTCGCTTGGACAACCACGTAAAAGGGGTAATCCGAAGCAGTCAGGTCGCAACGGGTGAAGAGAATGGATTATCCATTGCCATTTATGGTGAAAAAGGGGCTTTTAAATGGGAACAAGAGAATCCCAACTACCTGTATTGGTTGAGCGATACGGAACCCTTGCAAGTATTGAAGCCGGGTCATGCCTATAATTCTAAACTTTCGTTGGATGGCACCAAATTACCTCCTGGGCATCCTGAAGGTATTTTCGATGCCATGGCCAATATCTATTTAGGGGTAGCACGTGCTATTCGTGGTGAAGATTACAATGATGGTGAGTTCCCTACCATGTTGGATGGCGTGCGGGGCCTCAACTTTATTGAAAGCACGGTGGCTTCCCACAAAGAAGGAAACGTTTGGGTCAATTTAGATTAATCGAGATAAAATTCGGGACTTAACGGGCGAACAGTTTTTCAAACTGTTCGAACACCACAATCATGCTCTCGATTGGAGCTTTGCCGTATTCCTGTAATTCGCGGGTATAATAATCCCAATGGGTTTTTTGCCAGTGGTTTAGGGTTTTATCCCCTTCTCCTTCCAGTTTGGCATGTTCTTCCCGAATGGCGAAATAGGGGATGAGTTTTACCTGCACCGTTCGGATAACACTTTGTGCATCACCCTTCCAATTCGTAACAATGGCAAAATCCCCTATTTTGGGCAATTTTTCGTTTCGCATTTGTAGCCCAAGCAAAGAATGGGAAATAGCACGTTTGATATTTTTTTTCACTAAATCGGCGCACACATCGGCGTCCTTTTGGTTGTCACAAAAATGAATGACCTTGGGCGCGGGTTCGGAAGCATATTCCAAGTGCGCGTCTAAAAAATCACCCCAAAGATTTCGTGCTGAAGCGTTATCCATAATATATCAGGAAAAGTTTTGATTTTTAAATGCCTGAGCTGCAAAGTTAGCAGCTCGTGCGGTAAAAGCCATATAGGTTAGAGACGGGTTTACACAACTGGCGGAGGTCATAAAAGCTCCATCCGTAACAAAAACATTTTTGACATCGTGCAAACGGTTATTTTGGTCGACTACGGATGTTTTGGGATTGCTGCCCATGCGTGCCCCACCCATTTCATGAATGCCCAATCCAGGTCCGGTGGAATTTTCAAAAGGTGTCACGTTTTTGAATCCAGCTTTTTTGAACATACTTACGGCTTCTTCAACAATGGCTTTTCGCATATTGCGTTCATTGGTCTTGAACTCCACATCGAAGTCTAGTTGGGGGAGTCCCCATTTATCTTTTTCAGTCGTGCTTAACGTAACCTTGTTTTCTGGGTGAGGCAACATTTCACCAAATCCGCTCATCCCAATTTCCCAATGGCCCGGTCTGAGAATGTTTTCTTTAAAGGCTTTGCCATACCCCATCTCGGCAATGGATTCTTGCCATCTCCCTCTTGCTGCCCCTCCTTGATAGCCAAAACCACGAACAAAGTCCTCTCGTTGCGTGGCAGTATTCAAATTGACGAACCGAGGAATATAAAATCCGTTGGGCCTTCGTCCTTTATAATATTTGTCCAGATGACCTTCAACCAAGGCCGAAGCGCCGAGCTGATAATGGTGGTCCATGATATTTCGGCCTAGTTGGTCATGGTTGTTCCCCATCCCATTGGGAAAACTATCAGATTTCGACTGGAGTAAAATACCAACGGAGGCCATGGCTGAGGCGCAGAGAAATACAATTTTACCCTTGAATATGATCTTTTCTTGGGTTTCGGCATCAATCATTTTAACTCCAGAAGCTTGCTTGTTATCTGCATCATAAATCACTTCATGCACAATGCTATTGGGTCTCAAGGTGAGGTTTCCCGTGCGTTCTGCTGCTGGAAGGGTAACGGCGTTACTACTAAAGTAACCACCAAAGGGACATCCTCTCCAACAGCGGTTTCGGTATTGGCAATTTCCCCTACCTTCGAATTTGGTGGTCGTTTCAGTGATGTGGGCAACTCTTCCTGGAGTGAGGACACGGGCATCCTCAAATTGTGTTTCCATCGAATGGCGCAATTCGTTTTCCACACAATTCAATTCCATGGGCGGCTGAAAAATGCCATCTGGAAGTTGCGACAAACCTAGTTTTTCGCCACTTACGCCTATATAGGATTCCACCGTATCATACCACGGTGCGATATCTGGATAGCGAATAGGCCAATCTACCGCAATGCCTTCCTTTTTATTGGCTTCAAAATCAAGATCGCTCCAGCGATAGCTATGGCGTCCCCAAGTTAAACTTCTACCTCCTACATGGTATCCTCTTATCCAATCAAAACGTTTGGTTTCTTGATAAGGATGTTCCAAATCATTGACAAAAAAATGTTTGACATCGTCCTTTGGGGCCCAACCCAGCCGTGATTGTTTGGGATATTTTTTCTTTTCCTCTCGGGTAAGCTCTCCTAAAAAAGGATAGTCCCAAGGATCGTCGTTCATGGTTTTGTAGTCTTCAATATGCTTTACCATGGGTCCTCGGTCCAACACCAAGGTTTTTAGGCCTTGCTCGCATAGCTCTTTAGCGGCCCACCCTCCAGTGATTCCCGTACCTACAACGATTGCGTCGTAAATGATGTCTTTGTTTGCCATGGTTGGGCGCTTTTATTGTAAGCGAATTGCTATATTTATGGTGCTAGCTGAAACAGCTTTAGCTAAACTCTAACTATTAAATATAATAGATAAATCCTATACTTTGGGATTTGTGTATTTCAAAAAACATGTGAATGAAAACAATTAAGGGACCTGCGGTTTTCTTGGCGCAGTTCGTTGACGACCAACCTCCATTCAACTCCCTGGAAGGCTTATGCCAATGGGCTTCTGGTTTAGGATACAAAGGCATACAAATTCCTACTTGGGAATCGTTTTTAATTGACTTGGACAAGGCGGCAGAAAGTCAAGATTACTGTGATGAGTTAAAGGGTACCATCAATTCGTATGGTTTGGAAATCACGGAACTGTCCACTCACTTACAAGGTCAGCTGGTGGCAGTGCATCCTGCCTACGACATCATGTTCGATAATTTTGCACCGGACCGATACAAAGGGAATTCCAAAGCCCGCACCGAATGGGCTGTTGAAACGGTTAAGAAAGCAGCCACCGCGAGCCGGCGATTGGGTATTTCAGCGCACGCTACGTTTTCTGGCGCCTTACTGTGGCATACAGCACATCCTTGGCCACAGCGTCCCGCAGGACTTGTTGAAATGGGTTTTGCGGAGCTTGCCAAACGATGGATGCCCATATTGGACCATTTTGACAAAGAAGGGGTGGATGTTTGTTACGAAATACACCCTGGGGAAGACTTGCATGATGGAGATACTTTCGAACGCTTTTTGGAAGCGACCGGAAACCACAAACGTGTCAATATTTTGTATGACCCAAGTCACTTTGTGCTCCAGCAATTGGATTACATCACCTACATCGACCACTACCACGAGTTCATTAAAGCGTTTCATGTCAAGGATTCGGAATTCAATCCGACCGGGAAAAAAGGCGCCTTTGGAGGGTATAATGATTGGGGCGATCGTGCCGGGCGATACCGTTCGCTTGGGGATGGCCAGATTGATTTTAAGACCATCTTCTCGAAATTAACCCAATATGGCTGCGACGTTTGGGCCGTAATGGAGTGGGAATGTTGTATCAAAAGCCCTGAACAAGGAGCCCGTGAGGGAGCCAAATTTATACAGGACCATATCATTGAGGCCACTGAAAAAACCTTTGATGATTTTGCAGGTTCTGAAACTGATGAAGCTAAACTCAAAAGAATTTTAGGATTATGAAAAAATACATTGCATGCTTGGGCCTACTCTTGATTTTTGGGTGCAAGGAAAACAAGAAAACGGAAACGGAAGAAGAAACTTCTGTTGAGGAAGAAGTTGAAATGACCACTACGGAAGAAGAATGGGAGGTTTTGTTTGACGGCTCTTCCTTTGATGGATGGCACGTCTACCCTGGAAAAGAAGTACCCGACGCTTGGGTCTTGGAAGATGGTGCCATGGTGTTAAAGACCACTGAACAGCGAACGGACGGGAACCGATACAATATGGTAACGGACAATGCCTATACCAATTTTGTGCTTTCTATGGAATGGAGGGTCTCTGATGGGGCCAATAGTGGCGTTATGTGGGGTGTGGTTGAAGATGAAAAATATCCGGAGCCCTACTATACTGGTCCTGAAATCCAGGTGCTGGACAATGTCAGTCATCCCGATGCCAAAAACGGCACTTCACATCAAGCAGGGGCGCTCTACGACATGGTTTCTCCTTCAAAAGATGTGGTAAAGCCCGTTGGCGAATGGAATCACTACATAATAACCATTAACCATAAGGCCAATCAAGGGAGTGTGGTTTTAAACGATACCGAAATCGCTACTTTTCCCGTAAACGGAGAAGCTTGGGATACCATGGTTGGCAATTCCAAGTTCGCTACCTGGGAGGCTTTTGGAAAATCACAAACGGGTAAAATCGCATTACAAGACCATGGCGAACCCATTGAAATCGCCTATAGAAATATTAAGATAAAAGCACTTTAACATGTTTCGCAAAAACCATATTCCAATCTTGCTAATCGTGTTTTCTTTGACCTGGGTACAAGGGCAGGAAAAAGAACCTACCAATCCTGAAGCAACCGAAATTTATGAACCAGTTCCTCCCAAAGTGGTGCCCGGTATGCAAGGAAAACCTCCAAGTGATGCCATAGTGCTTTTTGATGGCTCTGGATTTGATGAGTGGGTTCAAGTCGCGGATGGTTCCGCCGTGAAATGGACCTTGAATGCCGATGGCAGCATGACCGTTAAGGACCGTACAGGAAACATCCAAACCAAAAAGAACTTCGGAAGTATGCAACTGCATATGGAATGGAAATCCCCTGCGGAGGTCCAACGTGAAGGACAAAACCGTGCCAATAGTGGGGTGTTCCTCCAAAAGCGCTACGAAGTTCAGATTTTGGACAATAATGATAATCCCACTTATGTCAATGGGCAAGTAGGAGCCCTATACAAACAATCCGTTCCCTTGGCTATGGCCTCTGTGCCCAGCGGAGAATGGAATAGCTACGATATTATTTTCCACGCACCAAAGTTCACCAAGGGCGGGAATATCAAAAGGCCAGCCACGATTACGGTTTTGCACAATGGCATCTTGATTCAAGATCATTTCGAAATTGAGGGAACCATCGAATATATTGGTTGGCCCAAGTACGAAGCGCATGGTAAAGCGCCATTGATGTTACAAGACCATAATGATAACAGCCGTGTGAGTTTCCGGAATATTTGGGTTAGAGAATTGGCCGAATAGACCAGCACGCCCATTTTGTTACCTTTGTCAAAATTTTGAATACTGCATGATTCAATCCATGACTGGTTTTGGAAAGCACGTAGTGCAACTGCCTTCCAAAAAAATAACCGTAGAAATCAAATCCCTCAACAGCAAAAATTTGGACATCAATGCGCGTATGCCGCAAGGATATCGTGAGATGGAGCTGGAAATCCGAAAGCTGATTGCAGATGAGTTGGTCCGCGGCAAGGTTGATTTTGGATTGTATATTGAAATTACCGGGGAAGAAACTACTTCGGAGGTCAATAAAGGAGTAGTGTTGAATTACATGGAGCAGTTGCGCGAGCTTGCCGATGGAGAATCCTTGAAGCTTTTGGAATTGGCTTTGCGGATGCCTGATGCCATGAAAAGCGACAAGACCGACATTGATGATACCGAACGAAAGGCTGTTTTGGAGGCTACCCATACAGCATTGTCCAAAATGATGGATTTTCGAGGGGAAGAAGGCGGTGTTCTCGAAAAAGACTTTGTCCAACGTTTGGAAACCTTAAGAGCCCGATTGGAAGATATCAAAAAACTGGACCCTTCCCGTTTGGATACCATTCGTGAGCGTTTGGAACGTGCTGTTGCAGAACTAAGGGTTGAAATTGATGCCAACCGTTTTGAGCAAGAACTCATCTATTATTTGGAGAAATACGACATCACCGAGGAAAAAGTCCGTTTGGCCAATCATTTGGATTATTTCGAAACTACTTTGAACACCAAGGATTCCAATGGGAAAAAATTAGGCTTTATTTCCCAAGAAATTGGACGGGAAATCAATACGATTGGCTCCAAGGCCAACTTCGCGCCGATGCAGCAATTGGTGGTGCAAATGAAGGATGAATTGGAAAAAATCAAAGAACAAATGCTCAATGTACTATGAGCCAAGGAGGGAAACTCATTATTTTTTCGGCACCTTCCGGGAGTGGAAAAACCACTATCGTTCGACACCTTCTTGACCAACCTGAGCTCAATCTTGCTTTTTCGGTTTCCGCCACTTCAAGACCTCCACGTGGGGAAGAAAAAGATGGAATCAACTATTACTTTATCTCCACTAAAGAATTTATACAACACATTAAGAACGATGATTTTTTGGAGTGGGAAGAGGTTTATCGGGATAACTTTTACGGCACGCTAAAAAGCGAAGTGGAGCGCCTTTGGGAGGAAGGGAAAAATGTGATTTTCGATATCGACGTGGTTGGAGGATTGCGGATTAAAAAGAAGTTTCCAAAGGAGACATTGGCTGTTTTCGTAAAGCCGCCTAGTGTGGATGAGCTAAAAATTCGACTGAAAAAGAGAAGCACCGAGAGTGACGATAAAATCAATATGCGTGTGGCCAAAGCATCGGTAGAACTAGCCACGGCTCCGCAGTTTGATGAGGTCATAAAGAATTACGATTTGGACATTGCTTTGAAAGAGGCACACCAACTCGTAGCTAAGTTCGTAGGAGCCAACCCGAAAAGCGAATCGTGAGATAGTGCCATGAAGAAAGTTGGTTTGTTTTTCGGCACCTTCAATCCCATTCATATTGGGCATTTGGCCATAGCCAATCATATGGCGGAGTTTTCTCCCTTGGATGAGGTTTGGTTTGTGATTACGCCTCAGAGCCCTTTCAAAACCCAAAAATCCTTGTTGGCGAATCACCATCGCTATCAAATGGTGTATGAGGTAGTTCAAGACTATCCCAAAATCAAGCCCAGCAAAATTGAGTTTGACTTGCCTCAACCAAACTATACGGTTAATACCTTGGTTCACTTGCATGAGCGCTACGCATCAGAAGAGTATCATTTTTCGCTAATTATGGGAGAAGACAACCTCAAAGGGTTTCATAAATGGAAAAACCATGAAACGATTTTAGAGAACCATGAGGTTTATGTGTATCCCAGAATCTCAGAAGGTTCGATATCGCATCAATTTGAAGGACATGCAAAAATACATAAGGTAGATGCACCGATTATGGAAATTTCCAGCACCTTTATTCGAAAGCAGCACGCTTTGGGGAAAAACATTCGTCCGTTATTGCCCGAAAAAGTTTGGGAATATATGGATCAAATGAATTTTTATAGAAACTGAAAACGGCCTTGTAAAAGGCCGTTTTTTTGGAGTATTATCTACTTATTTTTCTTCTCTATCATCTAAGAACTTAACGTCCCTAGTATTTTTTTGAACAGCTACCGCAGCAAATAAACTGAGGGCAAAAGACATACCGTAGAAGCCTTTTTCACTGAGTTCAATGTCAGCATTCCACAATCCAATCGTAAGCAATAGAATGGAGGCAATAGTGGTAAACCAACTAATCCCGTAGTAGGCATCTGTTACGGGTAAGCCTTCTTGCCGGTCTCGGACACTTTTTTGTACCGATACAACCGAAAAGAGTCCAAAAAGCAATAGGGTAAAATAGTACCCTTTTTCGTTCAGCCACATATTGGCATTCCACAGTCCAATACAATAAGAGACCATACCAATAAACAATGCGGACCACGAAGCTGAAATAAAAGCAGGCGTTGGGCGTAAATCAAATTTTTCTTTCTTCTCTTTTTTCGCAAAGTTCAATGCATTCTTTTCATTCAAAGATTGATTGTCCATAATTGAAATATTTAGAATTAATGATGGAACAAAGATGCGAGAGGTACACTATTGAAATCAAAACATA
>JBCCKH010000020.1:0-61112 GCA_039027495.1 Bacteroidota bacterium
TTAGGTGTAGTGGTGTAAACACGCGTACAAACCCCTCTTCTTTGAGGACACGAATCCAAAGCAGCCGATTTACTCTTCTTGGTAATTGTGACTCTTCCTTTTCGTACTAATTGTGAAATTGTTGGCATTAAAATTTCTTTAAAAAATCAAAACAACCCTCGTTTTGAGGGGTGCAAATGTAATCATTAATTGGAAGAAATCAAATCAACCTATTTTAAATAAGCATGAGGAAGCCATTTAAGGAGGATTCAAGACGCAACCTGATGGAAAGTTTTGCGTCTATATATATAAGGTATAGGATAAATAGTTAATCAACCTTTAAAACAATCGTGGAATACTTAATTCTTGTTAAACAAGTTTATCGCGCTTATCACACTATTATTTAGTAGGGAAAGGTTCTACAGGAAAAGATTCTGCTTCACAAGTTTTTGAGGAATTCGTAAAAAACCCCAAGGATAATGTTCATTTGATAATTCAAGGCTAGATTTTTAAAAGGTCATTCTTTCTCGACACCGAGATTAAATTTTCTGAAAATTGTTTTGGATTATTAACATGAATTTAGGATTTTAGCGGCTAGCTAATTCAAATAATTTTAAAATGAGAACAAAACTTAGTGGATTGTTAACGCTTTTGTTGGCGTTTGCTGTGCACCTATCCTTTGCACAGGACAAAACAATTTCAGGTACAGTTACAGACCAAGATGGTCTCCCATTACCTGGGGTTAATATCATTGTCGGGGGCACATCAGACGGTACTCAAACCGATTTTGATGGGAATTACTCGATAAGAGCATCTGTTGGCCAAGTAATATTATTTAGTTACATCGGACAACGTGATGAAAGAAGAACTGTTGGTTCTTCAAACACAATCAACGTTCAAATGCAGGAGGATGCCCAAGCATTGGGCGAGGTGGTTGTAACAGGTGTTGCCCAGGGAACATCCAAAAAGAAACTTGCCTTTGCGGTTGAAACCGTGCCCGTGACTGGAGTACAGTCAGTACCAACACCTGACCCTGCGTCAGCGCTTGTAGGTAGGGTAGCCGGTGCACAAATCGTATCTGGTGGTGGTAACCCATTACGTAACCAAGCGGTAGTCTTCAGGGGTGCAAGCTCCATTGAAGGTTCTACTTCTCCCTTGATTATAGTAGATGGTATTATTACAGAAGGTTTCTTGAACGAATTCTCTACTCAGGATATCAAAACGATAGAGGTTGTTAAAGGTGCGGCTGCATCTTCCCTTTATGGTTCCTTGGCGGGTAACGGGGTTATCCAAATTATTACGAAACAAGGTACTACTGAAAAACCAAGGGTGACCTTGCGTTTTGAAAACGGTTTCTCTGAAACTCAAGAAAGCTATCCTTTGGCCGTCAATCACGACAGATTGTTGGATGCGAATGGAAACTTTGACACTTCCAGTGGTTCCATCGTACCAGACCCAGATGGTTTGTTCGACAACCCATGGCCAGGACAGTTGATTGATAACGTGGAACGTTTCATTACAGCCCAGCCATACCAACAAATTACGGCCAGCGTATCACAGCGTTTGGACAAGGTAGCTTACTACACCTCTTTGGAAAGAACCGAAGTAGCAGGTATCCTAGACGGTATCGATCCTTTGGTACGTACCAATGCACGTTTGAACCTTAAGATTGATTTGAGCGACAAATGGCAGTTGGACATGACCAACTATGTGGTGCGACGTGTTGGACAGGAAGTTGCTCAGGCAGGTCAGGGAGACAACCTTTTCTTCAACCTGTTGACCTCAGACCCAACCATCGATTTGAACCAAAGAGATGCAACGGGAGGTTTTGTACCTTTCTTCGAGGGTAACGGTTTCTTGAACGAATACCAAAACCCGCTTTACGTAGCGCGTACCCAGGACCAAGATTTGGAAATCAATCGTTTGACTTCCGCAATTAACTTGAAGTATAAATTCAGTGACAACCTGACCGCGGATGTCCAATTGTCCACGGATCGGGGTAGCCAAAGGTTGATAAACTTCTTCCCTAAAGGGTATGTGTCTGGTTCCCAGTTCAATGCGGGAACAGACAACGGTTTCATTTTTGATTTAAGAGCTTCAAGAGCGCGTGTGAACGCTTTTGTACAGTTGAACTACAACAACAGCTTTGGGGATTTCAATCTTCGTTCTTCTCTACGCTACTTGCACGAGGATGTTAAAAATGAATTCAGTACTGCTTCCGGTTCGAATTTCTTGACCGAAGGTGTTCGCAACTTGCAGCAAGCTACCGAGAACATCCAGGTGAGTTCTGGAGAGTTCCGTGAAAAGACACAGAACGTGTTCTTCTCCGCCGACTTGGACTACAAGGACAAAATCATCTTGGGTGCCTTTTTGAGAGGTGACCGTAGTTCCTTGTTTGGTGAGGACAACCGTGACCAATTCTTCTACCGAGGTTCCTTTGCTTATCGTTTGGGCGAAGACTTGACCGTTGATTGGATTGACGAATTGAAGTTGCGTGCCTCCTACGGTACTGCCGGTCTGCGACCAAACTTCGGGGATATCTTTGAAACGTTCAACGTAACACAAGGTAGTATTGCTCCGTTCCAGATTGGTAACCCCGATTTGCAGTCACCAACCATTTCAGAACTTGAAGTTGGTCTTGATTTAGGCCTTGTTGACAAATTATTGTTCACGTTCAACTACGCCTTCTCGGAAACCGAGGATGCCATCCTTACAGTACCGCTTTCCGGTGCGGTTCCAGGAGCGATTCAACGTCAGAACGTAGCTTCAACTGAATATGAGTCTTATGAAGTAGTGTTCTCTGGAACCCCATATAACACGGATAACTTTACATGGGACTTCGGTGTGACCTTTGCCGCGGTGGACAACCAAATCACCGATTTAGGTGATGTTGCTCCATTCAACAGAAACATCGCAGCCGGTTTAGGTGGAGACAGGGTAGTGAACTTTGTGGATGCCGATCCAGCGGTGAACGTATTCCGAGTTGAGCCTGGACAGCCATTTGGTGCTCTTTTTGGGAACAGATTGGTTCGCTCGTTGGATGAACTTACCGTTGTGGACGGTTTGGTTATCAACGAAGGCTTGAACCTTCCAGTATCTGACTTCTCCGTGAACCAATTTGGTCACGTTATCGTGACGGCCAATGATGGCCAAACAGGATTGGTGAACGCTGGTGGTGAGCAGGCCATCAGAGCTTGGGATGAGGATACCAACCAATTGGCGGTTGATGTAATGGGAGATACCAACCCTGATTTCATCATGGGTTTCCGTAACACTTTCACTTACAAGAACCTTCGTCTTTACACCTTGATCGATATGCAGATTGGTGGTGATGTGTACAACTACACCCGTCAATTCCTGTACTTCAACGACAGACATGCCGATTTGGACACGTTTGGTGCTGCCGGACAGCCTTCATCTTATGCAAACGCGAGTTCCACCATTTATAATGGTGCTGCCCCCATCGATTACTTCGTGGAGGATGCTAGTTTCGCCAAGTTGAGAGAGGTTTCCATTACCTACACCATGGATGGTGATGTTTTAGGACCGAAAATCCCAATCGACAACATACAATTCACGTTATCAGGTCGTAACCTGTATACATGGACCGATTACACAGGATATGATCCTGAGGTAGCCTTAAGTGGTAGTCCGATCTTTAAGTTGGATGAATTCTCGTTCCCTAACTTTAGAACGTTTGCTGCTTCTATTCAAGTAACATTTTAAAAAAAAAGAAAAAGCATGAAAAAAGTAATTTATTTGGCGTTGGCACTAGCAGTAGTGTCGTGTACGCAGGAAGAATTTAACATCGGGAATCCGAACCAGGCGGATGCCGCTAGGGTACTAGCGAACGCTGCGGATTTCCAGAACTTTAACATCTCCAACCACACCAATAACTTCTTTAGTCAAATTGGTTTCAGCGGGGTGTATTTCAGGGCTTCTGCAGACCAGTTTTCCACAACCAACGCTTTTAGAGGGTTTTGGGATTTCTGTGATCAGCCTAGAAGACAGATTATAAACTCCACAGCAAATGATGATTTAGGTTTTCAATCTGGTGGACCTTGGAATTCTTACAACAGCGTTATCAATAATGCTAACATCGTGATCAACAACATTGAGAACGATGGGAATGAAGTTGTTGTTAGTGGTGCTGATGTCACAGATCAAGAATTAGCTGCAGCGTATTTTGACAAGGGAATCGCACAAGGATACCTTTCTATGATTTATGACCAAGCATATATCGTAGATCCGGAGACAGATCCTAATGCTTTGGAATTCGTGACGTATCAAGAAATGTTAGCGGCAGCTATTGGAAACTTGCAAACAGCTATTTCCTTGGCCAATGGGGCAGGTTCTTTTGAGTACACTTTGTATGCTGCAGGACCATCTTATGACGCTGCTACTTTTGTAGCCTTAGCAAATAGTTATATGGCACGTTTTAGCATTAATAATGCACGTACCAATGCTGAGGCTCAAGGTCAGGATTATAACGCGATTTTGGGTTATGCCAATGCAGGTATCACGGCGGATTTCTATCCTCCAGCTCAGGAAAACGTAATCTTCAACAATTTGCAAGATTGGTCTCTGTTCCTTTTAGGTGATGGTGCCGGGTATATGCCTACGGATCAAAAAATCTTAAGACTTTTTGACCCAACATATCCTACAGATTATCCAACCGACACTACTATTTTGGGTGAAATCACTACAGATGACCCAAGAGCTGATAATTATGAATATGTTGGTGAAAACTTCGGGTTCTTGAGAGAGTCTAGAGGACGTCAACTATTTTCCAGCTACAGAACACGTAAGTTCTTTAATGGAAACAACCAAAATGAAACAGGCTTGCCTATGCAGGTATTCTCTGTTGCAGAATTGGATTACATAAAAGCAGAAGCTAATCTTTGGTTGGGTAACCTAAGTGCTGCTGTTGCCGCTCTGGATGCATCTCCACGTATGACTGTTGGAATGCAAGCTACAACAGAAGCTGCGGCCAATATCTTGAACGCTTTGTTGTACGAGGTTTCCATTGAGCTAGATCTTCAATCTGGAATGGGTGTGCCATGGGCTTTCATGAGAAGACACGATATGCTTCAAGCTGGTTCCATGACCATGTATCCAGTTCCTGCTTCTGAGTTGGAAATTACTCAGGATGCCATCTACACGTTTGGCGGCCCTGCACAGGCGGGCGAAGTTGGAACGGCTAGTGGTGCTAACGATTGGAGAAATATCAATTTAGTATACTAATTACCTTTTACTTGAATAGTAAAGAGCCGCTTTGCAAAAAGCGGCTTTTTTTTATTTATTGCGGTATGAAAAAGTTTTGCATCCTCGCGCCGCTAGTTTTGTTTACGTTTGTCACTGCTTGTAAACAGGCTGCCTCCGACAATCAGATTTGTCTTGAACAAAAAATCGTTTCCGTTCAATTTCAAATACCTTTTGAATACTCGAAAAAAGACACTCTCTTTATTGATGGAGTGTCATTTACCCATACCCAATATGCTGACAGTATTCGCATGGGCAACTATTTACCTACCAGTGTGCTGGTATATGCGGAAGTCGGTGAAAAACAAATCAAACAACCTACAAATATCATTACCATGGGCCGTGCTTTAGGACTACATCTTAGAAACAGCGGTAAATACCAATTGCTCAGGGCACCCGAACTAATTACCACTGGCAAACTCACTTTTGAGAGAAAGGACGGAAAAGCGATTGAAATGTGTTATCCCAAAAATTATGGTATGACTATTTTAAAAAATAATTAATTCCGACCTGCATTTATAGTACAGCTCTCATTTTAGCGGTATTTTAGATATGCTAAACGTTTCCCTCGCGAAACGTTTATTTTTTCGAAATATCGACCACTTATGATTTTGTTTTTAAAAAAACTGCAACCGGCACGAACGGCCTGTGTCACGCTACTATTTTCATTTCACTTTTTCGGGAGTGCTCAAAACACTCAAGACAATGTTTATCAGACTTTCGATTACTTAATTGGCATTGAAAATTCTGGAGTGTTCAAAGGGACCGTTAATCTTCCTTACCCTAATGTGCGTCCAGAGAATCATCCTTTCTACAAAACAGCAGACTATGCGCAAATGAACATGGTTTATGACCAGCAAACCTACGTCAATATTGCAGGTCGTTACGATTTAATACAAAGCACCTTGGAAATACTGCCCGATAAACAAACGAACCTACCCCCTATCACAATGGCTCCAGAGCTTTTGCAAGGTTTTACCATCGATGGTACAGCGTTCGAAAAGCATCTTCTACCCAAAACAGAAGAAGTTTCATTCTTTGCAGTACTACTGTCCAATGCACAATTCAAACTACTTCAAAAGCACGAGAAACAAGGTAAAGAACGCATCCGAAACCGAAATCAGATTTACGCGCAATACGTCGAAACCACCTCTTTGTACATAAATACCAAAAATCAAATGTATCCGGTAAAAGGAAAAAAAGATGTCTTCAAGATTTTTCCTGAGGCGAAAGAGCAACTCAACCAATACTTTAAGGAAACCCCAAAGGGCAAAAAAGGCGATGATGCCATCATAGACGTGCTAAACCGATGGGATGCCTCAATCAATGAAAAAAATAGCTAACATGGCCAAAGATTACTTCATCCTCTTCACACTTATCTTTATTACAACAGGTCTTTTTGGTCAACAAGAACCTATTTTAAACTTACAGGTAGAGAAAAGTACCCTCGCCGACATCCTGGCAAAAGTGGAACAAGAATCCGGGGTGCGGTTTTACTACCTTGATGCTTGGCTTCCGAACGATAGCTTGACCAAAAACTATCAAAACACAAAATTGACGGACGTGCTCAATGACTTATTTAAGGAAACCGACCTTCAATATTTCAAATACACGGACAACCAGATTTATCTCACCCGCGGAAGGTTGATTCACGATTACCTGCCAGATGGCTTTTTCCCAGCTCCCGTTGATACTACCGCAACAGAGCCCGAGTATTATTCAGACGAGAATATTTCGGTGGTAATTAACGAGCAACGAAGTGATATCAGAAGACGCAAACGCACCATACAAATTGGAAAACAGCGCTCAGGAGCATCTAGCTCAGAATTCACCCTGAATGGTCGAGTAATGAATGCCCAATCTGGCAAACCCGTTTCTGGGGTTTTGTTGAGCACGGCTTCTGGTCTTACGGCACTGACCGACTCCTCTGGAAACTACACCTTTACCCTACCCTATGGAGAAAATACGCTATTTGCAGACGCTTTGGGTTTGGAACGCCTGGAGCAACCCATTATTATTTATGGAGATGGAAACCTCGAAATCGTACTTTCGGAAAGCGTAGAACAATTAGATGAGGTTGTGGTAGAAGCTGATAGTCGTTCTATTATTGAAGCGACTACCACAGGAAAAAACACGATTGATGCAGAAGAGTCAAAAACGATTCCAGTCGTTTTAGGAGAACGTGACCTCTTGAAAATCGCCACTACGCTACCAGGAATCACCACTTCTGGAGAAGGCTCGGCAGGGTTCAACGTTCGCGGTGGTAAAACGGACCAGAATCTTGTGTTGCTCGACAATTCCGTGATTTATAATCCATCCCACTTTTTTGGGATTTTTCAGGCGTTAAACCCTTTCACAGTAGAAACCATAGATATCTATAAGGGAAACATCCCTGCAGAGTATGGTGGTAGGCTTTCTTCCGTTTTCAAAATCACGACAAAAGTTCCGGATTCAGAGAAAATTTCGGGCGAAGCTTCCATAGGACCTGTAACTGGAAATGTCAAATTGGACATTCCAATAGTAAAAGAAAAAGCAGGATTAACGTTGGCTGGACGAGGAACCTATTCGGATTGGATTTTAGGCACTCTGGACAACGAAGACCTCCAAGGCAGAAGCGCTTACTTCTTTGATGTATTGGCCAAATACCATCACAAAATCAACGAAAACAATACCATTCAAGCACAAGGCTACTTTAGCCAAGATGCTTTTAGCATTACCCAAGACTCTCTTTATTCGTACGACAATACCCTAGCTTCACTGCAATGGGACCATAAGTTTTCAGAAAAGAGTCAAGCGGCGATTTCATTGACCCATAGCGACTACTTTTTTGAAATCGATTTTGAAGGTCGTTCTCAAACAGCATTCAATTACAACTTCAACATTCGAGAAACCGAGTTCAAATTTAAAATGGACTATTTGCCCAACGCAACGCATTCGCTTACGTATGGCGTTTCTACCAAACTGTATGGACTTGAACCCGGAAGTATTAGCGGTTTGGGTGCGGAAAGTCAGGTTCAAAGTCGGACCGTGGATGAAGAACAAGGCTTGGAATCAGCCGTTTTCATTGCGGATAACATTACTTTTTCTGAAAAGTTTCAGCTCGAACTGGGGCTGCGCTATTCCATTTTCAATGCCATAGGGCCCGGCGAGCAACGCATTTATGCAGACAATGCGCCTCGAAATGAAACCTCACTTCAAGAAACCAACGAAATAGAAAGTGGTGAATTTTTTGAAACCTATGCCTTTCCCGAATTCAGGGTTGGTGCACGGTACTCTTTAAATCGGGATTTATCGCTAAAAGCGAGTTATAGTAGTGCTACGCAATATATCCATTCACTTTCGAATAACACGACGGTCTCTCCTATCGATACATGGAAACTTTCCGACACCAATATTGAACCCCAAAGGGCTTCTATTTTTTCTGCAGGAGTCTATAAGTTCTTTGATGATGGCCTGTATGAAGTCAGTGTAGAAGGATTCTATAAAATACAAGACAACATTTTAGACTTTAAAGTTGGTGCCGATATCATTTTAAATGAAGCCATTGAGCAAGAAACCCTTCAAGGAGAAGGCAAATCATATGGTGGTGAGCTGTTGATACGCAAAAATCGTGGTAAGCTTACGGGATGGTTGGGATATACCTACTCCAGAGCTTTCTTTAAACTGGACAGCGAGTTTCCAGAAGAACTCGTTAGTAACGGCGAATTCTTTCCGGCAAATTTTGACAAACCCCATGATGTGAGTCTTGTGGCCAACTATGCAATAACCAAAAGATTGAGTTTTTCCACCAACTTTACATATCAAACCGGAAGACCCGTGACCTTCCCCACGGGAACCTTCTTTTTCAATGGCGAACAACAAGTACTTTACAGTCAAAGAAACAGTTTCCGAATCCCGGATTATTATCGCTTGGACATAGGACTCAATCTCGAAGGCAACCACAAAAAAAATAAGTTGGCCCATAGCTTTTGGAGCCTTTCCATCTACAATGTGTTGGGAAGAAACAATCCGTATTCCGTATTCTTTGTGACAGAGAATGCAGAGGTTAAGGCCTTCCAGAGCTCCATTTTTAACATCCCGATTCCTTCAATTACCTACAACATCAGATTCTAAGGTCCCATGAAAAGTAAAAAAAGACAAGTTGTTTCAATTCTTGCCTGGTCCTTGTTATTATTTACGTGGGGATGTGTAGATCCATTTCCAATTCCCACCGACGAGGACTTTGACAACGTTTTAATTGTAGAAGGCACTCTGACCAATATCGAATCCACACAAGAAATATCTTTAACACGAACAGCTCCTTTGGGTACTGCTGAAGTGGTAGGGGAACAAAACGCTAATGTTACTGTGCGTTTAGGGAACGGAAGCTCGTTTGCCTTTCAAGAAGTGTCACCAGGCCGATATCAATCCGTGGAAACCTTTGCAGCTACCGAGGGCAATACGTATACCTTGGAAGTTGTTTCCACAGACGGAAATACGTATACCTCCACGGCCCAGACGTTGCCACCTACAGCACCTTTGGATGAGGTTGTGGCGCGCAGAATACTTAATGACGACGATATAGAAGGGGTAGAAATAATCGTCAATACTACCGACCCTTCAGGACAAGCCAACTTCTTTAGGTATACGTTTGAGGAAACCTATAAAATCATTGCGCCCCAGTGGAATCAGTTCGAGGCATTCATCATATCCGAAGACCCCCCTCAAGTTGATATCCGCCTTAGACCACAAGAAGAATTGATTTGCTTTGGTACTAACCTATCCCAAAGTGGAACCTTTTTTGCTACGACCGAACTTTCAAGTAACGAGGTACGAGAATTTCCAGTACATTTCTTGGAAAAGGACAATTTCTTCATAGCGCATCGTTACAGCATTTTGGTAAAGCAAGAAGTGCAATCGGAAGAAGCATTTACCTTCTATCGCAAACTAAGGGAACTTTCCGGTCAAGAAAATGTGTTTACCCAGCAACAACCGGGCTTTTTGACTGGTAATATTCTGGTCAATGGGGCTTCTACCCCAGAGGTAACCGGTTACTTTGAAGTGGTCTCACAAAGTGAAAGAAGGATTTTCTTCAATTTTGAGGATTTCTTTGAGTTAGAAGGTTTACCTGCTTTTGCCGTAGGTTGCGGAGAGCCTCAAACACCCAGTTTGCCAGCTGATCGTTTTGGAAACTCAGAATTATTGGATGCCATTCGAAATGAAACCTTGGAGTTCTTTAATGATAACATTGGCGGAAACGGTCCAGGCGGCGCAACCCCTGACCCCAACGCTCCTTTTGAAATGGTCCCCCGAATCTGTGGGGATTGTACGGTTTTGGGTAGCAATGTAACACCTGATTTTTGGATAGAGTAAGAATACATATCAACGATTGGTTATGGCCCAGAAGAGCGATGTTAAGCGTTTTTACTTTAGGCGTGGTTTCCTGTGTGGAGTCTTTTGACATCCCCACGAATACGGAATTTGATGATGTTCTCATCGTGGAAGGTACACTAACGGATGTATCCAGTATTCAAACCATCGACCTAAGTAGAACTGGCTCATTGGGTAACGATAATATTGTTCCAGAACAAAACGCTCAGGTTCGTGTCGATTTAGGAAACGGAGGCACTTTCGAATTCGTTGAAGTCTCCCCAGGAAAATACGAATCGGTAGAGGCTTTCGCGGCAACCAATGAGGATACCTATACCTTAAGTATTATTTCCACAGACGGTAATACCTATACCTCAACGGAAGAGACCCTTCCACCATCGGCGACTTTGGATGAAGTGATAGCCAGACGAATCGTAAATGAAAATAATATTGAAGGCGTTGAAATAGTTGTAAACAGTTCTAGTCCCTCAGGCGAAGCACAGTTCTTTCGATATACTTTTCAGGAAGATTTTGAGATAGTAGCTCCCCTTTGGAACCAATTTGAAGCTATTGTGGTTTCCGAAGACCCCCCAGCAGTTAATATTCAGCTAAGACCGCAAGAAGAACTTTTCTGCTTTGGAACCAATAGTTCGAACCGCGGCACTTTGTTCTCAACAGCTGGACTGAATACCACTGTAGTTTCAGAATTACCAGTTCATTTTTTGGAACGGGATAATTATTTTATTGCGCGCAGGTATAGCATTTTGGTAAAACAAATGGTTCAGACAGAAGAAGCATTTACCTTCTATCAAAAACTTCGCGAATTATCCGGTCAAGAAAATTTGCTAACGCAACAACAACCTGGTTTCTTGTCAGGAAATATGTTGGTAAATGATGCCCCGTCCAGGGAAGTGACCGGTTATTTTGATGTGGTATCTATTTCTGAAAAAAGAATCTTTTTCAATCATGAAGACTTTTTTGATAGGGTCGGCCTTCCTGCTTACGCGGTAAATTGTAATGACAACAGTTTCTCTGCCCCACGTTTGAGCTTGGACCGTTTCGGGAATTCCGAACTTATCTTGGCTATACAAAATGAAAGACTGGAATATTTTACCGACAACTCGGAAGGTTTAGGGATGGGAGCAGGTCCAGACCCCGACAGACCTTTTAAAATGGTTCCTAGAATTTGTGGGGATTGCACCAGATTGGGCAGTAATGTAAAACCTGATTTTTGGATAGATTGAAGCGGATTAAAAAACATATCACCTGTTGCCAAATCTGGTTCAAGACCATATTGTTTCTACCGCTTGGGCTTCAATCTTGCATTGAATCTTTTGAGATTCCAACCAATACGGAATTTGATAATGTGCTTATCGTTGAAGCTTCCATCACTGATGTTATGGGGACCCAACGCATTAGCTTGACCCGGACCAGTCCATTGGGTACTACCGAGATAGTTCCAGAGCAGAATGGAACCGTGCAAGTCCAAGCTAGTGATGGAAATACATTCGCCTTTCAAGAAACAGCTCCGGGAATTTATGATTCCGTGGATGATTTCGCAGCCATTGAGGGAATCTCGTACTCGCTAAGTATCGCCTCAACCGATGGAAACACCTACTCTTCTACCTCAGAAGCCCTAGCGGGTTCGGCAGAATTGGAAGAAGTTATCGCGCGTCGAATTATTAATGATGATAATATCGAGGGAATTGAAATTGCAGTCAATACCTTGGACCCAACCGGTCAAGCCAAGTTTTTCCGGTATTCCTTCGAAGAGACTTTTTTGTTGATTACCCCTTGGTGGAATCAGTTTGAAGCCTTTGTGATTTCTCAAAACCCTCCCTTGGCAGATATAAGACCTAGACGACAAGAGGAACAATTTTGTTATGGGAGTAGTTCATCACAAACCAGTGTTTTGTTTTCGACTACAGCGCTTGATGATACACGCGTCACGGAATTACCCATTCATTTTTTGGCTGAAGACGATTATTTCATTGCCCATCGGTACAGTATTTTGGTCAAACAAAACATTCAATCAGAAGAAGCTTTTAGTTATTACCAAACCCTTAGAGAGCTTTCTGGACAAGAAAACTTATTAAGCCAACAGCAGCCTGGATTTTTAGCAGGAAACATTTTGGTTAACGGAAGTTCCTCACGACAAGCAACAGGCTACTTTGAAGTGGTTTCCCAAACCGAAAAACGTATTTTTTTCAATTATGAAGACTTTTTCGTTCAAGAGGGATTACCTGCTTACGCGGTTGGATGTGACAACTTTTTCACACCGCGGTTACCCTTGGACCAATTTGGGAACTCAGAGGTTATTCTTGCCATTGAAAATGAGAGCCTCGAGTTTTACTCGGATAACCCCGCCATGACGCCTGGAGAACCATTTCTCATGGTCCCTAGAATCTGTGGGGACTGTACCGTTTTAGGAAGTAATATTAGACCTGATTTTTGGATAGATTAACACATATGACCATGCAAATAAGAACCTTTCTCTTAACCATTATCCTGCTTTTGGCAGCAGCACCTTTCACCGTTGCGCAAAAAACGTCATCCGTGGAAGTACCCATGGAAAAGGTATACCTCCATACCAGTACAGCGCTACTCTTTCCTGGAGATTATCTGTACTACAAAGCATATGTGCGTGAGGCCAAATCAAAAAAGCTTTCCAATTTAAGCAAGGTGGCCTATGTGGTTTTGGTCGATAGCGAAGGTACCGTTCATTTTGAACACAAGCTCTTTTTGAAAGATGGTATGGGTTATGGAGATTATTTCGTTCGAGAAAATTTGGAATCAGGCATGTACAAACTACTAGCCTACACGAATTGGATGAAAAATGTGGGGGAACCCGCCTTTTTTCAAACCGATATCGCCATCATAAACCCCTACACCAATAATCAGAGTAAGGTTTTGGGGGAAACCTCCCAAACCATGGTTAAAACCTCTGCAAACACCTCAAGTGCTTCAATAGATTTAAGCGTTCCTAAAAAGGAGTTTGCGTCCCGTCAAAAAGCGAGCTTCTCATTGGAATTTAAAGATGAGGATGCAAGACAAGGCCACTATTCCCTATCCGTGTACCGTAAAAATCCTTTTTCCCTAAAGACGATTGCGACAGCCAGTGAAGAAGAACAAAACAACACATTCAAACAACCAAAAACCCTAAACAAAGATTCCTTCCTACCAGAATTGAGAGGGGAATTGATTCAAGCGCGTGTATTGGATGAGGCATCCAACCCCGTTTCGGATGTTCCCGTGGCATTCTCAGCACTGGGGCAATACGAACATTTTGATATTGCACAGAGCAATAGTGACGGTTCCTTTTTCGTGAATCTGGCCCAAAACTACGAGACTACACCCATGTTTATGGAACCCATTACCGATGCCGCTTACACCGTCGAATTTATTCCCAAAACTGCTGTGGATGCTACCAAACTTGCATTTCCTGAGTTCAAGTTTGATGAGACCGTAAAGGATTTCATTTTACAGAAAAGCATCCATAACCAGTTGGAAAATGCATATGCGGGAGCAAAACCTGACTCCATTGTGCCACCCGGAAAAGCTAAAAGTTTAAAATCATTGGAGGATGTGAATTACCAACTCGATGATTATACGCGTTTCCCTACCCTTCGTGAAACCATTCGCGAGGTCGTCACTGTGGTTGGTGTTCGGGATAAACAAGCTTTTGTTTGGACCGATAAATCTTTGGCTTTTGAAAGTCTTCCAGCCTTGGTGCTGGTTGACGGGGCTTTCGTGAAAGACCATTCGCTGTTATGGGATTTGGATGCCAGGAAAATCAAGGAAATTTCAGTGGTTCGCAAAAACCTGATGTTCAATGCCAAAACCTTTCGTGGTGCAATGCTAATAACAACTGAAAACATGGATTTTCAAGCCATTCAGTTGGTGGGCAAACGGAACTATTCCACTTTTTTACCTGCGCCACAAAAACAAAAAACATACTTTTTTACGGACCATAGCCAAGCCCAAAATGAAAAACTACCAGACTTTCGCTACCAGTTGCTCTGGAAGCCGGTTTTGGATATAAGTGCTTTAAAAGAGGACATGTTCTTTTACACTTCTGACGTAACGGGAACTTTCGAAATACGCTTGGAAGGGTTCACCAAATCAGGAAAACCCGTTTCTTTGCGTTCAGAAATAGAAGTGAAGTAAACAAACCGTGTCAAAAGAGAGCAAAATATACGGGATACGAGCCATAATCGAAGCGGTAGAGGCAGGCCAAGCCATCAATAAGGTCTACCTTCAAAAAGGCTTGGGTGGAGACCTATATCAAGAATTGGAAGCCCTATTGCGGAAGAAAGGAATAAGCACTTCGTATGTCCCCGTGGAACGTTTGAATCGTTTTACCCAAAATAATCACCAGGGCGCTGTAGCGGATATTGCCCCGGTGGATTTTCACCATTTTGAAACCTTGATGGAACAAGTACTTTCCGACGATTCCAAAAAGCCCTTGTTTTTGCTACTGGACCAAGTAAGCGACGTTCGAAATTTTGGTGCTATCATAAGAACTGCAGAATGCTGCGGGGTTTCTGGCATCATCGTTCCGCGAAGTGGCTCTGCTCCGTTAAATCAGGACACTGTTAAAACCTCTGCGGGGGGCGTGTTCAATGTCCCCATCGCGAAGGTAAATCATTTAAAAGATGCTTTGTTCTACATGCAATCCAGTGGGATACATGTTGTAGCCGCTACTGAAAAAGCCGAAAAAAGCATTTACGAATCCCAGATGTCACAGCCTTCCGCAATTGTTATGGGCGCAGAGGATAAAGGCATTACGCCTTCCATTTTAAAAATGGTCGATGAATCAGTAAAACTCCCTCTTTTGGGAGAAATTGGCTCCTTGAATGTTTCTGTAGCTTGCGGGGTATTCTTGTATGAGGCCGTGCGCCAAAGAGGGCTATATTGAGTCGTTTTTCTTGCTCTTTTTGTATTCGTAGTTGACCGTCCATTCATCCTGTGAATTCTCAGTTTCTGGTGGCTTTTCGATAAAATTTCCATCCTCATCAAAATGTTGTAGAAATACATCATTTTCATCATCGTAATCCTGTGCCTCCCAGTCGTATCGCTTTTCTTTGGGTTGTTCAATTTTTAAAAAGACCGCCAAAAACAACCCCGTCAGGAATCCTCCCAAATGCCCTTCCCAAGAGATGCCATCCTTAATGGGAAAAACGTACCAAATCAAACTTCCATAAATAAAAACCACGATGAGTGAGAGGGCTATCCACCGATAGTACCTTGAAAAAATCCCTTTGAAAAAAATAAAACTCGCCAAGACATAAATTATTCCGCTAGCTCCAATGTGATAGCTTGAACGGCCGATTCCCCAGGTAATCAAACCTGATAAAAGCATGCCAAACAACAACACTTTAAAGGCTACATTTCGATAAAAATGAAATAGAAAAGCGGTCAAGACCACTATGGGTATGCTATTGTTGAAGAGGTGTTCCACAGAACCATGGATAAAAGGACTCAACAAAATACCACGTAGCCCCTCTAGGTGCCTCGGATAGATTCCGAAGGTATTCAAGTTCAAACCAAAACGTACCTCAACCCAATACACTGTCCAAAGAATCAAGACAAATACTAGCGGATAAAGCAATACTTGATTAGAAAGTGGAACTTCTTGCTTCATGTTACCTCTATATCAAAAATACCTCCAAAAGTCCAAACGAGGCAAAATGACATACTTTGTTCATGAAATTTCCAAATTGGACCTAGCACGGCCCTAAAAAAGAACTAGTTTTATGTTACTATTTATCGTTTAATGAATCGACCCTTAGCGGAACGGATACGACCCAAAACCCTTGAAGACTATATCAGCCAAACGCATTTGGTTGGAGAGGAAGGTGCGCTTGGCATGCAAATCAAAAAAGGGACCATCCCCTCATTGATTTTATGGGGACCTCCCGGAACTGGAAAGACCACTTTAGCCCAAATTATTGCGGACGAGAGCAAGAGACCTTTTTATACACTTAGTGCCATTAGTAGTGGTGTAAAAGAGGTTAGAGAAGTGATTGCCAAAGCCAAAATGAACGATGGTTTGTTCACCAATAAGAATCCGATTTTGTTCATTGACGAAATCCATCGGTTCAGTAAATCACAGCAAGATTCCCTTTTGGGTGCCGTGGAAAAAGGCTGGGTGACCTTGGTGGGCGCAACTACCGAGAATCCAAGTTTTGAAGTGATTCCCGCGCTTTTGTCCAGATGTCAGGTATATGTGCTGAACCCCTTTAGCAGGGAGGATTTGGAAGCCCTCCTTCATAGGGCGATTGCCACTGATTCTGTCCTCAAAAAGAAAAATATTACGCTAAAGGAAACCGAAGCCCTCCTGCGTCTTTCGGGAGGAGATGCCCGAAAGCTGTTGAATATTTTTGAATTGCTCATCAATTCAGAAAGCTCTGAAAAAGTAGTTGTTACCAATGAGCTCGTACTACAAAAAGTGCAAAAAAACACAGTATTATATGATAAAACCGGAGAACAGCACTACGATATTATTTCAGCTTTTATCAAATCCATTCGGGGCAGTGACCCCAATGGGGCGGTTTATTGGCTTGCCCGAATGATTGAAGGTGGGGAAGATGTCAAATTCATAGCGCGTCGCATGGTCATATTGGCTTCTGAAGATATTGGAAATGCCAACCCGACCGCGCTGGTATTGGCCAATACCACCTTTCAAGCAGTTAATACCATTGGTTATCCAGAAGCTCGAATCATTCTTAGTCAATGTGCTACGTATTTGGCGAGTTCGGCAAAAAGTAACGCCAGTTATGTTGCGATCAAAAAGGCGCAACAGACCGTTAAAGAAACTGGAGACTTATCAGTACCGTTGGCCTTGCGAAATGCACCCACCAAATTGATGAAGGAACTCGGTTATGGCCAGGGATATCAATATGCCCATGACTATCAGGACAACTTTGTTGACGCAGAATTTTTACCAGAAGCGATTAGTGGAAAAGTGCTCTATGAGCCTGCTCAAAATCCAAGGGAAAATGCCATTCGCGAGGCACTCAAAAAAAGATGGAAAGGAAAGTACGGCTACTAAAACTTGATTTGTAAGGGAGTGCTTTTCTTTGTGCCTTTCTCAGCAGTTTCCAAATACCATTGCCCTTCTTTTTCAAAAACGACTCCGTTTAAACCATTTCCATCCAACAGGTAAACCTTATCTAAAGAAGTAGCTACCAACTTAAACACGACTTGAGGGGTATTATCAACCAATTGATAACCGCCCTCAGTGGGTTGGGCATATAATACACCCATGGCGTTACCAGCGGTTTCTTGGATCATATTCGAATCTTTGATTTCAACCGCTTTATAAACCTGTTCTTCGGTGGTATTCTTTTGCTCTACAACCATTTCTTGTTTCTTTTCCTCCGACAATTGTTTTACATCATCCTTAAAATTGAGGGTCAAGGTTTCTGTAGTAGTGGTGCTGCCAGTATATTCATTGGGTATGCCATCCAAAGATTCAGCAGCTTCAGCCAAGGCCTCACGATAGCCGGTTTTGAAGTCTTTTGCCTTGCTGCGGCCTTCCAGGGTTCGAAATACTTCTTCTCCCCTACAATTTTTGAATAGGATAATCACTTTGGTGGCAAACAAGGTAGAATTGTCTTCCACATCCGCTTCAAGTCCTAAACAGCGATTCATAAAAAGGTCGTTGGGCATTACATCTTCATAAACCGGATTAAAACCTCTTTGCTTTAGCAAAAACTTGATTAACGTACTGGTTTGATGCTTGTTTTGCGCATCATACGCATCGAATTGTTTTGGTATGATAATATACTTGTAATCCGTAAACTGACTATATCCGGAAACCGAAAAAAGGGTCGTGAAAACGATAATAAGTAACCAATGCTTCTTCATGTTAAGGTAGAAATCAATTATCGTTCCAAGATAGAATATTAAAACCAAACTGTAAAGATGCGTAGTTGGAGTCTGCAATATTCTGGTAGGATAAAAGATTGTCTCCAAGAATGTAAAATTGTACAGGCCCAGCCTTTAAGGAAAGCCCCAATCCTACATTGGAAAAAGAGTATTTATCTATGGTATAAGAAGTTTTTACAGAAAAGTTTCGTCCAAACCGCCTTTGATACGAACCTGTCAATGCCGCTTGGACACCCAAAGGACGTTTTATCATATACAAAAGGCCACCGACACGATTGCGATAGTATTGTTCCGAACTACCCCCCCTGACATTTATGGCACAACCACAATTTTCCCTTCTAGTCCCGCTTGCATCCTCGCCCCAGTCATGGGTGATGGAACCATATAGTTTTACGGGTCGTAACATGATGTAATTATCTTCATTTTCCTCAAACGGAAGGGCCGCTTCGATTTCATCTATCAATTCTTGCCAACGATCTTCTCCAATAGTATTGATATCCTCTGGCAATAGAACATTAATGCCTTCATTAACTGCGCTACCTTCCAAGGTATAAGAAAGGACGTCTTTGGAGTTATAGATAAAACCCAAGTCTAAGACACTTCCATTGATTTGTGTTTGTTCACTCCATTCATAGGTAAAACCCAAGTCAAGACCCAAACCCAAATTCCCCCCTAAGAGCACTCGATTGGTAAATAAGCTGGTTAAATCTTCTTGGGTTGTATCACCATCTTCTCGAAGAATATCCCGAATCTCGTTCAGCCCCGCAGTTTGCAGTCCCAAGTCTGCGCTAATACTATTTGACAAGATGTTGTCTTCACCTTGGGTGGTCAAAAAGGTTCCTGAATTATTGGTCGATTTAAAGTTGAAAATATTGGAATACAACTTTGCTCGGAAACCTAGTGTGAGATTGTCTTTGACTTTTTTACGTATACCAAAATGGAAAACATTGGTCATTTCACCGCGCAGATTCAAATCACCCAAATCGAATTGCCTGCCAATATTGGGACCTCCATTTCCATCAAATGCCAGTCTAGCTAGGTCCTCAGGCCAATACACAATGATATCAGTTTCACCGTACATGCCAAAAGAGTAATAGTTTTCGGGTCGGTTCCTGCCTTGAAAACCCACATAAAATCCTTCTATTTGGCTGGTAATACTGAAATCATCCCTTGCATTCATGTCGTTGAGCATCCGCTCTCTGACCTTTAAGTTGATATCCACACCGTCATCCGCAAAAATATCGTTTACTGTAACCCCACTTGTAGCACCTTGTACCATAATACCTGAAATAACGGGAACGCCTACATGCCATTTGTGTTTGGTATCTGCACCGGGATTGACCATCAAGCTTTGCGGAATTTCATCGAAATCATATAGTAATTGTCGGTTTTGACCGCGCATCAAAATGCTTAATAAGAACAAGAAAGCGAGTACTATGTACGATTTCATTTGACCTGCACTAAAAATTCGGCTGCTGATTTTAGGCTGATTTTGGGGTCGGTCTCTGTGGAAGTGCTGGTATTATCACCTAAATTTACACCTGTGATTCGGAGGTCGGTGGTGTTGATAAGAATGTCCAATGCTTTTCCGCCCGTCCCGTATGCCACATCACGGGTCAGTAGAGCCGTTGGAGCTGCAGGGATATCAAAACGCTCGGCATCAAGGGAATTACCTCCAGCATCCAAAAATTCAATGACCAAGGTTACGGGTTTGCTTGTGGTGTTTTCAATTTCATAAGAGATGGTTCCCTCTAACAAGCTTTCAGCCACAAATCTTTCAGTAAAGGCATCAAAATTGAACGTTTCAGAATAAAAAGCGTTAACCGCGGGAATGGTATTGATAAAGGGTTCAGCCACTTCTACCGAAAAAAGGCTAGAAGCTACCAAAGGTGTAATTTGAAGGTCATCGAATTGGTCGAAATCCTGCTTGTCCGAACAAGCTTGAAAAGACAAAAAAACGGTTATCCATAGTAATGGAAGTGCCCCTAATTTCTTCATCATCATCTACCCATTTAGTTATTGTTCCAGGGAAAACCCTAAGTACATTAACTTCATAAAAGGTTTTTTATTTCACCTAAGGTGTTAATGATTTTACCGAAATCGTGATGGGGTTCTTCCGAACCTTTTAAGTGAATGGTTTTTAGCCCTAATTCGTAGGCGCCTTGAATATCCGCCTCCAAATTATCACCAATCATAACAGAATTGGAGGGCACAGCGGAGGCCATTTGCAAAGCCAGTTCAAATATTTGAGGGTGTGGTTTTTTGACTCCGGCCATTTCAGAATTGACCACAACATCGAAAAAACCCATAATTCCGGAGTTTTTTAATTTTTTGTCTTGTATCTCCTGAAAACCGTTGGTTATGATGTGCAAATTGTACTTAGGGTCCAAATACTCCAAAATTTCCTTCGCCTGCGGAAGCAAATTCCCAAAAGAAGACAGGTATCCAATATATTCGTCGGAAAGTTTATTAATAATTTCATCACTTACCTGAATCCCAATAGCATCAAACGTATGTCGTAAGCGATTATAGCGCAAGACGGCTTTGGTTATTTTGTTTTCCCGGTATTCCTTCCAATAGGCAAAATTGATGGGGCGGTACTTTTTCATGAACCCATCCAATGAAGTTTCGATTCCGTTTTTTGGTAGGATATGGGCAAAGGTCAACTCAGAGTTTTTTTCAAAATCCCATAATGTATGGTCCAAGTCAAAGAAAATATGGGTTACACCAGCCTTAAACATAGTATCGTTTTAACAAGGACTCATAAAGTTTGAGCCAATCCAATCGTTTTTGGGTTCCCAACAGCTCATTGGAGAATACCAGATTAAGTTCTCCATGAAGTCGTCGAATATTCTCGAAAATAGGATCCAGCTTCTCAAAAACCGCATCACTTTTCTTTAATTCCTGCAATGCGTAGTCATGCATTACAAAAGGATGGACTCGAAGGGGTTGTTTGGCCTCGACACCAATGTCATAGAATGGAAAAGGGGTGCATGTACCTGCTCGAAAGCCAATTTGATGGGTATATCCCATGCTGAAATCCGAGGTGAACTCCGCCTCTATCAACGTGCGATACGTAGTTGGTAAATTCACTCGGTTGTACCGCAGTCGTGCAAAATGTATGGGACGATGAATCAACTCGCCCAATCTTTTCTTTTCCTTTTTAAGGACCTCTAAGTTTGTGGATGACGCGAACGAAGTACTTAAGGAAACCACTGCCCTATCTGCCACGGCTTTGATAAGATATCCAAATTTTAAGTTGTTCGGGGAGATATTTTTATCGTGCTCACCATAGGCTGCAAATTGAAAAAAGAATAGTGGTTTGGCACGATATTTTTCGTGCAGTTCCAACAAATATTCAAAATTGTCATAGGGGTCTTTACGCATCCCAAACTGCACCGCCGTACGTTTGACCAGACTTCTTAACCTTAAGCGACTTAAATCCAAAAGATAGCCTCCAAGCGTTCTCGAAAAACCCCTTCTAGCGTATTTATGTGAAACGGTAACATTTACCATAGGGGTAAAGCGATAGGGTTTTGGCAAAGCCTTTATTTCCGGAAAGCGAACCTTTAGCAGTTCAAGCAATTTATAGGCCCATAAATCAACCACGGGCAAATGCAAAAAACCCGACTTAAAGCCAATACTTTCCTTAGCGGGAAACCTTCCCAATCTATCCTTAACGTGAGGAAGGTATTCTTCGTAACGGCTCAACATAAAAAAGCTAGCGGAAAACACATCGTAAGGCACCGAGCTGGTTTCGTCACAGGCAAAAAAGCAGGGAACATTATCCCACTTGGATACGCTTACTTGAACATCGTTGATGCCTTTTTCGAAAAGCAAATCATTACTCCGGATAAAAAACTCATTTTGCAATGGTTTTTTGGTATAGGTGAGCTTTGGACCGGTATGCTTGATGAAGTCTTCTACAGTACTCGTAAAACTTACCTCTATCCCTAAAATTCCCGTAAAAAGATGTTTGCCAATATAGGTAAGGCGATTGGTTATCTTATGCGTGTATATGAGCAACATGAACTATAGTATTCCGCTATCGGCGAAACTAAGATACGAGTCGTTGGCCATAATAAGGTGGTCGAGTACTTTAATATCGAGCGCATCGGCAGCAAGTTTGAGTTTTTGGGTAAGTTGTTTGTCAGCGGTGCTAGGCTTTAAAGCACCTGAGGGATGGTTATGCGCCAAGATAAGCCCAACTGCGCCCAATTCCAAAGCTTGCTTGAGGACCAATCGAACATCGACCAAAGTACCGGTAATACCTCCTTTGCTCATTTGCCCTTTATGGACCACACCATTGGCATTGTTGAGATAAACTATCCAAAACTCTTCATGTTCCAACTCCGTCATGGTAGGAAACAACAATTCAAAAGCGCTTTGGCTATTGGTGATATAATCGGGTTTGGGCGCTTGGGTAGTTCGCCTTCGTCTGCCCATTTCCATGGCGGCAGCTATAGTTACGGCCTTGGCTTCTCCTATGCCATTAAACCGCATTAATTGATTGATGGATAGTTTTCCGAGCAGATTTAAATCATTTTGCGATGCGGACAGAATTCGTTTGGATAAATCTAAAGCGGTTTCGCTTCGACTCCCAGAACCAATGAGTATGGCAATCAATTCTGCATCGGAAAGTGTGGAGCGTCCTTTTTGGACGAGTTTTTCTCGGGGTTTGTCGTCATCAGCCCAGTTTTTAATGGACAGGCTTATGTGGGATTCGGTCATGAAAAAAGATTTTGGGTAATTTACCTTGCATTTATCAAATGTATAAAACCCTACTTGGCAATTGCATTTACAAATACTTATTTTCTATTCAAGTACTTACAAACGTTTGGAATTACTTACAACCGTTTAAAATCAGGTAGAATCCAGATAACCTCACCCCCTTTTTCTATGGGCCTCAACTGTGCAGACTTCGTATTATAGTGCTGTTCTGTTACTACCGTATTGCAGCCTTACTATCCTTTTTAACCGTTATTGTTTTAAAAATAAACTATCAATAGTTTTGCAACTATAAATAGTATAGTTAATATTTTTATCATGAAATACTTTTCAGTACTTGATGTAACGCCAAAAACAGATGAATGGATTCCAGATTATTTGCCCACCGCCAACAAACTGGTCGCAAAACATGGTGGAAAATACCTTGCACGCACCGCTTCACATGAACAAATCGAAGGAGATATCCAAGAAGCCGGATTGCGCATTGTAATTGAATGGCGTTCAAAAGAAAACGCCATAAGTTTCATGGAAGACCCCGATTATGCACCGCATTTAAGCGCTAGAACCAACGGTTCTATTAGTCATCACTATCTTATAGCTGCCCAAGACGATTTATCTTAAGCAGATGTTAGCTTCAAACTTTAACAGTTCAAATATTTATCCAAATCGAAATTTTAGGGTATGAAAACCATAGTAATCACTGGAAGCAACGATGGTATTGGGAAGCTAACCGCACGTAAACTTGCCAAAGAACAGCATCAAATTCTAATACATGGGAGAAATAGGGATAAAATAGCCCAAACCGTTCAAGAGTTGAAAGACGACTGTAAAAATGAACATATTACCGGTCTCTGCTCAGACCTCTCCGATTTTGATAGTATTCAAAAAATGACCTCGCAAATGGTCGAAACACTTTCAAAAGTCGATGTTCTAATCAATAATGCAGGAGTCTTTAAAAGCCCAATCAACCGCAACGCGGACAATTTGGATATCAGATTTGCCGTAAATCTATTAGCCCCGTATTTGCTTACCCAACAGCTATTGCCTCTACTGAAAAAAAGCTATGCGCCACGGGTTATCAACTTGAGTTCCGCCGCCCAATCGTCCGTTGAACTTGATGCCCTGGAAGGCAAAAAAAACCTCTCAACACAAGAAGCTTACGCCCAAAGCAAATTGGCCTTGACCATGTGGAGTTTTTATTTGGCAAGGAAGTATGATTACTTGAACGTGATAGCGGTAAACCCAGGTTCCTTACTCAATACACGAATGGTGCAAGAAGCGTACGGGCAATATTGGTCTCCTGCAGATAAAGGGGCCAATATTTTATACCAACTTGCCCTGTCGGAGGACTACAAAAATAGTTCTGGCAAATACTTTGATAATGATTCTGGGGTATTTGCCAATGCACAAAGGGACGCCTATGATATACAAAAGATTCAAGCCCTAGTGGATAAAATGAACGAAATAGCACCCCTCTAAAATGGCCGTTTTTTCCAATTTGGCGACCAGAGGCAAGTTGACTTTAGGTCTGGTTTTTCCCTTGGAATCCTATAGTAGTTCCATTCCCAAAATGGAGCATCAGGAAGTACTTGCCCAAAAAGCAGAGGCATTGGGATTCAAAGCCCTTTGGTTTCGTGACGTCCCATTCCATGACCCTACTTTTGGTGATGCCGGTCAAATGTATGACCCTTGGGTGTACATTACCCATATTATGAACCATACCAAAAATATTGCACTGGCCACGGGGAGTATTATTCTTCCCCTACGCCATCCGGTTCATACGGCAAAGGCAATTAACAGTATCCAAATCCTTTCGAAAGAAAGATTGGTTTTGGGAGTGGCTTCAGGAGATCGTCCCATTGAATATCCGGCGTTCAATCAAAATCTTCAAGACAAAGGAGAGCTATTTCGAGACAGCTTTTTTTACATGAAAGCATTGCAAGGAGACTTCCCAAGGTACCAATCAAAGTTCTATGGCACCACGGCGGGAACTGTAAACCTATTGCCCAAGTATGCTGCTAAAACACCAATGTTGGTAACCGGACACTCCGGGCAATCCTTAGAATGGATTGCCGAACATGCCGATGGTTGGTTATATTACCCAAGAGATTTTGGAACATTGCGAATGGTGATGCACCAATGGAGGGAAGCACTTTCTGAAACCAGAAGTGAATGGAAACCGTTTATGCAATCCTTGTATGTGGATTTAACAGCCGATCCGAGCACCAAGCCTTCAGCCATCCATTTGGGTTTTAAAGCAGGCACGGAATATTTAAATACGCACTTGAAACTTCTTGAATCGCATGGGGTTAACCATGTGATACTGAATTTAAAGTACGGTTCAAGACCGGCGGATGAGGTCATAGCAGAAATTGGAGAAAAGGTAGTTCCAAACTTCTCCTAACAAACCAATGCGCAAACGTTGGCTATCATTCTGAGCGGGTTTAGGGGCAACCTTATTATCTTTATGAGGTAAAAATGATTCATTAAAACCCAGCCTCTTTTCTATGTTCATAATAAACCTTACGTATCAAGTTGAACTCCAAAAAATTGACGAATACCTTGAAGCGCACGTAAACTTCTTGGATGAGCAATACAACAAGGGATATTTTCTAGCATCTGGTCCTAAAGTACCAAGGAATGGTGGTGTCATTTTGGCTAATGTGAATGAAACAGACTTATTGGAAAGCATCATTGCCAAGGACCCTTTCAAACAAAACGATTTGGCTGTTTATGAAGTGACCGAATTTATCCCCAGAAAAACTTCAATCGAACTCGAATTTTTACAGAATTCATAATTCTTAACCCAAAACGGAATTCTCAAAGCCATCAGATTAAGGATGTTACCTTCTACAGAGAAATGTGCTCCAATCAATACTTGAACTTGAAAGGGAAAAGCCACTAATTCGCATGTGAAACAACCAACTTTGAGTACCTTCATTCTATCATTTTTAACACACCTATTATGGATAAAGTGATAATCTTTGGAGGCACTGGATTTATTGGTTTAAGTCTTGCAAATCATCTAAAATCGAAAGGTTTGGATCCCATTTTGATTGCACGAAATGCCCCTGATGAATCGGTGGAATACGACTTCGTGAAGTGGGATGCACATTCATTGGGCCATTGGACCGAGGTGCTGGAAGATAGCATCGCAATAGTCAACCTTGCCGGACGTACTGTGGATTGCATTAAAACACCTGACAATTGCGATGTCATTTTACGTTCACGCGTAGATTCCACCAAAATCATTGGAAAAGCGCTAGAAAAAACCCAAAACCCTCCAAAGGTTTGGGTTCAAATGTCAACAGCCCATATTTATGGCGACCCTCCTTCCCAAATGTGCACCGAAACCTCTTCGTTTGGTTATGGCCTGGCACCTTTTGTGGGTAAGGCTTGGGAAGCCGCTTTCGAAGAGGCATTGCCCAAAACCATGCGAGGAGTAAGATTGCGGACGAGCTTTGTCATTGGAAGGAATGGCGGAGCTTTAAAAAGCCTCAAAAAAATCGTGAAAATGGGGCTTGGCGGCACGGTAGGCCCTGGAACACAAGGAATGAGCTGGATACATGAGCACGACATGAATGCCATCATCCATCGCGCTATTGCTGACAAAACCTTTACGGGCGTATATGTGGTCAGTGCGCCAAATCCCGTGTCCAATAAAGTGTTCATGCGCCTCCTACGAAAGAAAATGAAAATGCCGATTGGTCTGCCTGCCCCAGAATTCTTGACACGGCTTGGCGCAAAACTGTTGTTCAGAACAGACCCTGAGCTTGTATTATATGGACGCTATGTAAAGTCCATCAGACTGGAAAAAGAGAAATTTGTCTTTAAATTTCCAGTATTGGAAGATGCTTTAGATGATTTGTTGGACTAAACTTTAGATTTTGATTACGGATCTCATCAGCGATATTGGTAAAATCACGGTTTTTTTATTGCTTTTACTAGCAATGTTCCTATTCACCATGAAAGGTAAAAACCGGTATTCGAATGTACTTTTTGCTTTATTTCTTATCGTGACCTCATTCGATATGTCTGCGCTTTTTTTAGGTGGTTTTTATACCGAAAACCCATTTATAAATAGGTTTCGCGTAGCGTCAGTTTTTCTTCAAATGCCCTTGTTTTATTTCTATGTAAAAACCATTTGTTATCACAACTATAACTTGCACTGGAAAAGTCTTTGGCACATATTCCCGTTTTTGGTTTTTATAGGGCTTTTCAGCATACAAGGGATGACCGACCAAAACTTTTATTGGTATGGAATAATAGCCCAATTGCAGTACTATGCATACATTATTGCTGTGTTGCTTACCCTGCATCGCTATAAGACCTTGAAACTTCAGAACCATTCGTTTCGTGATGAAACGTATACTTGGCTAATGACCACTACCCTCTTGTTCCTCAGTGGCAATTGTTTGGTGTTGTTTCGAACGTTGTCTGAATCCTATTTCGATTTGGGCAATTTGGGTGTCTTGAACCTCCTCGTTTCCCTTTTTGGTTTATCCGTTATCTGTTGGTTTGTTCTAAAAACCATGCGCACACCATCCCTTTTTGGAGGCATAGACCAAAAAATCAACCCCTTGAAAAAACAAGTATTGGAGGACAAGACGAAATATCAAGAAGAAATTCGGCAATTATCTGAATTCATGTCCACCAACAAACCCTATCTGGAGGACACCTTAACGTTGCAAAAGCTGGCCGAACAAACGGATATTCCTGAAAAACAACTTTCATTTCTTATCAATCGGGTTATTGGAAAGCATTTCTTCGATTATGTAAACGGGTATCGCATTGAAGAAGCCAAGGCTCTTTTAAAGGACAAAAAACGCAACATTCAGCAAGTCATGTATGATGTGGGCTTTAATTCAAAATCTTCCTTCAACACCGCTTTCAAAAAAGATACTTCACTTACCCCATCCGCCTACCGTGCGGCAAATCCATAGGAAAATAACCCTCATTCTTCTCCTTATTTCCCAGAAAAAGGGTTCGACTTCAGAAAGTGGAACGTTTTGTAAACCCAACTGTGACAAATTTGTTTAAAACGAAAAATTGTCATGGAAACAAATCGCAATCAACAAGAAACGGTACGGGACAAATCAAAATATCGAAAAGAAATTGAACGGCTGATGGTGTTTATGTCAGAGAAAAAGCCATATCTCGACGACGACCTAACCCTGCAGAAATTGTCCCTACAAACTGATATTCCCAAAAAACAGCTTTCCTTTTTACTTAATCGCGTACTTGGGAAACACTTCTTCGATTACATCAACTCGTATCGTATTGAAGAAGCCATCGTCCTATTGAAAAATGAAAGATTGAATATAAAGCAGGTCATGTATGGAGTGGGCTTTAACTCGAAATCTTCGTTTAATACCGCTTTCAAAAAACACACGGCCTTTACCCCTACCGCCTATCGTAGCACCAAACTGTAAAGAGGTTCGACTTTTTACTAGAACTGTTTTTTAGAAAAAAAAGGGTTCGACTTTCTGAAGTGGAACCTTTGGGAGGTTTTCTTCAAACAAATTTGTTCTCAAATAAAACATCATGAAAACAAAACGAAATCAAATCATTTTACTACTTCTGACATGCTTACCAACCTTTCTTCTTTTTGCCCAGCAATTCAATCCTGAAGTATTGGCTAGGGTCGACTCTATTTTTAATGCCCAATTTTCCGAGAACGAACCGGGAAGTGCTTTTGCCGTAATCAAAAAGGGAAAAGTTGTATATAAAAACACCAAAGGCATGGCCAATATGGAGTTTAGGGTTCCCATTACGGATTCTACAGTCTTCAATATTGCCTCCAACTCCAAACACATGACCACATTTTTGGCCTTATTAATGGCTGATGAAGGAAAGTTCTCTTTAGAAGATGACGTGCGCTACCATCTACCAGAATTGGCACAATTGGAACATAAAATAACCCTGAAACAGCTCACCAATCACACACATGGCCTTCCCAATGTAGATGAACTGGAACAATTCAAAGATCTGGGAGATATGACGCATGCCGCGGTTTTGGATATGTTGTTTGAAATACAAACGTTCAACTTCAACCCGGGGGAAGATTATGTATACAGCAATACCGGCTACGTACTTTTGTCAGAAATCATTGCACGAAAAGGCGAAAAACCTTTTGAGGTACTTTTAGATGAATACCTTTTCGGCAAAATGGGGATGAAAAGCAATGTAGTTGGAATTTCCAACCAAATCGTACCCAACCTAGCAGACTCTTACACGCAAACCTCGGATGGTTTTCAAAAAAATCCCGTTAAATCAAGTACAATGGGGGCTTCAGGTGTGCATGCAAGCCTCAATGACCTTATCGCTTGGGCAAGGCACTTCTATAATCCTCAGATAGGTAAACCTTCTTTTTGGAAAGAAATGGTAGAACCTACAGTTTTGAATTCAGGGAAGATCATCGATTATGGGATGGGTCTGCAATTCGAGAAATACAAGGGCATTGATATCGTTTTTCATGGCGGGGGCACAGCGAGTTACCGGTCCTACATGCTTCATGTTCCTGAGGAACAGCTATCGCTTGTTTTTCTGGCCAACGAGGGTAGTTTTTCGGGATTGGATGTGGTATACGGAAGTCTGGAAGCCATTTTGGAAAATTTACTTCAAGAGGAAACACCCACTTTTGAAACCTCCCTTACCCAGTATGAAGGAACCTATCAATTGAATCCGGGGGCGTATTATACCATTTTTGCTGAAAAAGATTCCTTGTTTTGGCAAGCGCATGGCAGTAATGAACGATTATTCCTTCCTCGTAAAAACAACAATACCTTTTCTTTTCCCGTACTTCCCTACACCACGCTGAAATTCTATGATGACCGTTTTGATTTTCGCATTTCAGACTTCAATTACCCTTCTCCCAGAATAACTCCACCATCACTGGAAACAAAGGATGAATCATTGAAAAAATATGTCGGGATATATCAAAACAAAGCGCACAATGTCATTTATGAATTAGCCTGGGAAAAAGAGAAATTGGTTGCTTATGTACCAGGCGATATACGAATCGTTTTGGACCCCTTTTCCGAAAATAGTGTGTATGGCAAAAACAGTTTTTTCGGAAGGCTCGTTTTTAGCTTCAATTCAGAAAACAAAGTCTCAGGTTTTATCTTGTCCAGACAAAATTTAACGAATATCCCTTTTGTGAAACGCTGTGAAAATGCGAAATAATATTTTAACTTTAGCCCAGTCGGCAAGTTAGTTTCTTGTATCCCTTCTCTGGAAGCATCGAAAACCGACAAACCATCCAAACCCATTCGTTAAACACGACACGATTCATTTTTGAAGGTGCTTTAGGAATGTACTTCCAATAGCATAGCTATGGATTTAATCCTAAACATGAACATAGTAACAACCATTAGAAACCCAACAATGAACAGAACACCTATAAACCAAAAATATGCAAAAATGGACCGGTCAAATTGACCTAAACACACAAGAATTCGAAACCGCTTTTGGGAAATTAACCCATGATAACCTAAATTGGAAACCCAACACGGAAACTTGGAGTATTGCTCAAAACCTAGACCATTTGATTATCATAAACAGCAGCTATTTCCCAATCCTCGAAGCCTTGCATGAAGGAACTTACAAGACACCTTTGGTGGGCAGATTGGGATTTTTAGTATCCTTTTTTGGTAAAACCGTTCTGAACGCTGTTCAACCGAATAGAAAAAACAAAATAAAGACGTTTCCCATTTGGGAACCATCAAACAGCATTATCCCCGATACGATTATTGAAGATTTCAAGGCCCATCACGAAGAGCTGAAAACTGCTATTTTGGATGCGCTGCCTTTTGTTGAGCGCGGAAAGGTTATCGCCTCACCTGCCAATGGTAATTTGGTGTATACCCTCAAATGCGCTTTTGACATTATTATCACCCATGAACGAAGACATTTGGAACAGGCCAAAGAAGTTCTGCAAGTGATGAATGCCACCACCAGCTGACCATGAAAAAGCCTTTTGTACGTCTTCTCCTTTTAGTCCTTTGCACGTGCGGTGCTTTTGCACAAAAATTTGAACCGAAAACAGGTGATTGCCTTGTTTTTATAGGACAAGATTTGGGGGCCACGGGGGGATTGGACGACTATTCCCAAGGCTATTCCGATTATTTTGAAACCCCTGCAGGGGTTACCGTCTATACCAATTTATCACCGGGTGGAGAATCCTACGGTTATTACAACAAAGGATTGGATGGCATAAAGACCAAGGCAAATTGGGGCGCTGGGGATAGCTGGGCAAATGCCTATTTGCAAGACAGTACCTATACCAAAAGTGCTTTGGCCATTGGACTGTCACTTGTCAATCATGAAAAAAAAGTGGCCAGGGGTTCACATGATGACTTGATTGCGGAGCTGGGGATATGGATAAAGTCGATAAAAAGACCGGTATTCTTGAGAATAGGATATGAATTTGACGGTTGGGAATGGAACCATTACCAGCGAAAATCCTATCTCAAAGCTTGGGAACGAATCCATATGATTTTTCAGGAACTAGAGGTGACCAATGTCGCTTTGGTTTGGCAATCCAAAGGAACAGGTTCTGACCAAAAAACATTGGAAGCTTGGTACCCCGGCGATGCTTTGGTGGATTGGTGCGCCTACTCCTATTTTGGGCAACCGGATACCGAAATGATACATTTTGCTCGAAAACACAAAAAACCCGTCTTTATAGCAGAGGCTACCCCGGTGAGACAAGTGGAGAACCTATATTTTGAAACCGACCTGAAAGATGAAACGTCGGGTCCTAAAATTTGGAAAGCGTGGTTTGAGCCCTTTTTCGCTATCCTCGAACAAAATTCAGACGTTATCAAGGCCTTCAGTTATATCAATGCCGATTGGTCATCGCAACCCATGTGGATTACAAATCCTGTATTTCAAAAAGTGGATGCGCGCTTGCAAGTAAACGAATACATCGGCAAAAAGTGGAAAACGGAAATGGAGAGAACCCGTTATCTACATGCCGATGATGTATCACATCTTTTCGCGGAATAAATAAAGCCGCAAAAACCAAGATGATGTGGTTAAAGCCCTATTTTAACCCAGTGAAGAGCATAAAATAAATCAGCTTTTTTGAGCATACTTTTTCCAAAATGGAATACTTTTCAGTTATGATTTCCAAAAGAATCCTTTTTTCGTTAATCAGTTTTGCCTTTTGCCTTTTTTCCTCCTACGCTCAACACGAAATGAAAAATACCTTACATATTCTCGAAAACATCTCGGTAAAAGCCAACATTCCTTTTAAAACCGTTGATGGGACCAACCTTGAACTGGATGTGTACTATCCTGCAGAAAAGTTAGGTGAAGAACCTTGGGATGAGCTATCGGAAACCAAAAAACCTACTTTGATTTATTTTCATGGTGGGGGTTGGATAGAGGGCGACAGAACCTCACGCTTTCTTAATCTATTACCCTATTTGGAAAAAGACTGGTGTGTGGTAAATGTTGATTATCGCCTGTTGGACCAAACCCATGTTTTGGGCTGTTTGAACGATTGTATCGATGCTATGAACTGGGTAAACCAAAATGCTGAAAAATACAAGTTCAATCTGGACAAGGTATATCTATCTGGTGAATCTGCTGGTGGACATTTGGCCCTTTTGGCAGGTATGCGCGATAGTTTCGAAGACGCTGATAATTTCGTGCACAAGAAAGAAATTCCCATCGCTGGAATCATTAATTGGTATGGTATCACCCACATGCAAAGTGCCATTGATTTCTGGAATGATAAAGGCTACACACAGATGATTTTAGACCCCTGGAAGGGAGACAACCGAGTCTATTTGGATATGGCTTCCCCAATATATCATGTTGATGCCTCCAACCCGCCCATTTTAACGATTCATGGTGATGCTGATGTTAACGTGGAATTTGCGCAAGCTCACTCTTTTCATAAAGCGTTGGAAGCGAAAAGCGTAAAAAACGAGTTGATAAGAATCCAAGGGAAAAAACACGGTAATTTTTCTACTGAAGAATTGGAAGGGATTTTTGAAAGAATATGGCAGTTTTATAACCTCATTGACTAATCCGAAAAATATAACCAACCAATAACACCAAAAATGAAAGACAAATTCACACCTATAAAAATCATCCATTTCGCACTGTGCACCGGTGTAGCATTAGCCTACTTTTTGATCGGCGAGGTGTACAAGTTGGATTTTCTTGAATTACCTGAAATCGATACTACCGGCCTGATTTACCTTACCATTCCATTTTCTGCTTTTTTTGCGGGTAATGTAATGTACAAGAACATGCTGAAGAACGTAGACCCAAAACTTCCTATGGAATCCCGTATTGGAACGTATCAAACCGCGGTAATTGTTCGGTTGGCGATTTTAGAGGGGGCCGCTTTTGCCATTCTGTTCTTAAAAAAGGAACTTTTGCTCATCGGTTTGTTGCTGATTGTCTACATGGCCTTTTTAAGACCTTCGGAAGACGCCATGAAACGCGATTTTCATTTAGTGGGAAAATAAGACGGTTTTTTTTGGTACTTTTTTTGAAGGGCAAGTTGTATTTTTAAGACAAACCTGTCTTTATGATGCTTACTAGCGAAGTAAAACAATATATCGACCAAAGCGTTTTGTGTTGGTTGGCTACCGCCGCAACAGACCATATGCCAAACGTATCCCCAAAAGAAGTTTTCACCTTTTTTGATGACCAACACCTTATTGTCGCAAACATTGCCTCTCCAAAAAGCGTAAAGAACATTAAAGTCAATCCAAAGGTTTGTGTGAGCTTTATTGACATATTGGTGCAAAAGGGGTTTCAACTTAAGGGAGTGGCCACGATAGCCTCCAAAAAGGATGAGGGTTATTCCGAAATGGAGGCCAAATTGTTGGAAATTACACAAGGTAATTATCCCTTTTCCACCATTACCAAAATAAAGGTGGAAGAAATACGCCCCATTATTGCCCCTAAATACCATCTTTACCCAGACACCACAGAAGGTCAACAAATTGAAAGCGCCAAAAAGGCCTATGGTTTTTAATACGGTATATGTTCTAATTCGAACAAAAGCATGGAATTCAGTCTAGACAAATCCATAAGCATACTAGAAAGAACCCCATTAGTACTTCGCGAACTGTTGACGGGTTTAGAAGCCGAATGGCTCCATGGCAACGAAGGAAAGGATACTTGGAGCCCATATCAAATCTTAAGACATTTAATCTATGGCGAACAAACCGATTGGCTGGTACGCACAAAAATAATCCTATCAAATCAGGAGAACAAAACCTTTGAACCCTTTGACCGTTTTGCGCAGGATAAAACCGCCACCAAACCCACCTTGGATATGCTCCTAAATACTTTTGAAAACCTTAGAAAAGCGAATCTTTCCGAACTCAAAAGCTTTGGAATTGATGAGACTACCTTAGTAAAAACAGGGATTCATCCAGAGTTGGGCATCGCTACATTAAGGGAATTGCTTTCCACTTGGACGGTGCATGATTTGGGGCACATTGCTCAAATAAACCGTGTCATGGCAAAGCAATATCAATCCGAAGTTGGGCCTTGGAAGGCCTATTTGGGAATTTTAAAACGCTAAAATTTAAGGCAATTCACCCTCTTTGAGTAAAAGGGCTATTTTTTCGTTCCATTCAATCTGCCTTTCTCGGTTTCTGGAAAAATTGGTCTCCCAATCATAAAGCTCTTGATAGTCTTTAAGTTCTTTGAGAATGTCTTTGTAAATCTTACGGATTTCAGCTTTTACATTGTCTGAAAAAGAGGTGCGCTTCAATTTATCGCGCATTTTCCGAGCGAACAATTCCGCAATATCAAAATGAACCTGTTCGTGCTTCAAGATGAAATCATCGCAAATATCCGGTTTGTACCACGACTCATTTGGATAGAAAAAGCAACTCACGGTAAAGTCAAGTTTTACTTCATGATGGATAAGGTTGGCGGAATACTTATAGCTAATTCCACTAGCGGTAGTCGCGGCGGGAACTGCAGCGGGAGGTACTTTTCCCTTAAAATCAGACCATTTTAGCTTTTTACCAACTTCCCATTCAATGGTTTCCTGAATTTCTTGACCGAAACCCAGTGTGCAAACCAACAAAAACCCAAAAAGAAAGCTTACTTTACCCAATGGAATGCAATTACTTTTTCGATATCTGGGTGTAAACTTTGATGCACAGGACAGGTATTTCCAGTACGTTCCAATATTTTTTGGTCCTTTTCAGAAACATTGGAAGGCAATTCAAAACGTACTTCGATTTTGGAGATTCTTCTCGGATTGGAGGCCATATGCTTCGTCACTTCAGCAACCGAGCCCTCCAAATTGACGTCCATATCACGTGCTTTGATGCCCATAACAGTTAACATACAACTTGCCAAACCTGTGGCAACCGTGTCTGTCGGCGAAAAAGCCTCTCCTTTTCCGTTATTATCAACAGGAGCATCCGTTATGAACGTATTTCCAGAACGCAAATGCTCACTAGTAGTTCGTAAAGCGCCATTATAGGTTACTCGCGACGTCATCTGATTTGATTTGTTTGATTTGCAAGCTGTCGTACTCCATGAGGTAAACCGCTCGATTGTGGTACCCAGACGCCCAATCTTTGTGGTAATCAAAACAACTGCCACTGTATTCGGTTACCCCAATGATTTTTGAAGTTTCGAAAAGATTGTTTTTGTGTGCCAGCTTCAGTAATACATCCATGGTCATATCAAAACCCCGGGCGGCGTAGCGGTTGGGTGCAAATCCGTAGCGGGATTCGTATTCTTTCGTGAACGCGCTTTCATCTGGAAGCTTCAAGAATGAGGGATAGGTAAACCGCAAATTGGATAAGTGCGTTTTGGATATGGATTCGCTCTCAAAAGCATTGCTATAGCTCGTGGTCATCATTTTCACCTTCATATCTTCCGTGTTGGAAGAATTCAAAATTGAGCTTACGCTCGAAATCAAACTGGGTTGGGAAGTCTCCAAAAAGACCCAATTATCCTTTGTTTTTGAAAGTTGTCTTTGAAACTCGACTAGATGCAAGGACTTATCTTCTATGATTTTTGCGATTCGCGCCGCGGGAAATTCGGTAATGATGGAATCATAGGCTCTTTGATGGGCCGCATCTGCTATGATGATTACATTTTGGTCTTGGTATTTTCCTTTCATATGCGCCAAAACCTTTTTTCGCAAAACATCATCATTGGGCACGGAGTAAAACACATTGCTATGTCCCAAATCGCTGTCGGAAGCCGTAGGCGATATCACCGGTATGCCCAAAGTAGAAGTTTTCAAGGCTACTACGTCCAGGGCTTTTGCACCTATTGGACCAATAATAGCTCCTACTTCATCAAAATCATACCCATTTACGAATTGTGCCACCTTACCTTCGTTCAATTCCGTATCAATGGCCTTTACATTTACTGAAATTCCCATTTTTTTCAAGGAATCCAAGGCAACCATAGCCCCCGAATAAAATCCGAGACTGAGGCCAATGTCGTTTCGCGTAGTAATTTGGTTATTGGTCTTTTTGGTATCATTCAAATTGATACGGTCCAAGCGGAAAGGGAGCATATACACCACCTTCAAGGTATTATTGACGTTAATGCTATCAACCAAATTGACTTTATCCAAAATCAAGGCATTTTTTACCTGCAAACCGTTGGATTTGTTCTTGGGTAATTTGAGCACCATTCCTGCTTTCAATCCATTTTCCAAGGCTGGATTCAGTGCAAATAACTCTTCGCGGGTAATATTTAGATTTTGGGTAAGCCTGAAAATATTTTGTTTTGGTTTTACCTCATAAAAAATGAAGTTGTCCGTATTGACCGCCCCGGCATCCAATTTTTCTTTGGGAAGTCGAATCACCATACCTTCTTTTAAACCACCCAATTCCATAATTTCAGGGTTTAGCTTAACGATAGAGTCGGAAGGAATACCGTATTCCTTGCCCAAACTATATAAGGTCTTTTTAGGCGGAACGGTATAGGAAACAAAAAGGTCCACTTTTTGTTCTTTCAGACTGTCCCCTTTAGGTCTTGGCACCTTTAAACTTTGCCCTGTCGCTAAATAATCTACACTTGAACTCAATTCCGGATTCAACTTCACCAAGCTGTCCACTGAAATATTGAATTTGTGGGCGATGCTCCAACGGGTCTCCTTTGGAGCAACGGTGTAGGTGTCAAAATCCAAGTCGCGCTCCTCATTCGGGTCTGGTTTAGCGTATTTGGGAATTTGAAGTACCATACCTTTCTTCAAAGGTTCAGCGTACAATTGCCTATTATAGCGTTTGAGTTGCTCTTCTGTGATTTCATACTGTTTCGTGATGCCAAATAAGGTTTCCCGCTTACGTACGCGATGTCTGGTATACCCGATAGGCTTTTCTTCTTGCAGTTCCTCTTCAGTGGGTTCCGTCTTAGTTTCCAAAGGTCCTTGGGTAGGAATAATCAAAATCATATCAGCTTTCACATCAGCTGCGGTTTTAATTTCCTTGTTCGCTTGTAAAATACGATATGGAGTAACCCGGTACTGTCGAGAGATGGATTGAAGCGTTTCTCCTTCAGCCACGGTGTGCGTGGTAAACTCTTGCCCAAATGCCTGAAATACAAGGGCAAAAAGGGCCAAACATAAAAGTGCAATAGATTTTTTCATTCCCATTCAATAGTTGCTGGTGGCTTCGAACTAATGTCGTACACTACTCTATTAACGCCTTTTACCCTATTTATTATTTCATTTGAGGTCTTTTGAAGGAATTCATAGGGCAAATTCACCCAATCCGCGGTCATTCCATCGGTGCTTTCCACGGCGCGAAGGGCAACACATTTTTCATAAGTGCGTTCATCACCCATAACGCCCACACTATTTACAGGCAACAACATGGCTCCCGCCTGCCAAACAGAATCATAAAGATTCCATTTTTTCAATCCTTCAATGAAGATGGCGTCCACCTCCTGTAAGATAGACACTTTTTCTGGGGTAATGTCACCCAAAATCCGAATCGCGAGTCCCGGGCCAGGGAAAGGGTGCCTACCCAAAATATCCTTGGGCATGCCCATACTAGCCCCTACGCGTCGCACTTCATCTTTAAAAAGCAGTTTCAGGGGTTCAATAACCTTCAATTTCATGTAGTCTGGCAATCCACCCACGTTATGATGGCTTTTGATGGTTGCGGAAGGGCCTCCTGTTGCCGAAACCGATTCGATAACATCAGGATAAATGGTACCCTGCGCCAACCACGTAGCGTTTTCTACTTTATGGGATTCATCATCAAAAACCTCGATAAAGACACGACCAATAGTTTTTCGTTTTTTCTCAGGGTCGGATTCGCCCTTCAAGGCATCCAAGAAACGTTGGGATGCGTCAACACCCTTCACGTTCAAGCCCATCCCTTGATATTGCTCCAAGACCATATCAAACTCATTTTTGCGCAACAGTCCATTGTTTACAAAAATGCAATGGAGTTGGCTTGCTATGGCTTTGTGCAATAACAATGCCGCAACGCTGGAGTCTACTCCACCAGATAAGCCCAAAATGACGTTTTCATCCCCGATTTCGGACTTCAGCGAGGCCACTGTGGTTTCCACAAAGGCGTCAGGAGTCCATTGGGCATCCAAACCTGCGATGTTTATCAAAAAGTTTTTTAGAATGTCCTTACCTTGTGTGGTGTGGTACACTTCTGGATGGAACTGTATACCATAAGTAGCTTCATTTTCAAGAGTAAAGGCGGCATTTTCTACATCTTCGGTACTCGCCAAACGTATGGCTTTCTCCGGCAATGTTTTAATCGTGTCGCTATGACTCATCCAAACCTGTGAACCGGTATCAATTCCTTTTAAAAAGGCATCGGAACTATCTACAAAGGAAAGATTTGCGCGACCGTACTCGCGTGTGGCAGATGGCGCAACGTTCCCACCGTGAAAATGGGCCAAATACTGTGCCCCATAGCAGATAGCCAATAACGGCTTTTTCCCTTTGATTTCTGATAAATCCGGATGGGGAGCACTCTCACTGCGCACCGAAGAGGGCGAACCAGAAAGGATTACCGCCCCATATCCATCAAGATTTTCAGGGATTTTGTTAAAAGGTTTGATTTCGGAGTAAATGTTCAGTTCTCGAACGCGACGTGCTATCAACTGGGTGTACTGAGAACCAAAATCAAGGATGAGTACATTGTTCTGCATGGGCAAAAATAGCAATTTGCACCACTTGAAAAACTATCTTTTTCGGTATATTTATCACCAATCCTAAACCTACTGATATGAAACATATCACTGCTATTATTTTTGGTATCGCCATCGTTTTGGCTGCCCTTTTTCTAGGAAATGCCTATGTAAAACGAGCGCATCCACCCCAAATGATTTCGGTTACAGGCCTTGGAAATGAGAACTTTACGTCCGACTTGATTGTTTGGGAGGGTCGTTTCTCTGCTTATAGCCCCTATTTGAAAGATGCGTTTGAACGGCTTAATGAACAAAAGGACATTGTTAAAAACTATTTGGTCTCAAAAGGCATACAAGAAGACAATTTGATATTCAGTTCGGTCCAGACGTTGGAACGCCGTGACAACCAATATGAAAACGGAAATTATGTTGGAACCATCTTCCGAGGATACGAACTGACCCAATCGGTCCAAATTGAATCTGAAGACGTGGCCTCGGTAGAAAAAGTCTCCCGCGAAATCACGGAATTACTCAATAAAGGCGTACAGTTCAATTCATCACCACCCCGCTATTATTATACCAAAATGGCTGATTTAAAAATCGAGATGATTTCAAAAGCCACGGAAGATGCTCGCATTCGTGCAGAGAAAATCGCGGAAAACGCAGGGGGCGCTTTAGGCGAATTGATTACGGCGCGTATGGGTGTTTTTCAAATCACTGGACAGAATTCCGGCGAGGACTATAGTTGGGGCGGAGCGTACAATACCGCATCTAAAAATAAGACAGCATCCATCACCATGCGACTTGAATATAACATTAAGTAGCTTTTTTCTTAACATATTTCATCATTTCTTTGTCAGCCAAAACCGACCTATTATGATCAAAGGTTTCATTTTTGATTTGGATGGGGTCATAACCGATACAGCGGAACAACATTACGTCGCCTGGAAAAAACTTTCTGACCAAATGGGTTGGCAGTTTGACCGGGAGCTTAACGACCAACTCCGCGGAATCTCCAGATTGGATTCCATCAAGGTAATACTCGACCATAACCAAATTGAAATCTCCGAGGAAGAATTGAACCACCTTGCCACGGAGAAAAACGAAAAGTACGTGGAAAGCTTGGACGAAATCACACCTACAGATTTTCTTCCCGGTGCTGAGGAGTTGCTTATCCATTTACGCCAAGAAGGATTTAACGTAGCGCTGGGAAGTGCCAGTAAAAATGCCAAAAAAGTACTGGAACAACTGAACGCTGTGCGCTATTTTGATGTTATTGGAGATGGCAACAGTGTTTCCAAAAGCAAACCAGACCCTGCCATTTTTCTTTATGGCTCTGAAAAATTGGGACTACAGCCCGAGGAGTGTATCGTTTTCGAAGATGCCGAAAAGGGAATTGACGCTGCAAAAGCAGGCGGATTTTATAGCGTTGGCATTGGACCGCAGGACCGCGTTGGACATTCCGATTTACGTTTTGATGATATGGCGGAAGCCACATTATTTGAAATAAAATCTTATTTTAAAGACTTGTTTTAAAAGGTCTTTAAAAATGAAGAAATTACTTTACTGCTTGTTGTTCTGTGGAGGCATGCTCAATGTCCAAGCTCAGGATGACGATTGGAACCTATCCGCCGGAAAAGTTGACAAATACACTGGAATCGTTGCGGCGAATGGAAGAATCGGTATTCTTCCTGAAGACAAACCCTTCCAGACCAAATCCATCATTCTCAATAACGTTTATGATAAGGAATCCCCTTTAGGCGTCAGTAGAATTCTCTTAGGAATGAATTTCGCAAAATTGGCGCTCGAAATCGATGGGGAATTGATTGACGAAAGCAATGTATCCGATTGGAAGCAAACCCTTAACATGAAGACTGCTGGGTTTACCACCAGCTTCACCTTCAAAGACAAAGCCAAGGTTTCGTACACGATTTATGCCTTGCGCAACATTCAATACTCAGGGTATATCGACATTAGTGTTGAGCCGCTAAAAGATATTTCCCTCAAAGCAACAGGGATTATCGAAACGCCTGACGAGTATCACAGTCCTAATAGTACTTTCAGAATATTGCAAGATTTGGAAACCACCATGCCCATTTTGCAAACGGTGGCCGAAAGCCGCTTGGGACGACATATGGTGGGTACCTCGGCAACCTTTATATGGCACGCCATCAATTCTACTCGTGAACATCAAAGGCCTGAATTGACCCATGAATTGGAATCAGCGTATGACAATAGATTGTCTTTTGAGCAAGGACTAAAAAAAGGTGAAACTTTCGAGTTTGCTTGGACGGGAGCCGTCTGTAGCACCCAAGATTTCGAAGACCCGCAAACCGAGTCTGAACGTTTTGTGATTTTCAATTTGCTAACACCAAGAGAAGACCTATTAAACCAACATAAATCTCTTTGGGAAGACCTTTGGAAAGGGGATATCGTTATTGAAGGAAATCTTAAGGACCAGCTCGATGTGCGTTTGGCCCTATATCATCTATACGCCTTCTCCCGTGGAGACTCTGATTTGAGCATCGCGCCAATGGGGCTATCCTCCCAAAATTATAACGGTCATATTTTTTGGGATACCGAACTATGGATGTTCCCTCCTTTGTTGATGCTGAACCAAGATATTGCGCGTTCGCTGGTCAACTACCGTTCAGACCGTTTGGGAAAAGCAAAAGAGAAAGCCATCAATTTTGGGTATAAAGGGGCCATGTTCCCTTGGGAAAGTGATGATACTGGGGAAGAGGCCACACCCGCATGGGCACTCACCGGAACTTTTGAGCACCATATCACCGCAGATGTGGCCATTGCGTTTTGGAATTATTATCGCGTTAGCCAAAATATGAGCTGGTTGAAGGAACGAGGCTATCCCATGATGAAAGAAGTAGCGGATTACTGGGTGAGTCGTTCCACTAAAAATAATGATGGGAGTTACAGTATTAAAAATGTGGTAGGCGCCAATGAATTTGCTCCCAATGTGGATGATAATGCCTTTACGAATGGTTCTGCCATAACCGCATTACAATATGCCACCGAAGCAGCCAAGACCGTAGGCGAAACTCCCGACCCAAGCTGGGATGAAGTAGCGGCTAAAATCCGGATTTTGAAGTTCCCGGATGGTACAACCAAAGAACACGCCACTTACGATGGCGAACGCATCAAGCAAGCAGATGTGAATTTGTTGACCTATCCCTTGGATGTGGTCAATGATGAAGCTACGGTCTTGAAAGACCTGAAATATTACGAGCCAAAACTCGCTGAGGAAGGACCAGCGATGGGACAATCCGTGTTTGCAGTGATATATGCGCGTCTAGGGGATGCCAAAGAAGCCTATCGTTTGTTCCGCAGAAGTTACGAGCCAAATAAACGACCTCCCTTTGGGGCGTTGGCTGAAGCGGCCACGAGTGATAATCCATATTTTGCTACAGGTGCTGGCGGTATGCTACAAGTAGTGCTTTTTGGTTTCGGCGGATTGGATATCACCGAACAAGGTATCGTTCAAAAAAATCCAATTTTACCTAAAGAATGGAAATCCCTCACCCTAAAAGGGGTTGGGCCCGAAGGCAAAACCTACACGGTAAACTAATTGAAAGAAGCCTCTAATTAGAGGCTCTTTTTTTGTAATTAATTCTTTTCCAGACGGTTGATTTAAATTGTCTACTTTTAGTAGATAATCCAACCTCATGAAAATTTCCAGGTTATTCCTAATCTTTTTTTTAGGCGCCATTCTTCCTGCTGCTGGACAAGAAAACAAAAGATTGGATAGTCTTTTAGTCGTTTACAAATCGCAAAAACAGGATACGCTAAAAGTCAAAACCCTTAATCAACTCTTTTCTGAGTTGCGTCACGAGGATTGGGAGAAGGCCAATGCATTCAATAAGGAGTTAATTTTTCTTTCAAAAAAATTGAACTATTTAGAAGGGGAAGGAATAGGTTATTTAAACCAGGCTTATTATTATCGTTTCCTACCAAATGTTGACTCTGCCAGGTTTTATTTCTCGAAATCCGTTGAATTACTTAAGCGTAATGTTACCAAAAATGAGCTATGGAAATCACTAAACGAATATGCCGTTTTTGAGACTTTACAAGGTGACTTCGACAAAGCAATTTCGTTAGCAGATGAAGGACAAGTGATTGCTGTTGAACTAAAAAGTGGTACTAAACTTATTGATAATCTACAGCGCAAATCAGCAATTTATATGGATTCAGGCGATTATGAGTTAGCGATGAAAGCGACACTGAAAGCGTCTAAAATTGCCGATACTGTGTCCCCCTACGACCGTAAAAGAAAAGCAATATGCCTAGGTGATATTGGAAGAATAGAAATGCTCAGGGGCAACTATTCAGAAGCGGTAATACCGATAAAGGAAGCTTTAAATATTTTGGAGAAGCTGGATGATGACATCTGGTTGGCAACCATGTTAATGGAACTTGGAAATGTATATTGGTATTTGGAAGACTATGATAGTGCTATCGAAAAATATAAGATATGCCTTGAAATAGGTAAAAAACAGAAACGCCAAGATTTGATAGCATTCAGCTTGGGTAATTTGGGGCTTATCTCCATGAGCACCGAACGTTACGATGAGGCCATTACATATCTTCAAGAAACCATTAGAATGAAAAAAGCTCAAGCAGCTTCTCTAAATAATCTCATTATAGATTACAATAACCTCGGGATTGCATATTTTGAAACTGGACGCTACCGCAAAGCTGTAGAAAATCATTCTGTCGCTATAAAATTAGCAGACTCTATTAAGGCACTTGACCTTCTTCGTGACGGATACTCGGCAAGGTCTAAAGCATTCGAAAATATAGGAGATTTAGAAAAAGCCCTTTCAGACCAAAGAAGCTACCAGATTGTCAATGACTCTGTTTTTAACACTACCAAGTCAGCCCAAATAGAAGAACTAAAAACGCAGTACGATACCGAGAAAAAAGAACAACAAATTATTCTTCAAGAAAAAGAAATCACGGTTTTAGAGCAAAAAGCGGAAATCAGTACCCTTCAAAAAATACTTCTGGGTGGAGGTTTGGTTTTATCCCTAATCGGTTTTTACGGTATTCGACAAAAGCTAAAACGCAATAAGCTCGAAAAGGAAAGGGTGGATGCCGAACTCGCTTTTAAACGGAAGGAACTCACAACCCATGCCCTTCATTTGGCCAAAAAGAACGAAGTTCTAGAGGGCTTGAAACAAAAAGCACAGGAATTAAAGGAACATGAGAAGTCAAAAACTGGATACCAACAATTGATTCGAACTATCAATTTCGACTTGCAAGACGATAACAATTGGGAAAATTTCTCACGCTACTTTGAAGAAGTTCACAAAGATTTCAACCGCAACGTAAAAACAAAATATCCTGAAGTCACGGCAAATGAACTTCGATTGATGGCGCTTTTAAAAATGAATTTATCCTCAAAAGAAATCGCTAATATCCTGAACATTTCACCGGAAGGGATAAAAAAAGCCCGGTATCGCCTTCGTAAAAAATTGGATATTACCACTGAGGATTCGTTGCAAGACCTAGTTCTAAACCTTTAAAAGTTTTATGTCAGTTCGAGTGTCCCGAAGTGCGTTCGGGACGTATCGAGAACCTAACCAATCTCTTTTCTGTACTTCTCGATACAATTTCCTTTCGAAAATCACTCGAAGTGACCGCAATTCCCAAACGGTACATCCCTTTAAAAATGTACCTTAAAGGACTAGTCCACCTATTGTCCTTCAACTATTTTAAAGGTGTCCACCTGTTGTCCACCCCTCTTTTTTCTTACCTCAATATCAGCCCTTTAGGTTTGCGGTGTTATTGAAAATCAATTTTGACAGTAACAATTGTTTTGTGGTCTTGCTCGGCTAAGGGCTGCAGACCGTTACCGAGTGAGTCACACAAAGCATCACCAAAAGTTTAACCACAAAACAAGACATGATGAAAACAAGAACTAAATTGCTCCGAATCGGTTTAACAATACTGGGCTTGGTAGTGGCCATGGCATGTAGCAAAGATGATTCCAGCATGAATCCAACGGACCCAACAGACCCGACAGACCCAACCAACCCCTCAGGCAGCACCATAGCAGAAGTAATTGCTTCAGGAGATGAATTTGAGGCGTTTCCAGATACGCAAATGGTCGATACCATAAGCAACGACGGAGAAACCGAACGCAATTTTGATACAATCGATGAAAATGACGACACCTTAACGGAACGATTCGTTTGTACCAAAAGAAGGGTGAACATTGAAGATGGCAGTGAAGATTTCTTTATGTTCAGCCCCAACGAGTCCCTTGTATACCCGGGAAACCTAATTCAAGGAAAAACGAAAGACAATGGCACACCTGAATCGATACCCTTGGCGCGTGGCGGTGGTGTGATTTCATATAATCTCTTGGATGGGAATCCCGTTACCAGTGTTCCGGTAGAGCAGATTTCCATTAGCTCGGTACGCGATGCGCAAAACCAAATCATCGCAGGGTCCATCTTGGATGGAGACCCCAGCGTACCCGCAGATTTTAGTCTTTCCGTTGAATCCGTGCAATCCAAAGAAGAACTGGCCTTGAAAATGGGGGTTAAATTCAGAACCTTCAATGCGAAGGTTTCAAGTCAACTACAAGTAAGTACGAGCGCGACCGTAAATAGCGTTTTGGTCAAACTAACCCAACGTTTTTACACCATGGATGTTGACATCCCCACAAGTCCAGATGCTTTCTTTGACGAAAGTGTGACCGCTGAGCAGTTATCTGAATACGTACAACCGGATAACCCTGCGACCTATATCCAATCCGTGACCTACGGCAGAATTTTCTACATGTTATTCGAATCCACCGCTTCAACCTCGGATATGAAAGCCAAACTGGAGGCCGGATATCGTACTATAGGGACGAGTACAGAAGGTGAAGTTGAATATGAATCCTTTAGTAGTCTACAGGACCTGACCCTACAAGTCATTGCATATGGTGGTAATGCGGAAGAGACGCTGGACGCCGTGGGTAACTTTACCGATAATCAAGACATCGGGGATTTCTTGGCCAAAATTGGAAAGAGTAGCGACATCAGAACGGGGAAACCCTTATCGTATGTTTTGAACAGCGTAGAGCGTCCTTCCAGAATCGTAGGCGCAAAACTAGCTACCGAATTTGATATTGAAACCTGTGAGCTACGAGGAGTGTATCCACCTATTGGCTTTCTCCCACTATTGGATTTGTTTGATGATGATGGTAATGACGGTGGTATTGGTGCTATGTTTCAAGTTAGGGATGGTGATATTATTGTATTTAACAAAGCAGGGACGCGTTATGCATGGTATGATGGCAACGAACCCATTGTTGAAAATCGAATAAAGGGACAATGGGACTTAACCGATACCGACGGCCCTATTGGCGGAACTACGTTTAGTTCAATTGGCGCCTGCACCCGCTTTTCTGACACACAAATCTACATTTTCAATGAAAATGGTTTGGCTGCTGAAATCTTCAACTATAATCCCAATGCAGCACCGAACAGTGGACCAATAGGCAGTTATGTTAGTTCGGGAGGAGCGAATATTCTTTTCTCCGTGAACGAAATATTTGGTGATAGCGGTGGGTTCCCATACACCAACCAAGGCTTTGTGGCAGGTGCAAGATTCGACCTTAGCGGCAGAAAAATATTTTTTGGTGATGACGGTAGTACTTACGCCTTGTATAATAGTACCGGCAATGGTTCTTGGGGCCCTGAAGTCCAGACCACATTATTTGGTGGCGGAAATGGCGCAACGCTGTTTGAAAAAGTTGGTGCAAGTACCTTCATTTCTTTTGGTGGAGGCAGCGGAGGATGGCTGTTCATCAACGACGAGGGTAACGAGATGATGGAATACAAAGTTGATACCGATAGTTTTAATGGCCCGTGGGTTATAAATTAAGGCAATCGCTTGAGTTCTTAAAAAGCAAAAGCCCCGGGAACCACTCCGGGGCTTTTTATAAAATCAAAACCAACCTAAACATATGAGTTAACCAACTCATTATTTATAATAATTCATACCTAAAACAACTACACCCTAAAAAACCCTACCTTGTTTTTGATTTTTTTTCAAAAATGAGTCTAGACGAATACTTTGATACGGCAATTCTGGAACTAAAAAAGGGAACATCCCAAAAAAAACATCCCTTCCGGTACTTTACCCTGGCATCTTTGCAGCCCAACAACGGCATCGGATTGCGAACGGTGGTACTGCGCAGGGTCGAAGAAAACCTTGGCCTGGTTTTTTATACCGATAAGCGTTCGGCCAAAATTGAAGAAATAAATAACCATCCTGGGGTTTCAGCATTATTTTACCACCCCAAAAAATTACTGCAACTCAAAATAGTAGGCAAAGCAGAATTCATTGAAGATTCTTCCCTATTGAACACCTATTGGAATGGTATTCCGCCCAAAGCAAGAAAAGACTATACATCACACCTCGCTCCGGGCACCGAAATTACGACGGACCACACCGTTGACTTTTCAGAAAATGAGAACCATTTCGCCATGGTTCGGATTCAAGTGGATGAGATTGAACTAGTACAATTGCAACGCCCGGAACATATGCGCGCTCGGTTTCGAAAGGCAGAAGATGGGGAATGGGATAGTTTTCGATTAGTACCGTAGTACCAAAAAATTAGGTGTTATAGGATTCAATTGCTCTATCAGGGTGGGAACAAGTGCATCCCCCATATCCAGATATACTTCTGAAAAGTTGACTTGACGTTCTTGCAGCGAACCATTGGGAAAAAGCGCATTATGCAAATCAGTCATACGAACCACATGGTCCTTGAGCTTTTTCTTTTGTGCTTTCAACAAGCGTTTCTCCAACTTTTCCAACCCTTTGGTTTGCTTGCGTTCTTGAGCTTTTACAGCGCCTAAAAAACTGGCATCGGTTTGTTCTGCAAGGGTATACAGGTGTTCAAATTGGGTTTTGAGATGTTCCTTTTGAGGGGAAAAATCAATATCAATATTGGAAATACTGCGAATCTTCTTGTTAACAAGATCATTTTGTTTCAAAAACAAATCCGTAACCGACAAATCAAGCTTCTGGGCTTTTTGATATTGCTTTTCAGTCATGAACAATACAGAAGGTCGCAACAAAAGCATTGGAAAAGGTACTTCAAGTGTATCAAAATAGGATTTGAGCTCTAACCAATACGCTAGTTCTCCCCCACCTCCGATATAACAAAGATTCGGCAGAATAACCTCTTGATACAAGGGTCTGGCGATTACGTTTGGAGAAAAATGCTCTGGAGAAGTTTCCATTTCCTTTTCCAAAGCTTCTTTGGTGAAAGTGATATCTGTATTTAAGACCGAATAGTCACCTCCATCCTTTACGATGCGCTCGCGAATACCATCCTGTAAATAGAAATAATTGATTTCCCTTGGGTTGACTTGAATCTTGTAGTCGTTGGAAACCTTCGATAGCGCATCAATGCTTTCGCTTACTTTGTGGTGTGGCGTATTTTGAAAAATATCTTCCTTCATGAAGGGAACCAACCCTTGTTTCAACAACGCATCATCGCCATCCAGAATAATAAGACCATATTCACCAAAAAGTTGATGCGCCAAATATCGGGTGGCATCCGTCAAGGTGTTATGCTTTAAATAGGCTTTGGAAAATAAATCCGTTAGGGCTTTCGCGGATAACGTTGTGCCCAATTGCCCAGAAAAAACCTTCAAAACATCTTCCAGACCTGCCGTCGTCAATCGACCCACAGCGCCACCCTTGTTCTGGGACCATTGCATCTTTCGCCCTTGGAAATTGAAATAGTTGATTTCCTCAAAATCATGGTCCTCTGTGGCCATCCAATATACCGGAACAAAATTGGCCTTAGGATATTCTTCTTTTAACTGAGCCACCAACTTTATCGTTGCTGCTATTTTGTATATAAAATACAATGGGCCCGTAAACAAATTCAGTTGGTGTCCGGTAGTCACCGTGAAGGTATTTGCCTTTGCTAGCCGTTCAAGATTGGATTCCACTTCGGGATGAAGTTCGGTGGTCGCATATTGACGCTGCAGCGCGGTAACCAAACGTTTCCTGTTTTCTGTGGGAAAGTGCTGCTGTTTTTCGTCGAGCTGAAGTTTAAAATTCGCTAAAGATGGTATACGATGGTAAAATGGCTTTAGTGCTGGCTTTTCTTCGAGATAATCACATATCAAGGGGGAAAAGAACCCCGTTTGCCCCATAGGTATACAATCCACTGCCATTCAGGAATTTTAAAAACGCGGTTAAAGATAAATCTCTTGGCGTGATATGGTCCTAAAAATACGTTAATTGAAAACAAAGCTTGAAAAGCACCCAACAACACCCATGTATTTTCCATCAGAATATTGTTAGCTTTGAAATCTTGATATGTTTTTATGAAAAAAAGATTACACCTGCTTTTTCTTGGAATTTGCAGTTTGCTAACCGGACAAGAAATCCAATCCCCATCAGAATTTTTAGGCTACGAACTAGGAACCGATTTCACCAGACACCATGAAGTAATCGACTACTTTCAATATCTGTCGGAACAGGCACCACAAAACATGAAGCTTTCCTTTTATGGCAAAACCAATGAAAGGCGCCAGTTGCTTTTGGCTTTTGTAAGTTCTTCTGAAAACATCTCGAATTTAGAGACTCTAAGAAACGAACATATCAAATCCACGGAAGGTAACAGTGCGGCGTCTAAAGCCATTGTTTGGTTGAGTTACAACGTCCATGGAAACGAAAGTGTTGGGACCGAAGCTTCGTTGCAAACCATCTATGAACTTTTGACCTCCAAAAAAGAGTATTTGGAAAATACCATCGTCATCATCGACCCTTGCTTAAATCCAGACGGCAGGGAGCGGTACATCAACTGGTACAGCCAATACAAAAACAATCCAGGAGAACTTGACCCCAATAGCAAGGAACACCACCAACCCTGGTGGTCGGGTCGCAGCAACCACTATATGTTTGATTTGAACCGCGATTGGGCGTGGCTGACGCAAGTAGAAAGTCGGGAACGTTTGAAAGTATACAATCAGTGGCTGCCTCACGTACATGTTGACTTTCATGAGCAAGGGGTGGACAATCCCTATTATTTTGCACCCGCGGCCGAACCGTATCACGAGGTCATCACCCCTTTTCAAAGAGCCTTTCAGGTAACCATGGGTAAAAACCACGCCAAATATTTCGATAAAGAAGGTTGGTTCTATTTTACCAAAGAGATTTTTGATTTGTTCTACCCTAGTTATGGGGATACCTATCCTACCTACAACGGTGCAATTGGGATGACCTATGAGCAAGGTGGGAGTGGTCGTGCCGGACTGGGTATCTTAACCAAAATCGGGGATACACTTACCCTTAAAGATAGAATTGCCCACCACCATACCACGGGCCTTTCCAGCGTAGAGGTATCCTCTCAAAACGTGGCAAAACTGAATGAAGAATTCAAAAAATTCTATCAAAACAAAAACTTCACCTATAAAAGCTATGTGCTGCAAGGTGACGTGAAGAAAAGGGAAGCTTTGGAAAAGCTGCTAAAGGCGCATGAAATTTCGTATGGGTACGCCAAAAACACAGGACAAATCAAAGGATATTCCTACGCAAAAAGCACACAAGGCGGTACTACTTTGGACAAAAAGACCCTTGTGGTTTCTACGAAGCAAACCAAAGGTACCTTGGTCAAGGTTTTGTTTGAACCCAAGTCAAGGCTCACGGATTCACTAACATATGACATCACCGCTTGGTCACTGCCTTATGCCTATGGGTTAGACGCTTGGGCCGTTAAAAGTGACGTGCCTTATAAACCAGTAGAAGGCGAAGGAGACCTTCCTCCTGCAAACACTATTTCGGAAGATGCATATGCCCATATTGCGGATTGGAATGGCATGACCGATGCCCGGTTTTTAGCAGCGCTTTTGAAGGATGGAATTAGGGTCCGAAAAACCAACCATCCTTTTACCATTGAAGATGAAACCTATGCAAGAGGGAGTCTCATTATTACCAAATCAGACAACAAGAATCTGGATGGGTTCGTTACCAAGCTCAAAAAAATCGCGAAGCAACATGGTGTGGCTTTGACATCAACCCCAACTGGTTTTGTGGATAAAGGCAAAGATTTTGGTTCCGCTTATGTGCAAATGGTGGAAAAACCGAAAATTGCCGTATTAACCGGAAAACCCACTTCTACCCTAAGGTTTGGGGAGGTTTGGCACTTTTTTGAACAGCAATTGGACTATCCCGCAACCATAATTGATGCCTCTTACTTTAAGACCGTGGATTTAAAAGACTACACGGTTTTGGTATTGCCTAGTGGTGGTTATAGCGCCTTTATGAATAAGGCTACCAAGACCAAGTTAAAAAATTGGGTCAATTCAGGGGGGACTTTGATAGCTATGGGTGGAGCCTTATCATCGTTAGCGGACAAAGAGGGGTTCAGCCTAAAAAAGAAAGAGAAAGCGACAGACTCTTCGAAAACCCAACCCAAACCCCATAAGGATACCCAGCGTGAACGTATTAAAAATGCCATTACAGGTGCTATCTTCAAAACCAAGGTAGACAATACCCATCCACTAGGTTTTGGATATTCTAGTGACTATTTTACACTGAAACTGGGCACGCGCAACTACGATTATCTTAAAAAAGGCAACGTGGCCTACCTTGAGGAAGGCTCTTCGCCCGTCTCTGGTTTCGCCGGAAGCACGGCTCGAAAACAACTGAACAAAACCTTGATTTTCGGTACGGAAAAAATGGGAAAAGGCAATGTAGTGTATCTAGTGGACAATCCCCTTTTTAGAGGTTTTTGGGAAAACGGGAAGTTGTTTTTTGCCAATGCCATTTTCATGTTGGACTAAAACCCTTTTAAGGTTCTAGAGTAACCCTTATGGGCTTAGCACGATTGCTATCCCGATTGCCTTATGGTTTGCGCTATTGGGCCATTGCCTTATTTGAACTATAATCAAACCGAAGTTTTTCAAAGCCCTGCTTTCGAAAAGGCATTCAAAAAAATATAAGGGAAATAATGCACTGGAATATATCCCTTTGAAGGAGTTTTCTTGAATACGGTAAACCCTTGTGTGTAGTGACAAAAGCCGGTAAAAAACCATTTAGTTTCAAGGAAACCGATGGAAATTAACAAGGTATATCCTTAAAAATCATTATCTTATGAGTACGTCAAATAAACAGCTCGTCATAATGAAAAAGAAAAAACAACATCGTTATCCTTACCGCTATCACGCCGTTTGGATGCTATTGGCCCTTTTTGTGGTCTTGCCCTGTACAGCCTTCCAACAACAGACTGAAGATTTTAAATCATATAAAGGTGAAGTGTTGGACGCTTCATCCAAAAAAGCGTTGGTATTTGCCAACCTCGCCGTAGAGGGTACCAATATCAGTACCGTAACCAACTCTGAAGGCGAATTTCTCCTTAAAATACCGGTAACGGATACTTCAAAAAAGGTAATTGTGTCTTTTTTGGGATACAAAAGCGTTGCCCTTGACATCAGTACACTTACTCCAAACAAAAATCGAATCTTATTGGAGGTATCGGTCACCCAATTGTCAGAAGTAGATTTAAAAGCCCCTAAAAACGCCGCCAATCTGGTTCGGGAAACGCTCTTGCGCAAAGGAGAAAACTATTTTGATGACCCTACCTTGATGACCGCTTTCTATCGGGAAACCATCAAAAAACGTCGGAAGAACGTCTCGCTTTCCGAAGCAGTGGTCAACATTTACAAGTCGCCCTACAATTCAGGCAAAAGAGATGCAGTAGAGCTGTACAAAGCAAGAAAAAGCACGGATTATAGCAAACTGGACACCCTTGCACTCAAACTACAAGGCGGTCCGTTCAACACCTTGTACATCGATGTAATGAAATATCCGGAGTACATCTTCTCCAATTCACTTTTTGACAATTATGATTTCACCTATGTACGGTCTACCCGAATCAACGACCAATTGGTGTTCGTCATCAAGTTTGAGCAACTTCCCAACATTATCGATCCTTTGTATATGGGCGAACTGTTTATCGATGCCGAGAAAAAGACGTTGGTGAGTGCCGTGTATTCCTTAAAGATTACGGACAAGAACTTGGCAGCACAGCTTTTCGTTCGCAAAAAACCGGCGAAAGTAAAAGTATGGCCAACCCAAGTAGCCTATAGAGTGGATTACCGAGAGAAGGAGGGCAAATGGTACTACGGCTATAGCAACGTATTGTTGGAATTCAAGGTCAACTGGAAATCCAAACTTTTCAACTCCGTATATAGCATGTCTGCAGAGATGGCCGTTACGGATTGGGAAAAGAACCAATCGGGCGCAGCCCCCAACAAAGAAGAAAGAATAAAGAAAACCATTATTCTCAGTGATGAAGCCATCGGTTTTTCCGACCCTGATTTCTGGGGAGAATACAACATCATAGAACCCGAAAAATCGATTGAATCCGCCATTCGAAAAATACAACGGCAACTAAGGCGTTCCGCCCAAAGAAACGGTACTGCTATTCCATAAACCGCAGCCTATTCAGGATACGCAAATTGTTTTGCAATAATCCCAAGAAGCCGTGAAACATGTTTCACGGCTTCTTGTATTTCAATTGATTTTACCCAAACAAGGGGAATGCTTTTCCTTGATTGAGGCGTTCTGATTATTTCTTGAATTCCGCCAAAGTGCGTTTGATAATGTCTACGCAATCCAACAATTGGTCTTTTGTCATGACCAATGGTGGTGCAAAACGGATGATGTTACCATGGGTCGGTTTGGCAAGTAGTCCATTATCGCGAAGCGCTAGGCAGATATCCCAGGCCGTAGAACTATCTTCCGTATCATTTATCAAAATGGCGTTGAGCAATCCTTTCCCACGTACTTTCAGGACCAAATCATTGGTTTCAATGAATTTTGCCAACTCCGAGCGGAAAAGTTCCCCCAATACCTCGGCATTTTCAGCCAGTTTCTCTTCTTTGACCACCTCAAGCGCCGCCATGGCTACTTGACAGGCCAAAGGATTTCCACCAAAGGTAGACCCGTGCTCTCCTGGTTTGATGGTCAGCATAATCTCATCACTAGCCAAAACTGCTGAAACCGGGAACACTCCACCGGAAAGCGCCTTCCCCAAAATCAAAATATCCGGTTTTATGTTTTCATGGTCGCAGCATAAAAGTTTTCCAGTACGTGCAATTCCGGTTTGTACTTCATCTGCAATAAATAATACATTCGCCTCTTTACAAATCGCATGGGCTTTCATTAAATACCCCTCATCCGGCACATTTACGCCAGCTTCCCCTTGAATCGGTTCTACCATAAATCCAGCCACGTTTGGGTCTTTGACCGCTTCTTTCAAGGCCTCCAAATCATTGTAAGGAATAATTTCATAACCAGGCATGAACGGACCAAACCCGCTTGTGCTTGAGGGGTCGGTAGAGGAAGAAATCGCACCAAGGGTCCTTCCCCAGAAATTCCCTTCCACAAAAATCATTTTGGCCTGATTGGCCGGTACCCCTTTTACGGTATACGCCCACTTTCGAGCCAGTTTTACCGCTGTTTCACCACCTTCTACACCCGTATTCATGGGCAAAACCCGATCATACCCAAAAAAGGAGGTGATAAATTCTTCATACCGTCCCAACACATTGTTGTAAAACGCCCTAGAGGTTAGGGTCAAGGTGCTTGCCTGTTCATTTAGGGCATTTACAATTTTGGGGTGACAGTGCCCTTGGTTTACTGCGGAATACGCCGATAGAAAGTCATAATACTTCTTTCCTTCCACATCCCAAACAAAAACGCCTTCACCACTACTCAATACTACAGGAAGTGGATGATAGTTGTGGGCACCATACTTGTTTTCCAATGCAATCGCTTGTTCTGATGTCATTTGTTCTAAAACAGCCATCTTTAAAAATTTTCAATGTTGATAAAGTGTCTATTCCTTCTGCACCTTTATCCTTTCGAAGTGTCGAAAATTCAGCGTAGGAGAGAAATCATCCTTGTAGAGCCTGCAAATTACAAATATTTGGTCCACACCCAAAGTTTTAAACCAGTCGAAATGCCAAATCAATACGCTACGTCGGACCACCCTAAAACCTTACTTTTGCCCCATGCGAAAAAGGAACAACCGTAAGATTTTTGAACAGGTTGAAGTCACGGATGCAGGAGCCAAGGGAAAAGCCATTGCCCATGCCCCTGATGGAAGGGTCATTTTTTTATCCAATGCCGTTCCTGGGGATGTTGTGGACATTATGACCACCAAAAAAAGAAAATCCTACTATGAAGGGCGCGTTCTAAAAATCCGTAGCGAATCTGATAAAAGAACGACACCCAAATGCCTTCACTTTGGTGTTTGTGGCGGTTGCAAATGGCAGAATATGGAGTATGCGCATCAACTCTGGTACAAACAAAACGAAGTAGAAAACCACCTCAAACGTATCGGTAATGTTTCCTTACCTGAAATTTTGCCGATAAAAGGTTCCGAACAAACCTATTACTATCGCAACAAAATGGAATTTTCCTTTTCCAGCAGCCGATGGCTCACGGAAGATGAAGTCAGTAGTGGAAATCCCATCGAAAATCGTAACGCTCTTGGATTTCACATTCCAGGAATGTGGGATAAAATCTTGGACCTGAAAGAATGCCATTTGCAAGATGAACCTTCCAATACTATTCGTTTGGCCATCAAAGCCAAAGCTGAGGCCTTGGATATGCCCTTTTTTAATCCTAAAGCACGTACTGGTCTATTGCGTACCGCAATGATACGAATGGCTTCCACGGGAGACCTTATGGTGCTTATCCAGTTTTTTGAAAACGATGAAGCAAAACGAACAGCCCTGCTTCAAGATTTGCAAGATACTTTTCCGCAGATAACCTCTCTATTGTACGTCATCAACCAAAAGGCAAATGACACTTTATATGACCAAGAAATAGTGGTTTTTTCGGGAGAAGACCATATTATGGAAGAAATGGAGGGCCTCCGTTTCAAAATCACCGCAAAGTCCTTTTATCAGACCAATTCCCATCAAGCGTACGAATTGTACAAAATAGCTCGTGAATTTGCAGCACTTTCCGGGAACGAACTGGTATATGATTTGTATACCGGAACTGGAACCATTGCACAGTTCGTGGCCAAACATGCGAAAAAAGTCATCGGTGTGGAAGCGGTTCCCGAAGCTATTGCTGATGCGAAGGCCAATGCCGGGAATAACCATATCGACAATGTCGAGTTCATAGTAGGTGATATGAAAAAGGTTTTTACTGACGCCTTTGTCAACCAATACGGCCACCCTGATGTGGTCATCACCGACCCACCACGTGACGGCATGCATAAAGACGTGGTCGAAAAGCTGCTTGAAGTAGCTCCCAAGCGCATTGTGTACATTAGTTGCAACAGTGCCACACAAGCAAGGGATTTGGCCTTATTAAAAGAAAAATATACTGTTTTGAAAGTACAACCTGTAGATATGTTTCCGCAGACCCATCACGTTGAAAATATCGTACTTTTGGGCAAACAGGAATGATTATTGCTGCGAACTAGTTTTTAAAACTGCATGAAGAAACGTTTTATCCTGGTATTGGTACTGATGGTTTTCATCCAATTTAGTGCCTGTGAAAAAGACGACATTTGCGTGGATGGCGATACCCCAAACCTAGTCATTGGTTTTTTCGATGCCATTGATACCGCCGATGCAAAAACGGTTACCCTTTTAAGAATTAAGGAAACCTCATTGGATACCACCTTGGGGACAGGTGATTTTGACAGAACCAGCAATCGGGATTCTATCGGTGTTCCTTTGCTCACCGATGCGGAAACCATCTCCTTTGCCTTTATTACCAACTCTGCTGACGGTGATACGGAAGATGAGGAAACGGGAAATATTGACACCTTGCGCATTACGTACAATCCTAGAGAAGAATTTATTTCCCGCGCCTGCGGATTCGTGGTGCGCTATGATAATATTGCCATTGAACTTAACACCGATGATGAAAACTGGATTGAGAACATCAATGTTTTACAATCCGATATTGAAAACTCCAACAACATCCATGTCAAGATTTTCCACTAGTATCATTATGCTTTTGGGCGCCTTGACCTTAGGGTATGCCCAAAATAGGCCTCAGAATGCCCCAGAAGACGCTACAAAAGACAGCGTGGAATTCAAACAGACCTATGGGCTTCGGGTAGGAGCTGACCTTAGTCGTTTGGTGCTTTCCTTTACGGATGAGAACTACCAAGGCTTGGAGCTAGTAGGCGATTATCGATTGACTCAAAAGCTTTATATCGCTGCTGAAATAGGGAATGAAGAAAAGACCCAAACCGAAGAATTGGACAATATCGCCTTGTACGATTATACCACATCGGGAAGCTACATCAAAGCAGGTATCGACTGGAATACCTACGAAAACTGGTATGGCATGAACAATGTGATTACCATAGGGGGTCGCTATGCTTTTTCAAGCTTTAGTCAGACCTTAAACGATTATGTGATTTACAATTCCGACCGTTTTTTCAATGAAGATGGTTTTTTACCCGGAGCTCAGCCCAATGAAGAGTTTTCTGGATTGAACGCTTCTTGGTTGGAGTTTGTTTTAGGGGTGAAAGCTGAACTCTTTGCCAACATTTATCTGGGTGTCAGCGCACGTTTGGGATTCTTGATTACGAACAAAGAAGCAGACCGTTTTCCCAATTTATGGATTCCTGGCTTTAACCGTGTGACCGACGGAAGCAATTTTGGCGTGGGGTACAACTATTCCATTTCTTACTTCATCCCGCTTTACAAAAAAGCCAAAAAGAAGAAAAAGGAAGAAACGGAAGACGCTGAAGTCCAAGAATAATCCTCAAATTTCTCGTATCCCTTTGATGAAAATCCATTTCATCATGACTTTTTCACCTTCATCCGTTTGGATAGCACCAAATTTTGGCGCCAATATATTGGCAATGATAGCTGAAGTGACCGCCAAAAAAATGCGGTTAATAGGCAGAAAGTAGCCTAAAAGCAGTCGTACTGGAACAAAAAGAAAAACGAACCCCAGAAAATTGAAAAGAAGGGCTTTATGCTTTGGTTTCATGTTTTTTGCGTTTATGGGAGCTCATATCCCCACTGAATATTTCATATTGCAGTAGCCGCGATTCCAATTTACCATTAAAGAGTTTCACCTTTTTGGAAGGGCGAAGTCCTACAAACTTCAAAGCCTCCAGATTGGAAGACAAAAACCAGACATCACTACCTGCATAGCTTGCCTTTAAAGTGTCTCCTATCTTTTTGTAAAATTCTGGGGCATCAATAGTCAAACGCTCGCCATACGGCGGATTGAAAACCATTTTCGAACCAGAAATGGGCGGTTCGCTTCTAAAGAAATCCTTTCGTTCAATCGTGATGAATTCAGAAAGATTGGCATGGGCAACATTTTCTGTGGCTTTGCGCACAGCGGAAGGGGCCTTATCCGTTCCGACAATTTTATGGGTAAACGGACGAATCTTATTCAGGCTTGCCGTTTTGATTTTATCGAACAAGGTTGCATCAAAATCAGCCCACTTTTGAAAACAATATGCTTCACGATTGATATTCGCCGGAATATTACAAGCAATCATAGCAGCCTCAATCAACAAGGTTCCGCTACCACACATAGGGTCATAAAAGTCCGAACGGCCATCCCATCCACTCAACAACAACATCCCAGCAGCCAGAACTTCGTTGATGGGTGCCAAATTCGTTTCAATACGATACCCTCTTTGGTGCAAGGAGTTCCCAGAGCTGTCCAATGAAATGGTACAGTTTTCCTCATATAAATGCACATTGATGCGCACATCCGGGTCTTGGGAATTTACAGAGGGACGTCGTCCTGCAGTTCTGCGAAACTTGTCTACAATACCATCTTTTACTTTTTGGGATACGAACATGGAATTATTGAAAACCTTGGAATGCATGGTGGTATCCACGGCTATAGAACAGTCCGCCTCAAAGTACTTTGCCCAATCCATTCGAAAAACGTTGTGGTAAAGGTCCTTTTCATGAAACACTTTAAAACGGTTCAAAGGCTTTAAAATCTTCAAAGCTGTACGTAAACAAAGGTTTGCTTTGTACATAAAACCCAAATCCCCATCAAAGGAAACATTACGAACACCCATCTTAATGTCACCTGCTCCCAGATTTCGCAACTCGTTCGCCAAAATTTGCTCCATCCCGAATTGCGTTTTCGCCAACATACGAAAGTTTCCCACCATAATATCTGCCCATTACTTTCCGCAAAAATAAATTATTTTTGCTGCCTTGTTTCCATCATGCAACTAACCACAACATACCTCTTGTTATTGCCTGTTCTCAGCGTTTGGTTGGGATACGCCATAGCCCTCATACTTCGTCCGAAAAAACCAGAGCACACCAAACTATTGCTTGCCTTTAGCGGTGCTTTTTTGTTGGCCTTGACTTTTTTCGAGTTGCTCCCGGAAGTTTATCAAGTTGAGGAACATAAGGAAATGAGTCTTTTTATCCTTATTGGAATCTTGCTTCAGATTTTTTTAGAGTTCTTTTCCAAAGGCGCGGAACATGGTCACGTCCACGATTCACTAAAAAGTGGTTCCTTCCCGTTGATGCTTTTGGTCAGTTTGAGTTTGCATGCCTTGGTAGAGGGAATTCCGATTCATGAAGACAACTCAATCATTTATGGAATCATTGTCCACAAATTACCCGTAGCCATCATATTAAGCATGTTTTTGTTCAATTCGTCGTTAAAAATGTTCTCGCAATTGGCTTTTATTACTGTTTTTTCGATGATGACTCCGTTAGGTACCTTGCTCGCTACCAACACTTCCCTGATTTCAAATTATGGTCAACCCTTGTTAGCCATTTCCATTGGGGTCTTCTTGCACATTTCCACCATAATTTTATTCGAAAGCGCGCAAAAACATGCTTTCAATCTTCAAAAACTAATGGTCATTGTTCTGGGTATTGGCATCGCGTATTTTATATAATATGAAGCCTCTTAAGTCGAATTCATAAGTAGAACACACGCTGATTTTTGAGCTTTACGATGTATAGCGTATCGCAATTTGATTGAGGATGAATATCCAATGGCATAGTGCTCCTCCCAACACAAAAAGGTGCCAAATAAAATGATTGTAGGGGATACGCCGCATCGCGTAGAAAAAGATGCCCAGGGTATAAAATGCGCCGCCGAGTCCCAAAAAAAGCAGTCCATCGCCGGTGACTTGTTGTTGAAGATAGGTGAAGTCCAAAACAATCAACCATCCCATTATGCCATAAAGCAAAAGCGAAAGTGTTTCGAATTTCCCGGTAAAAAACAACTTTAGTATAATCCCAAAGAGGGTAATGCCCCAAACGAGATATAGCAGCAGTACGCCTTTTGAACCAGAAAGTAATCCGACGCAGACTGGGGTATAGCTCCCGGCAATCAATACATAAATACTGATATGGTCTAATATTCGTAGCCGCTGTTTTGGTACCGGACGTTTGACGGCATGATAGAGTGTTGAAGCCAAAAAGAGTAGTATTAAGCTACCACTGTATATTAATAACGGCAGTATTAATTTGCTCTGTCCGTAAAATAGAATGAAATAAAAGAGACCAATTACACTTAATACGAAACCCAAGGCATGGGAATAAGTATTTAATCTTTCGTGTAGTACTTCTTTGGGGGTCAATTTTTCAGTGCTAAAATAAAAAAACCCTCCGAAGTCATTATGACTAAGGAGGGTTAGAAGGAGGCGGCTACCTACTCTCCCACCTGGTGTGGCAGTACCATCGGCGCAAACGGGCTTAACTTCCCTGTTCGGGATGGGAAGGGGTGAACCCCGTCGCCATGGCCACCTAGATTTTCAA
>JBCCKH010000021.1:0-37481 GCA_039027495.1 Bacteroidota bacterium
ATGGGCCAAGTGTTGAGCAGCGATTTTTTGAACATGACCGATGCGGAGCGGCTTACGATTTTGGAGGGCCATCGGGAAAGCAGCCGGCAAATGGTATCGGACATCCGCATCAAAAGAAAGCGGTATGCCTTGGTCATTTCCTTTCGGGAGATGCAGGACCGGATCAACAATCGTGAAACCAATTACTGAGCAATGTTCCTTTCCATCGGTCTCGAATATGTAGATACGGTCTTCCAGACCATTAAGGGCAGCGGTTTTGCAATCTATACCATAGGTGGGATGAAGGCCTTGGCCGTATTGTTCTTCCTTATCAATATCCTTAAAAAATACTATGAGGGCGGGGCCAACCGGGAAGGTATTACTTGGGGGCTGACCCCGACCGACCTGATAAAGAACTTTGCCGTGGTGCTGGTGGTCATCTTTTCCACCGAGGTATTGGACGCCTTCGATGTCATCTTGGTGGCCATAGAGGGACAATACCGAGATACGGCCCCCATCCTTTTGCCCCTGCAAATGCAGGAACTGCCCATCGAAGAGGAAGGGGTTGGTCTGCTGGATGCTACGGCCAAGGCAATGGCCCTGTTCTATGAATGGTTGGCCACCCCATTTTTGGGGATACGCACCCTGGCCTATGCCGGTGGTCTCTTTTTATGGGTCTTGGATCTGTTCATCTATCCACTGTTTCTGGCCGAGCGGTATTTCCTATTGGGTGTGATGCAGGCCTTCTTCCCCTTGGTCATCAGTATGGCTGTCTTCGAAAAGTTCCGGGAGATGGGTTATCGGTTCTTTCGGTTGTATGCTTCGGTATATATGATAGTCCCCGCCTTCTTTCTGGTCAATGTCTTTGTGAACGAACTCTACCGGGAGATTACCGACAATTTTTGGCCCAACCTGTTCGGGACGGACTTCGGCAGTCAGCTCTTCGCCCCGATCATCGAACTGGCCGGGGTAGGCTTTATCGTGCTGATCAAGTTCAAACTCTACAAACGGGCGACCAGTTTCACCTTTCGTCTTTTCACCACCTAAAAACATGAAATGAAGCAATCCTATAAAAACATTACGGAAATTTTACGGTTGAACCGTTTTATCGTATTGGCTGTGACCACCCTTTGTCTGCTCACCAGTGGGTTTTCCCTTTGGACGGCACACAGGGCACAACGCACTCTTTTGGAAAGTGCCTTTGCCGTCAATACGGATGGCTCTGTCATCCCCTTAAAACTCATTACTCAGCTAGAGAACCTGGAGGTGGAGGCCCGCTCCCATCTGCACCTGTTCCACCAGTACTTCTATGGTATCGATGAGAGCAATTATGAAAAGAACCTCGAAAAGGCCCTATGGTTGGGCGACAGTTCTGTGGACGAGGCGTATCGACAGAAACGGGCAGATGGCGTCTACAATCGACTCTTACAATATTCCCTGGTGGAAAAGATCATTGACATCGATATCCAATTGAATCTGTCAAAGGAACCATACGATTTCATGGTAACCACGGTGTTTGAGATAGACCGTGGAGCCGTTACCGACCGGTACCAACTGATTACTGAAGGAAGGCTCATCCATGTGGACCGCCACTTCCCTAACAACACCCATGGGCTTTTGATTACCGATTTTTTTGAAAAGTCCCTGCGAAAAATGGAAACTCCAGATAAAAATAATTGAAATGAAACAGCACAAGAACAAAATCATTTTTATTGCAATAATTGTCTTTGTAATCCTTTTTATGGTCTGGTACTATATGGGCGTGGTGGTCAAGGATGACGGGGCAAATGACGAGCTCCAACAACCAGAAGTCCCCACTTTGGAAGAGACACAGAAAGCGTACAGCTCCAAACTGGAGGCTGTGAACGATGTCAAGGAGGAAAAGGAAAAAACCGCCCCAAGTGTTTACTCCGATGCAGAAATCGATTCCACGGGACTATATGACCCAGACCTTCGGGAGAAGCGACGGCAACAACTGGTGGACAGTATCTATCGCCATGGACGTATCCATTATGCCGATTCCACAATGGAATTGGCAAAAACTCCCCATCCAGAAAATAAAAAAACAACATCCAAGAACGGACAATTTAAGGAGCCAAGGGATTTTGCCCGGGCACATACCGCTTTCTTTACTTCAGACCCGATAGTTGAACTCCCAAAAACAAAACAGGATAGCCCCTCTACAGATGCATTTATCATTGTCGAGGTCAATGGGGAACAAACGGTAAGGGCCAATGAACGGTTGGAACTACGTTTGGCGGTCGATGCGGAGATCGGAGGTATATCCTTCCTCAGGAATACCTTGCTCTATGCCTTGGTGACCCTCCAGCCCAACCGGGTACTGCTCAACATCACCAACATCGAACACCGAAAGGTTTCGCTTAAAGCCTATGACCTCTTGGACGGCAACGAGGGCATTTATATCGAGAACAGTTTTCGGGCCGAAGCCCAAAGGGAGGTGCTGGACGACGTCGTACAGGAAATCAACGTACCGGGCATGCCCCAGGTAGGGGGCATCAAACAGGTGTTCCGTCGAAACAACCGAAATGTCAAGGTCACCGTTCGCAACCATTACCAATTAATCCTTAAAGGTGCCAGGGGCACTTCAATTCATCAATTATGAAAAGACCGTTTATATATTGCATACTTATTTGTTCACTGACCTGGGGAAATGCGCAGGAAACCCTATATGCCAACGAGAGCCATGTTGTGACGCTGTTTTTCCCAAGTCCCATACGTCAGGCCTTGACCGGGGCAGAGCACTTCACCTTCAGCTATAACCGGGAATCAGGCCAGCATTTTGGGCTGCTGCAGGCCAATAAGGGAAACAACAGTAATCTGTTGGTATTGACCGAGGACGGGCGGGTCTACACCTATGGCTTGACCTATAGAAAACATCTGCCGGAAACCTATCGCTTTGTTCCTATCGGGGAAAGCATTGGTAAAGAAACCCAAACGATGCCGAAGAGCTGGGCCATGGACTCTGTACCCGTTCCAAAACCAATTGAAACATCGGGTAAAACCTTTTTAATAGAACAATGGAAAAAAGGCTCTGAATATATACTTGCCAGAAAAACTCCAATCTTGAAGATAAAGCGGAAGGGTGATATTGTATTACGCCTTAAAGAACTGTTTTATCACAAAAATGAGGTGTATTTGGAACTTGAAATCCAAAATAATTCAGTAATCGATTTTGAACTGGATGTATTGGAAATCTATACGATTAATGGCAAGAAAGGAAAGCGATCCTCACATCAGAAGGTGCGACTGAAACCGCTGTACAAACATGATAAACCAGATATCATAGGATTTAGACATCGCCATGGTTTTGTCTATGTCCTGCCCAAGTTTACCTTAGGGGATACCGAAAAACTGTTGATTGAACTGCACGAAAAAAAGGGCAACCGAATGTTGCGATTATATCATAGATGATATTTGGATATGCCCGGGTATCCACCCCTGACCAAAAACTGGAAGCCCAAATCGACCTATTGGAAAAAGCTGGTTGTGAAAAAATCTATACCGATGTCGCCAGTGGGGTCCGAAGTGATAGAAAGGGCCTAAAGGCGTTACTCAAATACATGAGGAAGGGCGACACCGTAATGGCTTATAAAAATGACCGGATGTTTCGTTCCCTGAAGAACATGGTCGAGCTTATCGATAAGTTCAATGAAGTGGGTGTCCACTTCAAAAGTCTGAGTGAACCAGAGTTCAATACATCTTCCGCCAACGGAAAATTTTTGCTACAGATATTTGCTGCCGTGGCCGAATTTGAACGGAACCTTATCAGTGAAAGAACAAAAGTGGGTTTGGCCAATGCAAGAAAAAGGAAAAAACTTTTGGGCAGACCCAAGGGCTCCAAAAAGGAAACAATAGAGAAATACCATTTTGCCAAGTATCTTTATGATAAACAGGATTTACCGATAAAGATAGCGTGCCAACGGGCAGGAATTTCCAAATCCTCCTTTTATCGCGTTGAAAAAGTCCTATAATTCGTTGATTTAAGAGGACTCATGTAGGACAACCGGTCCCTTTAGCTGATTAGTTCTTTGCGTTACTTTTTTAAAAGTACGGCCATACCAAATCAAAAATCCTGTAACAGGAAGACTAGCAGCAAAAAGGCTTAGAAAAAAAGCCATGGTCTTACCTACCAGGCCACCGATAGCGCCCACATGAATATCGTAATTGAGGGCCAATATTTTTTCACCATTGGTTTTGTCTTCCCATTGTCCACCAGCATGAAGCAATTGACCACTGAACTGGTCAAATTGGAGATAAGCGTCCCGCGTATTATTGGTATAATCAACATATGTCTCGATGGTACCGACGGTATCCCTGGGTATCCTAACGTGATATGTTTTGGCCCTTGGAAAGTTTGTTTTAAGGTATTGGTGTGCGACGTCCAATGGATCCATTGTACCTGGGGAGGCATAGGTCGACTCCACTTTTACTGTTTCTTTTTCCATTGTATTACCTCCATTTGCGAACCAGACAACTCCATCATTAAACCAAGTAAGTGCCCACATCAACCCCGTAAGGGCAATAAAGATGACCAGAAACATAGCATAAAATCCCAATATGTTATGGAGGTCGTAGTTTTTGCGCTTCCATTTGGTTGTGGACTTCCATTGGAACCAAGTGCGTGCCTTAAAAGCCTTTTTGTTGTTTGGCCACCACAGTATGAGACCAGAAAACAACAAGAAAACAAAAATCAATGTAGCATAGCCAATTATTGGTTGACCAATTTCCGTTTTTAAAAGAAGACTATAATGAAGCCATTCCACGAAATAAAAAAACTCAAAGGTCTCGTCTTCCTTATCGAGTACTTTGGCCGTGTAAGGATCAATGTATACATGTAGGTAATGTACCATTGAATCCCAATACCAAATTCCAATTGGATTGGGGTCGGCTGTGTAGTTCACCGCGATGACCGACCGTTGGGGGTCACTCGACACATATAGTCGTTGTGCTTTTATATCTTCCCCAAGGGATTGATTAGCTACTTCTAGCGAACGGCTCAATGGTAAAGGTTGGGAGTTCGATTCAGGTTCAACAAAAAGCTTGTCTTGATGTAGCAGCTCTTTTAGTTCTACCTCGAACGCAAGAATACACCCCGTAATACCAAGAAGGAATATAATGGTTCCACAGGCCAAACCGAACCAAAGGTGAAGCTGGCCAATATATTTTTTGAACTTCTTCTTCATGGTAATGAGCAATTGTCTTATTTGAAGTTAAGGAAGGGGGGAGGGACCCATATTAAGAAAATACCTCCCCATTTATACTTTATCATTCACAAACAATTGTGGGCATTTTTTACTCTCCCCATAAACTACTTACCCAACGGAAACGACCATTTTCCATAGTAGTAACCGTTGTAAAAGAGTCGAACCCATCCTGTCGGAGGAGTCCGCCTTCACCACTTCCGTTAAACGCTTCAAAAAAGTTGGTTCCATCTGCGTTGTTTACATAAGTGGCAAAAGAATATTGACCAAACCCTGCAAAGGGCGTTACCTCCCCGGTGTTGATATCTAGTACGGAAGTAGTAGTGGGAACACTTCCAAACCAACTCCACCGCTCATTATAAGCCAAAGGGAAGTCCAAATTTTCAATATAGGTAAATACCAGCTTGTTATCGAAAATAAAGTCTGCGTCGATAAAAAAGTTAAAATCAATATTATCGGGTAAATTCAAGGCGAAATCGGCATCGAACGAGCCGTCATCATTAAGCCTCAACAATGCAAATGGATTGTTGACCAAATTCTCCCCGAAATATTGAAATGTGTGTGAATTGCCATCTGCAGGCGGGGCGTAGTAATTGTCGGTAACAGGATCATAGAGCAGGTCATCATGCGTACTGTACAGCCTGTTGTCCTGATTGTATTGAATGGTACCACTGGCCGGATCAAATACCGCCACAATCGCACCAGCTGGCTGAGCTAGAAAGACTTCATCGCAACAAGTTTCTGGTCCGTAGTGTTCAACGGCCATAATCACTTTTCCGCTGCTGGTTATGTACTTATTCCACTCTCCGTAAAAGCCGGTGACGGATTGGTACTGTTCACCAAGATTCGGTAGGGGATCTACGTTCAGCACTTCTGTAATTTCCATCGTGCTTGGATTCCATTCTAACACCACTCCTTCCCGAAGATTGGAAACAAAGGCTTGTGTCTCTGATACGAAAATCGGAGGGCCACCCGCGAATCCTGAAAAACCTGAAGAAGCAAAACTGACAATGCCACCTACAGAGATTTCGAGTGTTGATCTGTCTACGTTCCATTTGGTCATGGTTCCTGCGTTTTCATTATATGTATATGGATGCTCTCCAAAGGAATAAACACGTGCATTGAGCCCTACTTCAATGGCTTCTGAAGGATTTATCGTTGAGGGAAATTCTTCGTGCACTTCAAAATAACGTACGGCTCCTTGCGGTGTGTTTACCCGGTAGCCAATCATAATGGCCGATTCCACTTCTGAAATTGGGTCGGTATCCGGATCAGGATAGACCTGCGTATTGGGGTCGGGATTCGGTGCAGGGTCGTCGTCGCTACAGGCGGTAAAGAACAGGCCCATGAACAGTAAAAGGCTAAAAATTTTAATCATTTTCATAGTGCTAAAAATTTAATTTTTAATAAATGGTCATACATGTTAAAATTGTGTGGTCAGTTTGACAAAAACGGCACGACCGGGCCGCTGTACCCCGAAGAAGTCAAATACCTTGGCATTGGCCAAGTTCTGCCCTTCGAGGGTAATCGAATTCTGTAGTTTTCCCAGTTCCATGCGATATGTGACCCCTGCATTTTGGACGGTCTGATCGGGTACCTCGGCCTTGAACTGTTGGAGGCCCGCGCTTTCCCATCCCACAAAAAAGGCCCCCACATGTCGAAGGTTCCAGAACAGGGACAGGTCGTCGCCCTTCCTGAACAGGCTTTCGAAGCCATATTCCACCGCTCCGTTGACAAAGAAGTAGGGCACGTTGGGTATCCGGTCGCCTCTAAAGGCGGTAAAGGGGCCCGTATCGGAGGTGTTACGGTAGTCCTGATAGGTGGTGTTGGCCGATAGGGTGAGCCCCTTGATGATATTACTGATACTTCCGCCAAATTCCACCCCCTCAGAGGTGGCACTCCATACGTTCTGGAAAGAGCCGAACTCATCGGCGTTGACCAACAGGAATATCAGATCGTCGACGCGCCGTAGGAAAAAATTGCCCTGCAATTGCCATTGCACTTTGGAGGTCTCCCTACCGGTGTAGTCCCATTGCAGGTTGATGTTGTGGCTGTTCTCCGGGCGCAGTTCCAGGTTTTCCTGTATAAATTGACCGTCACCGAAGATTTCGTCGAGCCGCGGCAGACGGTAGGCGAACTCGTAGCTGAGCTTGGTGGAGAAACGTTCCGACCATTCATAGCGCAGCCCGTTGCCCGCTCCGAACTCACTGACCGACCGCTCGTCGACCAGGACCTGGTCGACACTGGGGTCCAAGGACTCGATGCGGACGTTCTGGCGATAGTTCTTCACAAAGGCCACGTTTTCCAGTTTTTCGTTGAACAGCTCGGCTTGGTATTCCAATCCTGATACGAAATCGAACAACCTTCCCTCATCGAGAGCGGGGTCGAACGGTCCGTCGATGAGCAGGTCGTCGCCGGTACGCAGGCCATGGGTAGGGGCCAAACTCAGGTTGAGCGAATGCCCCTTGCTTATCTCAAATGTCACCTGTTGCCTTGCGAAGACGTTCTCGCTCTTGGTAATCAAGTTGTCTGCCGGGCCGAACTCCCCCGGTTGGTTCTGTATCCGTACCACCTCGCCAAACCAGTTGTAGAGGTTGTTGCCCACATCTAAGGACTCGCGTTCGTTGTAGTTGTAGCCGCCCCTTAGGTCGATGGCCCACTTTTTGCCCAGCTCAAGGTTGTAGTGCAGGTTGGCCCCCGTGGAGAAACTGGTAAAGACGACTTCCCCGAAAGGACTTCCGGCAACGGCATTGTTGATGCCCAACTGGGGCTCGTTGATAAGCCCCGGGGCCTGGCTGTTCTGTATCTCGTTATCGTAATCGCCGTAGTAACCCTCAAGGCTGAGTTCCTTGGCCCATTTCTTGTTGCGCAGCCCAATAGTGAAGTTGGCCCCAAAGGCCCTGTAGGCGTCGTGGAAGCGTTCCACCTCGAACTGTTCCAATTGGCCGAGTTCGTTGGGAACGGCAACATCTATTTTGTAATTGTTGTCCGTATAGTCGTAAAAGCCGCCAAATGAGGCGAAAAAACCAGAGTCTTCGTTGTAGTGTTCCAGATTGGCAGTGGCCCTATGCGTTCCGAAGGAGCCCGTTTGGTAGGACACGGATCCACCAAGCTTTTTGTTCGTCTGCGGCGGAACAAGGTTGACCGCCCCGCCAAGGGCATCAGCTCCAAACTGGATGGGTACCACCCCTTTGTAGACCTCCACACGCTCGATGGCATTTACCGGTACGTTGGCCAGGCCAAAGGCGTAGGGGCTAAAGTCGAGAGGCACCCCGTTGTAGAAAAAGCGCACCTGGTCGCCGGATAGCCCGCCAAGCGCAAAGCGTGCATTGGACCCCAGACCACCTCCGCGCTGTACGCTGACCCCCTCGGTCTTGGCCATGATCTCGCCCAAATCGGCGGTCTGGAGCTTTACCGTCTCGGTGGTGACCACGGTCACCGCCTGGGCCGATTCCTGCAATTTGCTGGCATCGCTCTTGCCAAGGACAACAACTTCCTCTAGGTCTTCGGTGTCTTCCTCTAAGCGGAAGTCGACATTCATCAAGTTTGCCTTACGTATCGTGACAATTCGGCTCTGCTCCCTAAATCCCAATACGTTAATCGTAAGCGTATGTCTCCCGTTTTTTATACCTTCCAATAGATAGTTGCCATTACTATCACTAACAGTACCAATACCCATCGATTTTATAATAACGGTGGCGAAGGGTAGAGGCTGTCCCTTTTGGTTTAAAACCTTACCAGCAATGGAAAAAATTTCCTGAGATTGCAAACTATTTGTGTAAAGAATTAGCATAATTGCGGCTAAACCTGTTAGTCTGCCCATTATTTGAAATCGGTTCGTAGAATTGAAATTTCCTTGATATTGGGAACCGGTGACCGTTCACCCGGGCCAAGGGAAAGATGATGGATAAGTTTTGGTTCATTGCTGGAACCCATGAGATAGTATTTTGTTAAAGGCATAAGTGTTAAGGTGCTGTCTCCCGTATTGATGGTCTGGCTTTCTTGCGAAGCGTTATACAATTGCAACGTTCCTTCAAACTTTATTTTGAATTCATCGCCTGGTATATCAATAATCATGTCCTTACCACCATTGACATACAAATGTTCTTTTAAAGTTGGTGTTTCGTTTTTAGTGGCTGAAAGATTTTTAGCGGAAAGCCTTCCTCCAAAAAAAGAAATACATATCACACAGGCGGCAATGCCCAGCTGTAGGTACTTTCTATAGGCAGCTCTTACTTTTAGGACCGGAAAGTCTAATTTGTTCGAAACTTTTTGCCAAATTCGAAATTTCATTTCCTGTTTGACCTTATTTGGTAGTTCCAATCCACCTTCGAATTCTCCCGATTTCAGCCAATCATTTATTTCGTTCTCTTCTTCAAGTGTACACTCTCCCTTGTAATACTTTTCAATTAACTTTTTGTCAACCATTTAATCACCTTTTTTATGATGTTGCACAAGCGAAGGTTTACGGAAACACATAATGGTCATTTAACAATACTTTAACTTTTTGGATTCAAAGACACGTGTTTGTCTTAAACTTCAAAGAAGTTTATTGGAATTGGCCAGTGATAGAAGAGGTTAAGAGAAGAAAAAGAAAATTATTATGACACTCAATCTATGAAGCTCGCTTTTTATTTTAAGTACTGCTTTTTTAAGATGGTAGCGCACGTTGCGTGGAGAAAGATTTAGCACTTCTGATATCTCTTGATTGTTCATTCCATGGTTACGGCTCATATCAAATATGACACGCCTTTGCTGAGGAAAGGATTGCACCACTTTTTGTATCTGTTTCAACAAGAGGGATTGTACCAAAGGTAAGTCTGTATCTTGCACTGAATTATTTGTTTTCCTTTGAATCTCATTAAGCTTTTTGGTCTTTATGGATAGGTTCCGGTAGTGTTCAAAAACTTTCAGCTTGGCCGACTTTGCCAAGTAGGCCCCAATGGATTCCCTTAGCCTGAGTTTTTCTTTCCGTTCCCAAATGGAAACAAAAATATCTTGGGTCAAATCTTCAGAAAGGCTCGTGTCACCTGTGAGTCGCAAACATATGCTACATACTTCTTCCCAGTGTGCGTCATATAACTTGCGAAAATCCTCTTCGGTTCTTAGTGAAAAACTCTCGATATGTAAAACTTGAGTAGTTTCCATTAGCAAAACAAATCCTTACGAATGTAGGTTTAAGAACGCTGAAATAAAAATTGTTTAGAATCACTCTAAATAATTAAGCAAAATTTATATTTATTAAGTATTTGATAATTAGATGTTAACAAACATTTAATTAGTCTAATTAAACTTTTGTTAAAATTTTTTAAGAAATAATTAAACAAAGTTGAAGACCAACTATTACATTCTTTACGAACTTGAAAAGGTGATAATGTTTGTTTAAAGAATCCAAAGAATCCATGGTATTATAAATAGGCCAATTTAAAGGACAAAATTTTTAATTGAAGATCCTCTTAAGGTACTAGTCCCATTTGTGGTCTTTTTAAGTTGTCTCGATTATTTGCCATTTATGAAACCAACTTTTTCAAAGGAAGTTCAGGAAAACAAACCTGGCATTTTCAATTAATGGGTTCGGGATATAAATAACTCCCCCATTCCTCGATTCCAATAAACGCCAATGATTCATGATTATAGAGTTCCTCAAATTCAGCATCGATTTTCTGGACAGCTTCTACATCAGTGATCCTAACCCTGGTCTCATAGTTGTATTTGGTCCCACTTTCCGTGAAGTTCAGGGAACCCAGATAGGCGGTATGGCCATCAATGATATAGATTTTCCCGTGGATGAACATATCGTTGATGTGATTGGCATCGGGGGCAATGTAGACCTTAAAAGGAAATAGGGAAGAATATGAATAGGAATAGATTCTCTTCTTATCGACAATTCGTTTTACCCATCTGAAGGCGAAATACAATACTATTGGTATTGGTAACATGTATAAATAGGCTAGATTTTTAGTTGTATAAAACAACAGGGGTAACAGGATGAAAACTGAAATGGTGGTAAGAATCAAAACCCTTCCCAAAGTTTTCCATCGATTTCTTTGAACATTGCCTTTTTCATCTAAATGTTGGTGCTGCACAATCAACGGTCTTAGGCTACGCTCTTGGCGGCCATTGCCCCCATCAAGGGTATCCGAGGTAATTAAGGAGACCTCTACTTCCCTCTTGTGCAAGTGCATGAGTTCCCTAAACAATTTTGGGGAAAGATAGTGTGATGAGATCTTGACGGACTTTTGGGCATTGCGGATTTCATGGAGCAGTTTTTTGCCCGCTCCGGTACCCATATAGATATCACATTTTGCCTGGTTGAACCACATCATTCCGTACTTTGAAAATAACCTTTCAATTTACGAAAATCCCAGACCAATTCAAAGGCAATTTCATCCCAAGACCATTGATTTTACTGATGTTATCAACGGTTTATATGGACCGAAACATATGCCGTACCTCCAGGTGGATTCGTTTGAAATTGGCAACGATATCCGATTCCTTGTAGAGGGGTTCGGGCTTGGGCAATTCCCGGTGTATCTTTGGCTTGGCAAAACGTATCTTTCTGTCCCTGCCATCCCCAAAAACAATGAACTCGCCCCGCTGCAACCGAAAGAACACATCGGAGCGAATCTTGCTTACCTCTTTCTCCCCTTTAGTGATTCGGGTATCCCCGTTCCAGTTGCTGCTCTTGCTCACGCTTCGAGTCGGTCTTTTGACAATTTCAAAAAAGCGCTCATAGTAGCGTGCCGTATCCGGGTCATTGGCCTTCCCAAAGAATTGGTAGGACAGATTGCTCAAAATGGCACGGCTGGCCTTGTCCCCGTACATCAGATCATTCTGGATTTTGTCTTGAAGGATGTAGATGGTGGCAATGTCATAGCTCCGCAGTGTTGCCGGGATACGGTGCATGTTCAACAAACGTATCGTCGGGCCCTCTTCCATCAAAAGAAACGAGGGTCTCTGACCCCTGATACTCATCTGTTTGGTGATGGTATGGATGATAGTGGCAATAACCGGGGAATAGGCCGTTTCAAATTTGGGATTGTTCACGATGGAGACCGCTGAAGGATGTTTGGGATTGTTCAGGTCCAAGGGCACCTCATCTGCAGAAAGGGCCATAAAGATGCGCTGGGTGCTTATCTTTTTAAAGGCGTTGGCCAGGGTGCTCATCACCCCTGCGGTCTGCCTTTCGGAATTCCTACCAGAGATAAAGGCATCGGCCATGGCCTTGGAGGTAAAGTCCGAGCTCAAAAAATCAATAAGGTTATCGGTGTCTAGATACTGGTAAGTGGCCATCAAATGCGGCAGGGTGCATTGATCTGGATGGACGGTCTTCAGCTTCCAGATTAGGCCGCCCAACAATCCCTCAACGGCATCGTTGAAGAACTTGGAGGAACCCATGGGGTTGGACTCACGTTGCTCCAGGAGGTTTTCCAAAAGGACCCGCGAGATTTCGTTGACGCTTTCCTCATCTGGCAGATACCGAGGTGCAATGGGATTGACCCGTTTGTGAATCTGGTCAAAGGAGATGATATGGAAGGGGACTTTGGCCTTGGTGAATAAGGGATGCGCCATTTCGGTAATCTCAAAGTGCTTGTAGTCATGGATGATTCCACAGAAATTGTTTTGGCTCAAATGTTTCAGAAACCCATAGACCACGGATTCCGTCTTCCCACTCCCGGCCGATCCAATAATGGACACCCCTCGTCGCAGGTTCTTGATATGGTAACTGCCTATGGCCAGTTTTATACGGACCCGATACTGTTGGGGAATACCCTCTGCCCCTTCTCCCATCATGGCATAGCAAAGAATATTGACAGCCAACAGAGGCCAAATCCATTGAAGTGATAGTTCCATAAAGGGTTCCAGTACCACCGATTTGAAGAGCAGGTATTCCAGATAGAGCAGCAACCCAACAATCAAGAAAAAGGCATGGGAAGCATAGCGATGGAACAATAGGATAAGCCCTGTGGTTAGGGTATAATAAAAGACAATGAATGAAACCGTATCCATATCCAATAATCAAATACCAATGGAACTTGAGGACCGTGCCAAATCCATAGCCCTTTTCATCTGCTTCAGGGTCTTAAGGGCCAAATCCATCTTGCCCTTTGGGATGTTTGCGGTGGGTACCCTGACCCCTGCCTTCCTTAATATCTTGAATGCAGCACTCCGTTCATTCGTTGGGAGTTGCAATAAACGGGCAAAGTATTTGTAGGGGTCCTGGACATAGGCCTTTCTGCCCTGATAGGTCTCCACGTAATTCCGTTTGTAATTAAAAAGTCGGTCAAAGGTCTTTTCCGAGCTTTCATAGAACTGGTTGCGGTTAAAGCCCCGTTTGACCAATTGGCCATTCAACTTGGATTCGGATTCCATGTATTTGCTTCCCGGCGATAGGCTGAATTTGTTGGCAGCATCCTTACGGCTGACGATGACATGGATGTGGGTCTGCAGTCCTGGTTTCTGCATCCCCTGTTTGATGGGTTCCCCATTGATCTGATGGGGCATCTCCCGATTAAGTCGAGCGACCTCACGACGTACCGAGCTAGGATTTCCCTTCAGTTCCCCTCGCTCCATCTTTCGGATATCGTTGTTCAGTTTGGCAATCCGGGCACGATAGGGTTGGTTTTCCTTAATCTGCCGATCAAATCCCTTAAAGGTGCGCTGGTGCTCGATCTTTGCATAGTACTTGATATCGTCTACGGTCACCTCCCGGTCCCGATAAAAGGCCTTGGCGTAGTCCTTCATCACATGGCGTACATATTCCCTCAAAAGGGCAGGGTCATTATTGATGTGCTTTAGTTCCCTTTGGCTGGGGTTGATGGTCAGGGAATAGAACTTGGGCTCCCGCTTTTTCAGTTTCGATGTATTGCCGTCAATCTCTTTTATCACTTGATCAGGCTCCAGCCTGTTGTTGTACTGGTCAAAAAAATGTTCCTGGAGTTCGGGATGCTTTCCTTCGTTCTCTTTTTCGAGATAGGCCACAAAGTCTGCCGCGCTTTGCGAAAAGGTGGTATCCAGATGTTGTCGGGTGATGCTGATATACATTGTTCATTGTTTTTTATGGTGTTCCTGTAGGGCCTTGAACTCTTTGATTCCCATTTCCAATTGCAACCGTGTCTTCCCAAAGCTTTTGACCACTTGCACCTTTTCTAGGAGCGTTATCAAATCCTGGTGGGTCCGTTCGTGTTTTTGTTGCAGATCGGTATGGTTTCTCTCCAGTTCGATGACCTCAAAGGCACTTTTGAAAAAATCGTCGGAGTTTTTGGTTTCCCCCTTCCCCACTTCCACTAGTTTTGGCTGTTTGGCCTTTTTGGGGCTGTGTTCAAAGAGCAGTTGCATCAGGGCAATCGTAGGCTTGGTTTGGTGTTTTTCCATGGTCTTGACAATGGCGACCAAGGCGTTAATCCGCTTTTTGAGGTTGGATTCCATTTGCAGCATATCCTCGCCAAACTCCATCATTGGCGACAATTGGTAATGGTCAAAGAAGTCCATCATATGCTCCAGGGTATAGGTATAGGACTGCCCAAACTTTCTACAAAAGCCCTTGTACCGCTGTACGGTCACCGTGTGGAAATTGATGCTGGAAAATCCGTTCTTCATATTGTTTTTAGTACTGTTTCATGCGATTATCATACTAGTTTTCAGTGTTCATAAGGCCTCTCAGAGACATTATGATAATTTCACGTTCCTGAAATCTTGGTTTTTTTAAATTATAATCTGTAAACACTTGGTAAAAAGGTGGTTACGATTTAAAAATCAATACAACAGCGCGTCAGCGTGTTGTCGTCTTGCTCTTCCTTTTTTCCGCGCGGTGGCAAAATTTCCGACCTGTGGATTAAGATATCTTCCCGATGTTTTCAGGTATCCTGGATTAAAAATTTTAAGAAATGGAACGGACGATTTTTAAAGGGTTTTTATGGAAATGGAAGAAACAATGCATTTCTTTCAATCGGGTAGGGACATAAAAAAACCTCCCGAGGAATCGGAAGGCTAATTGCTTTACGTTAAATTCAACTACAAAAGTCCACTATCGGCAAAACTGTAATAACTGCCATCAGGCGCCAAAATGATATGGTCGAGCAATTTGATGTCCAACAGGTCTCCAGCATTTTTGATTTTGGTCGTGATTTCCTTGTCGTTTCGGCTTGGTTTCATATTACCACTGGGATGGCAATGGGCAAGGATTATCCCGACACTCATGGATTTCAGGACGATACCGAACAATAACCGAATATCGACCAAGGTACCCGTTATACCACCCTTGGAAAGCTCCAAAACCCCTTTGACCTTATTGCTATTGTTCAATAGCAATATTTTGAAGGTTTCATAGAGGGCAATGGTATCCTTGTCCCATAACTCATAGAGCAAAAGCGCACCATCTTTTGAGCAGGTGATTTTTTTCCATGATTTGGCGGGATAGCGTTCTTTGTAGCTCACCTTTATTTCATTAACTTTAAAATTCATTGTATTCCATTTAAAATTGGATATTGGAAGAGGGTGAACCATCTGCACAGGAGCACCCTCTTAGTTTTTAGTATTCACTCGGTAACATGAGCGTATTATTGGTAAAGAACAGTCGGAGGCTATCGAGCGGAAAATCCGTGCCGTGGTACTTGTGGCTTTCCAAAAGGTTGCCGTTGCCATCGCCATATTCCAAGACCGCTTCAAATCCCTGTAACTCCTGTTCTTTCTCTGAAAGCCTTTTGAAGTCAATGGTAATAAAGTGGCTTCTGTTCATCAAGCTCCGTGCAATGACCGAGGCATCCGTGACCAACCAAAAACATTGGGCCACTTGGGCAAGGAAATTGATACCATTGGTATAGCGTGTTCGTATCAATGGAATATTGTAAAAGACGTCCGTTCCGTGGAAGCTTTCCAAACTGGTTTTTAAGTGTTGTAGCGTATCCATAGGCTGATTTAAAAATGGGCATGACCCTAAGTCCTGCCCCTGTTCCATTACTTTGAATCAGCTTTAGGACTGCCCCCAAGCAAAAGGATTTCATCGGCCACGATTTCGGTCAATTTCCTTTCGTTGCCATCATCGGCCAAGTATTTTCGGGTTTTCAGTTTCCCGACCACTCCGACCTGTTTGCCCTTGGTGATGTATTTCTCCGCAATTTCAGCGGTTTTGCCCCAGGCCACGACATCGAGCCAGTCGGTACTTTCGACCTTTTCGCCTTGGGAGTTTTTGTAGCGTTCGTTTACGGCTATGGAAAACCGCGCCAACTTTTTGCCGCTTTCCAATTCTGGGATGGTCGGATCATCCCCTACGTTTCCAATCAACTGTACATGGTTTCTAATGGTACTCATATTAAAAAAGAATTAAGGTCTGCCCTTGGACAGACGGGTTAAACAATGCGTTATTATTTTTAAAAATTGATATACTTACTTCACCTAGAGCGCTTCCCTTTTTTTGTCTTTTAACCGTTCTGCTGCTTCATTTTTGAGGATTTGGTATGATTTCATGATTCCAGGTATTTGATTTACTTCCATCAGAGCCGTCGCGTTCCTTTTTTTGTTGCTCTAGCGTACACAATGGGACGGCCTGTGGAGACTTATAAAAAAGAGCCCCGAAGTATCGGGGCCTGGCTTTATGCAGTCGTAGCAGGACAGCGCATTGTAGTTTTGCCGTCAAAAAAAGGAAGGTGGCGGGTCATGGGGATAACAAAGGCCGAAGCTTGTGAAATGCCCACTTCCCATGAAGCAGGAGAACGCCAATTAAATACCAACCAAGATTTTGAAAGACCGCCTTAGGCGGGGGACAGTTCCATCCAAAGCAGGGGATGTTCACTGGCGGCATCACTGCGTCGTTTGAGACTTGAAAAAATGGGCCATTTGGAAGAGCGCGAAGGCCAAATACCCCTGCGGTTCATACCTCCGCCCATAACGTGCTTGGCCAAGGGTTCATTGTAGAGTAGATAGTCCCGTTGTTTTAGATTGACCCCTTTTCGATACGCTCCCAAACGGTAATAGTTCGCACCTTCTTTGGTATCCATGGTCACCTTAAACCCCTGATGTTTCGAAATATCCTTGAGGTCCGCCGTACTAAACAAAGGACGAAGGCCATCGGAAAAGCTAGGCTCATAAAACGTTCCACAAACCACGATACGCTCGTAACCGGAGGAACGAAGTTCCCCATAAATGTTAGCTACAGTTTGGGACTGAAGTTTTCTGCGCTTGGGATTCGTGTTGGAAAACTGAACACAAAGTATGGTCAACCATTCGTTTCTAGGGGTCAGGATGCGGTACTCTTGGCAGTCACGTTGAAAAATGGGCCTCCCCGTCCTATCCAAAAAATGACCGTAACTCTTTACCCCTTCCAAACGGTAGCCTTCTTTTAATGCCACCCCAAAGGCCAATCCCCTGGAATCGTATCCTTCCAGTACCTGGCATTGGGCATAGGGAAGGATGTCATGTTGGGAAAGGTGGTCCTTTAAAAAGATGTTCAAAGAAGCTTTGTCCTCTACTTCCTGAAGCAGGAGAATGTCGGGGTTGGCTTGAGCGATGACCATGGCCTTGTGTTGTACAGCCTTTTTGGAAATCGGGGTGGTATGGATGGGCATCCATCCTTGCCACAAGGTGTGTTCGGCCGCTTTGGGTTGGTGGAGCACGGAACCCTGTTTCAGGTACAGTTCCCCATTCCGCCTACGCAGGACCCCAAAGTTTTGGGTGATATTTCGTTCAAATCCCAATAGAAAGGACAATTCCCGTATCCGGTCATAATCGTTCGGCCCTTTTTCCCCGTGCTTCATCAGATGGTCCAATTCTTCGGTCCAATCGGTAATGTTCTTGCCCATGAATTTTACAAGAAGGCTTTTGTCCCTATGGAATAGGTTTTGGATATTGAAGCTGGCTATTTTCATATCGTTATTTTTAAGTTGATGTTTTCAAACATGGAATGGTGTTTTTATCAAGAGCGTTTGTCCTTGGCTCCCATGGGAAAGGCAATCAGGTTAAACAATTGGCGCATTCGACTTCGGACCCTTGCACCATAACGCCCCTCCAATTCCTCAGCATTCAGGTTGGTGGTGGCATGGGTACGGATACCCGTGTTGAGAAACAGATCATAGCGAGACAACAGGATTTCCCCCATCACATTACAATCCTTCCCAAAATGGCGACCGATAGGTTCCACGCCCAAATCATCGAAACAGTAAAACCGGCCATTCCCATAATCTTCGATGATTCGGTAGCCAATATGGTTAAAGCCGAAGGTGATATTGCGGGCAGGTATCACCTCATAGGGCTTAAAATGGGGTGTCAAGTGCCTCAGTAGCTTCATGAGCGTGGTCTTTCCACACCCCACGGGTCCCGACAATAAAATCCCCTTGTTCGGGTCAATGCCCAATTTTCGGCAGGAACCAAAATCCCGGATGGCATAATTGCAGAGTTTGAACAATACCTCGCGATCCTCGTCAAACAATGTAAAGCCCTTTCCAAAAAGCAATCGTCCCTTGGCTTCAAGATAGATGAGGATTTTGCCAAAGTTGTAATCCACTCGATTACCCCGCAAGTCCCCAAGGGAATAGACCACACCAGCTTCCTGTATTTTAGAGGGGTTGGCCATAGTCTTTTTCCTTTTGAGTCATCAAATTATCCCCGTGAACCGCTTTTTTGGCGGCACTGTGCTTCGCCAATTGATTGGCCTTTAACATCCAATTATCGGCTGCTGCTTTCCAGTCTTCTATGGTAATTTTTCCGCCGATTTTCCAACCTATGGCCTGATAATGGTTGAAGAACTTGAAAGCCTCATTTAAATCGTATTTTTTTTCCTTGAAGAAATCCAAGACTTCCAATTGACTTCTTGGCTTGGCTCCCAAAGAGCGTTTACAATGTTTGTAGTGTTTATTATATAAGGTATGCGGTACAGCTATGGGACAGTAGTTCCCAAAAATGGTGCGGGTTTGTTCCGATAATGAAACGGCATCGGTATGTTTTTGGGAAAGTCGGACCGTTGACAAGGCTTTCGGACTATGGGAGGGGCAGTAATGGATATAACCCCAGGTGTCCAATTCCTTCAATACCCGGTGATAGGTAGATTTCGAACCGATTTTCGCCATTTTCATCAATTCGATTCGATTGGCATAAAATTCCGAGGGAAATCGATGTAAGTTCCAATAAAAGAACAGGGCCATGTAGAGGCTGATATGCCCAGGATGAAGACGGTCATCAGCATAGATGGTGACCATACGTTCGTTGAGATGTCGGATGTAGTTCATTCTTCAAGGTTAAGGGGCAATAGGCGGCGCTGGGAAATGATATCATCGATTTCCTCACGGTCGTAATAGATAAGGCCCTCTATTTTATAACTTGGAATTTTTTGGCCATTGCGTAGATTCTGTAGGGTGGCATGACTAATATTCAGATGGTCCATGACATCGGTGGAACGCATCCAATCCTTGGGCTTAACACCCTCTAGATTTGCCTTCAACATTTTTTGTATATCCTCTAAAAGCTGTTCTCGAAACGTCTGTAGATCTTCTGTGGTAATGATAGCTGCTGGCATATGTTCTTATTTTAGCCCAAAACCAAAAGGTTTTTGTTGTTATGGGTACAAATGTGACCATCCCTTAGCAAAGCTTTTATATCCCACATAAGACCCCCATATTTTTTATTTAAGGACCGTTTTGACGTTTTGGCGATGTATTTTCCGAGTCAAATCTTGACTGGAATCATGAAAGGCCTATTCAAAACCTATCCAAACAAAACGTATGGGGTATATACCTACCCCATAGAATTCAGGCATCCCGTTCATCCAAAAAATTCAATAGGGCATCAGGCATTTGTTGGAGGTATTTCGCCCGTTGTTTCTTGCGGTTACTTATCTGTCCAAAAAGGGCATAGGGGTCTTTGATTTCAATATCAAAAGTGGAACAAAAGAAATCCGTAAAAGCCTTGATTTCAAAATTGCCATGATTGATGGCCTTGGCTTCACGAAGGGCATAAATCAATTCCATCGCTGCGGTTGGTGGCAGGGTGAAATTAAAGGGAGTCCCAATATGTCGATGTCCAGAGATTGATAGTACCTTTTTTATCTGCTGTTCCTTTTCCATGAGATAGCGACCAAATCGCTCCATGCCCTGTATGGTACTAAAAAGAACATCATGGGATGTCTCAAATAAGGTATCCTGATGATAGTGATAATCAAGCCTCAATGAAAAATACCGTCTACCATTCAAAAGAAAATAAATAGCATCCATATCCTTACCCCCTTCCAGTAGGTAGTGACGAACCTCCAAATGTTTCGAAAAAAAGCGATTGATGCGTTGCCGTTGCTCCCTAAGAAAGCGGAGTTTAGGTTTTTTCCCCAATTGTGGCAGTCTTAATTCACATTTCCGAACTTCAGTGTAATACACCAAATATTGCAAGGGTTTGGATTTGATGTGCTTGAAGAAATGGATTTCATCCTCTTGGTTTGCGAAGCCATTTGTATAGACCGCCAAGCGCATTTCAGATAAGGCTTTTTGACAAAGATGGATTCCTTTTTTGGACTCATCCATAATGGACAACTTCGAACCCCGCAGGGTTTGAAGGTCAGTTTCAAAGGAATCTAAGAGTTGTTGCATCCCATAAAACTAAGGTATCAACAGCTTGTTTTGAGGGACTATTCCTGCTGGATTCTAGAAAGGCACCTATTTATTCGTAATCCGAGTACAACCCTTTCAAGAAAACGTTGGCGGTTCCCATAAATACCCCTATGTTCATTAAATATCGGGAGTTTGCCACGAGATAATCAACTTTGCCATACCCACTATTCCATAGATGATGCCTTCATTATCCGCACCCCTGCCTATTCGTTGCAGAAACTGGATGTACTACTTAACAGTACTCCATCGCTATCCACCATCCGGCAATGGTGGAAGGATATAGTTTTCCGAAGGGCGGTAACCTATGCCTCTCCACATCTCGGTATTGAGTTCGAAAAACTACTGACCAAGGGCAGCAAAAAGCAGGTAGAGAGAATTTGGTATGCACTATTAAAGTACCACATCCGTATGCGCAGCAGGGCAACTCCCTTTGGTTATTTTGCAGGTCCCGCCTTAGGGAGGTTTGCATCAAATACGCAAATCATGCGCAGCGAAGAACAAGCTTTGAATACCTGCAAGGCAATGGCCGTTGAAATGTCTACAGCCTTTTACGACACCACAAATGCTACTAGGTATTGGTTCCTAAATCCCAGTCTTTTTGAATCCATGGACATGTACCGCTTTTGGGAGTATGATTTAAGCAATGAAAATAAAGGTCAAATTCTACAACAAGTTCGCAGGACTGTTCCCTTAGAACATGTTTCGATAGAAGCAAGGAACGGATTCAGGTTCAAGGTTTTAGAGAAAAAACTTCAGGCTCTGGGGTACAATTCAAAGAGCTCGAAATCCTACCTGAATCAATTGGCCCAAAACCAGATACTGGTGAACGATGATATGCCTTCGCTTTTCCATGGTAAAAAAGTCAAACCTGCAATAGGCAAAATAAAAAACAGCGATAGTCAACCCCTTACCTATTATCCCAAGTTTGAAAGTGCACATCTAAACTTGGAATTAAAACAACAGGTTCAAAAGGCCTTGGAACTCTGTATGCTCTTCAGTCCACGATCCCCAAATGCGCAATACATGGAGTTCACCCATGCGTTCAAAAAAATGTTCGGTTACAGAAAAGTACGACTGGTCGATGTCTTGGATGCGGAATTTGGCCTGGGTTATCCCTTGGGCAGGTACCGAGAAGGCAATAGTTACCTGAATGGTTTAGGGTTGAAATCGAAATCAAGTACTCAACACTCAGCACCCTCAAAAATCCAAAAATGGCTACAGGAAAAATGCACCAAATTAAATGATGACACCGATACCATAGAACTCCATCCTGAAGATTTAAAGCCTTTTACCACTCCTGAATTTGGATTTGGTCGCTCATTTTTCGGACTAGTGGAATGGGTACAATTAAGGGGACAATCCTACTGTTATCCAAAATCTTTTGGGGGAAGTTCGGCTGCCGTTTTACATGCTCGACACGCCGTTGGTTCCGAAGCATTTAAAAATTGGATGAAACATATCATTCAGCATGAATACGGATTTCAAGATGACCACTTAGCTATTGAAGTGGCCTATTTACCCAAAGGAAAGGCAAGACCCATCACAATCCGTCCGTTACTTAGAACCCATGTACTCCAGGTACAAAATGGAAGACGGAAAGAAAGCGGGATTAACATCCCTGTTGATGCGCTACAGATTCACTATAACGGGAAACGGCTTCGATTGACGGAAAAGGGAACAGGACGCTCCATTCAACCTTATTTGACCACAGCCTTTAACCACCATAGGAGCCCCTCAGGGATATATCGGTTCTTGGGAGATTATCAATATCAGGGAAACCGACCCTATGCGTATTTTGATTGGGGGAACATCGAACCCAACAGAACGTTTCTCCCACGGGTTGTCTACAATAACATCTTGTTAGCCCCTAAAACCTGGCACTTTGAATCTAAGGCTTTGGAAATTTTGACGCAGTCTACCAAGGAGAAACACAGCTTTATTCAAAAATGGGAGGGATTGAAAACGGAATACGGATTACCCCAAAAGGTGGTCTTTGAAAAAAACGAACAATCGCTTATTCTCAATACCGATAATATCAAATTGATGCAATTGTTTTTCAAAAGGAACGGAGATAGCCAAAAATTGATTTTGAAAGAATATTTACCCCCAGGTGAGCCACTGGTAAAAGATTCAGCAGGAAATACCTACGCCTCCGAAGTCCAAGTGTCCTTCTTGCAAAAAACGAACAATGGAAGGTAGGTCGTGGCTTTCATTGCTTATTTGGGGCACTCCTCTAATGACTCAAAAACTGTTGATGACCCATCTCTATCCGTACTTAACTTCCAAAGAAAAAAAAGGTACGGTTGAGGCTTGGTTCTTTGTGCGCTATTGGGAAGAGCTTCCACACGTGCGGCTACGGGTTTTGACCGAAAGGGGAAATCATAAAAGCATCCTTTCAGATGTACATTTTCTTTTAGACCCTTATGTTGAGGCAGGACAGTTATGGAAATTGGAAGAAACCAACTATCATCCAGAATTGAGTCGGTATTTTAAGGAAAATATGGACAACGTGGAATTTTTGTTTTTTATGCAAAGTCGATGGGCGATTTCATTATTCCAAAGAAATTTAAATGAAGAAACACGTTTGTATGCGGTTTCGGAATCGGCCCGATGTGCAGTTCAAAATGCTTATCCCGAAATCGAGTTGCAACACCAATTCGTCAAAGAACAGCGTAATTATTTCAAGGGAAGATTGGAGTTTCAACCAACAACGAATAAGGTCATTTCCCAAAAGTATCGCGTGTTCTCAACCATTTCGGCAAACCTCAAAAATGAATTTCTTTCCAATTCGAAGAACATAGCACAAATACTAAAGCTCACATCCGCTATAGCTGAATCTGAGCACCCCAAAGTCTTGAAAAAACAGCGTATTAGGGATATGGTACATATGACCGTCAATAAATGTTTTCTGACCGACCATGACCAATGGGAATTTTTACTTTATGAATTCTTGGATAGAAGGTATCTATCCAATTTCGCAAAAAATAGGTAAACAAGAAAATTAACGAGCTATTTCCTCCCGAATACTTCGAAACAAGCGTTGCCAAAGATTCATTTTTTCGGTTACGATTTGTGCCTTGCCCAAATAGACTTCCTCCAAGGGCAATTCATGACCATGGGTAGTGGTCAGGGACGTAAATGCCAGGGATATGGCATAGGTCTTCTTCTCAGGATGGGGCACTTGGTTTATGGATACTACCGTTCCTTTCAAATCACCATATTCCGAACGGGGATAGTTGTCCAAATGCACCAAACAGGACTGTCCCTCTTTCAGTTTTCCTTTATTGTTTGCCGTAGCTTCCATGATACCTATAGCGGTCTTCGAACCGTCCGGCACGATAGCTACCAAAGGTTCCCCAGTTTGGACATGTCTTTGAGGTCTTACAGGCACCAACCAGTTTACATTTCCATTGATGGGAGCACTAATCAAATAATTCCGTTCGTATTCGACAATGGCCTTCATTAATTCCATTCTGGCATTTTGGAGTCGGTCCAACAAAAGCCCTCTATCCATGGCCAAATCAAGCCCCTGTTGTTGACGGAGGTCTTCTTGGGAGGATATCATCAATTTAGTTTCGGATATCTGCTGTTGCAATCGAGAACGCTCTTGTTTACGATTGCTTTGGGCCCTTTGCTGGGCTTCGTATTCCGAGGTAGTGACCACGCCTTTATCCCTTAAGGTTGAAAACCGCTTTAATTCTTTTTTCCCCAATACCACTTCACGATTAAGTTCAACGAGTAGTTTTTTGGAATCCTCCAGCCAGTTGGACAGCTCTTCATACCGATTAACAGTAAGACTATCATATACTTTTTTTGGCAACAGACTGTCCCAAAGTTGCTGTTGGAAAAGTTGGTTCCTGTAGTTTTGATAATACGGCTGGACATCTCCCAATCGAAGCAGGGGGCCTTCAATGGTCAAATCATTGATATTCGCAAAACTGTTATGAAAATCCATGTTAAGCCAATTCTTGACCTCTTGAATATCCTCAAGGTTTGCAGAGTTCTCCAATACGAGCAACACTTCGCCCTTTTCCACTTGGTTGTCCTGTTCCGCAAAAATCATTGCAACTCGCCCGGCTTTTTCCATGGAAAGATGAACAACCGGTTCATTGCCCATCACCTCTATCCGACCAGTAACTAGATCTGGGTAAGAAATCAATTGCGCCAACAAGAACAAAAGAATCGTAAATCCAATGATAATCAATGTTCCCCAACGTAGCCATAAGGATGGAAGGTTCTGAAATCGTATCAATTCTGAGTTTTGATGATATATGTTCATGTTCCCAGTTCCAATTGATATTTGACCAAATTATAGTATGCCCCCTTGGCCAAAACCAAATCGTTATGGATACCTTGTTCCACAACCTTGCCCTTGTCCAACACCACGATATGGTCAGCATCTCTAACGGTACTCATTCTATGGGCAATGATCAATACGGTCCTACCGGCGTAGAACTTTTTTAGGCCCTGCATCACCCGATGTTCCAATTCGGTATCCATAGCACTTGTCGCCTCATCCAAAAAGAAAAATTGGGGTGCTTTGTACAACGCCCTTGCCAGTAAAACGCGCTGCCGCTCCCCGCCACTAAGGTTCATTCCATCTGGTCCCAATCGGGTCTGTAGTCCCAAAGGGAGCAATTGAATAAAATCAAAGAGTTGGGCAATCCGAATGGCAGTATCCAGCCTCTCAGTATCTACAGCCCCCTTCTCTGATTCGGTAATGTTAGATACTAACGTATCCTCAAATAAGAACCCTTCCTGCATGACCGCTCCACATCTTTCCCTCCAAATGGATTTGGAGACCTTTTTGAAATTTGTTTGTTCCACTTGAATATGCCCATCATAGGCATCGTAATATCCCAGTAACAACTTGAGCAAGGTGGATTTACCACTTCCACTGGCACCTACCAAGGCCGTGGTCTTTCCTTTTTGGACGGTCACGCTCACCGAATCCAAAGCCAAGGGGGTCGACTTTGGACCGTATCGAAAGGATATGTTCTCCAAGACAAGATCACTACTATTCATCTCAACGGTGCTTCCTTCCGTTTCTTCCGCTGGATGATGGTAGACCTCTTGCATACGTTCCAAGCTTAATAGGGCAGCTTGGGCTTCAACAACGAACTGCGCAATGCTAGCAAGGGGAATCCCTACTTGGCCTACAATGAATTGAATGGCCAACATAGCGCCTAGGGTCAATTGGCCTTCGATAACGAACCGTGCAGAAAGGAACAATAAAAACAAAGCACCTATTTGATGGATGAAAAGCGCCCCATAACGCTGTTTTTGCTCCAAAGACAACTGCTTATATTGAATTTGAAAAAGTTGTTGCTGGATACCCATCCATTCTGAACGGCGTTTTCGTTCGGACTGGTTCATCTTTATCGCAGGAAGGCCCCGTACCAATTGCCAGATGGTACGTTGCGTATCCGATTCCCGCTGAAACCGTATGTAATCCCACCGCATCTGTTTTTTCAAAAAGGCTAGGGACCAAAAACTGTAGGCCAATAATGTCATAACGAATACCAGGGCCAATAGCGTATGGTAATACCAGAGCACCATTCCAAATGCGATCAATGTTACGATACTAAATACTGTAGAAAGGCTTTGTGACGACACCAAGTCCTGTACCTTTCTATTGTCCTGTATTCGTTGGATGATGTCACCGGAATGTTTGGAATCAAAAAAAGAAATCGGCAACTGTAACAGCCGTTTTAAAAAATCAGACACCAATCGGAGATTGACCTGTTGGGTCAGGTGAAGCAATATCCACGTACGAATAATTTCGACAGAGGCCAAGGATACAAAAAAGACGACCTGAGCGAACAATATGATGTAGACAAAATGGATGTCGTTTAATTGTATACCATAGTCGACCAGCCCTTGTGTCAGAAAAGGAAGGGCAAGTTGGGCCATACTTCCGAAAACGAGGCCCAACACTAGTTGAATTCCTTCCTTTTTGTATCTCTTGAAATACAGCCAAAGTCGAAAAAGGCCATGGGATTTTCGGTGTTTTGGTTCATCATATGCCTTGCCCTCAAGGGGTAGTGCTTCCAATAAGAGGGCAAACCCTTTATCAGCATTTCGGGTTGGAAGCCATTTCTGTATCATTTCAGAAAATTCCATCTTAAAGATTCCTTGTGCAGGGTCTCCGATAATCGCGAAGGATTTTTTAAGGGAGTACAGTACCACAAAATGTTTGTTTTCCCAGTGAAGAATACAAGGTAATGGGACAGTTTTCAAAGTATTCATGTCTATTTCGACAGCTAGACTTTCAAAACCTATTTTTTCAGCGGCTTCCTGTAGACCAGCAAAGGAAGCTCCACTAGGATTTAAATAAGATTTTTGCCGAATATAGGCCCTGTCCGTAATCCGGCCATGATAACTCGCCACCATTTCCAGACAGGCAGGACCACAATCCATGGCATCCCATTGCTGTGAAAATGGATAACGATTGTTCATAATTCCAGTATTTACTTCAAGGAACTTGCCTCACGACCAAGCAAAAGCGCATAATATGCATTTAAAATGCGACCAGTTTTGGAAAGTTGTTCGTAAGGAATCATAATATCATCTCCCCTATCCACTTCCTGCTCGATACGCTCCCCGGTAAGCATTAGTATGGTCTTTATTTGCTGATGGTCCAAATCAGGGTATTGGGACCATAAGAGCGCAGCGACCCCGGAGGTCAATGCACAGGAAAGGGAAGACCCACCCACGGTAAAGTATGGTTTTTCCCCTGAATTGGTGGTCAGCATCCGTTGTCCTGGAGCATAAAAATCAACATTCTCTTTCCCATAACTGCTCCAAGAGGTTTTTGGCCATTTGAAGGATTTTCCGGAAGCACCAACTTTCAGGAGATTGGTCAACAATTCTTCACCATTTTCGGGATTGTCAATGGGGTAAGGCGAATTTTCAGCCACATCGATATCCTTAGGGGAATTGCCGGCAGCGGTAACGACCAAAACCCCGTTTTCCTCCGCAAATTTTAGGGCATCCCAGATAAAATCAGGCCGTTCCACAAAATACTTACCATGGCTGTAATTGATGATTTTGGCCCCATTATCCACGGCGTAACGAATAGCGTTGGCCAAGTCCTTATCTGTTTCATGGCCCCTTTCTGGGAAAATGACCAATGGCATGATTTTAATGGCATTGCTCACCCCTTGGATACCCATCCCATTTCCTCGGGTGGCCGCGATAATTCCAGCTACTTGGGTGGCATGGGTTATCCAGCCTTCGGGAGCATCGACATTGGCATGACCACGTATATCGGAAAGGTCATAAATATCATCACCTATGACACTTCTTGGTATGGTATCCAGATTGCCACAGACCGCCTTGCGCATTTCCCCTTGGAATTTGAAATTTTCTAGAAGGGAAGGATACCAACCGTAATAAGCATAATCCTGCGCCAAAGGCAACAGTTTCTTTTGCTTTTCGGTTATTGGGTTTAGGGTATCCAACATAGTTTCATTGAACAGGCCGCTTGTAGGATCGTAGGCTTCAGCGAATACCTGTATTGATTCCCTATAATTTTCAAGCTCTTCCGTGTAGTAGCCCAGTTCCCCATCGATATCCGGTTTATCCTCATCAAAAAGCTCAAGGGCTTTCACATAGTTGGCAAAATCCAAGGAATCTATCGTTGGCACCTGGGTGCTATCCCATTCCTCAAATTTGGGAGCCAAGCGACGGATGGCCCGGATATAATCGTAGTTGGCAAAACGAATGGTTTTATCCTTTCCATATCCCAAAAAATTCCAACCATGAACATCATCCACAAACCCATTATCATCGTCATCAAAATTATTCTTGGGAATTTCATCCGCATTTATCCAAAACTGATTGCTTAAATCTGGATGGTTCAATTCAATAGGGCTATCTATTAAAGCCACAATGATTTGGTTCCCTTCCTCCAACTCAAGTTCATTGTAGGCTTTCTCTAGACTGATACCGGGAATGGAATCATTATTTCTATCTAAAAGGTACCATCCCAACTGTTCATACAATTCAGGATTCTTACTTTGTTGTTGGTTTGTGCAGGCGCAAAGAACGATAATGAATAGAGCAACCAAGAATAGCGGCAGTGGATTTTCGCATATCTTCATAGAGTTCTTCCTAGATAGCTATACCGATTATTTCTTTTTATCAACTTTATCCTTGTCTTTACGGAGCGTCCAACCTCCGTCTCCGCCACCCTGAATCCTGTCGGCATGTGACATTTCCATGACTTTGAATTTTTCCAGTTTCAGTTCCTTGTTCGTTGTTTTTTGTACATCTTTCATAATAGCGTTTTAAAAAATTGAGAGGTAAAGCTATGGAATGGATGCATTGAAATAAGTGCTAGTTTATCGACATTCTCGAATGTCGGAATCCCTTTTCATGAATCGGAAGGAATGATTCAAGAATTGTCCGGCCCCAGTTCGATAAGTATCTCAGAGGATGTTTTGCCCAGAATACGTTTACATGCCTTGTTCAGGGCCTTGTTACTGGTAAAACCACACTGCTGGGCCATTGCATCCAGCGTATATTTTTTGAAAAAATCGGGCTCTGTTTTCAATCGATTCATAAATCGGTCAAGACGTAGCTTATTGACATAGGTGGAATAGCTGCTCCCAATGTGCCGATTGACATACACGGAAAGGTATTTATCATTGGTACCCAAAAGGTCAGCAACCTCCTTCATCGTAATATTTGGTTTAAGAAAAAACTCCTCCGCTTCGAGCTTTGCCAGTCCGTCTGAAATTTGGCTCAATCTATCGGTGGTCAGTACCACTCTCTTCTGTTTTTTTGACTTTATGGACGATGGATGGGTTGATGGGACCAATGAAGACTTTCTTTTTATCCTTGCAAAAACGAAGAACGATAGCAATAATAAGCTCACCCCTCCCAGACCATACCATAGGAATCGATTCCTTCTTTGGTACCCTTTTTTCAAGTCTTCCTGCTCTTGCACCAATTTCGGCATATCGTAGCGTTGGGTCAGGTTCTGGTTGATATACCTGAAATTGCTACTTACGATACTATCTATTGCCAAAAGGGTTGTAATGTATCTTAATTCATTTTCACCGTCATCACTTCGTCTGGCTTCATCCAATAACATTTCCCAAGCTCCCCTGGTCAACGGATATAAACTTTGCGGATGCTCTCGGTACAATCTATCTACCTCATGCATATGATACAAAGTGCTATCGTTGACTTTTAGTGCATCATAGATCTTCCCTAAATAGTAATGGCTAATTGCTTGGCGCATAGGGTCCCCATTTTCTTCGAATGATGTATTGGCGGCCTCTAAGTTTTCTATTGCATCCTGATATTGCCCTAAACCGTATTGGTTCGCCCCCAAGATGGATAAAAAATAAGGTTCTGGACCTGTCTCGATTTGGGTGGACAAGTCCAATCCTTCGGCCACATATTCTTGGGATTTTTGAAAATTGCCATCTTGATGGTAGGCCACGGCCAACGAGAATAGGGTTTCAACATGGTAGAAATCCCCTACTTCTCTGTAATGTGGTAGTAATTCTTCGAAAATCGAAATCGCCCCTTTGTTGTCTCCCACTAAGATTCGGATGAGGCCAATATTGTCTTTGACCAGCCGTTCCAAGGGTATACTGTCGACCTCTTTCTGCAATAGGCTTTGGCATTGTAAGTAATTGTCCAAAGATTTTTTATAGGCTCCGGCGTCGTAGGCATTTCGACCTTTAAGAAAGTAGGCTGACGCCAAAAACTTAAAATCATTTTCGGATTTGGCAAGGCTGAAAAGACTGTCCGTATATGATTCGGACTGCTCGTTGAGTGAGGTCAGTGCCTTTATGTGATACGCTCGAAGATACAGCTCGGGAGCTCCCGAAATTTTTGCTCTTTTGTACAGCTCTTTGGTGTATATGTTTACACTATCATTATCGTTTCTCCAAAATTGTACGGCTTTGGGATATATAGAATCCAAAGGTTCAAATTGGATATTTTTATTTGTTTGGGACAATACTGATATGACACTGAAGAGAAATATTTGAAAAGCATATCGTAGGATAGGTTTCTTAAGGACTATAGGAAAACCAACCCCAATAAATTCACTGAGATTTCGAATGCCATTTTTCGTAAGTCTATTGGACCTACGATTCATGTAACTGATTTATGGTTTCAGGATGTTCTAAAAATGTGGAAGAATTTCTCTCGACGGCATAAAAATAAAGTGAATGCCGACTGATGTGAACATTAAAAATGTCCTCCAAACTTTTTTTGATATGCTGTATTCGCGGGTCACAGAACTCCTTGACCTCTCCTGTATCGGTCAGGATGATATGGTCGTGTTGCCCAAAGAAATAGGAGCGTTCATATTGTGCCATCCCTTTTTTGAACTGGTGTTTACGAATCAATTTAGCTGCCAATAGCAGTTCGATATTATTATAGATAGTTGCCCGGCTGACACGAAAACCATCCTGACGCATATGAATATGAAGATCATCTACGTCAAAATGTGATTCCATCTGGTAGATTTCCTTCAGAATGGCAATACGCTCCGGGGTCTTTCGGTGGCCGTGTTCTTTTAAAAAGTCGGTAAAGACTTTTGATACAATTTGCTGTTTGTCATTGGTAATTGTCATTTTTGTGTTTTTCAATTATTTTTTTGGTTCTCAGAAGAGAATAGTTTTTACCTTTTCAAAATTATTTGGATTCTGAAGGTTGAAGCACAACGGGTTTCTTTTTCACCGGTCTCGGTTTTCGTCTTTTGTACGTGCGTCCGTACCAAATCAGGAAACCCGTAACAGGAAGACTGGCTACAAAAAGACCCAGGAAAAAGGCAATGGTCTTCCCGACCAGGCCTCCAATAGCCCCCGTATGTATGTCATAGTTATAGGCTCTTACTTTTTCGCCATTGGTTTTTTCTTCCCATTTGCCTGTGGTTTGGAGCAATGCCCCGCTGTACTGGTCAAACTGTAGTGAAACATTCTGGGTCAAGTCTTCGTAGGTCACATAAGATGAAATCGTTCCCAAAGAATCCTGTGGTAGATTGATGTAGTAGATTTCAGCTTGTGAATGGTTTACTTTCAGATGGTCATAAGCCAAGTCTAACGGATTTGAAGAAGCTTTCGAATTCATTACAGAGGTAATCTTTACTCTTTCTTCTTCAATCGTCTCTCCACCATTAGCTAGCCATTGGACTCCATTATCAAACCAATCAAAGGCCCAGACCAGTCCTGTGAGTGCTACTACAAGTGCAAAGAACATACTGTAAAAGCCCACGATGTTGTGTAGGTCGTAGTTCTTTCGTTTCCACCTTGTAGTGGATTTCCACCTGAACCAGGTATTGACCTTTAAAGCTTTTTTATTCTTAGGCCACCAAAGGATGAGACCGGTTATCAGCATGATGATGAAGATGAGAGTAGCCGACCCTACTATAGGCTGGCCGATATTATTCTTCAATAGCAGACTCCAGTGGAGCCAGAGTACCATGTTGAAAAACTCGTAAGTAGCGTTTTCAACTTCGATAATCTCAGCAGTGTATGGATTAACATAGACGGAGAAATTAGATTTGATCTCATCCCAGAACCATATTCCTGTCGCTTCTTCTTCAAGTTCAAAGTGTCTGAAAAGCAGGCTACTTTGAGGATCATTTCGAACGATCATGCCTCGGATAGGAAACGCTTCTCCTAACTCACTTTGCGCAGCATTCAGGTTTTGAGAAAGGGCAAGGCTCTCGGTATGAGTGGGAATGATTACTTCTAACCTACTTGCGTAAACCCAGGCCTTTATCTCTTCCTCAAAGGCATAAATACAACCTGTAATCCCTAAGGTTAACACCACCAGCCCGGACACGAGTCCGAGCCAGAGGTGTGTCTGTCCGACGATTCGGTTAACAGTAAATCTATTCAAGGTCAAGAATTTTTTAGTATGATTACGACCGGTCGTAGCGAAATACAACGACCAGGATAAGGTTCAACTTAGTTTACCAAATCGGTCTTAGCGAGACACTAGGACCGATTTGGAGGAAGGTGAAGAATCTGTTTTACCAGAGTTTCCCCAACACTTGTACAGTGGCTCCTGTGTAAGCACCAATCTCTGTAAAGCTGTCGAAAGAATCCTGTCTTAAATAAAAAGAATCATTCATTCCTGATTCAACAAAGTTTAAAGCTAGATAATAATTAACCCCATCGATTTGCCTTCGAAACGCTACTGCATCGTAATTCTCAAACGCCGTGAATGGCTCAACTTCTTTTGTGGCTAAATCTACAGCCACTTGTCGAGTAGGATTGGTTCTAAATGCACCCCAATTATCAATTGTAGGTGGGAGTTGAGCATCCCTTGAATCGTAATAGGTAAAAACAACTTTGTTATCAAAAACGAAGGATGCTTCTCCGATCAATTCTATATCGAGTACATCATCCAAATTAAGCGAAAAATTCGTATCAAAAGTGCCGTCATCATTAAACTTAAGAAGTGTATGTGGCGAAGGTGCTTGATCGCGATCATAATCGAAATATCGTGCTATAAGACTATTTTGATCTCGGCCTGGGGGAACGTACAAAGATCCATTTTCGTCTAAAATCATATTAGAGTTAGCAGACATAAGTCTAGTATCTTTTTCATAGGCAAGGGTTTTTGTGTTCACGTCAAATACTGCAACAATGGCTCCCATATCGGAAGTATTAGTAATATTACAACACTCAAATGGCCTTAATTGCCAAACAGGAATAAAAATCTTATCACCTCTAAGGTAAGATAGAAATGTTATTACATCAGACGGATTATAAATAGAAACTAATGGATCAAATTGATAGACTTCAATTATCGTCATATCTTCAGGGTTCCATTCAACTACTAAACCTTCTTTTAAATCATAGAGGAATGCCTGGGTTTCTGAAACAAAAATCGGAAACGCGCCGGCATTCACTATACCTGTAGATGCAAAACTCAGAATACCTTCTACGGATAATGATAAGTCGGTCCTATCCACTTTCCATTTCGTAATTGTTTTAGCATTGCCATTCGTAACATAAGGGTGTTCATTGAATGAAATCACATTAGCATTTAGACCTAACTCAACAGAGTTAGACAAATCAAGTTCTTCTGGTATTTCCTCTGTAACAGTGAGGTAGTGAATAAAACCTTCAGGTGTACTTACAATAAAGGGGGTCATCCAGGCAGATTCTGCTTCTTGTCCATCTGGGTTAACATCTGTACTGTCATCGTCACTACAGGAGGTGATCCCGAAGGCTAAGGCTCCAATAAGTAGCATGGTTGCCCATGTATAATTTTTAATCGTTTTTTTAAAGTTTAAGATTTTCATTTTTCTTAATTTGTATTTAACAGTTTATTGAATTGTTGACCTGCCGTAGTTTGAAATGCATCCTGATCCGATGTATTTCAAGGCAGGTTTTTCTCTTCTCTCATTCTTATTTTTTTTGAAGGATCAGATTCCGGAATGCTTGAAAGAAGACTCTTCTCGAAGGTCCCGGCACAAGGCTGGGAAGAGGAGGGGAAAGACCAGAATGATAAATTTTATACATCGTTTTCATTACTTGTTATGTTAAATGCTGTCCTTGACAGTTAAAATTGAATGGTTGATTTGATGTAAAAGGCCCGGCCTGGGCGTTGCACTCCGAAAAGGTCAAAGACCTTGGCGTTGGTTAGGTTTTGCACTTCCAGCGTAAGTGCATTTTGAATGTTTTTGATGTTCATGCGGTGGGTAACGCCAACCGCATGAATGGTTTGGTTAGGTACTTCTGCTTTGAACTGCTGCAAGCCTGCACTTTCCCAGCCCAAAAAGAAGCCCTCTACGTAGCGTAGGTTCCAGAACGTGGAGAGGTTGTCTCCTTCCTTGAACAAATCCTCAAAACGGTACTCCGCCGCTCCATTGGCAAAAAAGTAAGGCGTATTGGGTATTCGGTCTCCTTTAAAACTTTGGAATGGTCCCGTTTCTGAGGTGTTACGGTATTCCTGATAGGTCGTGTTGGCCGATAGGGTGAGCCCCTTGATGATATTTCTAATACTTCCCCCGAGTTCCACGCCTTCTGAGGTGGCACTCCACACGTTTTGAAAAGAGCCAAAATTATCCGGTGAGACCAACAGGAAAATCAAGTCGTCGATGCGCCGTAGGAAAAAATTGCCCTGTAACTGCCATTGCACTCTGGCGGTCTCCCTGTTGGCATACTCCCATTGAAGGTTGACGTTGTGGCTGTTCTCCGGGCGCAGTTCCAGGTTTTCCAAAATCAATTGTCCGTCACCGAAGATTTCGTCGAGCCGTGGTAGGCGATAGGCGAACTCGTAGCTTAGCTTGGTGGAGAAACGTTCCGACCATTCGTAGCGAAGCCCGTTGCCCGCCCCGAACTCGCCGACCGACCGCTCGTCGACCAGAACTTGGTCGACGCTGGGGTCCAAGGACTCGATACGGACGTTCTGGCGATAGTTCTTTATAAAGGCTACGTTCTCCAATTTCCCTTTGAAAAGCTCCGCTCGGTATTCCAATCCACTTACGAAGTCGAATAACCTTCCCTCGTCGAGTGCGGGATCAAATGGCCCGTCGATGAGCAGGTCGTCCGCCGTGCGGAAACCATAGGTAGGTGCCAAGCTCAGGTTGAGCGAGTGCCTTTCGTTGATATAGAATGTCGTTTGTTGCCTTGCGAAGACGTTCTCGCTCTTGGTGATCAGATTGTCGGCCAAGCCGAACTCCCCTGGTTGGTTTTGTACGCGTACCACCTCGCCGAACCAGTTGTAGAGGTTTTTGCTGACGTCAAAGGACTCGCGTTCATTGTAATTATAACCGGCCCTAACGTCCACTGCCCATTTTTCGGTCAAATCCACATTGTAGTGCAGGTTGGCCCCAGTGGAGAAACTGGTAAAGACTACCTCCCCGAAAGGACTTCCGGCTACGGCATTTCTGATCCCCAACTGCGGCTCATTGATAAGCCCCGGGGCCTGACTGTTCTGTATTTCGTTGTCGTAGTCGCCGTAATAACCTTCAACGCTAAGTTCCTTGGCCCATTTCTTGTTGCGGAGTCCGAGAACGAAATTGGCACCAAAGGCACGGTAGGCATCATGGAAACGTTTCACCTCGAACTGTTCCAATTGTCCCTGCTCGTTGGGAACGGCAACGTCGATTTTGTAGTTGTTGTCGGTATAGTCGTAAAAGCCACCCAAGGAGGCAAAAAAGCCGGTGTCTTCGTTGTAGTGTTCCAAATTGGCAGTGGCCCTATGGGTGCCAAAGGAACCGGTTTGGTAGGACACGGAGCCCCCCAACTTTTTGTTGGTACGTGGCGGAACAAGGTTGACCGCCCCACCGAGGGCATCGGCCCCGAACTGGATGGGTACTACACCCTTGTAGACCTCCACCCGGTCAATGGCGTTTACGGGTACGTTGGCAAGGCCGAATGCGTAGGGGCTGAAGTCTAACGGCACCCCGTTGTAGAAAAAGCGTATCTGGTCGCCCGAAAGCCCGCCCAAAGCGAATCTAGCACCCGAGCCCAGTCCACCAGCCCGCTGAACACTGACCCCTTCGGTCTTAGCCATGATTTCGCCCAAATCTGCGGTCTGCAATTTCACCGTTTCAGTGGTAACGACCGTGACCGCCTGTGCAGATTCTTTGAGCTTACTGGCATCGCTCTTGCCACTGACCACGACCTCTTTAAGATTCTCCGCTTGTTCCGCGAGCCTGAAGTCGATGCCGGTAAGGTCATCACCGTTTACAACGACCTTACGGGTGGTGTCCCTGAAGCCAAGAACTTTTACCGCGACCATATGGGTTCCGTTTGGAACCTTTTCCAACCGGTAGTTCCCCGCTTTGTCGGCTACCGTGCCGATGCCCAGCTCCCCGATAAGGACGTTGGCGAAGGGAAGCGGTTGACCGTTAGCGTCCTGAACCCTTCCCATAATGGAAAAGTTTGATTGAGCTTGGATGTTATACGAAATGAACGGAACCATTAAAATCAATAAGAACTTTGGCATTTATAAATTATCGGTTCTTACAATGGATACATACTTTGCACTCGGCGTTCCAAGAAATACCTTATTTCCGTAAACCTTTGAATCAACTAGTTTTGGATTTTGTGTGGAGCCCTCTAAATAATAATAAAGTCCAGGATGAAGTCTGAATGTGCTATCCCCAACTACGACGGATTGCATTTTTTTCGAGGCATTGTAAAGCTGTAAAACACCACCAAATTCTATTTGAAAATTGTTTCCAGGTAAATTACCTTTTAAATCTCCATTTCCTACAAAATATAGGTGCTCGTTAAATCTCCTATCCTCAATTGTTTTACTGGAAGTGTTTTTAGCGGATACACGACCACCAAAAAAGGCGGCAAATATGATACAGGCGGCTGCGGCAAAACGCATGGAATTTTTATAAAATCTGATAATGGGCGTTTCCCCCTTTTGGTGAAAAAGGGTCTTAAAGAGTTTTGTCCTTATACTATCAATTGAGTTACCGAATTCTTTTTCCGATAACAACCCATCGTCTTGCAAATAGTTAATCCACGCTTCAACGGCACGCTTTTCTTGTGGGTTGCAGTTGCCCACACTGTAACGCTTCAATAGTTCATTCGATATCTTCATAGTTTCAATTATTGGTTTCTATGATTATAATCGAACAACTAAAGTGTAACCCTTAGTCTAATTCTAAATTATTTTGATTTTATGATAAATTAAGAAGTATTAGAAATACAGTGCCAATTCTATTCAAATTACGTCGAAGGTGCGA
>JBCCKH010000022.1:0-25503 GCA_039027495.1 Bacteroidota bacterium
AAAATAATAGTGATTTTTGATTTGGGAAAAATTAAACTTTATATTTGCAGCCGCTTTACAGCAACTGGCGAGGTAGCTCAGGTGGTTAGAGCGCAGGATTCATAACCCTGAGGTCGGGAGTTCAAGTCTCCCTCTCGCTACGAAAATAAATCCCAAATTAAGATTTGGGATTTTTTTATGGAATTGTTTCAAGCCTCTTGAACCATATTAATCCTCCACAATATTCATATGCTTCAACAAAAAAGAGGCATTCATGTTTTGACACTGTCCTTGTTTTAGTTTGTAGTCAAAAAACAGGGTGTCGTTTTTAATTTCGGTTTCGAAGAAATAGTTGTGTACAGCGCCCAATTCTGACTCTAAGGTGCAAAGGCTCACATCATGTGTGGCAATAATTCCAGGAACCTCCATGCTTACGAGGCGTTGAATGATTTTTTTAGAGCCCGTTGCTTTATCCACACTATTGGTTCCTTTCAATATTTCATCCAAAACCACCAAATAGGATTCATTTTTGAGCTTCTCAATGATGTATTGCAAACGACTGAGTTCGGCAAAGAAATACGAACTTTCATCAGTTAGGGAATCTGTGGTGCGCATGCTGGTGAGCAACCTAATAGGCGAATAATTCGCAGCTTTGGCGCAAACAGGCATTCCACTATTGGCCATCATCACAAACAAGGAAACCGTTCGCAAAAACGTACTTTTCCCTGCCATATTAGCACCAGTTACAATAAAAAACTCCTTTGGGCCTAAGGTCATATTACTACTAACCCGTTGACAGGGTTTTAACAAAGGATGTCCTAAACTTTCGGCTTCAATTAGAACGTCACCTGAATCAGAAACGGCGGGAAAAGCAAAATTTGGATGATTGAACACAAAAGTTCCCAAGGAATTTAGCGCATCGAAATTTGATACTACTTGAAACCATTCTTCTACCAAGTGTGCATAGTGTTTAATCCACCGTTCTATGCGATAGGTGCACGCGATATCCCATAGGAAAAAACCATTGCCTAAAACCGCCACCAAAAGATTGTTGCGGTTGTCAAAAGCATCGAGTGCTCTAGAAAAATCTTTGAAAATAGCGGAGGCAACTTTGTTTTCAGTTTGAATACGTTTTTGTTGCTCTTTTAAAATGGAACTATCAAAAGTTTCTTTTTCAATCGAGGCAAGTAACAACGCATACTGTTGCACGGTATCTTTCATTTTGGAAACCCTTGGTCCAAATTGATTGATTCGTTTTACATATACTCCTGTAATTCCAAGGCCAAAAAATAGCCAATACATAATGGCTGAAGGGGGCACCTTGTCAATGCTGGTAAGAATAATCAAAACAATCGAAATAGCACCAAAAAGATAGGGCAACCAGAACATCACTTTTGGAATGAACGGGCTAGAATTTTGCAACCATTGCACAATCAAGGCGGTTTTGGTTTCCGTTTTGAACCTGCGCGCTTCTGCCGTAAAATCTTGTCGCCAATCCGTTTTTTGGGATAGTATTTTCAGGGCTTGTTGTTTCTCCTTGATGTTTGTGCAGTCGTTGGATTGTAAACGATTCGCCAATTTTTCGCCACCCTCGACCAATCCGGTTCTGTTTATATATTGAAAGAAAGAACCTCTTCCAAACAGGTCGATATCTGACGCAAAGTCATGAGCGGGTTGTTCAAATACCTTACCGTCCTTTCTATCATGAAATGAAAAATCCAAAATGGCCAATTCTTCGGAGTTAATGGCATGGAGTTCTTTATGATGCTCGTAGTCTCGTTTGACTTTTTGATATCGTTTCAAGAGGAGTATGAAAACAATAGTCCCAGCAAAGGCAATGATTCCTGCCCACAATGCCGCATCCCAGGTCAAGTACGCTCCCAAACCAGTGAGCAAAAACACAAGAATGCGAAACGCACTTAAAAGTCGAAGCTTTTTAAGGTCTTCACCAAACTTCAATTTAAAGGCATCACGTCTATCTTGATAAAATGCTTTTGGGTCGGTCATTATCGTTTCGGAATTACCAGAAGAATGTGCTAAGATACAGGCTTCGGGTAACATCTAGCCCCACAAAATTGACCTGATTGTTCTTTACCTTTGGAATATGAAAAATACTATCTCGGAAAGGGTCGCTGACTTTTTAAAGGGATTCCCACCATTCAGTAGTCTCACAGATAGCGATTTGGAGACTTTGGCCTACGAAGTGACCATTATTCACAAGGCCAACAACGCAGTGGTATTTGAAGAAGATGAAGACCCGCATGGGCATTTTTATATGGTCCACAAAGGGGCTGTAGCCTTGGAACGAAAGGAAACCGGCGCCATCGTGGATATCTGTGATGAAGGTGACATTTTTGGATTACGCCCCTTAATGGCACAGGACAAATATCGATTGGAAGCCAAAGCGCATGAAGAGAGTATTTTATATGCTATTCCCTTTTCCATATTTAAACCCCTCGTACTTTCCAATCCTGAAATGGGAACTTTTTTGATGGAAAGCTTTGCGTCCAACACGCGAAATCCATACTCACAAAAATACCGAGGGTCCTTATACGGTGTTGAGCACGATGATAAGGTCGGCGCAGAGAATAGGTTGTTGGACATTCAAACCGTACCCTACTCTGCCCAGCTGGTAACTTGCTCTGCGACCACTCCAATAAAAGATTTGGCCAAGAAAATGTCCGAGCATCATGTGGGGTGCATTCTGGTTACGAAAAAGAAATTACCCATTGGAATAATCACAGATAAAGATTTGCGCAACAAAATGTTCACTGGGGAAATTCCCATTGAGGGAAAAGCGAGTCAAATCATGTCTTCTCCCGTGATTACCTATCCGCTTGACCTTACCATAACCCAAGCGCAAATGGCCATGATGAAAAATAGCATAAGCCATTTATGCCTCACGGAAGACGGAACACCGGATACGCCAGCTGTTGGAATTTTATCCAAGCACGACGTAATGGTGGCTTTGGGAAATAATCCAGCCGTATTGATGCGCGCCATAAAACGAAGTTCCGAGGTGCAGCAATTGCGCTCCATCCGACTTGGACTGATGAATTTGTTGCGGGGGTATCTGGAGCAAAATATCCCCATTGGTTTGGTGAGCAAAATCATAGCAGAATTAAAGGATGCCATGACCAAGCAAATCATTACCATAGTCTTGGATGGCATGCCAGAACCACCTCCAGTGCAATTCGCATGGCTGACCATGGGAAGCCAAGGTAGAGGCGAACAACTTTTGAATACGGACCAAGACAATGCCATTCTCTACGCGGACGTTTCGGAAAAAAAGAAGGAAAAAACCGCTGCGTACTTTTTGGAACTGGGTAAGCGGGTTACTCAAGCTCTCAATCATATTGGTTTGGAGTATTGTCCAGCCGAGATGATGGCCTCCAATCCACTTTGGTGCCACAGTTTGGAAGAATGGAAAGCGGTCACCAATTTTTGGATTACCAATCCGGGGCCAGACGAAGTATTGTTATCCTCTATTTTCTTTGATTACAATATGACTTACGGAGATAAGAATCTGGTGGATAAACTATCGAATCATATTTTCACGCAAGTCAAAAAAAATCCTTTGTTTTTATCCCATTTGGCAAGCGGTGCTCTTCAAAATCCATCTCCTAGTAGCTTCTTCAGGGATTTTCTAGTGGAACAAGATGGCCAACACAAAGATTCGTTTGATGTAAAGTTGCGGGTGCTCATGCCCATGATTGATGCAGCGCGCGTACTCATCCTATCGCACCATATCAAATCCATTAACAACACGGCAGACCGTTATGAAAAACTAGCGGAACTGGAAGAACAAAATCGTGAAATTTACCTGGCCTGTTCCTATGCCAGTAAAGCCCTTCTCAAATTCAGAACGCTTCAAGGGCTGTTGAACAATGATTCTGGTAGGTTTATCTCATTGGACTTACTGAACAAAGAAGAAAAGCTAAAGTTGAAACGTACTTTTAGGACTTTGAGGGAAATTCAAGAATTGCTTGAAGTGCGCTTTCAAGTTAAAAATCTATTGCGCTAGTATGGGCTGGTTTGATAAGAAATCCAATAATGAAACCCTTCCCGAGTTTTGGAAAACATATACAGCACATTTTGGAAATAAGGTTCCGGAGACTATCGCCGAAACACGTTTTGTGGTTTGGGATACCGAGACCACAGGCTTCCATCCTGAAACGGATAGAATCTTGTGTATTGGTGGGGTTAGCCTTATCAATAAACAAATTACCGTAAAGGACAGCTTTGAAGTGTTTCTTAAGCAGGACTACTACAATGCCGAATCTGCCCCTATTCACGGGATTCTAAAGCGGGAAAAACAGACCTGTATTACTGAAGAAGAAGCCATTATCCAATTTTTGGACTATATCAAAGATGCCGTTTTAGTGGGCCATCATGTCGGTTTTGATGTCAAAATGTTCAATACCGCCTTACACCGTAATCAACTCCCTTCTTTGAAGAACAAGACCTTGGATACGGGCATGCTTTATAAAAATACACTCTTGGCTACCAGCATGTTGAAGAAGAAGGAGCAATACACACTGGACGAACTTGCCGAGAAATTCAATATTTCCCAAAAAGACCGTCACACCGCTTTAGGCGATTCATTGATTACCGCGATGGTGTTTTTGGATATCTTGGAGCGTTTCAAATTGAACAATACCAGGGATTTGTTCAAAAAACAAACCCCCAGACGTTCTCCTTTTTGGTAATCATAAGCGTTCCTCAATAATTTGGTCAACCACCTCTGGATTCAACAACGTAGAGGTATCGCCCAAGTTCCCCATTTCATTGGAAGCAATTTTACGCAAGATGCGACGCATGATTTTTCCACTCCTTGTTTTGGGTAAACCAGGCACGAATTGAATCTTGTCCAGTTTTGCAATAGGACCAATTTTGTTGGCAATTTGCTGATTTATTTCTTTGGATAGGTTACCACGGTCACGGGACTCACCTGTTTCTTTCAAAATGATGTAGCCATAAAGTGCATTACCCTTTACGTCGTGCGGAAATCCAACAATTGCAGATTCAGCTACGGCCGGATGCTCATTGATAGCATCTTCAATAGGAGCCGTACCCAAATTGTGCCCTGAAACAATAATAACATCATCAACCCTACCGGTAATACGATAGTACCCCACCTCATCACGCAAGGCTCCATCACCGGTGAAATACTTTCCTTCGTAAGCCGAAAAATAAGTGTCTTTATAGCGTTGGTGGTTGCCCCAAATGGTTCTGGCAATGGAAGGCCATGGAAATTTGATGCACAATCGGCCATCTGCAGGATTCCCTTTGATTTCGGTACCCGTTTCATCCATCAAAGTAGGTTGAATACCTGGCATAGGCAAAGTGGCATAGGTGGGTTTGGTGGGTGTCGAAAAAGGAACTGGAGAAATCAAAATACCTCCCGTTTCCGTTTGCCACCAAGTATCCACGATGGGGCAATTCTTTTCACCGACATGGTCATTGTACCAGTGCCAGGCTTCTTCATTGATGGGTTCCCCAACGGTTCCAAGAACTTTTAAACTGGAAAGGTCATACTTCGTAACAAAATCCAGTTTCTCTTTTGCCAATGCGCGAATTGCGGTTGGTGCAGTATAAAACTGATTTATTTTATGCTTTTGTACAATCTCCCAAAAACGACCAAAATCCGGATAAGAAGGCACCCCTTCAAACATTACAGTAGTGGCCCCGTTGGCCAAAGGTCCGTATACGATGTAGGAGTGTCCTGTAATCCATCCAATGTCCGCGGTACACCAATAAATATCATCCTCGCGATATTGGAAGACATTCTTGAACGTAAATGCAGTGTAGACCATATACCCTGCGGTCGTATGCATCATTCCCTTTGGTTTTCCGGTGGAACCGGAGGTATACAAAATGAACAGCGGGTCCTCCGCGTCCATGATTTCTGGAACACAATCTGAGTAAGCCGACTCCATCAAAGGTGCTAACCAATAATCTCGATTCTCAACCATATCTACTGGGGTTCCGGTACGTTTTACGACCAAAACAGATTCTACAGATGGGCATTCTTGAAGCCCTTCGTCCACAATACTCTTCAAATCCAACGTCTTCTTTCCACGATAAGAACCATCTGAAGTCAATACCATTTTAGCCCCACAGTCAACAATTCGGGTGGCGAGAGCGGTTGAAGAAAAACCAGCAAAAACTACGGAGTGAATGGCCCCAATTCGGGCACAAGCCAGTACCGAAATAGCCAGCTCAGGAACCATCGGAAGATAAATCACAACTCTATCCCCTTTTTCAATTCCCTTGTCTTTTAGCACATTGGCCATTCTGCACACTTGATCGTGCAATTCGCGATACGTAATGTGCTGCGCTTCCTCATTTGGGTCATTGGGCTCAAATAGAATAGCGGTCTTATCCCCTCGAATTTGCAAATGGCGGTCAATACAGTTCTCCGTAATATTGAGCTTTGCCCCATCAAACCATTTGATTTCTGGTTTGGTGAAATCCCATTCCAAAACCGAATCCCACTTTTTTCGCCACACAAAATGCTCTTCCGCAATCTCCTCCCAAAATATCTCGGGATACCTCACAGATTTGCGATATACTTGAAAATATTCTTCCAGTCTTTTGATATGATAGTTACTCATTGTGCTTAGGTTTATTGTTATATGATTTCTTTTACTTCTTCTATGATTTTCTTTACCGTAAAGGGTTTGGTAAGATACTTGTCGGCACCCATGTCCAAGCCTTTTTGAATATCAGAATGTTTGTTTTTCGCTGATAGGAACACCACTTTGGTGTGTTGCATTTGTTCGTTTTCCTTGATTTTTTTTAGGGTTTGATACCCGTCCACATTCGGCATCATAATATCCAGCAACACCAAATCGGGAAGGACGGATTCGGCAATTTGAAGTGCTTCCTCACCATCACGCGCGATAAAGACTTCGAAATTGCTTTTTTTGAAGGCATACTCCAATGCCATCACAATGTTTGGCTCATCGTCAACAATCAAAATTTTATGTTCTGCTTTAGGGTTCTCCATATTGCTGCTATACTTAATTGGGATGGGTGGGCAAGGTAAACACAAAACGTGCGCCTCCTGAAAAATCTGGGTCAGCCCAAATATTCCCTTTATGACTTTCGATTATCTTTTTACAAATGGCCAATCCAAAACCACTGCCTTGGGGTTTTCGTGTATTTTGGTATTTGGATTGGTAAAACTTTTCGAAAATATATTGAAAATCCTCCTCGGCGATACCCCTTCCGTTATCTTCCACAATCACTTTTACTTGTTGGGATTCGTTTTGCGCGCGCAATTGTACTTTTCCACGCTTTGCCTCAGTAAACTTTAGGGCATTGGATAACAAATTTGTCAATACTTGCCCTACCCTATCCTCATCATAATAAGCTATGGTTTCTGAAATTTCAGAGGTGATAATCTGTACTCCTTTCTTTTCGGCAAGTTGATGGATGCCCCGAACGGCCTTTTGAATGGTATCACGAACCGAACGGTGTTCCAATTGAAGCTCCTGACGCCCATTGGATAGTTTCTCCAAGTCCAAAATATTCCCAATCAAGGTCTGTAGCCTATCGGCATCTTCTTGTATATTCTTCAAAAAGTTCTCCTTGAACTCATAAGGCATATCACCTTCATCATCTACTAAAACTTCAGCTGCTGCTTTGATACTGGTAATAGGCGTTTTAAGCTCGTGGGCAACCGTATCTAAAAACTCATCTTTCAAACGGTCTTGTTGAACCAATTCATCATTAGCTGATTGTAATTGTCCCGCGAGTTGTGACAATTCTTTTGATTTCTGGGTCAAGATTTTGTTGGTCGCTCTTGTGGTCTTGGTATCTTCCAGAATATTCAATACTTCTTGTAGACTAATAGGATGTTCCTTTGCTACATTCCCAATCAGCATGCGGGCAGAAACGCTTCCCAACGTACCGGTCAGCAATTTCTCCGAGAAATTTATCAATCGCGCATCCGCTTTTTGATTGTTTGAGTCAATGCCATTTCGCTTATAAAATTGCTGGAATTCTTTCTCCGTTTTCTCATTCCCTAAAAACCGATTCAGTACCTTCTTCACATCCTCTACGTACGCTTCTCCTCTCCAAACATAACCTTGTTCATCATTTCCGATGACACTATTAACATGAACAAATAGCTCTCCAAAGTTCCGCTCACGATAATTTGCAACGATAAGTAGGGAAAACAAACAATATAGGGATAGATTCACCAAAAGACTCCAAAAAAGCGCATGTGCCTCTGCAGAAAGCATGTCCATCCCGAACAATCCAAAAGGCTTTAAGGCAGCAATACCAAAATATCCTTCCGTGATGAAATCCGTATTGCTTCCCAAACCTAAAGTAGTACGCGGAAGTATTAGCGTGAAAACCACTACCGCAAACCCTGCAATCATCCCAATCTTAGAGGCTGTTGCCGTACCACGGTTCCAGAAGAGACCTAAAAAGAACGAAGGTGCCAATTGCGCAATGATAACAAACGCAATCAGACCTAAGGAAAAGAGTGACAACTGGCTGGAAAAATAGTAGTAAAACAAATAGGCCGTCACGACCAAAACAAAGATGGAAACGCGTCGCACATTTCGGATATAACGGGTATTGGTTTCAGGATTGGTTTGAAATAGTCGGTCCAATAAACCGTAGGGAATCAACAAGTTGTTGCTCACCATCGTGGATAAGGCCAAGGTAGAAACCACCACCATGGAAATTACTGCGGAAAAGCCCCCGATAAAGACCATCAAAGCCAATCCGGTGTTCCCCTCGGCCAAAGGCAACAATAGGCTATAGTAATCAGGATTCACCTCTGTGCCAAGAGATAATTTACCTGCCAAAGCGATGTAAAAAACGAAAATATTGAACAGTAGCAGGTATAAAGAGAAAAACCAAATTGCCTTTCTGATATACTTCGGGTCTTCATTTTCGACCACGGCAACATGAAACTGTCTTGGCAACAAGAAAATGGCCAAAAAGGATAACATAATCGTGTAGAACCACGAAATACCATGGTCAAGTCCTTTAAAAGTTACCAAGGATTCAAAGCCTTCAAGCAATGCAGCCTGATTGTAGATGTCTTTTGGACTATCAAACAAAGCAAAACAGACGTAACTTCCAATAACCAAAAAGAAAACCAATTTGATGACCGATTCAAAAGCCACAGTGGTAATCAATCCGCGTCTGCTTCGCGAAGCATCAGTAGCCAATGTCCCAAAAAAAGCAATAAATACCGCAAGTAGTAGGGATATGTAAAAAGTGGTATCGGAAAAGATGTTATCCGCTGTTTGGGGGGAACCACTCAACAATTGAAATGTTTCGGACACGGCTTTCAGTTGTAGCGATATGTAGGGAACTATACCAAAAATACAGATGATGGCAATCAACGCTCCCAGTTGCCTATCGTTCCCATAGCGAAGGGATACAAAATCCGCTATACTTGCAATCTTATTGTTTTTCGCGATTTTGATGATGCGTGTCATGATAAACATCCACAACGGTAAGGCAATGACAGGCCCCAAATAAATCGTCAGGAAATCAATACCAGAATTGGCCGCTACGCCTACGCTTCCATAGTAGGTCCACGCAGAGCAGTATACCGCCAAAGACAAGGCATACACATAGGGATTCTTAATCCAGCGATTGGCCGTATTTCGTTCTGCCCAGAATGCCAAAGCAAACAAAAGGGCCAAATAACAGAGTAGTACTATCAAGACTGACCAACTACCCATGCTTATTTTTTAAAATGGTATACGAAACGATTATGGCCAACAGCCAAATCGTAAAAATAGCGAAGTAAAAAAGAGGAATACCTACTACAGACACCGGTTCACTGAAAATCAGTATTAAGGGGATGTTGAAAAAAACCACCAAAAGCACACCAAGTGCAGCCAACTTCTGTAAATTCCTTTTTTTCATTTAACGGCTAGGATGTTCCTTAAATTTAGTAAAAAACGACACCTTAAAAAAGGTGCCGTTCTTCGTTTCGAACTTGTGTTTAATGTTCAACAGCGTCACCCGCTCCACTAGGAATACGGATATTTTCGACGATTTCTTGTACTTCTTCTGGAGGTTCTGGAGTGAATTGCGAAATAGCGATGGATATGATAAAGTTGATAATCATACCTATAGTACCAAAGCCTTCTGGCGAAATGCCAAACCACCAGTTGTCTGGACCGCTTGTTTCTGGGCTACCAATCCAGCCTAGTTTGAATCTAGCGATATAATAGATGGTGATACCCAGGCCAGCAACCATACCTGCTATGGCACCTTCCTTGTTCATACGTTTGGAGAAAATACCCATGACAATTGCAGGGAAGAAGGATGAGGCCGCAAGACCAAAGGCCAAAGCCACCACCGAAGCGACAAATCCTGGAGGATTGATACCGAAGTAACCTGCTACACAAACGGCAATCAAAGAAGAGCCTCTAGCAATCCAAAGCTCTCTTTTGTCTGAAATACCTGGAGCCAATTGCTTTTTAATCAAATCGTGGGAGATAGAGGTGGAAATCACCAATAGCAACCCAGCAGCTGTAGACAAAGCAGCAGCCAAACCACCCGCAGCCACTAAAGCGATTACCCAATTGGGCAAACCTGCAATCTCAGGATTGGCCAAAACCATGATGTCACGGTCTACATATAATTCATTTGGAGTGGTACTTGGATTCGAAACCAATCTTTCTCCGAACTGACCTTTTTCTGCTCCGAAGACCGGTTTTTTATCCGCGACAGCGCTCCCAGGGAGGTACTGTACTTTTCCATCTCCATTTTTATCGGACCAAGCAATCAATCCGGTGTTTTCCCAATTCGAAAACCAGTCTGGTAGTTCTTGATATGGCTTGTCTTCTACGGTTTCCATTAGGTTAGTTCTCGCGAACACTGCTACAGCCGGTGCGGTAGTGTAGAGAATTGCGATGAACAACAAGGCATAGCCTGCTGACTTCCGCGCATCCCGAACTTTGGGTACTGTAAAAAAGCGAATGATTACGTGAGGGAGTCCTGCTGTTCCTAGCATCAATGCTGCTGTGATGAAGAAAACATCCGTTATTGATTTCGACCCATCGGTATAGGCCGTAAAGCCTAAGTCAGTCATTAATCCATCCAATTTGTCCAGAAGGTATATGCCATCTTCCCCGGCCGAACCAAAACCTAATTGCGGAATTGGATTTCCAGTTGCCATGATGGAAATGAATATGGCAGGTACCATGAATGCAAAAATAAGGACGCAATATTGCGCCACCTGCGTATACGTAATCCCTTTCATCCCACCCAAGAAAGCATAGAGCAATACAATGGCCATACCGATAAAAACGCCTGTATTAATCGGAACATCCAAGAAACGTGAAAATACTACCCCTACGCCTCTCATTTGCCCCGCTACATAAGTAAAAGAGACAAAAAGCGCAGCGATAACTGCTACGGTGCGTGCGACGTTGGAATAATAACGGTCTCCTATGAAATCAGGTACCGTAAATTTTCCAAATTTTCGAAGGTAAGGTGCCAAGAGCAGCGCCAACAACACATATCCGCCAGTCCAACCCATGAGGTATACCGAACCATCGTATCCTGCAAAGGCAATAATACCCGCCATGCCCAAAAACGAGGCGGCCGACATCCAATCTGCGGCGGTAGCTAAACCATTCGCCAACGGAGAAACCCCTCCGCCAGCTACATAAAACTCTTTGGTAGAGGATGCTCTAGACCAAATGGCGATTCCAATATATAGGGCAAACGTGATGCCCACTATGATAAATGTCCAAGTTTGAATTCCCATTTTCTTCCGTTTTATTCGTGAACGTTATATTTTTTATCCAATTTGTTCATAAGCCTCACATATACGAAAATGAGGACGACAAAAACATAGATGGAGCCCTGTTGGGCAAACCAAAAGCCGAGCTTGAAACCTCCAACCCTGATTTCGTTCAACACATCAACGAGCAGTATTCCGAATCCATAGGAAACCACAAACCAGATCGAAAGCAGAATCGCCACGTATCGGAGATTCTCCTTCCAGTATTTTTTTCTTTCTTCCGCGTTCATATTTAGTTGTTTAGAATGTTATTATAAATAAATCATGGCTTGCACCTTGATGAGTCCGTTACGGTCGGCATCCCCAAACTTGGAGCTGGTATACTCAACGCTAAGTTTCGAATGGTGACCTGTAAAATAGATGTTGCCTCCTACTCCCAATCGATTGGCATTGTTGTCAATAGCGTCAATACTTCTGTGATTGTAAGAAAGATAAGGCTGAAATCGGGTCTTATCCATAGTTCCCGGCAGTAAATACCCAACATGGCCATAAAACATGCTTTCCGTGGCATAGGTAGTGCCTAAAGTATAGTTTCGGCCGTAGTCGCTATTTTGATATTTGGCATAAGCGGTAATTGCAGAACCATCTTCCCCCAAAGGCGCATCATAAAACGAGTCAATGGCAAAAATGGTCACATCCTCTCCGGATAAAACCCCATCGCCATCGGCTACGACTGAACCGCTGGGGTGTACAAAGAATCCAGCGCCAACATTGAAGACCTTTTTGGTACCGATATACGTTCCCACTTTATAGGGCAATAAGGTGGACTCCTGGTCCAAAAAATTATAGTCTAAATAACCAGCAAAGGTTTTTCCGGCGTCACGAGAGCCTAATAATCTGCGACCTGCATATACCGCTGCCCCGTTCGCCTCAGGTTCCACGGTTTCTTGCAAGTTGCTTGTGACTGCCTCGTTGAAAGAAAGACGGTATTGGAGTTTTCCTAAATTTCCTTTCACGTACACACCAAGGTGTCTCGCAAATTGGTCTGAAAGCCCAATCGTAGCCCACGATTGTCGGTTGTTGTCCAAAGTCAACATGTTCAATGTACTTTGGTTGTTCAAGCGGGAAATACCATTCCAATAATGCAAACCAGCACCGACATAGGTGGATTTCGCCACTTTATACTCTCCCCAGAAATCATGAAAGAACAACTGGGAAGATTCGCCTTTTCCCGTCGGACTTAAGTTACTTCCATTTAAGCTGTTTAATCCTAGGTGTGTTAGAATGAGAAATTTATCATTCAACTGGGTAAAAGTCAAAAAACGAGCGCGACGTACGCTCATGTTCAATTTGCTCACATCATCTGGAGCATCATCATTGTACTGCGCCCAAAATTGTCCCCAAGAAATGACCCTTAAATATTTAGAGCCATCCTCATCGAACTTGATTTTATACCCTCCAGAATACTCTGCAGAGCCTTGCGCATGCATCACGAATGTGGCCGAGAGAAAAAGAAGGCCACAAAGAATTTTCGAATTGTGTTTCATGGGTCAAGTTGTTTGAAGTTTCACTTAATCTGACCGCACGAACTTCACAAAAAAAGGTTCTGCTAAGAAAAATAGTATACTTTTCTGTTTATTTGGTATAGTTAATCTCGGAAACGTTCCCATTTGATGAGCATGAACTTATCACCCAATTCCGTTAATATCACTCCAGCTCCCTTTACATTTTCAATATCAGCGAAATAGTCCGATACCTCCACGGTATTGAGGATTTTATAGGTCGGGTGGTACTTGCCATGATACGGTCTTTTTATTTGATATTTCTTTACCCAATTCATCACAGAGACATGGGAAACACCCAGGATGCGCTCAATCTCTCTGTAGGTGAGCCCCTCTAAATACAATTGAAGGGCCTTGTTTACATAATAATCATCTATCTGTTTTCCGCTTTTTCCTACCGTGAAGAAATAATTACAGGTCTTGCATTTAAACCGTTGACGGCCTTTCACAATACCTGCCTTGATAAAATGAGTACTTCCGCAGTTGGGACAGCTATCAATGTTCATATATACCTTTTTTGCATAAATATATCAATTTAGCAAAAAATTCAATATAAAATGTTAAAGCAATAGTAAGTCTATCAAAATTGAGTCGTCAATTTTGACCATCTGACATTAGAAAGAAAGATTTATTGAAGGGTATTCAAAAAGGTCAAGATATTTCCTTCGATACGTTTGTGCAGCGTATTCGTATCAGCTTTTGCAAAGCGTTCACCGGTAATATTTTCGAAAAGCTCGATATAGCGTTCGGATACTGTGGTAATATAGGTATCATCCATTTCGGGAACGGTTTGCCCCTCTTTGCCCTGGAAGCCATTGGAAATCAACCATTGTCTTACAAATTCTTTGGACAATTGTTTTTGCGGTTCGCCTTTTGCTTGGCGTTCTTCATATCCGGCTTCATAAAAATACCGGGAGGAATCCGGAGTGTGGATTTCATCGATAAGCACAATCTCACCATCACTGGTTTTGCCAAACTCATATTTGGTATCTACCAGAATTAGACCCTGCTTTTTGGCTAGCGCTGTTCCTCTTTCAAACAATTTACGGGTATAATCTTCCAAGACAAGGTAGTCCGCTTCCGAAACGATACTCCGTTCCAAAATTGCTTCTCGGGAAATGTCCTCATCGTGTTCACCTTTTTCTGCTTTGGTGGCTGGCGTGATGATGGGCTCTGGAAAAGCATCATTCTCGCGCATCCCTTCCGGCATGGAAACGCCGCATAACATTCGTTTTCCACTTTTATATTCCCGTGCTGCGTGACCCGAGAGATAACCTCTAATGACCATCTCAACTTTAAAGGGTTCACAAGCTTTTCCCACTGAAACATTGGCATCGGGCACCGCGATTAGCCAATTCGGGACCAAATCTTCGGTAGCCGCCATCATTTTGGTAGCAATTTGATTCAGGATTTGTCCTTTGAACGGAATTCCTTTAGGCATAACCACATCAAATGCGGACAATCTATCCGTAGCGACCATGACCAAAAGGTCATTTTCCAAACGATATACTTCCCGTACTTTTCCCCGGTAAACCGATTGTAGTCCAGGAAGCCTCAAATCGGTATGCATCAAGGTATTCATGCGACTAGTTCTGATGTTCGATGTTTTTGTACGCCTCGATAACCTTCTTTACAAGTTTATGGCGGATTACATCCTTATCATCCAAATAGATAATGCTAATACCTTTGACATTCTTAAGAATTAAAAGCGCCTCCTTTAAACCAGAAATCACCCTTCTCGGTAAGTCTATTTGTCCAGGGTCACCTGTAAGTAAGAATTTGGCATTTTTCCCCATACGCGTCAAAAACATTTTCATTTGGGCGTGGGTGGTATTTTGGGCCTCATCCAAAATCACAAAAGCATTATCCAAGGTACGCCCGCGCATAAAAGCCATGGGCGCAATTTGAATGGTACCATCCTCTAAATATTTGGCGAGCTTTTCCGGGGCAATCATGTCCCTAAGCGCATCATATAAGGGTTGCATGTAAGGGTCCAGTTTTTCTTTTAAATCCCCAGGAAGAAAACCAAGGTTTTCACCAGCTTCAACGGCGGGACGGGTCAAAATGATTCGCTTGACTTGCTTTTCCTTCAAAGCTTTTACGGCAATAGCAACTCCTGTATACGTTTTTCCAGTTCCCGCAGGGCCAATGGCAAAAACCATATCATTCGCCTTGCAACTGTCTACAATTTTCTTCTGATTCAGCGTTTGCGCCTTGATAAGTCGGCCACTAACCCCATGCACCAAAACCTGTTCACTGGCATTGGAAGATTGATATTCCTCCTGACCATTGCTGGTCAGTACCCGTTCAATCATGTTTTCATCGAGCTTGTTGTATTTGGCGAAGTGGGATGCCAACATATCAAACCGTTTGTCGAACTCTTCTAATAATTCTTCATCTCCGTACACCTTGATTTTATTGCCTCGGGCAACAATCTTCAGTTTGGGAAAGTATTTTTTTAAAAGCTCAATCGTTTCATTCCGCTGTCCAAAGAAATCTTGTGGACTAATCTCTGTAAGTTCTATGATGAGTTCGTTCAAAAAGAGGGGCGTGTTTTAGGGTTATTGCCGAAGAAATGTATTTCGTCTAATTGTTTATTTTTACCCAACAAACTTAACCAAAAATCAATATGGGCGCCCAAAAACATATCAACAGCATTGTATGGCCATCATCACATTGACCACTGACTTTGGGGACAAAGACCATTTTGTTAGCGCCATAAAAGGTCAAATTTTAAAACAACTCCCCGATGCCACGATTGTTGATATCTCAAATCGGATAAAACCCTTTCATATTCAAGAGACCGCTTACGTCTTGAAAAATTCTTATCCCAACTTTCCCGATGGCAGTATACATCTTATCGGGGTGGATGCGGAAGTGTCACCTGAAAACGCCCATGTGATTTTGGAATTGGACGGACAATATTTTGTTGGAGCGGACAATGGCATCCTATCCTTGCTCATTTCCGAAGGAGCAAGTCCTAAAATCATGGAAATCAATTTGCCCAACACTGCCCAAACGGCCTTTCCTACCTTGGATGTTTTTGTACCCGTAGCCTGTCATTTGGCGCGAGGAGGAAAACCTGAAATCATTGGAAAGCCAATGGCTGCTTTAAAGGAGTCGAAGGAATTCCAGCCTCGGGTAACCAACAACGGTGCAACCTTGATAGGGAATATCATTTACATTGATAACTATGGCAATACCGTAAGCAATATTGAACGGAATCTTTTTGAGGCCTACCGCAATGGGCGTGACTTTGAAATCGTTGCGCGAACCACAAAAATCAAGGCCATCCAAAACACGTACAATGGTATCATTAATTACGAGCTGCCCAGAAACCAGCGCAAGGGTGCTGGCGATGCGCTTGCACTTTTCAATTCTAGTGGTTTTTTGGAATTGGCAATCTACAAAAGTGACCTGAGCAGTGTGGGAGGTGCTTCTACCCTATTGGGATTGAATTATCGCGACGTGGTAACCATAAACTTTCTGTAATGCTCATACGAATCGTAAAACTTACTTTTCAGGAAGATAAGATTCCGGATTTCTTGGAACTTTTCGAAAAATCACGAAAGGGCATCGTCGCTTTTGAAGGATGTCAATTCGTAGAGCTATATCAGGACAAAACCCACTCGAACATTTTCTTTACCTACAGCCATTGGCTTTCCGATACATATTTGGAAGCCTATCGAAATTCGTCATTTTTCAAAACGGTATGGGCCGATACCAAGGTTTTGTTTTCAGAAAAACCAGAAGCATGGAGCGTAACGAAACATTCTGTTACCTTTGCGAACGAAATGAAGGAATCTTAACGGTATTCATTTTGACAGAAATCATTTGCTCACTGAAGTCATCCAATCTCGCTAAGCATGTTTGCACTGTTTAAAAAAGAAGTTCGAACGTTCTTCACTTCTCCGGTGGGATATCTCATTATCGGATTGTTCTTAACCCTAACCGGGTTGTTTTTATGGATTTTCAAAGGTCCTTTTAACATCTTCGATTACGGATTTGCGGATTTGAGCAACTTATTTTTATTGGCACCCTGGGTTTTTATTTTTTTGGTTCCTGCCATTACTATGAAAAGCTTTTCAGAAGAATTCAAATTAGGAACCTATGAATTACTTCGCATTAAACCCATTTCGTTAGGGCAAGTAGTTTTGGGAAAATTTCTGGGCACCCTAGTGCTTTGTCTTTTGGCCGTATCCCCAACCTTGATTTATATTTTTAGCATCTCAGACCTTGGTATTATTACAGGGAATTATGATTCCGGTGTTTTATGGGGTTCTTATTTCGGATTGCTGTTCCTTTTATCGGCATACATTAGCATGGGTCTTTTTGCTTCTACCTTTTCTGAGAACCAGATTGTTTCTTTCTTAATCGGTATTGTTTTTTGCTTCTTGTTTTTTTTAGGATTCGACGCAGCATCCACCTTGTTTACCGATGGAGGTCAACAGTTGTTATTCCAGACTTTCGGGGCCAAATATCATTTTGATAGCATCGCCAAAGGCGTTTTGGATACACGGGACCTCATCTATTTTATCAGTGTGACCGTGCTTTTCCTCTACTTTACTTTTCTCAAATTGAAAACAAGTACTTCATGAAGCAGAACGCCCTCTTGAAAGCACTTGTTGCTTTAGCAATCTGTATTGTTCTCAATGTGCTTGGAAGTTTCGCGTATTCCAGATTTGACTTAACGGAAGACCAGCGGTATACGCTATCTGAACCCGCTCTTGAAATCAGCCAAACCTTTGAAGGACCTGTTGTCATTGATATTCTCTTGGATGGTAATATCCCGGCGGAATTCCAAAAACTCAAGACCGAAACCATACAACTCATACAGTCATTTCAAGCGGTTAACCCACAGATTCAATACAATTTGGTTGACCCGCTAGAAGGGGCTGAAACCGCTCAGCAGACCATAATGGATTTGCAAAATATTGGTCTTACCCCTGCCAACGTCACCGTGGAAGAAGATGGCAAAGTCTCCCAAGAATTGGTTTTCCCATGGGCCATGGTCAATTATGGTGAGCGAACCGTGCGCGTACCCTTATTGAAAAACAAATTAGGTTCAGATACCGAAACTAGAATCAACAATTCGGTGCAGCAATTGGAATACGCTTTTGCCGACGCGTTTACGAAACTAACACTACAACAAAAGAAACGTATTGCAGTTTTACGCGGAAATGGGCAATTGGAAGACCCTTTTTTGGCTGATTACTTGACTACTCTAAAGGAATACTACAACATTGGAGTGATTACTTTGGATTCTGTTTCCACAACTCCCAAAAAAGTATTGGACCAGTTAAACCAATTCGACTTGGCGATAATGGCCAAACCCACCGAAGCCTTTACCGAAAATGAGAAGTTTGTCTTAGACCAATTCATCGTAGGAGGCGGAAAATCCATTTGGCTAATGGACCAAGTTGCCATGGAAATTGACAGTATCTTCAAAGGAGGTGGTAGCGCTTTGGCCTTACCTCGTGAATTGAACTTAAAGGATTTCTTTTTCCGTTATGGGGTTCGCATCAATCCTGATATCGTCAATGACCTATACTTCACGCAAATTGTTTTGGCTTCTGGAGAAGGAAATGACGCCCAGTACAATCCTGTTCCTTGGTATTATCATCCGATGGTATTTTCGCAGAACAACCATCCCATAAATACCAATATCGAGGCTGTGCGTTATCAATTTGCCAGCACCTTGGATACACTGCCCAATGCCTATCAAAAAACGGTTTTGCTGCAAAGTTCGCCTTTGTCCAAAACCGAAGGAGCTCCCAAACAAGTAGGATTGGATATCATCCAAAAAGCCCCGGACAAAGACACTTATATCAATGGCAATCAACCGTTAGCCGTTTTAATCGAAGGAGAGTTTAATTCTGCTTACCAAAACCGAGTGAAGCCATTTAAATTCAATGGAACATTAGATTCAGGGAAAGCCAATAAAATGATAGTCATCTCGGATGGAGATGTCATCAAAAACCAACTTCGTAGCGGTAGACCTCTTGAATTGGGTTACGATAAGTGGACCAACAGTTCTTACGGAAACAAAGAATTCCTTGTGAATTGCGCGAATTATTTGCTTGACGATACCGGACTTATAAACATTCGGAACAAGCGCGTTTCCATCCCTTTGTTGGATATGGAAAAAACTGCAGCGAAGAAAAGTTTTTGGCAGTTCATCAACGTTGGTCTGCCCTTGGCCATTACCCTGATTTTAGCCATTCTAGTCCCCTATTTTCGCAAGCGTGCTTACGCGAAATAAGCTGTTGATAAGTTTGTTTCCTCCCTTGCCGCAATTCGGATATATTTGTTTTTATCGCTTATTTTTGTGCAACTTGGGCTATCCCGAGTCATTAAATTGTTTCGTTGATGAAATTTATCGTATCCAGTACATATCTTCTGAAGAATCTCCAAGTTTTGGGTGGTGTTATCAATAACAGCAACACCCTTCCCATTCTTGATAATTTCCTGTTTGATTTAAAGCAAAACCAACTGACCGTTTCGGCATCGGATTTGGAAACTACCATGAGTTCGGTTTTGGAAGTAGATTCAGATGCTGAGGGGACCATCGCCGTTCCTGCGCGCTTGCTTTTGGACACGCTGAAAACTTTCGCGGAACAACCGTTGACTTTTATCGTAGAGGACAACAACACTGTAGAAATTAGTTCCAATCATGGTAAATATGCTTTGGCATATGCAGATGGTGCAGAATTTCCGAAGGCAGTGGAAGTTTCCAATCCAAGCTCAACAACTTTGATGGGCGATATTTTGGCTACCGCCATCAACAAGACCATTTTTGCCGCTGGCAATGATGATTTGCGTCCTGTAATGAGTGGGGTGTTTTTTCAGTTTTCTACTGAGCAATTGACTTTTGTGGCTACAGATGCACACAAATTGGTAAAATACCAGCGTACCGATGTTAAAGCGAGTGAACTTGCGGAATTCATCATGCCCAAAAAACCGCTGAATCTTTTGAAAGGGATTCTGTCGGGTTCTGAATCCGAAGTGATTATTGAGTACAACGAAAGCAACGCGAAGTTCATTTTTGACAATACCGAACTTATTTGCCGACTTATCGATGGGAAGTATCCCAATTACGAAGCGGTAATTCCAAAGGAAAATCCGAACGTATTGACCATTGCTCGAAATCAGATTTTGGGTTCAGTACGTAGGGTATCCATATATTCCAATAAAACCACGCACCAAATTCGCCTGAAAATCGCCGGTGCAGAGCTCAATATTTCAGCGGAAGACGTGGATTATAGCAACAAAGCCGAAGAACGTCTCTCTTGCTCCTATCAAGGCGACGACATGCAAATAGGCTTCAATTCCAGATTTCTTATCGAGATGCTGGGCAATCTTTCGTCCGACGAAATTTCCTTGGAAATGAGTCTTCCCAATCGGGCAGGCATCCTTACCCCATCCGACGGTTTGGATGAAGGCGAGCAAATTACCATGCTCGTGATGCCGGTAATGCTTAACACCTAAATATTCTTGGGGTTAAAACCTCTTAAATAAAAGGAATGGTCAAAAAGGTTGACGGCGGATTTCCGTTGGCAGCCCTAACCGCATTTATTATAGGAAGTACAAAACCTAAGACGGCAACACCTAAAAGTCCGAGCAATCCCAATCCTACAAGTAATATTGCCGGAATACTGATAAAGATATAGAGCAGCAAACTCAATTGAAAGTTGATGATGGTTCTGCCATGTAAGTCCATGTCTTCCACTTTGTTTTTCGCAGATAACCAGATAATAAAAGGCACTAACAACCCACCGAATCCGATAGCATACGGAAGCAACTGGGCCAAATGTGTCAATGATAAAAGGGTAGTATCCCTTCGTAACGTAGTTTGATTAACGATTTCCATTTTTTGATTGTTTTGATGACACTATATCAGTATGCAAAAGGCTCATCTTGTTACATCAAGTTATTTGTATTTTTGCCGACATGGTTGACGAAGATAACATTGTAGCCTTGGCAAGTGCCCCTGGAACTGGGGCCATAGCCCTACTCCGAGTATCGGGTAAAGACGCCATTACCATTGTAGATAGTTTATTTGCTTCAAAAATGGGCGCCAAAAAGCTGGTCAATCAAAAAAGCCATACGCTGCATTTGGGCAACATTGTGGACAAAGAAAGGGTTTTGGACGAAGCCTTGGTTTCTATTTTCAAAGGGCCAAACTCTTATACCGGTGAAAATGTGGTAGAGATTTCTTGTCATGGTTCGCCCTATATACAGGAACAGATTTTACAACTTTTGCTTCGGAATGGCTGTCGAAATGCCAAAGCAGGTGAATTTACGCTACGCGCTTTTTTGAATGGCAAAATGGACTTGAGCCAAGCCGAGGCGGTAGCAGACCTCATTGCCAGTGATAGCGCTGCAGCCCATGAAGTGGCCATAAATCAAATGCGTGGTGGGTTTAGCTCCGAAATCGAAAAACTTCGTGGCGAACTACTCGAATTCGCTTCGCTCATCGAACTGGAATTGGATTTTTCACAAGAAGATGTTGAGTTTGCCAATCGAGAGCAATTTGAAAATCTACTCAATCGAATCACTACGGTATTGAAACACTTGATTGATTCCTTTGCAACAGGCAATGTCCTGAAAAATGGCGTTCCAGTAGCTATAGTGGGTGCGCCCAACGTGGGAAAATCCACCCTACTCAATGCACTGCTGAATGAAGATCGTGCCATTGTCAGTGATATTGCAGGCACCACACGCGACACTGTCGAGGACCAAATCAACATCAACGGCGTCAGTTTTCGATTTATTGACACCGCCGGTATCCGCGAAACGGAAGATACCGTGGAACGTATTGGAATCGAGAAAACCTTTGACAAAATGGAAAAGGCAAAGATTGTGCTTTATCTTTTCGAAGCCTCTGGTTTCAGCATAGCAGAATGGCAAGATTTGAATCAAAAGTACCCGGAAAAGACCCTCGTTGCGGTATGCAATAAATCAGAAAATCTGGATGATTCAGAGAAGGCTGCTTTGCAAAAAGATATCCCAGATATAGTTTTCATCTCCGCGAAAACCAAGACCGGGGTAAGCACCATCGAACAAAAGTTATCTGAATTAATTTCGGTTGGATTGCTTCAAGGCGACAACAGCATTGTAAGCAATAGTCGACACTATGACGCTTTATTAAAGGCTCTTGAAGAAATCCAAAAGGTCAAGGAAGGTATGGAAATGGAAGTCGCGAGCGACTTACTTGCGATTGATATCCGGCAAGCGCTATTTCATTTGGGCGAAATCACGGGAAGTGTTACCACCGATGATTTGTTGGGAAACATTTTCTCCAATTTCTGCATCGGCAAATAAATAAGTTGATTTTTAAATTTCATTTAGATTCATTTGTTTTCATCTAATTGATTATCAATAATTTGTTGAAAAATATTTCTTTCCTTTATTTCTTTTAATAGCCTATTTTCATACATTTATTTCACCTAATTTTCACCTCAAGATGATTTTGGACAATTGAGGTGAAAAAATTTCACCTCGAAATGAAAATAAGTCTAAAAAGCAAAAAGATCAAAAATGGAAAGTTGAGCCTTTTCATAGAATACTATAAAGGCCACTTTATTGACAAGAACGGAATCAACAAATACAATAGAGATTTTGAGTATTTGAAAATGTACCCTTTGGAAAATCCGTCAACGCCAGATGAAAAAAGAAAGAATAAGGAGATTTATGAATTGGCTGAAAAAATCCTTGCCATACGTAAATCAGAATTCTATCAGGGAAAGTATAAACTTAAGGATAATAAAAAAGGGAATATCCTTCTTTTTGACTTCTATAAAACACTTCAAGAAGAACGTTACGAATCCAAAGGAAATTATGGGAATTGGGATGCTGCATTTAAACACTTAGAGAAATATGCTCCTGCACATATTCAATTAAAAGATATTGATACGGATTTCGTTAGGGGATTCAGACGATATTTAGATACCAAGGCGAAAACGAAAAGCAACACTCCCCTATCTCAAAATTCTAAATACACCTATTTCAATAAACTCAAAGCTGCGCTTAGAGAAGCCTACAATGAAAACTATATCGATACTAATGTGATTAAGTCAGTCAAGGGATTCGAGCAAGCCGAATCACAACGGGAATATCTAACCTATTCTGAATTACAGGCCTTAACACAAACCGAATGTAAATATCCCATCCTTAAGAATGCGTTCATATTCAGCTGCCTTACAGGTCTTCGTTGGAGTGACATTAACAAATTGACTTGGGCCGAAGTTCGTGACGAGGATGAAGTTTCACGAATCATCTTTAGACAGAAAAAAACCGATGGCCTTGAATATCTCTATATTTCTAGCCAGGCCAGAGATCTATTGGGAAAAATAACCCATAAAAATGAACGGGTATTTAAAGGTTTGAAATATGGCGCGGTTTATAACACTGAAATCCTTCGATGGTGCATGAAAGCTGGAATAACCAAACATATTACCTTTCACAGTGCCAGACATACCAACGCAGTTCTCTTACTTGAAAACGGTGCCGATATTTATACGGTTTCAAAACGTTTAGGTCATCGAGAAATCCGAACTACCGAGATTTACACTAAAATCATTGATCGAAAAATGAAAGAAGCCGCCAATATGATTCCTGAGTTGGATATGCGATAAATTCTACCTGAATTGATTTCAAAAGTGTCCCGTAAAACGTCAATTAACGATACTACTAAAAAGAACGGAAAATGGAACTGGTGAAAGATTCTTGTTCAAACTCATTTCGTTGTTTCCTAAAACGGCTGTTTTGTGAAACTTAAAATCGCGATTCATGAAATATAAGTCAAGTTTAATCATTAACTGCATATATCCTTATTCGAATTAATGACTATATTCCATCGATATTTAGAATTTAAATACTTGGAGCCAAAGTCAATATTACTTATGAGAAAAATTAGAGCATTAATATTAACTTTTACCTTAATTCTCATCAGTACTGTTATTTCAGCCCAAGGTATAACAGCTGATTTAGGTTATTTCCCAAAAAAAGAATTCAATAATAAAATTGTTGAAAGTAATACTGTTGATAATGGTAATACACTTGAAAAAATTGTAATTGATGGATTTGACTCCAAAGTTCCTTTTTACAACATAAAACCTAAAGATGGAAGGGAAGATAAATACGTTATACTTCTTCACGGTATAACCGGGAACAAAGACAATTGGGTCAATCCCACAACGAGTCTACAAGAAAAATATGTAGAACTCAAAGACTCCCTATTATCTTTAGGATATTCCGTAATAATTCCTGATGCAAAATATCATGGAGAAAGAAGCTACCAGGGAGATTTTACTTCTCCTCTTACATTTTTTTCTTCACAGGATGTTCAAAAAATATATAACCTATATACATCCACCGTCAAAGATATCCGAATCATAATGGACTATCTAGAAATCAAATCAACTTCAAAAACACCAACTTTTGATGTCATAGGCTATAGTATGGGCGGACAGATGACCATTCTTTTAAACTCTGTTGATGATAGATTGAATCGTGTAGTTGTTTGCGTTGCTCCATTAGATTTTAAAACAGGTGTGCGGCTTGGAATGAGCAAAGAAAATACTAGGAAGATTGATTACATGTCACCGAAAAATTGTGCAACACTACAAAAATCACCTATTACCCTGCTAATGGGAACAAAAGATGGGTGGTATACTAAAGAAGAGGCCCAGGATTTTTTTGACAGAATAACCATAAAAGATAAAGCACTGAAATTCTATGAATCTGGACACTATTTGCCAGATGAATTTATTTCAGATACAATTAAAAACTTAAAATAAGGAATAAAAAGCGCTGCATAACGATGGCTAAAATTGCCTGGTGTTTTATGTCACAAAAATTAAAACATGAATAAAAGGGATGGGTTTCGGCTTAATGTTCCTTGTGGACGATTTTAAACAAAGAAACCATGACCGCACCCCCTTGTGATTCACTATAATCCGGCATTAACCAATGATAAAATTCTTTAAAAAAATCCGTCAAAACTTACTCTATGAAAGAAAAACTGGAAAGTATCTGAAGTATGCAGTTGGTGAAATTATTCTGGTAGTCATTGGAATTTTGATTGCTTTAAAAATCAATAATTGGAACGAATCAAACAAAAAAAGAAACTTAAAAAAGGAATATGTTGTTTCTCTAAAAACAGACTTGGTCAAAGATACCTCACAGCTTAATAATAGATTGAAACAGAACAAAAAAATGCTC
>JBCCKH010000023.1:0-19475 GCA_039027495.1 Bacteroidota bacterium
GGGAGATACTCAAGCGGCCAACGAGGACAGACTGTAAATCTGTTGGTTTTTACCTTCGCAGGTTCGAATCCTGCTCTCCCCACGAGGGCTTTCGAAGTAAAGCGAAGAAGTTCTTACATACTAATAGGTTTCAATGCGGGAGTAGCTCAGTTGGTAGAGCGTCAGCCTTCCAAGCTGAATGTCGCCGGTTCGAACCCGGTCTCCCGCTCTAAACTTGAAGCAATTCAAGTGAGGGTGTAACGTTTGACTCGTACGGTCAAACCGCATGCAAAACGCAAACCCTGAAAGACCCATTAAGCCGGTGTAGCTCAGGGGTAGAGCGTTTCCTTGGTAAGGAAGAGGTCACGGGTTCAAATCCCGTCATTGGCTCAAAAACGATTTGTACACTAATATAAACTAAGATTAAAATCATTTAAAATGGCAAAGGAAACTTTTGATCGTTCCAAACCACACTTAAATATTGGTACTATTGGACACGTTGACCACGGTAAGACAACTTTGACTGCCGCTATTACAACGGTTTTGGCCAATGCTGGACTTTCTGAGCTTAGAAGCTTCGATTCTATCGATAACGCTCCAGAAGAAAAAGAAAGAGGTATTACTATTAATACGTCTCACGTTGAATATCAAACTGAAAACCGTCACTACGCTCACGTTGACTGTCCTGGTCACGCCGATTATGTAAAGAACATGGTTACCGGTGCTGCCCAAATGGACGGTGCTATTTTGGTTGTTGCTGCTACAGATGGTCCTATGCCACAAACTAGAGAGCACATCCTATTGGGTCGTCAGGTAGGTATTCCACGTATTGTTGTCTTCTTGAACAAAGTTGACATGGTGGATGATGACGAACTTTTGGAGTTGGTTGAAATGGAAGTAAGAGAATTGCTTTCTTTCTACGAGTATGATGGTGACAATGGTCCTGTTATCGCTGGTTCTGCACTTGGTGCTTTGAATGGTGAGCAAAAATGGGTTGACACTGTTATGGAATTGATGGCAGCGGTTGACGAGTGGATTGAACTTCCTAAAAGAGATATCGATAAAGATTTCTTGATGCCCGTTGAAGATGTATTCACCATTACTGGTCGTGGTACTGTTGCAACAGGTCGTATCGAGACAGGTGTTGCCAACACGGGTGATGCTGTTGATATCATTGGTATGGGTGCTGAGAAATTGGCTTCTACGATTACTGGGGTTGAGATGTTCCGTAAGATTTTGGATAGGGGTGAAGCCGGTGATAACGTAGGTATCCTTTTGAGAGGTATTGAAAAATCCGATATCAAAAGAGGTATGGTTATTTGTAAGCCTGGTTCTGTAACACCACACGCTAAATTCAAAGCTGAGGTATACATCCTTAAGAAAGAAGAAGGTGGTCGTCACACGCCATTCCACAACAACTACCGTCCTCAGTTCTACGTAAGAACCACAGACGTAACAGGTAACATCAACCTTCCTGATGGAGTTGAGATGGTTATGCCTGGTGATAACCTTACCATTACGGTTGATTTGATTCAGCCTATTGCATTGAGTGTTGGACTACGTTTCGCGATTCGTGAAGGTGGTAGAACAGTGGGTGCTGGTCAGGTTACTGAAATTCTAGATTAATTTTTAGAGAATAAACATAATATTGCACTAAAGGGTGTTCCGCTTATGCGGGATACCTTTCAGTGTAAATATAAACGGGTGTAGCTCAGTTGGTAGAGCACTGGTCTCCAAAACCAGGTGTCGGGAGTTCGAGTCTCTCCTCCCGTGCAGAGTAAAATAACGGAAGTGATGAGACGAGAAGTTTATCCTGAGCGTAGTCGAAGGAAGTCTCTCCTCCCGTGCAAGGATTTAGAAAAAGCATGCGGGTCTCTTCAAAGCCTGTGCTGAGAAATGTAGAAGCATGCAACAAAATACAGGAACTGTTATGTTGACATATGTAAAGGAATCATTTGAAGAATTAAAGAACAATGTCACTTGGCTTAGCCGGGAGAAAGCTTCCAATCTAATGGTCATTGTTGCAGTCTTCTCCATTTTGTTTGCTTTGGCTACCTGGGGAGTCGATTCTCTGTTCAGCAAATTGATTACCCTGTATTTTGATAATGTAATAGGATAGTTCGTAATGTCGGAAGTGCTAGAGAAAAAATGGTATGTGGTCCGAGCGGTGAGCGGACAGGAAAACAAAATCAAAGGCTACATCGAAAGTGAGGTAGAGCGCAATGGTTTTGGAGATTACTTGGAAGATGTTTTGGTGCCTACTGAAAAGGTGGTCCAAATCCGAAATGGAAAGAAAATCAACAAAGAAAGAGTTTACTTTCCTGGATATATTATGATTAAAGCTAACCTTGGCGGTGAAATGATACATATTATTCGTTCCATCACCAATGTTATCGGATTTTTGGGTGAGACCAAGGGTGGAGACCCTGTTCCATTGCGCAAATCCGAAGTCAACCGTATGCTCGGAAAAGTAGATGAGTTGGCCGTCAATACCGATAACGTAGCGATTCCATTCATCTTGGGTGAAACGGTAAAGGTTATCGATGGACCTTTCAACGGTTTTAATGGAACGGTTGAAAAGATTAATGAAGAGAAACGGAAGCTTGAAGTGATGGTGAAGATTTTCGGAAGAAAAACACCATTGGAATTGAGCTACATGCAGGTTGAAAAAGTATAATCAGATTTCAGTGGTCAGATATCTGATATCTGAAGACTGATTTCTGAAAATTGAAAAATAAAAGAGCTGTTACAATATCGTAAAGTTGTGTTGCTTCCAATTGACACGCTTTCATTATTAATTAGAAACAATGGCAAAAGAAGTAGATAAGGTAGTTAAACTACAAGTTAGGGGAGGTGCTGCGAACCCATCGCCACCGGTTGGACCCGCCTTAGGTGCTGCCGGTGTTAACATCATGGAGTTCTGTAAGCAATTTAATGCGAGAACCCAAGATAAACCAGGTAAGGTATTACCGGTTGTTATCACCGTTTATAAAGACAAGTCTTTCGAGTTTGTTGTAAAGACTCCACCAGCGGCGGTTCAATTGATGGAAGCAGCGAAAATCAAAAAAGGTTCTGGAGAACCCAATAGGGTAAAATCCGGTTCAGTAACCTGGGATCAAGTAAAAAATATCGCCGAAGACAAAATGGTGGATTTGAATGCTTTTACCGTGGAATCAGCCATGAAAATGGTTGCTGGTACGGCAAGATCTATGGGACTGAAAGTATCTGGACCCAAACCTTTTTAACATCGTAAAGACTTTACAATGGCAAGATTGACAAAAAAGCAAAAAGAAGCACACGCTAAAATAGATCGTAACAAACTCTATTCTTTGGATGAAGCTTCTGCTTTAGTAAAAGAAATTACCAACGTAAAATTTGATGCCTCAGTAGACCTTGCTGTACGTTTGGGTGTTGACCCTCGTAAAGCAAATCAAATGGTTCGTGGTGTGGTAACATTACCCCACGGTACTGGTAAAGAGGTAAAAGTTTTAGCGTTAGTGACCCCAGACAAGGAAGCCGAAGCAACAGAAGCCGGAGCTGACTTCGTAGGGTTGGACGAATATTTGGATAAAATCAAAGGCGGTTGGACTGATGTTGATGTCATCATCACTATGCCTAGCGTTATGGGTAAACTCGGGCCTTTAGGACGAATTTTAGGACCAAGAGGTTTGATGCCCAATCCAAAAACCGGCACGGTGACTATGGACGTTGCCAAAGCCGTAAAAGATGTAAAAGGGGGTAAAATCGATTTTAAAGTTGACAAAACGGGAATCGTTCACGCTGCCATTGGGAAAGCTTCTTTCTCTGCAGATAAAATCGCAGGAAATGCAAAAGAGCTTATCGATACATTGAACAAATTGAAACCAGCAGCGGCCAAAGGGGTATACATGAAAAGTATTTACATGTCTACTACCATGAGCCCAAGTGTTGCACTAGATCCTAAAGCAGTTTAAGCCTAGGGCGGTAAATGTAAATCTATGACACGAGAAGAAAAAGCAGTAGTAATAGAAGATTTGACGGCTCAATTGGCTGAAAATGCCAATATCTATTTGGCAGACATTTCAGGGTTGGACGCATCGACTACTTCTAACCTTAGAAGAGCTTGTTTCAAGGCCAACATTAAACTGGCCGTTGTTAAAAATACCTTGCTTGCAAAAGCAATGGAAGCTTCAGATAAGGAGTTTGGTGAACTTCCTGAAGTATTGAAGGGGAATACCTCTTTAATGCTTTCTGAAACTGGAAACGCGCCAGCAAAACTTATCAAAAACTTCAGAAAGAAATCCGATAGACCCCTTTTGAAAGGTGCTTTTATTGAAGAAGCCATCTATGTTGGGGATGAAAACCTAGAGGCCTTGGTCAACATCAAGTCCAAAGAGGAAGTTATTGGAGATATCATCGGATTGTTACAATCCCCAGCGAAAAACGTTATTTCTGGTTTGAAATCCGGAGGTGGCAAGTTGGCTGGTATCTTGAAAACCCTTTCTGAAAAATAATTCGCGCACAATTACTAAGTATATTTTACAAATTTGATTAAACGATAGAAAAATGGCAGATTTAAAAGATTTTGCAGAACAGTTGGTTAACCTTACCGTAAAAGAGGTTAATGAGTTGGCCGACATCCTAAAAGAAGAGTACGGTATCGAGCCTGCTGCTGCTGCAGTTGCAGTTGCTGGTGGAGGTGCTGCTGCTGGTGGCGGTGAAGACGCTGCTGAGGAAAAATCAGAGTTCGACGTAATCCTTACTGCTGCAGGTGGTTCTAAACTAGCTGTAGTAAAATTGGTTAAGGAACTTACTGGACTTGGATTGAAAGATGCTAAAGAGATTGTTGATAGTGCTCCTAAAGCTGTTAAAGAAGGAGTTGCTAAAGACGAAGCAGAAGGTATCAAAAAATCTTTGGAAGAAGCAGGAGCAGAAGTTGAGCTTAAATAATAGCTTTTACCATACAGGTTTTTAAAGGTCTTTTCCGCCTCTGGCGGATTAGACCTTAGCCTATTTAATGAGGCGTGTATAAAGCCATACACCAACCCTATTTATTCACGATCAAATATTTGTCCATTGATGTTCACTAATCAGACTGAAAGAGTAAACTTCGCATCCGCTAAGAACATACCGGAATATCCGGATTTCTTGGACATTCAGATTAAGTCATTCCAAGACTTTTTCCAACTTGAAACAAAATCCGATGAGAGAGGCAATGAAGGCTTGTACAACACCTTCATGGAGAACTTTCCCATTACCGACACTCGAAATCAATTCGTTCTCGAGTTTTTGGATTATTTCATTGATCCCCCACGATACTCCATCCAAGAGTGTATCGAAAGAGGACTGACGTATAGCGTTCCCTTAAAGGCACGTTTGAAATTGTACTGTACCGACCCAGAACACGAAGATTTTGAAACTATTGTGCAAGACGTGTATTTGGGGACTATCCCTTACATGACCCCCAGTGGTACTTTCGTAATCAATGGGGCTGAGCGTGTTGTGGTTTCACAATTGCACCGTTCGCCAGGGGTGTTCTTCGGACAATCCTTCCACGCCAACGGAACCAAGCTGTATTCGGCTAGGGTAATTCCGTTCAAAGGGTCTTGGATTGAATTCGCCACCGACATTAACGGGGTGATGTACGCTTATATCGATAGAAAGAAAAAATTACCCGTAACCACACTTTTCCGTGCTATTGGATACGAAAGGGATAAAGATATCTTGGAAATCTTTGACCTTTCCGAAGAAGTGAAGGTATCTAAAGCTGGACTCAAAAAAGTATTGGGCAGAAAGCTTGCGGCAAGGGTATTGAATACATGGCATGAAGATTTCGTGGATGAAGATACCGGTGAGGTGGTTTCCATCGAAAGAAACGAAATCATTTTGGACCGTGACACTGTTCTCGAAAAAGAACACGTAGACGAAATTTTGGATGCCGATGTTAAAACCATCTTGCTCCACAAAGAGAACAATGCGCAGTCCGATTATGCCATTATCCATAATACGCTTCAAAAAGACCCGACCAACTCGGAGAAAGAAGCGGTTGAACATATTTACCGTCAATTGCGTAACGCCGAGCCGCCCGATGAGGAAACCGCTCGTGGTATCATCGACAAGCTTTTCTTCTCTGACCAACGCTATAGTTTGGGTGAGGTAGGACGTTACCGAATGAACAAAAAATTGGGTCTTGATATCGGAATGGACAAAGAAGTCTTGACCAAAGAAGATATCATTACCATCATCAAATACCTTATCGAGTTGATCAACTCGAAAGCAGAGATTGATGATATCGACCACTTGTCAAACCGTAGGGTTAGAACTGTTGGAGAACAGTTGTCCTCACAGTTTGGTGTTGGTTTAGCCCGTATGGCGCGTACCATTCGTGAGCGTATGAACGTAAGGGATAACGAGGTATTTACCCCGATTGACCTGATTAACGCGAAGACGCTTTCTTCCGTAATTAATTCTTTCTTTGGTACGAATCAGTTGTCTCAGTTCATGGACCAAACGAATCCGTTGGCGGAGATTACGCATAAAAGAAGGTTATCAGCTTTGGGGCCTGGAGGTCTTTCTCGTGAAAGAGCTGGTTTTGAGGTACGTGACGTACACTATACCCACTACGGTAGGCTTTGTCCGATTGAAACACCTGAAGGTCCAAACATTGGTTTGATATCCTCTTTGGGAGTTTTCGCCAAAGTAAATCCAATGGGCTTCTTGGAGACTCCATATAGAAAGGTGGAGAATGGAAAAGTAAACACCAAGGAATTCACTTACCTAAGTGCCGAGGAAGAGGAAGGAATGAAAATAGCCCAGGCTAACATTCCAATGAAAGATGATGGACAGATTGATTCTGATAAAGTAATTGCGCGTGAAGAAGGTGATTTCCCAGTGGTTGATCCAGGAGAGGTAAACTACACGGATGTTGCTCCGAATCAAATTGCATCCATTTCGGCTTCCTTGATTCCTTTCTTGGAGCATGATGATGCAAACCGTGCCTTGATGGGATCGAACATGATGCGTCAGGCCGTTCCTTTGTTGCGTCCTGATTCTCCAATTGTGGGTACTGGTTTGGAAAGACAAGTTGCCACTGATTCTCGTGTGTTGATCAATGCTGAGCGTGACGGGGTTGCTGAGTATGTTGATGCTGAAAAAATCACCATCCGCTACGACCGAACAGAGGAAGAGCGACTCGTAAGTTTTGAAGAAGATACCAAAACCTACAGTTTGGTAAAATTCAGAAAGACCAACCAAGGGACTTCCATCAACTTGAAGCCTATTGTTAGAAAAGGCGACAAGGTGAAAAAAGGACAAGTACTTTGTGAAGGATATGCTACCCAAGCTGGAGAATTGGCCTTGGGTCGTAACATGAAAGTTGCTTTCATGCCTTGGAAAGGATACAATTTCGAGGATGCGATTGTAATCTCTGAGAAAGTAGTTCGCGAAGATATTTTCACCTCTATCCATATTGATGAATATGCGCTTGAAGTTCGTGACACCAAGCTAGGTGCTGAAGAATTGACCAATGATATTCCTAACGTTTCGGAAGAAGCCACCAAGGATTTGGACGAGTATGGTATGATTCGCATCGGTGCAGAAGTGAAGCCTGGTGATATTTTGATTGGTAAGATTACACCGAAAGGGGAATCTGACCCAACACCTGAGGAAAAACTATTGCGTGCCATTTTTGGTGACAAAGCAGGGGATGTAAAAGATGCTTCTTTGAAAGCTTCTCCATCTTTACGTGGAGTTGTGATTGACAAGAAATTGTTCTCACGTTCCATCAAAGACAAGCGTAAGCGTTCTGAAGATAAAGAAGCCATTTCTCGATTGGAAATGGATTATGAAGTGAAGTTCCAGCAACTAAAGGACATTTTGGTTGAGAAGCTATTTGGTCTGGTAAGTGGTAAAACGTCACAAGGTGTAATGAACGATTTGGGCGAAGAAGTTTTGCCGAAAGGGAAGAAGTATACCGTAAAGATGTTGAATTCCGTAGATGACTTCGCGCACTTGATTAGTGGCAGTTGGACCACCGATGACAAGACCAACGAGCTTGTCGCCGATTTGCTTCACAACTACAAAATCAAGTTGAACGATATTCAAGGAAACCTGAGACGTGATAAGTTTACCATCTCCGTAGGGGATGAGTTACCAGCAGGTATCATGAAGTTGGCCAAAGTATACATCGCCAAAAAGCGTAAGCTGAAAGTTGGTGATAAAATGGCAGGACGTCACGGTAATAAAGGTATCGTTGCACGAATCGTTCGTCAAGAAGACATGCCGTTCTTGGAAGATGGAACACCAGTGGATATCGTATTGAATCCGCTAGGGGTACCTTCTCGTATGAACATCGGTCAGATTTACGAAACCGTTTTGGGTTGGGCCGGACAGAAGTTGGGCAGAAAATACGGTACGCCAATTTTCGATGGAGCCACGCTTGACCAAATTAATGCACTTACCGATGAAGCAGGTGTTCCAAGATTTGGGCACACTTATCTTTACGATGGTGGTACCGGTCAACGTTTTGACCAAGCCGCTACCGTTGGGGTCATCTATATGCTGAAATTGGGCCACATGGTCGACGATAAGATGCACGCAAGGTCAATTGGACCATACTCTTTGATTACGCAACAACCCTTGGGTGGTAAAGCCCAGTTTGGTGGTCAGCGTTTCGGGGAAATGGAAGTATGGGCCCTTGAAGCATATGGTGCTTCATCTACCCTTCGTGAAATCTTGACCGTGAAGTCTGATGATGTTATCGGACGTGCGAAGACCTATGAGTCCATCGTAAAAGGTGAGACGATGCCAGAACCTGGGTTGCCAGAATCTTTCAATGTATTGATGCACGAACTGAAAGGTTTGGGCTTGGATATCCGATTGGAAGAGTAGAACACTAGAATACAGTTTTAATTATTTTATCTCCATATACAAATGGCTAGAATTAAAGATAATAACGTACCAAAAAGGTTTGATAAAATCTCCATCGGTTTGGCTTCACCAGAAGCCATCTTGGCTGAATCCCGAGGAGAGGTATTGAAACCTGAGACCATTAACTACCGTACACACAAACCCGAGCGTGATGGCTTGTTTTGTGAGCGAATTTTTGGCCCGGTAAAAGACTACGAATGTGCTTGTGGAAAGTATAAGCGTATTCGCTACCGCGGTATTGTTTGCGACCGTTGTGGGGTTGAGGTTACCGAGAAAAAGGTGCGTAGGGACCGAGTAGGACATATCAATTTGGTAGTGCCTGTTGCACACATTTGGTATTTCCGTTCGCTGCCCAATAAAATTGGATACCTTTTGGGATTGCCTTCGAAAAAGTTGGACATGATCATCTATTACGAAAGATATGTGGTCATCCAACCAGGTATTGCCAAAGGTCCTGAAGGTGAGGAAATCAACAAAATGGATTTCTTGACCGAGGAGGAGTACTTGAACATCTTGGAATCCATTCCTCAAGAAAACCAATACTTGGAAGATTCTGACCCGAACAAGTTTATCGCTAAAATGGGTGCGGAATGTTTGATTGATTTGCTTTCACGTATCGATTTGGAACAACTTTCCTACGAGCTACGTCACAAAGCAAACACTGAAACGTCCAAGCAGCGTAAAACCGAAGCGTTGAAGCGTCTTCAGGTGGTGGAAGCCTTCCGTGAGTCACAAGAAAACCGTGAGAATAATCCGGAGTGGATGATCATGAAAGTGGTTCCGGTAATTCCGCCAGAATTGCGTCCATTGGTGCCTTTGGATGGGGGTCGTTTTGCGACTTCCGATTTGAACGACTTGTACAGAAGGGTTATCATTCGTAACAATCGTTTGAAGCGTTTGATGGAAATCAAAGCACCTGAGGTAATCTTGCGTAATGAAAAGCGTATGCTTCAGGAAGCGGTGGATTCGTTGTTCGACAACACCAGAAAAGCTTCTGCAGTAAAAACGGAATCAAACCGTCCGCTAAAATCCCTTTCAGATTCTTTGAAAGGAAAACAAGGACGTTTTCGTCAGAACTTGCTTGGTAAGCGTGTGGATTATTCTGCTCGTTCGGTAATCGTCGTAGGTCCTGAAATGAAATTGTACGAATGCGGTCTGCCAAAAGACATGGCTGCTGAATTGTACAAGCCTTTCGTGATTCGAAAACTTATCGAAAGAGGTATCGTTAAGACGGTAAAATCTGCAAAAAAGATTATCGATAAAAAAGAGCCTGTAGTTTGGGATATTCTTGATAATGTTATCAAAGGACACCCAGTGCTCTTGAACCGTGCCCCCACATTACACCGTTTGGGTATTCAAGCGTTCCAGCCGAAACTGATTGAAGGTAAGGCGATTCGCTTGCACCCATTGGCATGTACCGCTTTTAACGCGGATTTTGATGGGGACCAAATGGCGGTACACCTTCCATTGGGGCCAGAGGCTATCTTGGAAGCGCAATTGTTGATGTTGGCTTCCCAGAATATCTTGAATCCTGCGAATGGTTCACCGATTACCGTTCCTTCTCAGGATATGGTATTGGGCTTGTACTACATGACCAAAGAGCGTAAGTCAACCAAAGAAGTGCCAATTAAAGGTGAAGGTTTGACCTTCTACTCTGATGAAGAGGTAGTTATCGCTTTTAATGAAGGTAAGGTTGACTTGAACGCGGGTATCAAAGTTCGTGTGAAGGATTTCAATGATGAAGGAGAGTTGGTGAATCAAATCATCGAAACTACCGTTGGTCGTGTGTTGTTCAACCGTGTGGTACCAGAACAAGCTGGATTTATCAACCAGGTATTGAATAAAAAAGCCTTGAGAAATATCATTGGTGATATTTTGGCGGTGACCGATGTACCTGCTACAGCGGACTTCTTGGATAAAATCAAGACCATGGGATATGAATTCGCCTTTAAAGGAGGACTGTCCTTCAGTTTAGGTGATATTATCATCCCTGCCGAAAAGCATGAGATGATTGATGATGCCAACCAACAAGTGGATGGCATTATGATGAACTATAATATGGGTCTTATCACCAATAACGAGCGGTACAACCAGGTTATTGATGTATGGACTTCTACCAACGCCATGTTGACAGAGTTGGCCATGAAACGTATCCGTGAAGATCAACAAGGATTCAACTCAGTATATATGATGTTGGATTCTGGTGCAAGGGGTTCCAAGGAACAAATTCGCCAGTTGACCGGTATGCGTGGATTGATGGCAAAACCGAAGAAATCGACTGCCGGTGGTGGTGAGATTATTGAAAACCCGATTCTTTCCAACTTTAAGGAAGGACTTTCGATTTTGGAATACTTTATCTCTACCCACGGTGCGCGTAAAGGTTTGGCCGATACCGCTTTGAAAACCGCGGATGCAGGTTACTTGACGCGTCGTTTGGTGGATGTATCTCAGGATGTTATCATCAATATTGAAGACTGTGGTACCCTTCGCGGTATTGAGGTTGAAGCGTTGAAGAAAAATGAAGAAGTGGTAGAAACCCTCGGTGAACGCATCTTGGGTAGAGTATCGCTAAATGATGTCTACAATCCGTTGACGGAAGATTTGTTGTTGAAAGCAGGTCAAGAAATTTCTGAAGCTGATGTGAAGAAAGTGGATGCGGCTCCAATTGAGAAAGTTGAAGTACGTTCTCCGCTGACTTGTGAAGCGCCCAAGGGGATTTGCGTAATGTGCTACGGTCGAAACTTGGCTACCAATAAAATGGTACAACGTGGTGAAGCTGTTGGTGTGGTTGCAGCCCAATCTATTGGAGAGCCTGGTACACAGCTTACACTTCGTACGTTCCACGTAGGAGGTATTGCCGGAAACATTTCGGAAGACAACAAGTTGGAAGCGAAGTTTGACGGTATCGCTGAAATTGAAGACTTGCGTACGGTTGTAGGTGAAAATAGTGAAGGTGAAAAGTCCAATATCGTGATTTCAAGAACCTCTGAAATTAAGGTGGTGGATGCCAATACTGGAATTACATTGAGCACCAACAACATTCCTTATGGTTCACAATTGTTCGTAAAAGATGGCAATAAAATCAAAAAAGGAACCGTCATTTGTCAATGGGATCCTTATAACGGGGTTATCGTTTCAGAATTCACGGGACAAATTGCATATGAGAATATTGAGCAAGGGGTAACGTACCAAGTAGAAATCGATGAACAAACCGGTTTCCAGGAAAAGGTAATTTCTGAATCCAGAAACAAAAAGTTGATTCCTACCCTTTTAATTAAGGATGGGAAAGGAGTGACTTTACGTTCATACAACCTACCTGTAGGTTCGCACATCATGGTTGATGATGGGGACAAAATCAAGGAAGGTAAGATTCTTGTGAAGATTCCAAGAAAATCTGCCAAGGCAGGGGATATCACAGGAGGTCTTCCAAGGGTAACCGAGCTTTTCGAAGCCCGTAATCCTTCGAATCCTGCAGTAGTAAGTGAAATTGACGGTGTGGTTTCCTTCGGAAAAATCAAACGGGGTAACCGTGAGATTATCATCGAGTCCAAAACCGGTGAAATCAAAAAGTACTTGGTAAAACTTTCCAACCAGATTTTGGTTCAGGAAAACGACTACGTGCGTGCGGGTATGCCACTATCAGATGGTTCTATTACACCTGAAGATATCTTGGCCATCAAAGGACCTTCTGCAGTACAGCAGTATTTGGTAAACGAAGTACAGGAAGTATACCGTCTCCAAGGGGTGAAAATCAACGACAAACACTTTGAAGTTGTGGTTCGCCAGATGATGCGTAAAGTACGTATCGAAGATTCTGGGGATACAACCTTCTTGGAAAACCAATTGGTGCATAAAGACGACTTTATCCGCGAGAACGATGAAATCTTTGGTAAAAAGGTAGTTGAAGAAGCGGGAGAGTCCGAGAACTTGAAAGCAGGTCAAATTGTTACCGCACGTGAGCTAAGGGATGAGAATTCCATCTTGCGTCGTGAAGATAAGACCTTGGTAACAGCCCGTGACGCAGTTGCGGCTACGGCTACGCCAATCCTTCAAGGAATCACCCGTGCATCATTACAGACCAAGTCCTTTATTTCTGCTGCTTCTTTCCAAGAAACCACTAAAGTATTGAACGAAGCCGCTGTAAACGGTAAGGTCGACACCTTGGAAGGTTTGAAAGAAAATGTGATTGTAGGACATAAGATTCCTGCCGGTACCGGTATGCGTGATTATGATAGTATCATCGTAGGCTCAAAAGAAGAGTACGATGAAATCATGGCACGAAAGGAAGAGTTCAAATTTTAATCTAACAACCCTGGCTTAGGCCAGGGTTTTCTTTTTATAGGACAGCCATGTCAGAAAACAATAAAAACCAGCAGAAGCAAATCAATATTGAGCTGGATGAAAAAACTGCGGAAGGAATCTATTCCAATTTGGCGATTATCAACCACTCGGTTTCTGAATTTGTGGTGGATTTTATCAGCATGATGCCAGGAGCGCCAAAGGCAAAAGTGAAGAGTAGAATTGTTTTGACTCCCCAACATGCCAAGAAGTTTCTCAAAGCGTTGAGCGATAACGTTGCTCGCTTTGAAAAGGCACATGGTACCATAAAAGATTACGAGCAGCCTTCTATTCCATTAAACTTTGGTCCTACTGGAGAAGCGTAAAAGAGACAGTTTTATACCATCCTTTAGTAGTCTTTAAGAGTAAATGGGATTTTCGGTAGTGGGTTCTCCAATGATGGCTTAATTCACCATTTTCACTAGGTTCTTTGGCCATGGGTCCTCAAAGTCATAACCATTTTTCCAAAGCTCTATCTCGTCATCCGTAAGAAAACAAGAGTTCAAGGCATTGGTAAATCGGTCTACTTGGGTGATATCACCAATTACGGTCAGGTCACAATGGCGATCTCCGAACCGACCTGCTTCCTTTGCTAGTTTTTCTTCCAACAATTGTATCTCCATTTCAGAAAGGCCGTTGTCTTCATCTTCAAGGATTCCCGCGCGCCAAGACCCTATAATTTCGAGGCTGATACTACCCGCAGCTTGATTCCATAACAGCGAATATTTATCTCGGCTAGCGAGCCAAAAAAAACCTTTGCTGCGATAAATCCGCTTGTCCAGGTATTCATGACAGATTTCCCATAGGCATTGCGGATGAAAGGGTCGGTCATCTTTAATAACGCGGGTCGCCAGGTCATAGGGTCTGTCGCCCTCCTCTTCGGCTGCCAAAACGGGTTTTAGCTCCTCAACCAACTGCGCAACCCTATAATAGTCGTATTCCTCAAGTTCCAATAGTGACTCAATAGCGAGTTTCCCAAAGTGTACGGAATGTGTTGACGAAAAAGGGTTTATGGCTTGAATATAAGATGCAATATCGGGTAGTTTGCTTTTATCAATACGGTCTGCTTTGGTAAGGAGCAGATGACTGCAAAATAAAATTTGTTCAACCAACAAGTTCACGGTACCCCTTCTGTTCTGTGCCAGATTATTTTGCATTTTTGGGACCAAGCTTTGGCCATAATCATAATCATGTGCCAACATCAAGCTATCAACGAGGGCAAAAACACCAGTTAGTTTAACCTGCGTATGATGTTCAAAATAGGCGACAAGAGGCATTGGGTGACAGCTTCCAGAAGTTTCAATGATAATCAACTCTGGGTTTTGATTGGATAGTAATCTTTTAAGGGACTTGTCAAGTTCTCCTATTCCCTTTTGGCTACTAAGTACGCAAGAATGTATGGATTCCAAGATACCTCTATTTTCCTCAACGATATCGGTTATACCCAGTAACTCACCATCCACATCAAGCTCGCTCATGTCATTGACAATGGCGCAAACCGGTATATTCTTCTTTTTCGATTGGGATAACAGATTTCGAAACAGCGTTGTTTTACCTGATCCTAAAAAACCATTGAGAATGACAATGGGAACCTTACCTGACGTGTTCATTGGAAGACTAGTTGATTCAAATAAAATAGCACCAAAATTACACCAAAAACAGCACCTACGTAGCCAAATAAACGTCTCATTTCGTGTCTCGGATGATTTCGTTTTTGAATGTCCATTTCAGCTTCGCCAATATCCGACATAGAGATGTACATGGCACCAAATATTATCCAAGACATCGCCATTTCAAAACCATCGATAAAGTAGACCAATACGCCTGAAATCACCAGACAAAACCCCGCTATAAGATGTAGTAACTCAATGGAGATAATAGCCTTTTCTTTCATACTAAACTGCTAACAAACACATTCCACATCACAACAACTTAAATCTGACAAGTACATTCCGTTGGACTTCCATTTCTCAACCAAGGAAGTAATGTCTTTTCGTCGATATTTTTCTTTTTTCAAGATATCCTCTGCAATTACTCCGAATCGCTGTCTAAACTTATAAATAAAGCAAAATATGTGATTATCATGTCGAACCGATGGGCCAGAAAGGTATATATTCTTATGGCCGAATAACTCATCGGTTTTTTCACTTAACTTGGGGCTCCCATCGGGTCTATAAGTGATAAATTCTTCAATCGGTTTTTTGACTAGGGAAAAACCTGTTGCACATATTGGAGGGTTTTCCGTAACAATCATTTGGTTATCCCTCAAAAAGACTTGATACGCGTTCTCTTTATCGGTAACCTTAACCGCCTCCCCAAGGATTTCCGTATAGCGTTCTGAACCTTTTATTTTGTCGTATTTTTCATGGGTATATGGAGACAGAACTTTAGAAGGATCACTCGTGTGGATATCATCAACTTTATCCGGATGTATGAGGGTTACTCTTTTGTTGTTCTGAATTAAATCATAAGCCATTTGTACACCACTTTCATAGCCACCAACAACAATAAAACTATCCCCTTCTAGCCTCTTCGCATCTTTGACCAGCGAACTATGGATGCAGTGTTCAGCTCCTTCAATATTTTTTATTTGAGGATTTTGAAATTCACCAGCGGCCCAGATTAAATACTTGCAAAAAAACGGACCTTGATTGGTTTCTAGCAACCAACCGTCATTTTGACTATAAACTTTTTTCACTTCCGTGTTGGTTTGCCCGTTTAGCTTAAAATAATCTACTAACGAAGCTAGGTATTCGGCATATTCTTCACCGGTTAAATGTTCCTTATTAAATGAGAACGCGGGCGAGGTTGCCTCGCAAACCGAGTTTAAATCTATTTGCCCGAAGGCATTGCTTGGAAACGAAGGAGTTATCATTTCCATACTTTTTGGCCATTTCAAAAATGAAGTCCCAATTACATTTTTTTCCAAAATGGCATAATCGATATCCGTTTGATTTAGGAGTGAAGCAACACCTATACCCGCTGGACCAGAGCCTACTATTATCACGCTGCTGACCGTCATAATCTTTAATTTTACACAAATGCAATAATCTTGCAAAGCTAACGCCAAAAATCTCTAAATGCAATTGAGTTGCATTAAGATTTGACGTATTGAAAAGCAAATGCTAGGAAAAAATGTAGGTTTTGCTCCGGCGGTTGGAACCCATTGCGGATGCCTACGTACTTATCTTATTCAAATTCAGAAGTAAAATGCAATTTAACTGTCGGATACTTTTGTTGCGTCATTTGAAGTGAGAAGGCAGAATCTGCTAAGAAAACCATCTGTCCGCGCTTGTCAGTAGCTAGAAATTTCTGTTTTACACGTTTGAATTCATTGAATTCTTCATTATCCGGGTTTTCAGGTTCCACCCAACATGCCTTGTGCACGGGAAAGTTTTCATACGTACATTTTGCCCCGTATTCGTGCTCCAAACGGTATTGGATTACTTCGTACTGCAAAGCCCCAACGGTTCCAATGACTTTTCTACCATTCAATTCCAAAGTAAACAACTGGGCAACCCCTTCATCCATCAGTTGGTCGATACCCTTGTTCAATTGTTTGGCTTTCATGGGGTCTGCATTGTTAATGTACCGAAAGTGTTCAGGTGAAAAGCTCGGTATTCCTTTATAGTTGAGTTTTTCGCCACCAGTTAACGTATCCCCAATTTTGAAATTTCCCGTATCATGAAGTCCCACAATGTCCCCCGGAAAGGAAATATCGACAATGGCTTTCTTTTCTGCAAAGAAAGCGTTTGGACTAGAAAACTTCAGTTTTTTATCGTTACGTACATGGAGATAAGGTGTATTGCGCTCAAATGTACCGGATACAATTTTCACAAAAGCCAACCGGTCTCGATGTTTGGGGTCCATATTGGCGTGTATTTTGAAGACAAAACCAGAAAAGTCTTTTTCGGAAGCCTCCACCAACCGTTCTTCAGCCATTTTAGCTCGCGGTGTTGGGGCAATGTTCACGAAACAATCCAACAGCTCACGAACGCCGAAATTGTTCAAGGCCGACCCAAAGAAAACCGGTTGTTGTTCTCCACTCAGGTAAGCGGTTTTATCAAATTCAGGATATACCCCACTAACGAGCTCCAAGTTGTCTCTTAGTTCTTGAGCTGCTTTCTCACCAATATAGTTTTCCAAGCCGGCATCGTTGATATCGTCAAAGGCAATGGTTTCTTCTATATTCTTTTTACTATCCCCACTGAACAAATTGATGTTCTTTTCGTAAATGTTATAGATGCCTTGAAAGTCATATCCCATCCCAATAGGAAAACTCAAGGGGGTTACTTTGAGCCCCAGTTTTTGTTCTACCTCGTCCAGCAGGTCGAACGCATCCTTTCCTTCCCTATCCAATTTGTTGATGAAAACAATTATGGGAATGTTTCGCATTCTACAAACCTCAACGAGCTTCTCGGTCTGCTCTTCCACTCCTTTGGCAACATCAATCACAACGATAACGCTATCTACAGCGGTCAGGGTTCGAAAGGTATCTTCAGCAAAATCCTTGTGACCCGGGGTGTCAAGAATATTGATTTTTTTGTCTTTGTAGATAAAAGCCAAAACAGAAGTAGCCACCGAAATTCCTCTCTGACGTTCAATTTCCATGAAGTCACTGGTAGCTGCCTTTTTGATTTTGTTGTTTTTTACAGCTCCTGCTTCTTGTATGGCCCCACCGAACAAGAGCAACTTTTCCGTTAGGGTTGTCTTGCCAGCATCTGGGTGGGATATGATACCAAAAGTTCGGCGTCTAGCAATTTCTCCAGCAAAATCCATAGGCAAAAATTTCGGCAAAAATAAGGCAATTATTATTGCAAGATTACCTGTATGAAATCGGTTGTTGAAAGAATGGTGAAAAAAAATCTTACAGGGCCCAAATGTTAAAGAAAAGCGAAGTAATTTTCGGGCTTAATTCAAAACAAACCTTTGCCAATGTAATCCAATCCAAGACTTTTTACGTATCCATATATGTGGTGGATAATACCAATTAGTGGTTATTTATCGAATAAAGTAGGTGAATCCTCTCAAATGATTTAACTATGTATTAAGGTTTATCATGAATGTGAATTGGTGATAAATCCCACATTAGGAAAGAAAAACCCCAAATTTCTTATCCAATTCAACCTCAAAGCCATGGTGATAAGTTGACCAAAACTGTCATTTATGGAAACGAATACGTTTGTCACACTTTTCGAAAAAGTGTTAAAATCAAATGTGGTAATAATGCTTTTTGCAGTCTTCGCATTGCAAATTTCATCGCTGCATGCCCTTGATTCCTTGGATACACTCTCCGCTTTTACTGATAATCCTGCAGATTTGGATGATGATGATGATGGAATCCTGGATGCTGTCGAGGATGCAAATGCTGATGGCGATGATAATCCAGCAACCAACCCAACGGATAATGATTTGGATGGGATTCCTAACTACTTGGATTTGGATTCCGACAACGATGGTATTTTGGATAATGTCGAGGGGCAAAGTTCCGCAGATTTTGTCGCACCTTCTGGGATTGACGCCAATGGCAATGGACTGGATGATGCTTACGAAGGAGCTTATGGTTTTGGAATTATTCCAATTGATTCGGATCAAAACAGTGGTGGTGGAAATTTACCCGATTTTTTGGATGTTGACTCTGATATTGATGGTATTAGAGATAATATTGAGGCGCAGTCGTTTACCAATTTTGTGCCTCCATCAGGGATTGATGCGAACCAAAACGGTTTGGACGATGCCTACGAAGGCACATATGGTTTCGGCATTGAGCCAATTAGTTCGGATGATGATGAATTTCCAGATTATCGGGATTTTGATTCTGATGATGATGGTATTAAAGATAAGATAGAAGCTCAGACCTCAATAGGTTATGTCCCTCCCATTGGTGATGGAAATGACAACGATATTGACGACGCTTATGAAGCAGGTCTAGACCCTATTGATACGGATGGCGATGGAATACCTGATTATCGGGATATTGATTCAGATAATGATGGCATTATTGATAATATAGAAGCTCAGGATTACCAGAATTTCATAGCTCCAAGCGGAAACGACTTTAATGGCAATGGGCTAGATGATATTTACGGTTTTGAAGGGATTATACCTATAAATTCGGATACGGACGACCTACCGGACTTTCGAGACATCGACAGCGACGACGACGGCCTTCCGGACAACATAGAGGGCCAGCCGACGGCGGGCTATGTCCCACCGACGGGCATGGACGGCGACAACGACGGACTGGACGA
>JBCCKH010000024.1:0-12850 GCA_039027495.1 Bacteroidota bacterium
GCCGGAGTTGGATTGAGATACATCTTATTTTGAACGTAAAACGTATATGATATAGACCGAACACTTTAACACTTTAATGATTATGAAAAAGATAACACCCCACGTTATCCTGCTTTTTTTGGTCCTTTTTGCTTGTACCAAAGAAGCAACCGTTATAACCAGTTTTGATTTTACGGCATCCGTAGAAAACGATAGTATCGCCACCATCAATGTCATGCAGCCGACCAAGCTCATCATTGACCAAGAGCGTGTTGCGGACACTCAAAAATTCAGCTTTAAGTACGCCCTTCGTGAAGGTGATGGTGTGTTTATGGCCAGCGATTCGATTGCTGTTCTTCCAACCAACGAATGGATAGCATTGGAGGGCAACGAAGTGGATCTCGGTTACTTGGCCGCAACCGTGGGCGATCACCTGATAGATGGGACCATCAAGGACGAGGATGGTAGGGAACAGCCCTTGACCATAAGATACACGGTAAGGCATTCCGATTTACAAGTTTCGGCCACTTCATCAATGAATACATTGGATTTTCAAACCCCCGTTCCCGTAACTCTTCTGATCGAATCAAATAGTCCCGACTCCACGTTGACCTATAAAATCACCTATTCCTTTCCAGAAAGCGAAGGAGTGCTTTATCCTGCCCTAGAGGATGGAACCGCCAACATGGAAGAACCCATACCCTTGGGGCAATCAAGCGATATTGAAAAAGGGGAATATGATTTTGTGGCCCTAATGGATGGTACGGGCGCGACAATGCTCCAATTTGTCGTAGAGGACAATAATGGAAACAAGGTCACGGAGACCATTGATTTTTCAATCCAAAAGGAAGAATTTGAAATCTCCGTTAGGATGTCACCTGATGGCGTGACCTTTGGGGAACCGGCCAAGGCCATCATTACCGTTACCGCCCCCAACCATGTTGAAACGGTTGAATACGAGTTGATGTACGAGTTTTTGGAAGGGTCGCTTGTGTTCTTGGACGGCAATGGCAATCCAGTACCACAAGAAACCATGATTTCCATACCCGTGGGCGTAACTGAATGGGACATATCAACGGATTCCCCTGAAGATGTCCAGGTCAGGTTTTTTGGCCAAAACAATACGGATTTTAGTGACGAGGCAGAAGAAACCTTTCAGTTTGGACAAGAGGAATTTGAACTTACCGCCAGAATCTCTCCCTCTCCCATTACCGTTGGGGAAGAATCGACGATCACTTTAACTTTTGATGTTCCCGAACATTCAGAAGCAGTAAGCTATGAAGCACTATTCCGATTTGAGGAAGGAACGGCCACAGTAAAGGATTTGGACGGAACCACCTTGAACGCCAACGAATATTATCCCGCTGTAGTTGGCACAAACGAATGGAAGGTAACAGGGGTCGAGCCGGGCGTGCCCAACATTGAATTTGTGGGGCGTAATTCCACTAACTTTACCGACAATGCGAGTGATAGTTTCGAGGTCAAGCAAAAAGATTATACCCTTGGCGTTACCTCAAATGAACAAGGAGGATTCACGGGGGAATCGGTCATTATCAGGGGAGAAATTGAAGAAATCGGAATAGGGGGCGACGGTTATACCCTTTCGTTTCAGAACGGTGCGAGTGTCGGAACCCTTTTCTATAACGGGAACACCTATAATCCCGGGGACGAATTTTTAGTGCCCGTGGGAACTTTTGAAATGGTCTATACGGGAACCAGTGACGGAGACCACAACCTTGTATTCAATGGGCTGTCAACCTCCAATGTTCCAAAACAAGCAACAATTTCCTTTAAGTTCGAGAAGTACGTTGAGCCCTTTACCCTTTCAGTGACCCAGGCCAATGGCCGCAAACTTTCCGGGGAACCGTTCAACATAGCCGTAACGGCGAATGCGACCAATGGCCACGATCCAAACACGGATTATTTTCTTTCTTTCGGATTCAACGGCACCGATAGGGGTTCGATAGTCTTCCAAGGGGTAACCTATACAGAAGGGCAACCGATTCCCATACCACACGGCTTTAGCAACCTTTCCTTTACCGCCAACGATGATATGGATTTTCCCATTGTGTGGACGGGCACAAACTCTACAGATGAGGAAGAACAGCAGAACATGCAGGTGGATATGTACCCACGGCCCAAGATAAGCGGGGTGCTCACCTGGTTCTTTGCCGACAACAAGCGGAGCTGTGGCAATGGCTGTAACTGGGACTATCACGGATTGGTGAAAATGGACGTGACCGTAGACCCTTCTGCATCCGCAGACATTTTTAGGATTCGTGTAAGAAACAACAGGCCAGGGCATCCAACCCAAGGCCAGTTTGTGACCTACACGGCCAGTTTTACATCCGGCAGGAAACGGGACGGCTTCCATGAGTTTTATTTTGACACTTTTGTTCCCACGGGAACTAGTGAGTGGTACGATGGTGAATCCTATACCCTGACCGTTGTGGACAGCAACGGGGTCGAAGGTGTGATTGAAGGAATATTCACCAACGATAAGAACGACGGACAATAATTGTTAACCCCAAAAAACCCCTTACCATGAAAAAGACCTTGATTTTTTTAATGCTTGCCTCGATGATATCGTGTGATGACTCGGACGATTTTGAGCCAAAGACAAATGCCTTTGGGACACAGATACAGTTGGAAGATAGGGACCCTAATGCGCTCTTTCAACGATTCTTTGTATTCTCTACAATCACCGCTCAAGGAGAACCTTTTGATTTTGACGAGGATGGAAACGCCAGTTTTGATATTTTGGCACAGTTCCCTGAATGTGCCAAGGATGATTCTTACCTTTTTCAGAACCATTTGTTTGAAACTAAATTTATAGGCCAACAGTGCAACTCAGGGGTTAGCCCTTTGGACGGTCTCAATGATTATTTTATTGCTGCCCAGGATGAGACAGGAACCACTTTTCGGCTGATTATAAATAACAGTGAGGACGTATTTCAAAGAATAGATATAGATAACCTTGAAATCTTTGAGGACGAATCGGGAATGCGCACCATTGTCGGGGAATGGCGAAGCTTTGACCCGGACTTTGTATTTGATGTCGTCATGACCGAAATCGAAGACCCAAACCAATGAACATGAGAAAAACAATAGCAATACTATCAGTCTTATTGATGGGCGCGTTGTCCGGATGTGACGACCCCATGGAACTGGACAACAAAAAGGCGCTGCTGATGCTTGAGGAATGCCCGGACGAGTACGGACTTACCAAGGTCATGCCGATAAAGGCCAAGTACATCGATTTTCGGATGGACAACATGAAGGAACTCCAAAAAGCCTATGAGGCACTTGAATCCCAAGGCCTTATCACGCTGACAAAAACGGGGAGCCTTTACCATATTGACTTCACCGAGAAAGGAAAGGAATTGGCCATCATATCGCCAAAAGAGCTCAAGAAATATGACAGGAGGTTGGCCAGCATGATGATGCTGGGCTCCTCGAACAGGTATGTCATCACCTCCAGAAGGGAGGTGTCCGAAGTCTTGGAGGTCCAAGAGGTCCCACAGCTCAACATGGCCGAGGCCATCGCCAAACTTGAGATAACCGAAAAGACCCCGTTCCATTTTTTGGAGGAAGCAGTAACTGAACACAGTATGCGCAAACGGTTCCGTTTCCGCAAGACAACCGAGGGATGGAAATACTGTGAACCGGAATAGGGGTGCAACGTTGTTTTTTCATCCTTGTCCTGTTCTGTGGTCCGTTGTCCGCCCAGAACGATAGCCTGGTAGGTAGGTATCTTGTCCTGTGCAAGGACATTGCTGATGTAGAAAGACTGATTGATATCATGGGAGAGGAAGTGCTGGACAACGAACGGTTTGATCATGTGCCCACCATTAACCCGCTCAACCCAAAACGGCTCAAATGCTTCTCTTCAAGCTTTGGTATGCGCTTTCACCCCATGGACAAAGAGAACAAACCACATTTGGGACTGGACATTTCCGCCAAAGCAGGAACGCCCATCCATGCCGCAGCTTCAGGAACAGTACAGCGTACCAAGAAATCAAACTATGGCTATGGAAACCAGGTGGTCATTGAACACCGGTATGGTTTTAGGACCCGATACGCGCATATGTACCTTTTTGTCGTGGAGAAAGGCCAGACCATAAACAAGGGTGATATCATTGGATATGTGGGAAACACCGGAAAGAGTACCGGCCACCATATCCATTATGAAGTATGGAAAAATGGTACGCCATTGGATCCTTACCCTTTCTGTTTTCTGGAAGATTGAGCGTGCTCATTCGGAACCCTCGGTAAAGAAATGGATATAGGCGCATCCAATCAAAAAGCACAGGAAGAAAAAGGCAAGAAGGGTCATATAATTTTCCATGATAAGTAGGTTTATCCTAAAATACGTTACAATCGGCCCATGGGATTTCACGATAACCGGATTTTCGACAAAACACCATCCAATTGGCCTTGAAGAAAAGGCCCCATCAATCATGAACCTTATCTTATTATTTGGTCCCTCAAGGTCTTTCCCAAATCCGTTGATTTCTTTTTGCTCCAACCCCTTGATAAGTGGTCCATGGCCAAAACATTTGTTTTGGTTCCCATAATGTCGAAGGACCCCATTTTGTTTTTGGTAATGGCAATATTGTAGAACTCCTCAAAATATTCCCTTACCTCGTTTCCATGGATAAAAATGATCTCAGGTCTTATGGTGTCCAGCAAAAACTCAAAAATATAGCTCTTCCGGTCCTCAAGGTCCAGCTCATCGGCCGTGGGCGTTGCCTTTACAAAAAGGTTCGTTTCCAAAGCTTTGACTGGTTTCATGGATTCCGTGATCCATTCAATCCTTTGCCTTGTACTGCTCAGTCTGTTGCGACGTGTTCTATTGGGCTTGAGGGGTTTTTCCTTTCGTTCAAGAACATAGGCCTCCAGCCATTTTTCCTTATCGAATCCAGAAGTTCTATGCCAGAAGTTCCAGAAGTCCTGGCGCATCTCGGTTGCTGCGTTTATTCCAACTATGAACACCCTACATTCAAGAGGGTTACCATCAGAGATAAACGGCCTTGGCTTATCGTACTTTTCCAGTTTTCGCCGAAGATGGCCTTCAAATTCAAGCAACGTCATTTAATGGGAATCCAATTAAGAGGTTAAGGTCAACATACCGGAGGCCCCCAGCACACGGAACCCGAAAAAAAGGTCCATTCCGAATATGTCGGGGAACGAGCAGCATATGTACAAAATGTATGGTAATAACTTATACGGGAGGGATTTATTGCGGTGCGATTTTTTCCTTTGAGGTGAACATTGCCCAAAATAAAACAAGCCCTAAAAACGTTAAGTACTTCCAAATCACACCTAAAGTGAAACGCATTCTAATCATCGAGGACGAGCCGACCTTGAGCGATGCCTACATTTTTATCCTAAATGGGCTCCACGAACAAAACAAAATTGATGCTTTCGTGCCATACGTCTGCAATTCCTATGAGCAGGCCCTCAATAGGATACGCAAGATGGCCCTTGCATCGGAAGTACCCACGATATGTATCCTTGATTACCGTCTCAAGAAAAGCAAGCACGACAAAAAAAACGGCCTAGAGCTGGGAATTATGATAAGGGACCACTTTCCCGAATGCAAGATTGTGTTCATAACATCCATCACTGATAAATTCCTGTTCCATTCCATTATACAAACACTCAATCCTTCGGCATTCCTTGTCAAGAGCGATATCGACCATAAAAGGACGGCAGAGGACTTTCTCTCGGTTCTAGAGGGTAAATTGGTCTACAGCAAGGCCATCAACGACTTTGTTCGCAACAACCCCTATTCCAACAATAAATTGGACATGAAGGATGTCCAAATGGTCCGGCTTCTAAGGAAAAGGTTCAGCATCCCCCAAATCGCTTCACAGATGGACATGTCCGTCTCGGGAATCGAATACAGAAAGAGAAAGCTTGCCGAAAGACTCGGTGCTCCTTCTCCGAACATCAATGACATTATAGCGGCCTTTGAAAATCAGATGGGCGAACCATAAAATGTTCAACAGGAACATATGGGCCTTTGAACAAAACATTGCCGTTCATCGAAAAAACAATTTTTTTTAAAAAACCAAGGCCAATCCCTTAGTGCAACTAAGGGGTTTCGGTGTTGCCCTCCCATTGGTATTCCATACATTGGAAATGATTGCGTTACCATTAACAAATACCAATAAACTATGAGGAAATACACTACATTTTCATTCCTGCTTTTCGTGTTGTTCCAGCTCACGGGAACACTTGCACAACAGGATGCTGAAGCAGAGAAGGAACTGTTCCGGGAGGTCGAGAACTATCTGTACAGCCCACAACAGAACCACAAACAATCCAAAGCCCTTTTCAAAGAAGTCAAAAGTGTTGCCGAAACAGGAAACGCCGATGCCATGTACTATTTGGGAATGCTGCAAAAAGATGGTATTGGCACATCCCAGAACCTTAAAAAGGCAAGAAACTCATTCAAAAAAGCCCATGACCTGGGCAACACAAAATCTGCCTATGCTGTAGGTTACTTTCATTTGAAAGGCATGGGAGCGGTACCCCAAGATTACAAAAAGGCGTACAACTGGTTCAAGAAAAGTAGCGAGCCTATCGCAAAACATTGGAGGGCCAAGATGGAATTTTTCGGACTTGGGCGCAAGGCGAACAAATCAAAGGCTTTGAAAATCCTTCGTGCCAACAAGTTGTACAATAGCGAGGTGTTATTGAAACAATTTGAAGAATCAATTTCACCTACGGAATCTAGCGAGGGATTCAAGGATTTTATTGCTCAATCTCACGTAAGAGAAATCCATGGACTGGGAAGTTTCCATGATTTTCCTGATAGCAAAATGTTAGATGGTACATGGGAAGGTGAATACATTGAATTGGATTGGTCAAAGAACAAGGTATTCCGAGTGTTGCCGGTAAGCTTGGAAATGTCAAATACAGTAAATTTCAAGGCAACGTTGAAAATTAGCGATAGTGTATCAAGTGCTAGTGCCACCTACAGTGCTGGGCTGCTACAATTCTCCAGCCTAAATATTCCAATTAAGAAGAAATTCACTGATTACCCGAATTTCACACATTTGATGAATGAAATCAAGAGCATCGAACTTCGAGAGCTCTTTTACAATGGCCAAACAGTTCTAGTGGGTAGATTGAAAGCTTTTCTACCAGTTTGGGAGGAACCAGCCAACCCGATATTGATATTGCTTAGAAAGAAACCAAAAATAAGTGAAGCTGCGATAGCTGCATTCGAAGAACAAGCATCCGATTTCCTTAAGGTATATCCCAACCCAATTGAACAACACTTGCTGGTCAACTTCGAGCTGCCCTATGAGGCTCACGTTAGTCTCGACATACGGGAATACTATGGAACCAACAGTTATCAGAATTCGGTTTTTTCAGGTATCAGAGCGCAAGGGAACAACACTATAGAAATACTTGATATTCCTCAAAACTCTGGTAGTTATTTACTCACCATCAAGTTTGATGGAATTACTGAAAACAAAATACTAATCAAGAAATAACTGTTGCCATGAAGAATCTATTGATACTAATATTCGGACTTCTTTTCCTCTATCCTGTAAATCATACCACGGCCCAGTTCAGGCCGTACGACCAGCCTTTGGGACCTGGCGGCGGAGATGGCATTTATCTCGATGATGACCTAGTTGATATTTATGGTAACCCAATTGGTGATGGTGGATCTGGGCGTTCTAGTGAATTCCGACACACGCTCGACTTTACTGATTTTGCAAACTTGATTGCTCTTGAAAACAAGATAGCCAAAGCCAAAAGAGATCAGGTGTTAACCTGGTTGCGCAAACAAGAGGAGACCTTTAGAAAGGAGATAAACCAGATGACAGGAAAAAACTATTCGACTTTTGCCACCGCACAAAAGGAGTTCTTTAAATTGTATGATGGAGGAACGTACGGAAACGGAGGTCCATATAGTCGTGCAATTGACCTGGGAAGTAATTTGGGAAGGACCTCTTATAACCAGAACAAACAAGCAATAAATGATTATCTCGATTATTTCATCCTTGATTCCTGGATAAAGTGTGGTTATTGTGATGAATACAGGTCAGAAGCCATGGAAGTCAGTTCCTTGGGTGACTATGACCACGATTCCGGACCAGGCGCAAAGTTTTACGCTGATAGCTATAGGAAAAGTTCCCTTGATTCCTTTGAGGACAATTATTATCAAAGCGGATTGAACATTTCAAAAGCCCGAGGCTTTCAGAGCTTAACGGCTGACAGCGATGCATTACTCACAAAAACGGCCAACATTAGGATAGGGCGGTACAGAAACCTGGGCTGGGAGGACCGCGTCTTCCAAATGAGTGCATATTTGATAAGCGCTAACACATATTGTAGCCCCCCCTTGATAAGTTGTTTGCCAAGTAACCTCAAAGAATACGAACCCGGGACAGTGTACAATGACAATACCTTAAAAAACTGGGCCAGCGCATACAATCCGGAAATACCGTATTTCCAGAAGGTCTTTGCTGATGATTATAGGGCTTGGGTTTACGGTATGTACCTGAATACAGGCAATATCCATTATTTGCAAGAGTACCAGGCAATACCGCGCATAAAAAAAGAAATTCTCGAAGACGTAAAAATCCAACCAGAAAATGTCATCTGTGGTGGAATACAGTTCAAAACGATAGGACGCTCACATTACACGAATATGGAAGGGCTGCGCCTTTATGCCGAAGCAAAAGCCCTTGGAGTTACCTTGCCTTGGACAGGGCGTTTTTTAAAGCTTAGGGATATGTGCGTGCAAATTCCTAACTTTAAAGAGCTTGACGATGGTACAGAAATTGCTATTTCAAGGGCGTCTGCGGCAACCAAGCTTAAATTAGCCTGGTCTGCCGCTGTAGAAGCCACTGAATTTGAATTTAATTCATTACGAAACCTAACAGGTAACGATAAACCTCCAACGGAAGAAGAAGTTGCAGGGCTTTTTTTGGCGACCTTCGAGGTTATGTTGAATACTTTGAGAGGAGGCTCTACTGCCAAATATGGCTACTGTCCTGGAGGAGGAATTTCGAAAGTGAGATTTTGTAAAAACTAATATGTCAATCTTAAAGTTCGCAAAAAAATACCCCAAACTTTCCAGTATAATAGATACTTATTATAGCTCGAATATATGTCCAACGGAAAAACTTGACACACTTATTCAAGATAAACTGATAAATATTGAGAACTACACCAAAACATGGGAAGATGGGATATTGGTCAAATTATCAGAGGAGACAGGAATAAAGGCCCAAAGCCTAACTTTTGGTTACATACCAAACTATGGTGGTATGTTGCAGTATAAAAAAGATTTGGGCAATGGTCTAAAGGCAGTAACACAGGTACAATTCTATGTAAGCTTATTGGCAAATGTTTATACCGTACAGGTATTGGACATTGATGAAAAACGGGTTGTACACCCGTTTTTAAGACAGGAGGTGGACGAACAAATCTTGGTCAGAAAGTGGGTGTCGCCAAATGATGGGCCAACGAATGGACTATTCAAAAAGGTCGAATCTTTTCTGGACACGGCCTTAGAAAACCCTGTTTACTTACCTTATTGTATAAGGACCGAAGCCTTGAACGGGCTTATGATGCACCATACCCAAAGCGAAGCGAACACCGTTGGCGATGCTTTTTTCAAACAGGTATTGCCGCTGAACAAAGATTACGATATAATGGGAAACAGAGAGTACAGAATTTCGGAACGGAAACATCCATAATATGAGATGCCACGTCATAACCATGGTCTTGGTCCTGTCCATGTTGAACCAAGAACTGAAATCCCAGGAAATTGTGGGGACCTGGCTCCAGGAACAGATTCCCAATTCAATATCGTACCCGAGCATAAACATTGTTGAAATAAACTCAACATCCTTGATCGCGCATGATTTTGACAAGGAATACTCTAGGGCCGAAATTGAAATAAGGGACAGTAAAATGATATTAAATGATTCCCTTTCAATTAATTATAGGGTATTGGACCACAACATTTTTGAAATTTATGATGACGGCACGAACGAAGACGACTCGCCCACATCAAAATTCTTTCGCCTTGAGGATACGATATGTCCAGAAAGCAGTTGTCCCGATTTGAAAAAATCCAGTTTTGAACTTGTAATTGGAAACCAAATGATGGTCTTCACCTTGGGAAAAACCACAACAGGGGAAGAAGTTATTATTATAGACAAGCCGCCTATTGCTGCTGACAGGGTGGTTTTGGAAAAAGTAAAACAAACCTATTTCTTGAGTTTTTATGCTATGGGATACCGTACCTATGCCTTTCCCATAAAGGAAATTGAGGATACCTCTTTTACCATATTTGGTGTTCCGGAAAATGAAGGGGAGTTTGTTGCCCGAATGGTCGATTAACAAATTTTTGGTTGTTATAATGATGGATTTTCCCAATACACAAGAAATTCGTGGTATTTACTGGTTAAGGATAGACACCATTAGGCCAGAAAACACCTATGTATACCACTATTCTGAAGTCGAGATTCTAAGGGTAACCAAGGATTCGATTTTCTTCAACGACTTTGATAAAACGATAGAGGTCGCACCAATTTTGGAAAAGGAAGGATACGTGAGAAGAAACATGGCCCGACCTGAATTTGTTGCCTTAAACCGAAATCTATTACTGAAGAAACTAACATTCAGAAATCAAGACGAGGAATTAATAACTTTTGAGGATATTCATGTTCGTTTGATACCCACAAAGATTTCAAACAAAACAGTATTGGATAGAGTTACCTACAGTACATACGAAGGAGTAATAAACGGCTTTCATAACATACTTGAATTTAAGGATAACATTCCTATTGACAGCATACCACAAATTACCAACAACGATATTCTCGGTGATGGATTGAAACTTGAGAACTTCAAAGAATTCTTTTTTCTATCATTTTATTTGAAAGGGAAAAGATTTCGTGTTATCCCAATATCTGAAATATCGGATAAAACGATAACCGTCTACGGGTATAATGCGAAGCAGGAATTCTCCACCCTCAAGAAACGCAATTAACCCCTATTTTCTTAAAGTCACACTTGATTCGAAATCATCAACACCTATGATTTCAGTATCCCTGAGCAAAGCTCTCACTTTATACAGCTATGAGGTCATTAGACATATACTGCTTATTGGGGACAGTGCCAAAAATTCAATAAGGTTATATTAGATACAAAAAGGCTTCCCTGAAGAGGAAGCCTTTTGTCCCTTTTCACACCACAGCATTAAATGGTTGAGGAAAAGGACCGTGCCATCGAGCAAACTCGATGGACCAACCAACACCTCGGAAAGAATCCGATGCGTTCTATTTAACTTAACTTGAAGTGTATTATTGTTCCTTAACTTACGAATCTGGTGATATTGATATACTTATGAAAATAATTGAAGTCAGTTTAAAGATTCGCAAAAAGTAAGAGACCACTTATACAAAATATACTACCTAACATACAAATATTGCCCAAAATCCCATAATCAATCATAACTTAATCAATCTAAAAATCCTCTAATGGACCCATTTAATAAAGAGCTATGAAATTGATTCGTATTATCTCCTTCGCATGTCTTCAACTTGTTGCGATAAACTTGTTTTCCCAAGATTCTCTAGAAGTGATTCGGAACCCACCGACACCATACGATTTAATTGACCTCTCCAGAGATTTAACAAATACCCGTATTAAATCCTTGGACACCATATCGCAAGTAGGTGTCAATGGGTGCCGTTTTATAATAGGAAGGGGTGTTGGTTCGATACTTCTGACAACGTATCCATAGTATTTTCTCGCAACGGACAGACGGTCTTTGAAAAAACTTATGACGTAACTTATAATAATACTGATAGACTAAGGGATTCTCAATCCTCTTTCAATAGCACAACCTATTTTTTCACAATAAAAACAAAGCTTGAGGATATAGACAAAAATAATGCTTCAGAAAGGGATGACTATCAGTATGTAATTTCAACACAGTCCAATGAGTTGCTGATCGTTAACGATGGATTGGTCATCGAAAGAATCAAATTGCAACTGGTTTCAGGCACAAGGAGTTTATTCGTGGGTAGGACTAAAAATGGAGAATTTGTATCGGTAAGAATGAACGAATGTGTGATTGTTGATTAAAGCCCCCATAGGGGTATGTGATTTCAACATAACCAAAAGATTCATCAATAAAAGATTGTTGTCTTAGGATACTGAGTCTACCCAAATAGTCTTTGAGCTGACATTTAGTCAAAAACTGGTTTTGTCATCAGGTAGTATAAATATGCTTTTATATTTACTTCTATAAATTCGCACATAGTGATGGATTTTCGCATCTACTTTTGTAATTGACATTTTCACTTATTCCAGAGGAATAGAAACCCGATTTTTAAGCAGCGCTTAAACCATTACTTTCCTAATTTTAACGTCCTATTTTTTTGTGATGTACGGAATTCTGGATTGCAATAACTTTTATGTAAGCTGTGAGCGGGTATTCAACCCCGCATTACAGGGCATACCCGTTATCGTACTCTCGAATAATGACGGTTGCGCGGTTGCCCTGAGCAGCGAGGCCAAGGCATTGGGCCTAAAGAGGGGCGACCCTTACTTTAAAATCAAAAACCTTTGTCAACGACATGGCGTAAAGGTGATGAGTTCAAATTATGCCCTTTACGGTGATATGTCCAGTAGGGTCATGAACATTATCTCGAGGTATTCGGATTCAGTGGAAATTTATAGTATCGACGAAGCTTTTTTGTTCTTTAAAGGGTTTGAGCGTTTTGACCTCGAGGAACACGCACACAAGATTAAAAACTATGTACTTCGTGCCACGGGAATACCAATCTCAATAGGCTTTGGCGAAAGCAAGGCTTTGGCCAAA
>JBCCKH010000025.1:0-7189 GCA_039027495.1 Bacteroidota bacterium
GAACCCGCGACCCCCTGCGTGACAGGCAAAATTTATTTGAATTCATGTGGATTAAAAAGTCAATAAATACAAGGGTTTACAGCTGTTTTTCGTATCTTTAAGTACAAATAAGACCGTATAAAACCAATTTTTGCGTGCAATTTACGTGCAAATTTGCACGCAGTTTTTAATATTCAGTATGACTACCTATCTAAAACTCTCTTTGGACACACGACGGAAAGATACCAAAATCTTCCCTTTAATCTTTCGCTTGACCCACAATAGAAAAACCACAAGTATCGGAACGGGACATAAATTAGCTGCTTCTGAATGGGATGAAAAACGGCAAAAAATAAGACCATCATTTAAGGGTACAGAATCTCCTGCAAGACTGAACAATCTTTTACAGAAGAAAATGGCGCACATGGTAGACATCCTTACTCAATTGGAAGATAAGGACAGGCTCAAATATATGAGCATATCCGAGGTGCGAAGCCATATTACAAGAACTACAAACAAGGTAACCTTTTACCAGTTTGCCGAGCAGCAAATTGCGGATTTGGTCAAATCGAACCGTATTGGAAATGCCAGGGCTTACAAACATGCACTTAAAGCGGTCAAGAATTTTAGAAATGACAAGGATTTTACTTTCGACGAACTCAACCTTGATTTTCTAAATCGATTTGAGAAACATCATTTGGGCAAGGGTAACAAATTGGGCGGTCTGAGTGTATACCTAAGAACCATACGGGCCATCAACCGGAAAGCCATCAAAGCCGGGGTTGCGGATAAAGAAGGTTATGCATTTGATGATTATGTCATTCGAAACGGGAAACCTGAAAAACGTGCACTGCCAATAGATGCGATTCGCAAGATTGCCGAGCTTGACCTTGAAAAAGATACGGCCCTGTTCAGGGACAGGAATATTTTTATGATGAGCTTCCTGCTCAACGGCATGTCCTACGTTGATATGGCACATCTAAAGCTGTCTAATATCGTCGACGGTCGTATCAGATATTCAAGAAAAAAGACGGATGAGCCATACAATATAAAAATCCACGATCAACTTAAACCCTTGCTTCACTATTTTACCAGGGGTAAAAAAAGAAATGATTATCTATTGGATGTGGTTAAGAGTGATAATCCTATTGAAAGCTATAATCAAATCGTTTGGGCCAGAAAGCGGTATAACGATAATTTGAAAAAACTGGCAGAACTATCTGGGATTGAAGAAAACATCACAAGCTATGCAGCAAGGCATTCCTTCGCTTCAAGTGCTAATGATATGGGGATTCCCCTGACGGCCATTTCCCAAATGTTAGGACACAAGCGCATCAGTACTACACAAGCTTACTTAGCCGGACTTAAAAAAGCTAAAATCGATGAGTACCAAGACGAAATTATGGGCAAACTTTCGGGATAGCCCCTGTCCTCCGTAGGTATTCTGAAAATTCGGGTTTGTCTTCCTTCCCCTAACCACAAAAAGCACCCGATAGGGTGCTTAAATCCGATGTCGAATACAACTATAACCTTGGGTTTTTTAGTCCCATTAAAGGTGTATTTGTGGAACTACTAAAAAGAACGGGAAATGGAACTGGCTAAAGATTCCTTTTCAACAGTGTTCAGTCGTTTCCCAAATCGGCCGATAAAAAGTTCTAAAAGAGAGAACTTTGTTGTAGGCTGATACTTCTTAATTTGTGTTAAATATGATGATTATATAGAACTATTCTAAATAAAATTAGGATTTATGACCACAGAAATTTAGCTTCGTTAAAAATCGATTCGAATTTTCCTGTAGAAAATCATGAAGGTCAGAACATTAGAAGAAGAAAAACTGGATATCACAAAAAAATCTGACTTTAATCAAATCTATGAATTGTATGGTTATAAAGCCTTTAGTTTTTTGATACACCATCTTCAAAACAGACAGGAAGCTGAGGATTTACTGCAGGACGTGTTTGCGAATTTATGGCATAAACGGCATCAAATCGAGGTTAAGGGAAAAATGGAAAATTTTTTGATAACCTCTTGTAAATACAGATTAATCGACCATTTTCGAAAGAATAAAAAAATATCACATCAGCAGCTTGAGGGTGTTCCAGAAAAACAGGTCAGCACTACACCTGAAGATATAATGGTCTTATCGGAACTAAAATCGAAAATGCTCAGCAATTTCAAAAAAATGCCAACACGTACCAAGGAAGTATTTCTTTTGAGTAGGAAAAATGGACTTACCAATAAGGAGATTGCCGAAAATCTTAAGATAACAGAGAAGACTGTTGAGTATCATATCAGAAAGACCATAAGCCAGCTAAGGACCCTCTTTTCCTTCCTTTTTTAAAAAAATCGAAAAACCCATTAGGGTAAAGCTGATTTTTTACGTCTACCACGTATTACACCTAATTAATAGAAAATACATGGTATGGAAATTTCACGCGAACTATTAAAAAAATATGCCCTAGGTACTTGTACTGACTTAGAGCGTAAAGCTGTTGAGAATTGGTTGTCCCTTGATGAAGGATATAACAACGATGAATACGTAGAACTTTTTGAATCAAGAAAGGACATCATTCAAAAAAGGATTTACAAGCGACTATGGCCCCTTGAAACCAGATTTTGGGATTATACCAAAAAGGGTCTTCGATATTCAGCAGCGGCTTGTATCCTTTTGGTCACCTTTTTAGGAGGACGTGTCTCGGCGAACTCGGCTTCCACCGAGTCGGTAAAGATTACCGCCCAAAAGGAGCGCTTGTACGTTTACGGGGGCAAAAAGCTTCGTGCCGACTTTTCAGGGGAACGCTTCAAAATCAAGTTTAAGGGAACCGTTCAACTTTACAACGCATCGCAACAAGCGCAGGCCGTGGTCACGGGCGATAGTACATTTATCCTCGTACCGTATCGATTTTATTATTTGAACGGGTCCTCCTCACAACCTACGTTATTGACAGAACGGCCAGAAACTATGGGGAATGACTCGGGGTCACTTACCGTTGACGAATTTTCAATCCTGAAAATAGAGTAGATATCAATGTCAAGGAATTTAATCCTTCTTATGCTTGTTTTCAGTTTTCTCAAGATTACCGCACAGAGCACAAAATCCATCAAGGGCCAGATATTTGATGAAAGGGGCAAAGCCCTTCCTTATGCCAATATTTTGGTTGAAAAACTGGGAATCGGCTCGGTAGCGGATGCAAACGGAAGATACCACTTGCTGGGCATACCTACGGGAACCCACATCTTGCTGGTAAAGGTTCTGGGCTACAAACAACAACGGCGAACCATTGTTGTAGATGGAAAGAATCTGTACAATATCAATTTTAGTTTGGAGGAGGCGCCCCAAAACTTAAAAGAGGTTGTGGTCAAAGGAAAGGGACAAGCCCAGAGGTTGGAGGAGTCCGCCCAGGCCGTAACGGTAGTCAGAACTGGGACGGTGAAGCTTCAGACCGCCGACCTTGGAGAGGTATTGGCCAAGACCCAGGGGGTCAGCGTCCAACGGTCCGGAGGTCTTGGGTCACCAACGCGATTTGCTCTTAACGGGCTTTCCGGGGACCAGATACGGTTCTTTTACAACGGGATCCCACTGGATTTCTCTCCCTATGTATTTGGTATAGCCAATGTTCCGGTCAACGCTGTTGAAAGGATAGACGTGTACAAGGGTGTCGTTCCCATTCAGTTCGGGGCGGATGCCCTTGGCGGTGCGGTCAATTTGGTTTCTTCTGAACCTGTTGAAAGGTTCAATGGGTCCGCCTCCTATCAGATCGGTTCCTTTAATACGCACAGGGCGACATTGAGCTTGGGATTCCAAGATGGACAAACTGGCCTTTTTGCGACGACCGGCGGTTTTTTTGATTACTCGGACAATAATTACAAAATAGATGTTGCGGTATCGGACCCACAAGGACAGTTGAGCCAGGAATCCCTGGAACGTTTCCATGATGCATACCGTGCCTATGGTATTAACATCAGTCTTGGCATAAAAGGCAGAAAATGGGCCAATGAACTCAGTTTGGAGGGCTATTACGGTGACTACAGCAATGAAATACAGAACAGCCAAGCACCTGGACTCATCGACCTGCCACAATTCGGTATCAACAATGCCGTGGCGGGCAATCCTTTCGGGGAACTGGTATTCACCAGCTTTTCTGCCGGTGCAAACATTCGCTACAATGCCAACCTTTCCAAGAATTGGGAAATCGATGTAAAGGGAGGGTACAACTACAATGAAAGGGAGTCCTTTGATGTCACCAACAACCTCTACGATTGGTTCGGAGAGGTGGTCAGGGTGCAGAACCAACCTGGCGAGTTCGGGCCCGCTGACAATCTCATCACAAAAAGTGAGAGTATTTTTCTAAGGCAAAGGACAAAATTTGAACTAAATGGAAAACATCAGCTACAGCTTTCCGTAGCCCCTACCCATGCCTTTAGAACGGGGGATGACCTGCTCATTGATGGGCCTCTTGACCCCGCTTTGGACGAGGGACGACTCTTTGACTTCGTCGTTGGTCTGGAACACCAAATGGAATTATTTGAAGAAAAGCTACAGAATATTGCCTTTGTAAAGAACTATAGCCAAAATGTAAAGGTGACCGCCCTGGACCCCAGTGATGGGCGTACAACTGTTGACAAACGTGCCGTGAACAATTTCGGAATTGGAAATGGACTGCGTTACAATTGGTCAGAGCGTTTGTACACGAAACTCAGCTACGAATATGCGATACGTCTTCCAAGGTTGGATGAGATTTTTGGCGATGGACAATTGATACAGGAAAACCTGGGACTTCGACCTGAAAGTAGCCATAACCTGAACATTGCCCTCAACTACGGAAGCAAAAACTATGGAAAATCAAACTGGAGCATAGGGGCCAACCTTTTTCTTCGTGAAATTGATGACCTTATATTCTTGCTTGTGGACCAAGATGACTTCGGGGCTTTCCAGAATGTATGGAGCGCCAATTCAACAGGGGTTGAACTCAGTGGGAGCATCACCAATTTTTTAAAGGGCCTAACGGTTTCAGGTAATCTCACCTATCAAGAATACAGGAATACTTCGAATGAAGGGCCATTTGTCCAGTTCCGAGGCGATAGGATACCGAACACGCCGTACCTGTTTGCCAATGCTTCTTCTGATTATAGGTTCGATAACATCATTAAAGAAGGAGACGACCTATCTTTGTTTTGGAGCTTTAGGTTTGTCAACGCCTTCTTTGTGGGTTGGGAAAGCGTTGGCCAGGAACAGTTCAAATTGGAAGTGCCAAACCGAGAAATTCAGTCCGCGGGAATAACCTATAGAACATCAGTTGGGAAAATACGCAACGCCATTACCGCAGAGGTCCAAAACCTTACCAATGCCAAGGTCTTTGACCGTTTTGGCCTGCAACGTCCAGGTAGAGCCTTTTATGTTAAATCGACTGTTCAATTTTAATTGTCAAAAGAAATGGCAGGGATTCAAAATCCATTCATAAAATCAAAAAAGCTCTGTAGATGGATAATCCTGGCCGAACTAACTTAAAAATTAATCCTAAAATGAATCTAAATGAAGCACAAAACATAAGAGAGACAAAGTAGCATACCGAAAAGGCAGGCCTGCCATGGAAATGTGTCGAACCGGGACACATTCCCTTCTTGCAGGACCCTCACAATTAAATCGAAAGAACAATAAAATTGATAACGAAAAATAAGTAAAAATGAGTTTTTTAAAAAATAAAAGAAATCATGAACCGACCTGGCTATCGACCATGATTTTCGCCATAAGTGCCATTGTGCTAATTTCTTGTAGCGACGATGATAACGGTGATAGTCCAAGTCCAAGTCCAAATCCAGGCCCAATTGCAGAGGAGTCGGAAACGGGCTTTTTGTATTCCTTCCGTCTGGAAACGCCTCAGGGAAGGGTCTATTACATGAGTGCACATCCCGAACTACCTTCCCAACCCGACCCTTCCACGGCACTTGAACTCGGATTCAACAACCGGATTTACATAAACGGGAGCAGTGTATTCACCTGGAGTGGGGATGCCGGGGCCATGACCAAATGGGCGGTCGATAGGACCACCTTCGAATTCGACGCTGTAGGCCTACTGAGTTTCGCCACAGCAGGCCTATCGGGTGACCTTACATCGATACCCGTGTTCGTTTCCGAGACCCAGGCCTTCTACACCAATATCAATGAAGGGATAATCGTTGAATGGAACCCTTCCACAATGGAAATCATAGAAGTGTTGAATGTCGACCCCAATCCCCTGATTCCCTTTGTGCCCGAAGGGTTTACAAGGGATGGTGAATTGTATTTCAGAAATGGAAAACTGTTTATTCCCATAGACTATAGTGAAATTCTTTCTTGCTGTGAAGTTGAAAATACCGATGGTGTAATGGTAGGTGTGTTTGATACGGCCTCTGGCACAATTGAATACCTACAAGATGACCGATTGTACGCCGGGGCCAACAATTTCCTAGTCGACGAAAACAATAATTTGTACGTTGTACCGGAAAATGGTTTCTCCATAAGAAGATATTATGATGTCGATCCCGATACCTTACCAAATCCATTCACGTTTCTACGTTTTGCGGATGACGGTACCTTCGACCCCAATTTTGAGCTCAATGTAGGGGAACTCATCCCCAGCAAATTCATACAGGGTTCCTTTGTTTTTAACAATAAACTGGTGGTGACCTACCGTGATACCGAATATGAATGGCCCGACAATTTTGACGATCGCTTTAGCGTAGTGGCCGCTGAATCCTTTAGTGCCAGCATAGATCTGACCACCCAAGAGGTACAGCCTTTCAATGGCTTCGAAGGTTTTACATTTGCCCAACCTTGGACCATAATTGATGGCATCAATTATTTTTATGCCGTACGGGGCGAGAACACCGAGGTCTCCCTATTACGCCAAGATTCCATCGACGACTACACTGAGGTCTCCAGTATAAGCGGTGGTGCTTTTAGAAGGATAGGTCGTTTATGGTAGTGGCATTCAAAATTTTTCATAAAGAAGATTGTCACACCACAAAACCTGATGATGGCATTTAGAACGTTTTTTGGACAAGTACACCTCTGGCTCGGACTTTTTTCCGGGCTGGTGGTGTTTATATTGGGGCTTACCGGTTGCATCATGGCCTACCAAGAAGAGTTGCAAAATTGGATGTATTCCAACAAATTAAAAGTGGAAGCGGCAACCTTCAACGAACCGATGGCACTCAGCCGATTGCACGA
>JBCCKH010000026.1:0-6195 GCA_039027495.1 Bacteroidota bacterium
CATCGACCTTTGGGCCTCCTTGGGAAAGGCCCAAAAACGATGTCAACAAAAAACTAACCAACAATATATATCTCATTTCCTTAGTGGTTTATCGTATTCAATGACCGTTTCCCCTTTTTTGTTCTTTATCCGTATGCCATCCCCAAAGAACTCGACCTTTGGCGCTTTATTCAATAATTGAAAAAGCAACAGCGCCAGATTGGCAACTAGCAATATCAGGTTAAGGTAAAAGAGGTCCATCTTGGTCATAGAATTTTGAAAATTTAGTGCTATCGTCAAGGTCCGCTGGCAGGCTTGTCATGTCATCCGTTGCCAGACCTATCGTCAATCTTGTGCTGTTCATATATATTACCCAGTCAGTGTCCTGTATTCCCGTTCCCGTGCTTGTGGGCTTGTATACCAAAGCTCCCAATATGGACACCACGCTCACATTTTTGAAAAGGTTCAGGAGATTTATCTTGAAAGAACTTCCGGCGGCATTTTGAGAGGTGTCATCGGTGTCTATTAAATGAAGGATGTCATTAACGCTTACACCGCTTGTCTTCTCCGTTAAATCGGTAAGTCTTTGGTTTGCCATCAGTTAAAAATCATTGCGTTGCCGTTCTGGAACAACATTACATTTCCGTTCTGGAACAGGTCGCCGTCCACATTGATGAACACTGGTTCACCGTAGCCCAATATGTTCCCTGTAAACGAAAGGAACTCACCCACTGCCGCGGATTCACCTATTTCTGTTATATAGCCAAAACCCTCATCCGTTAGGCCTCCTTCCGTGAAAAGACCCCATTCAATGCGTGTCCTTGCCCTTTTCAATACCTTGATGTCATCATAGGACAGTATGGTATCATCATTTAGTTTTTGGATTCCCTCAAATACAATATTGAATGTCTGGTTTGTGGGTATCGAAGTCTGCCATCCATTCGATGCCCTTGTGGTAGTGGGCAACATTTCCACCGTCTCATTGAAATCATTCGAGGTAAGGCATCCTATCGGGACATAGATTCCATCGACCTTTATCTGTAAAATCCGTACATCGCCTTTGACCATTGCCATAAGACAAATTTATGAATTTTAATTTATATATAGATATTTTCTATAGTACCGTCTTTTGGCCTTCACTGGACAGGTCGTCCACTTCAGTGGTAAGACTTGGCAGTGGAAGCTGGTACTGCTCCAAAGTGGCCCGGCATTTGTTCTGCGCGGTATCAAATGAGTATGCTGTGCACCTATATTTTGCCGAATCCAGTTCGCTGACCTCCAAGGTGTCCAACGGTTCAAAAAAGTTGAAGCAACTGATTTCAAAAAATCGCTTTTGTTGCCTGTTCTTCAGTACAAGCTTTGAGTTTGCCTCGGCCAAACTGCTCCACACGGAATCAAGTCCGGGATAGTTCACCGCCTCGATCTGCGGAGTGTTGGGAACATCGGCAAAAATTTGGTTCTGCAGGACACTTCCCTGGGAGGTGTCTATATTGATTTCCTTATTGTCCGCTCTATCGTTTACGATCGTGTCAAGTTCTGAAAATATAGATGTTCCCGAACTATTGTCCAATGGCACTAAATCAATATTGTAGACGGCCAAAAAATCATCTGGGACATCATCGACCCCCACCCCTGTTATCCCCAAAAGCGTCACGGTAAGGTCATATCTTTCAGAACCAAGTGTTGTTATTTCCCTCAACGTTTGGGTAAGGGTATACCTGTTGTTGCTTATTCCCTCACCATTGTTATCTATGTCAAAGAAAAGATTTATCCCCGTTGTGAGGCTTGTCCAAAAAAGTACCTGTTCGTTGTCCTCGCCAATGGATGCGACATCCAGATAAAAATTGTTCCCGTTCTGGTCCACGGCCCCTATCCTGTACCAAACGCGCAAGGTCTGTACATTGTCAAGGTCTTGGCTGGGTTCACATTCTATGGTCAGCTGCAGTTGCTGCCTGGCATTTATAGATACGAGTGAACTGTTGCTGAGTGCAAATGGCGAGCCAATACCTCCACCGGGCCAGCTCAGCACTTTTTGGTATCCCAACGATGTCACCTCAACACGTGTTCCCAAGTTCCAATCATCTATCAAAGAACCGTTCGGCTCCAGGATGGCGTTTGGTAAGTTGGAATCTTGATATACAAAACTGTGCCTTACCTCTATTTTGTCAAGCCCCCTTTTATAGTTGTAGCTGTTGGATGTATCACAGAACATAAGTTCATAACCGGACAATACATTATTATCGGTAACAATGTCAACTGTATTGAACAGGGTCGGTGGCTCTCCAAAAACAAATTCACCATCAGCATCGTATATGGTCACAAAATTTGATGTGTAACCAGAAGGGTCGAACGACCATGGATATATAGCCCATGCATTGCCGTTTACCTGGGTTATGCAAAGTCCCAGACTGGAGAGAACACTTTCAACGACCAAAATACAGTCGTCGGTGTCCCTAATGTCCCTTCTAAAAAAAAGTTGTGGCATTCTGACCGATGAAAGCACGTTGCCGGAAGTGAAGTCAACTATGTTCCCGGACACGCGGTAACGGATTCCCAAATCAAAATAACAATAGAACAAAAATCGGTCCCCGGTCCTTTCAAAGCCCCTTGAAATCGCATTGGAAAGTATCTTTATCAGGATTTCATCATCTATATAGGGAAGTCCGCTGGCCTCTTTGTAAGCAATGTCGCCCAAAAATGACATTGGCCCCAATGCACTTACGCTCAATATCCACCTATCGGCATTATATTCCTGTATGGCCCCTTCAGTGGAAAGGTAGCCAAAGAATATCTTCTGTGAATTTCTGTATAGGTTGACCCTCCAGTATTTTTCCTTCCTGACCAACAAATCTTCCAGGTTGTTTTCAGTTGTGGCGATAAGTTGTATGGAGAGCGTCTTTTCCCTGATAGGTGTCTCGATGCTGTTGACCGATGTCATGTCATAGGTTGCGCGCCCTTCGATATCAACCAATTGTATGGCCGCACCGTCATCTATGGTAATCTGGTACTGGTCACCGTTTACAGAATTGTATTCTACGTTGTATCCCGGCATTATCCAAGTAATAGATCGCCCCCGCTGCGCCCGTTGGCCGCAAGGGTGTTGTTGATTACACCTATGAGTTCGGTTCCCTTTCCGCGTATCTCTATCGACACGCCTTCCAATCCATTGGTAGGGGTCGATGTGATACTGGACCCCGGTAGGCTCCTGGACCCCTGTCCGGCCACATTTGATGTACCTATGCTTCCCACCGCGCCCCTTGCTGAACTTAGGGCCGATCCTATGGCCACCAGTGCGCCCCCAGCGGCTATTGCGGCGGCAGGTGATTTGAATAGGTTTTTCAAAGAAAGGGCAGCTATTCCAGCAGCTATTGAAGCCCTACCGAGTTCGGTCGCTATCTGGCCCATTGTCTGCAAAATTGCCTGTCCTACCGCGCCAAATAGGTTCTCTCCGTTGGCAAGTGCCTGTCCAAGTGCTGAAAAGCCTGTCGTTATTGCCCCTGATAGATTAACGGTAAGCCCCTCCATTTCTTTGGTAAACCTTGCGTATCTCTGCTGTATTGCGGATAGACCAGGTTCAATATTCTTGAGTCCGTTTGCCAAAGGAGTTTCCAGTATTTCAAAGAAACCTGTCCTGAACGGAGCGTTGTTGAATCCTTGCTGAAGGCTTTTTTGGGCCGAATCTGTTATTTTAAATACGTCTTCCAAAAACTTATTTCCAACTCCTCCGCTAATGTTTGAAACACTTGCTCTTGGGGTCAATACGATTTCAGGAGCGGCGTTATCAATTCCAGAAACTAAATCTTTTATTGTCAGTTGTTCAAAAAGATTCAGTACAGGTTCAAGAGCTTTTTTTGTTTCATCGCTATAAGCCTTTGTATCTCTTACCGCTCTGTTATATTCTTTTAAATTATTATCCAACAATCTTACAAGAGATGAACCTTGACCTCCATAAGCGTCAATGATGTTCTGTATTTGTCGAATTTGTTCCGTTAATGGCCTAGAGGTGTCTACTCTAGAAAATGCTGCAACATCATCAGTTAACCTTTTGACTTCATTTGAAACTGCTTTTGCAGCATTTCTTTGTCTTTGGGTTAGTTTTATAAGCTCTTCTTGCCTGTCATTAAAAATCGACTGTATCAGATTTTGAGAAGACCTTGCTTGGGCATTTTTTAATAAACTATCAGTAAGGTTATCAATTTGCTTTCTAACATCTTTGGTTTTTATTGATTCAAGATCAAGATTTCCTAAATAATCTCCATATTCATCATTTAACCTATCTATGGCCCTTTGCCTCGCGCTTGTCGCAATGGCACTATCATTAGCTATTTTAACCAATGTTCTTAACTCGGTTATCTCAGCTTTAACAGGAGAGACTACTTCTCTTGTGGCCTTGGCGTATTCTATTGTTGTTTTAGAAAGATTGTTAAAAACACTTGATAAGTTTATACCTCTTTTTTCCAATACGACCAATAGCGCCGTAACACCCGATATGGCAATCTGCAATCCCGCACCTGCGCCCATCACAAATGCCAATTGCTGTATGTTGTTGGCAATACCCTGTATGCCAAAAGGTAAATCTCCCAAAGCCCTTCCGAGTTCGACAGCGCCCGCGCTTGTCTTTTTGTTGCTCTGGTTTAGGTTCCTATTTGATTTTGATATTGAACTAGTAGAGCGTTGGTAGGATTTGGCAGTGCCACTGGTTACATTGTCAGCGACATTGCCGTATTTTTGCAGTTCTTTTTTGGCCTGTGCAAGTTGTCTTCTGAGTTCCTTTACATCGGCCGATAAATTAACCTCTAATTCAGCCATTCGTACGTTTTCTGTATTCCAACAAAGCTTTTTCCATTGCCTTTATCTTTTTGTCCTCCAAGCCCTGCGATTTGCCCTCTATGTCCCAAAACCTGTTCTTTCTTGGAGGTCTTTTTTTACCAAGCATATAATTCAGTCCGTGCACCTCGTAACTGACCTCTCTTGTCATGTACATCAAAAACTTTCTATCTTCCCAAAAACCATAAGACCTGAGTTGAAATTCAGCCCAGGTCATATTCTCTATTTCTTCCAAGGGCATCTTAAAGGCCCATACAGCGAATCCGATTACATCAATGTTCCAATCTATTTTTTTTTTGACGGCTTTTGCTGTTCCTGTTTTGGCACATATCCCGTCAATGTCTTTATGAACTCGGACATTACCCTTTGTACATCTTTGTTATGGAACATTCCCTCTTTCTCCTCTAGCCAGTCCTCGACATCGTTCACAGTAAAATCAACTTCTTTGCCAGACCTGTTCAACGCATGTGCATGTAAGTGGTACAACGTTGGTGGGGCAGCCAAAAACCCGTTGTTCTCCAAAAGCTCCAAGTATTTTATAATATCGTTGTCAAACTCTTGCAGTACATTTCCCAATGCACGTATACCAAAGGAAAACTCTCTCTGCTTCCCGCCAATCTCGATTGAAATGCTCCGCATCAAACCTCTGGGTCGGTGGTTACTATTGCACTATCTCCCGAAATGGTATAGGAATATGTAATCTTTGTTCCTGACTCCCCCGTTTTTTCGCAAGCAGAAACATATCCATAACCATATTCAAAAGGTGTGGCCGCAACCCCAGTTGACTGCCTCCAAAGGATACGCGTCTTGTTCCTCAAATATCCGCTCAATTTGGCATAGGACTGTCTTCCGGTATCTACGTTTTCGTCAATGAACCTTCCTTCTCCTGTTATCTCATAATCAGATGCCCCTGGGTCTTTCTTTATTACCCCAGGCTCGCATTTGGTCTGAAACGAATCTATTTCCAATGTTTCGGAAAGAGTATCGGATTCCGAACAGCCAATGGGCTGGTATGCCGTAGCGGTCGTATCATAGATACTGGTAACAAAAACATCACCTTCCTGAAAAAATTCATTAGCCATAACTATTTCTTATACTTTTTTCAAAGTTAATAAATATTTTCTATTCTATCGAATACTTGTCTCCATCCTAAGTATCTTCTGGTACACTATCTCACTGCCCCTATCGTCAACCAGTTCGTTCACATCGCTCAAAATCACGCTGTTGACCGCAAGTCCCGTTGAGATCGGCAATGAAAAATCCTGTAGTTCGTTCAATACGGATTGGGCCGCTTGGTTCAGTAAGGCTTTTGATCCTTGGTTCTTTTTTGACCTTATTATTATCTGTATCTCCGTGGAGTTCTCCCATCCGTCACCGCATTTGTTGAAC
>JBCCKH010000027.1:0-5701 GCA_039027495.1 Bacteroidota bacterium
AGAGGAACGTCTTGAACGTATAGAACGATTATTGTCAAGCAACAAGGAAGTTTTGACATTTGAAGAGGCCTGTGAATACATGGGCGTATCACGAAGTTTTCTTTACAAACTTACTTCAAGAAGACAGATACCGCACTCAAAACCCAACGGTAAAATGATATTCTTCGAAAGGAAGAAACTCAATCTTTGGCTATTACAGAACAACAGAAAATCGAAAGCTGAATTGGAAGCGGAGGCACTTAAATATGCACTTAGAAATAAGATGAATTGATGATGGGTAGGGAGAGGAACTGGCGAACGAAATCAGCATGAAAATGATAATTGAGTGAGAATTCAAGATGTGTCATTGTCATGACAAATCTTGCTTTTGCTCCCCTTGGTCCTTTAGATTAAAGGCCCTTTTGGTCGCAAAAGTTTAAAACCATGTTGATGATGTTTCAAGAGGGGATTCTTAAGGGGAGACTGATAACTTACAAAACAGTTAATAACTCAAAAACCGGGGGAGGCAAGGTGAACTATCCGACGGTCTGATCCAGTATCATTTTGCGAAGTAGTCCTGGCCTCCCTTTTTGTTGCACGGGCCAATTAGAATCTTAAGTCGGACTTATTAAAGGTATCAGCTGGGCAACCATTCCGGTTTGAAAACTAAAATTGAAATGAACGAATTTATCAAGAAAAAACATTATGTCGGGGTTGACATCAGCAATGCCACGCTGGACCTGGCACTGATGAAGAAAAACGGATTTGGCGAATTCAGGACGGACAACTCCCTTAAGGGCTTCTCCCTTGTCCCAAAATGGATAGGGGAACAGGGACTGGAATTGGACGATTGTGCATTCTGTATGGAACATACAGGAACCTATGGATTGTTGTTCTGTGCATGGCTCGCCCAACAGGGGATTTTGTTCTGTGTGGAGTCCGGGCTGCACATCAAACGCAGTCTGGGGATGACCCGTGGTAAGAACGACAAGGTAGATGCCAAGAGGATAGCTGATTATGCTTTCACCCATAGGGCAAAGCTCAAGCCTTATGAAATGCCCTCCCCCTTATTGGTCAAGATAAAGCAATTGCTGACCTACCGGGAACAGATGGTAAGGATAAGGACATCGCTTAAGAACAGCCTTAAAAGTCACAAGAGGTATCTGCCCGTAAGTGGAATGGACGGCATCATTGCCCAAATAGAGGCCCAGATTGAACAACAGAACGTAATAATTGTGGACATCAAACAGCAGATAACGGATATTATCAAGAGTGACGTGGAACTGAACAGGAACCATACGCTTATTTCATCGGTCAAGGGAATCGGGGTTATCATAGGGGCCTTTATGCTCGTCTCCACCAACAACTTTACCAGTTTTGACAATGGAAGGAAATATGCCTGTTATGCAGGGATAGCACCTTTTGAGTTCAGCTCTGGGACATCCATAAGGGGAAAGACCAGAACCAGCAAGTTTGGGAACAAGACCATAAAGACATTGCTCAACAATGGGGCAAATTCAGCAATCAGATATGATGGCCAGATGAGAAAATACTATCAGAGAAAAAGGGAACAGGGCAAGGACCACAAGGTCATTGTCAATGCAATTTGCTGCAAATTGGTGAACCGGATGTTCGCAGTGGTAAAAAGACAAACTCCCTATGTGGAAGTCTATGGACAAAATTTTGTCCAATGATTTGGTTTTCTCTTAGAATTCGCAAAAGAGGGAAAGGAATATGAAACGGGAATTCGTCCAGTTCAGGTGCTCAATATTTGAGAAGAAACTGCTTAAGGTCAAGGCCAAAAAATCTGGTCTTTCCGTCAGTGAGTATTGTCGCCGTGCAGCATTTGATGATAGGATTATTGAACGTTTATCGGAAGAACAAATAGAAGCCTATAAGTTATTGGTACAGTACCAAAACAATTTCAAACGTATTGGGAACATGTTCCGGAAACGAAATCCAAGATTGGCAGAAGAAGTCAACCAACTGGCAAAAGAAATCAGGGAGCACCTTTTAAGTTTTAAGGTATGATTGGAATGGGAAAATCCATATCGCACACATCAGCATCAATGGCCTACGGATTACGAGAGGAAAAGAAGCCCGAGATTGTTCATAGCCAATATCTCGCGGGAGATACTCCAAAGGAGATTACCCAAGAGTTCAGGACCATCCAACAACAGAATCATCAATGCAAAAAAAACACTTTGAGTTTCGTATTGAGTCCAACCATCAAAAATGGCAAGGAAATGAAGAACAAAGAACTTCAAGAAATCACCCAACGGTTTCTAAAACAAATGAAGTTACAGGAGAACCAGGCCATTGCCTTTGTGCACAGAAACCGGAAACACGTTCATATCCATTTATATGTGAACCGAATCAATTTTCAAGGGGAAGCTTATAAAGACAATTTTATAGGAAAACGGAGCCAACAAGCTGCGGAACGGGTGGCAAAGGAAATGGGCCTTACTACAGTACGGGAAGTCCAACAACAAAAACTGGACAAAGCCAAGGATATGCGAATGATTCTCAAAAGAATCCATGAAAAAGTAATAAAAGAGGTCAGGCCCAAGGACTTTGACCAATACATCAAAGCGATGGAAGCCTATCCCATAAAGGTCATCCCTTCCATCAACAAACAGAACCAATTGCAGGGTTTTCGATTTGAGTTTGCGGGGCAGAATTTAAAAGGTAGCGAGGTACACCGTTCCATGTCCATGAACAAGATAGCCGAACAGATTGGTTTCAACAGAAATGTGGTTGAGAAAGCCAAAACTGAGAATGCAATGAAACTGATGGGAAAATCGGTAAAGGTACCGCCAAACCTAGTGGTTAAGATGGCCACCAAAGCAGTTGTGAAAGGCATCAAAAGAACCATTGATAAAGGAATAGGAATCGAAATTGGAATGTAGGATTATGGCAAAACTGGATGAAATAGCGGAATTGTTGACCGAGGAAATCAGGTCTTTCGGAAATTGGGTAACGGACCTCAAGGTACTGCTAAAAAATATCAACGAATTTGGTTTCGAGCCGGACACCTCGGAAATGGAACGCCTATTGAACAATCACCAATCCAATTTGAATACCATTTCGGAAAAGCAAGAAAAGGCTTTGGATAAAGTCTTAAAAAACATTGACAAATCGAGATTGGTACCTAGATGGGAACTTGTATTTGTATATACGGTAATGATACTGAATGCGTTGGTATTCGGTTACTTCGGTTATCATTATATCCAATATGAAAGGCAAAAGGAAGCAGCCTATCAGAAGGGTAGGGAAGAAGGCCTTGTAAGGGCAAGACAATATTTTGAGGACCACCCCATTATTTTCAAGGATTACCAAAAGTGGGTCAAAAAACGGGACAGCATCACAAATGAAAAGTAGGATGCGCCCTATGGAATTTCTTTTATCCGCTTATCTTCCCGAACGCGGAAGAAATTCCACAGGATCCATGCGCACATAAGTTATGGTAAGATTGGGGTTTATAAATGTCTAGTATTCAACTATTTTATGTAATTTAGCATGCTAGGCTAATTTATGTACAACATATTAAGCTAATATTCATACAACACGTTAGGCTAATTTACATATCACATGCAAGGCTAATTTTCGTACCAAGCTCTAATTAAGATAAAAGAAACATAGTATGGCTACTCCAGGAGAAAAACTTGCTGAATCATTGCAAATCCTTCGAGCTTTGCAGGACGAACACGGTTCTGTTGCAATAAACACATCAGAGATTAATAGAATTCACAGGGAACGCCTGATGAAGAATGGATTTCTAAAGGAAGTGGCTAAAGGCTGGTACATCGTTTCCAATCCTCAAGAAAAAGTAGGCGACACTACATCTTGGTATACTTCTTACTGGCAGTTTTGTTCAAGATACTTAAATGATAAATATGGAGGAGCGTATTGTATTTCTCCTGAACAATCCTTATTAATAATTACAGGTAATTATACCATTCCGAATCAATTAATTGTTAGAGCTCCGAATGCACCAAATAAAAGTATTCCACTTTTATACAACACGTCGATTTTAGAAATCAAATCTCCTTTGCCGAACAAAGCTGATGTCATAGAGGAAAAAGGAATCAATATGTTGACCCTACCCTCAGCATTGATACATTGCTCTCCAACAATGTTCGAGAAAAATCCTATTGAAATGAGAACGACCTTAGTCCAGATAACTGACGCATCGGAAATTTTACAACAGCTATTGGATGGCTCACATACCGTAATAGCGGGACGATTGGCAGGAGCATTCAGAAATCTTGGTCAAGATCGCATCGCGGATGATATTGTCAAGACCATGAGAACGGCTGATTTTGATGTACGCGAAAACGACCCATTTCAAAATCAACTGGCTACCGAACTATCTTTTAGGGAAAAATCACCTTATGCCAATAGAATTAGACTGATGTGGCAAAATTTTAGGGAAATGATTATAAAACACTTTCCAGAAAGCCCTGGAATTCCAGAAGATAAGAAAGGATACCTCAAAGCAGTCGATGAAATCTACACAACGGATGCCTATCATTCACTTTCCATTGAGCGTTATGTAGTTTCAGTAGATTTAATTGAAAAGGTTAGAAGCGGGGCATGGGATTTAGCCGAAAATGCGGAAGATAAAAAACATAGGGATGCCATGGCTGCACGCGGGTACTGGCAGGCTTCACAAGCAGTCAAGGGTTCTATCGAAAAAATCCTTGATGGTGCCAATCCAGGAAAAGTGGCCGACCGAGACCATTCGGATTGGTACCGGGAATTATTTGCTCCAAGTGTGGCAGCTGGAATTTTAAAACCTTCGGACTTGGCCGGGTATAGAACCAATCAAGTCTATATTGCCCAATCGATGTATGTTCCTTTGAACAAGGACGCCGTTCGTGATGCCATGCCTGTACTTTTTGAGTTGTTAGAAAAAGAGGAACATGCAGGGGTACGAGCAGTATTGGGTCATTTTATTTTTGTCTATATCCACCCTTATATGGATGGCAACGGTAGAATGGGGCGATTTCTAATGAACGTTATGTTGGCATCTGGTGGATACCCATGGACGGTTATTCCCGTAGAGGAAAGGGATAATTATATGCAAGCATTGGAGAAAGCAAGCGTTGACAATGACATAGAACCATTGGCCAAGTTTATTTCCAATTTGGTCCATCAGAGTTTAAAAGGTTCTCCAGTGGCCAGTCTATAGTTTTAGACCACAATTTTACTATTGTAAAATTTGTCTTATGTGATAGATTTTACCCTGACTTTGTTACAAAAAAACAGTATAATTACCCTTACTATGTTACAATTTTATGGAATGTGGTTTTCAAAAACTGTTTTACCAAAGCCATGAAAAGGGGTATTTTAAACTTAGAAGAAGTTAAATGATACCATAAGAAAATATTGTTTAGTTTTGCCTCCGTAAATAACAACAGTTTACGTTCTTAAAGTTACTATTCAAATCGAGTGTCCTAAAAGGGAATTATACCTCGATTTTTGTATTTAAAGTACTGTAGATAAGGTATTTGTAATAGTGAGTGGCATCCTGCCACCCCGACAAATATGGTAAAGGGTCCTTCAATTTTGGAGGACCCTTTTTTTATTTGGACGCGAAAAAAAGGCGACTCCAACGAGATTGTTGCGACCTCGACAAAATCTACCCCTTATTAAATGAACACAAATTGCTTCTTTTTTTTCCCAAATCGTCAGCAGCTTCAAGGAATAAATATTTAAT
>JBCCKH010000028.1:0-2128 GCA_039027495.1 Bacteroidota bacterium
ACGCCAGTAGCCCCAGCTTGCCGAATATCGGAAAGACTAACCGGGTCATTTGGTCCGTACCAACGCATAGTTTGCAATAGTTTCTTCATCTCTTCCAGCTAATTTTTTAAACTCCCGAATAGGCACCAAAGCCGCCATCCACGGAAAGTACGGTACCCGTTACAAATTTGGAGGCGTCACTACTCAAATAATGAATAGCCCCAAAGAGCTCATTCGGCTGTCCAAATCGACTCATTGGAGTATTACCAATAATTTGGTTTGCCCTATCCGTATAACTTCCATCCGAATTCGTCAAGAGTTCTTTGTTCTGTTTTGTGAGGAAAAAACCGGGAGCGATGGCATTTACCCGTAATCCTTCCCCATATTTTTTAGCAAACTCAATGGCTAGCCACTTGGTGAGATTATCGATAGCGGCCTTCGCAGACGAATACCCCATAACTCTGGTCAATGGTCGCTCGGCAGACATACTGGAGATATTGATGATGCTTCCCTCTTTACCATCCAGAAAAAGTGGTAAAAAGGATTTGATGGAGAGATAGGTCCCCACGTAGTTGAGGTCGATGATTTTTCTGAGCGCCTCTACATCACTATCCAATAGCGTTTGCTCTGGAGAGATAATCGCCCCCGCCATATTACCCCCAGCAGCATTGATGAGTACATCCAAACTACCAAATTGAGATTTTAGGGTATTCGAAATATTTTTTAGGTTTTCCTCATTGGTGACGTCACAGCCAAAAGGTGTGGCTTTACCGCCGTGCTTAGTAATATCATCCACAACCGTTTGTGCTTCTGACAACTTCCTTCCCAAAATGATAAGATTTGCGCCTTGTGCCGCAAGGTATTTGGACCATTCTGAACCCAAGACCCCTGTTCCACCGGTAATCAGAATGTTTTTTCCTTCAATATCAAATAAGTCTTTCATGCAAAACAGTTAAAGTGAAATTCCCCGTTTCCAAGGTATAAAATCATCTTGTCCCAGTTGTTGGGCCTTGGTCTTTATCTTCCCGCTGGCCGTATCGATGATGTACTCCATCAATTCTTCTCCCATTTGTGGGATTGACTTTTCCCCTGTAACAACACCCCCTGCGTCAACATCGATAAGGTCGGGCATTCGTTGGGCCAAATCCGTATTGGAAGAAATTTTGATAACCGGTGCAATGGGGTTGCCGGTTGGTGTGCCTAGACCTGTGGTGAACAAAATAATATTGGCCCCTGAACCTGCCAAAGCGGTTGTGCTTTCCACATCGTTACCCGGGGTGCATAGCAGGTTAAGTCCGGGTTTATTGGCGTATTCGGCATAGTCAAGTACATCGGTTATCGGTGATGTGCCTCCTTTTTTAGCAGCTCCTGCGCTCTTCATGGCGTCGGTAATCAAACCATCCTTAATATTTCCCGGACTGGGATTCATGTCGAACCCAGAGCCTACGGCAACGGCGGCATTGGAATACGTTTCCATTAACTCTGTAAACTTATCGGCAATGGTGTCATTCGTACAACGATTAATGAGTTGTTGTTCCACGCCACAGAGTTCCGGAAATTCAGCGAGCATGGTTTTTCCACCCAAAGCCACTAAGATATCAGAGGCATGACCAACAGCCGGATTGGCCGAGATTCCAGAGAATCCATCAGAGCCCCCGCATTCCAGCCCCAATGTCAATTTTTCCAAAGGAGCTGGTTCGCGTTTTACTTTGTTGACCTCAGTCAGTCCTTGAAAAGTCAATTGAATGGCCTTGACCAACAGGTCTTCTTCGGTCCCTTCTTTTTGCTGTTCCAAAATGTATAGGGGTTTATCAAAATGGGGATTCAGATTATCCAATTTATCCTTTAAAATGGAAATCTGGGCGTTTTGGCATCCCAAACTTAGAATGGTGCCTCCTGCAACGTTCGGGTTGTTCAAATAGCCCGCAATCAAAGCACAAAGCGCTTCGGAATCCTGGCGAATCCCACCACAACCTCCATCATGTGTCAGGAATTTAATACCATTTATTTGCTCAAAAACTGGAGAAGTATGGATTTGTTCTTCCGGTAATGCAAAGGATTCGTTGCGAGTATCTTTACTTTGATAACGGGTCACTAATTCTCTTACATACCTTTTGTATTTATTGGGACGTGCGAAGCCCAACTCTTC